>NZ_FPBV01000046.1 GCF_900116805.1 Paenalicyclobacillus macrosporangiidus | reverse complement strand
GGGAGGAGGAGCGGTCAAGGGGAACCGTAGGTTCAGCGACAGCGGCCCTTGACGGGCCGACGACCGATGGCAATTTATAGACGAGGGCAAAGGCCAGATGAAAAACTGAGAAAGAGCTCAATATCGGGAGTATGTGTTCAATCTGCAGGGGTTAATCCGCATCAGCAGGGCACCCAAAAGCCGGATCGGAGACTCGCGGTTCGGGAAGATCCGTATTACCCTCTCACGCCGCCGAATTTCCTCGTTCAAACGCTCGACTCCGTTTGTGGTACGCAGCCGTTCGCGGTAACGATCAGGCAGGGCCAAAACCGCTGTCACATCGTCAAACCCATCCTCCAGCACCTGTACAGCCTTCGGCGCATTGTCGGCAAATTCTTCGACAAAGTCATTTTTCAGCATCCGGGCCGTCTTCATATCGGGTGCATCCAGGATCGCGCGTACACGTTTGTAGACTTCCTCCTGTAGAGCCTTCGGGGTGGCGTCGAGCAGGTTTCTCATAAAATGCGTTTGACACCTCTGCCACGTGCAACCCTGGAATTCGGTCTGCAAGGCCTTCACCAGTCCGCTATGGCTGTCCGAAACCACAATGTCGACGCCCCGCAAATCTCGGCTTTTCAGCCACGAGAAAAACTCCCGCCAACTCGCCTCCGACTCGCTGTCCCCAAGCATGAGGCCGAGGACTTCCCGATACCCCTCCTCGTTTAGGCCAGTGGCAATCATGGCTGCTCTGGCGCGCACTCTGTCATTCTCCCGGATACGCAGCACCAGAGCATCCACGAACACAAACGGATACTGGTGTTCCCGCAGGCTCCGGTTGTTCCACGCATGGACAATGGGATCCAGGCGCTTGCACAGCTCCGACACGGTCGATTTGGAGAACTCGGTTCCGCACAGTTCCTCTGTGATTTTGGCCACCTTATGGGTGGAGACGCCGTTGATCACCATCTCCATCTGGGCCAGAACCAGCGCCTGTTCACTCCGCTGGTATCGAGCAAACAGCTCGGTAGAGAACTCTCCATTTCGCACCCGGGGCACACGGAGAATCAGACGGCCCACACGGGTGGTAAGGGTGTGGGGGACTGTCCCGTTTCGGTAACCCTGCCGCTCATCGGTCCGTTCATACGGTGCTGCCTTGAGTTGTTCCGTCACCTGCGCCTGCAGTACCCGATTCAACACTTGCTCGACCAGCTTCGCTACGCCCCGATCCCTTTGAAAGAGGTCTTTCAAAGTGTCGTTGTTCAGGGTAATCTGGTATTGAGCCATTGCGTTTCCCTCCTGGTGATGTGGATCTCCCAATCTCACATTCTACCAAAAGAGGGGCGGATGGCTCATTTTATGTCAGGCGGTGCCACCCGTTTTTACACAGCATACCGGACACTACTGAAATTTGTGGTAGCCGACACCATCAAGCTCACATAAAAGCTAGTGACGGGACAAAGAGATTCGCTATTGCACAAACGGGAGCTTTAGTATACCAAGAAGCGCGACACGCGAGAATCGAACCTTAGAATCGAAAGTGGAAGGCCCGCGTGAACGGGCCTTTTAACCATTATCCAAAGTGGATCACAGTTGTTGTTTGTGGAAGCTATACGGGTACAGTCACCGCACACATCACGAGGATTCACCTACCTTCCTGCAGGTGGCCTCCCCCACGTCACACCCTCGTCACACCCTCGTCACACCCTCGTCACACCCTCACCCGTGGAGCCCTGCCTCCCACCGCGGTCCCGGACGATGCGGGCCAATCGGTACCTGAACAAGCGTTGTTTGACCGCGCGCAGGCAGATCGTACAGGTCGTCGCACATGGGGGCTTCGAACCCGAGCAGGGGGTGCCCGTTCCACCCCATCGCTGCCGCCACAAGCAACAGGCGGTGCAGCAAGATGCCGGCTTGCATCTGTTGAATGCGGTAGCCGCGGTAACCGAGGGACGCTACGAGGTGATCGCGCCGCCCGACCACGTGCACGCATACCGGCACCTGTAACAGATTCACGTTCGGCATGGACAGGGCCCGCTGAAGGTATGGACGATGATCGCCCGGCTGGATCACCTGGAGTGAGTGGGCTTTCGCGTCATAGCGATACGCACCGTCGGGAACACCGTCCACCGCGTAGGTGCACACATACAGCTCCACCGAGTCGGCATGCCCGGATCCCCCATCGATATCCCTCCAATCGCCGGCGGCTGCTGCGGCCTCCGCGAGGAGTGAGGCCAACTGCTGAACTTGGACTGCTTGCAAGACGAAGTCGATACCCGGGGAATACCGTCGCCTGCAGGCGGCCGCGAAGTCGAAGGACAAACGCTCTCCGGCTGGCAGCGCGACGGTGCGTTCTGACGCTGGGACGGGCATGATCTGGGCGACGCGGGGAAACTTTCGCGTCGAACTCAACATACAGGCCCGGTTCATGGCCACGATCCTGGGGCAGGCCAGCACCCGCGATGAACCAAGGGAATGGTCGTGATGAACCGGGTCCACTTCGTCCATCAAGTCCGAATCGGAGACGGCCCCCGGCTCTTCGGCAGGGCCCGTAACCCAACTCGCCACCGGTTGCACCGACAACGGTACCACCGCATACACGCTCTCGTCAGACTCCGACAAACCGAGCAGATGATTGACGGCTCGGTCCAGGAATTGAAAACAAACGCCCGCCGAAAACCCAAATCGCCGCGCGACCTCCAGCAGCTGGCCCACCGCCACACCGCTGTCGACGGCCTGCAACCGGTAGGCAAAGTCAACGTATTTGAAGAACCCCTTCCAGAATACGGTGGATACAAATGCCGTACCGAAACAGGCGGTCACGTCGACTCTGTCTCCCAGGGCCCGTCGCAGGTAGTTGTCAAAGCATCCTTCGCGCAGCAGAACGAGTCGGTGGTGCGCCGCATCATAGTGGTAGACGCCCCGGCGCACGCCAGGGAGGCGGAGGTATACGTACAGCTCGCTGGGATAGAGCGCTCCGCCGGAGGGCAAGAATCGCCGCTGGACATACGCCGATCCGGTTCCGGACACGGCAGCTTCAAGCGACAGGCTGGTCTGAGACAACCGATGAATGCCGTAAACATACCAGAGAAAGTGGCCGATTTGCGTGAGATCCGGCGTCGCTGGTACAGCGGGTGCAGCCTCGAGTGTAAGCGGCACGGCCGCCGACAAAGGCACCGTGGGAAGGCCCCGGTACAACTTGTAAGGTAACGGCGCATCCGACCAATCCGGCATCCAGTCAGGCGGCCGGACCTTGTCGACATCAAAGTGCAGGTCGTGCAAGAATGCCTCCAGGTTCACGCTTCTCCCTCCAAAGATAAAGGTCAAGGAAACGGGTGCGGGTGCGGATTGAGCTCCGCGACTTTGAGTGGGCGCGGGGAATAGCCGAGATGGAACGGAACGTTGAGCACGCGATGCAGCCCCTCAAGACGTGTCAAGTGGTAGCCGAAAGTCATCGGCAGCATCCCCGGAATGAGCACCTTCACGCAGAAGAGGCCGTTTCGTTGCAATTCGGGTGCAGTCTGGTCCACGACGATCACCTCGAGTCCCAGCCGGCCAAACACCTCCAAAAGGTCCTCGAGATCGCGTGCCAAATCGGTGTGCTGTGCACGCGGCGGAAACGCTTCGTCGAACGATTGCAGCGGGCGGTCTCCGGCCAAAAGGAAAGCAAACCGTTCCTCCGCTTCCGGCAAGCTGTAGAGCAGAGAGTGGTCTTCCATGCAGCACACCGAAAACGGATCACGGAGCATGCGCCGCGCATCCTCGCGCCGCGCCTTAAGGCGCTCGTCGAGGGTGCCGATGGTCCCGGCCAGTTCGTGAATGGCACCTTTCACGGCCCGCACGGGATCGACATGGGAACCCGCAGCGCATGTGAGGTTGGCCCCTTCGCGACGCCTGTTCTTCGCAATGGCCCACACGCTCGGAATGCCGCTGTCCATCGTGGCGTTAAAAAACAGCAGGTCATAGCCGGTCAGCGCCTCGAACCGGTGGACCATCAGGCGAAGCTCAGGGTCGGACGCGGAATGAAGGTCGAGCCGTGGAAGCGGCATCTGAGCGTACCACGTCAGCAAGAACGCGTCGCGCTCCACCACTTCGAGGATGCCGTGAAAGATGGCCTCCACCAGACTTCCTCCGATTGCACAGCCATTCGACGTCTCGTAGACGAACCCGTCGCCACCACCGAGGCTGTAGTACGCCAGCCGCTCCGGCACCAGGATGGGGCGTTGCTGCAGAAACGAGTAGCCCCATACCCAGGACATGGCGCGATCCGGATCAAACGGTCGAAAGGGAAAATCGTCCCTCGCATACTGCTCTGGCGCATGGAGGCCGACGCGGACAGGATGGAGGGCCTGATGGCCGAGATTGCGGTAGCTGTCGAACACCACCGGACGAACACCACGGGGGAATAACCCGCAATGGCGCTCCAGTCCCTCCAGAATCGCTGTGTACAGACTCTCCTGGTAGGTTAAGGTTCTTCCCGCCGTCCCCTCATCTGCAGTCGGCAGCGGTAAGTTCACGGCGACCGTAGCAAACGGGGACGACAAATCGTCCATCCGTCCGTTCAGAAGCCCGGTTCGGCCGTCCAGGTAATCCTTCACGAGACAGGGGCCAAGTTCGTCCAGCGAGCGCGAACGGTAGCCGCCGTTGATCTTGGGCGTGGGCGCCAGTGACACCGGCCTCGGCGCGTCGTCTGGCACGCCCCCGCATGTGGGACAAAGCGGATCGGGCACGACGATATGACGAGAATTCCGCAGTGTCCGCAGATTCACCAAGTACAAGGCGCCTTCCAACCGGCTCGACGTTTCGCCAAGCAGGCGTTCCGCCTCGCCCACGCACAGGTAAGCCAGGTACCGAAGCCCTGTTCGAGATGCCCACGCATCACGCTGGGGTCCCTCCTGAGCCATTCGTTGCTGCTCCAGCAGCCACATCTCCGGCCGATCCGGCCCCGCCATGAACCGCCGTGTGTCGGCACACCGCAAACAGCCTGGTACGCCTGGGCGGACCAGGGGACCCACGACGCCCTCGCCAAATGCGATGAACCCCGGGATCCAGGGGACGCCCGCTGCACGGAACACCTGTTCTGCTTCACGATATCGACCGGGATGCCAGGCGTCGTCCAGCACGAGAGCCAGATGGAGCAGCCTGGGAACCGACGCGGGCACGTCCGCTGACCGAAGAACCTTGTGCGCGGGCGAGAGCAATCCGGCGACCTGGTCCGCCCAGACTCCGTTTCCAACGACAAGAACGGTACCGGTCATGCCGGCATCTCCTTTCGCAGCGCTACGGCGAACACCCCCGCCAGGCTTTCCTTCACCCAGGGTTCCGGCGAAACATCGACGACGTCAACCCGCATGCCGGTGCCCTGCAACCTCTGCAGCGCCGCGCGCACAACCTGGGCTTGTGTCCCGTCCGGTGACGCGGGGACAGACAATAATTGCGGAACCCCCCCGGCCATCTCGACGAACTCCGTCTCCAATCCGCGTCCGCTCCCGTACGTCACCAGGTTCTGCAGAGACAGCAGCGCGTGGGTCAGTGCCGAGCGAAGTGCCAGGGTCACGTTCAGACCGACGCCGGCAAACCAGTGCTCACCGGACCGAACCCACACGACCGGACACCCGAGTACGGGTACACCGAGCCCGAACTCCGGCTCTCCTCCCAGCACAGTCAACGCCTCCAGGTAGCAGCAGCAATGGATGTCGGCGACCTCGGTCAGCACGATCGGTGACACGGACGGCGGTGCGTCATGATTGCGCTGGCGCAGCGCCTCCTCAAGACACCGGACCAGGGCGCGGCTCACCCCTTCCGCCAGAGTTTCCCCTGCCCCGATGCCTGTATAGAGAGGTCGACCGTCATCGGAATGTTCATCCGGTTGTCGGGGTGACAGGGATACACCCGGTTCTCCCATCAGCCGGGAGACGTACGTGTCCACCCCAACCAACCCAGCCTCACGTCTCGCTTCCTCGTGGGTAAGGCCCGTGCACACCATCTCGGGAAGCAGGCGCGCCGGCCCGGGAGATCGGGGATCCGCCACCTGGACACGGCACTGCGCAAGAGGTAGCTGTACCAGGTCCCCCTCCTCCCAGATGTGAAAGATCCCAGCGATCGGCGACGTCAACCGAGCAAAAAAGGGCAGCAAACTTTGGGAGTCGGACATCTCGTCTGCAGCTCCCAATTGACGCTCGAGGTCTGCGACGGGCACTGGCGGTGTCGTTCCCACGACGAGAGGATGCAGCCAGAACGAATGCCAGTGCCCCTCGAGGGTTTCGAGATTGAGCAGGAAAAAGCGCGGTTCTTCCTCCGCGGCACGCTCTCCGGCAACCCACTTGAACCACTCGAGAACGAGCACATTCGCCATCATCGCTCCGGCGGTCGAGGAAAATGCGTGTACCTGTTCATCCTTCGCTATGGCGGACTGATGCATCCGACGCCACGCGGACTCCCAGGAAACAGGGCTACCGGAGCACGTGAACGGACCCACGAGCCCTGCCTGGCCCGCGCAGACTGCGGGCAGAAACCGCTTCCCTTCATCACGGCACGCTGCTTCGAATGTTCGCAGCTCTTCGAGGCGGCCTGTCTGCGACACGTACAGCACCGCATCGAACGGCCTCACTGCCTCACGAAGGACATCCTGCCCGGTACCCGGCATGCCCACCTCCTGGAAGGAAACGTCGGGGTCTGACCGTTGAGCGTGGCGTACAAGTTCAGTGATCCGATCTCGGTGGGTCGGCACTTCCTCTGTGACCAGGACGTGAATGCCCGGCAGCCCGGATTCGAGCAGTGCCGACACCAATGAAACGAGGAAGGGTCCTGCGCCCACAGCAAGCACACGAGCTTTACGGTACAACTCGAAGCGATAAGCCCCAGCACCGAACAGATGATCCAAGAACTCGATTTGCGGTGTATAGGACATGATGAGCTCCGCACGCAGGGAATGCGGCGGATCAGAGGCCACGTCTTGCACAAAGCCGTTGTCATACAGGACTTGGGCGATCTCGTAGACCCGGTTTCGGTGGGCTTCGTTCAGCCCCTCGGTCAACTCGCCCAACGTGTGTGTCCCATCGAAGACCGGCATGAGGTGGTTGATCCACTCCACAATGCTCCTGCCTTCCACGCGGAACGAGCCTTCGTTGTTCCGAAAATACACACCGCCGTTTTCATCCGGCACGAAGAAGGTGTCCCCTTTCACCTTCAGACGCATCGAGGGATGCAGCTTCACGACGTCCTGCCTCCTCCGCCTGGCTGTTCTAGCCCTTCTCGCCAACCTCACCGGCATTCTATGTACGATGACGCAAAGGTGCGTGCATCAAGCAAAGCTCCTGTACGACAGTTGCGTTGTACAGGAGCAGCCAAGTGGATTTAGGTAGTGGTGAATTTTTCAGACGAACTCAGGTTAGAAGCAGCGGGAGCAGCGGAAGCAATTAGAGCAACGGAAACAATTGAAGCAGCGGAAGCACTGGAAGCAGTTGAAGCAACGGAAGCAGACAAAACATTGGCTGCAACGAAAGCCTCCACCGCCGCAGAAAAACTGGGCCGGAACGGTGTCGTGCGGCCCCGGATTGTCGGACGGCACGACCTTACTGGTCTTGAACTCGTCCACATCCAGCTTGTGAATCGCCTTCTTGAAATCGTCCACGGAATACCCTCCCCTCCTAAAGCGTCCGGCCTGGCAAACAAGGCCGACAGGTCGTCGCTGACGTGCTATGGATGCTGCAACGATATTGTAGATGTATGAGCGAGGCGTGGCCGGGGGCAAGGCTCGTTCCGCGTATCATCGGCCCATTTCACCATACGCTGGTGGGCGAGAACTCACACGACCGGTTGCCGCGGCCGTGATGGTACGACATCCAGTAGGAGGGGGCGACTGGCCCCCGTCCTCTCACACCACCGTACGTGCGGGTCCGCATACCAGGTCCACCGCCCACCGGTAACCCAGCTGAATGTATTGCTGTGCCCTGCGCACTGCATCATGGGCGCTCCGCCCCGGCCGGAATCCGAAGCCTTCTCTGGAAAATCCTGGGTAGAAAATCGGGTTCAGTACCTGCAGCCACGCCTGCTGGATGAGTCCGTCTATCACGGTGGGGATTCCCAGCCCCCGCACCCCGCCTCCGGGTTTCGGAATTTCGACCCGCCTGACGGGTTGCAGTTTGTATGTCACCGCGAGCAGCTGCTGACGGATATCAGCCCAGTGGATCTGGATGTAGTCCGTTCTCGTTTCATGTTTGGCCCTTGCGCGGGCGAGCGCCCGCCCATGTACTATGGCCTCTGCTGACTCCCGTCCGTTCAACGCCGCCTCTCGACGACGGTTCCCGGCTCTGCCGGAGTACCGGACAGGCCTCCCCGGATAAGAACGGAATCTTTCCCCTCATGTCATGCACCCGCCGCATTTACTGCCACAGCCCTTGGCGACTTCGGACTTTGTTGTGGGCAACTCGTCCGACTGCAACAGCCTCAGATGCGATTCGTGTACCTCAGGTCGAGGCTTTGCCTCCAGCTTCCTCTAGATTCCACCTCGCGATGGACCCTTGCTCTTGGCTAACGGTAGGTATGTCGCCAACCCCCGTTCGGGACTTTCACCCTAGAGATTCCGCCCATGCCGGGCGTACCCCAAAAAAAGGCGTCCCCAAAGGGGACGCCCACCCTTTCAACGATCTGATATGGCAGGAACTCACAACTGTCATGGTTTAGTAAGCAAGTCCTGCATATCAGACGAACTTCCGCTCTTCCCGTTCCTCAAGCAGGATGAACAGCACGAAAATGATCAAGAACACAACTGCCCATACGGTGAATTGGCCGGACCATCCAAACATTGTGAGCCACCCCCTTGCACTCGAAGCGTGCCATACTCATCAATAGTAACCAGGTCCATATCCGCCTCCGTAAACAGGTCCACCATAGAATTCCCTCTCACGTGGAACGAGCAGGATAAACAGCACAAAGATAATCAGAAACACAACCGCGTGGCGACGAATTTCACGACGTTCCTCACCCATCCTTAGTCACCCCCTTCACTCGAAGTACTGTAGTGTATGGAGGAAAATTCAGTCGTGAGACGGCTTGTATCATAGAAGGGACAAGGCTTTTGTCATAGAATGGACCGGCTTGTACGCCCTTTTTAGACAAACAATAAAACGCCCTTGGTTAAAGTCTCAAGTAGTGGTGTAAAATCCGTCGTTCACAATTGACGACGAAGCCACCGTGCGTGTCTACTAGAAAGTGACGCAACCAACTAGTA
>NZ_FPBV01000043.1 GCF_900116805.1 Paenalicyclobacillus macrosporangiidus | reverse complement strand
TACTAGTTGGTTGCGTCACTTTCTAGTAGACACGCACGGTGGCTTCGTCGTCAATTGTGAACGACGGATTTTACACCACTACTTGAGACTTTAACCAGGGGTTCAAACCATTCCACAAAAAACGCACTGCACACGGGAAAGTGCAATGGATACCCTGTCACGAATGTGCCTCCGGGCTTCAACACCCGGGCAATTTCTTTCACCGATTCTTCGATGTTCGTCAGATGAAGAAATGCACTTCCCGTGACAACATCAAACGTGTTATCCGCAAATGGCAAACGCTCCGCCTTCGCATGGACCACTTCCACCCAATCGGCATGAAGCGCCTCACGTTTTCGTCTGACCGTCGCCAACATGCTCGTAGAAGGATCGGTGGCAACCAGACGGCCATTCGATCCGACCGCCTGAAATAGCCCCGTTTCAAACGTGAGGGCGCCCGTGCCACATCCCAACTCCAAAACGCTCATCCCCGGCTGGATCTGGCACAGGTCGAGTATCCACTTCCGAAAGTCGACAGAACCCCGAAAAAGGATATCCATGATGGACTGAACATCCTCTAGCGTGTTGAAGTTGTTGAGCCGAATCAGACGAGACCTGAACTTTAAGAACCCGGACTCGTTCAATATCCGCGTGATAATTTGCAATACGTCGTGGCCGCGAGGGGTGAGTTCGACAAATCCGTCGCGCACAGCCACCAGGCGTGACGCCACCGCCTGTTCAAATTCGCGTGTTACTGTATCGGTGCTCCATGGCCGATGGATATCTCCTTTCAGAAAGTCGTCCACGTGTATCGATCCGTAATACTGAAGACTCTGAAGGTCATCGTACAGAATCGTGAGCAAATGAAATGGGACGAAACGATGCAGGCCAACTTTTTCAACGAAATTTTCCGTCAACCGCTGTGCCACGCTCACCATTTCTTCTGTAACCGTTAACGTCCCCAGTTCCAGATGACACAAATATACGGCTGTACTCGAGACGGCCTCACGGCAAGCCTCGGCAGCTCTCTCCACATCCATCGGGTAATCCCCCAATAGCTCCATCGTCCAGTCAGCTCGCCAGTGTTGAGCTGCGAATTGTCTGGCCCAAGTTCTGATAGTGGTCAGCAAGTTGATAGAGATTCGGTGCTCCCCTGTTCCCCACGTCAACCAGGGCGCAATGACGATACCGTCACGAATCATGGTTCGCCCTGTTTCAATCAGAACGTCAAGATCCAGTTGATTGATCACCCAACGACACCTCCCGTCGATTTAAAAATTTCGACAACTAAGATCAAACTCCTGCTAACCCGATTGAAGAGGGATCCGTTTCTGCAAACCGCCGACAGCCGCGCTTCAGTATAATTGGACGTTCGTCACGAACGGGATTGTCGGCGTCTCCGCCAGCCGTACAAACGTGTCGGACGGCGGTGCACCCACTATTTCTGATATCGCACAACCCAGGAGACAGAGGAGTTTGTTTGTTTGCGGGACAATACGTCCGCAGACACTTCTCCCAACTTCGCCAAAGCCTCCAGCTTGTCTTTGTCGATCACCTCAACGATGCATTTCTTGCGGACGTTCGGTGGTAACAAACTGGAAATCTCTGCGGCGTCGTAAGTGGTGTACCTGGACGTCGTGATGGGACGTTGTTGTACGATGAGTTGAATGTGCCCACGTCGGTCCGTATGTTCCACCTGGTCCAGCCCGTTCTCTTTCATATACGCCTCAATCACTTGTCGCAGCGCCTCGAGTTTCTTCTCCATCTTCTTCGCCTCTGCGTACAACTCCAAGTACTGGTCTACCGCCACCTGTATGTCTGCTCGAACCCCCGCCACGGACAGTCCTCCTTTCATGACGAACCTGTACATCCTATGTGCGGAACTGTCCGTACAGCACCACAAACGGGGCCCGTGGCGGCCGCGTTTTCTTGTGTCTTCTTTGTGTATCCATGGCCTTTGGCAACGTGTTTCGCTCGCCGTGTCCTTCACTCGTGAAGAGATTCCAAATGACCCAGAGCGCCCGTACAACAGCTGAATGGGACCCTGATCTCATCAGATAGTTCACGGATGACATTCGTCGCTACCTGGAGAGGCTGCTGCCGATCGCGCTGCCCCCATCACACGGGATCGTTTGCCAAGTAGCGAAACGTTCATCACCAACGTGACACTGAGCAAGATGACGATGAGACCTGCGATCATGCTGACCGTGATGTTCTCCCCCATCCATACAGCACCCAAAACATACCAAAGACGGGAGTCAGATAGGTGACGCTGAGTGTTTTGACTGGACCCACGTTACGAATGAGCGCAAAGTACAGAGGATAGGCCAAAGCTGTACAGAATATCGCCAGGCCAAGGGCAGCCAGGATGGAAGCGTTGCTCATGGTGCTTTGTGGAAATGTCAAGCCGGCTGCCGGAATCAGGGCGATGGTTGCGCCCATCTGCTGTCCAATCGACACATGCATGGGTTTCTCTCCCTTGAACGCCTTCGACGAATATACACCCGCGACGGCGTATGAGATGGCGGCAACAAGCGACAGCGAAGCTGAGACGAGCAGTCGGTCTCCACTCCCGGAAGGCTCCCACCCTACCAAGATGGCCACACCGGCGACTCCGAGGAGGATCCCCGCGATTTTTTTGGGTGTGAGCGGATCCTTGACCCACATCCAAGCAACCAAGGCGGTAAACAGCGGCGTGGTCGCGTTCAAGATCGCCGCCAAAGATGCGGGAATATACAGCTCGGCCGTTGAAATCAGGGAAAACGGAATCGCGGCGTTCAACACCCCGAGAACCAGGTACGGCCTCCATTTCCGCAGGATCCCCGGTTGCTGCCCGCGAATCCACTCATACCCCAAAAGCACCAGTCCAGCAATGGACACGCGAAGAAATGCCAGTGCACACGGTCCCAGGTCACGGGCACCGACGCGCATGAAGAGGAACGATGCACCCCACAACGCGGCCAAGGCCAAGAGCATCAGAAGGTCTTTCGGTTTCATGAGTGATTTCTCCCTTTCGGAGATGTCAAGTCCTGATGCAGTTGTACCACGAAAGATTGACTGCGGGCTTGTCAAATCTTGCCCTGTCATTTCCCATACGCCGTGCGCCCACGTCTGTCTCCCGAACCAAATGTCCAGGTGACCTGATGCCTGGGTGGAAACGGGCAATCGTTGTCCATGACACAAGCCGTCGCACCAATGGTCGTCCTCCATACACTACATTGACTCTAGGTTCGGGGGGAGGTGATACCGAATGTACGATGGCGGATGCTTTGGCCCCTTTACCCGATGGGCAGTCGTGTTCTTGATCATCTTCGTGCTGTTCATCCTTCTTGTCCCGTTCACGGGCGGATACTCCGGAGCTTCGTATTGAGCATCGGCGTAACCGGATCGTAACCCGTTGAAAGGAGTGACCCGCATGTACGACGGCGTGTTCGGTGGTTTCACCCGATGGGCAGTGGTGTTCCTGATCATCTTCGTGCTGTTCATCCTGCTGATTCCGTCTGGTTATGTGCGCACCTGCACCACCACACCGGTTTACTGAGGTACCCGTCTCACGCAGGAATCCCCCGATTCATTCGGGGGATTCCTGCTCAACGTCAAACCAGATTCATCTCGAACCTGAACAACGTACGCCGGTGCGCCCCAAGCCGTTCATGGTGGCGTTCCTCTTGATCCGTCGCACGGTTCAAGTGGCTTGTTCAAGCCATCGCTCCTTGTCTTCGGCTGCGAACGGTTGCAACAACTCCAATTTCACCGATTCCACGTGTTCCATTGGTACCCTTGTTCGTTCTGGAAACCGGACTGGCGGAGCCGGTTTTGTCGCATCCACGATCACCGCACTCGACATCTTCGGCGTGCGCGATCCGTCAGCATGGGATTCCCAATTTGTAGGCAACAGCCCCCCAGGGCCATTCCACTTTGGAATCACGACAAGGTCTTCCGCAGCGTCAAACCGGGTGCCGATGGCCCAAGCGACCTGTTCGCCGTTAAAGACATCAATGTCGTCATCGACTACGACCACGGCGCGCAAGTTTTCCTGTTCTGTATTCAGTGCTGCGAACGCAGCTTTCTTGACATCCGAATCGCGTTCTTTTGACAATGACAAGTAGCAGTGCATTCTGCTGTACACGGGGACGTTCACAGTCCTCAAGCTCGGGACGACCGATTTCACCGCATGATAGATGCTTCCTGCTCGAGGAATGGCCCCTACCATCAGGTGCTCACGGCCAGACGCCACGATGTCTTGGAAAATCGCGTTCGACCGATGCGTGATACACGTCACGCGTATGACCGGTACGGAATCTGCACCTAAGTAATGCCCTGGCCATTCACCAAACGGACCCTCGGGATGGAGTTCGTCAGGCAAGATTTCGCCTTCGATGACAATCTCCGCGCGGGCCGGGACCAACAGATCAGACGTTTCCGCCTTGACCAGTTCAAGAGGTTCCCCAAGCAACCCGCCCACAGCTTCGTACTCGCCCCCGATCCCCTGCAAGCGCGAAACTGCCCCCATCACAAAAGCGGGATGATGGCCAATGGCAATGGCAATTGGGGCGGGTTTTCCTAGCTTTTGATACTTCTTGTAGATCAATCCTCCATGGTGTGCACCCAAAAACCAAACGCCCATCGTATTCTTGCTGAATACGTGGTGACGGTAAATTCCAGCGTTGGTAACGTGGGTTTCCGGATCCGCGATGACCATCACGCCGGCAGTCAAATAGGGACCTCCGTCTAATTCATTATGAGTGGGAATCGGGAGGTAACTGAGGTCTACGTCCGCCTCGCCGATAACGACCTCTTTGACAGGCGCCTCTTCCCGTGGCACGATTCACGGGGCGATGGGCTGTCGCAACCTTTCCCCATAAACCTTGGGGATATCCTGCACGGCACAGTCGAGAAACAACGCGACGCGTTCATATGTCGTCAAGAGATTCGATATGCAGGGCAGAGGGGAGTCCTTTACGTTCTTGAACAAAAGCGCCGGGAACTGATTCATTTGCGCTAACCGGGCCGCAAAAGCGGTGATGCCAAACCGTGGATCGACTTTGTCACCAACGACTTTGAGGTGATCCGGATAGGTCGCCACCAGTTGCTGAAGGTATGTTCGCAGATCTTTCGGCAACGTTCACCATCCCCTTCAAGTGACACAATCATCATTTGTCGTATAACGATTAAGTATAGTCCATAGAGAAGCCGTTGCACAGCGTGCGCGATCCCTCGGTAAAATTCTGACTGAAGAAGGGTCAGCTTACCCACGACGAAACCCACATTATAGGAATCGTTTTCGGTATAAGAATATGTTTCCGCCTATCCTGTTTTTGCTTGAGAATGTAAGTTTAAAGGAGTCCTTGTGGTGTAAGTCACTATGTTTGCTACGGAGATAGCAGGGGTGGCAGTAGCCAGTGAACAGCCAGGGCATACTTGAGTGGAACTTCAACATGAGCAAGGGGGCATGTGATCGTATTCACTTTTTATGCTCATTTTTGAAATAGGATTTCAATGCTGACTTAACAGCCATTCTAATCAGAAAAAATAATCCGGCGATGAGACCGCCCACGAGGATGAGATTCAATAGAGCGCCCAAAGGATAGAAAATCGTCATTTCAATCGAACTCCTTTCGTGTTCATTATATTCAGTGCCGAAATTTCGCACAAACTGCATCTGATGGACGTCCCATTGACCCCTTTTGTGAAAGTGCACATTATGCAATTCATGTTGAGCCGTTTACCACGTTGTGTACTGAACAATACTCCACCATTACTGTACAAGCATAACACGTACGACTCCAAAGAGTATACGAAGGAGTTGCCACCAGACCCCGAAGATCAGCGACACTCAGACACAGGAAGAGCCCGTGATGTTCGCGGATGACAGACACCTACTCCGATTCATGAGATACGGATTTGCCCCTACTCGGCAAAAGATGCGGGGCGCATACAAGGGTGATTAACAAGCGGCCCGAAATCTGTTCGAAAACCGAAATACAGCTTGCATCATCCAGTGTTGGAGAGGTCCCCCCGAAGATTGCTTGAGGGGGACCACCACCTTGGGAAATCCCCCTCATGCCTTGCCAAATCACAATGTCTGTGGCGTGATCATTGGTACAGAATGACCTTTAGCGCTCGTTCTTTCGCGGCGTTTTCGAAGACATCATACGCCTTTTCGATGTCAGAGAGTGGGAAACGATGGGTGATGAGCTTTTTGGGTTCAAGTTTGCCGGCGATCACCGTTTTGAGCAGCATTGACGTCGAGTAGGTGTCCACCAAACCCGTGGTCAACGTGATGTTGCGAATCCACAGTTTCTCCAGGTGAAGATTCACGCTCTTGCCGTGCACGCCCACGTTGGCGATGTGGCCGCCCACTGCCACGATACCCTGACAGATATCGAACGTGGCTGGTATTCCAACCGCTTCGATCGCGACATTCACGCCTTTCCCCTCGGTGAGTTCCAGAACTGCTTCCACAGGATTACCGCGTGAACTGTTCACCGTCTTCGTGGCACCAAAGGCACGTGCCACTTCGAGACGGTTGTCGTCCAAGTCGACCATGATGATTTCAGCCGGAGAATAAAACTGAGCCGTGAGCAACGCCGCCAAACCGACAGGACCAGCGCCAACAATGGCCACCGAGTCTCCCGGCTGAACCTTTCCCTTGAGAACGCCGACTTCAAAACCAGTCGGGAGAATGTCACTCAGCATCACGAGTGCTTCTTCGTCCAAGCCTTCCGGGATTGGATACAGACTGGTGTCCGCATGTGGAATGCGCACGTATTCGGCTTGCGTTCCATCAATCAGATGCCCCAGGATCCAGCCGCCGTCTTCGCAGTGTGAGTACATACCCTTCTTGCAATATTCGCATTTCCCGCAGGATGTGACGCACGAAATCAACACCCGGTCTCCAACCTTGAAGTTGCGGACCCCAGCCCCCACTTCCTCCACGATTCCGACACCTTCATGGCCAAGGATGCGTCCGTCGACAACCTCTGGGACGTCACCTTTTAGAATGTGCAAGTCCGTACCGCATATGGTGGTCTTCGTAATCCTGACCACCGCATCCGTGGGTGCCTGAACCGTGGGCATAGGTCTGTCTGCCCATTCCTTCCTTACAGGGCCGCGATACACGAGCGCCTTCATGTCAGAACCCCCTCATGGTGTGAACATGTTGGAGTGCACCAGGAATGATTAGGTTGTGCCATGGGCCTGATGCTCCAGGACATATTCATGTTGTCCTGCCTGCGTATCCATGATACCGCGATGCTTATGAAAAATGTGTTTACGTTATTTAACTTTACTACCGTTGCCGTCGGCATTTTTTCTCGGATTCTGTGCTCTGGTACGAATTCCAACTACAATTCAGGGCTGCTGAACGGCCAAAGAGATCAGTCGCGACAAGGATTACTGGCCTCTCGTGACGAAGTCTCCTACGTGGGTTTCGTGTGAATTCCGTCACAATCGCTTGTATGCTGAGAGGCTGCCGGTGCACCGACCGAACGACAGACGCCGCTTCCGGGTGACTTCTCCCTTCCGTCTGGTGGGAAGTTGATCAAGGAAGACCGCTGAATGAACTCCGCCCAGTTGTTCCACGATGGAAAGTCGAAGAGCACTACGGAGAGCGATTTCAACCCTGAACGAAGGGACAGCAAGCGTATTCTGCCCGTGTGGCACTTGATGCACTCATCATCCAGGACCGTCTGGGTTTGGCCGGGTCCAGACGTGTGGAGTTAGGTCAACGAATGGACCGTGATCGCGATCGCGTAGGCCGAACGCGATGATGACGCGGATGATCAAGGTGATACCAGTTCAGCGCTTCCGGGTGTGAAAGTCGCTTCCCAGCCCAGGATAGCGACGCAGATTCATCGCGAACCAAAGGTAAGCTCCCGTTGGATGCCATGTGCGCGCCGGCGGACATCTCCTATCCGGCCGGCCGGTCCCTCTGAACGAGGAATGACAAGGGACATTGAGAAATTGGAGAAGAGGATTGACGATTCTGCGTATGGTATGCGAGCGCGGCAATCGCAAGCCGCGCACGCCGATCGGGAGAAGAAGCGTAGAACGTACCAGGCAGTGGCAAAGCAACGTTGTGTGAGCCCGCGTGCAGTGCGTAAGGTGGTCGAAAAGCGGCTGCGGTTTTGTCGCGCGGGATCTCGGCATCAGTGGATCGAATTGTCAACATTTCACAACCCCATATGTGCCCCGATGTTCGCCAGACCATAAATCATATTTCGAAGGAGATCTTTATGGAACTTCGTCCGCATGTGAAATCCTTTTTAGAGTCAATTTCAAAAATAGACTCTACGCCCATATCAAACGTCATGGAGTTACGCCGTCACCAAATGTCAAGAGTGATTCCTGTCCATCAGCGACCTCACGTCTGGCACGTTGAAGAGATATCCATTCCCGCCCACGAAAGGGCAATCCCTATCCGCATTTACACTCCAAATGCTCAACCGCAACTTCCACTGCTTCTGTACTTTCATGGTGGGGGTTTTTGCATAGGTAGCCTTGAAAGTCATGACGTGATATGTCGTCGATTGGCAAACGAGTTACGTTGGAAAGTGATTGCCGTGGACTACAGACTGGCTCCGGAAAATCCATTTCCCGCAGGAGTCGAAGACTGCTATGCGGTGACAAAATGGTGCACTGAAAATGCCTCTTACTTGAACGTAAACCCCTCGGTGATTGCAGTGGGAGGAGACAGTTCCGGAGGAAACTTTGCCACGGTCGTCACATTGATGGCACGTGACCGGGGAGGTCCCTCCATTTGTAAACAGGTATTGATTTCTCCGAACACGGATTTTTACCAATCCCACATTCCAACGAAATATGCATCCTATGCTGAATGTGGCTCAGGGTATCTCACGACTGAACGAGGCATCAGTCAATTTTGGTCATGGTACATACAAAATGCTGACTTGGCCCGTCATCCGTATGTATCCCCCATGCAGGCCACGGATTTGACTGATTTACCTCCTGCGCTGATCATTACTGCAGAGTACGATCCATTAAGGGACGAAGGAGAGGCGTACGCGCGCAGACTTGACGAATCGGGTGTGCCTGTTCGGGCGATCCGTTTTGAGGGCACCATTCATGGATTTTTGGGGATTTTTTCAGATCAGGAAGAAGGGAAAGAAGCCCTGGCAGCGATGAAGCAGTTTCTTACAACGTCCGTATGACGGTGAAACGCAAGATCCCAGCAGGAATGCCCTTGTAAGACGGTTACAGTGAAAATGGCTCATTCCTACGTCACGACAGCCGTCACATGTTGACTGATCCCCTGCACGCCCGCTGTCCATGTGCGTGCAGCCAGTCGCTGTGGTACTCACGCCATCTGTCCGTGATACCGACCAGCTTTCTCCGGAAAAGAGGAGGAGACGTATTGAACTTCAAGAATTACGTCTCTCTAATCAAATCCAACAAATTTTTTAGAAACTTTTGGATTGGACAATTCATTTCTTACTTCGGGGACATGTTTTATGACATTACAGTTACATGGGTAGTGTACACAAATACGGGATCTGCCGTTCAGTCTAGCCTGGTCCTGATCGTAAGCTTTTTGCCAGAGACGTTACTTGCCCCATTCGTTGGGAGCGTAGTGGATGCATATGACAGAAGAAGGATTATGATATTCGCTGACCTGTTTCGGGGGTCCATCGTCGCCGGTTTACTTAGGGTCTGCTGAACGAGTCTTTCTGCGAGATTCGACGGCACTTGGTTTGTATGCTGTTGTATGGCGTCTTGGCCTGCCGCCAAACGTCACGCGAGC
>NZ_FPBV01000070.1 GCF_900116805.1 Paenalicyclobacillus macrosporangiidus | reverse complement strand
GTGTGGTGTGGGAAGGACGGCTGGGGATATCTGTTTGCCGTGATTGACGCTTATGACCGGGAGATTGTGGGGTACTCGTTTTCCCGGTTCTGCCGTACAGAGGACCTGCTGAAGGCTGTGGATATGGCGCTGAACTATCGCTTCCCGAATGGCGTTCAAGGTGCCGGTCTGACATTGCGAACGGACAATGGCTGCCAGATGACGAGTCGACGGTTCATCGAAGCGATGAAGGCCTGCCAAATCAACCATGAGCGGACCGGGTACAACAACCCCGATGCTGACGCATACATCGAGCGATTCTTCCGGTCGCTGAAGGAGGAGGAGGTCTGGCTGCAGGAATACAGCAGCTTTGCCGAGGCGAAAGCGGCCATTGAGTCGTACATTCACTTTTACAACACGGATCGACCGCATTCCGCACTAGGTTATCGCTCGCCGTTGGAATTCAGAAATTGGAAAATGCAACAAAACGCAGCGTGAGACAATTTTTATCTGAATTGCAAGTCTCTCATCTCTCTCTTAAAAGCCATCCCATCTGTCTTGACAAAGTCGGGTTCAATACGATTCGAGTATTGCATACACCAGGTCACACCCCAGAACACATCTCCCTTGTTGTCACGGACAAAACAAGAAGCAGTGATCCCTGGTTTGTATTGACCGGACACACTTTGATGGTTGGAGACGTTGGGAGAACAGAACTTGCATCGGAGGCTGAAATCGGGGCTTCCGATTTGTACGATAGCCTCTTCAAAAAGCTATTGTTACTGGAAGATCACATCGAAGTGTTTCCTGGCGCCTTTTCGGGCTCAGTGTGCGGTCGTTCGTTAAGTGGGAAACCATCGTCCACAATTGGCTTTGAGCGACGGTTTAATAAGGCATTACAAAAGACGACGAAAGAGGATTTTGTGAAATACATGCTCGAAGAAATCCCGCCTAAGCCCGAGGGTTTTGAAATAATTCGAAAGATCAATATGGGATATGGAGGATAAAGACGGCCACGGAATCGATGAGAAAGGGGGGCCACCATGAAAGAGCGTTCTATGAAATTAGGGCTACGACCGAATTTGACACAGTTCATTTTGTTGGCCATCAATAACGCATTTGTAGGTTCGATGGTCGGCATTGAGCGTACGGTGGTCCCGGTACTCGGTAAACAGAGTTTTCACCTGAATTCCTTGTCCGTGTTACTTGCCTTCATCGTCTCCTTTGGACTCGTGAAAGGACCTCTCAATTTGGTTGCCGGCCGGCTTGCGGACCAGTGGGGACGTAAGCCCATCCTTATTCTTGGTTGGGTGTGCGGACTCCCGGTTCCGCTCATGACGATATTTGCACCGTCTTGGGGATGGATTATCGCAGCGAATCTTCTGCTTGGAGCTAATCAAGGATTTGCGTGGTCAATGACTGTCACAAGTAAAATTGATCTTGTAGGCCCTGCCCGTCGTGGATTGGCACTTGGTATTAACGAATTCTCAGGATACATCGGTGTTGCGTTCATCAGCGGAGTGGCCGGATACCTCGCATCGATTTATGGTCCCCGCCCGATTCCCTTTGTCGTTGCCGAAGTCATCGCAGTCATTGGATTGTTGATGGCATGGATTGTGATTCGGGAAACTCTTCCGTATACCCGGTTGGAAATGTCGATAGGGAATCAGGCGGAACCCCAAACAGGAGTTGACCTCGGGCGGGTCATTGCAATGGTCAGCTTCAAGAACCGTACATTGTTGGCGTGCAGTCAAGCAGGTTTGGTGAATAAGCTGAGCGATACAGCAGTCTGGGGACTTGTACCCGTTATGATGGCTCAAAGTCATTACTCTGTTGGACAAATTGGGCTTGTGAGCGGTATGTATGCGGCGACGTGGGGCGTACTGCAATTGTTGTCCGGGACTTGGAGTGACAAAGTAGGCCGCAAGACGCCTATTGTGCTTGGGCAAATCTTGAATGGGATTGGAATTGGTTTTACAGGCGCTATGCAGTTGCTCTCAACAACTGGGTTTTGTCAGGGTCAAACCACCTCAGTTCCAATCGTGTTGGCCAAAATTTGTCGATGAGGCTT
>NZ_FPBV01000042.1 GCF_900116805.1 Paenalicyclobacillus macrosporangiidus | reverse complement strand
CAAGTGGGAGATTGGGTGAGGGTGCGGACGGCGAAGAAAAAGCGTCCGGCGGACGACGATATGGATCGCACGGTGCAGGAGGGCGAGATCGTGTTCATCTACCGCCGGTTTGCTGTTGTTCAGCTTCCCCGCTACCGGGAGACGTTTTGGCTGGACGAGCTGATGCCTGTCACGACGGCGGACGATGAAGAAGCGGTGGAACGCGAACAGCAACGTCGGGTACTGGAGTGGTTGGGCGCTTGAAGGCGCTGTGGGACGATTACGCCCACAATTCCACCCAGGTTCACACCGACCGGTTACGGGATGTGGGCGCTTACGTCCCACAAAGGGACGGTGAGGCAAAGTGCTGCGAATACACGTGTATTTTCGCGACCCGAAAGTGATTGATTTCGTCCGGCGATTGCCAGCCCGACAACGGTCGAGGACCCTGGAAGCCATGCTGCTTCGGGTCCTTGAACAAGGCCAGGAGGACGGGGGATTTGCCAAGCGGGTGGCGGAGGAAGTAGGAAGGTGGCTTCTGGAACAGGGAATTGGTGCTTCCAGAAACACCGACATGTCGGGTCAGGAGGATGTGGAACAAGATGTCCCACATAACCCCGTCATATCGTTCCTGCAGAGGTGGGATGACGAATGATCCTGCAGTGGCGGGGCAGCGATTTTTCACCGGAGCAGCAACTGATAGGCGTGGTCTTTGACGCGGGAGTCATACTACGGAACGATGTGCTGTTCTTGCTGGGGTGGAGCAGAGCCAAGCTGGAAAAGCATGTGACACGAGTAAAGAGTGGGCGGTCTGATCCGTTGATTCGTGGCGTTTGGGTTCGGCGCAATACATACGCATATCTTCTGACTGAAACGGGGGTGCGCTATGCTCACCAGATGCTTGGAATTGAGGCCAAGGCCGTCACGATGGAAGCACAAATGAATCATGCCCTGGGTCTGAACGCGATTCTCATGAGGTATCTGCACACACACGGGTTTGACGGCGTGCGGTGGTTCAATACCCGTGAGGCGGCGGACGAGCTATGGTTTCTCCGAAAGCTGGCGACAGGGCAGGCCGACACGGATTTACGGGTAACCGCAATCCGGCCAGACGCGATTTTGCGAACACCAAATGGGTTTTGGTGGGTAGAGTACGACAACGCGACGGAAAATTCGCGCCAGATCTGGCGCAAGTACCAGATGTACGTGACCAATCTTGCTCCATTGGACACTTCTTTTCGGCAAGTGGTGTGGGTGACGAAGAACGAATCGAGGCAACGGGTTTTGGAAACTATCTGGAATCGAATGGATAACAAGGACGTTGATATGAGATTTTACGTGGAAACGCATGAGCCGTTTTTGAGTACGGACGCCGTAGGGTAGATAGACTGGTCCCTGTCTGGAATCGAGGTGAAAACGTGTCGGGTAAAGATGACAGAAATCCCTTTTGTAGAGCGTGGGTCTGAAAGTGAGTTGGTCACTCCACAGACATTCCTTCCGCTCCAACGCTTGCTCATCGCTCTTCTGCCATACACCCCTCCCCTTACCGAAGGGAGGGGTTTTTCGTTTGGCGCACCTGTGGTCATATTCCGCTGCTTGGTTGACCGTGGGCTTCCTTTCTCTCTGTGCGATCACGGATGTCCTCTACCGCCGGGTGAGTGAGACAGCGATTTGCTGCTTCGCCCTGGCGGTGATGTTTGTCCACTTCTCTTGGGTGGCGGTGGTATCCGGACTGCTGTGCGCAGTCCTGTGGTGGGTGTCGGATCGCCGCAACGCCGCCTTGGGCGACATTGAGATGGCTGCGCTTACGGGGCTTGGCCTTGGACCGTTCAGCCTCATTGCGATTGCGACTTCATGCGCGTTGGCTCTGTTGACAAGGCCATGGTGGCCGCGGCTGTCGAGCCGCATGACTCCGCCGGAAGAGAGGCACTTGGCACCGAGTGGTCTGTACTTGGCGGTTGGGGCGCTGCTGACGATTTTGATCGTACCGTGGCTGGTTGCTGGGTTCCAAGAGTACACGGCATTCGTCGCCATACACGTGGCGCAATAACTAGGAGGTGAAGGGACGATGAAAAGCCTGAAAGTTCGTCTGCGCTGGCGGCGCGCGGGAGGCGATGACAATATATCACGGCTAGCCTTGATTTTGGCCGCCATCGGGTTGACGGGCGCAGGCGTTGCTGGCACGTGGGTGCTTTACGCCCACGGCGGAGATAAACAGGCGGTCGCTGCGCACGACATGGCTGAAAAATTGTGGGGGGAGCGCCCGCCTGACTATGTGGTCACGGTCAAGGATGGCGTCGGCACTGTTACGCAGGTGTCCCCGCAAGCGCCAGTGATGACGGTAACGCTGACGGCCAGTTCACAACAAGCGTTCACCGGGCAGAGTGTCACGCTTACGGCCACGGCCAGCAAGGACGTAAACGGGTATGTGCTTGAAATCCTGGATCAAACCACCGGACAGTGGGTCGGAGCGCGAGTCACGTACGGGACAACCGACACAGCGACAGTTTCTGAGGCTACGCCGGGTTCGCATACGTACGTGGCTTACATTGTGGACCCGAACAACACATCCACCCCCGTGGCTGAATCCGCACCGGTGACCGTGACATGGATTCAGGCGTATACGGTGTCGTTGAGTGCGAGCGCATCCACGGTTGAAGTCGGTGGCAACGTCACACTGACAGCGACGGCGAACCAGGATGTTGCCCAGCACACGCTCGTAATTGTGGATGAAACCACTGGCGAACAGGTGGGGGCACCAACAACAAGCGGAATGTCCGCGCAAGCGGTGGTGTCGCAAACCTCGGCCGGAACACACACGTATGTGGCGCTCATTCAAGACCAGTCTGGTACTTTGGCTGAGTCTCAGCCCGTATCGGTGACTTGGGCGCAAGCCAATGTGACATTGCAGGTGGATGCGCCGCAATCGGGACTAGTCGCGGGCAAAACCGCACAGGTAAGTGGCAGGGTAACGCTGCCCGATGGTACACCGGTGCCCGGTACAACCGTGACCATTTCCGCGACGGGCGGGACCATCACTCCGGCGCAGGTTACGACTGATACGAACGGTAATTTCACCGCGACGTACACTGCTCCGAACACCCAAGGTACGTACAAGATTACGGCGTCTTGTAACGGCTCAACCGCTTCAACGACGGTGCAAGTGCGTCAGGAGTTCACGGTCACGTTGCAAGCGAGCGAGACGGCGTTGCCGATTGGTCAGAGCGTGATTCTTACGGCGACATCGAATCAGGACGTGGCGCCGTATTCGCTGTCCATTGTGGATGAAACCAATAATCAGGTGGTCGGCGGGCCAGTGACTAACGGAACGTCCGTTCAAGCGGTGGTATCCCAGACTTCCGCCGGAACACACACGTATGTGGCGCTTATCCAAGACCAGTCCGGCACCTTGGCCGAATCCCAGCCTGTTTCGGTGGCTTGGGCTCAAGCCAATGTGACGCTGACAATCAATGCGCCACAGTCTGGACTTACTCCCGGACAGAGTACCGAGATCAGCGGCAGGGTGACGCTACCGGATGGCACTCCGGTGCCGGGTGTGCCTGTGACCGTTTCCGCGACAGGGGGGACTGTCACCCCGGCGCAGGTTACGACGGACGCAAATGGCGATTTCACAGCTACGTACACCGCTCCGGATATGCAGGGGACGTATACGGTCACGGTGACTTGTGGTGGAGGAACTGCCTCGACGACAGTGCAAGTACGCCCAGCGTTCACAGTCACGTTGCAAGCGAACGAGACGGCGTTGGCGATTGGTCAGAACGTGACCCTCATGGCCACGGTGAATGAGGATGTAGCGCCGTATTCGTTGGTCATCCTGGACGAAACCACAGGACAGGTGGTCGGCGGGCCTGTGACTAGCGGAAGGTCCGTTCAAGCTGTAGTGTCCCAGTCGGCCTCCGGAACGCACACGTATGTGGCGATCATCGAGGACCAGTCGGGCACTTTGGCCGAATCTCAGCCCGTGTCGGTGACCTGGGCGCAAGCCAATGTGACGCTGACGATCAATGTGCCGCAATCTGGACTCGCTCCTGGACAGAGCGCTGAAATTACAGGCAGAGTGACGCTGCCGGACGGTACTCCGGTATCAGGTGTGCCTGTGACCATTTGCGCGACGGGCGGGAATGTCTCTCCGGCGCAGGTTACGACCGATGCGAATGGCAATTTCACCGCGACGTACACCGCGCCGGATACACCAGGGACGTACACCGTCACCGTAGAAGTTGGGGGAGCGTCCTCAACCACGCAGGTGAGTGTAGCTGCCGCTTACGCGACAAATAATGTGGACACGATTACTTTGGGAACAACCTCCAATCCGAGGGGAATTGCCTACGGCAATGGATTCATATATGTTGCCAATGCGGCAGCAAACACAGTGTCGGTCATTGATGTGAACACAAATAGTGTTGTATCAACGATCCCTGTTGGGACCTATCCCTGTGACATTGCCTATGGGAATGGATTTGTGTACGTGGTCAATGTCTCTTCCAATACAGTGTCAGTTATAAACGCCACTACAAATAAGGTTGTAAAAACGATCTCTGTTGGCAGTGCACCTACTAGTGCTGCATTTGGCAACGGAATGGTGTACGTGACTAACAGTTATTCCAATACGGTTTCCGTCATAAACGCAACAACCAACGCGGTTGTAGCAACTGTCGCTGTTGGTAATAGGCCCAATAGCGTTACATTTGGTAACGGGATGGTGTACGTGGTCAACGGTGATTCTCATACAGTGTCCGTGATCGACCCAAATACCAACAAAATCGTGTCAACAATCCCTATTTCGAACAATGACAGTGCTGACGGTGCTACTTATGCGAATGGGTTCTTGTACATTGCCCACGTATCGTACGACACTGTGACTGTTGTGGACACTGCTACAAACCAAGTGGTGGCAACAATTTCTGTCGATAGTCCTGGTCAAGTCGCATACGGGAACGGGTTCTTGTATGTGACCAATGTGAGTTCCAACTCCGTATCAGTCATTGATCCCAAGACAAATCAGATTGTCGCCACAGTTCCTGTAGGAAAAGGCCCCATGGGAATCACTTGCGTGAATGGGTTTGTATACGTTACCAATTTTGCTTCAAGTACAGTGTCTGTTTTGCATTGACTGGGGATGTCTCTGTCTATGGAGTAAATCGATAACCAAAACCTTGTGATGACAAGGTATTGCATCGCCATGTGGCGGTGCTTTTCTTTTTGCCCTGCACACCTCCACAGAGTGAAGGCAATTCCATTTCAGATGAAGGAGTGGTTGGTCGTGACGAAGACGGAATTGATCGTGGAGCTGGCCGTGCGCGCGGATTTGACGCAGGCGAAGGCCGGGCGGGTGATCGAAACGCTGTGCGAGGTCATCGGAGAGCGGCTACAGGCTGGGGAGTCTGTTGCCTTGCCGCCTCTCGGGCGTTTTATTCCAGTCCAGCGTGCGGCGCGCATGGCTCGCAACCCAATAACCGGAGAATCGGTTTCTGTCCCTGAGCGTGCCGCGGTTCGGTTCCGAGCTTCCGAAGGACTGAAACGGAGGTTGAATTGACGTGCGGGTGTACCTGGCACTCGGTGACCCGGCGACGGAGGCGTGGCTAAAAAATACCTTGTCTTCAAGCATTGCTTGGGTCGACTTGATGCACGCCGATATCGCGCTGGTTTCTCGCCTGGCCGACGCCAAGGCGGCGGTAGAGTCCGGGGTTCCGGTCCGGTTCGTGGCCGGAACCCTTGACGCGAAAGGTCGGGACATGGTGACGAAGGCAAAGGAACTGGGGATTCGGGACGTGCAGGCGTGGCCGGAAGGCGAAGAGGTTTCGGCCTCCCGTGTGCTTGCGTTTCTCGCAGAGGCGTTACCGGAGGTGCCGCGGGTTGAGATCCCGCGCGGCCCGTATCGTGTCAAGGTCGTGTCCACCCGCCAATCCGGCGGGACCTTTTTTGCCTGGAATCTGTGGCACGTGCTGCGGGAGCAGGGGTTCGACGCGCGGTTCGTCAGTGTATCCAGTGCGAGTCCCTTGGCGTCTTGGCTTGCGCCGCCTTATCGGGACATCGTGTTTGGGGCGGCGCAGGCGGATGGGGGCGATGTGTGGGTGCTTGACGCCAGCGACACCACGGTGCCGGTCGAAGCGGACGCGGTGATTGCTGTGCGGGACTGCGACCCGGCGAAGGCTTTCTCGGCACCGCCGGGGCCGGATGCGTGGGTGGTGGTCAACCGGGTTCCAGTGAGAGTTTCGTTGCCAGCGGACTCGGTGCACCTCGAAATTGAGGACTTGGGATCGCTGGTATACGAGGCCATGACCACAGGTGTACCGGCAGCGGCACGGTATCCGGCATTTGCGGAGGCGCTGTCAGGGTTGTGGCAGGCCATTTGGAAAGGGGATCGAGGGTTTCAGGCTAAGGTGTTGGCCCCGGACATGGAAACGACGGTCCTAGTGAAGGATGCAATAGCGCACGGCCCTGGCGTCGGCAAGTCTGCGGACGGATTTGTCTTCGACGATGAGGCCCTCGACGACAACGAGGACGGAGGATTCGTGCTCGACGACTGACGCGATGGGGAGGTGATGGGCGGTGTTTGCACTGGTCTGCAAGGACGGGGCGAGCGACGTGCAGGCCCAGTGCGCCGGGGTGTTCGAGGTGCACGTGGTCACGGCGATGAGCGAATTGAAACGGCTTGCGGCGGAGGGCGAATTGGAAGGCGTGTTTGCGGATGCGCGGCTGGGCGTCGCGTCGGTGGTCCGGGAACGGCTGACGGGAGTGCCGGTCTACGAATACACGCCACCGTTTCGCGTGGATGCGGCCATGCGCTGGCATGAACAGATTCGCAAAGCGGCGCCGGAATTCCCGGCGCAGCAGACGTTTACACTGACTTCTTCTCCGTCTCCTCCACCTGAACCGAAGCCGAAATTACCAAATCCAGAAAGACCTCGCTCAGTCGAATTGCCTTTCCGGCACACGGTATCTGCGCCGGTGCGGCGTCGTACGCCAGTCATCATGCTTGACAGCCCAAAAGGCGGCGCCGGCCGCTCGACGCTCGGTGCGCACATGGCGTACTACGGGGCACTACGGGGCAAGCGGGTCGCGGTGATTGACCTGGACAGCTTCGGGGACATCGCCCAGAAGTTCGGGTTTGCGGACGCGCCGGATGTGCGCGGTTGGCGTGGCAATTCGGTGGAGGAAGCCGTGCGGGATGGGGTGTGTTTAGTACACGAATCCGGCTTGCACCTGTTTCCGTCGGCTCAGAGCAAAGAAGTGGTGCTCCAGGACCCGGAGTACGCCCTGCACCTGTTGCAGCTTTGCCTGGAGGAGATGGACGTGGTGCTGCTGGACATGCCGCAGGGCTGGACGCCGATCCATCAGGCAGTGTTGCCGTACACGACGCAGGTGCTGTTTGTCGTCGTGCCAGCGGTGGACCAGCTCGCCCGGATTCAGGAGCACGCAGACAAGTTGGTGTTCGCGGGACTGTCCAAGGCGGATGTGTCGCCGATCCTCAACAAGAGCAAGAAGGCAAGGTCAGACGAGCGGGCGATGGCGCAGTACCTGCTGCCGTTCTCCGTACGGGCCGTGGTCCCGTTCGACCCGACGATTGACAAGCGCGGCGGGATAAACGGCAAGCGGATCGTCCGGGCTATGAAGCCATTTTGGGACGAGACGTTCGGGTTTGTGGCGCCGCAGAGGCGGCGGTGGTTCGGGCTGTTTGGACAATGAAGCGGTACCATTCATCGCGCGATGAATTGGGGGGATGCGGATGATGCTCGGCGTAGACTTGGGCTACGGATGGGTGAAGGCGACAAACGGCGAACGTGTACTGCGCTTCCCTGCGCTGGTTGGCGAGGCGCACGAATTGGTGATGCAAGAGATGTTTGGGTCGCGTTCTGCAGAGTACGACGTGACCCTTGAAACGCCGTCGGGCACCCGGCGCGTGTTCCTCGGGGAGTTGGCCCGGCGGGAGAGCGCGGACGCGGCGCTCAATTTGTCTACGCGCAAGTTTGAAGACGAGGACACATTGGCGCTGTGGTTGACGACGCTGGCGCTTTTGGCCAAGGACGGCGAGCCGCTGGACGTGGTGACGGGGTTGCCGCTGGCGCACTACGAGACGCAGCGGCGTGCGTTGCGGCAACGTCTGGAGGAGACCACCGGACGGGTGACAGTGCAGGGGCGAACGGTGGACGTACAGGTGCGAAGCGTGCGGGTGATCCCGCAGGCGATGGGCGCGATGATCGCGAGCCTCCTGGACCCTGTTACCTTGGAGCTTCGTAATCCTGCCTGGACGGAGCATGGCGGGTACCTGTTGTTAGTAGACGTCGGGACGCGGACAACGGGTTTCGTCACCTTTGAGACGCAGCCCGAATTGGCGCTGGTCAACCGCCTGTCGGACTCGGTGGACGTGGGGGTGCATGACCTGCACGTGGCACTGGCCGGGGTGTTCCGGCAACGGACGGGCGAGACACCGCCGTTTTCGGACAGGATTTACGACGAGCTGCTTGCCCGAGGCGAGGTGGCGTATGGCGGGCATACCGTCTCTGTGGAGCCGGAGCGCACACGGCATATGGAACGCCTCGGCGGTCTCATCGTCCGACGGATCGTCGAGCGCATGGGAGCGGAGGCGGTGCGGCGGGTGCAGACCGTGTTCGTTGCGGGAGGCGGACATGCGATTGCACTCCCGGCGCTGCAAAACGCGTTCCCACGCGTGTACGTTGTTCCCAATCCCCAGATGGCCAACGCGCAAGGGTACTGGATCTACGGCGTCACAAAGTCGGGGAGGGGATGAGGGTGGCGCTTCGGCAACAGGTGATTGTCCGCCTCGCGGACGAGACGGTATTCGGGCATGAACTCTTGCTTGCTCATCCCCGTGAGACGCTGGGGCGCGGGACTGTTGACGGGCCTTGACCGGTACATCCTCGACGTGGCGGCGCAGCGGGCGAAAAACAGTGATGAACTGGTGTTCGTGAACGTCACGTCGGAGTTGTTGACCGAGCGAAGTCTGCCGTTCCCGCCCGACGAGGATTTGACGGGACTGGTGCTGGAAATCACGGAACGAAGCCGCCTCGACGCCGAGGCGGTCGCTTTGTATCTGGCCCAATTCCGGGAGCGGGGCCTGAAGGTGGCCTTGGACGATTTCGGAGACGGGTTCAACGGGATCTCCCGCTGGAGTGTGCTTCAGCCGGACTTCGTGAAAGTGCGTCTGACGGAAGGAGTGGAGGTGTTCTTGCCTATGCTGGTACAGGTTGCGGCGGAATCAGGAGCCCAGTTGGTGGTTGAGCGGGTAGAAACACCCGAACAACATGCTTGGCTGCAGAAACTGGGCGTTGGGTACGGGCAGGGGTTCTACTATGGACGCCCTACCCCGATTGAGGGGGGTGCGGCATGAGAAAAATCGGTTTTGCGGGTTTTGGCAAGAGCTTTCTGTCGTGGAACCTGGCCGGGGCGGTGGAGGACAGTGTGATTTACGCGGACCACCGCGCGCCGTACCGGGTGTGGAATCGGACCGTACCGGTGTGCGAACGGTGGGCGGATGTCGAAACGGCTCGTCCTGAGCTGGTGTGCATTGACCATGAGGAGTCCGAGGTGGCGCCGGACATCGTGGTGTACGGTGTCACTCCGGATTTGGCTCGTATTGAGTTGGCGCTGCGGGCACAGCGGAAGGGCACTCGGACAGTTGTTCCGGTGCTTGTGGGATACGAGGAAACGGGGGTGCCCTGGCCGTTTCCGCCCGAGTTCCGCCCTGCAATCACCGTACCGTGGGACATGCGCCAGGCAACGTCGCCGCTTGTCGGTGCGCCGTTGACCCTGCG
>NZ_FPBV01000036.1 GCF_900116805.1 Paenalicyclobacillus macrosporangiidus | reverse complement strand
TACTAGTTGGTTGCGTCACTTTCTAGTAGACACGCACGGTGGCTTCGTCGTCAATTGTGAACGACGGATTTTACACCACTACTTGAGACTTTAACCGAGTCAGTCGCCCAGAAATTTCATCGATGGACTTTCAAATTGCAAAGATGCTGGGCCGAATTTCTTCGCTAGCCTCACACCCGCCCAAGGTTCCGGTCTTTGTGGTGCACAAAATCTGAGAGAATTAGTGGGCGGGGCTGCATAAGGTATGCCTTTCCAAACACTAACCCCCCCTTGTCGTTCACCCTCCACTAATCCAAACTGGGTTCTCACCAAGACCTTCGACATTTCACCGCCCCCGTATTCTTCATGAAATTCGACGGACAATAAGGCGCTTTCAATAGAGCGCTTTCACAAAGCGATTCAATGCCATTTGTACACCTCAAGCAGAACAATATAGAACAATGCATAGCTAATGCTTTAACTATCTTGATATGCTTGATGACTGAAGCGACCTTAACAAAGTGCCGTTAATGTACTGATTCTTGTTCGAATTTTATCATTCGAAACAGTCTGTAGTCAACATTTAGACGGATATAGTTGATGCATTTTAATCATCAATATCGTGTGCAAAGGTGAGCATAGTGAACCAGCATGGTAGCGGCCCGTGTCAACATCGGATGTAAACTCCCCAATAGCAGCGGATAAGAGTTCCCCAAAATCACCGGCGTAAATTCCTCAAAAAATCACCGGCGTAAATTCCTCAAAATCATCGGGATGAATTCCCCACCCCTGTGTCGAATTATGGCACCTGCCTTCACTCCAGGGGAGGTGCCGATGATGAGGGAGAGTGAGAAGATGGAAATCAGGAAGCTGTATGGGGGGCGTCAGCATCTCGGAACTGGCCAGAAGATTCGGCCACGACCGCAAAACCATTCGTCAGGCTGTAAGTGAACCCCGGCAGCAGCAGGAGGAGGGTGTAGTGAAGTCGCATGGCCGGAGGGTGAAGGGGCACAAGCTGGAGCCGTACAAAGCCTACGTGGAGCAGCGTATGCGTATTGGCGTCCTCAATGCGGAGCGAATCTTTCGTGAGATCCGGGAGCAGGGATATACCGGTGGCATCACCGTGCTGCGCGAGTTCATGCACCCTCTCCGACCGGTTGTCTCTGCCAAGGCAACCGTGCGGTTTGAGACGGCTCCGGGGGAACAAGCGCAAATTGACCTGGGCGCATTCCCCCACCTGGACCCGCAGGGCCATCGGCGAAAGGTATGGTGCTTTGCCATGGTACTCGCCTACTCCCGCATGCTCTACCTCGAGTTTATCAAAGCGGCGGACCAACTGCATATCCTCCACGCGCTCCGGAACGCGCTCGAGTTCTTCAAAAGTAATTCTTAGCGACAACTGCTCCCCGCTTGTCGTGGCCAACGATGGTCATGGTCATGTGGACTGGCAGCCCGCGTACATGGACTTCGCCCAATACTACGGATTCTTGCCCAAGGCTTGTAAACCCTACCGGAGCCGCACCAAGGGAAAGATTGAGCGGCCCATCGGGTATATCCGGTCCAGCTTCTGGCCGGTATCGTTCGCGGACCTGGACGACCTGAACCGGCAGGCCGCCGTCTGGCGTGTGTTTGCTAACGTAAAAGTTGACCACGTGGGGGTACATTGACAACCAAAAAGTTGACCACCCCGGCACCTCTTTCCTGTACCCTGGAGTTTGGTCCGAACTCTGGGGGGACAGGAGGAAAGGAATGTGCTCGAGATGGTCGACAAGGAGTATATCAGAAAGCGGTACTATGTGGACGGGTGGTCGATACGTAAAATCAGCCGGCAATGCCAAGTGTCGCGACAAACAGTACGCAAGATACTGGCCGACGCTGATATCCCCAAGTATCGATTGACCAAACCCCGCTCCCGCCCGGCTATGGAACGATGGATCCCCGTCGTCGAGTCCTGGCTTAAGGAGGAGGAGAAGGCGGGAGCCCCCAAGAAACAGCGGTATGTGTCCTCAAGAATTTACGATCGGCTGCAGGAGGAGTACGGCGAGGAGTTCACCGCGGCTGAATCCACCGTCCGGTACTGGGTAAGCAGGCTGAGGAAACGCAGGCAGGAGGTGTATATCCCGCTGACTTCTGACGCCGGTGAGCTGGCACAGGCCGACTTTGGGCGAGTCGTTGTGAAGATAAACGGCAAGAAGACGGAGATCAGCCTGTTCGTCATGCGGTTGCGGTACAGCGGCGTCATCTTTGCCTGTGCCTTCTCTACGGAGAAGATCGAAGCGTTCCTCGAGGGTCACCGCCGCGCGTTCGAATGGTTCGGCGGCGTGCCGCGCAGTGTTCGCTACGACAACCCCAAGACCGCGGTCACCAAGATCCTGGCCGGCCCCGCCCGCGAGGAGCACGTGCTGCTGTCCAACCTGCGTGCCCACTACCTTTTCGACAGCGAATTCTGCCGCCCCGGTGAACCACACGAAAAAGGCAGCGTAGAAAACGGCGTTGGTTACGTCCGCCGTCATACGTGTGTTCCCGTTCCTGACGTAGCCGACCTGGATGCCCTGAACGACCTGATTCTTCAGTGGTGCGAGAAAGAGCGTGGCAAACGGTGGTCCGCTTGGGAGCAAGAGCGGGCGGGGCTGCGTGCGCTGCCGGAGCGCCCTCACTGTTGCGCTACCACACGGCCCGTCACGGTGAACAAGCTGTGTCTCGTCAGCTTTGACCACAACCGCTACTCCGTCCCCAGCATATACGTGGGCAAGACGCTGCTGCTGAGGGTGTATGCCGAGCGGATTGAGGTGCTCGACAGGGAACGGGTGGTGGCCAGTCACCCCAGGAGCCACGAGCGTCAACAGACCATCATGGACCTCGGACACTATCTGCCGGTTTTGGCTTACAAACCACATGCCGCCACGCACGCGGCGGTCGTACGGCAGTTACCGGAGGTGTACCAACGCATCCGGGTCCGGATGGCGAACAGCAGACCGGATGGATACAAGGACTTCGTAGCCATCCTCATGCTGCACCAGGTCTGGCGAGCGGAGGACATTCTGCGAGCGATTGAGGAAATTGGGCCGGATGTCGTCACAGCCGACCAGATCAAGCGGCATCTTCTTCACACCTCACCGGAATCCGCGGGCATCGTGCCAGACAGTCTGCAAATGTATCGCCTCGCGCAGCCCAATCCGTCCAGATACGACGCACTGACGAAAGGGGTGGTCCACTGATGTCTGACGACGTACACGCGGCCATGGTGGAGATCTACTGCAAGGAGTTGAAGATGCCGGGCTTACGCAAGGCGTACGCGGCGCTGGCAAGGGAGGCGGGAGTGCACAGCCACTCCCCCGTCCAGTACCTTGCCGCCTGCCTCGCCGAGGAGATTGAGTCGAGGAAGGCCAGTCGGCTGCAGACCTACACCCAGCAGGCGCGGTTTCCTGCCCACAAGACCCTGCAGGAGTTCGATTTCACCGCGATTCCGACGCTGCAGAAGCAGCGGATTGTGCACCTAGCGGGAGGAGACTTCATTCGGGCCAAGGAAAACGTGATCTGCATGGGCGCTAGCGGAACGGGCAAGACGCACATTGCGATAGCCATCGGGCTGGCCGCCATCTCAGCGGGCTACAGAGTGCGGTTCATCACCGTCATGCAGCTGGTCCAGGAGCTCTTACAGGCAGAGTCAGAGTACCGACTGCCCAGATACCTTCGGACGTGGGACAAGTACGACTTGGTCTGCTTGGACGAGTTGGGGTATGTGTCCTTAACTCAAGGCGGGCCACTGCTGTTTCAGTTCTGCGCCGAGCGTTACGAGAAGGGCAGCATCCTCATCACGACGAACCTGGAGTTCGCAAAATGGACGGACGTGTTCCACGACGCGACGCTGACGACAGCACTCCTCGACCGACTGACCCACCACTCCCACATCCTGCTATTTGAAGGCGAATCCTACCGGTTCCGAGAGAGCCAAAGACGAGCCGCAGCCCAGCTGTAACGAGGATGTCAGGCCTCCGCCAGGCACCAGACTCGCTACGCCAGGGGTGGTCAACTTTTCGATTAGCAAAGTGGTCAACTTTTCGCTTGACAAACACATGGCGGGATACGGTGGCCAATGTTCGCATCCACGGCACGACGCGGGAGCAACCGCTGGTGCGGTTTCAGGCCGAAAAACTACAGCCTCTGCCCAAGAGCCGGTACACGCTGGCGTACGCTGACATGCGCAAGGTCATGAGTGATTGGCGTATCTCGTGGAACACGAACATGTACACCGTTCCGTGGCGGTATGTGGGCCACACGGTCCTGGTCAGGGAGTTTGAGTCGGGTAGCCTGCAAATTGAATACGGAGGGCAAGTCATCGCCGAACACCGAGTCCTCTCTGGCAGGCACCAGGTCTCCACCAACCCTTAGCACTTCAAGGGCATCCCGGTTGGGACATCCCATGCCGAGCGAGGCAAGGTACCAGGAGTGTAAATTGGGCCGGACGTTGAACAACGGGAGCTGTCTGTGTACGAGCTGATTGCGATAGGAGGTCAGGTGCAATGAGCGAGGCGTTGGTTCTGGCCAAGGCTGAGGAGCAGTTGTTGGAGCTGGGACTAAAGCGAGCCGCGGCGGTGTTGCCCGCCTGTGTGGAGTGGGCAGCGGGTCACCAGGCGACATATGCCGAGTTCCTGCACAGGCTGTTGGAGACCGAGCAGGAAGAACGATACAACCGTTACATGCACACTAGACTCCGGATGGCCAACTTCCCGTACTACGCGGCTGTACATCGTTCTGGACAATTTTTCACCGCAAAACATGAGCGTGTCCGGAACTGGGCGGCCGAAAACAATGTGGAATTGGTCTACACCCCGACGCACGCATCGTGGCTGAAACGGATTGATTGCCATTTCGGCCCGCTGCGCAAGTTTGTGCTGAGTGGCAGCAACCATGAAGACCACAAGGCACGTGCTGACTCAATTTGGGCATATATTTGCTGGCGCAATAAACACCAGCGGAACGCTCGCTTCCTACGAGAGAAAAAGAAGATAAAGGTTGCCCGAAGGGGCACTACCACTGAGGTCCCACTTTGATCAGCGCTCCTTGCGGGTCTTGATATGTATGTGAATCAATATATCATTCAACGAATAAGGGCTCGGATACGAGCCCTCGTTGTTCATGCAAATCGAGTTATACTGTACTCATGGATCGAGATAGATGTTTCCCCATCTAAGATAAGTTCAGCCATCAACGTCCCCACCAAGGGTGAGAGGGTATAGCCGCTGTGCATGGCCGCCACGTACAAGCCGGGGTGTCCCGGGATGGAGCCAAGAATCGGCAGTTCGTCTTTAGGCATTGCCCGTAGCCCCGAAAATGCACGTACAAGTTGGACATTTTCCAATGCAGGGACATATCGTACCGCCATGCTTGCGGTCTGACGAATCACATGTAGCGTCGTGCGACGGTCAAACCCGACTTCCTCTTTGGAGTAACCAATCAGCATCTCGCCGTTTTGTGTTTGCCGCAATCCGCTCATGGTGTACCTCAGTAGAGGTTGCAGCGGTTCCGTGACAAGTATCTGGCCCCTCACCGGGCGTACGGGAATGTGTATGCCAACCATGCGTCCGATTTGTTCTGACCAAGGGCCAGCCGCCAATACCAGTCGCTTGCACGAAATCACACCCCGTTCCGTCGAAATGCGGAAGCCTCCCTGGCCCTCCTCGATGGCCAATACTGGATTGTAAAAACTATAACGCGCCCCATGTTTTAGGGCAGCTCGACGGTATGAATCGACCAGCCGCAAGGGATTGACGTTTCCGTCGATGGGGCTATACGTAGCGCCTATGATGTGCGGCGACAGATTCGGTTCCTTGTCCAGGACCTCGTCACGGCTTAAGAGTTGAATGCGAATCCCCCGAGCCGTATGAGTCTCTATCAACCGCTTGGCGCGCTCCATGTCGGCCGCATTAAAAATTGGCGATATACCGCCCGTGCGCTGGTACTCCACGTCCCCGATGCGCCGCTTGAGGTGCGGGTACAGCTCGGCACTGAGCATGCTGAATTCGGCATATGACGCCGGCGTCTTCGTGTGCACCCAAACCCAGGCCTGGGTCGATCCGGAGGTGCCAGAGAGCGGATAGTTTTTGTCGATCACCATTACATCATGCCCACGCTCGGCAAGGTGAAACGCGATGGTGTTACCAACCACGCCCGCACCGATGATCACTGTGTCCGCATCTCCGGGCACGTTCGACCCATGTTGGTCCAGACAGACTATTGCCTGACGCTCCCGCTCATTCATGCTCTTCCACCTCGCTCAACACCGATCGGACAATCCCATCGCCCTCCTCTGAATCAGCCAACGCTCCCAGCAAGACGGGCCGGAGCGGAAATCGAACGTTTGGCAGCGGGATGGCGTCTACAGGGGTATTCAGTAGGGCAGACATCTGTTCCAACACTAGCGTCCGACACTCCCGCCACTGGCACACCCCCATGCCGCACCGGGTCATACGCTTGACATCGTCCGGCGATCTCGCACCCTGCTGCACACACATCCGAACATCGTCCACGTTAATGTCTTCGCATCGGCACAAGACCGTCCAGCTCTCGACTTGGCGAACTGTGGTCCGATGTACATGAGCTCGCCCCACACCCGACCAGCCGTCCCTGCTCCAGGCGTTCCCTTGGATCCCTTGATTGGTAGTGAAAGCTTGGAACAATGTCGTTCGGGCGTCCCGTCGAGCAGGAGTTGACACCTCAGCGACACTATGCCACATAGGCACCTTCCTGTGGCCGCCAGTCGTAGCCGCTGATGCAACACTCTCACCCGCGATGCGTCCTGTATAGTACTCCGCCATAGGTGTATCCGCACCCGCGGCGCCCCCGGCAGCGTAAATCCCTGGGATCGTGGTCTGCATGTCAGGCCCATAAACGGGCGTCCACCCCCCGAGAGGCAGGGCATAGACGAATTGCACACCGGCCAGTTGTAGGACCTCGAGCGCTGGAGAATGAGCGTGACACACGACCACCAAATCACACGGGACCGTCTCAGTCGCACCATCTTCGCGGTGAACCACCATTACCTCTCGAACATTAGGTTGACCGTGCGCAGCCTTGATCACCCAATCAGGGCGCACGTACAAGCGCGGCGGAATCTCATGAAGTGAGTTCAGCAAGACCTCCGATCCTGAACCCTCAATCCCCGTTCGTTCTCCGGACCGTTCGGCTAACCCGGCCAGATACACATCAAGAGCCACACGAACACCCGCGACCTCCTCGGCGGGGTGATCTGCTCCTACTAAAGTAACCCACTGGGCACCGGCCAGTAGCAATTCACGCGCCGTCCACAGCGCCTCATCCGTCAGCCCCACTATGACAACCCGACTTCCCGGCAGGACTCTATCCCGCACGATGAGGCTCCGTACGGCATCCCCAGTCATGACCCCTGGCCTTGACCAACCGGGAAACGGAAGCGACTGCGCCCGTGCCCCTGTCGCCACGACAATGGTCGTGGCTTCCAGCTCGCAGACACATCCATGGGGAATAGCTACCAAACGACCGGAAGTTACTTCAATTACAGGAGTGTTAACGTAGACCTCGCACCCGAATGACTTAACCTCATGTGTTAATCGCGACACCCATTCGTACAACCGCACGGGGCCCTCCGGCCCAATAACCCATTCGGTCCGGCAGGCTGCGCGTCCACCGAGCACCGGCATCTCCTCAAACAAGGCAACCCGCAATCCGGATTGAGCCGCCTCCTTCGCAGCTGCCAAGCCTGCGATGCCACCCCCCACCACGGCAACGTCAACAGATGGGTTCCTTATTGCCATGGTCATACCCCCTCTCCACCGTACGGACGGTCGCTGGAGGCCCTGGGCACCGACGGATCGCCAAGCTGAGCCTGAACAGACATGCCCTGCTTCACCAGGATGGCACACGCCTTAACGCGTGACCACCCGTTGACCGTCACCAAGCAGTTCCCGCACCAGCCACCGGCACAGAACACGCCGCGGGCTTCACCCTTACTGCGGCTGGTGCCGAGTGTCCAAACCCCGGCCGCCATCAGGGCACCAGCCAGCGTCTGACCTTCGTAGGCCGTGACGGCATGCCCATCATACGTAAAGGTTACCGGTGTCTTGTGCAAATCTGAGAGAATCGGGTGGGTTTCAATGTGCATGAACTGTCCCCCGCTTTGTTGTGTGGGTTTTGGATACACCGAACGCTTGACCAATGCCAATCACACGTTCCATGGCAATCATCATCACGAGGCTAAGGAGGACCATGACCGAGGAGATGGCAGTGACAACCGGATCATAGTTGTACTGCATATAATTGAACAGCCGCACCGGAAGCGTCTGCACATCCGTACTCACGACGAAGAGTGCAACGGTCAAGTCGTCAAACGACGTAACGAAGGCGAAAACAGCGCCCGCCATCATCCCCGACCGAATGAGTGGAAGCGTGACCTTCCAGAAGACCTGAACAGGGGAGGCACCAAGGTTCGCGGCGGCCCGCTCTACGTGACTGCTTTGGAATTCTTGAAGCCGGGCCATCACTAACCGAACGACGTACGGAAAGGCGATGATGAAGTGGCCAATGATAAGCGACCAGGAACTCGCGGCAATCCCAAGCGTCGAATACCACTGCAACAAGGCGATACCAAGAACAACGGAGGGGATCAGCAACGGAGACGCAAATAGCGCGTTCCATATTCCCTTTCCGGGAACAGGATAACGATGAAGCGCCAGGGCGGCCAGTGTGCCGAAAACGGTGCATCCGACCGCTGTACCCACGGCAACCGCGATGCTAAGCCACAAGGACGAAATGAACTCGGGATGGTGAGCGAACAGCTCCCCGTACCAACGCAAGGTCAAGCCCCTCGGCGGAAATACGATGTAATTTGTCGTCGTGAGCGATGACAGTAGAATCACTAGGATGGGTGCTAACAGAAAGAGATAGACTACTACGGCGTACACCATGCTCAACACACGCCTGCCACTCACCACGATGTCACCGTCCCTTCTGTGCGCCCTCTGCGCCCTCTCAGAACGCCAGCATAAATGAGCAACAGAAGCATGGTGACCACGATTAGAATGCAGCCGATTGCCGACCCATATGGCCAATTCATCACCGACACCACTTGGTCGTAGGCCAGCTCGGACATGACGGGTACGCGCGGACCGCCGAGAATCGACGGTGTCACAAATGAACTCGCGGTCAGGCTAAACACCATCACAGCGCCTGCGGAGACACCGGGCAGCGTCAGCGGCAGCAGGACGCGCCGAAACGTGTACCACTTCCCTGCCCCCAGGTTCGCGGCGGCTCGGACAATGGCGGCATCGACGTTTTCGAGGCTCCCGAGAATCGGCAGTACCATATAAGCTAGGAAGACGTGCACCATGCCAAGGTCTATAGCGAATTCGGTGTACAGCATAGTGGGTGTGCGCAGACCGAGCACGTGGAACAGATTTGCCACCGGCCCTTGGGTTCCGAGCAAAATCACCCACCCATACGCCCGAATCACCATGCTGACCAGCAACGGCGCAAGCAGAAACAAGATGAGCCAACTGCGCGTGCGGCCCTTGGTGGCAGCCAGCACCATTGCCAATGGATATCCTAAGATCAGGGTTACGACGGTGGTCACGAGACTGATGCGGATGGTTCGCCACAACACTCCAAGATAGTACGGATCACGCAAAAATTTAGCATAATTCTGCGTCGTCCAGCGATCGCCGACGCCCGATGTCTGACTGTAGTTGTGCAGGCTTGTCAGCAAGACGTGCAACAGTGGGATGACAAAGAACAGTGTAAATACTAGGATCGCCGGTAACACGAGCAATCCGCCGGTCGTCCAGGTATAGGTTCGTTTATATACCAACATCCACACCCCTTCTGGCTCCGACCACCCGATTCGAAAGGGGCTCCCGCTCCGGTTCCAGCTGAGACCTCCGCCTCACCACGAACGCCTGATCCGGATGCCACGACACCACGGCTTCCTCACCTACTGTGAGCCCGGTTTGCCGCTCCACCGTTTCCACGGTAAACCACCCGAGTTCCGTCCGCACGCCGTACCGGCTGCGCGCACCCAGAAAGGTCACGCGTTCGATCCGGCCCGGCAGCGACTGCCTAGTGCTGTCAAGGCTTGTGCCCGGTGTATGGATCTGCATGCGCTCCGGACGGACATACAGCACCACGTCGACTCCGGAATCAATCGAAGAATCACACATCCCGATGAAGACTTGTCCGGTTACCGTCTCGACCCGCACTCGGCCATGTTCCACCCGCCCCGAACACCGCCCGTTAATCGCGTTCACCTCTCCGATAAAGGTGGCCACAAATTCGGACGCGGGGCGTTCATATATCACGCGCGGGGGACCTAATTGCTCCACGACCCCCTGATGAATGACCGCAATCCGATCCGAAATCGCCATGGCCTCCTCCTGATCGTGAGTGACGAAAATGGTCGTGATGCCGACCGCGCGTTGGATCTCAAAAACCTCTTCCCGCATCTCCTGGCGCAACTTAGCATCGAGGTTGCTGAAGGGCTCGTCGAGCAACAGTACATCCGGCCGGATCACCAGCGCCCGCGCCATGGCGACACGCTGCTGCTGGCCGCCGGACAACTGCCGCGGGTAGTGACGTTCATACCCGGTCAAGCGCGTGAGTTGAAGTACCTTGCGCACTTCCTCCTCAATCACCGCTTTGGGCTGCCTTCTCAGCCGCAGGCCGAACGCGATATTCTCGTACACCGTGAGATGGGGGAACAGGGCATAGTTTTGAAACACCATGCCCATGTTCCGCTTGTGCGGAGGAAGGGAACCAATGGATCGCCCGGCCAGGCGAATCTCCCCGCCGTCCACGGAATGAAAGCCAGCAATCATATTCAGGATGGTCGTCTTCCCACAACCAGACGGCCCTAGAAAACACATAAGTTCTCCGCGTTCCACAGCGAGACTGACGCCGTGTATAATTTTGCGCCCATTGAACGACTTTTCGAGCGATTCGAGGACCAGGTGAGACACAATACCTCCCTCCCTTGTCTCCCTTTCCGTAGACAGCCCAACTCAAACCGTAAGGAGACAATGTTGCTCAGTGCTGAGTCTCGATCTCTTTGTTCCACCGGTCCGTCCAGGCTGCCCGGTTGGCATTGATGGTCTTCCAATCCATCTTGACCAACTGATTGATTTCCGAGGGGCCGTAGATTACCATCTTCGACAGTTTGTCATCGAGCGTGGTGGACTTGTTCGTCGGGCCCATGTACACGCTCTGCGCGATGACAGACTGGTTCTTGGGGTCGAGCAGGAAGTTCACAAATTCTTGAGCTAACTTCTCATGTGGTGCGTTCTTGACGACATTCCCCGTGGCGAGCAGCGCCACCGCTCCCTCTTTCGGAAAAACAAACTCAATCGGAAATCCCTGGGCCTTCAACGTGTTCACGCGGCCCTGTCCCCAAACGGAAGCGACGGCCGTCCCTTGCAAAAAGTAGTTGGATACATCCGCCGTCGTGTCAAACGTCACGGAACTCGGCGCGATGGTCTTCATGGCGGAAAATCCAGGTTCGATGTTCGACTCGCCACCCCCATTTACACGTGCTTCCATCACAAGCATGTGGACACCATATGTGGTTACGATGGACGGAAGGACGAGTTTGCCCTTAAACTTCGGATTCGCCAGATCTTTCCACGAGGTAGGCGCCGGCCAGTGATTTTCCTGAAACACCTTGGTGTTGTAAGCAATTCCGGTAGCGGTGATGCCAATGCCCACTCCGACATTGTCCGGGTCCTTCGCGATGTCGTACACACTGCCCAAGTTTGTCACCACGGCTGGATCTAGTGGTGCCAGAAGACCAAGCTCCTTGGCCTGCGCCTGCGGACCATCATCCAAGAGCGCAACATCAATCTGGGGATTCGCCTTCTGGGCCTGAAGCTTCGCAAGAGTCGCCGTCGACGCGCCGGCGATATACGTCACTTTGCAGTGGAATTGTTGCTCAAATTCGGGTATCACCGATTTCTCAAGACCGTTTTGAAAGGAACCACCATAGCCCGCCACCACCAGTACCTGCTGCCCACTAGCCTGGCTTCCGCCACTCTGATTACCTGACGGAGTCCCAGCCCCCCCTGACGAGCCGCATCCTACGACGGCAGCCAACATGGCCAATACGCCTACCCATAACCCCGCTCGCTTCCACATCTTCATGTCCTCCCTCCATCATGTTCCTACCCAAGTGCATTATCCCCCTCATTTCATATCCGTGACACCATCTCATCGCGTAGGAGGATAGTATTTGCCCTCCGGTCTATCCCAACGATGCGATACCCCATCGATCCTTTTATGGTTCAACCTCGGTTACATGAGGGGCTATCGGTCAATCGAATACTGAATATAGAACCTCCGAATGTCACTTCGAATGATGAAGCGTGCTAACTCTACCGGTACACGGCCCGATGTGTACGACAAGCGTTCCCACAGAAACACTGGTGTTCCAGACGCAACATTGAGTAACGATGCCTCGCGCGACGTCAGGGCGTGCGGTTGAAGATACATCTTCGCGTCTACCAATCGAACACCTCGAACTCTCATATGGTGATAGATGATGAGTGTCTCCATATACTTGCCCCAGAGTCAACCCAGACAGAAGGGATGGGTTAAGATGAAGTAGAGGTGTTTGTGATGCCAGGACGTAAGTGGACTGTGGACGAGAAGATGAACATCGTGCTCGAGGGCATGATGCCCGGTGCCAACATCAGCGAGGTATGTCGGCGGCATGGCGTGGCCCAGAGTCTGTA
>NZ_FPBV01000041.1 GCF_900116805.1 Paenalicyclobacillus macrosporangiidus | reverse complement strand
GGACTCAACGATATGGAGATATTTGTAGGTCTTACCGTCCGGTTTCTTTGTGGATACAATTTGGGCGAACAAGAAGGTCACCACCGCTCATATTCATACCTACAATAATACCGAATATACCGCACAATGTAAAGGCAGATTAGAAATTTAGTTTTACCTACACTATTGGGACCTAAACGTTACGGAACCACGAAAAAACCGCGCCGTAGCGCGGTAGTGGCCTCCGGCCAAAGGCCTGTTACTGTCAAACATGAGTTCCAGTGAATGTACTCGAGCTACGTTAGGTACGCGGTCACTGTGTGGGTTCGGCGTTTTTCGTCGGGCTCATGTGGACAAAAAAATACCGGCCTCTCGTGCCGGCTGGCCGGTGTTGGCACTGCTTTACTTTTCGATATCCAGCACATCGCCATTTTCATTCGTATACACACTGTACTTGATGTGGTTCGATCCAATGATAGTGTATACGCCACCTCCTTGATATTCGGAAACAGCTTTCCCGTTAAAATAAACTCCCAATACCCCTGTTTTATCTTCTTTAGCAAATTGACTCTCCATAGAACTTAAACGAATATCATGATCAGATGCTTGTTCATTGCTCGGATCAACACTGTGAGTGGCAGTAACATTGGAGGATTGCGAAGTCCCGTTGTGCTGTGTCAGGAACGAAAAATGCGATGACAATAATGATTGATAATAACAAACGTTTAGAACAATCAAGAATACCGCTACTATTCCGGTAAGGACAGTAGGACGACCCACATTTCCATCCGATGTATAAAATAGGAAGAATGCACACAATACAAACAATACGATACTCACCACCAGCAACATAAACTTCACCTCGTTACCAGTTTCTTTTCCTGAGAGATGTTGAACCAGGTCTATTACATTCATTCACAAAATCCCGCTTCAGGCCTCGTAGGTCACAGTTCGTGTTGCGGACGGGTGCAGGTCATACGCCTCTCCCACGGGAAGTAATTCCCACACCTGCAACATGGACACACGCTCACAATGTTTCCACACTCGGGGCACTTCGGATCATTCGCGGCGCTCATTCCTCGATCACCTCTACCTGAGCCGCCCGGGGGCAGTAGTAGTCGTATCGAAGTACGCTGCCATTGCGCTTGCTGAAACGGGGCACCCGGACAAGTACCCGATCTCCCTGCATCGGGAAAGCCACGTCCGTGTCGAACTTCCTCTGCGACCTCGGCAGTTCTGCCGGCAAGTAGCGGAACGCACTCTCCCCGGGCCTCACTACGGCTACCACCTCGCCCTCCTTGTACCTCCATCCACCTCCGCCGTGGCTGTCCCATTTCACCCTCGTGCCCTCTTGGATGGTCAATCCTCGCTTATCCTGTACAGTTTGCGCCGCCATCCACATTCGCCTCCTTCAGCACCATTCGAACGCCTATGCCTTGTGAATCCCGTGTCGCGCCCATTCAACAAAACGGTCGTACACCCTGCCAGCTAACCTTCCCACACGAGAAATTACCAGAATGATGAATAATACATATCCAAACATGAACAATGAAACCTTTTCTTCGAACGGTGGTCTTGTTTTAGTGAAGATGTCGTATACCACGGCGTATACAATGTTGAAAATTAAGCACCCAAGTGCCACGAGCAAGAGATTTAAGGCCTGATTGCTTGTCAACGTCTTTTCTGCGTCTTTCACAATTAACCATATCCATCCAATACCACCGAACATTATTGAGAGAAGACATGATATACCAATTGGCAAATTCCAATCATCTTCTGGACCCTCAGGTTTGTTAATTGCCAGACCCACGAAACCAAAACATGCTACTCCGAACATGACTATCACTGCGACGGGTATCCAATTCATGCTCGCAGTCCTCCTCATTGGTTATTCCTCAACATGGCTATAATCAATATGTTTACTTCAATCAGGTACTTCAGATATAAATCTCGCAGCAATAGAACTTGTAGAATTCAGAAAGAAGTGCTATATCGCCACCGTGAAAAAATGAAGATACCTGTTTAACCTGCAATGAACGGGATACTAAACTGAAACATCAATAATGCCACCACCGTAGTCCAGAATCCCACCGAAAAAATTGTTTCTCCCCAATCCGGAAGCTCCCATTCATGATTACGGATATAGTGAATGCAGATAGACATGCCAAGCATGACCCCGCCAAACACCATGGGGGTCAAGGCAAACACGAAACCATAGTACCAATCACGCATCACCATGGCAGCCTACTTCCTTCCCCTGTTGGGTAGAGTGGGTTCAAAGAAACCCCTCCTTTCAAGCGAAGGAGTGGGATACAGAAAACAAGCAGGAGTATTGCTATTAAAATCATTTTTCAAGGCATCTGTTTGATCGATGAGTGGTTTGAGTATCCACCCCATAAAAGCAGGCATGCATTTGACGAGACAAATAGTGATCATGCAACTTGCGAGGAGATGAGGTCCTAAGTCTTTGGCAAACTGGTCTGCGTTCACTTGTAGCAGATTTACTGGCCCAATGTGAGACGGGATAAGTACATAGATGCCTACAGCGGCCGCTAGCAGACTGAATGCGATGAATATCAAGTATCTTAGAGACGCTTCTTGAACCTGCTGGATGTACGCGTTGTTCACTTTATCACCTCATCTGCTCATCAGCATATGGCGCATATTTGCCTCGCTCGTTCCGCACGACTTGTCCCTCTTGAACGAGTTCTTTGAGCGCGGTCATTACGCGCGAAGAAGCTGACCGATACGGGAATCCAAGGCGCAGACCGATGTCCGTGGGCCCGACCGGTTCACCGCGCTGATTGTACAATTCCACCAGGGCGTTCCAGACCTGCGTTTTCCGTTATGCCTTGTCCATGTCTGACCTCTTTCCAAGCATCTTTGGCAAACCTCACTGTCTTGCATCAGAACTTTCGCTCTGGCATTGGGAGCGCCATGACCTTTCGTTGATCTGATTCATTTGCTTCCTCAACCACCACATTGTAGGCGCTAATACTAGACCTACAAGCGCGGCAATCAACAGAGCCGCAAAGGCGGGACCGAATTTGTTCGCCAATAGATTAGACCACGCAACGACTACGAGATAAAACCCGAAAAACAAAAGTGGGATACAGAAAACAAGCAGGAGTATTGCTATTAAAATCATTTGAATCCTGTCAAGTGTATCCACGCGTCGTTTCCTCCTGTGCCTGCCTCTTCGCGTAGCTTTCAGGTAGCCTTCACTCATCACGATTCCTCACCTCCAGTTTCCGCGATGTCTTCCCGCAGCCTCCAGGAGTTCAATTCAGGTCGGTTTTCGCTTACATTATCTCTCACACCTGGATTCCCTACAGGTGTTTTTGACACCGATTTATGGTTGGTCACGTCGAACTCGGAACTAGCTTGTCACTGGGTAATCTGAAACTTTATCGGCTTCTTGCTGTGCTTCGCTTTGGACTTGGAATGCACCCGCACGTATTCACGACACTGTACGGCGGTTTCTTCGTCTGGAAACACGTCTGTTTCTAAAACAGCCTTGATGATTCGTAAATACATTGGTCCACTGATGAACGAGCATTTAATTGCGCCATGTTTGATCTCGAAGCAGATGAACGGTACATCATGAGGGCGGTGGCGAATTCCAATGGAGACTTGCATGTCATACCAAAAGTCCACCGGCCAATGACGTTGCGATTTCCAATTGCGCACCGACAACCAAGGATCTGATTTTGCACCGTACGCGATTACAGCGATGTCCGATCCATCAACCCGAAAAGTCCCAACATGAACGCATTGTAGAAAACCTTCAGCAATATCCAGGGTGTCGCCGCGGGATGATTTTGTTGCAAACTTTGCAATCGCAGTATTCACAAACCCTTGGACTTCCTTGCCGATGTGCTGGAGTATCGAATCCGCGTTCCGTACTTGACCGTCTCGTAGTTCACACACCTCGATGTTATACAGCCGGCCATCACGTTTGAGATCGAAAGTAAACCCGCTAATGGAGTCCAATGAACTCACCACAATGCCTCGATGGTAGCCATCATCCAAGCGGATAGTGGTGCCCTGAAACGTACAGTTGTGGTCAGGGAACAATGCTGCAAGTTCTGTGCATGGAATATTGAAACGTGCCATGCCCACACCTCCCGATTGGTTATCCGTCTGCACTTACATGGTTTCAACCCGTTCGGTTCTCGCTCATATTGTCTCTCATATTTGGCATCCCTGCAGGTGATTTTGACACCGATTTAATTCGAAAATACAACTTTCCATTTTCCTTCCTGCTTTCACACCAATCGTGCTCGAAGTCCAGCAATGCTCGGGCAACCGACGCACGCGGGTTGGCGTAGTGGGTTTCCACTCGTGCGCATATGTCGCGCACCGTCATCCAACCGTCTGAGTCCCGCCGGTCCCGCTCCCACTCCAGTACCTTGCGAATTCGATCCATGGTGAGTTTGTAGGACGTAACGTATCCACCACCTCGGTGCCCTCCTGGTGGTCCATATCGCTGTTCTTCGTGCAGGTGTTTGCACAGATAATCGGTGGCGGCGTGGCGGTTTAGTCGCGCAAGGAGTTGAATCTGAACATACCACCAGTCTTGTGCATGCAACCAGTCCCGTTCGTGATGCTCTACAGTCAGAAGTCCAACACCTTCTCGCCGTAACAGATCACGCGCGTACCAGTTCAAATGGCGTTTCGGTTTCGGCACGGCCGCATACACGTAGTGGGCGTACCTACGCCAGTCCACGCACTGTTCAATCAGGTCTAACGAAAGCGAGGTCTTCAACTCGACGACCACGAGAATGTTCCCAAGTCGGCCCACCACGTCAGCTCTCCGGTCGAACTGGACCTCGCTGTACACGGTGAAGTCGCGTTCTTCGAGCCACTGCTTGATGGGCTCAAAGAGGACTGTTTCTTTCAGGGCTACGGCCATCATCCTTCACCTCCAGCGTGTCACCCGTTCCGTACCATCGCACCACTCACACCGACTGGTGTCGCTTGGCTCTGGAGTTTCACCTGATCCATTGCACATCGGATAATCGTCTACGTGCGACAGTGCCCCCAGCGCTGGTCGCAGTAGCCCGCTCAATCGCCTCCAATTCGTCGACTGCGTTAGCCAGTTGCACTGTGGTCCTGGAATTCAGCCGATGATGTTCAATTGCTTCGTCCTTGTTCGTCGCCAGCGGAAGTCTGTCAATCAAGCAATTGCGCCACTCTTTGCTGCCTGAGCTACCCGCTCCAGGGCCCCCTCCTTCTCCGTATCGACAACCGACAACGCGGCATATCCGGGCTGTAGCCACGGCTCGCCCCTCAAAATGTGCGTCACCAGTCGAGTGCAACTTCTACCTGTGTATTGCCCGGTTTCTGGGTCGTACTCGCGGAGAATCAGCGTGTCGCCAACTGCATATCCACGGTCGTCCTTCCGCAGTTCCACCGTCTTCTCGCCTCGCAAGAGCGGCTCGAAGTATTCGGGCCACGTCTTGAGTTCATGCGTTTCCACGTTCAATCGCCTCCAATGCCGCTAATGCCTCGTCAATGGCTTCGTCTGCCGCGTCTATCTCGTCGGATATCCTTGCGTGCCACTCTGCTTCCGTCTCGCCGTCGCGTCTCTCCGGCAGCGTACGAAGCGCAAGTTCATCGCGATGCTTGATCGACCGGTACAACCTCTCCAACGCCTCCAGCCTGCTGCGGTCCACCACCATCAACCCGGCCTGCTCCATGCGCTTCAGCCGCGCCTGACCGACGATGGCTTCCGCGCGGGCACGGGGATCCGCAATGTCGTCATATGCGCTGGTCACTCGCCGTCACCGCCCTCAATCGGCTCACACTCCGAGAGACAGTCCCAACATACCCAGCCGTGTTCATCGTTGCCCGACGCTATCTCCGTAGAATCGCAGTACAGGCACTTTCTCTGCTGCTCCATCCCTCGCACGCTCCTCTCCGACGGCACAATATCAACGAATATTTCTTCGCCAGCCTCGTAATAGCCGATCGCACCGAATGCCTTGTCGAGGATGTACTGTACAGCAGCAATCATCTCCGGTGTCATGGCTTCGCTTAGCCTCTCTACGGCTTCGTCATACAGATCCTCAGTAACACTATCGATATAGTCATCCAGCATCTTCCTCGCGGACGGCCTCCAGGTGCGTTCCTCAGCGATATACAGCGGCTTATATTTCTCAGCCGACACGCTATCGACAATCATTTGGCGGATGAATTCTGCCGTCTCCAACGTATTCTGACCAGTAATTAACAATGTATCGTCTGACAATTCACTCAACCACTTCATCCCTCACACGCTCCTTTTCGTCTCTGGATCCACGCGCGCGTCCAACGTCTCGTACTGGTCCTCGCGCGTAGTGATACCGAGCCCAGCAAAGGCTGGGACGTTCCGCGATCTCCAGCCAGTCCAGCAACTCAACTGACCTAACCATCAGTACCTTCACATGCGCGGGTTTCAGAATCCGGTCATCCCCACCCCCTGGCCTCCACGATGAGAACCTGGCTCAAACGGGGACAGTAGTAGTCCCAGCCGAGAACTTGCCCGTCTCTCTTCCGGACCCGCTGCACCCGGACCAGCACCCGGTCGATCTTCGCCACATCCGTGGTGAACATGGCCCGCCATTCCTTGTTCGGCTTGCCCGATGGCAGAAACCGAAACGCCGACAGCCCAGCGGGGATAACTGCCACCACTTCGCCGCGCTTTTCCTTCCACGAACCCTGCGATTGGCTCTCCCAACGCACGAGGTCACCGGGCCTAAATGGCGTATCAAAGATCTTTCGGACCAAGCTCGCACCCGTCTCTTTCTCCATCTGTGACCATCTCCGCATATGTGTGCATTACGCAGAACGTACCGCTGAACGCATCATGCGTCCGTTTTCTCAAGTGGCCGAATCCAACAAATATCCTCCATCGGATATCGAATCTCCCCAATATCGTCCCACTTAACTAAGAAGCCCCGATCATCTAATTCCAGAATCGTACCAGGAGCTTCGGTATCTGAGTCACATACCCGATCTCCGACTTCGATGGGTATGTCCGTAGCTTCGTATCTCCGCTGTCTCATCCATTTGTCGGTGTTCCTTGCCAGATCCGCAATCATCATGGCAAAGTTTGCGACGTCTGCAGCTTCGCGGATGATGACTTCCGGAGCCCCTGGATTCATCATGGCCGCTTGGAGTTCGGCTGCTTCTTCTCGCAACCGACCCAAGAGCCACCAGGGATCGCACCTATTCCATCCGCCCTTGTGGGCATTTTCGTCGAGTTTTCCCGACATCTGCTCCGCGAACCATGCAATCTCAGGTCTCACGTCCATCCCTCATACGCTCCTTTCTCCATCCCGTTCGGCCACCGCACATCTGTTGCATAGGTCCGGTTCCACCCAGTAACACCCGCCCTCACAAGCATGAGACTCGGTGCAGCCACAAACACGGCATTTCGATTCCGCTGGCTCCCTGGTCACTACTGCAACGGCACAGCCGACATCTTTCAGCGACTCATCGGAGATACATACAGGGCAGACGATATGGTTATGGTCTTGGTAGGTGGTGTCGACACCGAAAATCACGTTGCACTCTGTGCATTGGTAGATGTACATCTCGTGCTGCTTCATTCATCATCCCGCCTTAATCGTTTTAGTCCATTAAGAATTCGATAGAATTGCTTGTTTCGGCGGCGTTGCCATTTTCTCGACTTGCATTTACGGAACCGTGGGCATTGAGCCAACTGTGCCCGCGCCTCGATGGCAAACATGTAGTCGTTAATAATGTCTAGCAGTGACCGCCCAAGGAAGATTTCGATCCCGAAGCCCATCCATACACGCTCCCTTCATCGCCTCTCGGATGACTGTCGTCATCACCACCGAGGCAGCGACGATTCCCGTGATTCACATACCCAGTCACTTCACAACCCCAGCCAGCGTCATCTGCTCCGGCTCATGGAGCGCCGCCCACAATCGCTCAACGCCTCCACCACCTCAACGTCAGCTCCGCACCGCCGGGCCTCCCAGTCTACCTGCCCCGTCTCACCCCGACCGTGCAGGTGCAGGGTGTGATGGGCGTCCTCGCCCTTGGTTGCGGCGGCCTGAATGGCGGCGGTTAGAGCGGCGTCAAGGGCTTGGATCTCGGTGGTGGTCGCCAGGTCCACTCTTCTCCCATGTTATCTCCGCAAATCCTGTACCCATCTGCTCTACTTGGTCTGACTTGCCGCATCTTGGGCAGTACACCGTGCCGTAGAACGGGAGCGAGTAGTACGGCACCATGAACCGTCCGTCGCACACGTTATCGTCTTCCTCACACCGCCAGCACTCGTACCACACGAACCGAGTATCCGTGTCCGGCTCTGCGTTGCCTCGCTGCACCGCCCGCTCGAACTTGCGCGAGTCAAACTTCCTGCGCCATGGCGGTAGCTCAGTCATCTTGAGTCAACCTTCGCATCAGACTGGCCACCGCCACGCGATGTCTGATCTCCTCTTCGAGCGCCCGCTCATAGGCTGCTACAAGATCCGACAGGGACACCATCTTAATCTCTTTTCCCATGAAAGGGTCATCGACTGTCACAAACTCATAGATGCTGTGCGGGCCTGTGCCTTCGTTGTTCTGGAGATTCCTGTAACGAATTGATCCTGTCTCATCCACATAGAGCAAATCGTGCGAATCCGTCCCTACGATTCGTCCAGGCCCTTCGTCGCCTTTCTCGCGTATCATCAGCAACGGGAATCGAAACATCACGCTCAGCCCTCCACGATGTCTTCAATGGTCGTCTTTGGCGCCAGGACCCGAATGGTGTCGCGCCCATGCACCCACCTGGCCGACTCAAATGCCTCTGCGTCACGTATCGGCATCGGCCCCATTGGCCACCATCCGTCCTCACGCCGCACCCATACTACGAACAGTCCCTCTGTCTTTCGCTCCACCGTCGCCATCGCCATCGCTCACCCCGTTTCTACGGCACCTAGCAGCCCATATGAGCCGCGTTCGTGTCGTCCGGGTATAGTTTGTCTACCAGCAGACCCTTCAGAAAGGCGTCTAGCAGCCGTCCAAGGTACTCTTGCTCTGCCCGATAACGCTCGTAGAGTTGGTTGGCACGCTCCGGAGGCGCGTCCTTCATGACTTGCTTGGCCAGTTCGACGCGGCGCAAGGCCTGGGCCAGCTGCCGGATCGCATTGTCACTCCGCATTCACGCGCGCCTCCGGGTACTCGTCCCATGTTCGGCCGTCGAGCATGCGGCCGGCGGCTTTCTTGCCGACGCGGCGCACTGGAAATCCACTACTGCCTGCCCGAACCCAGTCCACAGGGACGAACTCACCCCACTGTTTGAAGAAGAACGGAACCCCGGCATCCTGGCATTGGTCGCGCAGGCTTAGTACCCAATCCGGGTGCATGGGTCGGGCGTTTGGGCCGCTCTCGCCGCCAACGATGACCCAGTGAAGACATGCCTCGTGTCCGAACCCGTCAGTGTGTCCGAACCAATTCATTCCGTCTCCGTCAGGTGAGCCGTACATGGCCTTGGTGATGTCCACCGGACCCAACAACGGCTCACAGCTTAGGAACCGAACCGCCGCCGGCGTCTCCAACAGGAGAGGAATTCGTTCGTCCGCGGCATCCTGGTTCTCGACGCTGACGCCGAGCCAGACGTTCGGGAGCGGCCACACACGCTTCAGATACCCAAACGGTCGATACTCGCTACCACTGCTGTTCAATCTATTGTGGTCCCAGTCATGAGCTGTTACCCCCTCAACGTACTCTGAGAAAAGTACATCCGGGTCGTCCAACACAACGAGTGTATCCACCGCTTTCGCCCAAGCGCGCACCAACTCATTCGGCTGGCGCTCTGTGAAATACGCCTGCATCCGGCCGGGGCGCTTAGTAGGGTCTGCTGAACAAACGGAAAGTCGTTTACTGGCCAGGATTTTGGGGCTCTGATCGCGAATTTATGTGCAAGGGTTTTTGTAGACAGGTCGC
>NZ_FPBV01000008.1 GCF_900116805.1 Paenalicyclobacillus macrosporangiidus | reverse complement strand
CTGGAGGACGGCCATCTGGAGTTGGATAACAACCGGAGCGAGCGGTCAATCAAGCCGTTTGTAATTGGTCGCAAGAACTTCCTGTTTGCCAACACCCCACAGGGTGCGAGGGCGAGCGCCATCGCCTACAGCCTGGTGGAGACAGCCAAGGAGAACGGGCTGGACCCGTATTTGTACCTGGAATACCTGTTCGAGCGGCTACCCAACATCCGAACGGATGACCGGGCAGCGATGGACGCGTTGCTCCCGTGGTCAGATCGCCTGCCGGAACGAATCCGGAGACGTGGAAAAAAAGGATAGCATGAGAAATCGCCCCGCTGGGTCTCCTGGCGGGGCTGATTGTTGTCGTCCATGACTGTCGCACGACGGTTGGAGAAACGCAAGGTGTGGGGGCTTTGACGCTTACCGTGATCTGGGTAGCGCTGTTCACTGTCGTGACTGTTGCCATCCTTGACAAACACGCCCTTCGCCGGGCCAACCGCCGTGAAGCCACAGTGTACTGGTCACTCGTCATGTTGGCGGTCGCCATGTCCGCGCTGGTCTCTTGGCACCTGTGGCCCAATCTGGACCTCCTGGCTCCGTTCGACGCCACGTTTGGTCCAGTTACAAAATGGATATACGAGATTCTTTAGAAGGGGGGCTGCGCCCCATGTCGAACGTACAGATTTCCCGGTTTCAAATGGTCATCATGCTTATTTGGAGTATCCTGGGCACCGGCATCGTAACGGTCCCATACGTCATTGCCCAGTTCACCGTCCGCGACAGCTGGATTACGGGCCTCCTGTTTGCGGCCGGGGGCCTGTTATCCGCCGGTGTTGCGGCGGTCTTCCTCCATGCGCTGCCAAACCGGAATCTGACCAGCGGCTTGATTGACGCATTCGGACCATGGCTGGGGCGCATGTTCGGTCTCTGGTTTCTTGTCTGGCTGTACCTGATTAACTGCACCGCTCTCCGGGAAGCAGAATCGTTTGTGAGCATCACCATCCTGCCTGAGACACCGGAGTACATCGTCGGACTACTGGCCATGGCTGGGATCTCATACATGGTGTACATGGGCGCGGAAGTGCCTATGCGGGACGGCGAGTTCATTACACCGCTCGCGATCATTGTGGCGCCTCTTCTCTTCGCCTTGTCCATGCAGCACATGGATGTTCACCAACTGATGCCTGTTCTCGCTGACGGCTGGCAGCCGATACTCCGCGGCGCCATGACGCCGGATCTGACCTTCGCATTGGAGATGTTGATTAGCCTGCAGTTCGTACGGGCCTTGCGTGTCAGCCAGACCCTTCCCAAAGACATGATCACGGCCACGGCCATCATCACCGTTCTCTTGACGTGCGTCCTGGAAATCACGACAGGTGTGGTGGGGCAGTCCACCAGTTATCTCTCGTATCCGGTGCTTGAAACCGTCCGCAGCATTCGCGTCGGCCGTTTTCTGGAGCGCCTGGACACACTGTACGTGATGGGTGTGATGTCCACCGTGTGCCTCAAACTGGGCGTGTTTCACTACGCTTGGTGTGAAGGTATGAAGGACGTGTTCAAACTGTCGTCGCACCGGATTGTGGCGTATTCCGGAGCCTTGTTCGTGTGGGCTGGCAGCTTTGCATTCTTCCGCAGCACGCAGGAAATGGAGCACTTCATCGCTGGTGTGGCGCCAGCGTATTTTGTGTTAACTTTGATCTGTATTCCCCTTTTAGCTGCCATGGTGATGAATTTTCGGAGGCGAGTAAAACGTTAGCCTCGGCAGTCCCTAGAAAAGCCCCTGTAAGTGCACAGCACATCGAAGATAAGAGACATGTTAGCGCCGGGTCACGATTCAGTTTTTGGGTTTTTGGTGCACCTCTTGCCGCAAGAACTTATGCAGCGTAAGCGGAGATATACCACACCTCGTAACGCTTCGGTCAAGGCCAGATAATGGTTTCAAATCTGACCGAGGAGATGTGGTGTATGGAGTTGTGCAAGCAGTGGGACCGGAGAGTTTCCGAGTTTCCGGCCAGTGAACGAGTGGAGAAATCATCCGACCAAGACATCGAAGGCTGAACTGTCACATTGCCGACTCTCCATCACGTTTCTGCCCACACCATCCACGATGGGGGCCTCGTGCACTGCAAATCGCCCGCCACCCCGTCGACAATCGATCACATGGGTCACTAGCATGCCGCAAATTTCCTCACTCGGGAGAATCGCTCTGTATATATTCTGTATATATCATGATATATCCCACATTTCGCGCCCGTGGGGAGCTGTTCAGCTGGAAACGGGGTCGTACTACGAGTGAGGGGTGAAGGATCTACCTCGCACACCATTATTTGGGTTGGGGAAAGCGCGATCTTTACAAATGTTGATCATATGTGGAAACCAAGCTCGTGCTGGCGCAAGCACTCGTCAAGCGGTTTTTTGCGCGGGGTAGTAGATGCTGAGGTCCATGTCGAGTAGCTTGAGAATACGCTCAATCTGCGGATCTGGTGGCAGACTCTTGACATATCGCCATTCGCCATTAACCTGCACTCGGGCTGTGATCATCCCGTCAAACATCTCCAGAACGGATGTCCCCGTCGGCCGGAAACTCTTGCGTTTCCCCGGCAGGATCAACGGTTCCTCTTCCTGCTTCATTTTCTCGCGCAGGATGTACTCGAATACACTGTATAACAACAGTGACATCAGCATGACGTAACAAAACGCCTTCACCCTGTCGGCGCGGTGTAGGTAGATAGGCCCGACGTGATACGGGCTTTTCAGGTAACGAAACCGCCCTTCCACCTCAGCCTGCTCCTTGTAGAGCCTCAAAACCGCCTCGTCAGCCAATCTCTGGTCGTCCCGAATGTTCGTAATGAGGACAAACGTCGCTTCTTGCTCGCGCCAGGCCTGCAAAACGTCTTCGCTTGGAGGTTCAATCTCAATCTGAATCCGGTAACGAGTGACGACGGGAGGTGCTGGTTCGTCCTTGCGTGGTCGGCCCCGTCGAGTTCGCTTCTCTTGAATCTCAACAGGCTCCAACGTCGTTTTTACCCGGTGAAGTTTATTGCGGTGTGCCCTGCAGAAGGCCTCTGCTGCCACCAAGCCGTCCTGCTCACATCCATACAACGTCTTAGACACTGCTGTCGCCGCTTTTTCCAACTCCTTGCGTTCTCGTTCCAACACATCCGACAGCTTGTGCTCCTTGCGCGCATCCAGGCTGCTCGAGCGCACGACGACAAAGCGATATCGATGACCGTACAGTTCGCGCCGAAACGACTGGATTTTGTATCGGGCTCCGTCTTTCGCTTCGACCAACCGTCCGACGTCCTTCCAGGCCCCCTCCTTGTCCCATGCAGCCTGTTTCAGTTGTCCGCACAGTTTGAAGGTCGAGGGTAACCTGGAGATGAACTGCTGGTCCAACTCGGTAAACGCACGCAGGTTGGCCTCGGTCACGACAGCTGAGTCTGCGATGTAAACCATCTTGCCGCGAACTTCCGCTGTGAACACCTTGGCCAATTCTGAAATCGTGTCGTGATTCCACGTGTGGTCATCTGTGTTCCCGGCATTCACGGTGCCATATACGGGTATTCCCATAACCGTTGCGTTGCCAAAGATAATCTGCCTCAGATCTGGCTGATTGTCCTTCGAGTAGCCCCGTACAATCCGGAAGGGGTCCTCCAGTGCGGTCAGTATTTTTTCCTGCCCTGGGTATTCTCCATATACCGACAACGAGGTGGTGTCCGCATGCAGCGGGATAAAGTCATCAAAGCGGTCGAGGACACCGAGCGACAACAGGGTCGAAATTGCCAATCGGCTGAACAGCTTGTCTGGACCCGCTTCGTAGATCGCGTCCAGCGCCCGCGCCAACGCGTCGTCATTCAAATCCTCGGCTTGGACACCGGGCCCTATGAGGGCTTCCACATCGCGCTCTCTATAGAAATCCTCGACTCTGTAGAGTGCGCTGCGATCCGTGAGGATGTTTATCAACAGTGCACTGATTCGGTCGCCAACCGACACCTTACACCCAGTCTGGGGTCCCACAAAATCGTTAATGGCGGCTGCCCAGCCAAATCGGCGCATCATCTGAGCCCACATCGGCGCCGACTCCATCTTGAAGTACTGAATCTGAAGGTCGCTAAACAACTGGAAATCCCCCGAGGCAAAGATTCACGCTATGCCATTTCGCCTCTGGAGATTCAATTCCTGCTCAAGAAAATTGCGATTCGGCCGCTGTCGGGCGCGAAATGTGGGATATATCATGTCGGTGTTTAATATTGAGACGGCGCCTTGCAAATCTGATTGCAAATGCAATGGTGGTGGAAGCGCTGGGGATGATGGTCGCCTTCGAGGCGCTGCGCGAGGCGGGCACGCGTCTGCCGCGCGTGGTCGGGCAGTCAGTGAGCATCGTCGGGACCTTGATCATCGGCGACGCGGCGGTCCGCGCGGGCCTGGTCTCTCCGGTCGCTATCCCGAAATCGGCCGCCGGGGTCACTTGACGAACTTGCACATCAGCAACGTGTCGACGTAGGCATTCGGTCCCAGCTTGACGTGGCGCCTCCGCCGGCCTTCCTCCTGGAAACCCAGGCTCTGATACAAGCGGATCGCCGGCTCATTCGTCGTGAAGACCTCAAGGCACACCTTCTCAATCTCCGGATTCGCCTCTGCCCAGCGCAGCAGGGTTTCCATCATCTTGCGTCCGATACCCTGCCTGTGCCACGCCTTCTGCACGCTCACGCCGAGGGAGCCGTGATGCGACAAACGCGCACGCGACTCTCTGCGAAAGCTGAGTATCCCAATCACCTGGGACCCGGCGCTAGCGATCAGGAGGAGGCTGCCGGGATCGTCCAGATGCTCCTGGATCCAAGCTCGCTCCTCGTCCACGGTCAAGGTGATTTCTTCCGAGGTGGTGATGAGAAAGTCCGTCTCTCCAATGACCTGTTTCGTGTGCTCCAACACTTGCGGGGCATCGGCGGGTTCTGCGGTGCGCAAGGTCCAGGCTGTGCCATTTGGCAATATGACAACTTGCGGGTTCACAAATCCCATGTCCCGTCCTCCTGCAGTATTCCGTTGTTTGCCACGAACAGGCCCGGCAGATCACCGGGTGGTGGCGCGGGTATGTGCAGAAACATGCCGAGCACAGGCTTTGAAACAGATTGTACCCGAGCAGCGTCGGGAGGAGAGGGTATGTCTGCGGATTTCCGCCTCGTGGTCGCACTCACCCCGGGGAATTTTTTGAGTCTGTTTGGCATCGCCGCCGGGCGATGGTGCGCGATTTGTTCGCCGCGTTCCCGCGCGCGAAAGCCCTCACCATCGCCCTCTCAAGAAAGCCTTCTTCAGAATTTCTGTCCGGCCTGCGCCACGAAATTTGCGCGAAGCTCACCACCAACCCCACGGACCGATGGATGCGAGCGTAAGAAAGGGAAGGAAAAGAAATGGGAAGAAAGCTTCGTGAATATTATCAGTCGGCTGAGGCATGTTCTGCAGCACATCCATGTGTGCATCGTTGACGTTTGTGTCATTCACCAAACCCGGGGTTCCGCCACCTGTTGGACGCAGATAGATTCCATCATCTGTAGCCGAATGCAGAATCCCATAGTGAGTCACACCAGACCTCGTGCGAACGACGACGGGCTGTCCAATAAACCGCATGCAATGAGCGCGTGTAATCAAAGGTTTGCCCCCCTCTGCATATTGAATGAAAAGGTCCCAGAGAACATCCTGGGACCTTATGCCCCATACTCAGCATGTGCCAGCGCTGTATCCGGCTCCTCCTGCATACCCAAGGCCAATTCCCGGGACCAGCAGGAAGAACAGCACAAAGATGATCAGGAACACGACCGCCCATCGCGTGAAACCGCCAAACACTCCTCCATCGTACACGGGCAAACACCTCCTTCCCGTCACATGGTGTTAAGATACGCGTTCTGGACGGCATCAGATTGAGGCATTTACCCCGGGTCATTCGCGGAGAGCAGACTGGAGCAAGCGGTCGAACCTCAGCGGAGATATGTAGACTCGCACCGCGGTTTTCTTGAACGAATTCAGTCGTCAAGGCGTCATCGTGTGGATTCAGAAGGGACGCAACGCCCGCTGGACAAGGCGTGAACCAACAGACTGAACCTCTGCCGTGTCCGGCTGGCTTGGCGTCCCGCGCCTTGGCCGCAGATTGGACGGATTCCCCCGTTTGGTATACTGGAGAGGAACAGGCTGGGAGAGGAGAGTCCGTGCACGTGGCAAAAACGGTGACGACGCGGTTCGAAGTGCGATGGGGCGAGTGCGATCCCGCTGGAATTGTGTATCATCCCGCCTACATCGATTGGTTCTCCGTGGCCCGGATGCGTTTTTTGCGGGAGAATGGCGTCTCTTACATGGAGACATTTCACGACCAGGGCATCGTCCTGGTGGTCATTGACGTCCAGTGCCGGTATTTGAAGACCTTGCGCGCAGAGGACCTCGCGGATGTCGAAGCACGTTTGGAGCTGTGCACAAAGACGCGGCTGGCGCTGCGCTATCGGGTGATGAACGAAGCGGGAGAGCTGTGTGCGGAGGGCCGCACCGAACACGCATTTGTCGATATGGAGACGAACCGGGCCGTGAACCTCGCCAAGCGGGCCCCCGCGCTCTGGGCCATCTTGGAGAACTTGCCGGTCGCCGGCGCCTGATGGCCGGAACGGGTTGGCCTCCGTCGCGAGCCCAAGGATCCAGCCGGCTTCCGCCTCTGTCCTGCGCCACGCGGGGATCTGCACATACTGTAGATCGAGGCGGAGTCGACATGGGCACTTGGTGTAAATCCCCAGTCTTTTTGAGGGGCATAGCGTATTGACTTCGAATAGGACCGCGTGCTAATATGAGCTAGCCGCGAGCGAGCGGCTGTAGCTCAGAGGGAGAGCACCACCTTGACACGGTGGGGGCCACAGGTTCGATTCCTGTCAGCCGCACCAAGTGAACTGCCGACGCGCAAGAGCGTCGGCCTTTTGCGTTTTGAGGTCCGGATGGGCGAACACCGGGAGAACCGGGGTGTGCGCGTACCGAACATCCACGTGCCGGATGGACGTGGTTGGAGGGTCGGTATAACCCATTGGACATCCGCCCCATACTGTCAGTAGATGCGAAATCCGGAAGGACTGATGACCGTGCGCATCGCTACGATTGAAACCGAGCTTGCGTCGGCGTCTCTTGCGCAGAAACTGGCAGATGCGGGATGGACGGTGAAGGTCGAGGCGGATCGTCCAAACCGGATCCTGTTGAAGTGGGGCGACGGGCGGGAGGATTCGACGGCGTCCGTCGCGGATCTGCTCACGGGATTCATCCTGACAGACTGGCTGTATGAGTATATTCACCGCCGCGTGGGGGTGCTCCACCCTTACCTGGACACAGAGCAGCAGGAGTACGTGGCGCTCTTGGTCCTTCACGGCCTGCGGCACGAGGATGCAGCGACGGCCGGTTGGACCTGGGAACCGTGGCGATCGCGCTTGGACCGCACCTTCGGAGAGGTTTTGGGGCGGGCGGCAGCGGGATCGATTCATGTGTCCGTGGATAGCATCCTCCGCTTCCGGGCGCGCGGGCTGATGCGCGCTGCCGAAGCGTCCATCGACGAGGTGGTTCGGCAGTTTCTCAGCGACCAGGAATACGAGGAATTCGTCGCCATGCTGCGCTACATCCTCGACGCGCAGTCCCCTTCTCAGCAGGTGCTGCACGTGTTCTGCAGCGACGAACGGATCTGGCTGTGCGATGAGGAAGGGAACCTGGTGCGGGATCGGGAGGTCTCGGCCGCCGCAGTGCAGGCATCGGAAGGGGAGGACGTCCACGCCGAGGACTTGGCGATGAGCATTCTCATCACCCGGGCGCCCTGCCGAATCATCCTGCACGATTTGAACCGGTCGGCCTCCTGGCCCACCTTCGCGGAGACGGTGGAGCGGGTGTTCCAAGACCGCGTCCGGCGGTGCGACCACTGCACGACGTGCGCCGAACTGCGGACCCACTTGGACGATCCCGCCTTCGCACCGGGAGAGTTCCCGCCCGCCATGCCCAAGCGCTACGATTGACGGGACGGGGAACTCCTGACAGGGCCTGGAGTTGACACACGCCTAGACGTTCGATATATTGAAAGTCAATGACAACGTCACAGGATGACGGCGATGCGGAAAGACGCCGGCGGGCAAATCCCGTTCCAGAGAGGGGACGCCACGGGCTGAAAGCTCCCCACGCGGATGCGCGTCAGGCACCACTTTCCAAGCAGCCGCCGGGGATGGCCGGTCCTGGCGACACGCTGGGAAGGCAGGAAACGGCGGCCGGGGCGTACGTTATACGCACCACGAGGGCAGTTCCGGCGGAGCTGCCGAATTTGGGTGGAACCACGGGAACCGAGCGTTCTCGTCCCATGCGGGACGGGGGCGCTTTTTTATTGATGCTGTCACAGAGCAGAGAGGAGAGGGACAGATGGCCACATACACCGTTCGCTTGAAAGACGGTTCAGAGCGGGTGTACGACGCGGGCACGTCGTTCGCAGACATTGCGGCGTCCATCAGCCAGGGGTTGGCCCGGGAGGCGGTAGCGGCCAAGGTGAACGGCCGCGTGGTGGACCTGTCACGCACTCTGGAGTCGGACGCGGAGGTGGAGATCCTGACGTTGAAAGACCCGGAAGGGGTCGATGTCATGCGTCACACCTGTGCCCACGTCATGGCGCAAGCGGTCGCCCGGGTGTTTCCGGGGACGAAGTTCGCCATCGGGCCGGTGATTGAAAACGGGTTTTACTACGACTTCGCGGATCATGTCTTCACGCCGGAGGACCTGCCGGTCATTGAGGAGGAGATGCGGCGGATCATTCGCGAGGATCTCCCGATTGTCCGCGAGGTGGTGACCCGGGAGGAAGCGCTGGCGCTCTTCTCGGAGCGCGGGGATCGGTTCAAGGTCGAGATCATCCACGACCTGCCCGAGTCGGAGACCATCACCGTGTACCGCCAGGGCGAGTTCGTCGATCTCTGCCGCGGCCCGCATCTGCCTTCCACCGGCCGCATCAAGGTGTTCAAACTGATGTCCATCGCGGGCGCCTACTGGCGGGGGGACGCGTCGCGGGAGCAGCTGACGCGCGTCTATGCGGTGGCGTTCGCCAAGCAGGCGGAGTTGGACGAACACCTGCGCCGCCTGGAGGAGGCCAAGCAGCGGGATCACCGGCGCCTCGGGAAGGAACTGGGCATCTTCATGCTATCGAAGGATGTGGGACAGGGCCTGCCCCTGTGGCTGCCCAACGGGGCCAAGGTGAGGCGCGTGATTGAACGGTACATCGTCGACCTTGAGGAGAGCCTCGGCTACCACCACGTGTACACGCCCCATTTGGCGAACGTGGAGCTGTACAAGATCTCGGGGCACTGGGATCACTACAAGGACGACATGTACCCGCCGATGCAGATGGACAACGAGGAGTTGGTGCTGCGGCCGATGAACTGCCCGCACCACATGATGATCTACAAGTCGGAGATGCGCAGCTACCGCGATCTGCCGCTGCGGGTGGCCGAGCTCGGGATGATGCACCGGTACGAGATGTCCGGCGCCCTGGCGGGCCTGCAGCGGGTGCGGGCGATGACGCTGAACGACGCGCACATCTTCTGCCGGCCGGATCAGATCCAGGAAGAGTTCAGCCGGGTGGTGCAACTGATTCAGCGGGTGTACAAGGACTTTGGAATCACCGAGTACTACCACCGGCTGTCTTACCGCGATCCGTCGGACACCGAGAAATACGTGCAGAACGACGAGATGTGGAACAAGGCGGAGGCCATGCTGCGCCAGGCGATGGATGATCTCGGTCTGGACTATGTCATCGCCCCGGGTGAGGCGGCCTTCTACGGGCCGAAACTGGACGTGCAGGTCCGCACGGCGCTCGGCAAGGACGAGACGTTGTCGACGGTTCAGTTGGACTTCCACCTGCCGAACCGGTTTGAGCTGGAGTACATCGGCGAGGACGGCAAGCCGCATCGCCCGGTCGTCATTCACCGCGGCGTCGTGGGCACCATGGAGCGGTTCGTCGCGTTCTTGCTCGAGCAGTACAAGGGGGCGTTCCCGGCCTGGTTGGCACCGGTCCAGGCGCGGGTGGCCACCGTCAACGAGGCGTACGAGGCGTACGCGAACGAAGTGTGTGGGATGCTGCGCAACGCGGGCTTCCGGGTGGAGGTGGACGCGCGGCCGGAGAAGATCGGCTACAAGATCCGGGAGGCGCAGGTGCACAAGATCCCGTACACTCTGGTGGTCGGCGAGAAAGAGGCGGCCGCGCGGGCGGTGAGCGTCCGCCGGTACGGCCAGGGAGATCTGGGGCAGATGTCGGTCGAATCCTTCCTCGCCCGGCTGCGCGACGAGGTGGACAGCAAGCAACTGTTGGTCCAAGCGTGACCGGCGCTGACACGTCGGCGTGAGGGCCGAGCGGGCATCGTCCCGCCCGGCCCTTGACGGGTCGTCACCGGGCGGGGTAGAATAATTGTGTTTCAGCCTGGAGAATCGCATAGGGACGAAGTAGAAGCATCCGGCTTCTCACCTGGTGGGCTTGGGCCGACGGGTCAGTGCAGCATCGAAACAGGGGAATTTTGTGTTTCGTACACAGAGCACGAGGTGAGGCGCGGATTGCACGGTCCGCGCTTTTTACATGCCCATCCGTCCGCCGGTGGCCGTTCGGCCGGGCGGCCGACCCGAGACCTGCGGCACGCCGTGCCGTCCTGCGAATCGAACGGGACTTTGGAGGTGACAGAGTATCAAAGAGGATTTTCAAGTCAACGACGGGATCCGCGCGCGGGAGGTCCGTGTGATTGACGTGGATGGCGCCCAGTTGGGCATCATGAACATCCGCGACGCCCGCCGCATCGCCGAGGAGAAGAACCTCGACCTGGTCAATGTGGCGCCGACGGCGAAGCCGCCCGTGTGCCGCATCATGGACTACGGCAAGTTCAAGTACGAGCAGAGCAAAAAAGAGAAGGAAGCGCGCAAGAACCAGAAGGTGACTCTGCTCAAAGAGGTGCGGATGACGCCGAACATCGAGGATCACGACTTCCAGGTCAAGCTGCGGAACGTGGTCAAGTTTCTCCAAGACGGGGACAAAGTGAAGGTGAGCGTCCGCTTTCGCGGCCGCGAGATCACGCATGCGTCCCTGGGCCAGCAGCTTTTGTTGAAACTGGCCGACGGTGTGGCGGAGTACGGCGCCGTGGAGCGCGCCCCGCGTCTGGAAGGGCGCAGCATGATCATGATCCTGGCGCCGAAAGCCTCCTCGTGATTCCGTCGGGGGCTTGAGGTGTGCGCCCGCGCACGCATTTCAGTGCACGACACAGAAACGGAGGAACATCCGATGCCAAAGATGAAGACCCACAGCAGTCTGTCCAAGCGCGTCAAACGGACGGCTTCCGGCAAGCTGAAGCGCGCGCATGCGTTCGCGTACCACAAGGCCGAACACAAGAGCCCTGCGCGCAAGCGCCGCCTGCGCGGCACGACGCTGGTGTCCAAGAGCGACCAGAAGCGCATCAAGCAGTTGCTGGCTTATCTGAAGTAAATCGGCGCCGAGCCCGCCAAGATGTACGACCCGCCGTTGCGAACGGACGGGAAGACCAAAGGAGGAAGCTGAACCATGGCACGTGTCAAAGGCGGCGTCGTGACGCGCCGTAAACATAAAAAGATCTTGAAGCTGGCCCGCGGCTACCGTGGTTCCAAGCATCGGCTGTACCGCACGGCGAAGCAGCAGGTGTGGAAGTCCTACATGTACGCGTATCGCGACCGGCGCGCACGCAAGCGGGATTTCCGCCGCCTGTGGATCCAGCGCATCAACGCGGCCGCACGTCTGAACGGGCTGTCGTACAGCCGGTTCATGCACGGGCTGAAGCTGGCCGGCGTGGAGGTCAACCGCAAGATGCTGGCCGATCTGGCCGTGGCTGACCGCAAGGCGTTTGCGGAGTTGGCGAATGTGGCAAAACAGAAACTGCAGGCGTAACGAGGCACCGGTGGCCTCGAAGGGCCCGGCCCGCGCGGCCGGGCCCTTTTGTATTAATCAAGAGGCAGGAGGGGTTCTCCGGTGTACCTGGAATCGGTACGCAACCCGAAGGTGCAACTTTGGTCTTCACTCAAAACCAAGAAAGGCCGGCGGGAACACGGCCTGTTTTTAATTGAAGGGAAACGGTTGGTGGCGGAGGCGCTGCAGGCACCGCTGCGGCTGCAGGCCCTGCTGTGGGACGTGGGGACGGACGAACTGCCCGCGGACTGGCTGTCCCTTGCGGAAGCCCGGGGCATCCCCGTCTTTCACCTGTCACCGCAGGCGTTCGCCGCCGTGGCGGATACGGTGACGCCCCAAGGGGTGATGGCGGTCGCCGAGATCCCGCAGCTAGCCTCAACGCCGCAAGCGGGGGCATTGTTCCTCTTGCTCGATGGCCTCCAGGACCCGGGGAACGTCGGCACCCTGCTGCGCACCGCCCAAGCCTTCGGGGCGGCTGAGGTGTGCTGCGGTACCGGCACGGTCGATCCGTTCGCCCCGAAGGTGGTCCGCGCATCGATGGGGGGCCTGTTCCGGGTCTCGGTCTGTGCCGCCGAAAGCTCCGCGTACATCCGGCAATGGCGGGCACGGTTTCCCGATGGACAGGTCGTCGTGGCATCGCCGCAGGCGGAGACCCCCTGCCATGCCATCAATCTCCTCGGCCCCTCGCTCATCCTCATCGGGAGCGAGGCCGATGGGGTCTCGAAGGACGCGGCAGCCTTCGCCACGGTGTCCGTCCGCATCCCGATGCCCGGCCGTGCGGAGAGCCTCAACGCCGCCGTGGCGGGGGCGGTGCTCCTGTACGAGGCGGCCCGTCAGCGGGAGGGGGCCGGGCCAGGCGGGGAAGACCACGGGGCCCAGTGGTGAACCGGTGCTCCCGTGCGCTATACTGGGCCCAGAGCCTTGTCCGGCGCATCCGCCCGTTGGCGGAGCCCCCAGGGCGGTGTGTCAGGGACGGGGAGGTTGCGCGTGGCAAAGTCGGACGGTGTGCGGAACATCTTCAGCGGTGCGAAGGCGCTGGCGCTCGTCGTTGTCGGGCTGTGCGAGTTTGTGCGCGGCGCGCTGCTGTTTTTTGTCTTGCCCATTTACGTGCGTGGCGTGCTCGGGATGACCTCGGCCACGGTCGGGTATGCGCTCGCGGCTCACTACACCATGGACACCGGATTGCGCGGCCCTTCCGGCTGGTTGACGGACCGCTTCGGCCAACGGCGCGTACTTGTGCCGGCGCTCGTGGTTGGAGGCATCGGCATCGCGACGGTGTGGCGTGCCCACCACGCTTGGGGGGTGGTCCTCGGGAGCGCGCTCTTGGGTATCGGCATGTCGGCCGTCTGGCCTGCGGTCATCTCGCGGGTGACCCATGGATTGCCGCCCGCCACCCATGCCACCGCCATGGGCGGGGTCATGATGGCTTGGCTGACCGGCGTGGGTGCGGGGACCGTCAGCATGGGCTGGGTCCTCGGTGAACACGTGCGACGTGGATTCATCCTCCTGCTCGGGGTGTGGGGGTTGGCCGGCGTGATCGCGGCGGTGGTGCTGAACCTGCGACCGCTGGCCCAGGCGCACGTCCGTCTGCATCCGAGCCGAGTGTGGGCGGAGGTGCGGAGTGTCCGGCTCCTCTTGCCGGGGACGTTCGTGCAGACGTTCGCCATGGGGGTCCTGATGCCGGTGTTCGAGCTGTACACACGGTACCAACTGGGCTACAGCGGGCGGTTGTACGCTGAGTTGCTGGTGGCGGGCGGCGCGGCGACGGTGTTGTTTCAGATCCCGTGTGGCCGATGGGTAGATCGCGCTGGATTCCGTCCCTTTCTCGTCGGCGGGTTCACCGTCTGCGCCGTCATGCTGGCGGCTCTGGTGAATGTGCGCACCCTGTGGGCGGTCATCCTGTGCGCGGCCGGGCTGGGTATGGGGTACGCGCTGGTTCTGCCGGCTTGGAACTCGGTATTGGCCCATACGGTGTCGGAGGCGCGCAAGGCGGTCATGTGGGGCATCTTCATGACCGTAGAAGGCATCGGCATGGCCGTCGGACCGCTCGTCGGCGGACGCTTGTGGGACAGCATGGGTCCGACGGCGCCCTTCTGGGCGGCATCCGTCATCCTGTTCGGGATGGCGGTGTTCTACGGGATTGCACCTGTGGAGCGGCTGTTCCGCCGCGAATCGACCGCTGCCACGGCGGAAGATCTGCGGGAAGTGCTGTGAACATCGAAGGGGATGAGGAGGGAGCCGCGGGTGGCGATTTCGTATCATCTGTGGCTGGCGCCGCTGCTCTCTCTCGTGGCGGCGCAGTTGTTGAAACCCTTGATTGTCGTGATCCGGCTGCGCCGGTGGGATCTGCAGCGGCTGCGGCAGTCCGGCGGGATGCCCAGTTCGCACACCGCGCTGGTGGTCTCCCTGGTGGCGGAACTGTGGCTCCACGAGGGGGGGAGCAATCCGGTATTGGCACTTGCCCTGTTCGTGGCATTCATCGTGATGTACGATGCGGCCGGCGTGCGATGGCAGGCGGGCCGGCAGGCGGCGGTCCTCAACCGCCTGTTGCACGACCTGCGCCGCAGCGGCCTGCAGAACCCGAGGACGCTGGAGGGCTCTCCCGTATCCGCGGAGGGCTCCACGCCCCAGGTCCCCTCCATTCGCCTTCAGGTCCCCTCGGTTCCTTGGTGGCTGATGGATTGGCCGGAATTGGATGAACACCTCGGGCACAAACCCGTGGAGGTGCTCGGCGGATGCGTGGTCGGGGTGGCGGTCGCCTGGCTCCTCCATTGATCCTCCTGGCCATCTCCTGTCGCACGCTTCTGCACAATGTCCTTCCTGAATATGCTCAATGTGAAGAATTGCACCCCGCGGGTCGCCGAGCGCGACGCGCCGACGGCCGCGGGGAGAAGGAGGGTCAGGATGAATCGCCAGTGGCGTGCGTTTGAGTCGTTTCACAGCCCGTTGGATCCTTGCCCGCCGAGGCCCAAGGCGTACATCGTCCCGCCCAACCAGTACTATGTGATGCAGCCCAAGGGCTTGCGCCAATACGCCCCGCGCGAGGCCCTGAGGCGCGGGACGCTGTGGCCGGACCTGTACAGCCCCTACGAGCGCCCGTTCCGGGAGGGAGTGTCCCATGGAGCAGACGGTTCCTAAAGAGTATTACCAGTACCTGCACGAGCTGCAGGCGGTGGATTTTGCCCTGGTCGAGCTCACACTCTACCTGGATACCCACCCGGATGACGCTCAGGCGTTGGCACAGTTCCAGCAGTTCCAACGCCGCAAGCAGACGCTGATGCACCAATTCGAATCGAACTTCGGCCCGTTGCAGGAGTTCGGCAACAGCCCGGTGGGCAACCGCTGGACCTGGTCGGAGGCCCCATGGCCCTGGCAGGTCTGAGGCGGCAACTTCATCGTCTTGGACGGCGTGCGGCGCCTGGTGCGTCATGGGACGGCGCTCATCATCGTGGCAGGACTGGCGGTCCTGCCTTCGTTGTGTTGTACGCGTGGGCTGACGGAGGGGCTCGACGCTGTCGCCCGTGTGCGGGTAGAATGGGACTATGCCTATGGTGTGAAACGTCTGAGAGGGGAGAAACCGCGTGACGAATGTGAAAACCGCACCTTACGGGAGCTGGAAGTCCCCCATCACGTCGGACCTGATTGTCCAGGCGGTCATTGGCCTGGATGGTTTGGCGTGGGACGGGGACGACCTGTACTGGCTGGAATCCCGGCCGCGCGAGGCCGGCCGGAATGTGTTGATGCGCCGGTGTGCGGACGGGACGGAAGAGGAACTCATCCCGGCGCCTTACAACGTGCGCACCCGCGTGCACGAGTACGGAGGCGGCGCGTGGACGGTGTCCGACGGGATTGTGTATTTCTCGAATTTCGCAGACAACCGGCTGTACATACGGGATCGAGACGGGACCATCCGGCCGTTGACGGACGATTCCCGCCTGCGGTATGCCGACGGCATCGTGGACAAGCGCCGGGGTTGGTGGATCGGCGTGCGCGAGGACCACACCCAATCCGATATCTTCGCCGAGACCACGCTGGTGGCGGTATCCCTGACAGGCGGCCCCGACCGGGTGTTGGTGTCCGGCAACGACTTCTACAGCAATCCCCGGTTGAATCCCGCCGGCGACCGTCTGGCCTGGCTGACGTGGAACCACCCGAACATGCCATGGGACGGGACAGAGTTGTGGGTTGCCGACGTCACGGCCGACGGGCGGCTGGAGAACGCGCACCGCGTGGCCGGCGGCCCCGGGGAATCGGTGCTGCAGCCGGTGTGGTCGCCGGACGGCGTGTTGTATTTCGTATCGGACCGTTCGAACTGGTGGAATTTGTACCGGTTGGCGGAAGACGGGGCGGTGGAGGCGGTGCATCCGTTGGACGCCGAGTTCGCCGGACCGCCTTGGGTCTTTGGCCTGAGCGACTACACCTTCATCGACGCACACACCATCGTGTGCAAGTATGCCCAGCGTGGCCGTGACCACCTGGCCCGCATCGACCTGGCGACGGGACGGCTCTATCCCCTTCCCGGCGAGGACACCTGGTTTGCCCACGTACGCAGCAACGGGCGCCAGATGGCGTATCTCGCCGCGTCGCCGACGACGCTTCGGCACCTGGTGGTGGCGGGTCCGGACGGCAGCGGGCGCCAGGTGGTGAAGTCGGCCGCGGATGTGCCGGTGGATGCCCGGTATTTCTCCCGGCCCGTGGAGGTGGAGTTCCCGACGGAAGGCGGGAAGACCGCGTTCGCGCACTACTATCCGCCCACGAATCCGGACTTCCAGGCGCCCGATGGGGAGAAACCTCCCCTCTTGGTGCACGTCCACGGGGGACCGACCAGCGCGTCGCCCGCGGTGCTGAGTCTGACCACCCAGTACTGGACGAGCCGCGGATTCGCCGTGGTGGACGTGAACTACGGCGGATCGACCGGATATGGACGCGAATACCGGGATCGGCTGAAAGGCCAGTGGGGGGTCGTCGACGTGGACGATGCGGTCAACGCGGCCCTGTATCTGGTCCAGCGAGGCCTGGCGGACGGAGAGCGGCTGTGCATCGCCGGAGGGAGCGCCGGCGGCTACACGACGCTGGCGGCCCTGACGTTCCGGGACGTCTTCAAGGCCGGGGCCAGCCATTTCGGGCTGAGCGAACTCGAGGTGTTCGTCCACGAGACACACAAGTTCGAGTCGCGGTATATGGACAGCCTGCTCGGCCCTTATCCAGAGGCGCAATCGGTGTACTACAACCGCTCGCCCATCCACTTCACGGACCGCCTGTCGTGTCCCATCATCTTCTTCCAGGGGCTGGACGACAAAATCGTGCCGCCCAACCAGGCGGAACTTATGGTCGAGGCCTTGCGCAAGAAGGGGTTGCCCGTGGCGTACGTGGCATTTCCCGGGGAGGGTCACGGCTTTCGCAAGGCGGAGAACATCAAGCGGTCACTCGACGGCGAGTTTTATTTCTATAGCCGGGTGTTCGGCTTCACGCCGGCGGACGACCTCGAGCCGGTGGCGATTGAAAATCTGTAATGCCGGGCGCGGCGTTTTCGCCGCTGGCCACATCTGAGAATCTCGTCTCGGGTTCGGGAACGCGTGCGTTCGAAACCACGTCGCACGCGTTCCGCGAGCTCAGGTTCCATCAAGTTGAAAAAGCGAAGTATTCCTTAAACGGATTGCGGCAGGGGGCGCCGAGGCAGTACAGAATTCGCTTCTGCCGCAGATCCGCGGTACACGACCAAAACGTGGCCAGACCGTCTTCGTGGCCGCAGAGCGGAGCTTCGTGATCAGCCAGTGTACGCTGCAACTTGCGCAGCAAATCGGCCGAATCGCGATCAGAAGCGCGAAGCAGAGCCGCGGATCGTTGGAGTTGGTCATACCGCCGCAGGGAATTCGGCCATGACTTCGCGAGTTCGCGCATGTCCGGATGTACATAATGATTCGTCATCAACAGGACGCCGGCATCATCCATTTCTCGGATTCTGCGGCGTTCTCGCTGGTTCTCCTTCCCACGTTCTTTAACAGAAGTGAACCACAACAGGTCACCTATGTTATGGTATTTATTGCTTTATTTTGATAACCATTCCGCTTTTGCGAGGGTCAGAATACGTACAATCCATTTTCGCATATCCATCCCTGACGACCACAACGTCGGGGGTGGATGCTTGTGTGGATTTACGAAAAGAAGCTTCAGTATCCGGTGCGCGTGAGCAAGTGTGATCCGCGGCTCGCCAAGTACTTGATTGAGCAGTACGGCGGCGCGGACGGCGAGCTGGCGGCGGCCCTGCGCTATCTCAACCAGCGCTACTCCATCCCGGATCGGGTGATCGGCCTGCTGACCGACATCGGGACGGAGGAGTTCGCCCACCTCGAAATGATTGCCACCATGGTGTACAAGCTGACCAAGGACGCCACGCCGGAACAGTTGAAGGCGGCGGGGCTCGGTGAGCATTTTGCGGACCACGACCATGCGCTGGCGTATCACAACGCGGCGGGCGTTCCGTGGACCGCAACGTACATCCAGGCGAAGGGCGATCCGATTGCGGATTTGTACGAGGACATCGCAGCGGAGGAAAAGGCGCGTGCGACGTACCAGTGGCTGATTGATTTGACGGACGACGTTGACATCCAGGACGCGTTGAAATTTTTGCGCGAGCGGGAGATTGTGCATTCGCTGCGTTTTCGCGAGGCGGTGGAAATCCTCAAGGAGCATCAGGGGCAAAAGCGGTTGTTTTGAATAGCAAAGCGTGCCGGACCCGGCACGCTTTGCCTCCTGCTCCGGATACCCGGCAGTCAGACCGCGACGGCCTCGTCCTCGTCCTCGGCTGGGGTGGCCTGAGACGTATAGCGGGCGACGCCGATATGACTGTCGGCCATGCCGTAATACAGAAACCAGGTTCCGCGAAAGTGGACAAGCCCTTCCGCGAACACCACAAAGTCGACCTGTCCGCGCAGCTCATGCTGCGTCTCCGGAATAAACACGGGGGTCTCCGTCCGCCGGATGAGGCGCGCGGGATCGTCCAGAGCGAACAGCGCCTGTCCGATGGCATAATACGGCTTGCCGGCGTCCGGTCCGTGCTGGATCCGGCGGGCGCCGTTGTAGATCAGCAGAATCCCTTCGTCTGTCACCACGGGCGTCGGCCCGGGTTCGACCAACAGGCTGTCGAACGCCTTCTCGTCCGGGTTGCGCCGGATGACCGGTTCCGGACGCGGCGTCCAATGCCGTCCATCTTCGGAAAACGCCACCCAGATATCCGTGTCTCCGAAGTACATCACCAGCCGGCCGCCGAACCGGCGCGGGACGATGGCCCCCGATTTCGACCACCGGGCGTGCTCCCCCTCGCCGTCTGCGAACATGGGTCCGTGCTTTCGCCAGTGGATGAGATCCTCCGACGTGGCGAGGCACAGGCGAGCGGTCTTACCGTCGAAAGCGGTGTACGTCATATAGTAGAGCCCGTCGATGCCGACGACGCGCGGGTCCTCACACCCGCCTGGATGCTCGTAGGGCTCGGTCGGCTCCACCACCGGATGCGGCAGGCGCTCGAAGTGGACGCCGTCCCGGCTGACGGCCAGGCCAATCCGGGACGTGCCATTCCATTCGCCCGGGCCGGTGTGATCCTCGGCACGATAGAAGAGATAGACTTGGTCGCTGCGGATCACCGCGGCCGGGTTGAACAGATCTTTTGCTTCCCATGAATTCCCCTGCGGGGACAGGATGGGGTTGTGTTCATACCGGACAAACGGGCCGAGCGGAAACTGGACATCGTGTTGTTTGGTCATGGTGAACAACAACCTTTGCACACAGAGTTTCGGAACGGGGTCCGTTTGCGGTTTTCATATTATAAGCCGCTCTGTGTGCAGGCAACACGGAATGTCAGGGAATGCGGGCAAAGATCAGTAAAACACCCGCAACAGTTCCAGCCGGTCATCGTTCACCACGGTGTATTGGGTCAAGGTGGCGGGAAGGAGCACGGTATCTCCCCTCCGGATGGACATGTCGCCACCCGGCCAGGACAGTCGTCCGGAGCCGCCCATGGCAATCAGGATGTCCGGGTTTCCGGCGCGGCCGCTCTCGACTGGAAGCGTGCCGGTGTCCAAGTGGACGTGGTCCATCGTAAAGTATGGACAGGTGACAAGCCGTCGCCAGGGTGCCGGCACGCCGGCGGCGGATGCATCCGGGTTGGCCGCCTCGGGGTGCGTCTGGGCGGCGGGATCGTCCGGATCAAAATTAAGGACGTCGGCCGCCTTATCCACGTGCAGTGGCCTGGGATTTCCGTTCGCGTCGACGCGGTCCCAGTCGTAGACCCGGTACGTGACATCCGACGTCTGCTGCACTTCGACCACGATGGTGCCCGCGAGGAGGGCATGAAGGGTACCTGCCGGCACGAACACCACCTGCCCGGGCTGGATGGGCCGCCACCGGAGCTTCTCCTGAACGCGGCCGGCCTCCACCGCCTCCCGGTAGTCCGCCTGGGACCGGAACTGATGGCCGTAGATCACCCGGCCGTCCGGGGGGCACTCGAGAATGTACCAGGCCTCGGTCTTGCCGAAGTCTCCCTCGACCCGCTGTGCGTAGGCGTCGTCGGGATGCACTTGCACAGACAGGTCCTGGGACGCCTCGATGAACTTGATGAGGAGCGGGAACCGCGGCTGCGGGCTGTGGCCCAGGTAAACCGACGGATATTGCTCCACCAGTTCTGCGAGCGTCATGCCGGCAAACGGACCGGAAGCCGCCACGCTCATCCCGTTGGGATGGCCGGAGAGCACCCAGTACTCGCCGATGGGTTCATCCGTGTCTACCCCGAACCAGGATTTCAATCGGTGTCCGCCCCACAGGCGGGCCACCGGGACCGGTTGAAACTTCACCGGCTCGAAATCGATGCGCGCGTGATCCAATTGTCTCACCCCCTCTCCGGCCAGGATGCGGGTGCGGGACGGCCGGACATCCTCACGAGCCGCTGCGCGCACCCGGCAACCCCTCCATCATACCCCAGAGGCGCGTGCTTGACGATCCGGACCGTCGGCCTGCGCGGTGTGCACCTCCGCGTTCTGGCCCGCCGCGAGGCCCAACTGGTGATACAAAGCCTCCGTGATCAGGAATGACAGCGTGGACTCCGCCCCGCAGTTGGTATTGACACCGTGTTCGCAGAGTCCGTCAAAACAGGCCCCGTCCTGCGGATCGGCGACCGGGACGCCGAGATCGTTGGCACCGTGGTACCAGTCCCGGCACCGGGTGAGCGTCTCGGCGTACAGCGGATCACCGGTTGCGGTGTACGCCTGTCCGCAGGCCATCGCCAGCTTCATGACCTCAAGCGGCTGTTGGTCCCACTGGCTGCAGCCTTCCGGTGTGCACCAGCCCTGGTTGCCAATGGGGCGGATCCACCCTTCCGGCGCGGTCATCTTTTCCTGCAGGAAGGCCAGGCTGTCGCGGGCGATCCGCTCGACGGCCGCATCCTGCAGCACTGTCCACGCGTGCCACAGCGCCCACGGGAAAACCCCGTTGCTGTAGGTCATGACCGGCTCGAACCAGTGCCACCCGGGCCGGGACTCGCGCCGGTACAATTCGATCAGGCGGTCGGTCAACATCCGCACGACCTCCGGCAATTCCGCGCGCACCCAGGCCCGAAACTCCCCGCTCAGGTGGTCGATCCCGTCGGCTTCGCGCACCAACAGGGCCGCCGCCGCGAGCGCGTGCGCCCATCCGCGGGGGTAGAGAATGCGATGGAGTGCCCGGAATCCCGTCCGGCACAATCCTTGCGCCACCCAGGACTGATCCGCACGGGGAAGCCCCAGGGCAGCCACCGCGGTCGCCCACAGGACGCGGCCCTGGCAGTCCGAGGACGGCTCTTCGGATTCAAATCCGCCGCCGTAGGCGACGTTGTTGTGGAACCATCCGTCCGTACCCTGTACCCACACCAGATACGACAGATACACGTCGGCCAGTTCGCCGAGGCCGCGAAGTTCGCGGTCGATCCCGTGGCCGGCCCCGTCCTCGCGCGCCTTCAGACGGTTGCCGTACCGCATCCATTCCACGCACGCCCAGAGCGCCCGCGCATTGTCGTCCGTCGAGTAGCCCTCACGCCGCCGCGGGATTCTTCCGAGCGCGTGTTCCAAGAGCCCCGTGTCGTCCGTCATGCGCCGCAGATGCGCGAATTCAACGGGAAATGGAGGCAATGGTGCTCCCCTCCGCCGCGGCCTGCCGCTTCCGGCGGGCCAATTCCTCAAACAAGCGCAGGTGCGCCTCTCCGACACGGGGCCAGTACATGTCACGCCCGATCTGCTGCACGCGCCATTCGTACCGATGCAGGACGGCGGGATCGGACAACATGCGGGCCAGGGCTTGACTCCAGGCGTCCACATCCCCGTACGGGATGAGCAGTTCACCCAGTCCTCCCAACAGATCCCGGGCGTACACATACGGGGTGCTGAGCACAGGCCGACCGAGCCCGACGGCGTAGGCGAGAGTCCCGGAGGTGATCTGTTGCATGCCAGGATACGGCGTCACGTACAGATCGCACGCCAGAATGTGATCCACCAATTCCGCCTCGGAGAGGTACCGGTCCAGCATCACCACATGGTCCTGGATCCCCAGTCGCTGCACCAGGTCCTGCAACTGCTCGCGGTACGCTTCACCCTCCCGCCTGCGGACCTCCGGATGCGTCTGTCCGACGATGGCGTACAGGAGGTTGGGGACGTCGCGAATGACCGCGGGCAGGGCGCGCAAGATCAGATCGATGCCCTTGCCCGGGCTGAGCAAGCCAAAGGTCATCACCACGCGCCGGCCGTCCCAGCCCAGTTGCTTTCGGACCCAATGCCGGCGCTCGGGCACCGGGACCGGGGTCCCGTGCGGAATGTGCACGATTTTCTCGCGCGGCACGCCGTAAATCTGGTTCAGAAGCGACACCGCGTAACGGCTCATGACGACCACGCGGTCGCTGCGCTCCGCGAGCGCCTGTTGGATCCTTCGGTGCGGTTCACCCGGGCGCTCGAGCACCGTGTGAAACGTCGTCACGAGTGGTTTTCGCAACTCGCGCACGAAGTCGAGGATGTGCGCCCCCGCGTCGCCGCCAAAGATGCCGAACTCGTGCTGGAGGGACACGACATCCGCCGGTCCCTCGTTCACCCGGCGGGCCATCTGCTGGTAATGTTCGCGGGTGTCACGCCGCAGGCACCACACGGATGCGTCGTACACCCGCACGTCCTCGTGGTTGTCCACCATGGCGACCACCGTGTCTGTCGCTCTGCCGCGCCCGGCATCGCGCACATACCGGCGCAGGTGGTCGGTATAGGTCGCCAACCCGCACCGTTTGGGCACGTATGTGCTGACATACGCCACATGGGTCAATGTTGAAGCACCCCCTCGTTCTGCGCCGCACCGACGGGTTGCAGCGCTGCATGAAAATCCGGGCCGACAATAGCATTTCCAATTGCTGTGATTCCACTCGCCTGGGTGCGGGGCAGGACGACGGCGTTAGAAATCTGGGTATGGCTGAGCAACTCCGCCCCTGCACCGACGACCCCGTACGGTCCGACGACACATCCCGCGCCGATGCGTGCGCCGGCCCCCACCCAAACGGGTGGTTCCAATCGCGCCGTGGGATGGATCTGCGCGTTTTCGCCAATCCAGATGCCCGGTCTCTTGGGCGTTGGCATCCAGGGTAACCGGATCCGGCCGTCCAACACGTCCCGGTGCAGCCCGAGGTAACGGCCCAGGGTTCCCATGTCGAGCCAGTACCCTTCCACGGGCGCACCGTACACCGGGACACCGGATTGAATGAGGTGAGGGAAGGTCTCTCGTTCGATGGACACCTCACGCCCGGCCGGAATGTGGCGAAGCACTTCCTTTTCCATCACGTAGATGCCCGCGTTGACGCGCCTCGAGGGGGCGAGGGCGCGCGGGGGTTTTTCGACAAACCGCAGGATTCGGCCGTCCCAGGTCTGCTCAACCACGCCGTACTGGCTGGGATCGTCGACCTCGGTGAGCCCGATGGTGACTTGAGCTCCGGTGTTTCGATGGAATTCGAGCAGTGGAACGAGGCGGGTGAGATGAATGATGTCCGCGTTAAGCACGAGGAAGCGCTCGCTGAGCAGTGGCTCTGCGTGTTTAATGGCGCCGGCCGTCCCCAACAGGCCCGGTTCACGGCTGTACGTGATCCGAACGCCGAGGCGCCGGCCGTCCCCCAGCCGTCGTTCAATCACCCCTGCGTGGTGTTTGACTGCGATCACAAATTCGTCAATGCCTTGTCGTCTGAGGTGCTCGATGAGGTGCTCGAGCCATGGCCGGTCCATGACCGGGGCCATCGGTTTGGGCAGGTGTTCGGTGAGAGGACGCAAACGTGTTCCTAATCCGCCGGCCAACAACAACGCCTTCATTTCACATCCCTCCGCTGGTCAAGATTGTGAACATCTCCAACCAAACCGGCGAATCGTGAATGAAGAGTGTCTGCCGTGAGGTTGTTAGCACTCCAAATGCTTGGCTGCTAACCATGACTATCCCAATGATATCGGACGGCTGGCAAAAACTCAAGTTGGGTACCGTAGGTGACATAATATGATTCAATCAAATTTCAAGGAAGGGACGGCATAATAGAAACCGACGAACCGGGAGGGGTGAACCACTTTGAAACCATCCATGCTGCGCTGGGCCAGTGTGGTCGTTCTGTCGGCGCTCGTCGGTTCCGCTGCGACCCTGGCGGTGACCCGCCTGTCGCCGTCTGCGGCCGCTCCGTCGGCGGGCAGCACGACCGCAGGCACGAGCGTATCCCAGAACGTGATACCGACCGTTGCCAATGTCGACGTGTCGAGCGATATCGAACAGGTAGTCAAAAAGGTGGAGCCGGCGGTGGTCGGCGTCGTCGACTACACCCAGAACCAGAACCCGTTTTTCGCAACCTCGGATCAGTCGCAGGAGAGCGGTGTGGGCACCGGCGTCCTCTTCTATAAGGACAGTCAGTCTGGATATGTCGTCACCAACAACCACGTGGTGGAAGGGGCCGACAAGGTGGAGATTGTGCTCAATTCCGGGAAACACGTGCCGGCCACCGTCGTCGGTACCGACCCGTACACCGATCTGGCGGTGTTGAAGGTGGCGGTTTCCAACGTTCAAGACATCACCCCGGTGACCTTCGGGAACTCCGACAATCTGCAGGCCGGCGAACCCGCCATCGCCATCGGCACGCCGATGGGGCTCGACTTCGCGGATACCGTGACCTCCGGCATCATCAGCGCGCCGAAACGGGTCATGCCGGTGCAGGACGAGCAGACCCAGGAGACCCTCAACTATCAGACGGTCATCCAGACGGACGCCGCCATCAACCCGGGCAACAGCGGCGGACCGCTCCTGAACATCGCCGGTCAGGTGATTGGAATCAACAGCAGCAAGATCGTCGCCCAAGGCGTGGAAGGCATGGGATTCGCCATTCCTTCCAATCAAGTCGTCAAGATCGCGTACCAGATACTGAAGACCGGACACGCCAACCACCCGGCGCTCGGCATCGAAGGCTATTCGCTGGCGAGCCTGCCCGACGCCTATCAGCCCAATGTCCCGGTGAACTACGGGGTCTGGGTGCGCGCCGTGACCTCCACGCAGGCCCAACAAGCCGGGTTGAAGGCGCAAGACGTGATCGTCGCCATCGACGGGAAGACCGTGCAGAATATCGCCGATCTTCGCACCAACTTGTTTGAGCATCAGCCCGGCGACCAGGTGACGCTGACGGTATACCGAGGCAGCGAGCGGTTGAGCCTCAAGGTGACTTTGACGGACATGCAGTCTGCGTCGAGTGCCAGCGGCCAGACCCGCCCCTCTTCCCCGTACGGAAATTGAGATGCAGACGTCAGGCCGGTGCGGCGGTTTCCCGATTTTCCAGGAGGGCACGGGGTTCCCCGTGCCCTCCTGCTGCGTGCGGCGGACTTGCACGCTTCGACAGGATGCGATGCGTTGGCTTGATACAATGAATGGAACGAGAGAAAGGAGGCGGCAGAGGTGTGGTGGAGGCATCTGGTCAACGGATTCGCCGGGCTGTTCTGCGTGTTGGCCGCGGTCTGGATTGGGTTGCAGTCGTACGCCATCGCGGCCGTGGGGGTGGGAAACGCCATCCCGCAGTTGGAGGGAGACGGCGGAGCCGGCATGATCTTCGCCGTCATGCTCTTGTTGGGGGGATTCCTCCTGTGGTGGCGGCCGTTATGGTCGACGGTACCGTTCGCACTGGCCATCGTACCCGCGCTCTTGGCCGGATGGTTGTACCAGGATGTGACCATGTGGTGGTGGTGCCTCGCCCCGGTGCTGTTTGGCCTGGCGGGCGTCGGTCTTCACCGGTGGCGCCGCCGCGCGCGCCCAGCCCGCGCGACGGTTTGAGACCGACACGAACAGGGAAGATTGTGTCGGTAAGGGGGCAGCTTGACAATCTCTTCAGCCGATGGCATACTCCCGATAGGGTCTGTAATTTTGTGAGCAAGTTCGATTTTGTAAGTATAAGGAGGATGGACCATGGCCAAATCGCAGTGGAAGATTGACCCCGCCCACAGCAGTGTCGATTTCAGCATCAAGCACATGGTGATCTCCCGCGTAAAAGGAACCTTCCATACCTTTGACGCGGTCATTGAGGCGGATCCGGAGGATCTCACCACAGCCCACATCGAGTTTACGGTGGACGTCGCCAGCGTGGACACGCGCAACGAGGACCGGGACAACCACCTGCGCGGGGCCGATTTCTTCGACGCCGAGAACCATCCGAAGATGACGTTCAAGGCCACCCGCATCGTCAAGAAGAGCGAAGGCGAGTACGAGGTGACCGGTGACCTGACCATCCGCGGTGTGACGCGTCCGGAGACGTTCCTGGTGACATACGAGGGCCAGGGCAAGGATCCGTGGGGCGGCATCCGCGCTGGATTCAGCGCCAACGGGACCATCAACCGGAGCGACTACGGCCTGAAATGGAACGCGGCGCTGGAGACGGGCGGCGTGCTGGTCGGGGACCAGGTTCAGGTGTCCTTGGAAATTGAAGCGGTGAAACAGGGCTGATGACGGTCATGCGTGGCGTTGCATTGGTGGGCAGCCTTCGTCAGGCGTCGTACAACATGCGCTTGGCGCGTTGGATGCAGGCGCGGTACCAAGGGACGTGGGACATCGAGATCGCGGACATCGCCAACCTGCCTTATTTCAACCAGGACCAGGAGCTGAACCCTCCGGAGCCGGTGAAGGCGTTCAAGCGCCGGATCGCCAAGACGGACACGGTGCTGCTGGTGACGCCCGAGTACAACTGGTCCATCCCGGGCGTATTGAAAAACGCCCTCGACTGGTTGTCGAGAGGCGACAAGGTAATGAACGGCAAACCGGTGCTCGTGGCGGGGGCAACGACAGGCATGGTCGGTACCGTGCGCGCACAGCTGCACCTGCGGGAGATCCTCGCGTCGCCGGGGGTGGCTGCCCGTACGCTGCCGCCGGGCGGGAACGAGATCCTCATCCCGTTCGCGCAGGACAAGTTTTCCGAGGACGGTCTGACCGACGAGGCCACCATTGCGTTTATTGACCAAGTGGTCCAAAAGTTCCTTCAGTTCGCCTCGGCGTGAGATGTGGACAAAACCGAGAGGATGCGGGCCGGCGTTCCCGGATACGGGCGCCGGCCTCATTTGCTTTGCGCGTCATGACGTCGCCGGATCAGATCCGTCAGGGGCTGCTGGGTACACATGATTATCACGGTGCGGAGGGCGTGTACAACTTCGACGAACACGGCGACGGATTGCACGGATACAACGTGGTGCAGGTGAAAGACGGCAAGATTGTCGAAATCAAATATGTAGACTTGTCTAACCCGTCCTGAGGCCTCTGTGTGCGGGAAGGGTCTCCCGCCGGCGGCCGGGGCGTCCCGGCCCGGGACCGGGTAGCGACAGATCCATCTTGCTGGAGGGGGAGAGGCGCTTGACACGGAAAATCGCTCTCATCACGGGGGGAGGGACCGGCATTGGGCGCGCCTGCGCATTGGCGTTCGCCCGCCAGGGCATGGGCGTGGTGGTGAATTATTCACGTTCGGAGGCGGATGCGGAGGCGACCGCGGCCGAGGTCCGCGCGCTTGGGGTGCCGGCCTTGGTGCTACGGGCGGACGTGGCGGATGACCTCCAGGTGCGTGCGATGGTCACTCAGGTGATGGAGGCGTTTGAGCGCATCGACGTCCTGGTCAACAACGCCGGTACCACCGACTATGTCGATCACGCCGACCTGGAAGGGTTGACCGATGCGCACTGGGATCGGGTGTGGGACGTGAATGTCAAGGGTCTGTTCCACTGCGCCCGGGCCGCGGCGCCAGCGCTGCGGCAGGCACGCGGGGCGATGGTGAACGTGGTGTCGGTGGCCGGATTGACGGGACTCGGCAGTTCCATCGCCTACGCGGCGTCGAAGGCGGCCGCCATCAGCGTCACCAAGTCCTTGGCGCGGGTGTTGGCGCCGGAGGTGCGGGTCAACGGTGTCGCGCCCGGGATCGTCATGACGCGCTGGGTCGAGGGCCACGACGACCACGTTCAGCGCCTCGCGTCGGACACGCCACTGCGGCGCGCCGCCACACCGGAGGACGTCGCCGAGGTGGTGTCCGCGCTGGCGAATGCCGCGTTCGTCACCGGCGAGATCGTCAAGGTGGATGGCGGCCGATTCATGTGACGGCGGAAGGACGCGGGTCCCGGCCCGCGTCCGATGCGCGATGCGCCCAGGTTCAGGGCGCGAGCGCGTTCCGGATGCGGGCGAGGCCCCGCTCGATGTTCTCCCGCGACGTCGCGTAGGACAGGCGCACGTATTCCTCGGTTTCCTCTGCCGCCCGGGACCCGAACGCCGTCCGCGGGAGCACCGCCACGCCGTGCTCGTGCAACAGGTACTGCTGCAGCGCCCGGCCGTCCGCCAGGCCGAGGCGTTGACAGGCCCGGGTCACGTTCGGATACACGTAGAACGCGCCGCCGGGGGCGCGGCAGGAGACGCCCGGGATGGCGTTGAGTCCGTCCACCATCATTTTTCGGCGCGCCCGGAACTCGGCGACCATGCGGTCGACGGGCTCTTGGGGGCCGGTGAGGGCGGCGATGCCCCCGTATTGGACGAAGGTGTTGACGCAGGACGCCGAGTTGGTGACCAGTCGCGCGACCTCCTCGGCCAGCGCGGCCGGCATCACCCCGTAGCCGAGCCGCCATCCGGTCATGGCGTACGTCTTGGAAAACCCGTCGAGGAGGATGGTCCGCTCCTTCATGCCGGGCAGGGACGCGATACTCGTGAACGGGCCGTCGTAGACGATGCGGCTGTAGATCTCATCCGACAACACCCACAGGTCGTGCGCCGCGGCCAGTTCCGCCACCACCTCCAGATCGGCGCGGGAGAGCAGGCCGCCGGTCGGGTTGTGGGGGCTGTTGAGGATAATCATTTTCGTGCGCGGCGTCACCAGGGAACGCAGGCGCTCGGCGTCGAAGGCGAAGTCTCGTTCCTCCACGAGCGGCAGGGGGACCGGGGTGCCTCCGACGAAGCGGATCACCGACTCGTAGATGGGGAACCCCGGATTCGGGTAAATCACCTCGTCCCCCGGGTCCACGAGGGCGTGGATGGCGAAATAGAGAATCGGCTTGGCCCCCGGTGTGACGACCACCTCCTCGGGGTCGGCCGCGATCCCGCGGGTGTCCCGGATGTGTTCGGCGATGACCTGGCGCAACTGGGGGATGCCGGCCGACGGCGCGTAGTGGGTCTGGTTGTCCCGGAGCGCGCGGATGCACGCCTCCTTGATGTGGTCCGGAGTGTCGAAATCCGGTTCGCCGATGGCGAAGCTGATGATCTCGCGCCCTTCGGCCCGCAGGCGGGTCACCTCCGCTAACACTTCAAACGCGTTCTCCGTGCCGAGTCTCGCCATTCTCTCTGCAAACCGCAAACGTATCCCTCCACCCGCTCCCGTCCTGGGCGACCAACCGCACAGGATGACGGTCTGATGCGCGCACACAGGGCAGGAACCATTTCATGAGTTTCTCAATGTGGTTGAAATCAAATAAAACATGCTATTATTCGAGTATTATATCACCGGCTCTGCCGGACAAGGGGGTATCCGAATGGCGAATGCCACTGCCGTGGATGAAGTGGCGGCGAGCGCGACGCGGAAAGTCCGGAACCACATCATCCCGTGGATCATCATCCTGTACATCGTCGCGTTCCTCGACCGCACCAACACCAGTTACGCGGCGCTGACGATGAACAAGGCACTGGCCATCAGCTCGGAGGCGTTCGGCCTCGTCTCTGGCATCTTCTTCATCGGTTACTTTCTCTTTGAAGTCCCGAGCAACATGATCCTGCACCGGGTGGGGGCACGCGTGTGGATCGCCCGCATCCTCGTCACCTGGGGCATCGTCGCCATGTTGACGGGCGCGGTCGAAAACGTCACGCACCTGTACATCCTGCGGTTCTTGCTCGGCGTCGCGGAGGCCGGTTTCTTCCCGGGCATGATTCTCTACATCACGTACTGGTTCCGCACGCGGGATCAGGCCAAAGCCGTCGGCCTGTTCATGACAGCGCTTGCACTGTCGAACATCATCGGCGCGCCCATCTCCGGGGTGATCCTCGATCACGTGAACTGGCTCGGTTGGGGCAGCTGGCGCTGGTTGTACATCCTGGAGGGCCTGCCGGCGGTCGTCTGCGGCGTCCTGACCTTGTTCCTGCTGCCCGACCGTCCGAGCCGCGCCAAATGGTTGACGCAGGAGGAGAAGGACTGGCTCAACGGCGAGTTGGAGAAAGAGCGCGAAGCGAAGATGAACCGCGAGAAGTTGACCGTCGGCCAAGTGTTCACCAACGGCCGCGTGTGGCTGTTCGCCGCCGTCTACTTCTGCCTGACCACCGGGTTTTACGGGATCAACTTCTGGTTGCCCCAGATTGTCAAGGCGTTGTCGACGCAATTCTCGAACACCACGGTCGGCCTGTTGACCATGATCCCGTACATCGCCGGCGCAATCGGAATGATTGCCAACGGCCGCCACTCCGACCAGACGCTCGAACGCCGTTGGCACACCGCCATTCCGCCGCTCATCGGGGCGGTCACGCTGGTGTTGGTGGGCCTGGCCACGAACAGTCCGACCGCATCCATCATCCTGTTGACCATCGGCGTGTTTGGCATTTACAGTTTCTATGGACCCTTCTGGGCACTGCCGAACCTGTTCCTGACGGAGGCCACGGCTGCCGTCGGCATCGCCATCGTCAACTCGGTCGGCAACCTCGGCGGCTTCGTCGGCCCGTACATCCTTGGGTATGTGAAGCAGGCGACCGGCAGCACGCAGATTGGTCTGTATGTGATGGCCGCGTTCCTCGTCCTGTGCACCCTGTTGGTCTTGTCCCTGCGCAAGGAACACGCTGTGTCGACCCACCTGGAGGCGGCGCAGAACCTGCATTGAACGACGTACACGACGGGTCCGTCGGCCTCGTCACCCTTTCGTCATGAGACATCGGGGGGCCCGCGCTCATCCCTCACAAGGGCGCGGCGCCCCCCGGATCCGTGGAGGAGGAACCTGGATGACACACACCCATCGAAACCCTCACGCAGAAGGCGTGGAGACGCGGCGCTTCGGCACCTTCCTGCTCGGCCATGACCCCGCCGTGGTCCGCGTCGCCGCAGCGGCCGGCCTGGACTTCGTCGTGTTGGATGCTGAGCACGGCACCTACCCGGTGGACCGGATGACCCAATTCATCGACGCGGCCCAGGGCATCGACGTGTTCGTGCGCTGTCCGGTGGAAGACGCCCTGCATTTGGCACCGGTGTTCGATCACGGTCTGACCGGGGTGATTGTCGCGGGTTCTCCGTCTCCGGAGGACATTGCTCGGGTGATGGAACGGGTGAAGTTCCCGCCGCAGGGGCACCGGGGAAGCAACCCGTTCGTGGCCGCGGCCGGATTCGGCCGCATCGGAGGCGCCGAGTTCGCTGCCAAGTCGAACGCCGACACCCAGGTGTGGGTGATGGCAGAATCCCGGGCCCAATTTGAGGCACTGCCCCATTACTGCGACATCCCCGGGGTGAGCGGCGTGTTCCTCGGCCCCTACGACCTGTCCGTTGATCTGGGGGTGCCCGGGCAGATGGATCACCCCGCGGTGACGGAGGCGCTGAACGGGGCGATTCGAACGGTGCGCGAGCAGCATCTGCCGGTGGCCATCTTCGCCCGGGACGGGGCATCTGCGCGCGCGTGGCTGGAGCGGGGGGTCACCTGGGTGGCCCTCAGCGCCGACTGGGGTTTGTTGGCCGAGTCGTGGCGGAGATTGCGGGCGAGCGCGCAGGGGATTGCGGGTAAACCGATTTCATAAGCTGTCTTCCCGCATATGACCATTGCAGTTTTCCTGGACTTGGCTCACACTAGAGGCCGAACGATGGGACACGCGCCCGGCTCCGGGGCGCGAGGGGGAAGAGAGCTTGAAGGTTGCACTGTTCATCACGTGTCTGGTGGATAACTTCTTCCCGGACGTGGGGGAGGCGATGGCGCGGATCCTTGCGGCGCACGGTGTGCACATGGAATTCCCGGAGGGACAGACCTGCTGCGGACAACCGGCGTTCAACAGCGGCTACGCCGACGAGGCGCGGGAGGTGGCGAAGAATCTCCTGGATGCGTTTGCGGACGCCGATTACGTCGTGTCGCCCTCGGGGTCCTGTGTGGGGATGATTCATCACTGCTATGCGGAATTGTTCGCCGACGACCCGGCGCTGGCCTGGCGGGCCCACGAACTGGCCAAGAAGACCTATGAATTCTCCCAGTTCCTGGTGAACGTCCTGGGTGTCGAGGATCTCGGAGCCCAGTTTCCGTACCGGGTCACCTACCACCCGTCGTGCCACGGCTCCCGCCTGCTCGGGGTCCGCGATGAACCCTTGCGGCTCCTGCGCCGCGTGCGTGATTTGCAGTTGGTCGATCTCCCGGGCGCCAGCGATTGCTGCGGATTCGGCGGGACTTTCGCCGTCAAGATGCACGAGGTGTCCACGGCGATGGTGGATGAGAAGGTCGAGCATGTCCTGGAGACCGGCGCGGAGGTTCTGGTCGGCACGGACATGGGGTGCCTGATGAACATCGGCGGGCGGCTGCGCCATCAGGGAAAACCGGTGCGGGTGCTGCATCTGGCGCAGCTGTTGTATGAAGGCATGCGGATTGGAAAGGTCGTGGTGTGATGGAGGACGGGCGCCGAACAACCGTGATGGAGCGGGCACACCACGCTCTGCAGGACGAATTCTTGCGCAAGGCGGTTCGCTTCACCACCGCCCGGCTCAAGAACAACAAGTTGAAGGCGTCGGAAGAACTCGGGCGCTGGGAGGATTGGCGCGAACGGGGCCGGCGGATCCGCGCGCACACGGTGGCGCATCTGGATTACTATCTCAAGCAGTTCGCCGATCAGGTCCGCGCACGCGGCGGCAAGGTGTACTTCGCCGCCGACGCCGCGGAGGCGGCCCGCGTTGTCAGCGGGATCGTCGAGGAGAAAAAGGCCAAGTTGATCGTGAAATCGAAGTCGATGGTCTCGGAAGAGGTGCACATCAACCGCCATCTCGAGGCGCTGGGGGCCGAGGTGGTGGAGACGGACCTCGGCGAGTACATCATTCAGCTCGCGGGCGAGGGGCCGTCCCACATCATCGCGCCGGCGATTCACAAGAACCGGGAGCAGATCCGCGATCTCTTCATGCGGGCCGGCGGCGAGGGGCTCGGCACAGACACCCCCTCGTTGGCGGGGTTCGCCCGGAGGCAGCTGCGGGAGAAGTTTTTGAGCGCCGACATCGGCATCACCGGGTGCAACTTCGCCATTGCGGAGTCGGGAACGGTCGTGCTGTTCACGAACGAGGGAAACGGCCGGATGGTGACGACGCTGCCGCCCGTGCACATCGTGATGATGGGGATGGAGCGCCTGTTGCCGACGTTCGCCGACCTGGAGGTGATGGCCAATCTCCTGCCGCGCGCGGGCACGGGCCAGAAGCTGACGGCGTACATGAGCATGATCACGGGGCCGCGCCGCCCCGGCGAGCTGGACGGACCGGACGAGCTGCACGTCGTCATCCTCGACAACAACCGGTCGTCTCAACTGGGCGATCCCGATTTTCAGGAGGTGCTGCACTGCATCCGCTGCGGCGCCTGTTTGAATGTGTGTCCGGTGTACCGGCAAATTGGCGGGCACGCGTACGGGGCCGTGTATTCGGGGCCGATTGGCGCGGTCCTGACGCCGCTGCTCAATCAGGGTTCGGAGTACGCCGACCTGCCGTACGCCTCCAGCCTCTGCGGGGCGTGCTTCGAGGCGTGCCCGGTCAAGATCCCGCTGCACGACATGCTGGTCCGGCTGCGCAGGCGCAATGTCCGCGAAGGACGGGTGAAGGCTGCCGAACGCTTCGCGTTCCGCGGCTTTCGCCAGGCGTTTTCCAGCCCGGGCCGCTACCGCTTTGTGATGCGCCTGGCGCGCACCGCCCAGCGGCCCTTGGTCCGGCAGGGGTACATCGAATCGACGTTCGGACCGCTGTTCGGCTGGACGCACAGCCGCCATGCGCCCGCACTGGACCCTGTGCCGTTCCGCGAGCGGTGGAAGCGCCTGGCGCCCGAATTGGAAGAGCGGGCGCTGGACCGGGAGGCCGTCGGGCAGCCGGCCGCAGTGGATAGGCGGCAGGCGGATCCATCGCGGGCGGACGACGGCGGCAAAGGAGGGGCTGAGCGGTGAACGAGGCCGACTTTCTCAAGCGGATTGCCGGGCGGCTGGGCCGGTCCACGCCCCTGGCCGAGGCGCCGCCGCGCGAAGAGATTGGTGCACCGGACTTCTGGCAGACGTATGCGTTGCCGTTGCCCGAGCGGATGGATAAGTTCATCGTGGAGTTGGAGAAATTGGGCGGCCACGCGCGCGCCTTCGACAGCTTGGCGGCGCTGCACCAAGGGCTTCGTGAGCTGCTCGCCCAGTTGGCCCCTGCCCGCGTAGGTACCTGGGGGCCGGAGTGGGTGACGGAGCACGGGCTGGAGGACGTGCTCAGCGGCTACGACGTCGTCCAGTGGACGGGCGCGGAGGCGGATCGCCGCCAGGTGGTGGAGCGGTTCGCCCAGGTGGACGTCGGCATCACAGGGTGCGCCTTCGCGGTGGCCGACACGGGGACCATCGCCGTGGTGACGTCGCCGCAGCAGGGCCGGTCCGTCAGCCTTCTGCCGCCGGTGCACATCGCCTTGGTCCCGGTGAGCCGGCTGTACACGCGTCTCGGCGAGGCGCTGGCGCAGGTCGCCGCCAATGCCGCGGGCATCCCTTCGTCCGTCAACTTCATCACGGGCCCGAGCCGCTCGTCCGACATCGAGGGGGACGGGACGGTGGGCATCCACGGCCCCGCCGCGGTGTACGCGCTGCTCTGGCAGGACGAGGGCGAGGCGCCGTAAGGCCGCTGCCGCTCGCGTCCCCTCCCCGTGTCCCTCCGGCGGCATCCTGGGCTCCTGTCCGCGCCCGTGTCCGCAATCGCGCATACGCATATCATCATCACCCTGCGCGGGAGGGATGCGGGATGCTGCGGGAAGCCTGGTACGCGGTGGCCTTGACGGAGGAGGTGCGCCCGGGGCCGTGCCGTGTGACGGTGCACGGGCAGGAGCCCTTCCTCACCTTCACGCCGGCGGACGAGGAGACGACGTGGATTTTTGGCATGTGTTTGCGCAACTTCGCCCACGACGCCGCGCTGATGGATGAACACCACCTGTCCCACACACTGCACGTGCTCGAGGAGGATCAGCGCATCGTCGAGTCGCTGCGGCCGCGGCGCGCACCGTTCCAGATGCAGGACGAGGTGCACGTGCCGTCGGACGGCCCGATGCTGCGGTATCGCCACATGCTGCGGCGGGCCCTCGGAAGGGGCCCGCGTGGTTCCGGGGACACGACGTCCCGCTGAGTGGCCGGCGGAGGCCGGCGGTGGTCGGTCAAGCCCGCCGAACGCTGGGGGCGCGGCGCGCGTCTACGGATGGAGCGGGCGGATCCGCCCGCCGTTGGCGCAGGTGGCGCAAAAAATTTCGAAGTCTGACGATTTCCAAGCCTGGCAAGAAAGTAAGCGTTTACGAAAAAATCTCGTAATCGCTTACATTCGGTCGCCAGGCTCATTCGTACATTGACATGCTTTTGAAACCGACTTACAATCACGAACAAACCACAGCTTCTTGCTACACTCGCGAGCGTTCGAAGGGTTCCAAGCGGACGGGCGACGGGACTGCTCCCGGCAAACGCCTTTCTTTGGAACATTCGGACATTTTTCGTGGTAACGGCACTGTGGCGGGGAACGAACATGACTTGGGAGTGTGGAAACGGTGACGCAGGCGACGCAGTGGATCTTCATGAATGGGGCGTTCGTGACCAAAGAGGACGCAAAAGTCTCCGTCTACGACCACGGTTTTCTGTACGGCGACGGCATCTTTGAAGGCATTCGCGCGTACGGCGGAAACATCTACCGGCTGCGGGAGCACCTCGTGCGACTCTACGACTCCGCGCAAGCGATCCTCCTCACCATCCCTTATTCAATGGAAGAGATGGAAAAAATCGTTGTGGACACCGTACGCAAGAACAACCTCGAGAATGCGTACATCCGCCTGGTCGTCTCGCGGGGCGTCGGCAACCTGGGCCTGGATCCTGCGAGCTGCAAGGAGCCGAACGTCATCGTGATCGCCGAACAATTGGCCCTGTATCCGAAGGAATTCTATGAACGCGGGATGGAAGTGGTGACGGTCGCCACCCGCCGCAACCGTTCGGACATCCTCAACCCGAAAGTGAAGTCGCTGAACTACCTGAACAACATCCTCATCCGCATCGAGGCCAGTTTGGCCGGAGCCGGCGAGGCCCTGACGCTCAACACGGAGGGATACGTCGCCGAGTGCTCCGGGGACAACGTCTTCATCGTGCGCAACCGCGTCCTGTGGACCCCGCCCGCGTATCTCGGCGCCCTGGAGGGCATCACGCGGAACGCCATCATCGAAATTGCCCGCGAGCTGGGGTATGTGGTGAAGGAAGAGCCCTTCACCCGCCACGACGTGTACACCGCGGATGAGGTGTTTCTCACCGGTACGGCCGCCGAGATTGTCCCCGTCATCAAGGTGGACGGCCGCGTGATTGGCGACGGCAAACCGGGGTCCATCACCCATGAGCTGTTGGCCGAGTTCCGCAAGCGCGCCGTGACGGACGGCGTCAAGGTGTACCCGGAACGGCAGCCGGTGACCTGACCGGATGGCGGCCCACGAGCTGCCCGGTGAATCCAGTGACCGAGTGGAGAAAGGCGGGACCAGGTTCTTATGCGCAGCGACATGATTAAGAAAGGGGTCGATCGCGCCCCCCACCGCAGCCTCCTGTACGCGACGGGCGTGAAGCCCTCCGATCTGCCCAAACCATTCATCGGCGTGTGCAACTCCTACGTGGACATCGTCCCGGGCCACGTCCATCTGCAGGAGATGGGCAAGATGGTCAAGGAGGCCATCCGGGAGGCGGGCGGCATCCCGTTTGAGTTCAACACCATCGGCGTGGACGACGGCATCGCCATGGGCCACATTGGCATGCGCTACTCCCTGCCGAGCCGTGAGCTCATCGCCGACTCCGCCGAGACGATGATCAACGCCCACTGGTTTGACGGTGTGTTCTACATCCCGAACTGCGACAAGATCACCCCGGGGATGTTGTTGGCCGCGGTGCGGACGAACGTGCCGGCGGTGTTCGTCTCCGGTGGCCCGATGGAGGCCGGGCGATCCCGCAGCGGCAGGACGCTGTCCCTGTCGTCGGTGTTCGAGGGCGTGGGCGCCTACCAGGCGGGGCGCATCTCGGCGGAAGACCTGCAAGAGCTGGAGACGCTGGCCTGTCCGACCTGTGGATCCTGTTCCGGCATGTTCACCGCGAACTCGATGAACTGCATCATGGAGATGCTCGGTATCGCCCTCCCCGGCAACGGGACCATCGTCGCGACCTCGAAAGACCGCTACCAGCTCATCCTCGACGCAGCGAAGCACCTGATCCGCATGGTGCAACAGGATATCCGGCCGCGGGACATCATCACCGCCGAAGCGATTGACGACGCGTTCGCGCTCGACATGGCGATGGGCGGGTCGACCAACACCGTGCTGCACCTGTTGGCCATCGCCAACGAGGCGGGCATCGAATACGACCTGCGGCGCATCAATCAGGTGGCAGAACGGGTGCCGTACCTGGCCAAGATCAGCCCGGCATCGGAGTACTCCATCCAGGATGTGCACCGCGCCGGCGGGATCAGCGCCATCATCAAGGAACTGCTGTCCATCCCGGGGCTGCTCCACGGGGATCGCATCACCGTCACCGGCAAGACCCTCGCGGAAAATGTGGCAGACGCGGAGATCCTCGACGAGCGGGTCATCCGCCGCAAGGAAAATCCCTACAGCCCGGTCGGCGGTCTGTCCATCCTGTACGGCAACCTGGCGCCGGACGGGGCCGTCATCAAAGTGGGTGCGGTCGATCCGTCGATCCAGCGCTTTGAAGGCGAGGCTATCATATACAACTCGCAGGAGGAGGCCCAACAGGGCATCGATAGCGGCGAGGTGCGCGAGGGACACGTGGTGGTCATCCGGTACGAGGGCCCGAAGGGCGGGCCGGGTATGCCAGAGATGTTGGCTCCGACGTCGTCCATCGTCGGCCGGGGGCTGGGGACGAAGGTGGCCCTCATCACCGACGGGCGGTTTTCCGGCGCCACGCGCGGGATCGCGGTCGGCCACATCTCCCCGGAGGCGGCCGAGGGCGGTCCCCTGGCGCTCTTGGAAAACGGGGATCGCATCGTGATTGACCTGCCGAACCGGCGTATCGACGTCCTGCTCCCCGAGGAGGAGCTGGCGCGCCGGAGGGCGGCCTGGCAGCCGCCGGAGCCGAAGGTGAGAAGCGGCTACTTGGCTCGCTATCAAAAATTGGTGACCTCCGCGAACACAGGCGGTATTTTAAAGGTCTGACGCGCCGGGACCGGCGCGCAATACGGGATGAGGAGGGGAGTTGTATGGGTGTCGATCTGAAACCATCGGCAAAGACCTGCACCTCGGTGAAACCGTTGATGAACGGATCCCGAATGCTCGTCGAAGCGCTGAAGCGGGAGGGAGTCGAAGTCATCTTCGGCTATCCCGGCGGAGCTGTGTTGACGATTTACGACGCGCTCTACGACGGGGGGATCCCGCACATCCTTGCCCGCCACGAGCAGGGCTGCATCCATGCGGCCGAGGGATACGCCCGGGTGACGGGAAAGCCGGGCGTGGTCATCGCCACGTCGGGGCCGGGGGCGACCAACTTGGTCACCGGGATCGCCGACGCCATGCTGGATTCGCTGCCGTTGGTCGTGTTCACCGGCCAGGTGGCCACCCAGGTCATCGGCAGCGATGCGTTTCAAGAGGCATCCATCATCGGCATCACGATGCCGATAACGAAGCACAACTACCAAGTGCGCGACGTGTCGGAGCTCCCCCGCATCATCCGCGAGGCGTTTCACATCGCGACGACGGGGCGGCCCGGTCCGGTGCTGGTGGACATTCCGAAGGATGTCTCGAACGCGATGGGCTGGTTTGAAGACCAGGAAGAGGTGCATCTGCCCGGCTATCAGCCGACGGTGATCCCGCACCGCATGCAGATTCGCAAGGTGCTGGACGCCATCCGTACGGCCAAGAAACCGGTGCTGCTGGCGGGGGCCGGAGTGCTGCACGCGCGCGCCCAGGACCTGCTTCGCGAATTCGCCGAGCGGGCGCAGTTGCCGGTGGTCAACACCCTGCTGGGACTGGGCGGTTTCCCAGCGAGCCACCCGCTGTTTCTCGGGATGGGCGGCATGCACGGCTCGTACGCCGCCAACAAAGCGCTGTACGAGGCGGATCTGCTGATCAACATCGGCGCGCGCTTCGATGACCGCTTGACCGGCAGCCTGGAGCATTTCGCGAAGTCCGCGACGGTGGCGCATATCGACATCGATCCCGCGGAGATTGGGAAGAACGTGCCGACGGACATCCCGGTGGTGGGCGACGCGGGCGAGGCGTTGAAGATGTTGCTCGAGGAACGGCCCGAGCCGGGGGACGTCGCCGAGTGGCTGGCGGAGCTCGGCGAGGCCAAACGGCAGCGGCCGTTCTGGTACCACGACAGCGACCGGGAGTTGAAGCCGCAGCGGTTGATTCAGATGATCCACGAATTCACCGGCGGCGGCGCCATCGTCGTCACGGATGTCGGGCAGCATCAGATGTGGGCGGCCCAGTTCTACCCCCTGGAGGAGCCGCACCGTTGGGTCACCTCGGGGGGACTCGGGACCATGGGCTTCGGATTGCCGGCGGCCATCGGGGCGCAGCTGGGGCGTCCGGACGCGCTCGTGGTGGCGGTGCTCGGCGACGGCGGGTTCCAGATGACCATGCAGGAGCTGGCCTTGCTCAAGGAGTACAACCTGCCGGTGAAGGTCATCATCGTCAACAACCAGGCGCTCGGCATGGTGCGCCAGTGGCAGGAGTTGTTCTACCAGGGGCGCTACGCGCACTCCATCATTCCGAATCTCCCGGATCTGGTGAAACTGGCGGAAGCTTATCAGATCCCCGGGTACCGGGCGAAGACCCCTTCGGAAGCCAGCGAAGTCCTGCGGCGCGCCCTGGCGGAACCGGGGCCGGTGTTGGTGGACTGCTGGGTGACGCCCGGCGAGAACGTGTATCCGATGGTGCCGCCGGGCAAAGGACTGCACGAAATGGTGGGGGTGACGCCGTGAACCGCATTCTCTCCGTGGTCGTCAACAACCGTTCCGGCGTGCTCAACCGCATCACCGGCCTGTTTCTGCGCCGCGGGTTCAACATCCAGAGCCTGACGGTCGGGACGTCGGAGACGGAGGGTCAGTCGCGGATGACCATCGTGCTCGACGTGGACGATGAACGCACGGCCGAGCAGGTCATCAAACAGTTGCACAAGCAGATTGACGTCCTCAAGGTGTCGGACATCACCGACCAGCCCATCGTCGCCCGCGAACTGGTCCTCATCCGGGTGAACAGCCCGCTGCAGACCCGTTCCGAGCTGACCGCGCTGATTGAGCCTTTTCGCGCCTCCATCATCGACGTCAGCCGCGACACGGTCACCATCCAGGCGGTGGGCAGCCCGGAGAAGGTGGATGCCTTGATCTTCCTGCTGCATCCGTACGGCATCAAGGAGCTGGCCCGCACCGGCCTCACGGCGTTCGTGCGCGGCACCGACGTGGCGGCGGAAGCCCCGCGGCCGTACCGCAACCGCGTCCTATCCATTTAATTGAACCCGTTCAAAACAGATTTCCCATCATCATACACGCTGGGCCCGGGCAAGGCGCCCCGCCCATTCGGAGGAGGATTTCTTATGGCCAACATGTACTTTGACAAGGACATCACGCTCGACGCGCTTCGCGGGAAGCGGGTGGCGATCATCGGCTACGGTTCGCAAGGCCACGCCCACGCACAGAACCTGCGCGACAGCGGCATCGAGGTCATCGTCGGCCTGCGCAAGGGCCGCTCCTGGGACCAGGCGGCCGAAGATGGGTTCGAGGTGTACTCTGTGGCAGACGCCGCCAATCTCGCGGACGTCATCATGGTGCTGTTGCCGGACGAGAAACAGCCGGCGGTGTACCGCGATGAAATTGAACCCGGCCTGGCGCCCGGCAAGGCAATTGCGTTCGCGCACGGCTTCAACATCCACTTCACGCAGATTGTGCCGCCGAGCGATGTCGACGTCTTCATGGTGGCGCCGAAGGGACCGGGGCACCTGGTGCGCCGCGTGTATGAGGAAGGGGGCGGCGTGCCGGCGCTGATCGCCGTCCATCAGAACGCCACCGGACGGGCGAAGGAACTGTCGTTGGCGTACGCGAAGGCCATCGGCGCCGGACGTGCGGCGGTGATTGAGACGACGTTCAAAGAGGAGACCGAGACCGACCTGTTCGGCGAACAGGCGGTGTTGTGCGGCGGCCTGTCCTCGCTTATCAAGGCGGGCTTCGAGACGCTCGTGAAAGCCGGATACCAGCCCGAGATCGCTTACTTCGAGTGCTTGCATGAGATGAAGTTGATTGTCGATCTCATCTACGAGGGCGGTCTGGCGTACATGCGCTACTCATGTTCCGACACGGCCCAATGGGGCGACTTCATCTCCGGTCCGCGCGTCGTGACGGAGGAGACGAAGAAGGAGATGCGGCGGATCCTCGAGGACATCCAGTCGGGCGCCTTCGCCAAGGGGTGGATCCTCGAGAACCAGGTCGGCCGTCCGATGTTCAACGCCATCAACCGTCGCGAGAACGAACACCCGCTCGAGGTGGTCGGCCGCGAGCTGCGGGAGAAGATGCCGTTCATTCAGCGAAAATCCAGCGCGAGGAGAGTGGTCGTCGGTGCGCAAAATTGAGATCTTCGACACGACGCTGCGGGATGGGGAGCAGTCGGCCGGGGTCAATCTGCACATCCACGAAAAGCTGGAGATCGCGCATCAATTGGCGCGCTACGGCGTCGACGTGATTGAGGCGGGGTTCCCCGCCTCCTCCCGCGGGGATTTCGAGGCGGTACAACTGATCGCCCGGCAGGTCAAAAGCTGTACCATCGCGGGCTTGGCGAGATCGACCGAGCGCGACATCGACGCGGTGCGCGACGCTCTGCGCGAGGCCGCGTCCCCTCGCATCCACGTGTTCATCGCCACTTCTCCCATCCACATGAAACACAAGCTGAACCTCACGCCGGAGGAGACCCTCGAGACGGCGGTGGCGGCGGTGCGGTATGCGAAGCGGTTCTGCGCGGACGTGGAGTGGTCGGCAGAGGACGCGACGCGAAGCGACTGGGATTTCCTCGTGAAGCTCATCACGAGGGTGATTGACGCAGGCGCGACGGTGATCAACCTGCCGGATACGGTGGGATACACCACACCCGAGGAATACGGCAACCTCTTCCGCTATGTGCGGGAGCACGTGCCGAACATCGACCGCGTCAAGCTGTCCGCCCACTGCCACGACGACCTCGGGATGGCGGTCATCAACACCCTGTCGGCCATCCAGGCGGGGGTGTCCCAGGTGGAGGTCACGGTCAACGGCATCGGCGAGCGCGCGGGCAACACGTCCCTGGAGGAGGTCGCGGTGGCGCTCGCCATCCGCAAGGATTACTTCCAGGCGGAGACGGGCCTGCATTTGGAGCAGACCATTCGCACCAGCCGCTTGGTCAGCAAGCTGACGGGGATGGCGGTCCCGCCCAACAAAGCGGTGGTCGGGGCGAACGCCTTCGCCCACGAGTCGGGCATCCACCAGGACGGGGTGCTGAAGAACCCGCTCACGTACGAGATCATCCGTCCGGAGATGATCGGCCTGACGTCCAACGTGATGGCCATCGGGAAACATTCCGGCCGCCACGCCCTGCGGGAGAAGTGCAAGGAGCTGGGATTGCAGCTGGATGAGCAGGAGTTCAACCGGCTCTTCCGCGCCTTCAAGGACCTCACCGGGAAGAAGAAGGAGATCACCGACGACGACATCCTGGCGCTGGCCCTCGAGTCGTCCAGCGAAGCGATGGCTTCCCGGTACGAGTTGGAGTTCCTCAACGTCTTTTACGGCCAGGACTCCATCTCCACCACGACCCTCGGCATCCGCCGGCCGGATGGCACCGTGGTGCGCGAGGCGGCGACCGGCAACGGCAGCGTCGAGGCGATCTACAATACCATCGAGCGCATTCTCGGCGAGCCGGTGCAACTGATTGACTACCGCATCCAGTCCACCACGGGCGGACAGGACGCCCTGGCGGAGGTGTACGTGAAGGTGCAACACCGCGGGGTGACGAGCAGCGGCCGAGGCATTGACAACGATGTGCTGTCCGCTTCCGCGAAGGCGTTCTTGGACGCCATCAACCGCGCCGCGCTGAAGGAACGGGTGGAGGACAAGGTCGCGGCATCCGCATCACCGACCGCTTGAGGAGGAACAGCATGGAAAAGACCATCGTGGTGTTGCCGGGGGACGGCATCGGGCCGGAGGTCACCCGAGAGGCGGTCCGTCTCCTGGAGACGGTCGGCGAGCGCTTCGGCCACACATTTCACTTTGCGTACGCGAAACTCGGCGGCGTCGCCATCGACGAGACCGGCACGCCCCTGCCCGAGGAGACGCTGAAGGCGTGCCTCGAGAGCGACGCGGTGTTGCTCGGTGCGGTGGGCGGTCCCAAGTGGGACCGCCTGCCCGGGCCGCAGCGGCCGGAGGCGGGGCTGCTGGCGCTGCGGAAGGCGTTGGGCGTGTTCGCGAACCTGCGGCCCATCACCGTGTACCCGCCGTTGGCCAGCGCTTCGACCCTCAAACCGGAGGTCGTGGACGGGGTGGACTTCGTCATCGTCCGCGAACTGACCGGCGGCCTGTACTTCGGGCCGAAGGAGCGGCGAAAGGGAGACCACGGCATCGAGGTGTCCGACACCCTGGTGTACAGTGAACAGGAGATTGAGCGCATCCTGCGCCTCGCCTTCGAGCTGGCGCGGCAGCGGCGCGGGCATCTGACGTCGGTGGACAAGGCCAACGTGCTCGAGTCGAGCCGGGTGTGGCGGGAGATCGCCGAACGCCTGGCGCCGGAGTACCCGGACGTGCAGTTGACCCACCTGTTGGTGGACAACGCGGCCATGCAGCTGGTGAAGAACCCGCGGCAGTTCGACGTGATAGTCACGGAGAACATGTTCGGGGACATCCTCAGCGACGAGGCGGCGATGATCACAGGCTCCATCGGCCTGTTGCCCTCGGCGAGCCTGGGTTCCGGCGGGCCGGGTTTGTACGAGCCCATCCACGGTTCGGCACCCGACATCGCGGGCAAAGGTTTGGCGAATCCGCTGGCCACTTTCGCCTCTGTCGCCATGATGCTCGATTACGGCTTCGGGCTCGGGGCGGAGGCGGAGGCGGTGCGCCAGGCCATCGCGAGGACGCTGGCGGAGGGTTGGCGCACGGCCGACATCGCGGCCGGCGGACCGGCGCTTTCGACGGAACAGATGGGTGAGACGGTTCGGAACGCACTGCGGTGAGGTGAGGGAGATGGCACCGAAGACGCTGTTGGACAAGATTTGGGAAGCACACGAGGTGGTGTCGCAGGGCGAGGGCAAGCCGAGCCTGCTGTACATCGACCTGCATCTGGTGCACGAGGTGACGTCGCCGCAGGCGTTCGACGGCCTGCGTGCGGCCGGGCGCCGGGTGCGGCGGCCGGATCTGACGTTCGCCACGATGGACCACAACATCCCGACGGACGTCCCGTCGGTGATCCGTGATCCGATTGCCCGCAAACAGGTCGAGGTGCTGGCGAAAAACTGCGCCGAGTTCGGCATCCACCTGGCCGGCATCGAGAGTCCGGATCAAGGCATCGTGCACGTCATCGGCCCGGAGCTGGGCCTGACCCAGCCGGGCAAGACCATCGTCTGCGGGGACAGCCACACGTCCACCCACGGCGCGTTTGGCGCGTTGGCCTTCGGCATCGGCACCAGTGAGGTGGAACACGTGCTGGCGACGCAGTGCCTGTGGCAGCAGAAGCCAAAGGTGCTGAAGCTGGAACTGACAGGCCGGCGTCCCGCGGGTGTGACGGCGAAGGACATCATCCTCGGCGTGATTGCGAAGCACGGCGTGGGCTTCGGCACGGGCCACATCATCGAGGTGTGCGGCGAAGTCGTGGCCACGATGTCGATGGAGGAGCGGATGACCGTCTGCAACATGGCCATTGAGGCGGGGGCCCGCGCCGGTTTGGTCGCGCCCGACGAGACCACGTTCGCCTACCTGCGCGGGCGCCCGTTCGCGCCGCAGGGGGAGGCGTTTGAACGCGCGGTCGCGGTCTGGCGCACCCTGCGCGCGGACGAGGGCGCCGTGTACGACAAGACCATCACCTTTGACGTCAGCGATCTCGAACCCCAGGTGACCTGGGGCACCAACCCGGGGATGTGCACGGGCATCAAAGGCGTCGTGCCCGACCCGGCGCAGGCGGCGTCGGAGGTCGAGCGCCGCGCGATGGAGCGGGCGCTGGAGTACATGGGGCTGGCGCCGGGCACCCGAATGGAGGAGATTCCGATCCAGCACGTGTTCATCGGCTCCTGCACCAACGCGCGCATTGAGGACCTGCGCCAGGCGGCGGCGGTAGCCAAGGGCCGAAAGGTGCATCCCGGCGTGCGGGCGCTGGTGGTACCGGGATCGAAACGGGTGAAGCAGCAGGCGGAAGCCGAGGGCCTGGACCGGGTGTTCAAAGAGGCCGGCTTCGAGTGGCGGGAGCCGGGTTGCAGCATGTGCCTCGGCATGAACCCGGACATCGTGCCGCCGGGCGAGCGGTGTGCATCCACCTCGAACCGCAATTTCGAAGGCCGTCAAGGCAGGGGCGCGCGCACGCATCTGGTCAGCCCGGCGATGGCGGCGGCCGCCGCGATTGCGGGGCACTTCGTCGACGTGCGCGAGTGGCTGGGCCAAGCCGAAGCGGCCGCGACGGGAGGGCGATGAGACATGCAACCGTTTGTGAAACTGACGGGCGTTGCGGCGCCGCTGGATCGCGTCAATGTGGACACGGATCAGATCATCCCGAAGCAGTTTCTGAAACGGGTGGAGCGGACCGGATTCGGCCAGTTCCTCTTCTACGACTGGCGCTTTTTGGCCGATGGCCGTGAAAACCCGGACTTCGTGCTGAACGACCCCCGCTATCGAGGGGCGTCCATCCTGGTCGCCGGGCACAACTTCGGCTGCGGATCGTCCCGGGAGCACGCCGCGTGGTCGCTGCTCGACTACGGGTTCCGCGTGGTGATTGCGCCGTCGTTCGCCGATATCTTCTACAATAACTGCTTCAAGAACGGCATCCTGCTGGTGACGCTGCCGGAGGACGCGGTGCGCGCGCTCATGGACGCGGCCGCGCGGAGCGTCGCCGTGACCGTGGACCTGGAGCGGCAGGTGGTGGAGACGGCGGAAGGCCTGTCTTGGAACTTTGAGGTCGATCCGTTCCGGCGTAAATGCCTGCTGGAGGGCCTCGACGACATCGGCCTCACGCTGCAGCACGAGGATGCCATCGCGGCGTACGAGGCCCAGCGGAAAGACGATCCGCTGGCGGTATTCGCCGCGAGGTGACGGCGAAAGCGCATTTTGTCAGATGCGGCAAGAATGGCAGGCGGATGACGCAAGCCTGGCCCGATGCGGCCAGGCTTGTCGCACGTATGCGGAGGGATGGCTGTCGGGATGTGGGGCTTGTTCGTGTCGGGATTTCTTCTGTCTCTGTCGCTGTGCCTCGACATCGGCCTCGTCAATGTGGCCATCATCAAGACGGGGCTGGAACGCGGGGCATGGCCGTCCTTCCTCGTCGGATTGGGCTCGTCCTTCGGGGACCTCACGTACGCGGTGGTCTCGATGCTGGGCATGTCGGTACTGCTGCGCTTCGCTGCCGTCCGGTGGGCCCTGTGGTTCGGCGGCTCCGCGGCGCTCTTGTACCTGGCGGGGCACATGGTTAAAGAGAGCCTGCGGCCGCGGGCCATCGCGGCGACGGCGGACGGGGCCGCCGGCGGAACGGACGGCCGCGGCGGCGGGATGAAATCGTTGTGGATGGGGCTCGGGCTCGCGTTGGCCTCGCCCTCCGCCATCCTGTGGTTCGCGGCGGTGGGGGGCAGCGTGATTGCCGCGACCGGCCAGCATGTGCCCGTCCGTGGCTTGGCCGCGTTTTACGCGGGATTTTTTTGTGCCGGCGTCCTGTGGTCGGCACTGGTGGCGTTGGTCGCCGGGCGGGCCCGCCAGTGGCTGGGGCCGCGGACGATGCGGGGCGTCTCCCTGTTGTCGGCCTTGCTGTTGGTCTATTTCGCCATCCGGGTGTTCCTGCAGGGATTGCACACCTGGGTGGGATGAGGGGACGAGAGGGGGCACAGGAGGAAGGCCCCAGTGAATATGAAGGCGGTGTTGCCGGTCAGGCGGGTGGATATGGCAGGAATGAAGGGTACGCAACCGGTCTCGTTGTCCGATTCCCCTGCAGACAACCATCAAAGAAGCCACCTGAGACCTCAGGTGGCTTTCTTGGGTGCTGGGGGCCATGGCTGAACGCGGAATGACGGGTCCATGATGTTGGAGATGGCAGACACGCAATCTACCGAACGACGGCCCACGCCAGGTGCACATTTTCATTGGCGTGGTACCCGTGTGCATTCCCCTTGAAATATCGCTCCTGGATGGCTGCCGGACCGAAATCCTCAACGACGTCAAGTCCCAACTTCCGAAGGTCCGCGGCCAGTAGATCTGGGTCAAAGGTGGTATTCATGGACTCCCCCATTTTTTGCAATTCCTTGCGAATCTCATTCAGATTGGCATCCGTCTCCGTATGGTAATCAAAAATCACCGAGCTGCCAGCCGGCGCAATCCGAGTGATGGACCGCAGCGTTTCAAACACATCATTCGGAGGGAGATACATCGTCACACCCAGCAAACTAAAGAGACTTTTCACGCGAGGGTTGTACGACGTTCTCGCGAGTGCCTCTGCAACACGCTCCTGTGTGAAATCCGTGGACACAAAGTGGAGACCCGCAGGAATTTCCCAGCCCAGATTCGTCAGCCGTTCGCGCTTGAATGCCTGTGTGGCTGGCTGATCGACCTCAAATACCTCGATTTGTCCTTGCTCCAGAAGGTGTTGATGGCGAAGAGCGAAGGTATCCAATCCAGCGCCGAGGATCACGTATTGCCTGACACCCTTTTGCATTTCTGACTGAAGCTTTTCTTCTGTGTATCGCGATCGAGTGACGACATTCGGGAGTCCCATGGATTGCAGCAAACTCGACAAACTGGCGCCGGCCTCACCGTCATGAGCCTGCAGAGCCGCCTTCAGGCCCTGTTCAATGAGATGGCGTCTTTCCTCTGGTATCAACGAATAGGCCAGAGAGTCATTGAAGATCACGGGATCGTCGTGTGTGGCGTGGTAAGCGCGGATGAAGGCGGTCATGAGGGCAGTCACGCTCATCGGGTTTGCTTTCAACTGAATATCCTCCTCTTGGGCGCCATCCCAGCCGTGTGGCGGGATAGGGTATTCAGCGAAAGCATAACAAGCAAAGGGGCTAAATTCAATACATTTAAACTCCATCATACCACACATAAAAATTTTTGTCAAGATAAAATTTGGAGGGGCTTGTTCGCAAACACCTCTCTCCATTGCCAATGGCCTCCACGTGGGCTATCATGGGCGCAAAGCCAGGTGTGGCCATCGGCAGGAATGGAGGGATACGGGTGCTGTTGTACCGGGAGGAGCAGGTCATCGATGTGCCGCCGCGGTTGCCGGCGGTGGGGGAGGTGGCCTGGATCCGTCTGCGGCAGCCCAGCGATGACCAGGTGCAGCGCATCCTCGGCGATTTATTCGGATGCCACCCGTTGGTCATCGAGGACGTGCTGCACTTCGGCCAACGCCCCAAGCTGGATCATTACGCGCATCAGCAGCACCCGCCGCAGGTGTTCATCACCTTTTATGCGCTGGCCGATTCGCTGGAGGCCAGGGAATTCTGCCTGGTGCTGGGGCAGGGCTTTCTCATCACGGTGGATCGCGCGCCCGTACCGGAGCTGGACGAGGTCGAGCGGCGCGTGCGGGAGAACCCCGCCTCCATGGCGTCCATCGGCCGCCTGTTGCATCAGATTTTCGACCTGTGCGTCGACCATTACTTGAGCCACATCGACCGCCTGGAGGAACGCTTCGACGCCCTCGAGCGGCACGTGTTCGATCACCCGGACGCCAAAGTGGCCGGGACCATCTTCCGGATCAAGCGGCAGCTCGGACGCGTGCGGCGCATCGTCGCCGACGGGCGCAACGTGATTGGCGCCTGCGCGCACGAAGCGTTCCCGTACACCGACGAGCGCGAGGCGGTGTACTTCCTCGACGTGTACGATCACGCCACCCGCGCCGTCGACACCCTGGACGCCATTCGCGACAACCTGAGCGGTCTGTTGGACCTGCAGACCGCGCAGCGTTCCAACCGGATGAACGAGGTCATGAAGACCCTGACCGTCTTCAGCACGCTCTTTCTGCCGCTCAACTTCATCGTCGGGTTGTACGGGATGAACTTTGAACACATGCCCGAACTACATTGGAAGTACGGCTACTTGTACGCGTGGGGCTTGATGATCTCCGTCGGCGGGGCGATGATGGTGTACTTCAAGCGGCGCCGGTGGTGGTGATCTCCGTCGGCGGGGGCGCCCGGTCGGCCCATTCGGCCCACCCGGGTCACCCGTTCGCTCCGCTCGCTCTCCTCACTCCGGCGCTTCCACGACCGGCATCACATTGTGGACCGCCTCCACCTGCGGCAGGGCGCGCAGGCCTTCGACCACGTTGGCGAGCGGCCCCGGCTCCGTCGCATGCGTGACAATCACGATGTCCGCCGTATTCCCTTTCGCGCGCTTCTGCAATACCGTCTCCATACTGACGTTGTGGACGCCGAAGATGCTGGCGATGGCGGCGAACACCCCCGGCTTGTCGGCGGCCGTCAGACGCAGGTAATGGCGGGCCGGTGCGGCGTGGAGCGGACTCACCCGTTTGCCGGGCAGGTACATGCGTGAGACGCGGCCCGAGACGCCGAGGCGAATGACGCGCAGCACCTCAATCACGTCGCCCACCACCGAGCTGGCCGTCGGCAGGGATCCGGCGCCGCGACCGAAGAACATCAGGTCGCCAGCGGCGTCCCCGCGCACGAACAGCGCGTTGAACGGCCCCGACACGTGGGCCAGCGGGTGCTGTTTGCTGACGAGGGCAGGGCGCACGTGCAGGGACAGGACGCCAGCCCGGTCGCTGCCGGTGGCCAGCAGTTTGACGACACAGCCGAGCTCCTCGGCAAAGCGCACGTCCTGCGCCGAGATGGAGCGGATGCCCGCCACCTGGACGTCGTCCAGCGTGACCCGGGCGTGGAACGCGATGGACGCCAGGATGGCTAATTTGCGAGCGGCATCGAGGCCGTCCACATCGCTGGACGGGTCGGCCTCCGCGTAGCCGAGCCGCTGCGCTTCCGCGAGGGCGTCCGCGAAGTCCGCGCCCGTCTCCGTCATCTGCGTCAGGATGTAGTTGGTCGTGCCGTTGATGATGCCGAGCAGATCGCTGATCTCGTTGGCCGTCATCTGTTCCGTGAGCGGCCGGATGAGCGGAATGGCGCCGCCGACCGCCGCCTCGTAGAACACATCCACGCCGTGTCTCTCCGCGGCGTCGAGGATCTCCGCGCCGTGCACCGCGATGAGGTCCTTGTTAGCCGTCACCACGTGCTTGCCGGAGGCGATGGCCTGCAGGATATACGTCCGGGCCGGCTCAATGCCGCCGATGGTCTCAATCACGATGCGGATGGACGGGTCCTCCAGCACTTCCGCCGGTTGATTCGTCACGAGGCCGGGCGCCAGCTCGACCGGCCGCGGCTTGTCCACCTGACGCACCAGGATCTTCTTGATGGCCGGCCGCAGGCCGGTCATATCCGCAATCTTCCCCTGCCGTCGATTCATCAGCTCGACGACGCCCGATCCGACCGTCCCGCATCCGAGCAGTCCCACTTCGACAATCATTTCGACACCCCTTTCTCCGCCGCGCCCGGAGCGGCACTTCGGGTCTCCGGCACCGGGCCGGCGAGCACCTCCACGCGCGTCTCCAATCGCCGCGGCTGCAGCACGTACGTGTAACACTCGATGTTGAATTCGCGCCACACCAGGGTCATCTCGTCCGCCACCTGGGAGGCGGTCCCTTCGCTGTCGCACCAGGCGAGCAGGGTGGGGCCTGCGCCGCTGAGGGTGGTGGTGATGGCCCCGGCGCGGATGGCGGCCTGGCGGACCTCCTCACACCCCGGGATGAGCCGGCGGCGGTACGGCTCATGAAGTCGGTCGCCGAACCCCCCCTTGAGCAGTTCGAGTTGACCGGTGGACAGCGCCAGCGTCAGGCGAGCGGCCTGGGCCGTGTTCCACACCGCGTCCTCCCGCGGGATGGCGGTGGGCAGGACGCGCCGGGCGTCCTCTGTCCGCAGCGGAAAGTTGGGGACCGCCGCCGTGAATACCAACGCCTCCGGGATGGGCAGCGCGAAGGAACGGGCCTGGCGCCCGTCCACCACGCTGAGCCAGGCGCCCCCGAGCAACGCCGGTGTGACGTTGTCGGGGTGGCCCTCCATCTCGACCGCGAGATCGAGCAACTGTTGGCGGGACCACTCGTGTTCTGGCGCGTACCGGGCGAGGAGGGCGTTGGCGAGCAACAGCCCGCCCACGATGGCCGAGGCGCTGGAACCGAGCCCCGCCGCGACGGGGATCCCGTTGCTCAAACGCAGCCGCCAATCCCGCGGGACGTCCGCCGCGGGGGTGAGGTCCAGGACCCGGTCGATGGCCTGGACGACGGCGTTCGTCCGATCCCGGGGGAGCAGCGTCGCGCCCTCCCCCTCGACGTGGACGGAGAACGGGCCCCGCACCTCCAATTCCATCTCGTTGCACAGGCCGAGCGCCAAACCCATGCAGTCAAACCCTGGTCCGAGGTTGGCGGAGGTGGCGGGCACGCGGACGCGGAATCGGGGCGCGTCTGCCGGCGCCTGGGCGGAGGACGCCGATGTGTCCGGAAGGTCGCGCGTGGACATCCCAGCCGGGCTCTGTACGTTCATAGCCATCGCTCCAGGGCCGTCTGCACCGCGTCGGTGCTCGCCTCCGTCACCAGAGGCGCGCGATCGCTGTGCTGGATGGCGTTGTCCGGGTCTTTGAGTCCGTTTCCGGTGAGGACGCACACCACCGTCTCGCCCGGCTGCAGGACGCCCTGCGCGTGCAGTTGCAGCAGGCCGGCCACGGAGGCTGCGGACGCCGGTTCGGCGAACACCCCTTCGCGGGCAATCAGCTTGTACGCATGGCGGATCTCGTCATCGCTGACGGCGCGGATGCCGCCGTTCGATTCCTGCACGGCGGCGACCGCCAGGTGCCAGGACGCGGGGCGCCCGATGCGGATGGCGGTGGCAAAGGTCTCCGGGTGATCCACGGGTTCTCCGCGCACCAGCGCGGCCGCGCCCTCCGCCTCGAAGCCCTGCATGCGGGGGAGGTTGCCGACGATGCCGGCGGCGTGGTAGGCACAGAATCCCTTCCAATAGGCACTGATGTTTCCCGCGTTCCCCACGGGGATGCACAGGTGATCGGGCGCGCGGCCGAGGGCGTCGCAGATCTCGAACGCGGCGGTCTGCTGCCCTTCGAGGCGGAAGGGGTTGACCGAGTTGACGACCGTCACAGGCAGCCGTTCCGCCAGCTCGCGCACGATGGCGAGCGCTTCGTCGAAGTTCCCTCGAACGGCGACCACCTCGGCGCCGTACATCATGGCCTGGGCTAGCTTACCCATCGCCACGTATCCGTCCGGGATGAGGATGACCGCTTTCAACCCCGCCCGGGCTGCGTAGGCGGCGGCGGACGCGGAGGTGTTGCCGGTGGACGCGCAGATCACCACCTGGCTGCCGGCTTCGGCCGCCTTGGCCACCGCCAGAACCATGCCGCGGTCTTTGAACGATCCGGTGGGATTTGCCCCTTCGTATTTGAAATACACGTTTGCGTGGAGCTGTTCACTGAGCCGGTGGGAGCGGATCAGCGGGGTATTGCCCTCGCACAGCGTCAATGCGGGCGTCTGGTCGGTCACGGGCAGCCAACGCCGGTAGGCCGCCAGAAGTCCTGGCCATGGCCGGTGCGGATGCTCATGGTCTGCATGCATGGGTGTTCCTCCTGCGTGCGTTTCTCTGCCGGCGGGCAGAATTCGCGTTGGAGTCGGGCCGGTGGCGCGGGACGGAGTGCCCCGATCCCCGGCCTCCCGCCGTCCGGTGCGGGTTCTATATTGATGAATTAGAGTTATTATTCACTCGCCGCCGGCGTCTGTCAACGCGGCGCCTCCCATCTCCCGCGGGTTGAAAGCCCTTTCTCGATATGAAAGCCTTTTCTATCAAACAAAAATCGATTGACAGTTCAAAGAGCGAGAACCTATAATGCTCTTAATCTTTTTTCGTAGACCGTCGACGGTCGACAAGATGGGGGTGGGAGGCCACCACAGGGGTGGGTGGCATACAGGCATCGCGAGGGCAGGGGGTGACCGACAGTGGCATACGAGATCGTGCGTTCTGAACCGCTCGCCCAACAGGTATATAGGGTGCTTCGGGACGGCATCCTCAACGGCCGGTTTCTACCCGGCGAAAAGCTGGTGGAGACCAAACTGGCGGCCGAACTGAAGACCAGCCGCAGTCCGGTGCGCGAGGCCCTTCGCCAGCTGTGTACCGAACAGCTCGCGTGCCAGGTGGACGGTGCCATCCGGGTCTTCAATCCATCTTATGAGGACTATCTGGAACTGTACGAGCTTCGTCTGACCATCGAGTCGATGGCGGCGCGCTTGGCCGCCTCGCGCATGACGGAGGCGCAGTGGCAGCGGCTGTTGGCCGTGCAGCAGGAGACGGCGCAGGTGCTTCAGGCGATGGACGCCCAGCGGCTGGTGGCGCTCAACACGGCGTTCCACGCCGAGGTCGTCGCGGCCTGCCAAAACCGGCGGCTGCAACGGGTCTTCGCGGAGGTTTCCACGCTCATCGAGTATTACTGCCGTCTGATCCTGCACATCAACCAGATGCAGACCAACGTGTTGTCCGAACATCAGCGGGTGCTCGACGCCTTGGCACGTCGCGACGGGGATGCCGCGTACACGGCCATGTACGAACACATCCTGCGCGACACCGAAGTGATTGAGCGGGCGATGCGCGAGGCTGGCGCGGAATCCGCAGAGATGTGACACAGAGATGCGAATGGAAGGGGTATGTGTGATGAACCGAAAGGCACTTGTCACCGCAATGGCCCTGTTGTTGGGATCCGGGGCCTTGACGGCCTGCGGCGGAGGGGGTGGCGGTGAAAACCAGACGGGCAACCAGGCGTCAGCCGGTGCGCCGGCCGCGGCCAACAGCGACACGCTGACGGTGGGTCTGAGCGCCGACCCGCCGAAGCTCGATCCGAAGCTGTCGACGGCGCTCGTCGACCGCCAGGTGATGATCAACATCTATGACACGCTGTTCACCATCGGACCCAACAACGAGATTGAACCGGACCTGGTGGAGAAATACGAGGTGTCCCAGGACGGCAAGACATACACGTTCCACCTGCGCCACGGCGTGAAGTTCCAGGACGGCACCCCGTTCAACGCGGCGGCCGTGAAGTTCAACATTCAGCGCGATCAGGAAAAGGATTCGCTCCAGCGCAGCTACCTGACGCCCATCGTCGGGATCGACACGCCGGATGACTACACGGTGGTCCTGCATTTGAACAAGCCGTACAGCCCGCTGCTCGCCATCTTGACGGACCGCCCGGGCATGATGGTGTCCCCGACGGCGGTGCAGAAAGAGGGCGACGACTTCGTCAACCACCCGGTCGGCACCGGCCCGTATGCGTTCAAGGAGCGCGTCAAGGGCGACCATGTCACGCTGGTGAAGAACCCGAATTACTGGCAGTCTGGCCAACCGCACTTCAACACGGTGACGTACAAGATCTTCACGGACCAGAACGTCGAGGTCGCGAACCTGCAGAGCGGCCAGGTGCAGATGATTGACACCATTCCCGCGCAGCAGGTGGCCACGCTGTCCCAGAATCCGAACTTCACCGTCATCAACCAACCCGGTTTCGGGTTCCAGGGCCTGTACCTGAACGTCAAGAAGGCGCCGTTTGACAACAAGTACCTGCGCGAAGCCGTGGAACTGGGCATCGACCGTAAAGCGCTCGTCGATACCGTCTTCAAGGGTGCGGCCTCGCCCGGTTACACACCGTTCAGCCAGGCCTCGAGCGCGTACAATCAGGCACAGGACACCCCGCCGCAGCCGGATCCGGCAAAGATCAAGGATCTCCTGGCCAAGGGCGGAAAGCCCAACGGCTTCAGCTTCGAGCTTCAGACCGCGGCGACGCCGGTGACCGTCCAGGCGGCGCAGGTCATTCAGGGGATGCTCAGCCAGTACGGCATTCAGGTGCAGATCAAGCAGATGGAGTTTGGGACGGTCCTGGACAACGCCACCAAACACAACTTCCAGGCCAGCGCGCTCGGTTGGTCCGGCCGTCTGGACCCGGATCAGAACATCTACTCCTGGTTCCATACGGATGGATCGCAAAATGACGAACAGTACAGCAATCCGACGGTGGACCAGTTGTTGGATCAAGCCCGTGCCCAACTCGATCCGCAGGAGCGCGCGAAGACCTACAGCCAGGTCATGGACATCATCCACGACGAGGCGCCGTACGTGTTCCTGTACCACCAGAACAACCTCATTGCGTACAGCAAGCATCTGACCGGCTTTGAGTACCGGGCCGACGGCCTGCTGAGGCTGGCCACGGTTTCGGCTCAGTAACCGGGAATCGGACCGGGCGACGGCCGCAGGACGGCCCCCCGGTTGGGGTTGGGCACCGCCCCGGGTGGTATCGCGCCCGGGGCGGACCTGTTCCCGAAGCGAAACGGAGAGTGGGGGAATCGTCGAGATGGCCTATGTGTTGCAACGCATCGTGACCATGGTGCCGGTGCTGTTCTTTTTGTCCGTGATGGTGTTCGGCCTCATCCACCTGATCCCCGGCGATCCGGCGCAGGTCATCCTAGGCCAGGAGGCGACACCCGAGGCCATCCAGCAGATGCGTGCGAAGCTCGGGTTGGATCAGCCCGTTCCGCTGCAGTACTGGCACTGGCTGCAGCACGTCCTGACCGGAAATTTGGGCCAGTCGCTGGTGGACGGGGAGCCGGTCAGCCACCTCATCGCCCAGCGGCTGCCCGTCACCATTGAGCTCGCGGTCGGCACCATCGTGGTGGCCTTGCTCATCGCCTTCCCGTTCGGCATTCTCGCCGCGGTCTACCGCGGCCGGTGGCTCGACGCCGCAGCGCTGTTCACCTCGACGGTCGGGTTGTCGGTGCCGCCCTTCTGGCTCGGCATTCTGCTGTTGATTGGATTCACCGTGAAACTGCACTGGTTCCCGTCTTCCGGGTATGTGCCGCTGTGGCAGAACCTCGGGCAGAATCTGCACGCGATGGTCCTCCCCGTGGTGGCCACCGGCGTGCGCGAGGCCGCGGTGCTGATGCGGATGTTGCGCTCGTCCCTGCTCGATGTCCTGCATCAGGACTACGTGCGCACTGCGCGTGCCAAGGGGTTGTACGGATGGGTGGTCATCACCCGGCACGCCCTGCGCAACGCCCTCATTCCCGTGATCACGACGGGCGGGCTTCAGATCGCCGGATTGCTGGGCGGCCTCGTGATCACGGAACAGATCTTCGCGCTTCCGGGATTCGGCAGCCTGCTGGTGCAAGCCGTCTTCAGCCGCGACTACACCACGGTGCAGGGGGCCACGTTGGTGGCCGCACTGTTGGTGGTCATGGTCAACCTGGTGGTGGACCTGGTGTACGGTGTGGTCGATCCCCGCATGCGCTTGGGAAAGGAGAGTCGGTGAGCGATGAGCCAAACGCCCCATTCGATTCCGGACGCCGCGGGTGTGCCGGCCGGGACGGCGCCCGCCGCAATCCGGGCGCGCCGCAGACACCTGAACCTGTGGCGGCACCGGTCGCTCGTGTTGGGCGGCATCATCGTCGGCGTGATTGTGGTGGCGGCTGTGCTCGCGACCTTCGCCACGCCCTATGACCCGAACAAGCAAAACTACGCCGCGCTCCTGCAGGGCATGAGCGGCCAGCACTGGCTGGGCACCGACCAGTTGGGCCGCGACGTGTTCTCGCGGATCCTCGTCGGAGCGCGCACGTCCCTGGCGGTGGCCGCGGGCGCCGTCGCGGTGGCGCTGGTGATCGGCGTTCCGGTGGGCCTGGTCTCCGGCTTCTACCGCGGGTTCTGGGACAACTGGGTGATCATGCGCATCGTCGACGCGCTGCAGGCGTTTCCGTTCCTCATCCTGGCCCTGGTGCTGGCGGCCGTGATGGGCCCCGGGATCCGCAACGCGATGATCGCCATCGGAGTCGGTTACCTGCCCGTGTTCATCCGCATCGTCCGCGGCCAGGTGCTGGCCGAGGTGCGCAAGGAGTATGTGGATTCGGCCCGGGTCGTCGGCTGCAGCGACTGGCGGATCATGCTCCGCCACATCTTCCCCAACATCACGACGCCGCTCATCGTCCAGGTGAGCATCGCGATGGCGGGCGGCATCGTGGCGGAGGCGAGTCTCAGCTACCTGGGCCTGGGCGTCATTCCACCGACCGCCAGCTGGGGCACCATGCTCCATGATGCGCAGGGCTATCTCTCCCAAGACGCGATGTTGGCGGTCATTCCGGGTGTGGCCATCGCGGTGGCGGTGCTCGGCTTCAACCTGCTCGGGGAAGGACTGCAGGAGATCTGGGATCCGAAATTAAAAGAATAGCGAACCCTTCAGCACTCGAAGGATTGGGATGTACAGCGTAGAATAAAAACGGGATTCATTCCGTGGGAAATGGAGAGAAGATCATGCCGTTTGATCCGATGTATCATCCGTATCCGTCGCGCCGCACCACCGTGTTCGCCCGGCGCGGGATGGTGGCCACGTCCCATCCCTTGGCGGCGCAGGCCGGGCTGGAAATCCTGCAGCGCGGCGGAAACGCCATCGACGCCGCCATTGCGACCGCGGCGGCCCTGACGGTGGTGGAGCCGACGTCGAACGGGATCGGCAGCGACGCGTTCGCCATCGTCTGGTCGGGCGGGCGGATGTACGGGTTGAACTCGAGCGGGCCGGCACCGCAGCGCCTGACCATCGAGGCGGTGCGGCAGGCGGGGCATGACGAGATGCCGCGGTTCGGATGGCTGCCGGTGACGGTGCCCGGGGCTCCGGCCGCCTGGGCGGCGCTGTCCGAGCGGTTTGGCCGCCTGTCGCTGGCGGAGGTGCTCGCGCCGGCGGTCCGCCTGGCGGAGGAAGGGCACCCGGTGTCGGCCGTGGCGGCGCATTTCTGGGAGATCGGCCGGCGGCGCTATGCCGCGCTCGAAGGCGAGGTGTTCAAGCCGTGGATGGAGACTTTCGCCCCGGGCGGCCGCGCGCCGCGCGCCGGAGAGATGTGGGCGTCGCCGGGCCATGCCCGGACGCTGCGCCGCATCGGCGAGACGCAGGCGGAGGCCTTCTACCGCGGCGATTTGGCCGATGCCATCGACGCATTTTCACGCCAGACGGGCGGGTTTCTGCGCAAAGAGGACCTGGCGGCATTCGCGCCGGAATGGGTAGAACCGGTGCATGTCCCGTACCGGGGCTTTGAGGTCTGGGAGCTGCCGCCCAACGGCCAGGGGATTGTCGCCCTGATGGCGCTCAACATCCTGTCCGGTTTCGAGTTCCACGCCAAGGACGACGTGGAGGCGGTGCACCGGCAGATTGAGGCGTTGAAACTGGCGTTTGCGGACGGCAAGCGGTACATCACCGATCCCCGCTTCATGGATGTCCGCGTCGAACAATTGCTTTCGCCTGAGTACGGGGCCGCGCGGCGCGCGCTGATTGGAGCGGAGGCGCTGGAGCCTGAGCCGGGCAAGCCGGACCGCGGCGGCACGGTGTACCTGGCTGCGGCGGACGGCGAGGGGAACATGGTGTCGTTCATCCAGAGCAACTACATGGGGTTCGGTTCGGGCGTGGTCGTGCCCGGCACGGGGATCTCCCTGCAGAACCGCGGTCACACGTTCTCGCTCGATCCGAATCATGTCAACGCCCTGGTCCCGGGCAAACGGACCTATCATACCATCATCCCGGGATTCCTGACCCGGGGGGGCGAACCGGTCGGTCCGTTCGGCGTCATGGGCGGCTTCATGCAACCCCAGGGCCACCTTCAGGTGGTGATGAACCTGGTGGACTTTCATCTCAACCCGCAGGCGGCGCTGGACGCCCCCCGGTGGCAGTGGACCGAGGGCAAAAAGGTCGTCGTCGAGCGGGAGTTTCCGGCGCACATCGCCCAGGCGTTGGCGCGCCGCGGCCACGACATTCAGGTGGCCAACGACGCCGGCGGATTCGGACGCGGACAGGTGATCTGGCGGCTGCCGGGCGGGGTTTTGGCAGGCGGGACGGAGCCTCGGACCGACGGGACCATCGCCTGTTGGTGACGGGGCACGGCGATGTTGAGGAAAGAAGGCGAGACGGTGGCGAACGACGGGTATCTGCCGTTGGTCTTGGCGATGGTCCGGACGGGGATCCTCACATACGGCGGGGGATCAGCCATCATCCCCCTGATGCGGCATGAGGCCGTGAACCGCTATGCGTGGGTGACGGACGATGAGTACGGCGAAATCGTCGCTGTCGCCAATGCCCTGCCCGGCCCCATCGCCACCAAGCTGGCCGCGTATCTCGGGTACCGGCTCAAGGGGTGGCCGGGAGCCGTCGTCGGGGTCGTGGCGAACATCCTGCCCACCTGCGTCGCCATGCTGCTCCTGTTCGGGGTGTTGTCCGCCATCCGCGAGTCGCGGGTCGCGCAGGGGATGATCGCCGCGGTAAACCCCGTGATTGCCGTGATGATGGGCGTGATGGCGTACGAGTTCGGGGAAAAGGCGTGGAAAGGATTGGGGCGTTGGTTCGCCATCGCCTTCGGCGCGTTGGCCTTCGTGTTGTTGATGGTGCTCGACGTGTCGCCGGCGCTGGTGGTGTTGTTGTACATCGTGTACGGCGCGTTTCACCTGCGCTTGGTGCATCGCGTGCAGCGGGCAAAACGGCGGGATCGGGGGGCGAGCACATGACCTGGTGGCACGTGTTCATCGGGTTTTTCCTGCCCAATCTGCTCGGATACGGCGGCGGCCCTGCGATGATCCCGTTGTTGCAGGACCAGGCGGTGACGCATTACCATTGGCTGTCCAACGCCGAGTTCGCCAACGCGCTGGCGCTCGGGAACGTCCTGCCCGGGCCCATCGCGACCAAGATGGCCACCTTCATCGGCTATCAGGTGGACGGTTGGACGGGGATTGTCCTCGCCCTGGCGGCGACCGTCGTCCCGTCGGCTGTCGGCCTGATCCTGCTGATGCGGCTGCTCAACCGGTTCCGCCAATCGGACGCGGTCAAGGGCATGACGGCCATGGTACAGCCGGTGATCACGGTGCTGATGATCTCACTAACCTGGGAATTCGGCAAGACGTCGGTCATGAAGATCGGCTGGATCCAGTCCCTCGTCATCGCGGCGCTGTCGCTGTGGTTGATGCAATGGCGCAAGGTCCATCCCGCACTGGTCATCGTCGGCGCATTCGCGTACGGCGGCGTGGTGCTGCCCCTGTTTCAATAGATACCGCATGACACCGCAGTCAGACGGTTTACCAGTCGGACCGTCCACACTGCGGCGCCATTCTGCCGGGCTGCCGCGGCGCTTGTGTTCGCGCAGCGGTTTGGGGTACAACAGGGACGTACGATGCACACCGCCGCCGGTCCTGGGCCGGCGGAGAACGCGAGGTGAGACAAATGGAACGGCATCGCGTCATGATCCTCGGCACGGGTCCAGCAGGCTTGACAGCGGCCATCTACGCCGCTCGGGCCAACCTGAACCCGTTGGTCGTCGAAGGCGACCTGCCGGGTGGACAGTTGACACAGACCACGGAAGTGGAGAATTTCCCCGGTTTCCCGGATGGCATCCTCGGTCCGCAGCTGATGGACAACATGCGCAAGCAGGCGGAGCGTTTTGGGGCCCGGTTCATGAACGGGTGGGTGACGGCGGTCGATCTGAGCCGGCGCCCGTTTCGGGTCGTCGTCGACGAAAAGAACACATACGAGGCGGACGCGCTGATCATCTCCACCGGGGCGTCTGCGAAGATGCTCGGCATTCCGGGGGAACAGGAGCTGTTGGGACACGGCGTGTCCACGTGCGCCACGTGCGACGGGTTTTTCTTCCGGAACAAGCGTGTGGTGGTCGTCGGAGGCGGCGATTCGGCCATGGAGGAGGCCACCTTCCTGACCAAGTTCGCGTCCGAGGTCACCATCATCCACCGAAGGAACGAGCTGCGGGCGTCCAAGGTGATGCAGGAGCGGGCCAGGAACAATCCCAAGATTCGATGGGTGCTCAATGCCACCCCCGTCGCGGTCCACGGGGAGGGCGGAAAGGTGACCGGCATTGAGGTGCGGGACAACACCAGCGGGGATACGCGCGTGATTGACACGGACGGCGTCTTCGTCGCCATCGGTCACACGCCAAACACCGGCTTCTTGAAAGGACAAGTGGAGCTGGACGCGCTGGGATACATCCGTACGGACGGGGTGACCACCCAGACGAGTGTTGAGGGCGTATTCGCGTGCGGCGACGTGATGGATTCCCGGTACCGCCAGGCCATCACCGCGGCCGGCAGCGGATGCAAGGCCGCGATGGACGTGGAGCGGTGGCTGGAAGCCTCTGCGGCACACAGCGGCACCCTGGCGGAGACAGGGCGCTGAGGGCGGACGGCCGGGTCGGCAAGCGCCGATCCGGCCGTCTTTTTCTTCGTGAAGCCCGGCGAAAACCGGGACCGAAACGGAGGCTTGCCCGGTGGAGGAAGCATCCGGGCGGGCCCGGTCAGCCCGCCGCGCGCCGGTGCGCCAAGTATGCGCCGATGCGCCGGGCCGCCTCCTCCAGGCGGTCGGGCGGCTGCACGAGGGCGATGCGCACATACCCTTCGCCTTGGCGGCCGAAGGCGTCCCCGGGCGTGACGGCGACGCCGGTGTGTTCCATGAGATCCATCGCGAACGTTCTTGCGCTCCCGGGCACCGGAATCGGCGCCCAAGCGAACATGGTCGCGGGCGGACTCGGCACGTGCCAACCGGCAGCGGCGAAGCTTCGCACCAGCGCGTCCCGGCGCTCCTGGTACAGGCGGGCATGGGCCTCCAGGCTGCCGGCCGGGGCGCGCAAGGCCCGCACGGCGGCGCGCTCGATGGGCATGAAGACGCCGAAGTCGATGTGCGACTTGAGCGTCGCGAGCGCCCCGAGCACGTGTTCGCTGCCCACCAGATACCCGATGCGGCACCCCGCCATGCTGAACGTCTTCGACAGGGAATTGGACTCGATGCCGACGTCGATGGCGCCCGGGATCGACAGAAAACTCGGAGCGCGCCGGCCGTCAAACACCAATTCCGAGTACGCGAAGTCGTGCACGACGAGGATGCCGTGTAGTTTCGCAAATTGCACCACTTCCGCGAAAAAGGCCTTCGTCCCCAGCACTGGCAAGGGATTGCCCGGATAGTTCAAGATCATCATCTTGGCGCGGCGGGCGACCTAGTTTGGAATGCGGCCGAGGTCCGGCAGATAGCCGTTCTCCGGGCGCAGCGGCATGGGAAAGACCTCCCCGCCGGCGATGCGCACGCTGGCTTCATAGATGGGATAGCCCGGGTCGGGCACGAGCACCAGATCCCCCGGGTCCAGCAGAGCCCAGGCCAAATGGGTCAACCCTTCCTGAGACCCCATCACTTGTACGACCTGTCGCTCGGGGTTGAGGGTCACACCGTACCGCGTTTGATAGAATTCAGCGACTGCACGCCGAAATTCGGCTGAAGCCGATACCGTGTACCCATAGTTGCCCGGGTCGCGGGCGGATTGCGCCAGTTCCTCCATCACCCACGGCGGAGGCGGCAGATCCGGGCTTCCGATGCTCAAATCAATCACGTCCACGCCACGTTCGACGGCTTGGCGCTTGCGTGCAGCCAGTTCCGCAAAGATCCCTGCGGACAGCTGGCGCACCCGCGCCGATGCGACCGATTCCACGCTGCCACCTCCCGATGATTCGGTGAATGCGCGCCGATGCCGGCATCGGCGCCATTGGATGCCTTCGATGATACTACAGGCGCAAGGCAGGGACCAGGGGGGCACGGGGGCGTGGACACAATGGTATGGATCACATGACAATGCGGCCGCTTTTGATAAGTTTCATGACAAGACTATTGATTGGTTGAGCAGAATTTCAATATAATTCGTGTGGAGAGGAGGGTTGAATGTAAATTTTTATCATTCTGATTTCCATTTGAATTGCAGGGATGATGCGTCCCAGGAAGGGGCTGTACGATGCCATCACTGCCAGAGGTACATGCGCGGATCCACGAGGCTGTGGAGCAGATTCGTGACGACATGGTCGCGCTCAGTCTCGATCTGCACGCGCATCCGGAACTCTCGTTAGAAGAGCACTATGCGAGCGAGCGATTGAAGGCATGGTTGGAACGCGAGGGTTTTGCCGTCGAGAGCCCGGTGGCCGGCTTGCCGACGGCGTTTGTCGGCCGCAGGGGGGAAGGACGGCCGACGATTGCCTTCCTGTTGGAGTACGATGCGCTTCCGGAAATTGGCCATGCCTGCGGCCACAACCTGATTGCGACCGGAGGATTGGCGGCGGCCATTTCGTTGGCGCGGGCACTGCCTGAACCGCCTGGGTCCATTTGGGTCATCGGCACACCCGGGGAGGAAGGGGCCGGTGGCAAGGTCATCGAATTGGAGGCCGGGGTATTCGAGGGTGTGGACGCCGCGCTGATGTTCCACCCCGGTGACCGGACCATCCCGTGGCGACACGCGACGGCCACGGCCCATTTGCGTATCCAGTTTCACGGGCGGGCGGCGCATGCTGCCGGCAGTCCGCAGGAAGGACGCAACGCGCTGGCGGCGATGATCCAGTTTTTCGTCTCCGTGGACGGACTGCGCCAGCATATTCCGGAGAGCGCACGCCTGCACGGCATCATCACCCATGGCGGGGCGGCTCCCAACATCGTGCCGGATTTCACGGAAGCGGAATTCCTGGTCCGAGCCCTGACACGCGAGAAGGTGTTGGAGCTGGTGGAACGCGTGCAGGCTTGTGCACAGGGCGCCGCGCTGGCCACCGGAACGACCGTGGAAATCGCCCACGCGTCGCCCATCTACGCGGAGCGGAAAAACAACCACACCATGGCGTCACGGGTGTTTCAGTATCTTGCAGAATTGGGGGAAGAGACGGAAGAGCCCGTGCTTCGGGGAGGGACCGGATCGTCCGACATCGGGAATGTCAGCCTGGTGTTGCCGGCCATTCACCCGTACCTGAAAATCGCACCCCGTGGCACACCGGGTCATTCGCACGCATTTCGGGAGGCCGCCCGGTCGCCGGAGGCCCAACAGGCCATGTTGCGCATGGCCGAGGCGATGGCGAAGACCGCGGCCGATCTGTTGCTCGATCCTTCCTTTTTGCAGGCCGTCCAGGAGGAGTTCCGAACGGCGGGGCCCGATTTTCCGCAATGAACCGGCCTGCATGACGATGAATCCGACAGAGGGGGTCTCTGACAGATGCAGATGAAATGGGCGGCATGCGCAGCGGCGGTAGTGGCTCTGCTGGCCGTGACCACCGGTTGCGGGGGTGGTACGACGCAGCCGGCGAACGGCACCGCACCCACCGCTTCGTCGGGTCAGAAGACGTTGATCTTCGGCCGCGGGGGCGACTCTGTGACGCTCGATCCGTCCGGCTCTACGGACGACGAGTCGAACATGGTGTGTGAAGAGATCTACGACACCCTGGTTACATACAAGATCGGCACGCCCGAGTTGCAACCCGACCTCGCGACCAGTTGGGAACCGTCCAAAGACGGGATGTCGTGGACGTTCCACCTCCAACAGGGCGTGAAGTTTTCGGACGGAACGCCGTTCAACGCCGACGCGGTGGTGTTCAACTTCCAACGATGGGGCGATCCCAACAGCCCGTATCACAAGGGAAGCTCGTTCGCGCATTATAAGTCCGACTTGGGCGGATTTTACGGTTCCCCGGGAGCCATCATCAAAGATGTGGAAAAGGTGGACGACTACACCGTCCGCATCGACCTGACCCATCCGTTCGCGCCGTTGCCGAACATTCTGACCCAAGTGGCCTACAGCATCGCGTCTCCGGAGGCCATCAAGAAGTACAACGGGGATATCTCCCATCATCCGGTGGGGACCGGCGCATTCGAGTTCGTCAGCTGGACGCCGAATGATAAAATTGTTCTGAAGAAAAACCCGAATTACCGCACGCCCGGGTTGCCCAAGCTGGATCAGCTCATCTTCCAGGTGATCCCGGACAACACGGCCCGATTGAATGCGCTCCGGGCGGGTCAGATTGACCTGATGGAGGGGCTGAACCCGTCGGACATCCAGTCGGTGAAATCGGACCCGAATTTGAATCTGTATGTCAGCCCGAGCAACAACGTCGGCTATCTCGCTTTCAACACGCAAAAGAAGCCGTTCGACGATCCGCGGGTGCGCCAGGCGATCGCCATGTGCATCGACAAGAAGGCGCTCATTGACGCGTATTACAACGGTCTGGCGGATGCGGGCGTCACCATCCTGCCGCCGAAGAACTGGGCGTATGACAGCAGCATTCAGGATTACCCGGTCGATATCGCCAAGGCGAAACAGTTGCTCGCGGAGGCGGGTTACCCGAACGGGTTTGACACGGAGTTGTGGGCCATGCCCATCCCGCGGCCGTACATGCCGCAGCCGCAGCAGATTGCGACCGCGATCCAGGGCGACCTGGCGAAGATTGGCATCCACGCAAAGATTGTCACCTACGACTGGGCGACGTACCTGAAGAAGACGGACAGCGGCGAACACACCATGTGCTTGCTCGGCTGGTCCGCCGGAACGTGGGATCCGACGACGTTCATGTACACCTTGCTCGATTCGAAGAACGCCGTCCCGCCGGCGAACAACTCCGCCTTCTACAAGAATCCGGCGGTGGACAAGTTGCTCGAGCAGGCGCTCACGGTGTCGGACCAAAATCAGCGGGCGGAGCTGTATAAGCAGGCTCAGAAATTGGTGTTTCAGGACGAACCCTACGTTCCTCTGGTGCACTCGCAACCGGTTCGTGCGGGCAGCAAGCGCGTGATTGGGTTCACGCCGCAGGTGACGGGCGGGCCGCAGTTCACATCTGTCGACCTCTCGAACTGATCTCGGTCCTTCCTTGGGTTCGACGGGTGGCGGTCCCGATCCGCCACCCCTGGTTTTTCCATGCGTGGAGCGTCCAAAACAGATAGGGGCGAGGACAGATGACCACCTTGTGGCCGGAGATGGAAAGTCTGTTGGCGGAAGTGCAGTCCGATGTGGTGGCCTGGCGCCGTCACCTGCACCGGCATCCGGAGTTGTCTTACCAAGAGCATGAAACCGCTCGGTTCGTGTACGACTTGCTGGGCTCCTTCGGTGCTCTGGAGCTGTCTCGCCCGACCCCGACCAGCGTCATGGCGCGATTGCGCGGGACGGGAGAAGGGCCCACGGTGGCCTTTCGCGCAGACATGGATGCCTTGGCGATAGAGGAAGAGAACACCTTTGAGTTTCGGTCTGCCCGCCCCGGCGTCATGCACGCGTGCGGACACGACGCCCATACCGCCATTCTGTTGGCGGCCGCCAAGGTGTTGACCCGGCTGCAGCCGCGGTTGCGCGGGGAGATCCGGTTCTTTTTCCAGCACGCGGAGGAAGTGCATCCCGGCGGCGCCGTGCAGATGGTGGAGGCCGGGGTGATGGATGGCGTGGACATGGTCCTGGGGCTGCACGTCCGCTCTGCATTGGAGGCGGGCGTGTTGGCCATCAGCGCCGGGCCCATCAATGCGGCATCGGATCGCTTCGACATCACCATTCGCGGCCGGGGCGGGCACGCCGCCCATCCCCACACGGCGGTCGACAGCGTGCTGGTCGCCGCCGAAGTGGTGACCCAGTTGCAGCACCTGGTCTCGCGGAACAAAGATCCGCTCGAACCACTGGTCCTCTCCGTGACCAAGATCACCGGCGGCAGTGCGTACAACGTGATTCCGGAGACCGTGCAGTTGGCGGGGACCGTCCGCACCTACAGTCCGCGGCTGCGCGAACAGGTGCCGGCGTGGATGGAGCGCGTCATCGAGGGGGTCACCTCGGCCCACGGCGCCACCTACGAGTTCTCCTACCGGTGCGGCTACGCCCCGCTCATCAACGACCCGGAGGTCGCCCGCTTGGTGGAGGAAACGTTGCAGGAGGCGTTCGGACCGGAACGGGTGCGGAAGTCCCAGCCGGGCATGGGCGGGGAGGACTTCTCCGGGTTCTTGCAGGCCGCGCCGGGTGCGTTTTTCCATCTCGGCACGGGCAACCGGGAGAAGGGCATTGTGTATCCGCACCACCATCCGCGGTTCACGGTGGATGAAGACGCACTGATGGTCGGCGTGGAGGCGTTCGTCCGTTTGGCACTGCGTACCAATGGCAGGCAGCCACAGCCATCCGCAGAGGAGAGGGGCTGAAGGGATGGAACCACTGCTGCGCGTACAGGGTCTGCGTACTCATTTTTTCACCGATGAGGGTGTCGTCCGGTCGGTGGACGGGGTGGACCTGGAGGTCAGAGACGGCGAGACGCTCGGGATTGTCGGGGAATCCGGCTGCGGCAAGAGCGTCACGTCGCTCTCCATCATGCGCCTCGTCCCGTCTCCGCCCGGCCGCATCGTCGCCGGGGAGATCCGCTTCCAGGGCAGGGACCTGCTGAAGCTGAGCGACGCCGAGATGCGGAAGATTCGCGGCAACGAGATCGCGATGATTTTTCAGGAGCCGATGACCAGCCTGAACCCGGTGTTCCGCATCGGGGACCAGATTGGGGAGGTGCTGCGCCTGCACCTGCGCCTGTCGAAGAAGCAGGCGCGGGCGCGCGCGGCGGAACTGCTGCGGGAGGTCGGCATCCCGCGCCCGGAGCAGATTGTGCATGACTACCCGCACCAGTTGTCGGGCGGGATGCGGCAGCGCGTGATGATTGCCATGGCGATGGCGTGCCGGCCCAAGCTGTTGATTGCGGATGAGCCGACGACGGCGTTGGATGTGACCATCCAGGCGCAAATCCTCGACCTGATGCGGGCCATCAAGCAAGAGGCCGGGACGTCCATCGTGATGATCACCCACGATTTGGGCGTCGTGGCCGAGATGTGCGACCGGGTCGTGGTGATGTACGCGGGCAAGGTGGTGGAGGAAGCAGACGTGCACACCCTGTTCAAGCGCCCGCAACACCCGTACACGCAAGGCTTGCTGGCATCCATGCCGCGCCTGAACGAGCGCCGCAAGCGGTTGGTGGCCATCCCGGGGAATGTGCCGACGCCGTTCGAGATGCCGAAAGGCTGCAAGTTCGCGCCGAGGTGTCCGCATGCCACCGCGGTGTGCCATGAATCCGAGCCCGAACTTCTGCCCATTGCGGACGACCGTCCGCACACCGTGCGCTGCTGGCTGCACAGCGAACACCAAGAGGCGTTGGCCGGGGCGGTCGACGGCCGGATGGGAGGGTGATGCCATGGGCGAGGTGTTGCTCGAGGTCAAAGACCTGAAGACGTACTACCCCATCCGTTCAGGCATCCTGCAGCGGGTGACCGGGTATGTCCGGGCGGTCGACGGCGTATCGTTCACGATTGAGGACGGAGAGACGCTCGGCCTGGTCGGGGAGAGCGGTAGCGGAAAGTCGACCACCGGCCGGTCGATTTTGCGCCTGACCCAGCCGACGGGCGGAGAGGTGTGGTTTCAGGGCAAAAACCTGCTCCGCCTGGATGAACGCGAGATGCGCCCGATGCGGCGGCATCTGCAGATCATCTTTCAGGACCCGTATGCGTCGCTCGACCCGCGCATGACCGTGGGACAGATCTTGGAGGAGCCTCTCTTGGTGCACGGCGTCGAGGACCGCGCCGAGCGCCGCCGGCGGGTGCAGGAGCTGCTCGAGGTGGTCGGCCTGGGCGCCTACCACATGCACCGCTACGCGCACGAATTCAGCGGGGGACAGCGGCAGCGCATCGGGATCGCCCGCGCCCTGGCGCTGCATCCGAAACTGATTGTCGCCGACGAACCGGTCTCCGCCCTGGACGTGAGCATCCAGTCGCAGGTGTTGAATCTGATGCAGGACCTGCAGGAGCAGTTTCAGTTGACTTATCTCTTCATCGCTCACGATCTGAGCGTGGTGCGCCACATCAGCACCCGCATCGGCGTGATGTACCTGGGGCGGTTGGTCGAACTGGGGCCGAGCGAATCCGTGTACGATGAGCCCCTGCACCCATACACGCAGGCCTTGCTGTCTGCGGTTCCGGTGCCGGACCCGGAGGCGAAGCGGGAGCGCATCGTGTTGAAGGGGGACGTGCCGAGCGCGTCCAATCCGCCGTCCGGTTGCGCGTTTCACCCGCGCTGCCCGCACGCGATGGACGTCTGCAAGACGGTCCGACCGGAGTGGAAACAGGTGGCGCCGGGCCGTTTTGTCGCCTGCCATCTGCACGCGTGAAGCGGACACGCGGATTGGAAAAGGGGGGAGGATGGACGTGCTTCAGTACGCGATTCGCCGCATCTTGCAACTGATCCCGGTGCTGTTCGGGGTGTCCATCGTGGTGTTCGCCATCATCCACCTGATCCCGGGCGATCCCGCACAGGTGATCCTGGGGCAGCAGGCGGATCCGCAGACGGTCGCGGACCTGCGCCACAACCTCGGACTGGACAAGCCGCTGTACCAGCAGTACCTGATGTTTCTCGCGCAGCTCCTGCACGGTGACCTCGGGAAGTCCCTGGTGACGCAACAACCCATCGCTTCGGAGATGTTCCCGCATCTGGCGGCGACGGCGGAGCTCACCCTGTTCAGCATGGTGTTCGCCATCGTCGTCGGCGTCAACGCCGGCATTCTGTCGGCCTGGAAGCGCAACACGTGGTTCGACTATGTGGCGATGGTCATCGCGCTGGTCGGCGTGTCGGTCCCCATCTTCTGGCTGGGCCTGATGGAACAGTGGTTGTTCGGGCTGAAACTGCACTGGCTGCCGGTGATTGGGCGGGCGGACCCGCGCGATCCGGTGACGGAGGTCACCCACTTCTATCTGATTGACACCCTGCTCGCCGGGAACGCCCATCAGTTTTGGACCGTCGTGCAGCACCTCATCCTGCCGGGCATCGCGCTGGGGACCATTCCGATGGCGGTCATCGCCCGGATGACCCGTTCCAGCATGCTCGAGGTGCTCAAACATGACTACGTGCGCACGGCGCGGGCCAAGGGATTGGCGGACTTCTGGGTGATCTACAAACACGCGTTGAAGAACTCGTTCGCGCCGGTGCTGACCGTGATCGGTATCCAGTTGGGGTCGCTCTTGGGCGGCGCGGTGTTGACGGAGACCATCTTCGGATGGCCCGGTGTCGGGCTGTACCTGTACAACGGGATCGGCGCGCGCGATTATCCCGTCATTCAGTCCGGGATCCTCGTGCTGTCGGTCATCTTCATTGTGGTCAACCTGATTGTCGATCTCTTGTACGCCTATTTCGATCCGCGGATCCAGTACAAGTGACGGGAGGGACGTTATGAACGCAAACGGACAAACGGCGGACGTTCCGGTCGAGGCGGTCCTGCGCACACCGCCGAAGCGCTCCGTCTGGGTGGACGCGTGGAAGCGCCTGAAGCGGCAGCGGGCCGCGATGGTGGGCGGGAGCCTGGTCGCGCTCTTCATCGTGATTGGCCTGTTGGCGCCCGTCCTCGCGCCGTACGATCCGACGGCTCAAGATCTGAGTCATCACCTGCAGCCTGCTTCCGCGCAGCACTGGCTGGGGACGGACGAGGCTGGCCGCGACGAACTCTCCCGTCTCCTGTACGGGGCGCGGATCTCGCTGACCATCGGGTTTTTCTCGGTGGTCTCCTCGCTGATTGTCGGGGCGCTGCTCGGCCTCGTGGCAGGGTTTTTCGGCGGTTGGGCGGATGTGTTGATCTCGCGCGTCTTCGATGTGATGCTGGCCTTTCCGAGCATCCTGTTGGCCATCGCCATCGTCGCCATCCTCGGCCCGGGGCTGTTCAATGCCCTCCTGGCCGTCGCCATCATCAACGTGCCGACCTACGGGCGATTGATTCGATCCCGGGTGTTGAGCGTCAAGCAGGAGGAGTACGTGTTGGCCTGCCGCGCCCTGGGGATGTCCAATGCGCGGCTGCTGTTTCGCCATGTGCTGCCCAACAGTTGGGCGCCCCTGATTGTGCAGGCGACGCTCGGCATCGGCACCGCCATCCTCGATGCGGCGGCGCTCGGATTTCTCGGTCTGGGTGCACAGCCCCCGAGCCCGGAATGGGGGAAAATGCTGTCCGACGCGAAGGATTACATCTCGAATGCCCCCTGGATTGTCGCGGCCCCTGGCATTGCCATCGCCCTCAGCGTGCTCGGCTTCAATCTGTTCGGGGATGGCCTGCGCGACGCGCTGGATCCGAAGATGAAGTGACCGCGCGTGCGCGCGGGCAGGAGGCTGGGCCGGCGCCCCGGGCGGGCGTCGGCCAACCGGCCGGCCGGATTGACGGGTCCACGACACCCTAAGTATACTGAACATATCTATTCTATTTTGATTTCAGAGATTACAAACCAAGGCGAAGAGGGGGAAGATGCGTGGGCACTCGATGGTACGCGGCAGGAGGGGCAGCGGCCGCGCTGTTGTTCCTGTTGGCCGGATGCGGGGGAACCCCCGCGAGCACCAATGCGGCGTCCAACGCCGGTGGCGGCACCGCCTCCGCGGGGAAAACGCTGGTGTTCGGACGGGGCGGGGACAGCGTCAAACTGGATCCCGCCGATGTGACGGACGGGGAATCGTTCCGCGTCACCGAGCAGATCTATGAGACGCTGGTGAACTACAAACCGGGGACGTTCGACATCGTGCCGGGCCTGGCGACGGACTGGACCACTTCCAGCGACGGGCTCAAGTGGACGTTCCATCTGCGCCAAGGCGTCAAATTCCAAGACGGTACCGATTTCAACGCGGACGCCGTGGTGTTCAACTTCAACCGCTGGATGGACAAATCGAATCCGTACCACAAAGGCGACTTCGAGTATTTTGCATCGATGTTCGGCGGATTCAAGGGCGATCCCGGCCTCGTCCTCCAGGACGTGAAGAAGGTCGATGATTACACGGTCGAGGTGGATCTCAAGCATCCGTTCGCGCCGTTCTTGGCGGATATGGCCATGCCATGCTTCGCGATCGCCTCTCCGAAAGACATTCAAGACCACCAGGGAGACATCTCGCGCAATCCCGTCGGGACGGGACCGTTCACCTTCGTGAGCTGGACGCAGAATGACAAGATTGTGCTGAAGAAAAACTCGAATTATTGGCAAAACGGCCTGCCGCACCTGGATCAGGTCGTGTTCCAAGTGATCCAGGACAACAAGGCGCGTCTCAACGCGTTGCAGTCGGGCGAGCTGGACATCATCGACGGCGTGAACCCGGCCGACGTGCAGACCATCAAGTCGGATCCGAACCTGCAGTTGTTCCTGCGCCCGAGCAACAACGTCGGGTACTTGGCGTTCAACACGCAGAAGAAGCCGTTCAACGACGTCCGAGTGCGCCAAGCCATCAACATGGCCATCGACAAGAAGGCCATTGTCGACGCCTATTTCAACGGCTTGGCGGAACCGGCGGCGACGCCGCTGCCCCCGACGATGTGGGGGAACGACCCGTCCATCCAGAGCTATCCCGTCGACATCGAAAAGGCCAAGCAACTCCTGGCGGAGGCCGGATACCCGAACGGGTTCCAAACGGAGCTGTGGGTGATGCCCGTGGCGCGCCCGTACATGCCGGATCCGCCGAAGATCGCCGCCGCGATTCAGGCGGACCTGAAGAAGATCGGCATCGATGCCAGGATTGTGACATACGACTGGGCGACTTATCTGAAGAAGACCGCGAACGGAGAACACACCATGTGTCTGTTGGGGTGGAATGGTGACAACGGCGATCCGGACGACTTCCTGTACGTCCTGCTCGACTCGGATAACGCCAAGGCGCCTGCGCAGAACGTGGCGTTCTATGTCAACCCGCAGGTCCACCAGCTGCTGACGCAAGCGCAGAAGGAGACCGACCAACAGAAACGGGCGCAGCTCTATCAGCAGGCAGAACAGATCATCTATAAAGAGGCGCCGTGGGTACCGTTGGATCACTCGACACCGCCGCTGGCGGCCAGCAAGAAGGTCACCGGATTCGTTCCGTCTCCCACCGGCTCGGATTCGCTATTGAACGTCGACATCCAGGGTTAAACCGCACATGGAACGCCGTGGCGCTTGCGGGAGGATCACAAGGGCCGCCGTTTCCCGGTGGGGGAGAACGGCGGCCCTCCGTCATGGCGGGCGGATAGGAGTCATCAGGGCGTGTTGCTGGTGAAGCGGCGCTGGGAAGACTGGACGCGCAACGTCTTGGACGGGTGCGCGATGGCCAAGTCCATCGGATGGACGATGCGGCAGCTGCGTTGGATAGCCTGCCAGTCGCCCGCATCGACAGCACGCCACTCGCTCTTAAACCGAAAGCCGGCGCTGCGCAGCCGGTCGTAAAACGTCAGCCCGTACGGGTCCCGCCATCCGTTGCTGTCCCACTCGTCCTCCGGTACCGCGAACACGGTCGGCTGCGGGCAATCGGGCAGCTGCAGCTTGACGACCGTCTTCGTGTCGCGATCGTGCATCACCAGGACGGGGGCTTGGTCGACCGACTCCACGGGTTGGACGACAAATTGCTCCCAGTCGGCGGACGTCAGGCGCATGAACAGCTCCCTGTCGCGGTGATCCAGTGCGTAGTCGATGAGGAGGTCGCGCAGCATTTGGAGAATCATACACGCCACACCAGCCTTTTTTTGGTCCGCTGGGCGCCGGATGCGGCGGGCGGGTTCCGCCGGCCCGCGCCCACGCCGGGAATTAAGACGGAATAGTCTGACAGAACGACTGCACCTGGCACTGACAGGAGCGACCCGTTTGCTCATATCATATGCTGTTTTGCGGATAAAAGACAGAGGGTTATGAAGGGTCCGCTGGATTTCTTGGACAAGTGGTTGCGAACGGAGGCCGGGTTCCATTATACTTCGCATAGACCGGCGGCCTTCGCGCCCGGAAGGATTCGGATTGGACAACGGCGAGGAAAGGGAGAGTAACGGCCGTTCCCCTCACAGGGAGCCCAGCCGCGACTGAGAGCGGGGCAGGCGGGATGGTCGTGAAGTTCACCCTGGAGCTGCGCGGCTGAAGGCGGGACACCTGTTGGTAGGCGGCGCCGTCCGGTGCACGTTACGCACCATGGAGTGGATGATCATCCGCACGGGCGCGGAGGGTCATCAACAAGGGTGGTACCACGGAGCAGTTCGTCCCTTGAGGGCGGGCTGCTCATTCATTTTCATCTCCGGGGAACCCGGGCGGCGGGTTGCGCGCCGGGTTCCGGCCGGTGCAAGGTCACAAGGGGGTCGGACTGTGGACGTCAAGGAATTGGAAACCGCCGTCCTGCAGGTGCAGCGGGAGGCGGAGGACGCCTTGGGGCAGGTGCAGGACGCGCGCGCGCTGGACGAGTGGCGGGTCCGCTATCTGGGGAAGAAGAGCGCCCTGTCCCAGGTGATGCGGCAGATGGGCACGCTGCCCGCCGAGGAGCGGCCGCGGGCCGGCGAGGTGGTCAACCGCTGCCGGGAGCGCCTGCAGGCGGCGTGGGAGGCGGCGCGCACCGCGCTGTCCGAGCGGTTGCTGGCCGAGCGCCTGGCGTCCGAGCGGATCGACGTCACGCTGCCGGGGCGAAGGCAAGAACGAGGCGCCCTGCATCCCTCGGTGCGGGTCATTCAGGAAGTGGAGGATATCTTCCTGGGGATGGGGTTCTCCATCGCCGAGGGACCCGAGGTGGAGACGGACGAATACAACTTTGAGAAGCTCAACCTGCCCCAGGATCACCCCGCCCGGGACATGCAGGACACCTTTTACCTGACCGACACGCTCCTTCTGCGGACGCACACCTCGCCGATGCAGGTGCGGACGATGGAACGGATGCGGCCCCAGGCACCAGTCAAGGTGATTGTGCCGGGGCGCGTCTACCGCCGCGACGAGGACGACGCCACGCACTCGCACGCCTTCAACCAAATTGAAGGTTTGGTGGTGGACGAAGGCATCCGCATGAGCGATCTCAAAGGCGTGCTCGAGCAGTTCGCACGCGCCATGTTCGGGCCGGAACAGGCGGTCCGGCTGCGGCCCAGCTTCTTTCCGTTCACGGAGCCGAGCGCCGAGGTGGACGTTCTCTGCATCAACTGCGGGGGCGCCGGGTGCCGCGTGTGCAAGGAGACGGGCTGGATTGAGATCCTCGGCGCGGGCATGGTACATCCTCACGTGCTCGACGGGGCCGGGTACGACAGCCGCCGGTTCAACGGATTCGCCTTCGGCATGGGTGTGGAGCGCATCGCCATGTTGAAATACGGGATCGAGGACATCCGGCACCTGTACCAAAACGATCTGCGCCTGCTCCGGCAATTCGCGCGCCCGGTGTGAGTGTGGCGGGATGTGAGGAACGCCGTGAGCGTGAGGATGTGAGGAGGTTCTCGCATGAAATTGTCCTATCAGTGGCTGTGTGAGTACGTGGATGTCCGCGACATCTCCCCCGAGGCGCTGGCGGACAAGTTGACGTCGGCGGGCTTGGAGGTGGAGGCGGTGACGCCACGAAACCAAGGGGTGCGCGGCGTGGTCGTGGGGCAGGTGTTGACCTGTGAGCCGCACCCGAACGCTGACCGTCTGAAGGTGTGCACGGTGGACGCGGGGGTGGGCGAGGCGCTCACCATCGTCTGCGGGGCCCCCAATGTCCGGGCCGGACAGAAGGTGCCGACCGCCCTGCCCGGAGCCACGCTTCCGGGCGGCCGCTCCATCGGGAAGGTCAAGCTCCGGGGCGTGGAGTCCAACGGGATGCTCTGCTCCGCCCAGGAGATTGGCCTGGAGGTGAAGCTGCTGCCCAAGGAGCAGACCGAAGGTCTGTTCCTCCTCCCGGACGACGCACCCGTCGGCGCGGATGTCGTGACGCTTTTGCACCTGGACGACGTCGTGCTGGAGATTGGCCTCACGCCCAATCGCAGCGATTGCCTGTCGATGCGGGGGCTGGCGTACGAGGTGGGGGCCCTGTACGATCGGCCGGTGCGGTTCCCATCGCCGGCGGAACCGGCTGCATCCGGTGCGTCCCCCGTGCGGGTGACCCTCGAGACGGAGCGCTGCCCGCGTTATGATGCCCAGGTGATCACGGGCCTCACGCCGAAGCCGTCGCCCCTGTGGATGCAAATGCGGCTGCTCGCCATGGGCGTCCGCCCCATCAACCTGATGGTCGACGTCACGAACTACGTGATGTTGGAATGGGGGCAACCCCTGCACGCGTTCGACTTCGGGCAGGTCCGCGGGGGCCACATCGTCGTGAGGCAAGCGCGGCCGGGAGAACGCCTGGTCACGCTGGACGGGCAGGAACGGGAATTGAAAGAGGACACCATCGTCATTGCGGATCCCGAACGGGCCATCGGCATCGCCGGGGTGATGGGTGGCGAGAATTCCGAGGTCAGCGCGGCGACGCGCCAGGTGGTGATTGAATCGGCCGCCTTCGACGCCGCTTCGGTGCGGCGCACCGGGCAGCGGTTGGGGCTGCGGTCGGAGGCGCAGCAGCGGTTTGAAAAGGGGATCGATCCGGTCGCCATCCGGGCCGCCCTCCTCCGCGCGGCGGAGCTCCTGTGCGAACTCGGCGGCGGCCGTCGCGAGGGCGGCGTGGTGTCAGTCGTGCGCGGCCAGCCGTCACAGCCGCATACGGTGGCATTCTCCCCGGCGCGCTGCAACCGGCTGCTCGGCACGGACATCTCCGCCGAGACCATGCGCGGCGTATTCCGCCGACTCGGGTTCACGGTCGAGGAATCGTCACCGGATCTGTGGCGCATCGAGGTGCCGACGCGCCGCCCGGACATCACCCTGGAGGCGGACCTGGCGGAAGAAGTGGCGCGGCTCGTCGGATACGAGGCCATCCCGTCGACGCTGCCCTTTGGCGCCACGACAGCCGGGGTGCGCACCCCGAGTCAACGCCTGCGCAAGCGGACGCGTGAGGTCCTGACCGGGATGGGGATGACCGAGGTGTTCACCTACGCCCTGACGCATCCGGGGTCCCTCGACGCGCTGCGCGTCGGGCCAGATGCTCCGTACCGTCAGATGATCTCGCTGCGCATGCCGATGTCGGAGGAGCGGTCGGTCCTGCGCACGCACCTGCTGCCCAGTCTGGCCCAGGTAGCCCAGTACAACCTGGCCCGAGACGTCGCGGGCGGGCGGGTGTTCGAGATCGCGCGCGTATACCTGCCGGCCCGGTTGCCGCTTGACGAACAGCCCAGCGAGCGGACGCAGTGGGCGGGGTTGTGGTTCGGCGTGACCGAGGCGGACGTTTGGAACCGGCCGCGTGCGTACGATTTTTACGACGCCAAAGGCGTCGTGGAGGGGTGGCTGGGCGCCTTCGGTTGGTTGGACCAGGCGGAGTTCCGGCCGGCGTCCGCACCGTGGCTGCACCCCGGCCGGTCGGCCGAGGTGTGGTTGGACGGCGAGCGCATCGGCAGCTTCGGGGAACTGCATCCGGAGACGGCGGCGGCGTTCGAACTGGATGTGGCGGTCTACGCCGAGTTTGACCTCGATCTCCTGGTGCCCCGCCTGTCCGACCGGTGGCTGGTGACGCCCCTGCCGCGGCATCCCGCCTCGCGGCGGGACCTGGCCGTGGTGGTGGGGCGCGACGTCCCGGCGGACGCCCTGTTGGCCGCGGCGCGGGAAGCGGCCCGGGAGGGCGGCGAGAACCTGTTGGAGGACATCCGGGTCTTCGACGTGTACACCGGTTCGGGTGTGCCGGAGGGCATGAAGAGCGTCGCCATCCGCCTGACCTGCCGCGCGCAGGATCGGACGTTGACGGATGACGAGGTGGACGCGTTGGTCGGGCGCGTGCTGGCGGCTTGGACCGCGCGATTTGCCGCCGTCCTGCGCGGATAGAGGGGCAGGAATTCGCGGGCGGAGGACGAAATCAACGGGAAGGAGGGAGCCGATCCATGGGCACGGAGAACAATCATCGCATTCGCGTCACCATCTGTGGACAGGAGTACACCGTGCGCGGCCCGGCGAGCGAGGCGCATCTGCGTGAGGTCGCACAGCTGGTGGACGCGGTGATGCAGCGCGTCGCAGCGGCCAACCCGAATTTAGATCTGCGCCGCCAGGCCGTGCTGGCCGCGCTCAACATCGCGGACGACCTGGTTCGGCTCCAACAGGAGTACCGGGAGTTGCTGGAATTGTTGGACCAACAGACCCGGTCTTCATCCACCCGTTGAAGGCGCCGCCCGGCCTGTGCAGGCAGAGGGCCGCAGGCCGTGTGTCGGCGGTCACCGTGCGCCCTGGCGGGCGTGCGTCCCGGTGGAGGGGATCGCGGATAGGAGCGTTGTGCAGGTGGATCTGCTGGATCTCGTGATCGTGGCTGTGATTGCCCTGGGTGGTTGGAACGGCTACCGGCTGGGGCTGGTGCGTCAAGTGACCCGCCTGTGCGGCGGGATCGCCGCCTATGCATTGGCGTGGTGGCTTCGGCCGTACGTCCAGCCGGCGGTGGCCAGTTGGATTGGGCAGGTGCAATCCGCGAACGTCCGTCCCGGTGTCGCGGCCTTGCTGCTGGGAGATCTGTCCGGTGCCGTGTCGTTCGCCGCGGTGTTCCTGCTGTCGTGGGTGCTGCTCCGGTACACGGCGGGGTTGGTGGACGCGGTGTTTCACCTGCCCGTCCTGTCCCTGGTCAACCGTCTGGCCGGGCTGGTCGGCGGTGTTGCGCTGGCCCTGCTCTTCGTCTATGTCGCCGTCTTGGTCATGAACCACGTGGAAAACGACAGACTGCAGGCGCAGTTGACGAATTCGAGCGTCGTGTCGTGGCTCGACGCGCAGACCCGAAACGCCGCAGGCTTGCGCTAGGCCGCGCTCGGGCGCCGCAGGCGGTCCGGGTTCAGCGGGGGTGCACGAAGCAGAACAGGACAAAAGCGGGCTGTCCCATGGAGCGGACAGCCCGCTTTCGCGCGGCGTCACGTTTCTCGCTTACGGCGCAGTTCGGTGGGCACGAACAGATCGATGATCCCGATGACGAGTGACGCCAACAACGCCCCGAGGACGGTGACTCGCATGCCGGGGACGAACATCTGTGCGATGTACAGGACCACCGCACCGGAGATGAACCCCACGATGCCGCGGCCATAGGGCGACATTCTGCGGCCGAACAGCGCCTCGATGGCCCAACCCAACAACGCGATCACGACGGCGGCGAGGAGCGCGGTCCAGAAGTTCACCACGCCGAATCCCGGCACGAGGAATCCGACGAACATCAGAACCAACGCGGATACCACGAACCGGACCACGGTTCCGATGATGTTCATGTAGCTCCTCCTTTCGTCTGACGTATCGTTATCTTTCCCAGCCTTTCATCGGGCATGTGGTACAATAGATGGGATTTCTGGGCCGGCCCGGCCGACGGGGCCCGGCATGGACAAGGCAGGGTGGCACGGCATGCAGGAACGCGTGTTGCACATTCTTGAATACGACAAGGTTCGCCAGCACGTCCGCGGCTTTGCGGCGACCCGGCTGGGGCAGGAACGGCTGGAACAGATGCGGCCGCTGTCCTCCATCGCCGAGGCGGAGGCGGAGCTGGCGGCGGTGGATGAAGCGCTGCGGATGCTGCTTCGCCGCGGCGGGATCCCGTTTGGCGGCATCCGCGACATCCGCCCGCACCTGCGGAAGGCGGCCATCGGCGGCGTGCTCACGGCCGGGGACCTGAACGAGGTGGCGTTCTTCATCGCCGGGGGCCGGCGGGCCCGGACGGCGATTGAGGCGGCCGCCGAGGCGATGGACATCCCCCGCCTGCAGGAGATGGCTGCCGGCCTGTTCGACGCGCGACAGACGGAGCTGGAACTCCGCCAGGCGATTGATGAGGATGGCCTGGTTCTGGATCAGGCCAGTCCGGAACTGCGCCGCATCCGGAACCAGCGCCGGGCGGAGGAGGCCCGGATCCGGGAACGGCTGGACCAGATGGTGCGGCACCTGCAGCGTTGGCTGCAGGACCCGGTGGTGACCGTGCGCGGGGACAGCTTTTGCCTGCCCGTGCGGGTGGAGTTCAAGAACCAGGTCCCGGGCGTCGTGCACGACGTGTCGTCCTCGGGCGCCACGGTGTTCATCGAACCCCAGGAGATTGTCCAGATGAGCGCCCGCGTGCGCGCCTTGGCGGCGGAGGAGGACCGCGAGATCGAGCGGGTGCTGCAGCGGCTCTCCGGCGTGGTGGCGGCCGTGGCCGAACCGTTGGCGGAAAATGCCGAGCGCCTGGCGACCCTCGACGCCTGGATGGCGAAGGCGGAGTACGCCCGGCGGGAGGACGCGCAGCGGCCGCGGCTTCGCACGGACGGGGTTTGGCGCCTGACGGGCGCGCGGCATCCGTTGATCCCGAAGGAGGCGGCGGTCCCCATCGACATCCGCCTGGGGGACGACTTCCGGATGGTGATCATCACCGGGCCGAACACCGGCGGGAAGACGGTGACCCTGAAGACCGTGGGCCTGTTGACCCTGCTCGCCATGTCCGGCTGCTTTCTGACGACGAGATCGCCCAGCGACATCGGTTGGTGCGGTGAGGTCTTCGCGGACATCGGCGATGAGCAGAGCATCGAACAGAGTTTGTCCACCTTCTCGTCCCACATGCGCAACATCATCGGGATGCTCGAGCACGTGGGCCCGGACAGCCTGGTGCTGCTCGACGAGCTCGGCGCCGGGACCGACCCGGCGGAGGGCGCGGCCCTGTCGATGGCGATTCTGGACTGGCTGAAGGCGCGCGGGGCTCGGGTGGTGGCGACGACCCACTACGCGGAGCTGAAGGCGTACGCTTTCCGGGAGCCTGCGGCCATCAACGCCAGCGTCGAGTTCGACGTCGACACGCTGCGCCCCACGTACCGTCTGTTGCTGGGCGTGCCCGGGAGATCCAACGCGTTGGCCATCGCGGCCCGCCTCGGCATGCCGGAGACCTTGATTGACCAGGCGCGCCATCACCTGCGCACGGACGATGTCCGCGTCGAGGACCTGATTGCCCAACTGGAAGCGGCGCGGCGGGAAGCGGAGCGCCTGCGCGCGGAGGCGGAACAGGAGCTCGCGGAGGCGCGGCGCGAACGCGCACAGTGGGTTCAGGAACGGGAGGCGTTCGAGCAGTCGGTGGAGCAGGCGCGGGAGGCCGCGTTGCGCGAGGCGCGCGAGGTGGTGGCGAGAGCCCGCACCGAGGCGGAGCGCGTCATCCGGGAGCTGCGCGATCGCCAGCGCGGCGGCCCGGTGAAGGACCACGAGCTGGTCGAGCTTCGCAAGGCGCTGGAGGACGCCCTGCCGGAGGAGCGGCGGGTGGCGCGGCGCAAGGGGGGCGACGCCGGGCGCGCGGCCGTGGGCAGCACCGTGCGGGTGCTGTCGGTCGGGCAGAAGGGCGAGGTCGTGGAGCGCTCGGCCGACGGACGGGAGTTGACGGTTCAACTGGGGATGCTGCGGATGAAGGTGCCGGTGGACGACGTCGAGGTGCTCTCCGCCGCACCGGAGCGGGTGCAGGCGGTCCGGACCGTGAAGCGGTCGGTGCAGACGGTCCCGCTGCAACTCGACATCCGCGGACAGACCGTCGAGGAGGCGCTGCCGTCCGTGGATCGGTATCTGGATCAGGCGGTCCTGAGCGGTCTGCCGCGGGTGACCATCATCCACGGGAAGGGGACCGGCGCCCTGCGCGACGGCGTTCGCCGCTACCTGTCCAAGCATCCGCACGTGTCGTCCTGGGCGCCCGGTGGTCCGGGCGAAGGCGGCGACGGCGCCACGGTGGTCGAATTGAAGTGAGTTGACACACGCCGCCCTCCGCTTCGACTCTTACGAGAGACGCTTCGCGCGGCGTGTGCCAACCATCACGAAGACGGCGGAACAAGGCTGCGGCTGGCGTCTATCGAACTGGTCCCCCCACCACATACTCCGGGTGACGGTGGGTGTGTTGCGGAGCGGTTCGCTTTAGTTCAGAAGCGGAGCAACACACCCACCGTCCCTTTCGCGCAGGAGCGGAGCGGTACGCCCACCGGTGCGGGGTCAGCCGCGCGCTCTGGCCGGGAGCCCGCCCGGCCAGAGCAGATCGGGCAGCCCGGTGGTGTTGCCGGTGTCCGCGCCGCCCTTGCCGCGGCCCTGTCCCGGAGGCGTTCGCTGGCCGTTGACGGTGTTGCCCGTTCCGCCCGACCCGCCGGTGGAATTTCCCTGGCCCGGCGGGGTGCCGCCGGAGCCTTCGCCGCCCGGCAGGACGACGCTGGCGGCAGGGGAGGGCGGCGAGATGCCGCTCGGGGACATGGCGTACACCTGGTAGTACAGGGTACTTGCGCCCGCGGGCAGGTTCGTGTCGGTGAACGTGGTCCGCGCGATTGGTCCTGCGACGTTGACATACGGGCCGCCGGGGGCGGTCGCCCGCCACACGGTGTAGCCGTTGGCGCCTGCCACCGGACTCCACTGCAACTGTACGCCCCCTTGCGTGAACGTTGCCTGAACCTGGTTCGGGGCGGGAAGGGGCGGCTCGACCGTCTGCTGTCCCGGATGGCTCAGGACGGTGCCGCCGCGCGGATCGGCCTGCGTCGGCACGTATTCAGCGCTGTCGTTGGTCACGGTGCCGTCCGGCACCTGCTCCGGCGGGATGATGAACAGCCCGGTCCGGATCTCCGCAGGCGGCGTGTTGGTCGTGGCCAGGTAACGTTTTCCGTTGACCACGGTGTACAGCGCCTGGACATGGGCGGTGCACGGGGTCGCCGGTTCCGTCCCCTGGATGAACAGCTCCGTGTACACGTCCCCGTCTTCTTTGCACAGGTCGGTCGGCAGCATCCCCGATTTCTTGCACACCGCCACGCTCACGATGCCGGGGGGACGCGGGAAGGGCGATGTGGGCGGAGCGGCCTTCAGCAGCGGATCCATGATCCTGTCCCAGACGGTGAACTTGAGGTTGTATACACTTTCATCGATCGGCTGGTGATGATTGTAGCCCATCCAGATGCCCATGGTGTACTTCTGGGTGTAGCCGATGAACCACCCGTCTGCACGGGAGTCCGTCGTCCCCGTCTTGCCCGCGATGTAGTAGCCCGGGAAGTGGGCGCCGACCCCGGGCGTTGCGGTTCCGCCCGGCGCATACACCACGTCGTGCAGGATATCGGTCATCACGTACGCCGTCTGCGGCGAGAACACCTTGGTCGCCGAGGGCTGGAACTGGTACAGCGGATTGCCGTCGCGATCGACAATCTTGCTGATCAGGTACGGGTGGCGCCACACGCCCTGGTTCGGAAAGACGGTGTAGGCGCTGGTCATCTGTTGCACCGTCAGGCCGTTGGTCATGCCGCCGATGGCGACGGCCGCATTCTGCAGGTCCTCCGGTGCCAGGGTGGGCTGGCCGTTGAGGGTCTTGGCCTGGGTGGAGATGCCCATCTTCTCCAGGTAGCTCCCCCCGATGCCCTTGCTGTACCGGGTATACGCCTTGATGGCCGGGACGTTGTACGAGGACGTCAGCGCCTGGCGCACGGTGACCACCCCGTGCCACTCGCGGTCGTCATTTTTCGGTGCCCACAGTTGGCCGTCTCCGCCCCGGTAGCTGACGGGCGCGTCCAGGATGGGCGTGGCTGCGGTGATCCGGTTCTGGTCCAGGGCCGGCCCGTAGTCGAGCAGGGGCTTGATGGAAGACCCGGGTTGCCGCGCGATGATGGTGTGGTCCACGCTGTCGCGGGCGTAATCGCGCCCGCCGCCGATGGCGACGATGCCACCGGTCTGGTTGTCAATCAGGGTGACCCCGGCCTCATACAGGTCCACGACCGGCTTGCCGTTCTGCGTGATCACCTTGCCGTTGGCGTCTTTGGCCACCTGGTTGGTGTTGCCGAACAGCTTGTCGTCCGCGAGCACGCTTTCCACCTGGTTCTGCGCCTTGAGGTCAATGGACGTGTAGATCTTGTACCCGGCCGTCGGCAGGGCCTTGAGTGCGTCTTCCACACTGGAGTACCGGCCCGACTGGACGAGGTACTGCGCCGCCAGGGGCCGGATCTCGTCGATCATCAGGTACGGATGCTGCGTGTACGCGCTGCTCTTCGGCTCGGGCTGGATGTCCTTTTTGATGTCGTACTTCAGCGCCGCCTGGTACTGCGCATCGTCGATCATGCCATTCGCCCGCATCTGGTCCAGGATGTAGTGCTGGCGGGAGATGGTGTTGTCCAGGTGGTCGTACGGCGAGAAAAGGCTGGCGTTGTTCGGGATGGCCGCCAGCAGAGCGGCCTCGGGCAAGTTCAGATCCTTCGGGTCTTTGTGAAAAAGGATCTGGGAAGCGGCTTTCACCCCGTACACCTGGCTGCTCCCCATCTGGCCCATGTAGACCCAGTTCATGTAATCGGTCAGGATCTCGTCCTTTGTCAGCATGTGGTTGACTTCCAGGGCCAGGGCGATCTCCTGGATTTTGCGTTTCAGGGTGCGCTGTTGGTCAGGAAAAATGGCCAATTTGACGGTCTGCTGCGTGATGGTGCTGGCGCCGCTCTGGATCTGGTGGTGCAGGACGTCCTGCACGAAGGCGCGCGCCATCGCCATCGGGTTGATGCCGATGTTCTGGTAGAACGTCTTGTCCTCCGCCGCGATGAAGGCGTTGACCAGATTTTTGGACACCTGGTCCAGCGACGTGATGGGTTCCCGGTCCCCTTCCGCCGTAAAGCGTCCAATCACCTGGCCGTGCACGTCGTACACGACGGTCGGCTGGCTGAGATTGGTGAACGTATCGGCGCTGATGGCGGGGAGCCCCTTGAGCATGGACGCGGCGTATCCGACCGCCGCACCGGTCCCCGTCACCACGAGGGCGCCGAGTGCGGAGCCCGCCACCGCCAGGCCACGCCACACCCAGCGGCGCCCTTCCCGTTTGGCGGCCCGTTTTCGGGGCCGCGGTGCCGGCCGGCGCCCGGACGGTGGTCTGGTTTGGTTGGCCATCCTGCGCTCACTCTCCTCTCGTTGGACCGATTATATCACAGGGCTGGAGACAACTCGCCGCGTCCGTTGACAGGCCAAACCGGGCTCTGCTATACTGACGCAAAATTTGTCCGTCGCCGGCGCCGCCCGACGGAGGTGGCATTCGGCCGGCGATGTGCCGACGAAGAAGGTGAAGTACGCGCGCCTGCGGCGTTCCAGAGAGCCGGTGGGGGGTGTGAACCGGCCGCCCGGCGCGCGGAAGGTACGCCTTCGGAGGCGTGGCGGCGCCAGTCGCCACCGGTGGTTCCGTTATCGCCAAAGAGCGGCCGCCTGCGGGCGGCAAGCAGGGTGGTACCGCGAGCGATGCGCCTCGTCCCCGCATGGGGAGGGGCGCTTGATGTTTTTTGATGGAGAGAGGGTGTTTCGACGGTGACGCAAGACAGGACAACGGCGCAGCCGGCGCCGCAGGAGATCTCGCTGAATGCGGCCCAGGAAAGGGAAGTCGAACGTCAGCTCGAGGTGATCCAGCGCGGGACCGCGGAGATTGTGCCCATCGAGGACTTGGTCCACAAGTTGCGGCGGTCCGTGGCCACAGGGCAGCCGTTGCGGCTGAAACTCGGCATGGATCCGTCGTCGCCCGACATCCACCTCGGGCACACAGTCGTCCTGCAGAAAATCCGCCAGCTTCAGGACCTCGGGCACATCTGCCATCTCATCATCGGGGACTTCACCGGGCGCATTGGCGATCCCACGGGCAAGTCGGAGACCCGCCGGCAGCTCACCGCCGAGGAGGTTCATGAAAATGCCCGCACCTACGTCCAGCAGGTGCTCAAAGTCCTTCATCCCGACCGCACGGAGATTGTCCGCAACGCCGACTGGCTGGCGCCCCTGACCTTCTCGGACGTGGTGCGGCTGGCGTCGGTTCTGACGGTGGCGCGCATGCTGGAGCGGGAGGACTTTCAGAAACGCTTTCAGGAGAACCGTCCCATCCACATTCACGAGTTCTTCTATCCCTTGATGCAGGCGTACGACTCGGTCCATCTGCATACGGACATCGAGTTCGGGGGCACCGACCAGAAGTTCAACTTGCTGATGGGCCGGACGCTACAGAAGGAGTTCGGGCAAGAGCCGCAGGTGGCCGTCATGATGCCCATCCTCGAGGGGCTCGACGGCGTGCAGAAGATGTCGAAGAGCCTGGGGAACTACATCGGGATCGACGAACCGCCCAAGGAGATGTGGGGCAAGGTGATGTCCATCCCGGACGACCTGATGCCGAAGTACTTCGAGCTCCTCTCCGGCGTGTCCGTCGAGGAGCTGCGCCACATTCAGGCGGGCCTGCGGGACGGCAGCCTCCACCCGCGGGACGCCAAGATGCGGCTGGCGAAGGAGTTGGTGACGCGCTTCCTCGGTGCCGAGGCGGCTGCCGAGGCGGAGACGAACTGGAAGGCGGTGTTCCAGCAGGGCGGCCTCCCGCAGGACATCCCCGAAGTGCGGATCCAGCCCGGGCCTCGTTGGTTGGTCAAGGCTTTGGTGGAGTTGGGGCTCGCCACCAGCAACAGCGAGGCCCGGCGGGCCATCGAGCAGGGCGGCGTGCGCGTGAACGGGGAGCGCGTCGCGGACGTGAACGCCGAGGTGGACCTCCGGGATGGGACCGTGCTCCAGGTGGGCAAGCGCCGGTTTGTGCGCTGCCGCGCCTGAGCCGCGGCACGCCGCGGTGGCCGTTGTAGGAGGCCCCTGCCGAGCTGCCGCGCGCCCTGGCTTGTCCGCGGAGACGGGGCCCCCGGCTCGTCTCCATCCCCCCTCTGCCGCATATACATCGGCGAGGGGGGATTTTTCTGTCCTACCAGACCTTTCGCCCCGCGCGCCGCGGGGGTTCCCGTCCTTCCGTCCCGGTCCGCAGGCGCTGGCTGAGGTGGGCGTGGCCGCTCGCTGCCGTGGCGGGGCTGTGGGGGATGGCCGAGTGGAAATTGCGGCCCGCCATCGCCGCGGCGGCGCAGGGGGTGGCGGTGCGGGCCGCGACGGAGGCGCTCAACGCCGCGGTGACCGAAGCGTTGGTCACCGGCACGGACATGTCGCACGTCTTGGTGATTGACGACCGGGACGCGGAGGGGATACGCGTCGCCCACTTCGATTTCACCCAGGTCGCCCGCGCGCAGGCAGCGGCCACCCAACGGGCCGAGGCGCACCTGCGCGACCTGTCGGCGCAGACCCTGCGCCTACCGGCCGCGCATGCGGTCGGCGGGGTGCTTCTGACGAACCTCGGCGTCACGCTGCCGGTGCGGGTGAACATGATGGGCGCCGTGCATTCGTCGGTGGCTGCGGAAGTGCGATCCGTCGGCGTCAACCAGACGGTCCATACCCTTCACCTCGATCTCACCGCCGACGTGCAGGCGGTCACCCCGCTGGTGATGGCGCCGGCGCACGTGCGGACGCGGGTGTTGCTCGCCTACGTGGTCCTCAACGGCGAGGTGCCGGGCACCTACTTCGGCGGACCGGGGGTAGGTGGCGTCGCCGTCCCGGCCCCGGCGCGCTGACCACATGCTGCCATTATCAGAGGAAATTGTGCGAGTTCGGTCGAATATAGCGGAGGATATTCGATACGACGGGCAGGTGGCAGACATGGAGGAACAGCAACAGTGGGAGAACCTCGGCACCGAGGGTGGGGACGGGCCCATCCCGCAAGAGACGGGCAGGGCAGGACGTTGGACGCGCCTGCAGCGGCTGCTGCCGGAGTTCGTCTCCATCAAATGGAAGGTGGGCGGCGCCTTCGTCACGGTATTGGTGCTGCTGTTGGCGCTCGGACTCGTCAGCCTGGCGCGTCTGTCCGCGCTTCAGTCTGAGGTGGAGACGCTGGCCAACCACGATCTGCAGGTGGTGCAGAAGGCGAGCCAGCTGATGTCGGACGTTCAGGATATGGACACCGGCATGTTGTCGTATTTGGCCACGGGCAACGATACGCTGTTGAGCCAGACCTACGAGCCGGCGAAACAGCGGTATCCGCAGGACGTGAAGGTACTGCGGGATCTGCTTGCGGGAACCACGACGTCGCGGTCGTACCTGGAGAAGGCGGCACCGGTCATCGACGACTGGGTCAAAATCGCCGACCAACTGATTGACATGCGGCGCTCGGGACACGGCGAGCAGGCCAACAACGCCATGGCCTCGGGCAACAGCCGGCCGATGGTGCAGGACATCCGCGATAACCTCACCAACCTCATCGTCCGCAGCCAGAACAACGCCGCGCAGCGCGCCGCGGATCTGCACCGGATGGTGACGCAGACGCAGATCCTCATCATCGTGATCACGGTGTTGGCGGTGGCCGTGGCGCTGCTGCTCGGCACAGGGGTTTCGCTCAGCACGCCGCGCCATCTGCGGCGCGTCATCGGCATCTTGGAAGACATCGCGTCCGCGGACGGAGACCTGCGGCGACGGATTGAAGGGGTACACAGCCGCGACGAGGTCCAGCGGTTGGCGGAGACCACCAACCGCCTGCTGGAGAGCGTAGGCGGACTGGTGCGCCGCGTGGCGGGGGCGTCGGAGTCGGTGGCCGCGAGCGCCGAGCAGTTGACGGCGTCGACGGAAGAGACGGCGCGGGCGGTCAGCGGGATCGCGGAGACGGCGAGCGAGTTCGCGTCCATCTCCGACCGTGCGACGCAGGCGCTGGGTCGCATGCGGGACTCCCTGTCGGATGTCAAGGCCCACACGGACCAGGTGGCCGAGCAGGCGGACCAGGTGGCGCAGGTGATGGGCGTGGTCGTCGCGGCCACCGACCGAGGCCGGGCATCGGTGCAGGAGGCGCGTTCGACGATGTCGGAGGTGCACCAGACGGCGGAGTCGACGCAGGAGCAGATTGCGCAGTTGGCCGAGTCCGCCCAGCGGATCTCGAAGATCTCCGGCACCATCCGCGGCATCGCGGAACAGACCAACCTGCTCGCGCTCAACGCCGCCATCGAAGCGGCCCGGGCGGGCGAGGCCGGGCGCGGGTTCGCGGTCGTCGCCCAGGAGGTGCGCAAGTTGGCGGAACAGAGCCGCGACGCGACGCGCGAGATCGAGCAGATCATCAAGGAGAACCAGGCGCTGACGGAACAGGTGGCGCAGTCGATGCGCGACGGGGTCTCGGCCATTGCGCTCGGGGTACAGGTGACGGAACGGACCACGCAGGCCTTCGACGAAATCGCCCGCTCCGTTGACACCGTCGCGCCCGCGACCGCAGCCATCCTGGAACAGGTCCGCGAGCAGACGCGCCTCACGCAACAGACGCTGGAGGCGGTCCAGTCGGTGTGGACGTACATGGAGCAGGTGGCGGCGGGATCGCAGGAGAATGCCGCCAGCACCGAGGAGAGCCTGGCGACGGTGGAGGAGATCGCCGCGTCCGCCCAGGAGCTCGCCCGTCTGGCGCAGGAGTTGCAGAACTTGGTCGGACGGTTCCAGGTGTAGGGACAAAAACGGGGGCGGAGCCTCCTCTGGGGAGCATGGCGGGGCCGCTTTCCGCGCAGCAGCGGAGGCGGCCTTTTCCATGCCCAATTTTTCGGGCCGGAGGGCACGCGTTGGGCGCCCGCATATACTGGCAGCGTCGAGCGTGAGATGGGCCGGCGCCAAGAGGAGGTCGACGCATGAAAAAATACGTGGTTAAAAAGGGTGACACCATGGGGAGCATCAGCAAGGCGCACGGTTTGCGCCTGAGCCTGCTGATGGCCGCCAATCCACAGATCACCGATCCAAACCGCCTGCAGCCGGGCCAGGTGATCTACATCCCGGAACTGGAAAAACCGGCGCTGCCGACGATCCCTGCGAAAGCGCCGGGAGGACCTCCCGCGGGGCCGCCTGGCGGTGCCCCGGCGGGGCCTGGACCCGGGCACGGGCCGGGCGCGGCGCACACCGCACCGGAGCCGGCGGGGAGCCCGGTGGCGCAGCCGGGCGCACAGACGCCCCCATATTTTGGATTCGTGTGGCCGCACGTGGTGCAGCCTGGAGAGACATGGGAACGCATCGCGCAGCAGTACGGGGTGTCGGTCGATCAGTTGCGCAGGCTGAATCCGACCTTGGGGCAGGCCCTTCAGGAAGGGGATGTCGTCTACGTGCCGGGCCTCGGGGGAGCGATTGCCGCGCAGGGACTCCAACCGGTGGCGGCGCCCGGGTTCGCTCCCGCCCAGACCCCGATGCCGCCCGCCGGGCCGATGCCGCCGGGCGCACCGGGAACGCCTTCCGTGCCATCCGGGGTGCCGTATGCGGTGCCGGGGATGCCGTTCACGCCTGCACCGGCTCCCGGGATGCCTTACGTGCCCGGGATATCGGAGTTGCCTGGACCGCACACCCATTATCCGTACCGCGCGATGGGCGCGTTGGGGCGGCCGGTGTGGGCTCACCTCTACCGGCACCCTGGCGTCTACCCGACGCTCCCCTACGCCGTGCCTTGCGGCGTCCACCCAGGGTACGGCTATTGGCCGGTGAGCCCCTGGCCGACTCCGTTGACCTGGTACGTGGACTGGGAGGAGAGCTCCTCCTGGGTGTCTTGGAGTTCCAGCGTGCCCCGCGTCCGTTCCGGCGGGGAGGCGAGTGACGCCGTTGAGGCGGCGGATGGAAGCACCGGGGTGTGGCGAGATGTGTACCCGGAGTGGAATGACGATGGTCCCGCAGCGTCGCGCGCCTGACCGGGCGGCCACGGACTGGCTGGCGGATCTTCGGCGGGCCTACGGACTGAAAGTGGACGCGGTGGTGCGGATGAAGACGGTCACCGGGTTGGTCGACACCCGCGGGCGGCGATGGGTGTGGAAGCGGTCGGCAGGCCGGTCGCAGGAGCCACGGTTGCGGGCGATGGCCGCCGTCTCGGCCTGTCTGGCGCCGTTCGGCATCCCGTTTGCCGGACCGGTCCCCAACCGGGCAGGCGTGTACCTCACGCGGCTCGGGGGCGGCGAGACCGGGCACCTGCAGCCGTGGCTGCCCGGCCGGCACGCCGATTACACCCAGCGCCAGGAACGGCTCTCGGCCGTCGCCACGCTGGCCGCCATGCACCACGCCGCGCGGGGGGCCTGGGTCTGCGCGGACCCGGCGCTGTACCGCGGCACCCTGTATCAAAAACTGTGGTTCAAGCGCCGGTTGCTGGAGACGCTGTGGCCGCAGGCGGAAGCGTGTGTCCCGGCGCTCCGCGGCCTGCACGAGGAGGTCCGCCGTGCCGCCGAGCTGGCTCTGACTGCGGTGCTCCCGGCGGGATCCAGCGCGGGGAATCGGCCATGGGAACGGATGACGTTCTGCCACCGGGACGTCGCGCCGCACAATCTGCTTTGGCAAGGGGACGGGCCGCTGGCCGTCATCGACTTCGACCTGGCGGGAGTGGACGATCCGCTGGTCGACGTGATGCAGGTGTCCAACCACGCCATCTTCCTGGGCGCCCCCCTCCGGGGCCATTTCGCCGAACTGGTGGACGTGTACGCACGGGTCCATCCGCTGTCACCGACCGGGGAGCAGGCGCTCTGGCGGGTGCTCGGGTTTCCCGATCTCCTGGCCCGCGCCGTCGCCGAATGGGCGCGAACGGGCGCCGACGGCAGGGACGCGCGGCCGACGTGGCGGTTGGTGCACGCCGCGAGAAGGCAGGCGGAGCATCTCAAGGCTTGGTCCGAGGCCGTGCGGGGGCTGCCGGTGTAGGGGGACAGGGCGGTTGCGTTGCCCGGGTGCGGGAGTATACTGAAAGGCGGACAACGCACCGCCGGCCGCGGCGGTCTTTACAAGGAGCGTGACAGCGTGACGCAGCGCATCCAGGTGGCCCTGGGCCAGGTGCGCCCCGTCCTCGGGGACGTCGGAAAGAACGTGGACAAGCACCTCGAATGGATGGAGGAAGCCCGACGTCGGGGGGCGGATGTCGTCGTGTTCCCGGAGCTCGGCCTGACCGGGTACCAGGTGATGGACTTGACGCTCGAGGTCGCCCGGCCTCTGTCGCACCCGGACATCACCCGCCTGGTCCGCGAGAGCCGCGGGATTGACGTGGTGTTCAGCTTTGTCGAGGAATCGGAGGCGCATCTGTTCCACATCGCCAGCGTGTACGCGTCCGGCGGTGACATTCGGGCGGTGCACCGCAAAGTCTATCTGCCGACGTACGGCATGTTTGACGAAGGACGCTATCTGGCCGCCGGAAGCGGATTTCACACCTTCCAGAGCCGCCTCGGACAGACCGGAATGCTCATCTGCGAAGACGCCTGGCACGTCTCCAGCCCCTATCTGCTGGCGCTCGGCGGAGCCACTTGCCTGGTGCTGCCCTCCGCCAGCCCTGCGCGCAACGTCATGGAGCAGGGGGACTTCGGATCGCAAGCGTTCTGGCGCCAGCTGTTGCAGGTGTACGCGCAATTGTTCGGGGTGTACATCGTGTTCGTCAACCGGGTCGGGTTCGAGGACGGTGTCAGCTTCTTCGGCGGGTCGGGGGTCGTGTCCCCGCTGGGGGAGTGGGTATACGAGGCCCCGTCCATCGAAGAGGGGTTGTACACGGCAGAGATCGATCCCGGTGTCATCCGGCGCGCCCGGTACGGGACGCCGATGCTGCGGGATGAACGGGCGGACCTGGTGTGGCGCGCACTGGGGCGGCTCGTCGACGGGGGGTGGCGCGGATGAGGCCGGAGATTGAACGGCGGCTGCGTTTGAACACGGACTTGGCGGCGCGGGTCCTCACCGCATTCATCCGCGAAGAGGTGGAGAAAGCCGGTTTCCAGCGGGTGATTCTCGGGTTGTCCGGCGGGATCGACTCGGCGTTGGCGGCCTACCTGGCGGCCCGCGCCCTCGGGCCGGAGCGCGTCCAGGCGGTCATGATGCCGTACCGGACCAGCAGCCCCGCCAGCCTGGAGGATGCCCGGCGGGTGGTGGACGATCTCGGCCTGCCGGCGCTGACGGTGCCAATCACACCCGCGGTGGACGCGTACTTCGAACAGATGGACGCGCTGCTCGGCGAGCCGGCGCCGCCCTTGCGCCGCGGCAATCGCATGGCCCGGGAACGGATGGCCACCTTGTTCGACCTGTCCGCCCACTTCGGGGCGCTCGTGCTCGGGACGAGCAACAAGACGGAACTGCTGTTGGGGTATGGCACGCAGTTCGGGGATATGGCCAGTGCGCTCAACCCCATCGGCGACCTGTACAAATACCAGGTCCGCCAGTTGGCGGCCGCGGTCGGCGTGCCGCCGAGCATTCTGAACAAGGCGCCCAGTGCGGACCTGTGGGAAGATCAGACGGACGAGCGGGAGCTCGGATTTGGCTATGACGAGGCGGACGAGGTGCTGTACCAATTGGTGGATCTGCGCCTGTCCGTCGAGGAGATCGCTGCGCGCGGCTATGACGAGCGGTTCGTCCGGCTGCTGGCGGGGCGCGTTCGGCGAAACCAGTACAAGCGCAAACCGCCCATCATCGCCAAACTGTCCGGGCGGACCGTCGGCGTCGACTTTCGCTACCTGCGCGACTGGGGGCTGTGAGTCCCGCCGGCGCAGTGCGGAAATGGGAGGAGGAATCACGGTGGCAGGGCACTCGAAATGGCACAATATCCAGCGGCGCAAAGGGAAGCAGGACGCCGTGCGCGGCCAGCTGTTCACGAAACTGTCGCGCGACATCTACCTGGCGGCCAAGGAGGGAGGCGGAAATCCGGAGACCAATTTCCGCCTCAAGACGGCCATCGAGCGCGCCCGGCAGAACAACATGCCCACGGACAACATCGCGCGCACCATCGCCAAGGCCACGGGCGGCATTCAAGGGGTCACGTATGAAGAATTGATGTACGAAGGCTACGGGCCCCACGGCGTGGCCATCATGATGGATATCGTCACGGACAACCGCAACCGGACGGCGGCGGATATCCGACACATCTTCACGAAGCGCGGCGGCAACCTGGGCGAGAGCGGATGCGTGGCGTGGATGTTCAAGCGGGAAGGTCAGATCACCGTTCACCGCGGGGACTACCGGGGGACGGTGGACGACCTGATGATGCTGGCGCTCGACGCGGGCGCGGAGGACCTGCGGGAAGAGGAGGACGCGTTCATCATCGTCACCAGCGTGGAGGCGTTCAATGCGGTGCGGACGGCCTTGGAGAATGCCGGGGTCCCCATTGCGGACGCGGAGTTGACATACGAACCCCAGACCACGGTACCGCTTGCGGGCGACGCGTTGGATCAGGTGTTGGACCTGATTGACGCCCTGGAGGCGCACGACGACGTGCAGAACGTGTACGCCAACGTGGAGGCGGCGGAAGCCTGAGGCGGGTGCCGGGCGGGTGTGGCCGGAGCGAATATGCCCGGCCGTTTTTTCATGGCTGGGGTGTATGGACCATGGTGGCGGGTGACAGGCTAATCTCAACACAGCAACCGGTGAGGTGGATCCCATGTCTTCGCGAATCCCCTGGGCAGAGACCTGCGCGCACCTGGCGTGGGAGGGGGCCCGGGCACGACGGAGAAGTGGATGGCCCAGGTCGGCGGCGTGCGCTGCTGCGGCGGTGGCCGCCGTCTGGGCCGCGACGGGGTTGACGGCGCCCGCCGCCTATGCGGACGCTCCCGCGGTGACGGACTTCGGCCTGGATGAGGCACTCCCCGTATGGGCGGCGGAGGCCCCCGGGGCGGACCGCGCCGCCTTCGTGACGCTGTACCCGGACGGCCGGGGGCAGTGGCAGGTGCACCACGTGCGCGGCGACGCCATCGTGGGGTTTGCAGCGGAGCACCCCGCGTGGCAGTTGGACCCCGGGCTGATGTGGTTTGTCCAGATGCCGGTCTACGTCCGCCACGTCCCCGCTCCGCGGAGCCCCGGCGTCGAATCGGTGTGACGCAGCTGCGCGGAGCACGTACGAAGCACAAGCGGAGTGGCGCGCCCCACCCGCACAAAGACGAAAATTTCTTTGATAGGAATCGAGCCCCCGCACAGCGAAACTGTCGCGGGGAGGTTTTTCTATGACGAAGATTCGCATCCTCGGCATCGATCCGGGACTGGCCCGGACCGGCTACGGGGTGGTCGACAGCGACGGGACGCGCCTGCGGGCGGTGGGTTACGGCTGCATTGAAACGCCGGCGCACACGCCGCTGCCGCGGCGGCTGCAGCAGGTGTACGACGAGGTCAGGGAGGTCATCGCGCGGCACCGGCCGGACACGGTGGCGGTCGAACAGCTGTTTTTTTACCGGAACACGACGACCGCTTTCGCCGTCGGCCAGGCGCGGGGGGTGGCCATCCTGGCGGCGGTCCAGGCGGGCCTGGATTTGGCGGAATACACGCCGATGCAGGTGAAGCAGGCCGTCTCCGGGTACGGCAAGGCGGACAAAAGCCAGGTCCAGGAGATGGTGCGGCTCCTGTTGCAACTGCCTGCGCGGCCGAGCCCGGATGACACCGCCGATGCCCTGGCGGTGGCCATTGCGCACGCCCACGCGGGCCCGTTTCGCCGGTTGGCGGAAGGCGCAGGCGGAGAAGGGACGGTGCGGGCGTGATTGCGTTCGTCCGCGGATGCATCCATCAGACGGGGCCCGGGATGGCTGTGGTCGACGTCGGCGGCGTCGGCTACCGGGTGTTTGTGACGGAGCGCTGCGCCGCGAACCTGTCGGTGGGACAGGAGGTACTCCTGTACACTCACCACCGCGTTCGGGAAGACGAGTGGAGCCTGTACGGGTTTCTGAGCCCGGAGGAGCGGGACTGGTTCGAGCTGCTCATGGGGGTCTCCGGGGTGGGCCCGAAAGGGGCGATGCAGATCCTGTCGGCCACGGAGCCGGCGGCGTTCGCGCAGGCCATCGCCGACGAGGACGTCGGCTTTTTGTGCACGCTCCCCGGCGTGGGGCGAAAGACGGCTCAACGTCTGGTGGTCGAATTGAAGGACAAAATCGGCCCGCTGCAGGGGCGGATTCAGCCCACTGCGAAACCGATGGCCTCCCGGCCGGCGGAGGCGGCGGGATCCGGGGTGGCGGCCGACGTCATTGAGGCCCTGGTGACCCTGGGCTATAATGAGAGGCAAGCCGCCGCTGTGGTGCAGGAGACCCTCCGCGCCCATCCCGAAGCCGGGGTGGAGGACGTGTTGCGCTGGTGCCTGCGCCAACTGGCTCCGTGATGCCGGCTCCCGGGAGCCTCGCGTGGCAGTGGCGACGGGAGGAGAGAGATGTCGGAACGGTTGATTTCGTCCGATTGGAGCAGGGAGGATCTGGCGTTTGACTCCCTGCGGCCCAGGTTTTTGGATGACTACATTGGCCAGAGCGGCGTCAAGGAGAATCTGCGGGTGTTCATCCAGGCGGCCAAGGAGCGGTCCGAGCCCTTGGATCACGTCCTGCTGTACGGCCCCCCCGGGCTTGGCAAGACGTCGCTGTCGATGGTCATCGCCAACGAATTGGGTGTGAATATTCGCATCACATCGGGGCCCGCCATCGAGCGGCCGGGGGATTTGGCCGCGCTGCTCACCAACCTGCAGGCGGGCGATGTGCTGTTTATCGACGAGATCCACCGTCTTCCACGAGCGGTGGAGGAAGTCCTGTACCCGGCGATGGAGGATTTCGCGCTGGACATCGTCATCGGCAAAGGTCCGGCGGCGCGTTCGGTCCGGTTGGACTTGCCGGGGTTCACGCTCATCGGAGCGACGACGCGGGCGGGACTTTTGTCTTCGCCGCTGCGGGATCGTTTCGGGGTCATCATTCACCTCGACTACTACCCGGTGGCGGACCTGGCGCGCATCATCCGCAGGACGGCGGACATCCTGCGCGTGCCGGTGGATGACGACGCGGCCGAGGAGATCGCCCGCCGTTCACGCGGGACGCCCCGCGTCGCCAACCGGCTGCTCAAGCGGGTGCGCGACTTCGCGCAGGTCGCTCAGGCGCCCGTGTTGACGAAGGGGCTGGCGCAAGCGGCGCTCGCGAAATTGCAGGTAGACGAACTGGGATTGGACGAACTGGACGACAAGGTGCTGCAGACCCTCATTCACAAATTCGCCGGCGGCCCGGTGGGGCTCGATACGCTGGCGGCAGCAGTCGGCGAGGAGGCAGGAACCATCGAGGATGTGTATGAGCCGTATCTGATTCAGATGGGGCTCATCCAACGGACGCCGCGCGGGCGCGTCGCCACCGCGGCGGCGTACAGACACCTGGGTGTGCCGGTACCGGACCACCTGGAGCCCGAGCGGCCCCTATAACGCGGTGCGCGACCGCGAATCTGTAGAGTGAGGTGGCGAGTTTGCGAGGACTGCTGTTCGGCAGGAAGTCCGAAGACAAAAGCCAGCTCGACTCGTTGCTGGCCCTCGCCCAGGCGGGGGACGCGGACGCGCGCAACGCCATCATCGCACAGTACACCCCGTTCATTCTGAAAGTCGCTTCCCAGGCCGCTCGCCGGTACATCGACCGCGAGCGGGACGATGAGTACAGCGTCGCCCTGATGGCGATGAACGAGGCGATTGACCGGTTCGATCCCGCTCGCAAGGTGAACTTCCTCGGCTTCGCCGAGACCATCATCCGCCGGCGCCTGATTGACCACTTCCGCGCCCAGCGGGCGCAGGCCAAGGCGGTCCCGTGGACGGAGTTCGACGTGACGGATGAGGAAGACAACGTCGTCAATTACGTGGAAGTCAAGACCTCCGTCGAGGCGCACGGGGAAGCCGAGGAGCGCGCCGAGCGCCAGGCCGAGATCCTGGAGTATGCGCGGGCGTTGTCCGATTACGGCCTGTCGTTCGCGGAGCTCGTGGAGGTCTCGCCGAAGCACGCGGACGCGCGCGCCAACGCGATCGCGGTCGCGAAGGCGGTCGTCGCCGATGAAGAGTTGCTGCGCTATGTGCAGGAGCGCAAGTCCCTGCCGCTCAAGTTGCTGGAAGAGCGCGTGCAGGTGTCGCGCAAGACGATGGAGCGCCAGCGCAAGTACATCCTGGCGGTCGTGGTGCTGCTCAACGGCGACTTTCACCACCTGCGTTCATACATCTCGTAAATAGAGAGGAGGGCGGAACGTGAGAAGGCATGGCATCGTCCTGGAACTCCATCCTGATTCTGCCATTGTTCTCAGCCGGGACGGGGAGTTTTGCCGCATTCCGCGTACCGCCGAGATGCTTGTGGGGGTGGAGGTGGCGTGGGAGGCCCCGGCGATTTCGGGGCGTTTCGGCCGGCTTCGAGGGGGCGGATGGTTTCGTGCGCCGTGGGGCCGGTTGAGCCTCGCCGGCATGGCCGCCAGCCTCGTCGCCGCAGCGGGCGTCTGGTTCGGGATCTGCGTGACGCGCCCCGCGCAGGCCTACGCATCGGTCGCGGTGGACGTCAACCCGAGCGTGTGCCTCGAGGTGGACCGAAATTTGCGCGTCCTCTCGGCCCACGGCAACGACCCGGACGGTGCGGCGCTCTTGTCGGAGCTGCACCTGCAAGGCGAACCGCTGGGGGCGGCCCTGCAGGAGATCGTCCACGCGGCCGGAGCGGTACGCGCCCTCGGCAGCGACGACGCCATCCTGGTCTCAGCTGCACCGGCGGCGGGATCGGCGGATTTGACGCGCGTGCAGCAGGCGGCTGAATCCGCCCTGATGCAGTTGGGGATTGCCGGGATGAAGGCCCCGCATCTGTACACCATCACGCTGTCGCCGGCCATCTGGCAGGCCGCGGACGCGGCTAAGATCTCGCCCGGTCGGCTGGCGGCGTATCTGGTGGCGGAAAAAGAGGGTTTCCATGTACAGAGCGTCAACGACCTGTCCGGCCCGTCCTTGGTGAGGGTCCTGTCGGACCCCGCCGCGGCACCGGTGCTGCAGGTGCTCAGCGCGGCGGACATGACGCAGCTCGAGCGGTTCATCGACAGCCTGCACCTGCCTGCGGGCGGGCCGACGGCTTCGTCCAATCGGCAGAAAGGCTCGGCGGGCGCAGGGGCCGCACCCGGTCAAACGACGAACGCGACGGGCGGCGGTCAGGGGGCCGGTTCCACAGGAAACAACGGGACGCCCGGCCGGCAGGGCGACGGACATGGCAACGGGGGCGCCGACCGGGGAACGCCGGGCAAGTCGTCCGGGAAACAGGGGTCGGGCAAGACGGGTTCCGGCAACGGTTCTTCCGGGAATGATGGCCCTGGCGGGGGCGGACTGCGAGTGGGCGGCTCCCTCGAGGGACGCGGAGAGATCCAGGTGCGTATCGGCGATCGGGTGATCACGGTCCCGGTCGCCTATGGCGTGATCGGCCGGCTGACCGGGCAGACCCCGGGTCGCCAGGGGTTCGACGCGGATTCGGACGGGAAGCGCCACGGTTCTCCGCACGGCACGGGTCGCCACGGGTCGAGCGCGGACGGATTCCCGACCAATCGGCCCTTGTCGGTCTCCAGCCACGGCTGGGACAACCATTCGGATCGAAGGTGAGCGGGGACGAACCACGGCCGGCACGGACGCGACGCAAGACGCGTGCCCGGCGGTGTCTCCCGGTGGTTCGTCAGACGCATCTCAGACGCAGCCAGGATACGGCCGCCCGCGAGGCGGCCGTTTTTGCACCCTGGACCGTACAGGCCTATAATGGTAGGCATGCGTGTCGCACGGAAGGTGGGAATCGGTTGCGCGTCGAGGATTTCGATTACGAGTTGCCCGAGGAACTGATTGCACAGACGCCGCTGGAACGGCGGACCGACTCGCGCCTGATGGTGGTGGATCCGGTGGCCCGGACGGTGCGCCACACGCGATTCGCAAACCTTCGCGATCACCTGGTGCCGGGCGATGTGCTGGTCTTGAACAATTCGAAAGTGCTGCCGGCCCGCATCATGGCGGTGAAGACCGATACAGGGGCGCGCATCGAGCTCTTGCTCTCGAAGGCCATCGCCGATGACGAGTGGGAAGTCCTGGCCCGGCCCGCCAAGCGCCTGAAGGCGGGGACGACGCTGGACATCCTGGAGCCCGTTCCCGGGGAAGCGGACGGGTGGCGCCCGTCGGGCGGGACGGCCGTCGTGACCGCGGTCCGTGAGGAGGGGCTCCGCCACCTCCGTTTTTCGGCCCAGGAACCGCTCGAGGCGTTTTTCCAGCGCGTCGGGAACGTTCCGCTGCCCCCGTACATTCACGCCAAACTGAAGGATCCGAACCGGTACCAGACGGTGTACGCCCAGCACGCCGGCTCGGTGGCGGCCCCGACCGCGGGGTTGCACTTTACGGAGGACCTGCTGCAGGAGGTCCGGGAGATGGGGGTGGAGGTGCATTTCGTCACCCTTCACGTCGGGCTCGGCACCTTTAAGCCGGTGAAGGTCGAGCGTGTGGAAGAACACCGTATGCACAGCGAGGCGTACTACGTTCCCCCTTCGGTGGCCGATGCGGTGCGGCGGGCCAAGCGCGAGGGACGACGGGTGATTGCGGTCGGGACGACGGCGCTGCGCACGCTGGAGAGCGCTGGACAGGACGGGGATATCCGGGCCGGGGGCGGCGATACGTCCATCTTCATCTACCCGGGTTACCAATTTCGCGTGATCGATGCGCTCATCACGAATTTTCACCTGCCGAAGTCGACCCTCCTGATGCTGGTGGCGGCGATGATGGGGTTGGACTTCACCAAGCGGGTGTACGAGACGGCGGTCGCCGAACGGTACCGCTTTTTCAGCTTTGGCGACGCGATGTTTATCGTCCGCGGCGTCTGGGCGGGCGACGGGAAGGGCAAAGTCGCGGCCGCGGGAGGGGATTCGAATGGAACCGGTACGGTTTGAACTGATCCGCCGCTGTCCGCGCACCCTGGCACGCCGGGGCCGTCTGCACACCCCGCACGGCACGGTGGAGACGCCTGTGTTCATGCCGGTGGGCACGCAAGCGACCGTCAAGACGATGGCCCCGTGGGAGTTGGCCGAGATGGGGGCCGGCATCATCCTGTCGAACACGTATCACCTGCACCTGCGTCCGGGGGAGGACATGGTGCGGGAGATGGGCGGCCTGCATGCCTTCATGCAGTGGCCGGGGGCCATCCTGACGGACAGCGGCGGCTTTCAGGTCTTCAGCCTCGCCGATCTCCGCAAGATCACGGACGAAGGGGTGCAGTTCCGCTCCCATCTGGATGGAAGCTTGCGGTTTTTCTCGCCGGAGCGCGTGATGGAGATTGAAAACGCGCTGGGCGCCGACATCATCATGGCGTTCGACGAATGCCCGCCGTACCCGGCGAGCCGGGAGTACCTCGAAACCTCCTTGCGGCGGACGCTCGACTGGGCCAGGCGATGCCAGCGCGCGCACGCCCGGCCGGAGGAACAAGCGTTGTTCGGCATCGTCCAGGGGGGCGAACACCTGGATCTGCGCCGGCAGGCGGTCGAGGCCCTCGTGGAACTGGACTTGCCGGGATACGCGGTGGGCGGACTGAGCGTCGGGGAACCGAAACCGGTGATGCACGAAGTGTTGGCCTACACGACGCCGCTCCTGCCCGCCGACAAGCCGCGGTACCTCATGGGCGTCGGCACGCCGGAAGACCTGTTCGAAGGGGTCGAACGGGGCATCGACATGTTCGACTGCGTGCTTCCGACGCGCATCGCCCGCAACGGGACCGTGCTCACCAGCCGCGGGAAGTTGGTCATCCGCAACGCCCGCTACGCGCGGGACCCGCGTCCGCTCGACGAGGCGTGCGACTGCCGCGTTTGCCGCACCTTTTCACGGGCGTACATCCGCCATCTCATCAAGGCCGGAGAAGTGCTCGGGATCCGCTTGACCACCTACCACAATGTGTACTTTCTGCTGCGGCTGATGGAGGGCATCCGCCGCGCCATCGAAGCGGGCAGATTTCCGGAGTACAAGCGGGAATTTTACGATACATATGGGTATAATGAGAGTGGAAACATAGGAGAGGAAGGGTTGGATTGACACAAAACATCATCCTGCTGGTCGTGATGCTCGTCGTCTTCTACGCCTTGCTGATTGTGCCCCAGCGCAGGCAGCAGAAACAGCGCCAGAACATGATGAAACAGCTGGGACCTGGCGCGAAGATCTTGACGACAGCGGGCATCTTCGGCCGCGTCGTGCAGGTGAACGACGACGTGCTGGTGGTCAATATCGCCGACGGAGTCGACATTCAGCTCGACAGCCGCGCCGTCCTGCGCGTCGTGGAGCCCGCACCGCAGGCCGACCCCGCATAAGCAGGCGGTGCGAAAACAGGCGAGGGCGCGAAGACCGCCCTCGCCTCTCCTGTGCCTCGGCCGGTCGTCCAGGGCCAGGTGGCGTCATCCGGGGACCGGGAGGTCAGCGGGTGGTGTTGATGCCAATGATTCCGCCGAACGCGCCGATGAGGGCCATGACGAGGACGCGAAAAAGACCGCTCGGGTCCAAGGAAAACGTGTTGTACACGATGACGCCGATGAGGATCATGAGGATGGCGTAAGACAGTCCGACGAGTCCGCCATAGTACCATCCGCGTTCCCCGGCCGCCCGGCTGGCGGCCAATGCGCCGCACAGGATGGACAGGCAGTGGACGATGTAGGCCATGAGGACCGTGCGGTTGGCACTGAGGGTGCCGAAGTGGGCCCACAGAGACAGAAACAGGGTACCCACGGCGGCGACAAACAGGCTCCATGCCAGACCGTACAGAACGGGGAACCGGCGCAGGGCGCGCATGGAGCGGCGCACAGTCAGGTCCACGGAAATCACCTCCGGATGTCGAAATGGTTTATACTATACGTATTCTCATTGTGGACGCGCTATGAACCTCGCGAGATCCAGAGAGAATGAAATGCGCGAGTCAGGGGTTTGGTCAACCTGCTGCGTGATTTCGCCCTCCCGCGCGCTGGGAGGAAGAGGGTGACCAACTTGAAGTGGAACCGCGTGTATCAGGCGGCCGCATACGAACTCCTGGTGGCCGCGGGCGGCCTGGCGGTCGCCATCGCATCCTTTCCGGGGATAAACCCGCACCGCGTGGCGCTGGCGGTGCTTCTGCTCTTGGTGGCGTCGTTCCTCGAAGCCATCCCCGTCTCGCTCGGAAAGGCGTTCGGCAGCCTCATGCTGGTCGTGCCACTAGGCGTGTTGGTCCTGTACGGTGGGCGTGCGGCGGTGAGTCTGATCCTGGGCGCCGAGCTCCTGGGCCAGCTTTTGTCGCGCCGGCGCATGATGTGGACGACCTGGCTCTTCAACGCGGGTCAATATGCGCTCAGCGCCTGGGTGATGTGGCGCGTGTACGGCTGGGTGACGGGCGGCCAGCTCCTCCAGATGACCGATATCGGTGTGCTCCTCGGAGCCGTTGCGGGCGCCACGGCGTTCCTCCTGGTCAACCACCTGTTCGTCAACATTCTGCAGGCGTTGCGCGGAAAATTCTCTGTCGGTGAGATGCTGGAGCTGCTCTGGCACGACGGATTCAACGTGATGCTCTCGCTGCCGCTCGCCTACGTGATGGTCGTCGTCAGCGGGCCGTTTCCGTACCTGGGGGCGCTCGTCACGTTGCCCATCGCGTTGGTGGGCCAGACGCTGCGCGTGTACCGGCGGATGGCGGAACTACAGCGGGTGCATGGGGCGACGGCACGGCTGGCGAGTGAATTTGACGTGGATCGCATCTGCCAGGAGGCGGCGGAGACCGCGTGCCAGGTCACCTATGCCGACGCCGTCGTGGTGTGGACCCTCGGGCCGGATGGCGATACCCTGGTCCCGAACGCCATCCATCCGCTCGCGCAGGCGGAGCATTTTCGGTTGGAGGGCTTACGTCGGGAGGAACGCGGCGTCATTTGGCACGTCCTGGACGGAGAGGGCTGGGCGTATGTTCCCAACACCCTGAAAGACCCGCGGGTGCGGTTTGGCGGCAAGGGCGTGCTGTACCGCAGCATGGCGGTTTTCCCCATGCGTGCGCACGGACAGGCGCACGGCGCCATCGTCTGTTACGGAGAACGGCCCTACCAGTTCGGCCGCGACCGGGCTCAGCATCTGGAGACGCTGGCGGCGCAGGTGGCCGTGCTGCTGGAGAACGCCAAACTGTACCAGTCGCTCCAGGAGCAGTCCTGGCGGGACGCGGCGACGGGGCTGTATAACTACCGGTACTTTTACCGGGCGCTGGAGCAGCAGGTGCGCGAGGCGAGCGCCGCGCACAGGGAGTTGTCGGTGGCGATTGTCGATGTCGATCACTTCAAAAAGTTTAATGACACGTACGGCCACTTGGCGGGCGATCAGGTGTTGCGTTCCCTGGCGGGCGTGTTGCAGGAACTGGCGGGTCCCGACGCGGTCGTGGCCCGGTACGGCGGGGAGGAGTTCGGCATCATCCTGCCCGTGGGCACGAAGGACGCGTTGGAGCGGTTGGAGGCCATCCGCCAGGCGGCCAGCCGCCATGTGGTGGCGTACAACGGGTACCACCTGCAGGGCATCACGGTCAGTTGCGGACTGGCGACCTTTCCGGTGCACGCCGACAATGACCGGGACCTCTTGGCCAAGGCGGATTCCACCCTGTATTGGGGCGCGAAGCAGCGGGGCCGCAACCGCGTCGCCGTCTATGGACCGGAGTACGAGGCGCAGCTGTTCGTGGACGAGCTGACCGGCCTGTACACGTACCATTTCCTCACCCTGCGCGTGCGGGAGGACTTCCAGCGGGGATTCCGCACCTGGGGTGCGGTGTGCATCGATCTCCACAACTTCTCTTTCGTCAACTCGGCCTTCGGGTTTGACGTGGGGGACCGGGTGCTGAAGGACACCGCCATGCTCATCAAGGACTGTCTGCGCCGCGACGAGTTGGCCTGCCGGTACGGCGGAGATGAGTTCCTGGTGCTCATCGCGAACACCGGGCCTACGGAGATGCGGCACATCGCCGAGCGGGTGGGACGGGCCATCAGCAGCCACCGGTTCGAATGCGGCGGCAGCGTCGTGATCAACCTCCGGGCGACGCTGGTCACGCGCTGCTACGACGGTCTCGAAGACGTGACGGATTTGTTCGATCGCGTCAGCAGCGTGTTCGCCAACATGAATCAACACGCCACCGAGATGGCGTAACGCGGCCGTCAGGCGCCTTCCCAGCCCGAACCATGCCGGCCTGCCTTGCCGGTTTGGTTTCTCGTTTTTGAAAGAGCCGCCAACGCTCTGGCCATACTACCTCGACGAGGGAGGAATGGCCGTGCTGGAGATTCCGATTTGGCGGTTCTGCCTGCGGATATTGATCTTATATATCGCCGTCATGATTGCGCTGCGGCTCATGGGCAAACGGGAGATCGGCCAGCTGTCCGTGTTCGACTTCGTCGTCTCCATCATGATTGCGGAGTTGACCGCGGTGCCCATGGAGGACGCCCGCCGGCCGCTGTGGATCCCGCTGTTGGCGATGGGCATCCTGGTGGCGCTCCAGCTGTTGGTGGCGGTCGGCCAGTTGAAGAGCCATCGGTTCCGTCACTGGGTCGACGGCGAGCCGACGGTGCTCGTGGAGCACGGGCAGATCCGAGATCGTGAGATGAGAAAGACGCGCTACACGGTGAACGACCTCTTGATGCAGCTGCGCGAACAGGGGATTGCGGACGTCGCGGACGTGGAGCTCGCGATCCTGGAGACATCCGGAAAGTTGAGCGTTCTTCCGAAGGCGGAGGCGAGACCCGTGCGGCCGGACGACCTGGGGATCCGTGCCCATCCGGAGGGGATTCCCTTACCTTTGGTGAGCGACGGCCAGGTGGTGAAGAGGACGTTGCAGCAGCTCGGCCGGGATGAGGCGTGGCTGCGGGAGGAGCTGCACCGGCGCGGCTGCGCCCGCCTGGAGGACGTGTTCTACGCCTCCATCGACGAGCACGGGTCCCTCTTCATCGACGCGGTGGACGGGACCAGCGCCGTCTTCCGCGGCGATCCGTCCGATGCCAAGCGGTCAGATGCCGAACGGCATCCACCGAACCAAGGCCGCTAGCGCGCCGCCGATCTTCGGGATGCGCTGCATCGTCCGCGAGGTGACCACGCGAAACGCGCAGCACAGGGCGAAGTAGACCATCCCTCCCCCCACGATGGCCGCCAGCATCCGGCCGGCTCCCAGGTGGCCGGTGTCCGGCGTGAGCAGATCGCAGACCACCAGCATGACGAGTGAGGCGATGGCCACCTTCGCCGTGTCGGCGACGTTCACCGGAAGTCCGATGTAGCGGTACAGGGCCGCACAGTACAACACCAGCGTCACCACATTGGCGATGGTCGTCGCCCACGCCACGCCGAGCACTTCGAGGTGGGGCTGGGATGCCAGTTCCCAAATGAGACTGAGGCGCAGGACGCCGCCGAGGATGGAGATGACCATCGCGACGGTCGCGTGGTTCAGGCCTTGCAAAATGGCGGTGACCGGACCCTGCAGATAGATCAGGAAGCCGGCCGGCGCCATGACCTGGAGGATGGGGGCGACTCCCTCGTCCCGATAGATGGCCCAGCACAACGGGTGGGCGAACAGGGTGAAGATCACCGACACGGGCATGCCGACCAGGGCTGTGGCGCGCCAGCTCTGCGCGAACCGGATGCGCACGCGCTGCACCTCGTCTTCGGCCATCGCCTCCGACACAGAGGGGACGAGGTTGGCGGCGAGGGAAGCGGTGAACACGGTCGGGAACACCAACAGCGGAACGGCCATGCTGCCGTACTGGCCATACATCTCGGTGGCCTCCGGGCCGCTGGCGCCGGCGTGGAGCAGGGCGCGCGTCACGAGGATCGGTTCAATCGCCCACAGGAACGACCAGATGAGGCGGCTCACCGTCACTGGAATGGCCAGCTCTGCAATGGCGTGCAGTGTCTGCCGGAGAGTCTCCAAGCTCCGTGTTGGCGCATCGGGCAACAGATCCGACAGCCGCCCCCTGCGCCGCTGCTGCAGGATGAGGTAGCCCAGCCCCACGATTTCGCCAATGACGGTGCCCGCCATCGCGGCGGCTGCGGCGGCCGCGATGCCGTAGCGGATGAAGGAACCGGCCAGACCGTAGACCACGCCGATGCGGGCGATGGTCTCCAGAATCGACGCCCACGCCGTCGGGGCCATGTCTTGCAACCCTTGGAAATAGCCCCGGTAGATGCTGGAGATGGCGATCACCATGACGATGGGGATCATCACCTGGTACGTCAGATAGGCGCGCGGGTCGGTGAACCAGTGGCGCAGCACGAAGCCGCGGAGGACCCACATCAGGACGACCACCACGACGGACATGGTGACGATGACCCACGTGCTGATGCGCATGACGCGTTCAATCCGCGCGCGATCGCGCTGGACATACGCCTCCGCGACCAATTTGGAGATGGCGATGGGCAACCCGGCGGTGATGAAGGTCAGCGCCAGGCTGGCCAGCGGCCACACCATTTGGAACAGGCCCATCCCTTCGGCGCCGATGAGCCTAGACAAATAGATCCGGTAGACGAACCCGAGGATGCGGGTCACCACGCCGGAGAGCATCAACACCAGGGTACCGTGCAGAAACGAACGTTGGATCATCGGTCGGAACGCCTCGCTCATTCCCCGCCGGAGGCGGAGGTCTGTCCGTATCATGCGTATGCCGCGCAGCCCGGGGTTAGTCCCGGGCCCGAGCAGGATTCCGCCGCCGGGGCGGCGAAAGGATGCGAAAGGGTTGCAGACGCGCCGCGCCGAGCGCGGCGGGCGGTGAAAGAGGGGCGGTGCCGTGTGGAATCCGCACAGGAACGCGAGGTTCGGTGGGAAGATTATGAACCGGAACTGATGGAGCTCTGCAGGGTGAAGGCGGAGGAGTTTCACCTGCTCGGCTACGAGGAGGTGACCCCGGCCGAGGTGTGGGCGTGCGTCATGCAGATGACCCGGGGGCGTGGCGCCCTGCACGATGTGGTGGCGGCCATCCTGGGGTTGAATATCGGCCGCTTCATGACCTATCTGACGATGAACGCCTACCAAGGCAAGCTTGGCACGGACGTGTTTGACGCTTCAAAGCAGGGTTGATTATACTGAGGAAGGTTGTTTGGACGACCTGTGGACGACCGGCCGGGTCCAGGCCCGGCCGGGCTTCGGGGTGCCCCGTGCGCCTTGGGGCCGGGCCCGCCGGACGGCGGGCCATTACCTTGTGGATGGGGAGACTCGTGGTTTGAAAACGAAGCGTCATCGTAAATGGGGCCGTTTCCTGGCGTTTCTCGCGGTCATCGGGGCGGTCATCGGGCTGACGGCGGGCACGTCGATGCAACTGTGGAAGCACATTTCGCTCGGACTCGATCTCAAAGGCGGTTTCGAACTGCTCTATCAAATTCAGTCGAGCCCGGACAAACCACTGACGCCGGACGGCGCGAAGGCGGTCGTGCAGGCGATTGAGCTGCGCGTCAACAACCTCGGAACCGGCTCTCCCATCATCGAACTGGAGGGTTCGGACCAGGTGCGGGTGCAGCTGGCGGGCACGTTCAACCAATCGGAGGCGGAGCGGGTCATCGGCCAGACGGCCGATCTGAAAATGTACGGAAACGCGACCCAGGACAAGAGTGGAAAGTGGGTGCCGGACGAGAAGACCCTGTTGGCCACGGGGGCGGACTTGAAGCCCAACTCGCGTTGGGCGCAGGACCCGACGACCGGGCAGAACGTGGTGACCCTCGAATTTAAGGATCCGAAGAAGTGGCAGGACATCACGACCAAGTACCTGCAGAAGCCCATCTACGTGTTCCTCAACGGCGACCTGTTGACGGCGCCCACCATCCAGTCGGTGATGTCAAACGGCCAGTCGGAGATCTACGGACCGACGCTGAGTACGCCCGAGGCGTGCAATGAGTTAGCCAAGGAGCTCAATGCCGGGGCCCTGCCGTATCCGCTGAAGCTCATCAGCTCGACGAACGTCGGGCCGTCGCTCGGCCTCGCGTCCCTGAAGGCGACGTTGTGGGCCGGAGCTGCCGCCATCCTCCTGATCTTCCTGTTCATGCTGGCCCTCTACCGGATGGCGGGCCTGATTGCCGACGTCGCCCTGGTGGCGTACCTGTACCTGGTGCTGCTCACGTTCGCCGGCATGCACGTGGTGCTGACGCTGCCCGGCCTGGCCGCGCTGGTGCTCGGCGTCGGCATGGCGGTCGATGCGAACATCATCACCTACGAGCGGATCAAGGATGAGCTGCGCAACGGCAAGAGCGTGCAATCCAGCGTGATTGCAGGCAACAAGAGAGCCCTGCGGACCATCATCGACTCGAACGCGACCACCTTTATCGCTGGCGCCGTAATGTATTGGTTCGGCCAGGGCGACATCCGCGGATTCGCCGTGGCGCTGATGATCAGCATCGTCGTCAGCATGCTGACCGCGGTGCTCCTGAGCCGGGCCATGCTGCTGTTGTTCACCAAGTCGGGTGTGGTGGCGCGGCCCTGGTGGTACGGCGCCGGGAAGGGGGTCGTGCAGTCGTGAATGCGCGGTTTAACATCGTGGCCCGGCGGCGGTGGTTCTTCCTGTTGTCGGGGGTCATTACCGTCCTCGGCCTCGCGGCATTCCTGTTGTTTGGATTCAACCTCGGGGCGGACTTCCGCGCCGGCTCGCGCGTGCAGATGCAGTTGAACGAACCGGTGGACGTGCAGAAGGTGCGCGACATGTTTCAGCAGATTGGCCTGTCCGTCCCGGAAGGGGGCATCACGGTGGCCGGTACGCGCAGTGACATGGCCGTCGTGCGCTTCCCCGAGGTGCTGACCCAGGATCAGATTGCGAAGATCAACCAGGCGGAAAAGCAGACGTTCCCCAAGGCGTCGGGGGCGGACGTGCGAACCGTCAACCCCATCGTCGCGCAGCAGACCTCCCGCAAGGCGGTCTGGTCTGTGCTGTTGGCGAGCCTGTTCATCGTCGCGTACGTCAGCATCCGCTTTGAATACCGGTTCGCCATCTCCGGCATCGTCGCGCTGCTGCACGACGCCTTCATCGTCATGTCGGTGTTCGCGCTGCTGCGGCTGGAGGTGGACCTGACGTTCGTGGCCGCCATCCTGACGATTGTCGGCTACTCCATCAACGACACCATCGTCATCTTCGACCGCATCCGCGAGAATCTCCGGATTGCCAAACCGCGGTCGTTCAGCGACCTCGAGCATCTGGTCGACAAGAGCCTGTGGCAGACCATGTCGCGTTCCATCAACACGGTCGTGACGGTGCTCATCGCGGCGGTCACCCTGTACTTCTTCGGCGGCCAGACCATCCACAACTTCAACCTGGCCCTCATCGTCGGGCTGGTCAGCGGCGCGTACAGCTCCATCTTCATCGCAAGCCCCCTGTGGGTGGCGTGGCGGGGTCGCCAGATGCGGCGGAGTGCACCGGAAAAGCATCCCGCGTGAGCGGGAGTCAACAGGACGCGCTCCTGCGGGAGCGCGTCGCTGTTCTCAGGGCGCCGCTCGGCCGCTCTCGCCGGCCGGGCGCCGGGAAAGGGGATTTGCGCGTGTCCGGACATGAGGACCACCGCCAGGCACAGGCCGGAGCCTGGGCCAGCGTGATCGTCAACCTGTTGCTCACCGCCGGCAAAGGGGCAGTGGGCGTGTTCGCGGGCAGCCGCGCGCTGGTCGCGGACGCGGTCCACTCGGCGGCGGACCTGGCGGGCTCCATCGCGGTCATCGTCGGCCTCATGGTGGCCCGCAAGCCGCCCGACGCGGATCATCCGTACGGGCACGGCAAGGCGGAGCTCATCAGCTCGGGGATTGTCGCGGGCCTGCTGGCCGCTGCCGGGCTGGAGGTGGCGGTGGGCGCGGTGATGTCTCTGTTCCGTCCGGCGGAACAGCCGCAGGTGTTGGCAGCCTGGGTGGCTGCGGCGGCGGTCGTCGTCAAAGAGGTCATGTTCCAGTACAACTATCGCCTCGGCAAGCGCCTGCACAGCCAAAGCCTGATTGCGTCGGCGATGGATCACCGGTCCGATGTGCTTTCTTCGTTGGCGGCGCTCGTCGGCATTCTCTTGTCCAGGGCGGGCGCCGAATGGCAAGTCCACTGGCTGGTGCGCATGGACGCCGTCGCGAGCCTCGTGGTGGCGGTGTTGATCTTCAAGATGGGGTATGAGATCGCCAAGGACGCGGTGCACGTGCTGATGGATCGCGTCGTTGAAGGGGAACAGGTGAAGACGTACGAGGACGTCATCCTGTCCGTGCCGGGCGTGGCGCACATCGACGAGCTGCGCGTGCGCGACCACGGGCGGTACGTCGTCATCGACGTCAAGATCAGCGTCGACGCGCGCATGTCGGTGGCCGAGGGGCACGGCATCGCGGCCGAGGTGAAGGAGCGGTTGATCACGCGGCTGCCGCGCGTGCTGGATGTGCTGGTGCACGTCAATCCGTGTTACCCGGATGAGGAGGAGGGGCGGCGTTGACCGGTGAGGAAAGAGCGCCGGGCCTGTGGCGGACGGCGGGGATTCCGGAAGACGCGGCGCGCAGGATGGCCGAGCGGTGCGGCGTCCCTCTGCGGGTGGCGCGGTGGTTGTGCGCGCGCGGCGTGGCGGAAGAGGAAGTCGGAATGTGGTGGGACCCGACTCGCATCCCGTGGAGCGACCCGTTTTCGTTCGAGGAGATGGACGCGGCCGTGGATGCCGTGCTCGATGCCATCCGCCGCGAGGCGGTCATCGCTTTGGTCGGGGATTACGACGTGGACGGGGTGACGGCCAGCGTGATTGCGGCGGAGGCGTTGCGGCTTGCGGGCGCCCGCTGCGAGGTGATCCTCCCGCATCGGGTGCGGGACGGGTACGGCCTGTCCGAGGCGATGGTCGATCGCGCGGCGGAGATGGGATGCGGGATCATCGTCACGGTGGACAACGGCGTGCGCGCCCACGAGGCCGTGCAACGCGCGGCCGCGCGGGGCATCCCCGTGGTGGTGACGGACCATCACGAACCCGGGCCGGACCTTCCCGCGGCACAGGCGGTGGTGCATGCGGCGCGCAGCCGGGATGCGGCGCAGGCCATCCTCTCCGGGGCCGGGGTGGCGTGGAAATTCGCCCTCGCGCTGTGCGCGCGGGCGAGCGTGCGCGTGGAACCGGAGATCGCCGGCTGGTGGCTGGGCCTCGCGGCACTCGGGGCACTGGCCGACGCGGTGCCGCTGACGGGGGAAAACCGCCGGCTGATTGTGGAAGGGATGGACCGCCTGCGGGGGAGCCGGCGGGCCGGTTGGCGGGCGCTGTGCGAGCAGGCCGGACTGACTCCCGGCGCGTTGTCGGCGGAACTGTTGCAGTGGACCGTGATCCCCCGCCTCAACGCCGCGGGACGGATGGATTCGGCAGAGCTGGCCTACCGGCTCTTGGCCACCTCGGACGAGCTGTCCGCCCGGCGGTGGGCGGCCGAACTGGAGGCGTGCAACGACCGGCGCAAGCGGGAGACGGAGCGGGCGTTCATCGAGGCGTGCGCGGCGTTGGACGCGTGGATGGCGGACGGTGCCGCCGGCCCGGGGGGCCTCGCGGTGTGGGGGCCGTGGCCGCTGGGCGTGGCGGGCATTGTGGCGGCCCGATTGGCGGAACGGTACGGCCGCCCGGTGGTGGTGCTCGCCGATGAGGGGGAAGAGGTGCTGCGCGGGTCGGGCCGCGCGCCGGAGGGAGTCCATCTGCACGGGATGATGGAGGCCTGCGCCGAGCACCTGCACCACTTCGGCGGCCACGCCGGGGCGGTGGGCTGCGGCGTCCGCCGGGGGGATCTGGAGGCGTTTCGGCAGGCGTTCGCGGCCCTCTCCTTCCAAGCGCCGGTGTCCGGGATGCCTGGGGCGGACGACTACCTGCCCTTGCGGGAGGCCACGCTGGAAACCCTGTCGTGGGTGGAGCGGTTTGCACCGTTTGGCCCGGGTAATCCGCCGTTCGCGTTTTTCGTCGGCCCCGTGACGCTGGTGGCGGTCACGCCGCTCGGCGATGGCAGCCACCTGCGGCTGCGCGTCCAGGAGGGGCGGGACCAGGCCGAGCTGGTCTGGTTCCGTGCGCCGGCGGAGGTGCGGACCTGGCGGCCGGGAGACGTGATTGGCGCGGTCTGCCGGCTGGACCGGAACGAGTGGCAAGGGATGGTCCGGCCGCAACTGCGCGTGCAGTCGGCGCGCCGTTTTACACGGCCCTTGCTGCGGGAGGACTTTGGTCTGCTGTACCGGCTGCTGCGGGCGCGGCGGCGGCTGGTGGAAGCGGAGCTGCATCGGCTGGGCGCGCGGTGGTCTGCGTCGGACGCGCAGCTCATGCTCGACACGTTTGTCGAACTGGGATTTGCTCGCTACCAGGAGAGCGCGTATCATGTTGTTGACAATGCAGACGCCAAGGATCTGCGGGAATCGTTACACTATCAATCGCACCTGCGGCAGGCCGGCCGGCGCCGCGAAGCGTGAGGAGCGAACGTATGGACTGGAACAGCAAGATCCGGGAGATCCTCGATTTTCCGCAACCGGGGATCCGCTTTAAGGACATCACGCCGCTGTTGGCCGACGGGTCTGCGTACCGGCAGGCCATCGACGAACTGGCGTCGTTCGCCCGGGAGGTGGGCGCGCAGTTGGTCGTCGGGCCGGAGGCCCGCGGATTCGTGGTCGGGGCGCCGTTGGCCTACGCGCTCGGGGTGGGGTTTGTCCCGGTCCGGAAACGGGGCAAGTTGCCCCACCGGACGGTGTCGGTGGAGTACGCCCTGGAGTACGGGACGGACGTCCTGGAGATCCACGAGGACGCCGTTCGCCCCGGCCAAAGGGTCGTGGTCGCGGATGACCTGCTCGCCACCGGCGGGACGATGGCGGCGACGGTGGCGTTGGTTCGCAAGCTCGGCGGCTTCGTCGTCGGCGCGGCCTTCTTCATCGAACTCGGAGCCCTCGGCGGGCGGGACCGCTTGGCGGGGCTGCCGATTCGGACGTTGATCCGCTACGACTGAAACCGGTCTGCCGCGGGTCTGCGGCGGGCAGGCAAGGCAGCGAGCGCATCGAGGAGGCCGGCGGGAGGCCGGGTGGACAGGCGCGGAGCCGGGATGGACGGGGGGTGAAAGTCTGTGGACATCGAACCGTTGTGTGAGAAGGTCGCCAAGTACGCCAAGCCGGAAGATCTGGAACTCATCCGGCGTGCATATCGGTATGCGGAGGAGGCCCATCGCGGGCAACTTCGCCGATCCGGGGAGCCGTACATCACGCATCCGGTCGCCGTCGCGATGATCCTGGCCGACCTTCGGCTCGACGCGACCACCCTCGCCGCCGCCCTCCTGCACGACGTGGTCGAGGACACGAAGGCGACGGACGAGGAGATTGTGCGCCAGTTTGGCGCCGATGTCGCGGGGCTGGTCGACGGGGTGACCAAGCTCAAACGCATCAAGTTCGATTCCACGGAAGAACAGCAGGCGGAGAACCTGCGCAAGATGTTCATGGCCATGGCCAAGGACATTCGCGTGCTGCTGATCAAACTGGCGGATCGCCTGCACAACATGCGCACCCTCCGTTACCAACCCCCTGAGAAACAGCTCAGGACCGCGCGGGAGACCCTCGAAATCTTCGCACCCCTGGCCCACCGGCTGGGCATCTACACGCTGAAGTGGGAACTCGAAGACCTGTCGCTGCGCTACCTCAATCCCCAGCAGTACTACCGCATCGTCAATCTGATGGCGCAGAAGCGGAAGGAACGGGAGACGTACGTCGGCGAGGTCATTCAGGTGTTGCGCGAGAAGCTGCGCGAGATCGACATCCAGGCGGAAGTCTCCGGCCGCGCCAAGCACATTTACAGCATATACCGGAAGATGGTCACGCAGAACAAGGAGTTCAACGAAATTTACGACCTGTTCGCCATCCGCGTGATCGTCGACAGCGTCAAAGACTGCTATGGCGTGCTCGGCATCGTGCACACCATGTGGAAACCGATGCCTGGCCGGTTCAAGGATTACATCGCGATGCCGAAGGCGAACATGTACCAGAGCCTGCACACCACCGTCATCGGCCCGAGGGGGGAGCCGCTGGAGATCCAGATCCGCACCTGGGAGATGCACCAGACGGCCGAGTACGGCATCGCCGCCCACTGGGTGTACAAAGAGGGCGGGCAGAAGGCCGAGGGGAAGTTTGCCCAGAAGCTGGCCTGGTTCCGGGAGGTGCTGGAGTGGCAGCAGGACTTCCGGGACGCGCAAGAGTTCATGGAGACTCTGAAGATTGACCTGTTCTCCGACGAGGTGTTCGTCTTCACGCCCAAGGGGGACGTCATCGAGCTGCCGGCGGGATCGGTCCCCATCGATTTCGCCTACCGCATCCATACGGATATCGGAAACCGCTGCATCGGCGCCAAGGTCAACGGTAAAATCGTGCCGCTCGACTACCGGCTCCGCACCGGGGACATCGTCGAGGTCCTCACGTCGAAGCACAGCTATGGCCCGAGCCGCGACTGGTTGAAGATTGTCAAGTCCTCGCAGGCCAAGAGCAAGATCCGGGCTTGGTTCAAGAAGGAGAAGCGCGAGGAGAACGTCGCCCGCGGCCGCGAGCTGATTGAAAAGGAGCTGGCGCGCCAGCGCGCCGAGCCGCACCTGCTGATGACACCGGCCTACATGACGGACGTGTTGCAGAAGTTCAACTTCTCCAAGGAGGACGACCTGTACGCGGCGGTGGGGTACGGCGGCCTGTCGCCGGTGCAGGTGGCGACGCGGCTGGTCGAGCGGTACCGGCGCGATCACAGCGACGGGCCGCTCGACAAGGTGTCGCTCGAGGGGAGAGAGCGCGGCAAGCCGTCGCACAGCGGGGTGCGGGTGCGCGGGGTGGACAACCTGCTCATCCGGTTCGCGCGATGCTGCAACCCGGTGCCGGGTGACGAGATTGTCGGGTTCGTCACGCGGGGCCGCGGGGTGTCGGTGCACCGCTCGGACTGCCCCAATGCGCTGCAGTTGCGGGCCAATGAGGAGCGGGTGATTGACGTCGAGTGGGCGGGCGCGCCGGACCAGTCGTACCCGGTCGACATCGAATTGGTGTCGATGGACCGGCACGGCCTCATCAACGAGGTGATGAACGCCGTGGCCGAGACGAAGACGGACATCCAGGCCGTCCACGGGCGCGTGGACGACAAACGCATTGCCCACGTGAACCTGACCGTGCGGATCCGCAACCTGGATCACCTGCGCACCGTCGTCGAACGCCTCAAGCGGATCAAGGACGTGCACAGCGTGCGCCGGCTCGTGCAGTGACGAGGCCGGCGTCGCCAGGGGCGCCATGGGGGCGGCGCCGGCGGAAGGCGCGGGGCCGGCGTCCGGCCGGGACGCATGAGAAGGGCATATGGATAACCGGGGAGGGACGAGATGAGAGCCGTCGTGCAACGGAGTGGTCCAGCCTGCGTGCGCGTGGGCGGCGAGGTCGTGGGGCGCGTGGACTTCGGTCTGGTGGTGCTGCTCGGCGTGCGTGCCGGGGATACCGAAGACGACGCGCGCTATCTGGCGGAGAAGGTCGCGCACCTGCGGGTGTTCGCCGACGCGGAAGGGAAGATGAACCTCGACGTGCGCGAGGCGGGCGGATCCATCCTGTCGATCTCGCAGTTCACCCTGTACGGGGACGTGCGCAAGGGCCGGCGGCCCAATTACATGGAGGCGGCTCGCCCGGAAGAGGCGGAACCGCTGTACGAGCGGTTCAATGAATACCTGCGCGGGTGGGGCCTGCACGTGGAGACCGGCCGGTTCGGGGCGATGATGGAGGTCTCGCTGGTGAACGACGGGCCGGTTACCATCCTGCTCGACAGCCAGCGCCAGTTTTGACGCGGCGGAGCGGCATTCGGAGGAGGGACAGGGATGCTCATTCGCTCATTTGTCATCAGCCCCTTTGGCTCCAATTGTTACGTGTTGGCGGAGGCGGACGAACCGGGTGCCCGGGCGGTGATCATCGACCCGGGCGACACGGCCGTGACGCCGGTCCTGGCATTCGTCGAGCAGCACCGGTTGGCTGTGGAGGCGATTTGGAACACGCACGCGCATGTCGACCATGTGATGGGCGTCGACGTGGTGCGGGATCGACTGTCCGTGCCGGCGTGGCTGCACCGGGCGGACGTTCCGGTGTGGGAAGCGATGCCGGAGTCGGCCCAGCGGTGGCTGAATCAGACGGTGCCCCCGCTGCGGGCGCCGGACGCCTTCTGGGAGGACGGAGACGTGGTGACGTTGGGGGACCTGCGTTTCACCGTCTGGCACACGCCGGGGCATTCGCCGGGCAGCGTCTGCCTCATCGGGGAGAAGGTGGCGTTCACCGGCGACACCCTGTTTGCCGGGACCATCGGTCGCACCGATTTGCCCCTGTCCGACCCGGCCGCGATGGAGCGCTCGTTGCGCCGGTTGCAGGGTCTGCCGGATGACTTAACCATCTACCCGGGGCACATGGGGACATCCACCATCGGCCGGGAGCGTCAGGCGAATCCGTTTTTCCAAATGAACTGAAACTTATCAATACTATTACACAGCTGCTAACGTTTGACATGTCCCTAAGAGTCTTCTAAGATCGGATTGTTCACAGAAAGATAGAGACCATTAGGGAGTGAGATTTGGTGAAACGTTGGACAGCTGGGGTGGTGACCATCGCCGCGATGGCGGTGTTGGCAGGGTGCGGCACAGCCGCGGGCAATGCGTCGAATGCGACGAATGCGATCACGGGCGCCGGATCGTCCGCAGTGACGGACGGTTTGAAACAGACCTTCGTGTCCGTCAACGCGGCGGCGCACGCCGCGATGGAGGACCTGCATCACGGTTCGACCATCAACGGACCGATGGATCAGGTGAAGATTGGCGGCCAGACGTTCGATCTGGTGGCGAAGAACAAGCAGGATCTCGACACGCTGAAGGCCCGGTACCTGGATTTCTTCACGCCGGCGGCCATCGACGACATGTTCAAGGACGTACAGCTGAAGGACGGCCAATACGTGATCGCCGAGTCCACGGCGACGGACGAGTGGAACTGGTACAAGGCGACGGTGGCGGACGTGAAGGATCAGGGGGATGGCACCTACCTGGTGACGTTCAACGTTCCGGCACAGGACGGTTCCAAGAGCGAGAAGAAGCAGGCGCTGATGGCCAAGGACAGCAGCGGAAAGGTCGTGTTCGCGGGCGACAAGTGAGCCGTCGCCCGGAACACGCGTCTGGGCCGTCGGGAGGATGCTCCCGGCGGCCCTTTTTCCATCCGTCCGCGTATACGGTCATCGAATCGGGTGTAGAATCTTGCGAAAATACACAGGAAGCCGCGAGCACAGACGGTACAGTCTGATATAATGGATTTTTGTTGGAGGGAACCCTGTGTTCAGCGTGTTGGCGAAACTCGGCTGGTTTTTCCGGACGCACTGGGTCCGGTACACCATCGCCATCGGCTTCTTGTTCATCCTCAACTTCGTGGAAATCATACCGCCCAAACTGATTGGCGATGCCATCGACGCGATGAGCCAAGGCACGCTCACCCCCGGACGGCTGGCCGCCATGCTGGGCTTGTACGCGCTGGTGATCCTCGTGTCGTACACGATGGGATTCACCTGGTCGTATCAGCTGTACGGCGGCAGCCGCCTTCTGGAGCGAACCCTGCGGCACCGCCTGATGCGCCATTTTCTCGACATGTCTCCGCCGTTTTTTGAGCGAAACCGGACCGGAGACCTGATGGCGCGGGCGACCAACGATGTGTTGGCGGTGTCCCAGACGGTCGGCTTTGGCATGTTGACGTTGATAGACTCCACCACCTTTTCGGCCACCATCCTCGTCACCATGGCGGTGTGGACCCACTGGAAACTGACCCTTCTGTCCTTGTTGCCGCTGCCCGTCATCGCGGCCTTGGTCACCCAGTACGGCAAGGTGGTGCACCGACGGTTCACGGAGGCCCAGGACGCCTTCGGCGACATGAACGACCAGGTGTTGGAGACCGTCTCCGGGATGCGCGTGCTGCGCGCCTTCGCCCAGGAGCAGGCGGAACAGGAACGGTTTGAGCGCGTCAACGAGGCGGTCTACCGGAGAAACGTCGCGGTGGCGCGCGTGGAAGCCCTGTTTGATCCGACCATCAAACTGCTGGTGGGCGCGAGTTACCTGATTGGCCTGGGCTACGGCGCCTATCTGGTGTTCCGCAGCGAGTTGACCCTCGGCCAGTTGACGGCGTTCAACGTGTACCTCGGCATGTTGATCTGGCCGATGCTGGCCATCGGCGAGCTGATCAACATCATGCAGCGCGGAAACGCGTCACTGGACCGCGTCCAGGAGACGCTGTCCCACCCGCAGGACGTGCGGGACGCGGACGATCCGGTCGAGATCGCGGTGCCGGAAGAAATTGTGTTCGATCACGTCACCTTCCGGTACCCGTCTTCGTCCGTCGACAACCTGAAAGACGTCACGCTGTCCGTCCGGCGGGGGCAGACCATCGGCATCGTGGGGCGCACAGGCAGCGGGAAGACCACCCTCCTGCGCCAACTGCTGCGCGAGTATCCCCCGGGACAGGGTGCCGTCCGGATCAACGGCGTGCCGCTGACTCGCATCCCGTTTGAGCGGCTGCGCGCGTGGATGGGCTACGTCCCGCAGGAGCCGACGCTGTTCTCCCGGCCGCTGGCGGACAATGTCCGCTTCGGGGCGCCGGATGCCAGCCGGGAAGCGGTCATCGCGGCCCTGGAGATGGCCGGTTTCAGGGAAGACCTGGCGGCGCTGCCCGACGGGATCGACACCATGGTGGGGGAGCGCGGGGTCACGCTGTCGGGCGGGCAGAAGCAGCGCATCGCCCTGGCCCGGGCGCTGATCAGGCAACCCGAGATCCTGATTTTGGACGACGCGCTGTCGGCCGTGGACGCCCGGACGGAGGCCCGCATCCTCGCCAACATCCGCAAGCTGCGGCGCGGGCGCACGACGTTCATCGCGACGCACCGCATGCCGGCGGTGGAACACGCCGACTGGGTGGTGGTCCTGGAGGACGGGCGAATGGTGGAGCAAGGCACGCCGCAGCAACTGCTCGGCCGCCCCGGGAGCTGGTTTCGTGAACAGTACCACAGGCAGCAGGCGGAGCAGTCGGAATCCGGTCCCGCGGACGAACCGGAGGATGTCGACGGCGGTGTGCGCGACGAGGCGAGGGATGGAGAGCCATGAGGGTGTGGAAAAGGCTCGGCGCCTACGCGTGGTCGCACCGGCGCGTCCTGGTGGCGGCTCTGGGGATGTTGGCGCTGGCGGTGGTCAGCGAGTTGAGCGGTCCGTTCATCGCGAAGCGGATGATAGACGTGCACATCTCCGGGATTGAACAGCCCTGGTACGAGGTGTCCGGACCCGCGCCCCAGGCGGTCCTGTACCGGGGCCACTGGTACGCGCGCGCGGATGAGTGGCCGGCGGGCGCGCCGCATGGCGGCGAGGTCCGCATTCTCCAGGTGGGGCGGGCGTTTTACTTCGTGCCGCAGGCCATTCCGGCGGATGGCGAGCGTTCGGTGGCGGACGGCCGCATCCGGGTGCAGCGGCAGGGACAGGTGGAAGAAGCGCCCGCGGTGCGGTTGTCGGCGGCGGACGTGTTCGCCTTCTACCGCCCGGAGGTGCCCGCGCTGTGGCGGCTGGCGCTGGTGTACGTGGGGCTCTTGGCGGTGTCGGCGGTGTTCACGTACGGCCACCAACTGCTCCTGCAGGTGATGGCGGGGCGCGTGCTGCAGCAGCTGCGACGGGACGTGTTCGCCCATATCCACCGGGTGCCGATGCGGTTTTTCGACACCACGCCTGCGGGGCGGGTGGTCTCCCGCGTCACCAACGACACCGAGACCATCCGCGACCTGTTTGTCACCGTGCTGGCCAACGTGGGATCGAGCGCCGTCTATCTGGCCGGGATCTACACGGCCCTGTTCCTCCTGGACGTCCGCATGGCGCTCATCTGCCTGCTCCTGTTGCCCCTGCTGGCGGGGTGGATGGTGCTCTACCGCCGGGCGGCCGGGGCCATCAACCACCGCGTCCGGGCGTTGGTGGGCGAGGTGAACGCGATGATCAACGAGACCATCCAGGGGATCTCGGTCATTCGCGCGTTTCACCGAGAGCGGCGGACGTTGGCCGAGTTCGACGCGGTCAACGGCGAGTTGTTCCGGGAGCAGACGCGGCTGCTGCGGATCAATTCGGCGACGGGCTGGAACCTGGCGGGCGCGTTGCGCAACCTGTTTTTCGCCGCGTTGATCGCCTATTTTGGTTGGCGGACGCTCCATCGCGTCAACCTCATCTCGTTCGGAGCGCTGTACGCTTTCACCGACTACCTGACGCGGCTGTTTCAGCCCGTCACCCAGGTGGTCAACCAGTTGGCCAACCTCGAACAGGCCCGGGTGTCGGCGGAGCGGGTGTTCGCGCTGCTAGACGAGCCTGAGGAAGACGGCGTGTCGGGCGAGGTGCCCAAGATCCGAGGGCACGTGGTGTTCGAAGACGTGTACTTCTCCTACGACGGGCGGCGCGATGTCCTTAAGGGCATCTCGTTTGAGGCCCGTCCGGGGCAGACGGTGGCCCTGGTGGGCCATACCGGATCGGGCAAGAGCTCCGTGATGAATCTGCTCTTCCGGTTTTACGAGCCGCGCGCCGGCCGCATTCGCATCGACGGCCGGGACCTTTCCACCCTCCCTCGGCGGGCCCTGCGCCGGCAGATGGCCATCGTCCTGCAGGATCCGTTTCTGTTCACCGGCACCATCGCCTCCAACGTGAGCCTGGGCAATCCGGACATCTCCCGTGCGCAGGTGGACGAGGCGCTGCGCGCGGTGGGCGCGGATCGTCTGCTTGGGCATCTGCCGAACGGGTGGGATGAACCGGTGCACGAGCGGGGCAGCACTCTGTCCTTGGGGCAGCGCCAGCTGATTTCGTTTGCGCGGGCGCTGGCCTGCCAGCCGGCCATCCTCGTCCTGGACGAGGCGACGGCGAACATCGACAGCGAGAGCGAGGCGGTCATTCAGGAGGCGCTGGAGGTCCTCAAGCGCGGCCGGACCACCTTCGTGATTGCCCACCGGCTGTCGACCATCCGGAATGCCGACCTGATCTTGGTCCTCCACCAGGGGAGGATTGTCGAACGGGGCACGCACGACGAGTTGATGGCGCTGCGCGGGCGCTACTTCCGAATGGTGCAGACGCAGACAGGGCTGGGCGCGCCCGTCGCCGACTGAGGCGCGCGGCGCGATTCACCGTTTCCACGCGATGGCGAGGGGAGATGCCGGCATGACGGCGCGCGAAGCGATCCTGGCGCTGGATTTGGGGACCACGGTGTGCAAGGCTGTCCTCTTCGGTCAGGCGGGGGAGGTGCTGGCGTCGGCGGAACGGAGGCTTGCGATGCGGCGGACCGGAGACGGTGGCGCGGAACAGGATCCGGAGACCTGGTGGTCAGCCGCCACCGCGGCCGTCCGGGCAGCGGTGGCCGGCGTCCCGCAGGTCTCTTTGGCGGCGATCGCGTTGTGTGCGCAGCGCGAGACGCTGGTGCCTGTCGATGAGCGGATGCGCCCGCTGCACGATGCGATGCTCTGGCTGGATGCGCGGGGGTCGGACCTCGCCGTCCGCTGGCGTGAACGCTACGGTCCCGCTCTTCAGGACTGGACGGGCCTGGTGCCGGGGGCGCCGTACAGCGCCGGCAAGATCCACTGGTGGAAGCAGCATCGGCCGGAGGTGGCTTCGCGGGCGCGCTGGTACCTTCAACCGAAGGATGATTTGGTCTACCGCTTGACCGGTCGTGTGGCGACCGACGTCACTCTGGCCGCGCGGACGCTCCTGTACAATGCCCGGGTGCGCGCCTGGCAGCCCGAGCTGCTGGCCGACCTCGGCATTGAGGAACGGCAGCTTCCGCCGGTCCTGGCGCCCGACGAATGGGTCGGGGAGGTCACCCGGGACGCGGCGGAGGCGTGGGGGATCCCGCCCGGCACGCCTGTTCTCCTCGGTGGCGGGGATCGGCCCTGCGAGGTCTTGGGATGCGCGTTGGCGCCGGGCGAGGTGATGGAGTCCAGCGGCACCACCAGCAACGTGGCCGCGGTCACGCGAGATCCCCGTCCGGGCCATCCCGCCGTTTCCGCCACGCCGCACGTCGTGCCGGGGCAATGGGTGTGGGAGCTGGGGCTGGCGGGGACGGGCGCCGGCCTCGAGTGGCTCGGCGCCTGGGTGGTGGAGGCACCGCACGGCTGGGCGGACCTCGACCGCCGGTTGTCCGCATCGCGGCCGGGCGCGGGAGGACTGCTCGCGCTGCCGTTTTTCCTCGGCGCCCGGGCTCCGCGTTGGAGCCCCGAGGCAGGGGGCGCCCTGGTCGGCCTGCGCGGGACGCAGGGCAGTCCGGATGTTGTCCGCGCGGTGGCCGAAGGGCTGGCGTATGAACTCAACGCGGCGCTGGGCGCGCTGCGCGCGGCGGGCGTCCGCGTGGAGGCGGTCCGGGTGACCGGCGGTCTCGCGCGCAGCAGCGTGTGGAACCGGATCAAGGCGAGCGTGTACCGCTGCCCGGTCCGCCAGGGACAGGTGGCGTACGGGGCGGCATTCGGCGCGTTCCTCCTGACGGCGCGCCGGCTGGGCTGGCCGGTGGACGACAAGACGGCCCGCCGCTGGAACCCGGTGGTCCGCGAGTACCTCCCGGACCCGGCGTGGGTCCGCCTGTACCAGACCGGGTATCAGGTGTACGAAGAGGTGTACCGCCGGCTCTCGCCCGCCTTCTCGGCGCTGGCGGCGTACCGGCGGTTGTCGGAGGAGGCGAGTCCACACAATCCCACGAATGCCCTCAATCCGGATGACGGGTTGTGTTGAGGACGGACGCTCGTTTGGTTAGAATGAGCCAAGAGGCAACGGGCCGCGGGAGACCGCGGCGGGAGGAGGAGGACATGCTGGGGGAGGTCCGCCAGAGGCAACTGCTCGACCTGTTGATGCGGCACAAATCCGTCCGCGTGCGGGACCTGACGGCCGCATTCGGTGTGTCGGAGGAGACCATCCGGCGCGATTTAAAAAAGCTGGAGGCGGATGGCCTCGTGCGGCGCACCCACGGCGGCGCCATCCTGCTCGAGGACGTGCACGTGGTGCCGCCTCCGCAGGTGCGCGCCCGCCAGAACCTCGACGCGAAGCGGCGGATCGCGGAACGGGCGGCGGCTCTGGTCCCAGAGCGGGCCACCGTCATGCTGGACAACGGATCGACGACGCTCGAGATCGCCCGCCGGCTCGCCGACCGCCCGGTGACGGTGGTGACGAACGACCTCGCCATCGCGATGGAGCTTTCCGGCTCCTGGCAGGCGCAGCTCATCGTCCTCGGCGGCGTCCAGCAGAAGGGCACCCTGACGCTGGTGGGACCCGAGTGTGAGGAAACCATTCGCCGCTATCACGTGGACGTGGTGTTTCTCGGCGCGGGCGGCATCAGTGTCCGGCAGGGCCTGACCACCGCGTCGAGCGCGGAGGGCCCGGTCAAACGGGCGATGATGGCCGCCGGGGAGCGGGTGTACTGCGTGGCCGACCGCAGCAAGATCGGGCGTGCCGCCTTGGTTTCCTACGCGCGGCTGGACGAGGTGGACGCCATCCTGACCGACGCCCCGCCGAATGTCCCGGGAGGTCCCGGTGGTGCGGACAGCGCGCCGGGCGGTGAGGGCGTGCGGGATTCCGGCGATCCGGATGTGGAGATGCTGGCCCGGAACGGGGCCAGGTTTTTGTTCGCCTGAGGAGACCCCCGTGGTGTGCACGGGGGTCTCTGGTTTTTCTATTGACTGAATTTGTGGCAAAGGTATAGAATGCGCTTGAAATCCAACACAAGCCAACAGGGGGATGCGCCATGCTGTTGATCCGCGCGCAGGAGACGAGCGGTTACCGGGAGGTGGTCGGCCGCGACAACGCGGCTGGCCTGCGTTGGCTGCGATTCGGCTTGATAGAACTAGAGCCCGGCCAGGCCTACCGCGGCCACACCGCGGACGAGGAGACGGTCTTGGTCCTGTTGCGTGGCCGTTGCGACATCGAGGCCGGAGGCGAGACGTACGCCGGCCTGGAGCGGGCGGACGTGTTCGCCGAGCGCGCCACCGCGGTGTACGTCCCGGTCAACGCCCCGTTCGCGGTCGTCAACACCGGGGATATCCGGCTGGAGGTGGCGGTGTGCACGGCCCCGGCCAGCGAGCGGCACCAGCCGTTCATCGTACGGCCCAGCGAGGTCCTGGTGAAGACGGTCGGGCGCGACAATTTCGAGCGCCAGGTGCACGACATCGTGGTGCAGAACGCCGAGGGACGCGTCCACCGCATCATCGTCGGCGAGACGTTCAATCCGTCCGGGAACTGGTCCAGTTATCCGCCGCACAAACACGATGATTACCAACCCGGAGTGGAGGCCTGCATGGAAGAGGTGTACCACTACCGCCTCCATCCGGAGCAGGGGTTCGGCCTGCAGGCCATCTACACCAGTGACCGTTCCCTCGACGAGGTGTACCGCGTCCAGCACAAGGACACGTTCCTCATCCCGGGCGGGTACCATCCCGTCTGCGCCGCCGCCGGGTACCAGCTGTACTACCTGTGGGTGATGGCAGGGGACAGGGATCGCGTCATGATCCCGCACGACGATCCGCTCCACACCTGGGTGCGCCAGTGACTCAGACACGTTTGGAACGGCTGCGCACCGCGCTCGCGGCGCGCGGCGTTCAGGGCGTGGTGGTCACCAGCCAGGCGACGCTGGCCTGGCTGTTCGGCGGACGGTTCCACGTCAACGTGGCCAGCGAATCGGGCCTCGCGGCCGTGCTGGTGGACCCAGCGCGCGTGGCGTGCCTGGTCAACAACATCGAGGCGCGCCGGCTGGAAGAGGAAGAGGGCCTGGTCGCCGACGAGTGGCACGTCTTCCCGTGGTACGACGAGGCAGAGCGGCAGCGGCGGCTGTCGGCGTGGCTGGCGCGCCCGGGCGTGGTGGCAGAAGCGGAGGTGGCCGCCGACATCCGGGCATTGCGCGCGCAGTTGGACGAGGAGGCGCAGGCCGCGCTGCGCGCCCTGGCGCGGGATGCCGCCACGGCGGTGGAGGAGGCCTGCCGGGCCCTGCAGCCCGGAGATCCCGAGTGGGCTGCGGCGGCGGGGATGGCGCAGCGTTGCCTGGCGTCCGGGGCGGAGCCGCTGGTTTTGCTGGTCGCCGGTGCGGACCGGGCGGCGCGGCATCGCCACCCGCTGCCGACAGGATCGGCCGTGGGAAGTTGCGCGCTTCTCTCCATCGGTGCCCGCCGGGCGGGTCTCGTGGCGTCCGTGACGCGGATGGTCGCCTTCGGGCTGGTTTCGGACGAATTGCGGGCCCGGCACGACGCCGTCGTCCGTGTGGATGCCGCCATGCTCGCCGCCTCAAGGCCGGGCGCCACCCTGGCCGAGGTGTTCCAAGCCGCCCAGGCCGCCTACCGGGCGGTGGGCTTTCCCGACGAGTGGCGTCATCACCACCAGGGCGGCTTGGCGGGGTACCAGTCGCGCGAGCGGCGGGCGGATCCGACGGCGGACGAGGTGCTGCAGGCGGGGCAGGCGGTGGCGTGGAATCCCACCATCGCCGGTGTGAAATCGGAAGACACGGCGTTGATTGGCCCGGACGGCATCGAGATCCTCAGCGACACGGGGCGGTGGCCGACCATTGCCGTGGAGACGGGGGCAAGCCGCATCGCCCGGCCGGCGCTGTGGGTGCGATGAACCGTCTGGGCCGTGAAGCCGAGAAACGGAGGATGTGCGGATGTTGCTGAACCGACAGGCGGTGGAGGACGGGCGGATCCCCGTGCCGGAAGCGGCGCGGCGGGCGCTCTCCTATCCTGAGCGGGTTCTGCAGGTGGGCGAAGGGAACTTTCTGCGCGGGTTCGTCGACTGGCTGCTCCACCGGCTGAATGTCGAGGGGCTGTTCCAGGGCCGGGTGGTCGTCGCGGCGCCGCGGCCGACGGGAGCCCGGAACGTCGCGCGCCTCAACGCGCAGGACGGCCTGTACACGGTCTGGCTGCGCGGGTATCTGGAGGGCCGGTTGGTGGATGAACGCGAGGTGGTGACCTCCGTCAGCCGGGCCATCGATCCGCACGCCGACTGGGCCGCCTTTCTCGCCTGCGCCGAACAGCGGGCCATCGAGGTGGTGGTCTCCAACACCACCGAGGCGGGGCTGAGGTACGAGGCGGAGCCGTGTCCCACCTCTGCGGCCCCCGCGACCTTCCCGGCCAAGCTGACCGCATACCTGCACCGCCGGTTTCGGGTCTTCGCGGGCGATCCCGCCGCCGGGCTCACGGTCATCCCCTGTGAGTTGGTGGACGACAACGGACAGGTGTTGCGCGACCTGGTCCTGCGCCACGCGCGGGCGTGGTCCCTGGGCGAGGCGTTCGCGGAGTGGGTGCAGACGGCCAACCACTTCTGCAACACCCTGGTGGATCGCATCGTCACCGGGTTCCCCACGGACCTCGGCGAGGCGGAACGCGTCGCCGCCCTCGGGTATGAGGACCGGCTGCTGACCGTCGGAGAGCCGTTTCACCTGTGGGCGGTCGAGGCCGACGCGCGCCTGAAGGCGCTGTGGCCGTTCGAGCGGATCGGCCTGAACGTGCGCTACACGGACGACGTCACGCCGTACCGCGTGCGCAAGGTGCGCATCCTCAACGGGGCCCACACGAGCCTCGCGCCGGTGGCGATGGCCTGTGGACTGGCCACCGTCCGGGAAGCGGTGGAGGACGCGGATGTCGGCCCGTTCTTGCGCCGCCTGGTGGACGACGAACTGGTGCCGGCCGCGGCGGCGGAGTTGGGGGATCGTGCGGAGGCGGAGGCCTTTGCCGCGGCGACGTTGGAGCGCTTCCGGAATCCGTTTATCCGCCACGAACTCCGCGCCATCCAACAACACGCCCTGGCGAAGGCGAAGGTCCGGCTGGTGCCGGCCCTCCTGCGGCACGCGCAGGCGCACGGCGATGCCCCGCCCTGGCTGTCCCTGGCGTGGGCGTTCCTGCTCCTCGGCTTCCTGCCCGGGGCGGCGGGCGAGGCGGCGGAGAACGATCCGCACGCACAGCGCGCCCTGCGGGACGCCTGGCGTGCCGAGGCGCAGGCGGGCCTGCACGATGCGGTCGCGGGAATGCTGGCTCTGCAGGACGTCTGGGGCGTCGATCTCAACGCCCTGCCCGGTTTCACCCAACGGGTCGCCGCTGCGGTACAATCGATCCGAGAGCACGGCCCCCGTCCCGCCCTGCGGGCGTGGATGGAGGCGCATGCGGGAGGAGAGGCGAAATGAATCCAGTCCTGGAGCGATTGTGCGAGGGCGGTGTGGTGGCCATCTTCCGGCGGGTCGACCGTCAGCACATTCAACCCTTGGTGGAAGCGGTGGTGAAAGGCGGCGTCCGGGCGGTGGAGCTGACAGTGGACTCGGACGGGGCGTACGAGACCATCCGGGCCATCCGCGACGCGGCCGGAGCCGACCTGTTGGTCGGCGCCGGCACGTTGATGGAGCCGGAACAGGTGGATCGCGCCGTCGAGGCGGGCGCCGACTTCCTGTTGAGCCCGCACTTGGACGTGGCCTTGTTGGCGCGTGCCGACCGCCTCGGGGCCCCGTTCATCCCGGGGGTCACGACGCCCACCGAGATCGTCCAGGCCCGGCGCGCGGGCGCGCAGGTGCTGAAACTGTTCCCCGCAGGACCGCTCGGACCGGCGTATCTGAAGGACCTGCTGGGGCCGTTCCGCGGTGTGGCGTTCCTGCCGACGGGCGGGATCACGCCCGACAACGCGCCGGACTACATCCGCGCCGGTGCACCCGCGGTGGGAATGGGCAGCGCCTTGGTCGATCCCGCCGACGTCGCGGCGGGCCGATGGGAAGCGGTGACGACGCGCGTGCGAGCGCTCGTCGACCGGGTGCAGGCGGCGAAACGCGGCCACACCCTTTGAGCCTCAGGCGGCGCACCCTCGGGGGTGCGCCGAAGGAGGCTTGGCGGGCGGTGCCCGCTTTTTTTTTTTTTTTTTGCCCTCGTGTCCTCCGGAGGGGCATGTCCGTGGCATCGAGCGTTTGGGGGGCGCAAGGCCGTCGTGCGCGCGGGGGCGGCGGTCGGGCGGCCTTCATACAATGGGGTGTTCCCCCGCGGGAACGAGGGGACAGGGAATGACGGCGAGGAGGGATTGTGTGAACGTGATCGCAAGGGCGGTCGACACCACCGTCTCGCTGTCCGGCGCACAGGCCCGGGCATTGCAGCGTCAGGGCATCGCGGCGGTGGGGCGGTACCTCGGCCGCAAGACGCACGGGTGGGCGAAAGCCATCACGCCGGCGGAAGCGCGCGCCATCACCGATGCTGGCTTGAAGATCTTCAGCATCTGGGAATCCAACCCCACTCGCGCGGGCTACTTCACTCGCGCGCAGGGGGTGAGCGACGCCCGGCAGGCGGTGGAGGAAGCGCGATGGGTCGGGCAGCCGGGCGGGAGCACCATCTACTTCACCGTGGATTACGACGCCGCGCCCGCCGATCTCCCGGCCATCTCGGCGTACCTGGACGGCGTGCGGGAAGGCCTCGCCGGCGCCTATCGCCTCGGCGTGTACGGAGGCCTCCTCGTCATCCACTCGGTGTCGGCGGATCACTACTGGCAGACCATCGCCTGGTCGCGCGGGGAGCTGTCCGCCAAGGCGGATGTGTACCAGATTGAGGTCGACACGGTATTGGCGGGGATGGACGTGGACATCGACAACATCTATCGCGATCCGGGGTGGTGGACGGTGGCGCTGTATCCCGCGATTCACGCAGAGGTGGAAGGAAAGGACATGGCGGCGATTGTGGTCAACGGATCGACGTACGTGTTGTACACGGCCCTCGACCTGTTGGGCACGCCGTATCACCTGGTGACGGAAAACGGGCGGTACACCGGGATGATGAACATCGACGGGGTGAACGTGCAGGGGGTCCTTTACGACGGGGCCACTTACATCCCCTGGACGGCTCTGGCGCCGAACATCCAGGCGCAGCCGCTGCCGGGGGGCGGGTGGAATTTCGTCCTCCCGAAGCCGCCTGCGACAGACGTCGCGCCGACCGATCCGCTGGCTGCGGCCATCACCTTCTCCTTGCAGCACGGATTGATGACCAACGACCCCGGCGGCGCGTTTCATCCGGAGCGGCCGGTGACCCGCGGCGAGTTAGCGACGGCGCTGCTGCGCCTGTACAACACCTTGAAATTCAACGGAGGGTGAGCGTCATGAACGTGTCGGTGTGGAACGACCTGTTGACCATCCTCGGCACGGCTGTCACCGTGTTGGCTGGCCTGTTTGGGCTCAACCGCCGGTGGCCGCTGTTGAGCAAGACCATCCAGTGGCTGGAGCACGACGGAGCCACGTTGATTGAAGATGTCGGGAAGTTGGCCAAGGACGTTTCCGGTGCGCCCATCTTCCAGTCCGGGGCCAGTGGGGGTGGCGGTGCGGCCGCTGGAGCGGGGGGCGGCAGTGTCGGCGGACCGGGTCGTTTGTCCGGCACGGGGGGCGTGGCGGCGCCGTCCGGCACCCCGGCGACAGCGCCTGCGGTCGACGCGGTGCTCCGCGCGGAACTGGGCCGGGTCGCCCTGGTGGGGCTCCACGCCTTCGGGCAGACGCTCGACAGTCTGTCCGCGGATCAGAAGAAGGCCCTGGCCTTCTACATTGCCAGCCGGATTCCGGGGGTGAGCGAGCAGGACATTGAGGCGGCCTTGCAGGCCATGCAACGGGAGGCGGACGCTGCGGCCCGGTCGGCGCTCTTCCAGAGTGCCAACGCGTTCACCGAAGCGCAGAAGGCGCTGCAGTGGCAGCAGGAGCGAAAGGAAGCCTGAACCACCGGGCATATCTCCCACCCCGGCCATGGCCCGACCCCATACGCTGTGGCAACCACGCGGCCCACCGGCGCACCCTCGCAATCTTCCATCGATGACCGAATCCTTTAACAAGATGGAAATGTGGGAGACGATGGACATGGCGTTGGCCTATTGTATGGTGTGCAGATCCTGGATGGATGAGCGGGACATGGTATACACGTTCCGGACCGGATTCGTACGGGTAGCGGGCGTGGATCACCCGCTCGGCGTGTGCGGCAAGCGCGATGAGCCGCATCTGCGCGTCGTCTCGCCCATGTTGACGCGCCGGGAGGACAGGAGTCTGTCTCCCAACGCGGTCCGAACGGACACGTGGACGGGGACGTAGCGTGATTCAGGTCTGAAGCTGGGGCGGACGAGCATAGGGTGATGGGGAGAAGGGCGGATGCACCGCCCGACACTCGGCCCGGAGGGATGTCCTGTGCGCTCGTCCTCGTATCTGAAGGTGTTGGCGGTCCTGGTCGGTGCCCTGTGCTTTGCAACCGCGGCGATGGCGGTGGTGCCGCACAGCCGGCTGCGTGCGGACGCATGGACGCGTGTCCAGGTGGCACCGGGGGACACCCTGTACGAATTGGCCCGGCGGTTCGATCCCGCCGACGATTATCGCGTGGTGGTGCGGTCCATCCTGGAGGCGAACCACCTTCCCTCGGCGCAGATCTATCCGGGGCAGACGCTCCGTATCCCGTTGCATAACGGCTGAGGTCAACGCCTGCGGCGGTCGTACGAGAAGGGGCCGGTCCCTCCTGCCGGAACGGCCGGGATGGCCACGACGGCTTCGAGGAGGGGACGGCCCCCGGGGGACAGCGGGCACCGCTACGGCAGAACCTGACGGGCGTAGCGAATGCGCGCCACGGCAAAGTAGAACGCGGTCAGTGCGATGTAGATCCCAGCGACGACGACAAACACCGGCCACGGGTTTCCCTTAACGGCAATCAGGTGCGAGAAGTCCACCATGGCCACCGTGCTGTGCACCAATCCGACCACGACCGGTGCGAAGAAGAGGAGGAGCAGTTCCCGCGTCAAGGTCTTGTGCACTTCCCGATCCCGCATGCCGATCCGCAGCAGGCTGGAAAACTGCCGCTTGTCGGTAGCCATCTGCCACTGCAGCCGGAAGTAGAGGACCGTCGCGCAGGCCAGCAGGAACAGGACGCTGACGAAGAATCCGGCGAAGATCATGGTCGCCAGCGTCTGGGTCACCTCCGAATCGACGTCGGCACGCGCCGTCAAAAACGGCTTTTGACCCGCATTCAGGCGATTTTGCAGGGCTGACGTGGCCACCAGCGCGTGTTTCCAGTCGGGCACGTCAAACCCGGTGATCTCGTATTTCGCCGTTTCGGGCAGGGCGTCGGTCAGCTTTGCGTAATCCGCATCCGACACTTCCAGCACAAAGTCTGAAACCCTGCCCATTTGTTCGTTCAGGATGCGGGCGTCGTATTGCCCGTTCAGATGAAAGGACATCTCCGGGACATCGAGCACACGAATCTGATTCGTGGAAAACAAGGGTTTTTGCAAGACCAGCGGATAGTTGACGAAGACATTGGCGCGCCCTGAGCCCGGCGCCGGTGGAGCGTCCGTGAGAAAGCTCCGCGTTTCAGGCTCTGCGTCCATCAAATGCTGGCGAACCCGTTCAAACGTCGAGGCGGAGACCACGGTGATGTGCACCGGCTGCGATCCCGCCTGGCCCGCCTCCTCCGCGCGGACAGCCGCGACGGAAAACGTGACCTGGCCGGCCACGGGTGTCCCGGACGCTGCCAATTGGCGACTGACGTCGTTCGCCGTCAACGGAAAAGCACCGGCTTGCGGTCGAATGAGCATGACGGGAAACGGATCGACCTGGGTCGAGTTTTGGTGGACCAAGGACTTCAGGCCAAACACCGCCCCCATTCCGCTCAGCACCGTGGCGGACAACAGCGTGACGACCGTCAGCACGAGCGCGTTGTCCCTCACGCGGTGCGCGAACCGGGCGACGACCAGCAGCGACACGCCGTGCAGGGGCCGTCTCCGCAACGCGCCCAGGACCTTGACGGAAATTTGCGTGAAGAGAAGATAGGTGCCGAGTGCCGTCAACCCGATGATGGGAAAGAAGTTGACGATGATGTTCAGGCTGTGCGCGATGGCGAGATCGTAGGCGATGGCGATGGAAGCTATGCCCAGCGCGACCAGCCACCACGACGCCTTGTCCGCCCTCTGCCGCGCCCTTTCGGCCAGCATCAGGCTCTTCGGCGTGTGCAGGGCGGTGCGTGCGGCGGTGATGAATCCCTCGAGGACGAACACGGCCCCGAAGAGCGCCACCGTGAGCAAAACGGACTGGGCGGGCAGCGCGAACGGAATGGATACAGGCAAGTTCAAGAGCGCGCCCATGGCCATCAGGAAGAGCTTGAGAAACACCGTCCCGAGCGCGATGCCCGCCGCGATGGCCGCCAGGCCGGTGACGATGCTTTCCGCAAACACGGTTCGCCACACTTGCCCCGGGGTCATTCCGAGCACCCGAAACAGCGCGAACTCGCGGCTCCGCATGCGAATGAGCGCCGCATGGAAAAACAGGATGAAGAAGACGGCAAAGAACAGGATGATGTACTCACATCCGCCGAGCACGTACCTGGCGCGGGCGGTCATGTACCCCTGTTTCACATGAGGATTGAGGGTGAAGCTGGAGAACATGAAAAACACCAGGACTGCGCAGGTGCTCGACGCCATGTATCCCAGGTACCTCCTGGCGTTGTGGAGGAGGTTCTTACATGCGAGTCGGCGCCATGTCATAGCTCGTCCCCTCCAATACCGCCAGAGCTTGCAAGATTTCCTGGAAAAACTGGCTGCGGGAGCTGGGGGCATCCAAATGCGAGAAGACCTGGCCATCCTTGATGAAGACGACCCGCTTGCTGTAGCTGGCGGCGAACGGGTCGTGCGTCACCATGAGGATGGTCGACTCCTGCTCGCGGTGCAGTTTGGCAAAAACCTCAAGCAGAGCCTTTGCGGACGCCGAATCGAGGTTTCCCGTCGGCTCATCCGCGAGGACCAAGGCGGGTTGGTGCACGACCGCTCGAGCCACGGCGATGCGCTGTTGCTGACCGCCGGACAGCTCATACGGATACCGGTCGGCGTATTCGCCCATGCCCAGGTACTCGAGCATCTCGAGGACCTTCTTTCGCACAGCGGCCCCCCGTTTGCCGTCGAGCGCCAGCGGGAGCGCCACGTTTTCGGCCGCCGTCAGGCTGTCCAGCAGGTTGTAATCCTGAAATACAAATCCGAGTTGCCGGCGGCGGAACAACGCCAGTTCGGACGCGCGCATCTTGGCCAGTTCCTGTCCGTGAATGCGCAGTTCACCGCTCGTCGGCCGGTCGATGCCCGCCAGGATGTTGAGCAGCGTCGTCTTGCCGCTGCCCGACGGGCCCATAATGCTCACGAATTCCCCCCGGTTGACTTCGAGATCGATTCCGTTGAGCGCCTTCGTCACGGCCCTCGCGTGTCTCGATCCGTACACTTTGGTCAACCGCTTCGCCGTGAGTACGTTCACGGTGTCATACCTCCTGTTGCTTCGTGTCACCGTGAGTATGCCAGTGACAAGGGGCGCCGTTCCTTGTGCGAACCTTACATCCACGCCCGTCCACCTTACAATTTTGTCACTCCGTCTGACCGCCGCCGTCGTTGGATGCCGTTCCCGTCATCGCGGGGCGGTAGTAGTCGGCAACGCGGATCCGGAACACGACGGTGGTCCCTCGGCCGACCTCGGAGGAGATCTCCACCTCATGGCCCAGCCGATCCGCCGCCTCCTTGACCAGGTACAATCCCATGCCTGTCGCCCTCGAGTGCGTGCGCCCGTTCTCGCCCGTGTAGAACGGCCGAAACACGTGGCGAATGTCCCGCTCCGGGATGCCGATGCCCTCGTCCCGAAACGCCAACCGGACCGTGTGCTGTTCCTCGGATACCCGAATTTCGAAGGAGGACGGAAGGGTTTGGCCATGCTCGTCCACCTTGACGCCGTACTGCAGGGCGTTGCGGATGATCTGATCGACCATGAACGACAGCCACTTGCGGTCCGATACGACCCAGACTGCATGAGGGGGAGCTTCCAACCGCGGGTACAACTTGCGGCGGATCCACGCGCTTTTATGGTGGTTCACCACGTCCCGAATCAGCCTCACGACGTCCAGCCGCTCCATCCTGGCGTCGAACGAGAATGCGGTCAGGCGCGACGTGTACAGCATCGCGTTGATGGACGCTTCCAACCGGCGGCACTCTTCGTCCAGCGTGTCGAGCTGCGCGTTGGTCAATGCCCGCTTAGGGTTACCTGACTGCCGGTCTCCCGGCCCCTGGCGCAGTTCCTGTTCCAACAACTGCAGGACCGTCACAGGGGTCTTCATTTGGTGCACAAAGCGCACGGTGAACGTTTCGAAGAAGTTCTGGCGTTCTTCCAACGCGGCGATCTGAGCACTGTAGGCCCTGTGATAACGTTTCAGGAGTTCATTGAACCGCCGCTGCTCGTGCGTGATCGCCCGCAGCGGAACGTCTCCGGACTGCAAGGACAGTTCCCCGTTCAGACGGGTCCTCATGTCCTGATAGAACGGACGCCGCAGCAGGTATTCGACGAGGACATACAGGAGGAGCGCAAACCATGCCAGCGACAGCGCGTACAGTTCGAGCGACCACCGCAACACCACGCCCTGTTCCATCGCGGCAAACCAGCAGACGAGCCACATCAACCCCGTGCCGGCGAGGAAGAACGCAATCACCCGCCACTGATCCCGCAGAAATGCCCAGAATGTCATCCCGATTGCCCTCCACGCCAATCCAGCCGGTATCCCAATCCGCGGACCGTGACAATGGCGCCGCCCAGGCCGAACGACCCCAACTTGCGGCGCAGCCGTGCGACATTCACGGTCAACGTGTTGTCGTCCACAAATTCAGCGTCGTCCCAGATGGTCTCCAAGAGGGTGTCTCGGGCGACCACCTGTCCGTTGGCCGCGAGCAGTTCCCGCAGCAACGTCCCTTCCGTCTTCGTCAGAGATTCGGTTCTCTCGTCCGACTCCACGACGAGTTTTCTGAGGTCAATCTTCACGTGACCGATGACAACCGTGTCACTGACCGCCTCGCCCAGTCGAGGAATCTCCGCGTACTCCCCGTACGTTCTCCGCAGCAACGCGCGAATCTTGGCCATCAACACGTCCGGATGGAACGGTTTTGTGATGTATTCGTCACCGCCGCTGTCCAACGCGTACACTTGGTCCATGGACCCGTCCCGTGCGGACAGGAAGATGATGGGCGTCTTGGAAAACGAGCGAATTTGCCGGCACCAGTAAAAGCCATCGTAGTATGGAAGATTGATGTCCAGCAAGATGAGGTCGGGTTGAACCCGTCTCGCTTCCTCCGCCACGTTGCGCAGTTCCTCGGCGACGTGCACCTCGTATCCAAACCGCTCCAACTGCTGCTTGAGATACGACGCAAGGGCAGCGTCGTCTTCAACAAGAAAAATGCGGTTGTACAGTTTGAACAGCCCCCTCACACGAACGTCCGTGGTGCGCAGGCGACACACGGATTGCTCTGGCATGGATTCTCTGCTAAACACGGACGATGCCGCAAGAATTGCACCGAGGATTTGTCCTATCATGTATGGTACAACGTCTCGAATGTCGTGAAAGCAAGGCGTCCAATCGGTGCGGAGATTTCACCCGAACTCGTCCGACGGTTTTTTCATGCTCCCGACGTGCGGAGGCGTTGCAGCGCCCCGCTTGGTCTTCAAATCCAGTTGGACAGGGGGGAGCTTCGGCGACATCGCGGCGCTGGTGGCAGTCCGATGAGGCCGTCCGATACAATGAATGGTGGAGTTCGGGGCCAGCTCGAGAGATGGGTTTCAACGACACCGGGCTGCCTGCCACCGATGGGAAAGTGTTGTCTAACGGCGGCCATCTTATTGTTCGCTTGCTCCAGCACACGGAACGGGGACGGGAGGCCAAATAACGAACAAAGGCGCACAATGGGAAGTACTGCATCCACAGGAACAAGACGACATCCTCTGGCTCCAAGACCTGTGGAATTCCGAATGGGGAGGTGACGTCATGGTCAGCCGTGGTCACGTCTATCGGCTTGTCGACCTGGCATCCCTCATCGTCAAGGTCCGTGGCGAGCCTGTCGGCGCGGCGACATACCGTTTTGATGACAACGGCGGATGCGAACTCATGAGCCTCAACACCACAAAACCAGGTGTCGGAGTGGGTACGCGGTTGCTCATGGCGGTAGAGGATGAGGCTCGCGCGGCTGGTTGCCAGAGCGTCTGGCTCATAACCAGCAACGACAATGTGGAAGCGCTGCGATTTTATCAACGGCGGGGTTATCGAATCAAAGCCGTTTACCCTGGTGCGATTGATGAAGCGAGAAAAATCAAACCGGCGATTCCCGTGATTGGAAACCACGGGATTGAGATTCACGACGAGATCGAACTGGCAAAAGAGGTTGGCGTGCGATGACCGTAGGAGCGCCCTGGAAACGCAGGGGCTTTTCAGCCCCTTTCCGGTGGCTGACAAGGGCTCTTGACACGTACAGTCGCTATAGCGCAAGCACTGTGATCATCTCTTCAAACATCTCTAGGACGGATATCCCCTTCGGCCAGTAACCTTTGGGTTTCCCCGGCAGGATCGGTTCCTCTTCCTGATTCATTTTCTCGCACAGGATGTGCTCGAGTGCACTATATAACAACAGTGACATCAGTCACAAAACGTCTTCACCCTGTCGGCGCGGTGTAGGTAGAAAGGCCCGACGTGATACGGGCTTGTCAGTTACGAAACCGGCCCTCCACCTCAGCTTGCTCCTTGTAGAGCCTCAAAACCGCCTCGTCGGCCAATCTCTGGTCGTCCCGAATGTTCGTGATGACGACAAACGTCGCGTCTTGCTCGCGCCAGGTCAGCAAAACGTCTTTGCTTGGAGGTTCAATCCCAATCTGAATTCCGCAGCGGGTGACGACGGAAGGTGCTGGTTCATCCTTGCGTGGTCCGCCCCGTCGAGTTCGCTTGTCTTGATTCACAACAGGCTTCAACGTCGTTCCTATCCGATGAAGTTTACTGTGGTGTGCCCTGCAGAAGTCCTCTGTTTCCACCGAGCCGTCCCTCATATCCACACAATGTCTTGGACAGTGCTGTCGCCGCTTGTTCCAACTCCTTTCGTTCTCGTTCCAACACATCTGACATCTTGTGCTCCTTGCGCGCATCCAGGCTGCGCGAGTGCACGACGACAAATTAATACTGATGGCCGTACAGTTCGCGCTGAAACGCTTGATGTTATGTGACTACGAATGGCTTGACAATGTTGTGGACTGTACATGTTACTTACGATGCGGAAGAAGAGAATGCAGAGCCTTATCAACGTGTTCCCAAGAAAATTATGACAGAACGTAAACACATATCTGAATACACTCAACATGTTGGATATTCCTCCGGTAATATCCCTCTTCGGCGGGTTGTTCTTTTTGTACTGACTGTCCCGGCAGGAATTTCATGTTATGTGCCTAAATTTTTAATCAATAGGAGGTGTCGTTCAATGATCAACAAGCTGGATCTTGACATTTTCATTGAAACAGGGCGAATAATGATTCGTGACGGCATCGTCATTGCGCCTTGGTTGACGTGGGGAAAAGGGGAACATCGAATCTCGTTCACTTTATTTACGGATATAAGAACTTGGTCCAGACACTTTGCAGCTCAACATTGGCGACCTGATTGGACGATGGATATATTTGGGGGTCAGCCGATTCATGTAGAGAGAGCTGCCGAGGCTTGCCGTGAGGCAGTCTCGAGTACGGCTGTATATTTGTGTCATCTAGAATTGGGTACTTTAACGGTTACAGAAGAAATGGTGAGCGTAGCACAGCGGTTGACGGAAAACTTCGTTGAAAAAGTTGGCCTGAAAGATTTCGTAACGTTTTACTTGCTCACGAACATGTACGAGGACCTTCAAGTTCTTCACTATTACGGATCAATACACGTCAATGACTTTCTTCAAGGCGATATCCATCGTCCTTGGGGGACCAATACTTTAACAAGCGAGTTTAAACAGGCAGTGGCGTCACGACTGGTGACTGTGCGCGATGGCTTTGTCGAACTTACACATTACGGAAATGAAGTGCTGCAATCCATCACGCGTGTGTTTGTCGAATCCGGTTTCCTAAAATTCCGCTCCCGGTTGGTTCGGCTCAATAACTTCAACAACTTAGAGGATGTAGAATCTCTTACAAATATCTTGATTCCTAGTTCAGCTAGTATTAGAAAATCGTTACTTGAGTTAAGTGAAATCCAAGCAGGCTCACATGTACTGGAATTGGGATGTGGTACAGGGGCGTACACTTTTGACGCGGGTCTATTTCAAGCAGTTGGTCCAAACGGTTATTTAGTGGTAACCGATCCCTCAACCGGCATGCTGTCAACCGTGAGGCGAAAACGTGATGATTACCATGCAGAGTGGGTGCATGTGGTACGTGCTCAGGCTGAACGTCTTCCCTTTCCCGATAACATGTTTGACAGCGTGACTGGATGTGGCTTCTTGCACCTAACCAACATTCATGAGGCATTACGTGAAATAGCACGGGTCTTAAAGCCGGGCGGGACATTTAGTACGTTCTATCCGTTACATTTTCCTGTACGGAGCGATTTCTTTTTAGAGTGGTTCGAGCCGTTGTTGAGCCTAGAATCTAAAGCAAGCCATCCGGATGTATTGCCAGATTCTGATACGGTGCCGGCAGCGATGAAGTCATTGTTTGAAATCATTCGTCTTGATGAATTCGAACATGAAATACATTACACTTCACCTCAAACAGTTGTTGAATTTTTCGTAGAAGTAACAAATTTGTTTGAAGAAAAAACCGCGATCCTGCCGTGGCGTGCTCGACAAGACCTGATTCAAAGACTGATTCAGCGGGGTGAAGAGATTTGCCGGAAATACCAACCTGAATCCCTGGTGGAGAGACATCCAGCACAGATGATACGAGCGGTCGTGAAGTCCAAGTAGGTATAAAACTCCAATGGCGAGGTTCCATATATAGTGCATTGTTGTCCCGTTACAAAACGCCGAAGGCGGGATGATCAATGGCTACAGCGTACTGCATTTTATGTCGTCGCTTTCGAGATGCGGATGATATGGGCCGCATTTTCACGACAGGATTCACCAGACTGGACGGTATCGATCACCCACTTGGTGTGTGCAAGGAATGTGATGAGCGACGCACAGATAAACAGCATGTCCGACACGACGTGGGTAGTGTCCCGTCAAGTGGTGTAATTTCACCGTTTGTGTCTAATTTGTGACGTCGCTGGCTTTGCCCCGTTGGGGGGATTATATCGACCGTCGTCGCTCCGTCAAGGGGCGCTGCGCTCGTCCTGTCGGACGCCCTTGACGTCGCCCCTGCCGGTCGAATTTGAGCACTTAGGGGACAAAGCCAAGGTTTGCGTGTGGCATACACGCCCACCTCCTCGTTGCTATTTCTGCAGCACTGCCTCTGCGGCCAGTAGCGTTTGGTCTGGCTTCAGTCTCGCCATAGACTCCAGGCTGAAGTAGCGTCGAGATACCATCCACTCCTCATGCTGCTCCTGCAATATGGCCCCCATTAGG
>NZ_FPBV01000040.1 GCF_900116805.1 Paenalicyclobacillus macrosporangiidus | reverse complement strand
ACGACGGTCGATATAATCCCCCCAACGGGGCAAAGCCAGCGACGTCACAAATTAGACACAAACGGTGAAATTACACCACTTGACGGGACACTACCGTATGGGTCGTCCTTTCCGCCTGTCAAGGCGCAAGGATTGCCTTGACAGGCTCACCTCGGCTGCAGATGCGACACCTGTTCGGGTTTCGGTAGACAACATGAACGTTCACAGGTCTTGGGTGATTCGGACTTGGTCAAGTACCCATCAAAGCTTTGACATCAAACGCCATCAACTTTTAGACATTTTGGCGTAGCTAAAACAACATGGAACCTTTTCTTATCTTGCCCGTCCCTCGAGATCACGCGGGTCGCGTGGTCGCGTCCAACAGGGTTTCGATCCGCTGGGAGACACCCTCCACCAGATCCTCCCGCCCTTGTTCCGTATACCACATCATCACCTGCGCCAGTGCCGCCGCGGCCTCACGCGCCGAGTTCTGGCGTTGCAGCGCCTCGGCCACGCCCAGCATGCGATCCACCGCCCTCTCGACCTCGCCTTTCCGATACTCCGCCATGGCTCTCGCCGCCTCGATGCGGATGCGGTACGTCTCCACCCAACGCGGGTACACGTCCGGTTCCTTCGCGTAGTCTTCGAGGATGCCCGCACACCGCTGGAGCCGCCGAAGGGCCTCGTCGATCTCGCCCGCCTGCAGCAGCCGTTCCACGCGGAACAGTTCTGCGTCGAGGAACGGGCCCGGGGCGGCCGCCACGGTCGCGCGCGCGGCGTGGTTCCACGCATCCGGTTCAGGGCCGTGGCCGTGCTGGCTGAGGCGGGTCTGCAGCGCCACGTACAACTCCGCCAGGCGGAGTCCATCGAGCAGCGCCAGCGCCCGGTCGACGGCGTCTTTGGCGCGGACGGCGTCGTGATCGATCACGGACCTCGCTTCGTTCACCAAGGCGTCGGCGACATCGTGGAGGCGGGGGAACTCGCGGCACAGCTCGGCGCCTCGCTGCAGCACCGAGATGGCTGCAGACCATTCGCCGCGCTGTGCGTGCAGGGTGTAGAGCGACAGGCACAACTCGCCCAAGTCTGCGCGCAGCGTCACGGGGACCGGGGGATCCTCCTGCGCCAGTTGCTCTCCCAACTCGAGCGCTTTTCTCCATTCATGCATTGCGCCGTCGAGGTTGCCCATGTCATACTCTAGTCGTCCGGCTTCCTTGCGCACATGGAACAGCAACCGTTGATCCTGGGCGCGCAGCGCGTGTTCCCGCAGCTCCTCAAGGCAGGCGGTGGCCTGCTGTGTATTGCCGACGCTGCGCCATGCCTGTGCGAAGCTGAGCAGGTAATCCTGGCGCATCAGCCCGGGCGTCTCCGGCGTGGGTGCGGCTTGCAGGGTTTCCACCGCCCGGGCGGGCTGTTGCCGGCGTACGAAGTATTCACCGAGGCGCAGGTAGGCCTGAAGGGTGAATTTGTCACCGAGATCGTCGAGGAAGTACTCCACCGGCATCCCCAACCGGTTGGCGAGGGCTGTCAACAGGGGATAGGAGGGCCGCGTACGGTCCGCTTCAATCTGGCTGATCATGCTGGAGGAAACCAATCCTTCCCCGAGATCACTTTGGGTCATCCCGCGTTGCAGTCTGATTTCGCGGATTTTTTCGCCGATGCTCGGCATGCCTTCTGTCACCTCGTATACAGGTATCCGTACGGCCGCCTGAGACGCGGCGGGGACGCAAATCTCAGGCTCTTTACGTTGAGATTATCACAGAATGGTGGATTTGTGGGAGATTGTCCTGGGATTCTCGGAACTTATTCGTCGAGGATGAGGGATCGAATGGAACGAATTGCATTTGTCACGGACAGCACAGCCTACTTGACGCCTGAACAGGTCACGGCCCACGGCATCACCGTGGTGCCTCTCAGCGTGATCTTCGGGGACGTGGCGTACCGCGAGGGTGTGGACATCACGGCGGAGGAGTTTTACGCGAAGCTGGCGGAGGCCAAGACGCTGCCCTCCACGTCCCAGCCGCCGGTGGGCGAGTTCGTCAAAGTGTTTGAGCGGCTTCTGCAAGATCACGACACCGTCCTGTGTTACCTGTTGTCCGCCAAATTGAGCGGGACGGTGCGCGCGGCGGAGACGGCCGCGGGGATGGTCGAAGGCCGGGTGCGGGTCGTTGACTCGGAGTACGCGAGCTATGGCATCGCCGGTCCGCTGCTCGACGGTGTGCGGATGGCGGAAAAAGGGGTGTCCTCCGACGAGATCGTCGCGTATTGGGAACGCATCCGCTCCCAGGTGAAGTCCATGTTCGTTATCGACACGCTGGAGTATCTGCACCGCGGCGGGCGCATCGGGGGTGCGGCGGCGGTGTTGGGCGCGCTCTTGCAGATCAAGCCCATCCTCACCGTGCTGGACGGGCGGTTGGATTTGTTTGATAAGGTGCGCACGCACCGGCGCGCCGTGGAGCGGATGTTGGCGGAGTTCGACGCGGCCGCGTCCGGTGGAGCCCGGCTGCGGGTCGGCGTGGTTCACAGCCGGCGGTTGGCGGATGCGGAGGGTCTGCGCAGCCAACTGACCGCCAAATACCCGAACATCGAAGTCGAGATCAGCGAGCTGGGCCCCGTCATTGGAACGCACACAGGCCCGGGGGTCTTGGCTATCCTATACTACCCCGCGCTGGAGGGGTGATCCATGCCTTCCGCCACGTGGCCGTTTCGTCTACGCCGGGGGTGGAACACGGCCCTGAATTGGATCTTCCCTGGTGATCACCTGCCCTGCGTCCTCTGCCGGCGGCCCGTGCCGCCGGAGGTGGCGCAGACGGGGGACGTTCATCTGTGCCCGTTCTGTTTCCAGGACATCGCCCAGATCCGCGTGTCTGGCCGCGTCCGGCGCCTGACGTTTGCGGGCGAGGGCATCCCCGTGGTGGCGGCGGTGCGGCACGACGGCTTTGTGCGCAACCTCATCCGGCAGTGGAAATACGACGGGGCCATCGAGTTGACCGAGTGGTTCGCCGACTGGGCGTCGATGGCTTGGCGGGAGGTGCACGGCACTGCGTTCCGGCAAGGGCAGGCCGTGGCCCCGGCCCCGGCGCCCTCACCGGAGCCGATGCAGATGCAGGCGCCGATGCCGGGCACGCGTCCGCACCCGCGGGGCGCGGCCCCATTGTGCACGTCCGGAATGCCGGATGCCCTGGTGCCTGTCCCGCCAGCGCCAGACCGGCTGCGCCAACGGGGGTACGATCACACCGCTCTCCTCGCCGGCTGCCTCAGCCGGCACCTCGGGATCCCGGTGCTGCATGCGCTGGCCCGTGCGGGTGCGGCGGGGGCCATCACGCGTTCACAGACAGCGAAGGCGCGGCGGGATCGCATCATGAGCCTCGAAGGCGCCTTCCGCCTCGCCCGCCAGGCACCGTCGCTGCGGGGCCGCCGGTTGCTGTTGGTCGACGACGTGGTCACCACGGGCGCCACGTTGAGTGCTTGCGCCAAGGTGCTCACCGCGGCGGGCGCGCGCAGCGTGGCGGGGATTGTGGTGGCCGATGTGGCCTAGTCTGTTCTGCCTATGGTGCCCAGGTTTGAGGAGCGATATAATTTGGGCACAAACGGAAGGAGGGGATGGGGGTGCCCATCGCCAATTGCAAGCGATGCGGCCGGCTGTTCAACAGGGTGCGCCGCGACATCTGTCCGGCTTGCGTGGCGGAGGAGGACAAGGCCTTCGAGACGGTACGCCAGTATCTGCGCGAACACCGCGACGCCACCATGGCGGAGGTGAGCGAGGAGACCGGCGTCGGGGTGGATCTCATCATTGCGATGATCCAGGATGGCCGCCTGATGTTGCGAGACAATCCGAACCTCCACTATCCGTGCGAGCGGTGTGGACAACCCACTCGGGCCGGGCGGTATTGTCCGCGATGCACGAAGGAGCTGTCCGCTTCCTTGAGCGCGGCCGCGCGGGACCTGCGCAAGAAGGCGCAAGAAATGGAGCGGGGGCAAGGCTACTATTCGCGCTGAAGGCGGGCACATACCAATTTGGACAACTGTTCATGCAACCTCCCGGAGCAGACAGCGACGATCCGATGAGACCGGAACAAGGAGGAGTATTTCATGAATATTCAAGTTCGCGGTGACCGTTTGGACGTAACCCCGGCGATGCGCGAGTACGTCGAAAAGAAGGTCAGCCGGCTCGAGAAGTTCTTCGATGCTCCGCCTGAACGCGAGGTTTCAGTGACGATGTCGGTCGAGCGCGGCCTGCACCGGGTCGAGGTCATGCTGCAGGTTCACGGCGTGTTGTTCCGCGCGGAAGAGGCGTCCAACGACATGTATGCCTCCATCGACCTGGTGGTCGACAAGCTGGAACAGCAGTTTAACAAATATAAGTCAAAGTTGAACAAGCGGTTCCGGGAGCAGGGGGTGCGCACCCGGATTGCTGCCAACGGACGGGCGCTGGAGCGGGAGGACGAGGAGGACGCGGACCTCGGCGAGCGCGTGGTGCGCGTCAAGCGCTTCCCCATGAAGCCCATGGATGTCGAGGAAGCCATCATGCAGATGAATCTCCTCGGCCACGACTTCTACGTCTTCACCAATGCGGCTACCGATGAGGTCAACGTGGTCTATCGCCGCAAGAACGGGAACTATGGTTTGATTGAGCCGCAGTGACCCCAGATGTGCACAGGGGTCCATCCATCCGCAGGCCGCCCAGGACACGACCCGGGCGGCCTGGTGTTACGCACGCCCGGCGTCCCAGTGGCATACGATGTAACACCGATGGGCGAATGCCCATGTGCACCAGGATCCGCGAAAGGGGCTGGCTCAAATGGTCGTGTTGGCGTGGATCGGCCAGATCCTCCTCTTTTTCATCGCGTGGAAGGCGCTGCATTGGGCAGTGGTCGGGGCGAAGCCATGGTTGGGGCCGAGCCCGCTCATCCGGGAAGTGGTCGTGAATGTGGTGATGGCAGTCCTGTTGCTCATCATCCTGCACAGCGTCGGATCGGTGTGGTGGGCCATGCTGTTCATCGGTGCCATCATCGGGGTGATCACCGGCCAGATGGCGTTGCGATCCTCGTAGCGCGGCGGGCTCGGCGGCCCAGACAGATTGTCGAATGCACCGGCGCCACCTGGGAGGGTGGCGCTCTTTCGTGCGTGATCGCAGGCGCGGTCCGTGCGCCGATGACCCCAGCGGATGGCTGTTTCCCCTCCGATTGCGCGGTGTTGTGATATCCACCCCCGCATTGTACAATCTTCTTTTAGAAGACTTCGCCGGGTGAGGTCTGCCCGGGTTGGACGATACAGGAGAACTGTGGGCCACCGGCCCATGGATTGAAAGGGCGTGACCTTCAGGTGGCACTCCTGAAACGGCTTGTGGATCGAAATGAACGCGAGGTGCACCGGCTGCGCAAGATGGTGGCGCGCATCAATGCGCTGGAGCCGGAGATGGAAAAGCTCTCGGATGAGCAGTTGCGCGCCAAGACGGCGGAGTTTCGCGAACGTTTGGCCAACGGGGAGAAGCTGGACAACCTGCTGTTCGAGGCGTTCGCGGTGGTGCGCGAGGCGTCCCGCCGGGTGCTCGGGCAACGGCACTTCGACGTGCAGTTGATGGGCGGCATCGTCTTGCACGAAGGGCGGATCGCCGAGATGAAGACCGGCGAGGGCAAGACGCTCGTCGCCACCCTGCCTTCGTACCTGAACGCGCTCGCCGGCAAGGGCGTCCATGTCGTCACCGTCAACGACTACCTGGCCCGCCGCGATGCCGAGAACATGGGGCGCATCCACCAGTTTCTCGGCCTGACGGTCGGGCTGAACATCCCGGGGATGGACTTCAACCAGAAGAAGGCGGCGTACAACGCCGACATCACGTACGGGACCAACAACGAGTTCGGGTTCGACTATCTGCGCGACAACATGGTGATGTCGCTCGACCAGATGGTGCAGCGCAAACTCCATTACGCCATCGTCGACGAGGTGGACAGCATCCTGATTGACGAGGCGCGCACGCCGCTCATCATCTCCGGGCCCGCGGAGAAGTCGGCCGATCTGTACTTCCGCGCCGACCTGTTCGTCCGCTCCCTGACCGAGGGCGACTACGAGGTCGACGAGAAGATGCGCACCGTCAACCTGACGGAAGACAGCGGCGTGCAGAAGGCGGAGCGGTTCTTCGGGGTGGACAACTTGTTCGATCCCGAACACGTCCAACTGATGCACCACATCACCCAAGCCCTGAAGGCGCATCATCTGATGAAGCGCGACAAGGACTACGTGGTGCGCGGCGACGAGATCGTGATCGTCGACGAGTTCACCGGCCGCATGATGGAAGGCCGGCGTTACAGCGAGGGCCTTCATCAGGCCATCGAGGCCAAGGAGGGCGTCCGGGTCCAGAACGAAACGAAGACGCTCGCCACCATCACGCTGCAGAATTACTTCCGCATGTACGAGAAACTGTCCGGCATGACCGGCACCGCGAAGACGGAGGAGAAGGAGTTCGTCGAGATTTACGGCATGGACGTGGTCGTCATCCCGACCAACAAGCCGATGATCCGAAAGGACCTGCCGGACATCATTTATAAGACGGAGCGGGCGAAATTCAATGCGGTGGTCGAGGAGATCGTGCGCCGTCACCAGACGGGGCAACCGGTGCTGGTGGGGACGACGTCCATCGAGAAGTCGGAGATCCTCTCCAATCTCCTGCGCCGCCGCGGCGTCATGCACCAGGTGCTCAACGCCAAGCACCACGAGCGCGAAGCGGAGATTGTGGCGCGCGCTGGCCAGCCCCACGCGGTGACCATCGCCACCAACATGGCCGGCCGCGGGACGGACATCCTGCTCGGCGAGGGTGTGGCGGAACTGGGCGGACTGCACATCATCGGTACCGAGCGGCACGAGAGCCGGCGGATCGACAATCAGCTGCGCGGGCGCGCCGGGCGTCAGGGCGACCCGGGATCGTCGCAATTCTTCCTGTCGCTCGAGGACGACCTGTTGCGTCTGTTCGGGTCGGAGAACATCTCGCGCATGATGGACCGTTTGGGTCTCGAGGAGGACCAGCCGATTGACGCGAAGATGCTCACCGGCGCCATCGAGCGGGCACAGAAGAAGGTCGAGGCGAACAACTACGACATCCGAAAGCACGTGCTGCGCTACGACGACGTGATGAACAAGCAGCGCGAGGTGATCTACCGCCAGCGCCGGCAGATCCTCGAGCAGGAGAATCTGCGCGAAATCGTCGAGGGCATGGGCAAGGACCTCATCGATCACATGCTCGACGTGTACTGCTCGGAGGAACAGGTGCCGGAGGATTGGGACATCCCGGCGATGATCTCGTACGCCGAGCGGCACTTCCTGAACCCGGGCCAAGTGACGGAGGAGGAGTTGCGCCGGCTCGATCGCGATGAACTGCGGGATCGACTGTATGAACTGCTCGCCGCCAATTACGACCGGCGCGAGGAGGAGCTGGGGCCTTTCCTGCGCGACCTGGAGCGGGTGGTCGTGCTCCGCACGGTGGACGCCAAGTGGATGGATCACATCGACGCGATGGACCAATTCCGCCAAGGGGTGCACTTGCGCTCCTACGGCCAGGCGGATCCGCTGGTCATCTACCAGAAGGAAGGCTTCGAGATGTTCGAGGCGATGATCCACAGCATCGAGGAAGAGGTCATCCTGTACGTGTTCAAGGCGACGGTGACCATGGCACCACCTCCGGTGCAGATCCACGACTCGGTGCCGGTGCAGGGGGGCTGACCGGGGGTCGCGGCGTCCACAGCGTCGTTCAGACGGCTCGATCCCGCGGGATCCTGCCAGCCCGTGGGATCCTGCCAGGCTCATCTGACATAAGCATGTGGCATAAATCCCTGCCCCGTCCGGGCGTATCCGGGAGGGGCTTTCCGTTTGGCAGCCGTTGCGCGCCCGCACCGGCTGGGATATCATGTAGTCTCGATGCCGGCGGATGGCCGGCGATGGATGGAATGAGGTGATGGTCGTGGCGGAGACGTTCGGAGAGCTTCGCGCGGAAGTGCAGAGTATGGCCAAGCGATTGGCGGAAATCGGGAGGTCTCTTTGACGTAGCGGGCAAATCGTCCCGCATCGCTGCGCTCGAGGAGAAGATGGCCGCGCCCGGGTTTTGGGATGACCAGTCGGCGGCGCAGAAGGTGATTGCCGAGGTCAACAACCTGCGCGGCGTGGTGGATCGGATGAATGAGCTGCAGCAGCGCCAGGAGGACCTGGAAGTGGCGCTGGAGCTGGCGGCCGAGGAGGACGATCAGGACCTCTTCGCGGAGGCAAACCAATTGGCCGCGCAGCAGCAGGAGGCCATCGAGAAGTTCGAATTGGAGCTCATGCTCAACGGGCCGTATGACGCCAACAACGCCATTGTCGAGTTGCACCCGGGGGCGGGGGGCACCGAGTCCCAGGACTGGGCGGCCATCCTGCTTCGGATGTACACACGCTGGGCGGAGGACAAGGGCTTCAAGGTGGAGACGGTCGACTACCTGCCGGGGGACGAGGCGGGTATCAAGAGCGTGACGCTGCTGATCAAAGGGCACAACGCGTACGGATATCTCAAGGCGGAGAAGGGTGTGCACCGGTTGGTGCGCATCTCGCCGTTCGACGCGTCGGGCCGCCGGCATACGTCGTTCGCCTCGGTGGACGTGATCCCGGAGATCAACGACGACGTCGAGGTGGATATCCGGCCGGAGGACCTGCGGATCGACGTGTTCCGCTCGTCGGGTGCGGGCGGTCAGCACGTTAACACGACCGACTCGGCCGTGCGCATCACGCACCTGCCCACTGGCATCGTGGTGACGTGCCAGAGTGAGCGATCCCAGATCCAGAACCGCCAGGTGGCGATGAACCTGTTGAAGGCGCGGTTGTACGAGAAGAAGCGTCAGGAGCAGGAGGCCCAGTTGGCGAGCCTGCGCGGCGAGCAGAAGGAGATTGCCTGGGGCAGCCAGATCCGGTCATACGTGTTTCACCCGTACTCGCTGGTCAAAGACCACCGCACCGGATACGAGGTCGGCAACGTCCAGGCTGTGGTGGACGGGAACCTGGACGGGTTCATCGACGCGTATCTGCGCTGGCAGCTGGCTTTGCAGCAGGGCAAAGCGGTAGCGCAGAGCCAGGCCGACCTGGACGTGTGAGGACTGGGATGTCCGAGGCCGTTTGAGAACGGGGCTGTGTGAGGGCGGCCGAGAGAGGCTTAGCGCGGTGTGGGGATTGAGGCCGTGTGAGGATTGGAATGTCTGAGGATAACGCGGTCTGAGGACAGCGGCTTGGCCCATGGACCAATGAGGATGATGAGGATTACGGTTTGGGCCATGGACGAGTGAAAATCTGGACGTGCTTTTGGGATTTTATGCGGACCGTCATCCGACGGTCTTTTTTGCTTTTTGGGCACAATGAAACCGCCGGTGGGGGGCGATGAGGGGACATGGTCATTGGCTCCGGGTGCGGGCGGGTGGAATGGAAAGGTGCCGGTGGCGAAGGACATGCCGTTTGTGTGCCACCGGATGGCCGAAGGGACAGTGGATCCGGGCAGCGTCACCACGCCTCTGATGCCGCTTGCGGAGACGGCACGCGGATGCGACCAGTTCGAGGGCAGGGAGGACGGTGCATCCAGGTGATGATGCAGCCGGCGCCCGGAAGTTCGGTCATCCGCTGGACGGTTGTGTCCTGCGTTTACGCAACGACTTGGGATTCCTGATTTTACCCTGTTGATCTCGCGGCCCAGGCGTGGTATATTACTCGACGTCGCTGCTGCGACGGCTTCGCCGCATCGGCCACAGCGCAGGTCAGGCGCTCGGTGGCGAGCGGTTCGGATGCCTGCTGCGGAACCATCCAGTGAGGAGCATTCCAGAGCGAGCCTTCCAGTGAGGGCTGCCAAGTGAAGGTCCTCCAAACACTCCCGCTTCCCTTCGGGGTTGCGGTGTGGTAAGATGGATGGCGCCGCTTGGCGGCAGGGAAAGCGACTGGTTCCTTGAAAACTGAACACGCCCTGAGAGCGAACGTACGAAGTGATTCGAAAGAGTCACAGGATAGGTTTGAGAGTTTGATCCTGGCTCAGGACGAACGCTGGCGGCGTGCCTAATACATGCAAGTCGAGCGGGTT
>NZ_FPBV01000025.1 GCF_900116805.1 Paenalicyclobacillus macrosporangiidus | reverse complement strand
CAAGCCTCATCGACAAATTTTGGCCAACACGATTGGAACTGAGGTGGTTTGACCCTGACAAAACCCAGTTGTTGAGAGCAACTGCATAGCGCCTGTTCATTCATCTTCTGGAAATCGATCTTCTCCAGCAGCCGCCGCGTGGTCAGGTCCGCCAGCCCGATGCCGAGCGCGTTGCCGTGGGACGCCTCGCTGAGGTCGCGCGCGAAGATGTACTGGATGCGCGGCCGCTCGGGTTCCGGCACGCCGTGAATGCGGATGCGGCCGATGATGTTGGTGTCCATGCCGGTGCCGCTGTAGTTCTTGCCGATCTCGTCGACAATCAGCAGGTCCGCATCGTCCACCGGCAGCTTCGGCATCCACGCGGCCGACAGGCGCAGGAGCTCGGGCTCGCGCTCCGGGATGCGCGCGGGTTCGACGGCCTCGATGTGGGCGGTCTGCTCGAAGGCGTTCTCCAGGATGGCCAGGCCGCACAGGACCTTGCCGGAGGCGAGCACCACCTTCGCCACCTCGGGCATGTGATCGCGGATGCCCGGCACCCCGTAGGCGTGGATCTCCAGGGCCTGCCGGTGCTTGCCGAGCCCGATGGCCATCATCTTCATCAAACCGCTTTCAATCCCGATGGGCGACTTGAAATCGGTATGCAGCTTCACCCGCCCGACCACGACGACGCCGTCCGCCGCCGCCGCGTAAGCGTCCATGAAGACGGGCATCCCCTGCGGTGTCGTCCCAATCTGCACCACGTCCATCGAGGAGCGAATGGGCGCCTCGCAGAACGCCTCCGTCACGCCGAGGCTCTCCAACACCTCCCGCTGCCCCTCGGCGGTGGCCCCGCCGTGGCTGCCCATCGCCGGGACGATGAACGGCTCGGCCCCCAGTTGTTTCAAAGTGCGCACCACCGATTGCAGAATGAGGGGGATGTTGGCGATCCCGCGGCTGCCCGCCGTGATGGCCACCCGCATCCCGGGCCATACGCACGGCTGTGCCAAGCCCCGCTCGCCGCCAGGTTCCCGCTGCGGAGCGTCCGCAACGGCCAGAACGCGCCGCAATTCCGCCTCCACGCGGGCGGGGATGTCTTCGACCACGGGCCCTTCGAAATGCTGACGCACCCGCCGCCACTTCGGAAATCCCATCCGAATCCCTCCTTGTGCGCCGCCCTTGCGCGGAGGTCATCGGATGCTTCGCCGTGGATGGGCACCCGCTGCACTCCGGGGGCGACGTGTCCATCCGATGGTTGACAAGCAAATTCCGTGCCAAATCGAGTGAGGAGGACGAGAGAGGTGCGCCGATTGCCACAGCGCCCGCGCGCCATCAGCTCATCAGCTGGCCGCCGTTGACCTCGATGATCTCGCCCGTGATGTAGCGCGCGTGCGGCGAGGCGAGAAAGAGGATGGCGCCCACCGACTCCTCCGGCGTGCCGGCGCGCCCCAACGGGATCTGGCGGACCATCGCCTCGTACGCGTCGCGCGGCGTGAAGCGCTCGTGAAAGGGCGTGTCAATCACCCCCGGCGCGATGGCGTTCACCAGGATCCCGTACTCCGCCAGGTCCTTCGCCAGGGCCCGCGTCAGATTGCTCACCCCCGCCTTCGCCGTCGCGTAGGCGATGCTGCCAGGGCCGCCGCCGTTGCGCGCCGCCACCGACGTGACGTTGATGACGCGGCCCCGGCTCGCCTTGAGCATCGGCAGCGCCGCCCGCGTCACCAGGTAGACGGATTTCAGGTTGACGTCCATCACCCGGTCCCACAGGTCTTCCTCCAGCTCTTCCAACCTCGCCCGCCGGATCAGCGCGCCCGCGTTGTTGACCAACACGTCGAGCCGGCCGAAGCGATCGCGCACCTGCGCCACCATCTCCGCCACCTGCGTGCGGTCCGCCACGTCCCCGGCCACCGCCAGGCTCCGCCTTCCCATCCGTTCAATCTCGGCGGCCAACGCCTGCGCAGCCTCGCGGTTCTCGTTGCCATGCACGACCACGTCGGCCCCGTGTTCTGCGAAGGCCACCGCCGCCGCCCGGCCGATGCCCGTGCTGCTGCCGGTCACCCACACCACTTGTCCCGTGAACGTGTACATGCGCTCCCCCTCCTCGCCGATTCCGTCGTCAAACTTTTCTGCTGCGCTATAATGATACATGCATACGCATTCTCCGGAAAGCATCGCAAGCGGAACCAGACAAGACAACACGATGGAGGCGTTGGCATGTCGGCACCCATCCCCACCCTGACGGAAGATCTCGCGCGCCTGCTGAACCCTGGGCAGGTGTCCGCGGGGGAGAGCATTCTCGAACAGCACAGCCACGATGAGTCCTACCACCGCGGCGGACGGCCGGACGTGGTGGTGTTCCCCGAGTCGACCGAGGACGTGGTGAAGGTGGTCCGGTACGCGGCCGAGCACCAGATCCCGGTGATCCCGTTCGGAACAGGCACCGGCCTCGAAGGCCACGTGGTCCCGGTGCGCGGCGGCATCAGCGTCGATCTGACGCGCATGAACCGCATCCTCGAGGTGCGCCCAGACGATTTCCTGGTGCGCGTCCAGCCCGGCGTCACGAAGAACCAGCTCAACGATGCGCTGAAACGGTACGGCCTGTTCTTCCCGGTCGATCCCGGTTCCGACGCCACCCTGGGCGGCATGGCGGCGACCAACGCCAGCGGCACCACCACCGTCCGCTACGGCGCGATGCGCGACAACGTCCGCGCTTTGCAGGTCGTGCTCCCGGACGGCCGCGTGATCCAGACCGCCTCGCTCGCCGCGAAATCCTCCTCCGGCTACAACCTGACCGCCCTGTTCGTCGGGTCCGAAGGCACGCTCGGCGTGATCACCGAACTGTGGCTGAAGGTGTACGGCATCCCGGAAAAGACCGTCGCCGCGCGCGCCCAGTTCCGCGACTTTCAGGCATGCGTGAACGCCGCCACGGCCATCGTCGGCGCCGGCATCCCGGTGGCCCGCATCGAACTGCTCAGCCAGGAGTTCGTCACGGCCTTCAACAAGTACAAAGGCGTCAACTTTCCGGTCGTGCCGACGCTGCTCATCGAATTCCGGGGCAGCGAGCAGGGCGTGCAGATTGACGTCGAGTTGGCCCAGGAGATCGCGCGCGACGAGGGGTGCTTGTCGTTCGACTTCGTGATCGACGAAGAGGCGCGCCACGAGATGTGGGAGATGCGCCACAACGCCCTGTACGCGTTTATGCACCAGTTCCCGGGGCTCGGGCACATGTCGACGGACGTGTGTGTGCCGCTCTCGAAGCTGCCGGACGCGTGCACCTTCGCCCAACGCCGTCTGCAGGAGACCGGCGTCCGCGGGGCCATCGTCGGCCACGTCGGCGACGGAAACTTCCACGTCAGCATCGCCATCGACACGAATGATCCCGCCGACGTCCAGCGGGTGCACGCATTCAACGAAGAAGTGGTGCACTACGCGCTCCAGCTCGGCGGCACCTGCACCGGTGAGCACGGCGTCGGCCTCGGCAAGATGAAGTACCAGGAGCTCGAGCACGGACCCGCCCTCGCCGTGATGCGCGCCATCAAGGCGGCCATCGACCCGCAGCACATCATGAACCCGGGCAAGCTGATTGACGAAATCCCCCACTGATCCGGGCCGGTTGGCGGCAAACGGCGCGGCCCCTGGGGCCGCTCCACGCAATCCCCAGGGGCCGCGCCCCGGATGGCCGCTCGTGCGGGTGCCGGTGAGCCTACCGTGCGGGTGCCGACGAACCGTCCGTGCGGATCAGCCGGTTTCAGCGAGCTCGTTCGGCCGGGGCCCGCGCCAGGCCATCGCGAGATAGTACACGGCGTAGTAGGCCACCAGAATGAACATGGCGCCGGCCGTCCACGGGTCGACAGTACTCGCCGCCGCAGCGGACGCATGCGCTCCGCCTGCCGGCACGAGCCCTCCCGCCGCCTTGCCCTGCCCGTTCCACAGGGCCTCCGCGGCGGCCAGGCGATACGCGATACGCGCCAGAAACAGCAGGATCACCAGGGCGCCGATGGCCCCGTGCGGGCGGTAGTACCAGCCGTCGTCCCGCCGCTCGTACCGGGTGTTGCGCAGGGCCAGCCAGGCCAACGCCGCCCCGGCGGCCACACCGGCCGCGTCCCACCAGGCGGTGGAAGGATGATACAGCGTGCTCACCAACAACAGCACGCCAATCACGATGAACACGCTCCCCCGCACCACCAACCGCCGTTTGACCAGAGGTTGCCAATGCAAAGTGCGCCGCACGCGGCGGTACACGCTCCACGCGATGAGGGCCGTCACGACGACCAGAACTTCCGTTTGATGCGACAATGGACACCTCTCCTTCACGTCACGTCGTTTCTTTACAAGTCCTGCGGCGTATCACGAGTCGCGCGGCGACGGCGGTGATTCCGTGCGCCCGTCGTGCGGCGGCTCCTCCCGCACTTCCCGAGGCGGTGTCCGATCCCCCGCTTTGCCCAACCGCCCCGCCCGGCGTGCCGCGTCGCGGAGCAGGTATTCGATGTGCGCGTTCACGCTGCGCAGTTCGTCCGCAGCCCACCGCTCGAGGATGGCGTACAACTCCGGGTCCAACCGCAGTGGATACTGCTTCTTCGGCATGACGCGGGCCTCAGTACAGCGATCCCGTGTTGATGACCGGCGCCGCCGCGCGGTCCGACGTGATGGCCACCAACAGGTTGTTCACCATGTTTGCCTTGCGCTCCTCATCCAACTCGACGAACCGTTCCTTCTCCAACTGCCGGATGGCCGCCTGCACCATCGTCACCGCTCCTTCCACGATGCGCTCCCGGGCTGCCACAATCGCTTCCGCCTGCTGGCGCTGCAGCATTGCGCTAGCAATCTCAGGCGCGTACGCGAGGTGCGTCAACCGCGCCTCCAGCACCTCCACGCCCGCGACCTTCAAGCGCTCTTCGAGTTCGCGGACCAGCTCACCGGCCACCTCCTCGGGGTTGGCGCGCAGAGACAACTCCCCGGTTTGATAGGTGTCGTAAGGGTACCGGCTTGCGACGTGCCGAAGCGCCGTCTCGCTCTGGATCTCGACGAACTTCTCATAATCCTCCACGTCAAACAGCGCCTTGGCCGAGTCGATCACGCGGAACACCACCACCGCGGCAATCTCGACCGGATTCCCCCGCACATCGTTGACCTTCAGCTTGGCGCTGTTGAAATTGCGCACCCGCAGCGACACCTTGCGCCGCCAGGTGAACGGCACCGTGATCCACAGTCCGCTCTCCCTCACGCTGCCGAGATAGGTGCCGAACAGCACCACCGCCACGGCCTGATTCGGCTGCACGACGAACACGCCGGAGACCAACACCACAGCAATGAGCCAGAGGACCACGGCCAGAAGGACATGCCTCATCAACAATTGCCAGACGCCCCCGACGAGCAACAAGACAAACAACAACACGCCGACATACCCGTTGAGCTTCCACGTACGACGCTCGTTCATCCTCCAGCCTCCGTTTGCGATTGATACCAATATGATATCACATTCGTATCGACCTGCGCGCGCCTAAACCAAACGGGCGCCCATATCGGGCGCCCGCTCCATTCCCGGTATTCCCCACTCAGCGCGCTTCGCGCCGGCGCGGCAGCGAAAACCACAGTTGGTCGAGCCAGTCCAACTCCTCCTGCGTCAACGGCTGCGTCTCGGCCACTTCGGCCGCGCGCAGGGAGGCATCCAACTGCTCCGGCCTGCTCGCGCCGATGATGGCCGACGTGATCCCCGGCTGCTGGATGACCCACTGCACCGCCGTCGTCGCCATGTCCCGATCCCGCTCCTGGCACCACGCACGGTACCGCTCCACCGCGGCGAACACCGCGTCGTTCCAATAGCGGGTCTGGTACATTTGGCCCGCGTTGGTCACCCCGCCGAGGGCGAACCGGGTCCCCGGCTCCACGTCTTGCCCGGGCCGGTAGCGCCCCGTCAACATCCCGCCCGCCAGCGGGTTGTAGGTGATGAGCCCAATCCCCTCGCTCTGGCACAGCGGCACCAGTTCTTCCTCAATCATACGGAACAGCAGGTTGTAACGAGGCTGCACGCTGGCGATGGGATTCCAGTGAAACCGCGCCGCCAGCCCCATCGCCTTGGCCACCTGCCAAGCGCGCCAGTTGGACACGCCGATGTAGCGCACCTTGCCCGCGCGCACCAGGTCGTCGAACGTCTGCAGGGTCTCTTCCATGGGGACGGTCGGATCGAATTGGTGGGCCTGATAGAGGTCTAAGTAGTCCGTGCCGAGACGGCGCAGGCTGGCGTCGATGGCGTCCAGGATGTGCTTGCGGGAAAGCCCCCTGTCGTTCGGGCCCGGGCCCATCGCACCGTGGCACTTCGAGGCGAGCACGACCTTGTCCCGCTTGCCCTTGAGCCACCGCCCGATGATCTCCTCCGTCCTCCCCAGTTGTTCGTAGCTGCCGCCGAGCGGATACATGTCCGCGGTATCGATGAAGTACACTCCGGCGTCGAAGGCCTTGTCGAGAATGGCGTGAGACGTTTTCTCGTCCGCCTGGTTGCCGAAGGTCATGGTCCCCAGGCACAGGCTGGGTACGCGCAGTCCGGTACGACCGAGGTGCCGGATCTCCATGAAAGCATCACTCCTCCACATAGGGGATGGTCAAAGGCCCCAGCGGCAACACGGCCACCGTCATGTTCGGGCCGTATTTCCCCCGCAATTCCGCCAGGGTGGCCTCGATGTCGTGCGTCGGTTGAAGCATCGCCGCCCGCACGTCCTCATCCGGCAGGGACGAGTACACGTACACGTCCGCCCATGTCTGGATGACGGCCTGCTTCTGGACCTGCCACTGATCGAACATCTGGAACGAAGGGTCTTCAATCATCTGCAGGAGTTCTTGCGGCGTCCGCCGCATCCGCAGGATCTTCGCGTAGTTGCCGTGGTCAGGGAGCCCGTCCGAGCACTCGCTGGCACAGATGATGGTGCCGCCCCGCTTGACGATCTTGTGCGCCGCGCTCATGCCCTTGACCGCCTGGTACAGATTCTGGTCCAGGGGATAGCCGGAGTTGGACGTGATCACGACGTCGAACCGGTGCGGGCAGCGGATCATCGCGTGCTCCTTCGCGAACCGGCATCCCGCCTCGTGGGCAGCCGCGAGATCGCCCGCGAACACCGCCGTGATCTCCTTGTCCCGGTTGAGCGTGACATTGAGGATGAAGTCGGGCGGACACATGCCGTTGACCTCGCGCGCCATCTCCTGCAACGGGTTACCCTCCATGTGCCCCCAGGTGGCCAGGGGATGGCCAATCATGCGGGCATTGTGGAAGGTGAGGATCGTCTCAATTCCCGCTATTCCCGGCATGATCCCCTTCGGGCCGCCGGAAAAGCCGGCGAAGAAGTGCGGCTCGATGAACCCGGTGACAATGCGGACATCCGCCTCCACGTACGCCCGGTTGAGGTACACGTCGCAGCCGAACCGGCTGTGCCCCACCTTGACCAGCTCGTCCCGGTTGTGGCAGTGGTGGTTGATGACCCGGACATGATTCACCACCCACTCGCCGAGCATTTGGATGAACTCCTCCCGCGTCTGGTCGCGGTGCGTCCCCGTTCCGTTGATGATCACGATGTTCTCCAACGGCACGTGGGACAGCTCCTCCAGCAGCCACGGCACCAGCTTGTGATTCGGTGTCGGCCGGGTGATGTCGGAGATGACGATGGCGACGCGGTCGGTCGCTTTGACACGCTCGCGGAGCGGAGCGCTTCCGATGGGCTGGCGCAGCGCCGCCATCACCGCCGCCTTGTCATCCGGCAGCGCAGGCAGGTGCTTGGGCTCCACCACCAAGGCGTCGTCCGGCACCTCGATGGTCAGGCCGCCCCGGCCGTACAGCAACGTGGTCTGCATGCGGATCACCTCCTCCTCGCTGACACCCACCTCGGTGACACCGTCTATCTTACCGCGAACCACGCTGGATTGCGCGTCCAGCCTCACGCGACCGCGGTTTCCTTCTCATGCCTGCGATCCCGGCGCCCAACCGGTGATCCCGTGGCGCATGTAGCGCCGGCTCTGGATCACGTAGTGCTCCGCCCCGGCCCGCAGGCGCACGAGGTCCTCTTCGGTCAGTGCGCGCACGACCCGCCCGGGGCTGCCCACGACCAGCACCCGCGGCGGAATCTTTTTCCCCTCGGGGATGAGCGTCCCCGCGCCAATCAGCGCCTCCTCCCCGATCTCCGCATGGTTGAGGACGATGGCACCCATCCCAATCAGCGCGCCGTCGCCGATGGTGCACCCGTGCAGGATGACGTTGTGCCCGACGGTCACGCGGTTCCCGATGCGCATCGGCGCGTCCGCATCGACGTGCAGCACGCACCCGTCCTGAATGTTCGTCTGCTCGCCGATGACGATGGGCGCGTTGTCCCCGCGGATGACCGTGTTGAACCACACGCTCGACTCCCGTCCAATCTGCACGTCCCCGCTGATGTGCACGCCGGGTGCGATGTACACCGTCTCGTCCAACTTCGGCTCCGTATTCTCCAACCGGTACCGCATGTCTGTCACCTCCTGAGGAAGGCGAGGATGGGCCCCCATCCAACGCCCTGGTGCTGCAGCAGGAAGGCTGGGTGGAAGCCGCAAGGCACACGTCACCCAGCCATCCGGTTTCTGCTAGAATACCCAATCTTCCAACGGCGGTGCAAGGATGAATCACACCGTTCCGGCTGCGGCCGCCGCGTCGGGCGCCGGGGCACGAGAGCCCACGACGGACCGCTCCGGATCGAGCAAGAACAGCCAAATACACGCGCCGAGGATGAGGACCGCCGCCTCCACGTAGAAGGGCGCCGTCCATGAGCCCCCTTGGACCAAGGCACCAAAGACAATGGGAGACACCACACCGGCCAGGTTGCCGCCCATGCTCATCATCCCGGAGACGGTGCCCGAGTACGCACCGCCCACGTCCATGGGAACGCACCACTGCGGACCGATCATGCCTTCGAGGAAGAACAGGGACACCGCCAGGCAGGCGACCGCCACGTACGGATTGGCCGTCGTCGCCGCCGGGATCAAGGCGATGGCCGCCACGACCAGCGCCGGCACAGCGACCACCTTGCGCGAGAATCGCGCGTTGCGGGTGTTCCGGTAGATGCGGTCCGTGATCAACCCGCCCAAGGTGTCCCCAATCACGCCGGCCAACAACGGAATGGAAGCGAAGAATCCCATTTTCAACAGCGTGAAGTGTCGGTACTCCTGCAAATAGGTGGGCAACCACGTCGAGTAAAAGTAGAACGCGTAGTTGTAGCAGAAATATGCCATCATAATGAACCACATGTTTCCGGACGAAAGCAGCTTCCGCCAGGGCACCTGTGGCTTCTTCAGGGTGTCCACCGGCGGAATGAGGTTCCCTTGCGCGTCCACCCCCCGGATGTACGTCAACTCCGCCCGGTTCACCCACCGGTGCTCTTCCGGGATGTTGCGATACACAAGGAAGAACAGGATGGCCCACAGAATCCCCAGCCCGCCGAACGCGTAAAACACGGCCCGCCATCCGTAATGCAGGATGATGGTGGCGGCGATGGGCGGCACGATGGCGGCGCCGAACCGGCTGCAACTGTGCGTGATGCCCTGGACAAATCCGCGTTCCTGCTTGCGGAACCAGAGCTGCATCGCGCGCGTGGCGGTCGGGAAGGCGCCCGCCTCTCCCAGACCGAAGAGGAATCGGATCACGATGAATGCGGCATACGTGGCTGCCTGCGCCGTGATGATGGTGAAAATCGACCACCAGGTCACGATGGACGCCAGGACGCGCCGCGGCCCGAACCTGTCGCCCAACCATCCGCCGGGCACCTGTCCAATCGCGTACGCCCAGACGAACGAGCTGAAGATCACCCCCATCTGCACTTTGCTAAACCCGAAGTCGCTGCTGATGGAGGGCGCGGCGACGGAAATGTTGGTTCTGTCGAGGTACGTGATGAGATACATCAGACAGATGACGCCGAGGATCACCCATCGGAAGTGCGTTCTCCGACCTTCCTGTTGTACGGACATCCCGTATCGGCCTCCCCTGAATCTTGAAATGCCGTCGTTTTGACCATCTTGACCGTCCATAAAACACGTTTAGTTTCCAATATTCAGTATTTTATTTGCGAAGTGGCTCCTGGCCCGGTGCGTTCAGCACTCGGGCCGCTGCAGCCATACCGCCTCCGCCGCTCGCACGCCCGCGCCGAGCTCCACGTCACGTCCGATGTGCCGCAGCGCCAATTCCAGGACGGCGAGCATCTTCAGCACATCCCCTGCGTCCGTGTACCCCATGTGACCGAGGCGGAGCAGTTTCCCCTTGCATTTTCCGAGGCCGCCGCCGACGGCCATGTGAAACGTCTCGCGCAGCACCTGGCGGAACGCGTCCGCGTCCATCCTCGGATCGTCCCACACCACCGACGTCAGGGTGGGGCTGGCGTGGGCATCGTCCACGAGCAGCGGCAATCCGAGTGCCCGCACGCCCGCCCGGGTCATGTCGCGCAGTGCGGCGTGCCGCCGATAGGACGCCTCCACGCCACCCCCGGCCTCCATCATCCGGCACGACTCCAGCAGACCACCCACCAGGGCGATGTTCGGCGTGTACGGGGTGTGCCCCTGCGGCAGCAGCGCCCGGTACTTCTTGAGATCCAGATAGAACGACGGGCACTTGTGCCGCTCCATCCTCCGCCACGCCTTTTCGCCCACCGCCACCAAGGAGATGCCGGGCGGCAGCATCAGCGCCTTCTGGCCCCCCGTCGCGACCACGTCAATCCCCCAGGCGTCCATGTACAACGGCGTCCCCGCCAGGGAGCTCACGGCGTCGACGACGAACACCGCGTCTGTCGCCCGCACGACGGCCGCCAGCTCCCGGACCGGGTTGACGGCGCCCGTGGACGTCTCGCAGTGCGTGGCAAACACCGCCTTGACCTCCGGATGCTGGCGCAGGACGCTGCGGAGGGCTTCGGGATCGACCACCTGGCCCCATTCGGCCTTCACCTGTAACACCTCGGCCCCGATGTGCGCGGCGATGTCCACCAAATAGTCGCCGAAGTAACCGATGTTGCAGATGACGATGGTGTCTCCCGGGCCGACCAGGTTGACCATCGCGGTCTCCAGGGCCGACGCGCCGCTCCCGCACAGGATGTACACGTCCGATTGCGTCTGAAAGACGGGCTTGACCGCCTGCTCAGCCGCCAGCAGCACCTCCTGGAAGGCGCCCGTGCGGTAGTCCATCACCGGGTGATCGAACGAGCGCAGGATGGCCCGCTGGATCTCGCGCGGCACCTGGACGGGGCCCGGCAGGCGCAGGTCCATCTTCTCCGAGAACAACAGCCTCTCCCCCTCCGTCTCCGTCATCCGGCCGCGGAGGCGGCGTCACGCGCCCGCGTGCCGGTCCGGGTACTTGTCGTACACCACGCCTTGGTCGTACAATGCCTGAATCTCCTCCGCCGAGTAGCCGGCCTCCCGCAACGTTTCGGTGGTGTGCTGGCCGAGCCACGGGCCGGGCGTCCGGATGGACAACGGCGTCCCCTGGAACTTGACGGGAAGCCCCAGGGACCGCATCCGCCCCATGATGGGGTGATCCAACTCCACCACCATCTCCCGGGCTTGCACGTGCGGATGGGCCAGCACCTCGTCATACCGGTACACCGGCCCGCCGGGCACGCCCGCCTCGTCCAACTTGGCGACCCAGTAGGCGGTCGGCCGCTGCACGGTGATGGCCTCGATCTCGCGCTCCAGCGTATCGATGTGTCTCATGCGCAGGCCGAGGTCCAGGAACCGCGGATCCTCAATCCACTCGGGCCGCTCGATGACCTGCCGGCAGAACCGCTCCCACAGGCGCTGGTTCCCAGCCCCGACCGTCACGTATCCGTCCTGCGTCCGGTACGCTTGGTAAGGGGTCGATCGGCGATGGCGCGTGCCGGTCGCCTCCGGCAGCTCGCCGCCGCCGAAGTACGCGCCCGATTCCCACACGGTCCAGGCGAGGACGGCGTCGACGAGCGACGTCTCCAGGTACTGCCCTTTCCCGGTTCGCAGCCGGTGCACGTACGCGGCGAGGATCCCCTGCGCGGCCGCGTTGCCGGCCGCCAGATCCGCGATGGCGATGCCGACCTTCGCCGGCCGGCCGCCCGGTTCGCCGGTCATCCGCATCAGGCCGGTGAACCCCTGGGCGATGATGTCGAACCCGCCCTGATGGGCCAACGGCCCGGTCTGGCCGAAGCCGGAGATGGAACAGTAGATGATGTCCGGGTTGACCGCCTTGACCGCGTCGTAGTCGACCCCCAGTTTCCGCGTGGTGCCCGGGCGGAAATTCTCGATGATCACGTCGGCCCTCTCGGCCAACCGGAAGAACACCTCCTTTCCGCGGGGATGCTTGAGGTCCAGCGCCAAGCTCTTCTTATTGCGGTTGGGTATGGCGGCGCAGTAGCTCTCGCCGTTGACGAAGGGCGCCAACCGGCGCGAGTCGTCCCCGCTGGGGAAGCGCTCGATTTTCGTCACCTCCGCCCCCATATCGGCGAGCACCATGGTGCAGTAGGGCCCTGCCAGAAACTGCGTCATGTCCAGGATCTTGACGCCATCGAGCGGCAGCATCCCTGCACCCCTCCCGTCTCCTCGGCCCCCTCACGACCAGGTGAAATTCGGACGCCGTTTCTCCAGGAACGCGCGCACGCCTTCCTGGTAGTCCTCCGTCTCGTACGAGTCCAGCACCAGCTGGCGGATGTCCTCCGTCTCCTCCGTCACCCCGTCGAGGATGCGGCCGATCACGTACTTCGATCCGCGCACCGAGAACTGCGCGTTGCGCGCGATCATCCGCGCGTACGCCCACGTCTCCCGCTCCAGGTCCTCCGCGGGCACAATGCGGTCGACGAGACCGATCCGCAGCGCCTCCTCCGCGTCCAACAACCGGCCGGTGAACAGGATGTCCTTGGCTTTTGCGGGACCGACGAGATCGACCAACGTCTTGGTGGCTGGCAGGTTGTACACGTGCCCCAGCTTCGCCGGGGTGATGCCGAACTTCGCCGTCGGATCGGCGAACCGGAAGTCGCACGCGACGGCGATCTCGCAGCCGCCCCCGACGCAGTACCCCTGCACCATGGCGATGGTCGGTTTGGACAGGTGGTGAATGGCGTGCTCCGCGGCCACCGTCGCGCGGTTGTACTGCATCGCGCCCTCCTTCGTCGCCCGCAGCGTCAGGAACTCGCTGATATCCGCCCCCGCCGCGAACGCCGTCGCGTCGACGCCGCGGAAGATGACCACCTTGATGGCCCGGTCGGCCTCGCATTCCCGCATCAACTCGGACAAGCGCACCCACATGGCGTGATTGAGCGCGTTCCGTTTTTCCGGGCGGTTGAACACCACTGTCGCGATCTCGCCTTCCTTCACCAGGTACAGCCAATCCTCCACGCCTGCCATCCGGTTCCCTCCCTGGTCTGTGATGTCTGCTCGGTGCCCTGCGTGTCGTTCCGTCCCGAGGTGAGGGAGCGGCGCCACCAAACGATTCACACCAGCACTTCGTTCAACGGTGCGCCCCCTCGCTGCCCTCAGCGGATGACGCCCCGGTCCCGCAGCGCCTGCAGCCGGTCCGCCCCGACGCCGAGTTCGGACAGCACCTCGTCGGTGTGCTGCCCGAGCAACGGCGCCGCGCGGCGGACGGTGGGCTGCTCCTCCGAATACTTGGTGGGAATGCCGAACATCTTCATCCGGCCAATGACCGGGTGCTCCACCTCCACCACCATGTCCCGCGCCAGATAGTGCGGATCGCGCACGACATCGTCGAGGGTGTAGATGGGGCCCGCCGGTACGCCCGCCGCCTCGCACCGCTCCAGCCAGTGGGCCGAGTCCTGCGTGCCGAACACCTCCTCGATGAGCACTTCGAGATCGTCGGCGTGGCGCGCCCGGTCGGAGTTCGTCCTGAAGCGCGGATCGTCCAGCCACTCCGGCCGGTTCACCACCTGCCGGCAGAACTTCTCCCAGTTGCGCTGGTTGGCGCAGCCCAGCACCACGTATCCGTCTCGCGTCCGGTACGCCTGGTAGGGCGCGGACACGCGGTGGCGCGATCCGGTCCGCTTCGGCAACTCTCCCGCCCCGAAGTAGGCAGCCGCCTCCCACGCGTACCACGGCAATCCCGACTCGGCCAGCGAGACGTCCACGTGCTGTCCAATCCCGGTGCGCTGCTTTTGGATGTACGCCGCCAGGATGCCGTAGGCCGCCGTGAGCCCCGCGCCGATGTCGTACACCGCCACGCCCGCTTTCGCCGGCGGCTTATCCGGATAGCCCGTCATCGCCATCAGGCCGGTCATGCCTTGGGCGATGAGATCGAACCCGCCCTTGTGGGCGTATGGCCCCGTCTGCCCGTAGCCCGAGATGGACCCGTACACCAGCCCGGGGTTGATCTCGTGAAGCGTCTCGTAGTCGATCTTCAGCGACTTCGTCACCCCGGGCCGGAAGTTCTCAATCAGGATGTCCGCCGTCTTCACCAACTCGTAGAACAGCTCCAGTCCCTCTGCCGATTTCAGGTTCAGGCACACGCCCCGTTTGTTGCGATTGATCTGGAAATAGCAGACCGACTCCCCGTTGACGAACGGCCCCATCTGCCGGGAATCGTCTCCGCCGTTCGGCTTTTCAATCTTGATGACGTCGGCGCCCAAATCGGCGAGCACCATGGCGCAGAACGGCCCGGCCATGATCTGCGACAAGTCCAACACCCGGATGCCTTCCAATGGAAGCAAGTTCTCCACTCCTTTGCCTCGATGCGATGCTGCACTGTGTCCGCGCCGGCCCCGGACATCAGGGGCGCGGGGCGCCAGCCCGCGTGACGCGCGGGCGCGGGTAGCGTGGGCCCGCGGGCCGGGGGGCCCGCCGCGGCCCCCATGGCGCGCGCAGGTTGGGCGGCGCCAGGCCCGCGGGAACCGGCGCGATCGAAAAGGGATGTTTTCATCACAATTCCGACAGCAATTTGCGTGCCAAGTGGTGCGGTGCCGGCCCGCGGCATGGGGGATGTCCAGGGGGCGCCGTGCCAGAGGCGGCGGATGAAACCCGTGTGCGGTGGAAGGGGCGCAATCGTCAGGCCATCATCGTGCCTGCGCGCAGAAATGGGTTGCAAATGGGGGAAATGGGTGGTGAATGGGTTGTAAATGGGGGAAATGGGTTGTCAACAGGGGCCCCCATAGAGGCATTTTATGTACGAATTGTGCTTAACCCATCAGGCGCACGCTCGAATAACAACAACTCTGTATTTACGAACATACATGAATACACCGATAGCGACAGTTTTGTCCGTATCCAGGCCCGCCGGCAGCATGGTCCGCTTCATTAAATCACGTTCTTCACCTTATGCCATTGCCCGGGACCCGCCGTAACATCAAAACCGGCGGAGGGATATCCCGCAGGCACGGTGAGAGCCGCATGAACCGTGGCGCCGAAGGCTTAGTAAGAAAACCCAGCTTATCCGCCTGTTTCGATCTCGCCGACAGGCCGCTTTGTCCGAAAACCCGGCCTATCCGCCCGATCACGGGCACCGTCAGCAACACGTCCCCTCCGATAGGCGGCAAAATCGGATAATCCCACAAATCAGCCCGGGCCAGTTGACCTGATTACCGTCCTTTTCGGACAGACAGCGGCCGGCTCAAGAACCCCCAGCCGACCCCACCCCTTCCTCCCCGGCACCGCGGCGTCGCTGCAGATACGCCATCCCGAGCGGCGTGATCATCGTCCCCTGCCTCCCGCGCGCCGGCGCCACCAGACCCAATTCCTGCAGCACCTTCAACCGGGACCGCATCTGTTCCGCCGTCAACCGCGCAGAGGTCACTCGTTCGGCCAGCGCGCGTCGGCCGAGCCCCCCACGGTTTGACCCCGCCTCTGCGAGCAGCGCGAGGATCTCCAGGAGCACCGGTTGTCCGTCCAGCCAGCCCAGATCCCGTCCGGCGCCGGCCTCACCCTGGGCACCCATTCCCGCCGCCTTGTGCGATCGCGCGGCTCTCACCGCACCCTTCCTCGCACCAACCTCCCCGGACCTCGCGATCCCAGCCGTCCCAGCCGTCCCAGCCGTCCCAGCCGTCCCAGCCGTCCCCGCTCCCGCCGCCATGCCCGCCGGCGACACCCCTGCCGGCACCCCGTCTCCCACGGCCGACACCCCCGCGAGCGCGCGACGCAGCGTCGGCGGCAGTTCGGCGAAGCCCACCTTGCCGTCCGCGACGCCTTGCACGTACAGGGCGCAGTTCTGCAGCTCACGCACATTGCCCGGCCACGAGTACGCCGTGAGCCACTGGCGCAGGCGCGGATCGAAGCGAAAGCGGCCGGCGTCGCCGAGAAAGTGCAGGAAGAGGCGAAACACGTCCTCCAAGCGTTCGCGCAGGGGCGGGATCTCCAGTGGAAACACCGCCAGGCGATAGTACAGGTCGCGCCGAAACTGGCCCGACTCCACCATCTCGGCCAGATCCCGGTGCGTCGCCGCAATGACGCGGATGTCCAGCGATCGCACGCGCGTGCCACCCACGCGCAGGATCTGCTTCTCTTGCAGTACCCGCAGGAGGCGCACCTGCACGGCGGGGCTGGCATCACCGATCTCGTCCAGGAACACCGTTCCCCCGTCGGCGAGCTCCAGAAGCCCCGCCTTGCCGCCTTTGCGCGCCCCCGTGAACGCGCCCTCCTCGTATCCAAACAGCTCGCTCTCCATCAACGTCTCCGGCAGAGCGCTGAAGTTGACCGCCACGAACGGCCGGCCCGCCCGCCCGCTGGCATTGTGGATCGCCTGCGCGAACATCTCCTTCCCGACACCGCTCTCCCCGAGCAGCAACACCGTCCCGTCCGTGCGGGCCATCTTGGCGGCCAGCGCCTTCGCCTCCAGGATGCGCGGGCTCTCCCCCAGGATGTCGTCCATCGTATAGCGCGCCACATGCCCCAGGCTCCCGCCCGGGGTGACACTCCGACCCGCCTTCGGCCCCCCGTCGGTCCGGACACTCCCGTCGGACTTCACACTTCCGCCCGCCTGAACACCCCCGCCCGCCAGCAGCTCCCGGTAGAGCGTCACCATCTCCTTCGTCCACTTCACCGACAGCCGCTCCGCCTGGCGATCCAACTGCAACCGGTACAGGATCTCCACCACCGTCGTCACGTCAATCGTCCGGGTTCCGATGTCGATCACGCTCTTCACCGTCCCCGGCACCAGATGCCGCTTCCCCGGCGTCACTGCCACCGTCACGTGCTCGGGCACCGGCGATCCCGGCGACCACGGGATGTACGCCAGGTGACCCAGGCCCGCCTCCTGCAACAGCTCGCGCAGGGCGATGGCGTCCTGTTCAAACAGGATCACCAACAACACCGGCGTGCCCCGCGGCAAGTCCAGGAGGGGTTTGATGCGGCGCGGATCGAAGGAGCGGCGGCAGACCATCACCGGGCACGCGAGATCGCCCCATCGGCGGCCGATCTCCTCCAGGATGGCCGGCGTCGACACCAGGCACAGATCCGCCTCCGGGCGCGGACCCAGCGCATCGAGGCTGCGCGCCTCCAGCCACACCACGTCACGTACGTCCTCGAGCACCTGGCGCAGCTCTTCCGAAAGCGACTTGCGCGCGTACTCGTCCGCCGTCACCAACACCAACCGCTTCATGCCGCGCACCCCCAGCTTCGTCCTCTCCCTTGCCCCGATCTTATCACCCAATCCGGGGCCGCTGTTTCGAGACACGTAGGAAAAACGAATCGGGTGTAGAAATGTAGACATTGTCACACAAGTTCGAAAGGAGCATGCCCCATGTCGACGCGTTCCGGCGGCCACGCCGTCGTCGAGGTCCTCGCCCGCGAAGGGGTGCGGCACGTCTTCTCGGTCCCCGGCGAGAGCTACCTCGGCGTCCTCGACGGCCTGTACCAGCATCCTTCCATCCGACTGATCGTGAACCGCCACGAGGGCGGCGCGTCCTTCATGGCCGAAGCGTACGCGAAGGCCAGCGGCGAAGTCGGCGTATGCGCCGCGACGCGCGGTGTCGGATCCGCCAACCTGGCCATCGGCCTGCACACCGCGATGCAGGACTCCACCCCCGTCGTCGCGCTGCTCGGGCAGATTGAGCGCCCGTTCAAATACCGGGAGGCGTTCCAGGAGGTCGATCTCGCTGCCTGGTTCAGCCACATCTGCAAATGGACCGTGCAGATTGACGACGCCGCCCGCATCCCCGAGCTGCTGCACCGCGCCTTCGCCGTCGCGCGGTCGGGCCGGCCCGGTCCGGTGGTGGTGGCCCTGCCCCACGACATGCTGGAGGACGCCTGCGACGCGCCGGCCCTCGAACCGTACCGCATCCCCGCCCCCGCCGCACCCGCCGAGGCCGTGGCGGAGGTTTGGGAGGCGGTGCGGCATGCGCATCGGCCCGTCATCCTGGCTGGCGGCGGCGTCCTGCGCGCCGGTGCGACGCCGCAGCTGACGGCGCTGGCGGAGCGGCTGCAGATTCCGGTCGTGACCGCGTTCCGCCGGTTCGACGCCTTCCCCAACACGCACCCGTGCTACGTCGGTTGGCTCGGCTTCGGTCCGGCACCGCACGTGCTCGAGGCCATTCGGTCGGCCGACCTGGTGCTCGCCATCGGCACCCGCTTCTCCCAGGTGACCACGCAGGACTACAGGCTCCTCTCGCCGCAGTCCCGGCTCATCCACGTGGACATCGCGCCGGAGGTGCTCGGCCGCGTCTACCCGCCGTCCATCCCGGTGGTCTCCGACGCCGCCCGCTTCCTCGACGTCCTGCTCGGCCTGGTGCCCTCCGGACAAACGGAAGCCGCTGCGGCCCGCGCCGCCTGGGTGGCGGACCTCCACCAGCGCTACTTGGCGCACTCGACGCCGCCCGCCGATTCCCGTGACGACGTGGTCGATCTCGACGGCTTCATGCACGACCTCAACCGCTTCCTGCCCGAGGACGCCATTCTCACCAGCGACGCCGGAAACTTCTTCGGCTGGCTGGTGCGGTACCGGCGGTTCCAACGCCCGGGGACATACGTCGGCCCCACCTCCGGCGCAATGGGCTACGGCCTACCCGCCGCCATCGGCGCCAAACTGGCGCATCCGGACCGGCTGGTGATGTCGTTCTCCGGCGACGGCGGCTTCCTCATGACCATTCAGGAGCTGGAGACGGCGGTGCGGCACCAGGTGCCGGTGGTGGCGGTGGTCATCAACAACCACCTGTACGGCACCATCCGCGCCCACCAGGACCGCCGGTTCCCCGGGCGCGTCGTGGGCACCGAGCTCGGCAATCCCAACTACGCCGAGCTCGCCAAGACGTTCGGCGCCTTCGGCGTGCAGGTGACGCGCAACCAGGACGTGCTGCCCGCCCTGCAGGAGGCGGTGGCGGCCGGGCGGCCCGCGGTGGTCGAGGTGCTGACCGATCCCGCCATCCTGTCGGCCAACCAGCGCAAACGCTGAAAGGAGGTCGTCGCCATGGCCGGCGCCTTGGCCGGCGTGCGCGTGTGCGATCTGTCGCGCGTGTTAGCCGGGCCCTTCTGCACCATGACCCTGGGCGATCTCGGCGCGGACGTCATCAAAGTGGAATCCCTGCAGGGGGACGACACCCGCGCCTGGGGGCCGCCGTTCGTGGGCGAGCACAGCGCTTACTTCCTGTCCGCCAACCGCAACAAGCGCTCCATCGCCGTCGACCTGAAATCCCCGGAAGGCCTGGAGGTGGTCCGGCGCCTGGCGCAGACGAGCGACGTGGTGATTGAGAACTTCCGCCCCGGCAAGGCCGCGGAATTGGGACTCGGGTACGCCGAGTTGGCCCGGCACAACCCGGGCCTGGTGTACTGCTCCATCTCCGGATTCGGCCAGACCGGCCCGTACCGGGATCTGCCCGGCTACGACTTTGTCGTCCAGGCCATGTCCGGGCTGATGAGCGTCACCGGGTTCCCGGACGGGCCGCCAACCAAGGTCGGCGTCGCCGTCGGCGACGTGTTCACCGGCCTGTTCGCCGCCGTCGCCATCCTGGCTGCGTTGCGGCACCGGGATCGAACCGGGGAAGGTCAGCACATCGATCTGGCGCTGATGGACGCCCAAATTGCCGCCCTCGTCAACATCGCCAGCAACGCGCTGGCGGGCGTGGTGCCGGGACGGCTCGGGAACGCCCACCCGAGCATCGTGCCGTACCAGACGTTCCCGGCCTCGGACGGGGAGTTCGCGGTGGCCGTCGGCAACGACGGGCAGTTCCGCCGCCTGTGCGCCGCCCTCGGCCACCCGGAGTGGGCCGAGGATCCGCGGTTTCGCACCAATCCCGACCGCGTCGCCCACCGGGATGCCCTCATTCCTCTGTTGGAGGAGGCGTTTCGGCGGCGGGATCGCAAGCATTGGATGGAGGTGCTCACGGAGGCGGAGATCCCGTGCGGGCCCATCCAGACGGTCGATGAAGTGTTTCGCGATCCGCACGTCCTCTCCCGCGGCATGCTGCGGACGGTGGCGCGGCCGGACGGGGCGGAGACGCGATTGGTCGGCAGCCCGCTGCACCTGTCGGCGACCCCGGTCGATACCTACCGCCACCCGCCTCGCGTCGGCGAACACACGGACGAGGTGCTGCGGGAGCTCGGGTACGGGGAGGCCGACCTCGCCCGGCTGCGGGCGCGAGGGTGCGTACGGTGACGCACGACGGCGCAGTACGGCGGCACTGCATGACGGTGCACCACGACGGTGAAGCACGACAGTACACCATGACGGTACAGCACGACGGGGAAGGATGACCCAGAGAGGAGCGAGATTGTGCTCGATTTCAGCCTGACGGAAGAACAGTTGGCCGTGAAGCACCTGGTGCGCAAGTTCGTCGACGAGGAGATCCTGCCGCACATCCGCGAGTGGGACGAGCAGCATCACGTGGAGACGAGCGTGTTCAAGCGCCTGGCCGAACTCGGCCTGATGGGCGTATGCATCCCGGAGAAGTACGGCGGGGCGGGGATGGACTACAACACCCTGGCGATTGTCTGCGAGGAACTGGAGCGCGGGGACACGGCATTTCGGACCGCCGTCTCGGTGCACACGGCGCTCAACTCCCTGACCCTTCTGCAGTGGGGCACCGAGGCGCAGAAGCAGAAGTACCTGGTGCCGCAGGCCCGCGGGGAGAAGATCGGCGCCTTCGGGTTGACGGAGCCGGGCGCGGGATCGGACGTGGCCGCCATGCAGTCCACCGCCGTGCGGGACGGGGACGTGTACATTTTGAACGGATCGAAGATTTGGATCTCCTTGGCCGACATCGCCGACCACTTCATCGTCTTCGCCTACACCGACAAGAGCAAGCGCCACCACGGCATCTCCGCGTTCATCGTGGAACGCACCTTCCCGGGCTTCAGCAGCCGGCCCATCCGGGGCAAGCTCGGCATCCGCGCCGGCAACACGGGCGAGCTCATCTTCGACAACGTCCGCGTTCCGGTGGAGAACCGCCTCGGCGAGGAGGGCGAAGGCTTCAAGATCGCCATGTCGGCACTCGACAACGGCCGCTTCACCGTGGCGGCCGGGGCCTGCGGGACCATCGCCGCCTGCCTGGAGGCGTCCCTGAAGTACTGCCACGAGCGGCAGACCTTCGGCAAGCCCATCGGACAGCACCAGTTGGTGCAGCAGATGATCGCGAAGATGTCCGCCAACCTCGAGATCTCGCGCCTGTTGGTGTGGAAGGCCGGCTGGCTCAAGAACCAGGGCGTGCGCAACACCCGCGAGACGTCGCTGGCCAAGTGGATCGCCTGCGACGCGGCGTGGGAGGCCGCGAGCGACGCCGTGGAGATCCACGGCGCCTATGGATACTCGAACGAGTACCCGGTGGAACGGTACCTGCGCAACGCCAAGGCGCCGGTCATCTACGAGGGCACCCGCGAGATCCACACCCTGATGCAGGCGGAATACGCCCTGGGCTACCGGGTGGACAAACCGTTGCGCAAAATGCTGCCGGCGTGGCCCTTCCAGGAGTGAACTGGAGCGGACCCAGGTCCGGCCGGGCGGGCCGAAACTGGGCAGGGGGGGGGCTGCCGGCCCCCGCTGCCCGGCAGGGCCCCCGGCCTTCACACATTCGCCCAGCGATCCGGGTGAAGAAGCGCCGTGGACCGCCGCATTCCCACCGTTGTAGGTTGCGCATGGGGGTTCAGTGGGAGGCGAATGGGGGAAATGGGTTGTCAATGGGTTGTGAATGGGGGGCCCACGACTGTCGTCGTCGAGTGGTAACAACTGAAGTGTACTTATACATCCGGAACGTCTGGTCCATAAAAACCGATTTGCCTTTATTCGACCGGCCCTATGTGTCCATAGCAACCGTTTTGCATTTAACCAGGCCAACCGGAGGCCTCGCTGGCATCGATAACATAACATTTCCACTTTATCTGCCCGCTCCTGCCTCAACATAACGCCGAAACGGTGTCTATCGCGTCTTCCCCACGTGCAGATAACGTGCATTCGGTTTTTACCACTTCTCACAAACGACTGCCCGCGCCCTGGCCTCCCGCGCCCTGGCCTCCCGCGCCCTGGCCTCCCGCGTCCCGGCCTCCCGCGCCCCGGCTCCCGCGCCCCAGCCCCAGCCCCAACCCCTGCCTCAGCTTCCGCCCCCGCCTCTCCCTCCACAGCACATCGCCCCGGCAGGATTCCGCCCGCCGGGGCGATGATACAGTCCCCTGCAATCCTGTGAACCCCCTCCGAATGGCACAGTCAGATCCGCCACGGACACCGCTGACGAACGCCTATCGCTTGAACGACGCCGCACCGTCGTCCACGAACACGACGCTGCCGTTGACGAACGACGCCTCGTCGCTCGCGAGAAACGCCACCACGTTCGCCACCTCTTCCGGCGTTCCCGCCCGGCGCCGCATCTGCGCCTGCTCCACCGCAGCCCAGACGCGGGCATCCGCCTTCCATCCCGACACGATCCCGGTGTCGATCAACCCCGGCGCGATGGCCACCACGCGGATGTTGTATTTGGCCAACTCAAGCGCCGCGGCCTTCGTCATCATCGCCACCGCCGCCTTGCTGGCGTGGTATGCGAACTGCCGCCGATCCGCCAGAAACCCGTACACGGAGGCGGTGTTGATGATGACCCCGCCCTGTTCCCGCATCGCTCGGGCGGCCGCCTGGATGCCGTGGAACACGCCGGTTTGGTTGACGGCGATGACGCGCAGATATTCCTCCTCCGGCAGATCGAGCAGAGAATACGGCTGGCTCGTCCCGATGCCCGCGTTGTTGAACATGACGTCGATCCGCCCGAACGTCCGCACCGCCTCGTCCACCAGTCGAAACACCTGTTCCCGCACGCTCGTGTCAACTCGCACGAAGATCGCACGGCCGCCCGCCGCGCCGATGCGCGCCACCGTATCCTCGCCGGACTCCGGCCGTACATCCGCCACCACCACGGCGGCCCCTTCTTCCGCAAACCGAAGAGCGGTGGCCCGGCCGATGCCGCTGCCCCCGCCGGTCACCACCGCCACCTTGTCCTTCAACCGCATCTCCGTTCTCGCCTCTCCCTTGTTTATCCAAAAGCCCCGTCCCCATGCCTCTGTCTCTACTCCCCGCCGAACAGCCGCCGCGGGTTGTCCACAAACATCGTGTGCAACTGCGCGTCCGTCACCCCTGCCTGCCGCAAGACCGGGACGACGTCTTCGAACAGGTGTGTCGGGTGCCAGGAGGCCATCAGCGCCTGCACCTGCTCCGTCATCTTGAACGGGCGACCGCACCAGCAATTGACCGTGTCGTGGGACAGCACGATGCGATTCGCATGACCCATGCCGATGAGGCCAATCAGCACCGTCTCGCGCAGATGATCCATCGGGCAGCCCACGATGCCCTGCAGCCCGAATCGGTCAAACGCAATGGTGACGCCGTACTCCAGCGTCTTCCAGTGGTACGCCACATCCGTGTTGCCGTCCATATGGCCGATCACGATGCGGCTCGGATCCGCCCCCTCCGCGATCAACAGCTCCGCCTGCTCCGGACCCATCGTCCCCTCCTGGGTGTGCGTCACGATGGTGACGCCCGTCTCCCGTTGGACCCGCGCCGCCTGGCGGAAGAACATCTGCTCATACTCCGTAATGCCCCCTCGGCTGGAGCCCAGTTTGATGATGCCCGGCTTGATGCCCGTCTTGCCGATGCCCTGGGTGATCTCGGTCATGAACATCTCGTAGATCTCCGCTTCTGCGTCTCCGAACGCGCGGCGCACTTTGAAGTACGCGGGCGCCCCCTCCCCCTCGTAGTAGTAGCCGGTCGCACAGATGATCTGTAGCCCAGTCCGCTCGGAGATCTCCCGCAAAAACTCGGGATCCCGGCCGCAGTCGTTCGGCGTCGGATCGACCACCGTCTGCACCCCGTGCGCCTGCAACCGCCTGGCCACGTCGATCCCGATGCGCAGCGCCTCCTCTCGATCCAACGGCCCCAGCGTGACGTCCCCCTGGTACCCCGGATATCCGAATAAAAAGTGCTCGTGCATCAGGGTCTTGCCCAGTTGCTCCACCGGGACCGGTCCCGTGACCGTGTTCACCATCCGCGCCATGCCGCCGCCCCCTTCGTGATCTCGGTTCCCGACGCCGCGCCGCCCCTCCGGCCGGACCGACCGCAGAACAGCGCGGCCGTGTTTGACCCCCTGCTTCCCCGCCGTTTTCCCTCTCTACGCTTGCTCTATCCCTGCGCCTCTTGGTACCGCTTGCGCTCCTCCTCCTGCAAGAGCCGCCACATCACCTTGCCCGTGCCGGAGAGCGGCAGGGCGTCGACGAATGCCACCATCCGCGGGCACTTGTACGCCGCCATGTGCTCCCGCGACCAGGCGATGATCTCCTCTTCCGTCACCTGGCCGCGGTGGGACGGCTTGAGGACGATGTACGCCTTGACCGTCTCGCCCCGGCGCGGGTCGGGCACGCCGACGACGCAGGCCTGCTCCACCGCCGGGTGCCGGAAGAGGATGGACTCCACCTCCGTCGGCCAGACCTTGAAGCCGCTGGCGTTGATCATCCGCTTCAGGCGGTCGACGATGAAAAAGTACCCTTCCTCGTCGACGTAGCCGATGTCCCCCGTGCGGAAAAAGCGCTTGCCGTCCACCTGGACGAACGCTCGCTCGGTTTCCTCCGGCCGCCGCCAGTAGCCGAGGAAGACCTGGGGCCCCGAGACGACGATCTCGCCCTGCTCGCCGGGGCCCAGCTCGCGCAGGGTATCCGGATCGATCACGCGCGCGTCCACATCGAACACAGGTATGCCGGCACACTGCAGCTTCGGCCGGTCGGGTGGGTTGGAGTGGGTCTGCGAGATGGTCTCCGACAGACCGTACCCTTCCGCGTAGCGTAGGCCCGTCAGCTCGTACAGCCGCTCGCCGACGGCCTGTGGCAGAGGCGCGCCGCCGCCCCCGATGCGCTTGAGCGACGACAGGTCGTACTGGGGCAGGTTGGGGTTGGCGAGGAAGTCGACCACCATCGTCGAGATGTTGATCCAGCCGGTGCACTGGTGGCGGGAGATGAGTCGCCCGGCCAGATCCCGGTTCCAGCGCGTCATCAGCACGATGGTGCTGCCGGCGAAGATGGGCGCGTGCATGCTGTGCACCATTCCCGTGACGTGAAACAGGGGTAAGGTCGCCAGTACCACGGCGTCCTGGGTCATCGCCGACCAGACCACCCCGCCGACGGTGTTGGCCTGCACCGTGGCGTGGGTGTGCATGCACCCTTTGGGACGGCCCGTCGTGCCCGAGGTGTACGGGAGCACGGCGAGATCGTCCGCGACCGCCTGCGCCGGCGCTGGGCTACGCTCCAGCGCCAGGGCGTCCCGCCAGGCGACGGCCGCCGCGTCGTGCAGAGGGATCCGAGGCGCCGCGACGAACTCGGGGGTGTCTGGATCCGCGTCTGGCCCGAGGTAGTCGGAATAGGCGGCCACCACCACCCGCTGCAGGGTCCCTTGCCCGACCAACGGCTGGATGCGCGGAAACAGCTCCTGCCCCACGATGGCCACCTTCGGTTCCGCGTCTTCGATGTAAAACACCAGCTCCTCCGTGACGTTCATCGGGTTGACCGGGACCACCACTGCGTCCGCGCGCAAGATGGCGTAATAGGCGACGACAAAGGAAGGGGAGTTCTGCATGTACAGGAGGACGCGGTCGCCCTTGGCGACACCGAGATCGTGCTGCAGAAACCCGGCGAAGTGGTTGACGTCCCGGTACAGCTCGCTGTAGCGGATGGCGTGGCCATAGTAGTGGATGGCCACCTTGTCCGGGTAGCGACGGGCCGAGACCTCCAGGTTGTCGAACAGGGTGGTCCGCGGGACCGTCAGGGATTTCGGAACATCCTTCGGCCAAAATTCGAAATGGCGGTCGGGCACAACCCATCCCCCTTTCGTCAATCCATCCATTCGCCCACTTTCACGTGGCCCTTGAGCAGATTGCGCGAGATGATGTACCGCTGGATCTCGTCGGTGCCGTCGAAGATCCGCCACACGCGCATCTCCCGGTACCAGCGCTCAATCGGCAACTCTTTGGTGTAGCCCATGCCGCCGTGAATCTGCAGGACCCGATCGCACACCCGGTTGGCCATATTGGCCCCGTACAGCTTTGCCATCGACGCCTGGTGGCGGTTGTCGAGCCCCTGATCGTGCATCCACGCGGCCCGCAGGGTAATCCACCGCGTCGCCTCAATCTCCACCGCCGAATCGGCGATCATCCACTGAATCGCCTGCCGCTCGGCGATGGGTTTGCCGAAGGTGACGCGCGTCTTGGCGTGATCGATGGCCATCTGCAGCAGCCGCTCGGCGGCCCCGACGCCGCGCGCGGGGATGACCCAACGGGCCTGGCCGATCCACTCCAGGCCGAGCTTGAATCCCCAGCCGACCTCGCCGAGCACGTTCTCCTCCGGCACCCGAACGTTCTCGAAAATGAGCGCCGCCGGATCCCACTCGCCCATCGTCGGGATCCGTTCCGAGCGCCAACCCATCTCGCGGTCGACGAGGAAGCACGTGATGCCCCCGCGCGCCCCTTTTTCCTTGTCTGTGACGGCGAACACCATGGCGAAATCCGCCTCGTTGCCGTTGGTGATGAAGATCTTCTCGCCATTGAGCACCCACTCGTCGCCGTCCTTGACGGCGGTCATCCGGATGCTGCTGGGGTCCGAACCGGCCCCGGGCTCCGTCAGCGCAAAACAGGAGCGCCGCTCCCCGTTGATGGTGGGAATGAGGTACCGCTTCTTCTGTTCCTCATTGCAGTAATAGAGGATGTTGTCGGCGGACCCGCCGAACGAGAAGGGTACAAACGTGCGGCCGAGCTCCATGTGCACCAACGCGGTCATCATGGCGCCGAGGTTGGCGCCGCCGTACTCCTCCGGCGTGTTGATCCCCCAGAAGCCCAGCTCCTTGGCCTTCAACTGCAGGTCTTTCAACTGCTCGCGGGTGATGCCCGGTTTGCCCTCGCGCTCGTTGCGCAGGACTTGCGGCTCGAGTGGCATCAGCTCCTTTCGCACGAACTCTCGTACCGTCCGCTGCACCATCTTCTGCTCCGGAGTCAAAGTGAAGTCCACAGATGTAACCCCTTTCATGATGTAACGAATGTTCGGTCGGTAGACTCATCATAACCTTTCGATATTTATGACCGGCCTCCTGCCGAGCAGAACCTGCTCCATCGACTTTTTTCCCGCAGATCTTGTTGACACTTGTCGAACTATGTCAGATAATCTACTAAAGACAGAGAGAGATTTTGTAACATACATAGAAAGTGTGATAATGGCAAACCAGTGGAAACGCTGGGACGCAAAGCCACGGGTCTACGGACGAATGTCTATGACAGCCGGGCTGCCACACGGAACGCCGATCAGACACGGCGATGGGGCAGCCCTGCGCATATTCGCAGGGCTGCCCGTTTTTGATGTGTGCGGAGTCACGCATACAGGGGTGCTTTTGATTCCATGGGCCGGGTGATGTGAAGTGAAACTTGTCTGCGAAAGACAGTATCTTTCGGCATGGGCTTCTCCGCGTTGGACGTGGCGATCCGTCTCGCCCACGCGGCCCATGCTTCCCAGCCTCGTCCTCGGGGCTGGCCTGCGGCGTCACCAAACAAAAGCTCCCCACCTCGAAAGGCCTCAATCTCATGGATGTTTGGCCCCAAGACGGCTTGCTGCTGGGTTTCAACGCCCCTACTCCATCTGTTCTGCGTTGGCTGGCCGTCGTCATCCCGTACAGGGTGGCACCGGGCATGGCCGGAATCCCGTGGTGATCCCGGCGCCTTGCCCTGCCGGTGAAGCAGATGGCGGCGCACGTGAAGCTGCAGTCGTTGGCCACCTCTTTTCAGCGGTGAAGGTGAGGTGAGCCCAATGGCCGTGGCATCCTTCACGCACAAAGCAACCTTGCCTTCCTGCGGTGACGAGACGGTGTTGTCGCTCCTGAATGACGAGGCGTTGATCAGTGCCTATCGCGGCGGCAATGAACAGGCCCTCGCCGTGTTGTTCGAGCGCTACCGGCCTTTCATCCAATGGAAGTCACGCATGTATTACATCAGCGGCGGCGATCGCGAAGACCTGGAGCAAGAGGCGCGCATCGGCCTGTTTGAAGCCATTGAATCGTATCGCCCGGGTGGGCCCCCATTTGGGCCGTTCGCTCGCATGTGTATCACGCGCCAGATCCTGCAGGCGGTGAAGGTCGCCAACAGCCGAAAGCACCGGCTCCTCAACAACGCGATCTCCCTCGACGCGCCCGTGCACGGCGAGTACGAAGAAGATCGATCCCTCGCCGAAATCCTCGCGGATCCCTGCACACCCACTCCGGAAGACATCGCCATGGCGCGCGAGCACCTGCACGGAATCCGTGACGCGTGCGACACGCGCACACTTCCGCTGGTGCGGAGAAACCGCCACGACACGCACCTGACACCCTTGGAGCGGGACGTGCTGTTCCTCTTCGCCGTCGGGTATTCGTATCACGAGATGTCCCAGCGGCTGCGGAAGAGCAGCAAGGCGGTGGACAACGCGCTGCAACGCGCGAAAAAGAAACTCGCCCAGCACCTGTCCCGCGCATGACGGTGGAACCAAACGACAGACCAGCGCGGGAAACGCGCGAGGGCCGGGCGCCCACCTTGGCGTCCGGCCTCGTCGTACGAAGGCCTCTGTTCACTTGGCCCGGATGTAGTACACCCGCGTCGCGTCGTCCCTCTGCTCCGACAACAGTTCATGCCCATGCACCCGCCAAGCCATCCCGCGAAGCGTCGGGGCATCGGGCGCAGCGGCTTGCGAAGCACTAGCGAAGCCCGGCGCCCCTACGCCCCTACAGTTTTCTCAACAACACCTGCCGCACGGTGTGATCCTCCGCTTTCTCCAGAATCAGGTGGGCGCGATTGCGGGTCGGCGCGATGTTCTCCCGCAGGTTGACCGCGTTGATCTCCTCCCAGATACTGAGCGCCGTGCGCTCCGCCTCTTCCGCCGTCAGGTCCGCGTAGCGGCGGAAGTAGGATTTCTCGTCCCGGAACGCCGTCTCCCGCAGCGTCTGGAACCGCTCCACGTACCAGCGCTTGATGTGCTCCTCCTTGGCATCCACATAGATGGAGAAGTCGAAGAAGTCAGAGACGAACACCTGGGGTGCCCGTTTTCGGCCGCCGTCCGGGTTGGTCTGCAACACGTTGAGCCCTTCGAGGATCATGATGTCCGGCTGGCGGATGCGGATGAACTCCCCGGGAACGATGTCGTAGGTCAGGTGCGAGTACACCGGCGCCAGCACCTCCGGCTTCCCCGACTTGACGTCGGCGACGAACTGGATGAGTCGCCGCACATCGTAGCTCTCCGGGAACCCCTTGCGCTTCATCAGGCCCCGCTCCTCGAGGACCCGGTTCGGGTAGAGGAAGCCGTCGGTGGTGACGAGATCGACCTTGGGATGATTTGGCCACCGGGCGAGAAGCGCCTGGATGATGCGCGCCGTCGTGCTCTTGCCCACGGCGACGCTCCCCGCGATCCCGATGATGTACGGCACCTTCGCCTCCAGATGCCCGAGAAACGTGTTCGTCGCCTGATACAGATTCTGGGTCGCCGCCACGTACAGATTGAGCAGGCGCGACAGCGGCAGGTAGATGTCCGCCACCTCGTCCATGGAGACCCGCTCGTTGATGCCCCGCAGCTGTTCCAGCTCCGCCTCTGTCAGCGGCAACGGCGTGGAGTCGCGCAGGTGGCGCCACTCCTCGCGGGAAAAGGTGATATACGGTGAAAACCTCTGCCTGGTTCCCTGGTTCGTCATACGGTTCCTCCTCTGGAGCTGGCCGCAGTAACCGTGCGCGTGAGCCGGGACAACCGCATCTGCAGCCCCATCGCCAGCACGGTGAATCCGAGGATCATGGCGATCACGCCGCGCCAAGCAAACGCGCTCCAGAACAATCCCCCGCAAAATCCGCCCACACTCGATCCCATGTAGTAAAAGAGAAGATAGAGGGAAGACGCCTCCGCCTTGTTCCCGGCGGCACGCCATCCCACCCAGCCGCTCGCGATGGAGTGGCTCGCGAAAAATCCAAACGTGAACACGGCCAACCCCAGCACTTTCCACACCAAGCCCATGGGAAGCGTGATGAGCGCGCCGAGGGCCATCGTGCTGGTCCCGATCCACAAGGTCAGGCGACGCCCGTGGCGGTCGGCCACCCGCCCCATCCAGGCAGAGCTGAACGTGCCCACCGTGTACACGACAAACAACCACCCCACCGCGGTCTGGCTCAACCGGTACGGCGGGGCCATCAACTGATAACCGATGTAATTGTACAGAGCGACCTGCCCGCCCATCAACAGAAACGCGATGCCAAACAGGCACAGCAAACCTGTATCTCGCAGGTGTCCCGCGTACACCCCGAGAGCCCGGCGAAACCGCTGGCGAACAGGTTCATTCACTCGCCGCGGCTGAAAGTTCCGCGCGACGGGCAAGATCCACCAGAACACCACACCCAGGACCACGCCAAGGGCGCCGAGAAATCCAAGCGCCCACCGCCACGACAGCCAGTCGCTGATCATCCCGGTGATGATCCGCCCGGACATCCCGCCCACCGTGTTGCCGGCGATGTACAGGCCCATCGCGTATCCCAGGCTCTTGGGATCGACTTCCTCTCCCAGGTACCCCATCGCGATCGACGGCAATCCCGCGAGCGCGATGCCCTGCAGGGCGCGGACCACCAACAGGCTGGCAAAATCCCGGACCCACGCGGAGATGAGCACCAAGATGGCCGAAGCCAAGAGGGAGAAGGTCATCAGCCGCTTGGGGCCATACCGGTGTGACAAGGACGCCATGAAGAGCATCCCGATGGCCAGCGCCGCGGTGGTCACCGACAGCGACAGGCTGGAGACCGCGGGAGAGACTTGGAAGTGTTGGGAAAAGGCAGGCAATAAGGGCTGGATACAATACAGGATGGTGAACGTCACCCAAGCGCCGATGAAGAGCCCGAAGCTCGCCTTGCGAAACTCCGGAGTCCCCTGCTGAATGTAAGTCACCTGCATCGCTCCCGGCATTCGGTCGTCACGTTCCTATGATGTTCCGAAATCCGCAAAATGGCAAGCACCAGGCCCCCCAGCGGCGTTCCAGCGGGTCTTGCGGGTCGCTCGCTCAGATCGCTTGGAATGCTCGAATCGCTTGGAGACTAAGGAGGCCCCTCTCGCATCGTCTTCCCTAGGTTGTACGGGGATGAGAGCGTGAAGCGGGTGACACGGATGGATTCGAGCCACCGTTGAACGCGCCCGAAAGAGTGTACGATCGCAGATCGGGTACCGGGTGCAGAGGGGAAACGAATTGAACGGAGAACAGCCTGGCTGATTCGGGAGCAGGGGAGGCCGGGCCGGGGGCGAAGGCGGGGGCGTGGCACGGGCGGATGGGGACATGGGTGGATGGTCGCGGGCCTGTGCAGGGACGGGACGGGGCCAAAGTGGTTGTGAAAGACTTGTGTTTACTGAAGTTCTTCACCTTATCGGATCGGCGAAGCCCGAGTTAACATCAAAATGTTTTGTATTGCCCTGTTTCCACGAGCCGTTAATATCACGATTGTTACTATCGCCTCCCACTCGGCGGTTTCCGCCCTCGACACCTCCCGCTCTTGCCACTTTTCACCCCTGCCGCCCGCGTCTGGGGCCTGGGCCAGCCTGAGCACCAGCGGCCACCCGCCCGAGGCTCGGGGCCCCGCTCTACCGGCGACCTGCGCCGCGCCGCCGGAGCCCCGACCGCCCACATCACCGGCGCCCCGCCGGCTCCCGCACCGGCGACCGACCTCCAGCCGGGCCCCCGGGCCGCACACCAGGGTCCCCGGTCCCCCGCCGGGGCCCGGCCTCTACGCCCCTACCACCCGAGCGCTTTCTTGCCCGCCTCCAGCGCCTGGATGATGCGGTCGACGTCGTACACCGCCCCGCGCCAGGTGCCGCCGCTGACGTTCTGCAGCGCCGCCCACAGACGCGTATCGTCCGGCAAGTCCGGGTCCGGGCTGAGTCCCGGGTGCGGATCGCGGCGTGCCAAAATCGCGTCCCCATCCGCCGGCGTCCCGGGTTCGTCCCCATCGCCGACGAAGTTCACCCGGCCCTCGAGGCGGTTCAAATCAATCTCCACCTCAATCCAATCGCCGTCGCGCAGCTTCCCGATGGGCCCGCCCGCCAGGGCCTCCGGCCCCACGTGGCCGATGCAAGCGCCGGTCGACACCCCCGAGAAGCGCGCGTCCGTGATGAGGCACACGTGCTTGCCGAAAGGCAGGTGCTTCAAGGCGGACGTGAGCTGGTACGTCTCCTCCATCCCTGTGCCCGACGGCCCGCGCCCGGCCAGCACCATGACGTCGCCCGCCTGGATGGCGCCCCGCTTGATGGCCGCAATGGCATCCCGCTCTGACGTGAACACCTTGGCGCGACCCCGATGGCGGTAGACGCCGTCCGCGCCGACCACCGACGGATCGATGGCCGTCGACTTGATCACCGACCCTTCCGGCGCGATGTTGCCCACCGGGAACGTCACCGTCGACGTGAGGCCACGCGCCCGCGCGCGGTCGGGGCTCATGATGACATCGTCGGGATCGATCCCGTCGGCCTCCTTCAACCGCGCCCGCACCGCGTGCCTGCGCTCCGAGTCCTCCCACCAGTCGAGCACCTCGTCCAACCTCACGCCAGCCACGGTCTTGACCGACGTGTCGATCACGCCGAGCCTCCGCAGGTGCAGCATCACCTCGGGCACCCCGCCGGCGAGGAAGGCCCGCACCGTCGGGTGGTATTCCGGCCCGTTGGGCAGCACGCTCACCAGGCGCGGCACCTCCCGGTTGACCCGGATCCAGTCCGCCACCTCCGGCACCCGGCAGCCGGCCGCGTGCGCAATGGCCGGGATGTGCAGCAACAGATTGGTCGATCCGCCGAAGGCCGCATGCACCACCATCGCGTTCTCGATGGCCGCGTCCGTCAGGATGTCCCGCGTCGTCCAGCCGAGCTCCAGCAACTGCAGTGCGGCGCGCGCGGACTGACGTCCGATCTCGAGCCAAATGGGCTGCCCGGACGGCGCCAGGGCCGAGTGCGGGATCGCCATGCCGAGCGCCTCCGCCACCACCTGGCTGGTCGCCGCCGTGCCGAGGAACTGGCATCCCCCACCGGGCGTCGCGCACGCCCGGCACCCCATCTCGGCGGCCTCCTCAAGGGAGATCTCGCCGTGGGCGTAACGCGCCCCGATGGTCTGCACCTTGCCCGCGTCCTCGCCTTCCTCGGCGGGCAACGTCACCCCGCCCGGCGCCAGCACGCAGGGGAGGTGGTGCATGGATGCCAGCGCGATCATCATCGCCGGCAGCCCCTTGTCACAGGTCGCCACCCCAATCACCGCGTGGCGCGTCGGCAGCGATCGGATCAGGCGGCGCATCACCAGCGCCGCATCATTGCGGTACGGCAGCGAGTCAAACATACCCGCTGTGCCCTGGGATCGGCCGTCGCACGGATCGCTCACGTACCCGGCGAACGGTACCCCGCCCGCGGCCTTGACCTCCTCGGCTGCGGCCCGGGCCAACAGGCCCACCTCCCAGTGGCCGGTGTGGTACCCGAGTGCCACAGGCGTCCCGTCCTCCGCTCGGATTCCCCCCTGCGTACTCAGGATCAACACCTGCCGGCCGTGCAGCCGCGACGGGTTCCACCCCATCCCGACGTTCTGCGTCCAACCAAACAGGTTTCCGCTCGGTTCATTCAACAACATCTCCGGCGTCAACGGCAGTTGCCCCGCCGGGCCCTGTGCCCTCGTCTGAACCTGATATTGCGCTGTATCCGTTGAACCGATCACCCGTGCCAGGGAACCCGTCTTCTCCTGCATCCCTCTCGCTCCTCCCTGCTGCAGTCGTCCGCCGTGGTCGTCTTCCAAGGTCGTCCGGGCTCCGCCGTCCGAACATCCCGGCTGGCGTGAGCGCTTCCAAATTCCAAAATAAAAATGCAACGGCACGCGGCGCAAGGCCACGCCGTGCTCAAGGGGGTGGAACCCCCTCTCATGTCCTCTAGCAAAAAACGTGCCAGCCCCAAATTCGTCCGCGTCTCCGTGCTTTGGGAGTTCGTCCATACCAACTATCCAAGGGTTGCATACATGTGTTGCAGCGAGAGGAGGGAAGTGTACATGTTGACACACGCTCATTGCATCCGCTTCGTGGGCCAACACGTCGTGTTCCGCACGCGGGACGGGGTGCTGCACCACGGCATCCTCCACAACGTCACGCCCCACGGCATATACGTGCGGCCGATCCGCGGCTCCACCACGCGGCTGGCGAGCGGCACCTCGCATCCCGACGTCCACCTGCTGGGGGAGTTGCCCGCCGGCAGGCCGGATCAAACCCCCGGAGCGACAGGTGATGTGACGGAGGCATGGTGGCCGTTCTTCTTTTTCCCGTTCTTCGCCCTCTTGGCGCTCGCCCCGTGGGCTTGGTGGTGGTGATCCCCTGTTCGCTCTCCTGCCCGTCCGGCCGCAGCGCCGTCCTGCGGCCGGTGTCTACGTTCGCCTGCGATCCCGCTTCCAAACCGGGTTCCCTCCCCACCGACCGCACCGGTATAATGGCCACAGGAGACATGCGAGCGTTTTCGCCACCTGCCTTCCCCAGGTTTGGGGAGGCACTGCGACCGAGGAGTGGTCCTGTGTGGAGAATCAGCTGAAGACCCTGAGAACTTGGTTGGGGGACAGCCACCGGATCACCGTGCTCACCGGCGCGGGCATCAGCACCGAGTCCGGCATCCCGGACTTCCGATCCGAGAAGGGTGTCTGGCAGGACGAAGCGCTCCTCGCGGCGATGACCGATCATCACCTGCGCAACAATCCGGATGATTTCTGGCCGAAATACAAACGGACCTTCCTGCGCCCGGAATATCTGCGCGCCCAGCCGAACGAAGGCCACAGGGCCCTCGCACGCCTGGAGGCGCAAGGCAAGAGGGTCACCATTATCACGCAGAACGTCGACGGCCTGCATCAACTGGCGGGCAGCACCCGGGTGTGGGAGGTTCACGGAAGCGCGCGGTCGGCCCGCTGTCCCCGGTGCGGAACCGAATACGGCCTCTCGCACATCCTCAGCGAGGACGTACCGCGGTGCACCTGGGAAGACGTCAAGGGCTCCGTCTGCGGGCGGGTGCTGCATCCCGACACGGTCCTGTTCGGACAGGCCGTCCGCCATTACGGGGAAGCCCTGCACGCCGTCCAAGACTGCGACCTGCTTTTGATTATCGGCACCTCTCTCACCGTCGAGCCCATCGCCAGCCTGCCGAGGTTTGCGGACCGCGCGTCCACGCGCATCGTCCTTCTCAATCTGGATGAAACCGACTTCGACGACCGGGCCCACCTGGTCATCCACGCCAAGGCGGGAGAGGTGCTGCGTCAGGCCGTTCCCGCCGGCGGGGCGGCGCCAGCCTGACCCGGTCCCACGGACAGCGCAAGACTGACCCTGATGAACCGTGCCACCCTGATCCACCCCACGGGCAGCGCCATCCCGATCCGAACCGACGGATAACGCCAGCCTGAACCCCTGACCCGCTCCAATGGATTTCCCAAACCACTTCAGGTCCTTTCGCGGCCGGCCGCCTGAAGCCGCACGTCCCGGACGCGCCACGCCCCGCCGGTCCACCGCGCCAGCGCACGTACAGACAGCACCTCCGGGACCTCGTCCGCCAACCGCGACAGGCGCAGCAGGAGGTCGGGGAGCAGGCCGGTGCCGGGATCGTCCGCATCCAAGAGCACGCCGGCCATCTCGCGCGCGTCCACGTCGGTGATGGGGACGAGGCGCACGCACGTGCGCGGAGGCCGGACCACCTGCGGATCCCAGACGGGCTCCGGCGGATCGGCGCGGCGGGCGAAGACCAAGGGGCCGAACAGCGGATCGACATCGATGCCCAGCACCAGGACAGGACTTCTCGCCATCTCCTCCACCTGGTCCGCCTCGGCCGCCTCCGCGACGATGCCCGCGCACGCCAGGATCGCGCGTGCCTCTTCTGCGCTGAGCAAGCGCGCGTCCTCGCCCTGGACCGCCCGCAGCCGCTGGCGCGCCGCATCACACGCGATGCCGTCGAGGTCGGGGATGCGCCCGGGCGTCTTGGCCCGGTACTCCGCGTACTGCGCCGCCTTCGCCAGGGCCCTCACCGCCTGCTCCGGGAACGGATACACCGGCACCCGCTGCACATCCGCGTCCAGGGTCCGCACCATGTACTCTCCCGTCGTGAGGAAGGTCGCGATCACGGGCTTCGTCTCAGTCGCCCCGGCTGCAGTGCCGCCCGCCTTGCTCTCGCTTGCACTCGCTTCAGCGACGCCGGACTTCGGGACCGCCCCCGCGCCCGCTGCAGCATTCCCCGCCTCGGCCGCGCCTGCGCCCGCCGCCTCGCGGATGGCGTCTTGAATCGCCTGGGCGACCGCCTGCTCGTCCCGGGACCCGACTGGGACGAACAGCACCAGCACCGCGTCGACCCCCGGATCGCGCAGGACCTGCGGCAACACCAGGCGGTATCCTTCCGCCAGTGCCTCGAAGCCGAGATCGATGAGGGGCGGCACGAACTCGAGCCCCTCCCGCCGCAGGGCATCCACGGCGATGACCGCGCCGCCCGCCGAGTTGGTCACCACGGCCACCCGGCGGCCCTTCGGCAGAGGCGCAAACGCCAGCAGGACGGCGGCGTCGAACAGCTCCTGCAGCGTGTCCATCCGCAAGATCCCCGTCTGCTGGAAGAGCGCCTCCACCGCCTGTTCGCTCGCCTCTGCCGCGGCCGCGCGCGCCTCCGACACCATCGCTCCGGCCGGGGTGCGCGCGCTCTTGACCACCAGCACCGGTTTGCGGCGCGTCACGCGCCGGGCGATACGGGAGAACCGGCGCGGGTTCCCGAACGATTCCAGGTAGAGGACCACCAGGTCGGTGGCGGGATCATCCTCCCAGTACTGCAGGACATCGTTGCCCGAGACATCCGCCTTGTTACCCAGGCTGACGAAGCTCGACACGCCGATGCCCGCCCGCTCGGCGTACTCCAGGATGGCCACCCCAAGCCCGCCCGAGTGGCTGGCGATGGCCAGTCTCCCGCGCCTCAACGGATGCGGGGCGAAGCTGGCGTTCAGGCGGACGTCCGGATCCGTCGTCAACAACCCCAGGCAGTTGGGGCCGATGAGTCGGCACCCGGCCGCGCGAAGGCGGCCGACCACCGCGTCCTGCAGGGCGCGGCCCTCCGCCCCCTGTTCCGCGAACCCGGACGAGAGGATGGTGACGGCGCGCACCCCCGCCGCGACGCAATCGTCCACCACCGGCAGCACCTGGCCGGCGGGTACGGCGATGACGGCGAGATCAATCCGATCCGGCACCCCCCCCACCGACGGATACGCCTTGACCCCGGCCACCGCCTCCGCGTGGGGGTTGACGGGATACACGACGCCGCGAAAATTCCCTGCGATCACGTTGCGCAACAACAAGTGCCCCAAGCTGTCCGGGTCCCGCGAGGCGCCAATCACCGCGACCGTGCGCGGCCGGAAGAACGGGTGCAGCGACGCGGCCGTCGCCAACTTCTCGCGGGCCTCCTGGAGAGCGCGCGACCGCTCCGTCTCCCCGAGCGGCAGCACCAGGTGGTATTGGTTGTGTTCCAGCCGCCGTTTCACCTCGTAGCCGCTCGAGTGGAACACGTCCAGCATCTTCTGGTTCTCCGCCAGCACGTACGCCTCGAAACGGGTGAACCCGTGCCGCCACGCCCGCTGTGCCAGGTGCTCGAGCAGGAGGGTCCCGAGCCCCTTGCCGTGCAGCTCGTCGTCCACCAAGAAGGCCACCTCGGCCGTGTCTTCGTCCACCGGGGTGTAGGTGCCGATGCCGAGCGCGCGATCGCCCGCCACGCACACCAGCGACAGCCCGTCCGGCCCGCGCCCCCGCACCATGCGGCTAATCTCCTCGTCGCTGACCTCCCGCACCATGTGGAAAAACCGGAGGTACAGCGAACCCGGCGAGGCGCGCCGAAAGAGGTCGCGGATGAGGGATCGATCCCGCTCCTCGTCCCGCGCCTCCCTCAGCTCCGCCACCCGGCCGTCGCGCAGAATCACCCGCGCCATCCTCGCCCCTCCTAGGCCATCACCAGCAGCACCTTTCCGAGCGTGCCACGGTTCTCCATCACCGTGTGCGCCTCCGCCGCCCGCTCCAGCGGATACCGCCCGCACACTGGCACCTGCAGCCGCCCCGTGGCCACCAGTTCCAACACCCGCTCCGCCGAAGCGCGCAGCGCCTCCGGTCGGAACCGGCGAGTCGTCCCCATGCTGTACCCCAACACCGACCGGCACGTGCTGTGCAGCTCGGCGGTGTCCACCTGCCCGTAGGCGCCGGCGGCGTTCCCGTACACCACGAGGCGTCCGAACCGCGCCAGGCAGCGCAGGTTGTCGGCGAACGCGGGCCCCCCCACCGCGTCGAGGATCACGTCGGCGCCGCGCCCGTCCGTCGCGGCCAGCACTGCATCGGCGAAGCCGCCCGCGGAGTAGTTGATCACCACATCCGCCCCGTAGCGGCGCGCGTGTTCCGCTTTCTCGTCGCTGCCCACCGTGCCGATGACCTGCCCGGCCCCGAGGATCTTGGCCAACTGCAGGGCCACCGTCCCGACGCCGCCCGCGGCGGCGTGCACCAGGACGGTCTCACCCGGCTGCAAGCGCGCCACCTTCGTCAACAGCTCGTAGGCCGTCACGCCGACCGTCGCCAACGCCGCGGCGGTCTCCAGGTCCACCCCGTCCGGCACGGGATACGCCAGCACCGCCGGCGCCACCGCGTACTCGCTGTAGGCACCGCCCTTCGGGAACGCCATCACCCGCTGGCCGACGGCCAGCCCGGTCACCCCTTCCCCGACGGCGTCGACGGTGCCCGCGAGATCGAGCCCCGGCACGAACGGTGGCGCCCCGGCATGATGGTAGTTCCCGTATCGCGCCTTCACGTCCGCAAAATTCACACTCGCCGCCGCGACCCGGATTCGCACCTCGCCAGGCCCGGGCTCCGGCACCGGCTGCTCGACCACCTGCAACACATCCGGTCCGCCCAACCGGGAGACCACCACGGCTCTCATAATACCCTCTCCTTCTGTGGCTGAAATGCAGCGCTCATCGGCTGACACAAGAGTTTCAAAATGAAACGAAGAGACAGCGTCACCATCGAATCGCCGGCATCTGCCCCGACCCGAATTCAGTATACCGAAAACTCAGTTCACTGTCCCGCGGGCGACGGACGCGGTACAATGGCTGACAGAACCAGAACCCAGGCGCGGGCGATTCCGCCGGAAAGGACGCGATCCCGTTGACACGCCAAGAAGCCTTCCAAAAGATCCACGAGGAGCGCAAGCGACAGGACCACCTGCATCCCGAATGGCACGGGCATCAACACGGCTTGGTGGTGTTGGCGGAGGAATTCGGTGAAGTGGCCAAGGCCCTGTACGAGTACCACCAGGACCCAACCGCCGACCGGTATGAGGAATTGAAAGAGGAATTGGTACAGGTCGCCGCCGTCTGCGTGCGGTGGTTGGAGCATCTGGAGTGAGCCCGACCCGGCCGGCAGGCGGGCTCACTCGAGTGCAGCGGAAACGAGGACAGGGTCACGCCCACCACGCTTCCGCAGGCGATTCCCGGAGAAGGCAGCGTTTTAACATCTCGACGGCTTTCGTGAAGCCTTCGTCCACAGACGCCAGGATGTCTTCATGTTCGATGCTGAGTACTCCGTCGTACCCAATGACCCGTAACGTGCTGATGATGCGTTTCCAGTCCGATTCTCCCATTCCGTAACCGACGCTCCTGAATGTCCAGGCCCTGTGCAACACATCCTGATACGGTTTTGTATCCAGCACACCGTTCACTCGGATGTTCGCAGGATCCAACTGGACGTCCTTGGCGTGCACATGAAATATCGCACCGTGTTCACCCAGGACTCGAATCGCTTCCACGGGATCAATGCCTTGCCAGATCAGATGACTGGGATCAAAGTTCGCGCCGATCTGGGGACCGACGGCCTTTCGCAACCGCAGCAAGGTCTCTGGATTATAAACCATGAACCCAGGGTGCATTTCAAAGGCAATCTTCACGACACTGTACCGTTGCGCGAACTCTGCCTCTTGCTGCCAATATGGAATCAGCTTTTGGTTCCACTGCCACTCGAGAATCTCCTGATAGTCCGTTGGCCAAGCGCAGGTTACCCAGTTCGGATAGCGTGCAGCATCCGAGTCACCAGGACATCCGGAGAACACGTTGATGGTATCGACACCGAGTCGATTGGCCAATTGCACCGTCTTCCTCCATGTCTCATGGGCCCTCCGAGCGACGTCGGCGTTAGGATGCAGCGGGTTCCCATGACAACTCAAGGCACTGACGACCAACCCCCGTTGACGGATGGCTTCTTGGAAGGACAGCAGTCGATGGTCGTCTTCCAGCAACGAATCAGGATCGCAATGGGCATTTCCAGGGTAGTTTCCTGTTCCCAGCTCTATGGCATCCAATCCGTGGCTTTTCACCGTGTCCAACATCATCTCGAAAGGCTGGTGCTGAAACAGAACCGTCAGAACCCCAATACGCATGGAGAACTCCTCCTTGGTGTTCGGTAAATTTCGCGCAAACCGCCCTCGCCCTGGCTTGGGTCTGCCCCGTGTCGCCTCGTGTTATTCCGATGGTACGTCCACCCAAGCACGACTTCTTTGGCTCTGCAAAATGGCTTCGTTGACCAAAGCGCATTGGTATGCGTCCGCAAACGTCGCGAACGGAGGTTGCGGAGGACGGTTCCCCGCTTCACAGGCCAAGTACCGGTAGAACGCAAGCATCGTATTTTTCAAGCCATCTGCCCACGCCTCATTGTGACCGCCAGGATAGTGACAGAATGTCCGAGCTCGCTCATGCAGAAGGGTCGGATCATCGAGGACGATCTCATTGGGACGGTCTCGGTGCCCGATCCACAGTCGTTCTGGTTCTTCCTGGTTCCAACAGGCGGAGGCCTGGCTCCCGTCAATCTCCACAGTCAGCTTGTTCTTCCGGCCCGCACTCACCTGGGAGACGAGAAAGGTGCCGCTGGCGCCTCCATCCATACGAAACAGGACCGCACCATAATCCTCCGTCTGTACGGACTCGTCGTACACGTGTTTCTCGTCGTTGGCGATACCGAAGGTCTGCCTTGAGGTTGCAGGCCGCCTGCGGACAGGGATGACCGTTCGCAAATCCGCGCAGACCGACACAACCCGTTGACCAGTGACATGTTGAACCAAGTCTATCCAATGGGAGCCAATGTCCGCGATCGCACAGAGCGGGCCTCCCTCTCGCACGCGGATTCGCCAGTTGTAGTCCGTGTCGTAGAGTAACCAATCTTGCAGATAGTGCCCGTGTACGAGGTAAACGGTTCCCAAATGTCCATCCGCGACCAACGCCCGCAAATGCTGAACCATTGAATAGGCTCGGTAGTTAAAGTTCACTCCGCCAATGACGCCGTGTTGTTCCGCAAGTTCACATAGCTCCCTGCACTCTCCCGCGGTGATGGCGAGAGGTTTTTCCGACAGCACGTGCTTTCCGGCCAGGATTGCGGCCTTGTTGATCTCGAAGTGAAGGTGATTCGGAGTACAGTTGTGAATCACGTCTATTTCCGGGTCATGTAATACTTCCCGATAGTCACCGTACGCTTTGGGAACACCAAGTTCCTCCGCCTTCTGTCGAGCTTGATCGAGACTGCTGCCGACCACGGCGACTACGTCGGCAAAACCCAGTCGGCGCACGGCTTCTATGTGAGCTGGCCCGATGAAGCCGATTCCAATAACCGCAGCCCTCAGTCGTTTCACAGTGTAACCCCCTCGACGCGGTTGCCCGTTTGCTCCGAACCGGAAACGTCCATGGTAGAACCGCGCACGACAATGCGGTGCGACAATACCACCTGCCTGCGCCTGGGTGCCCGACCTTCCACAATGTCAAGCAGCATGCGCATCGCATGGCGGCCAATGTCATACTGCGGTTGGTGGACGGTGGTCAACTCCGGCTCGACCAGCATGGCTAAAGGAATGTCATCAAATCCGATGACCGACAGATCTTCCGGAACTCTGATCCCCAAACTCTTCGCAGCCTTGATGGCACCTACAGCCATCTCATCGTTCGCGGCAAAAACCGCCGTGGGCGGATTGTCGAGCGACAGTAGCTTGAGCATGTTATGGTAACCCGATTGAACGGTAAAGTCCCCTTCTTGGATCAGACGATCATCCAGCTCCAGGTCGTGTAATTGGACCGCTTGGCGATATCCCTTGACGCGATCACGAGACAATACCACCGCCATGGGGCCCGAAATGTGAGCCACACGTCGATGTCCCGATTCGATGAGAAATTCAGTTGCCGCTCGAGCCGCACCGACATTATCGATGGAAACCGTAGGAATATCCAGGCCGTCGACGTACTCACAAGCAAGTACAAGCGGTACATGTTCACTGACTTCTTGGATTTCCTTGTTCGGAATCCTTGCAGTAGCCAGGATCAATCCATCTACCGCCCGTTCCCGAGATAATTCGATGAACTCGCGCTCCAGCGACAAGCGATTTCCGGTATCTCCAAGCAGAACGTAATAACCTCGCTCGTGCGCAACATCTTCAAACCCCTGCACAATCTTCGCAAAGAAAGGGTTTGTAATATCCGGAAGAACCACCATGATCGTCTTTGCCGACATTCGGCGTAAATTGCTGGCCAGTCGGTTGGGCTTGTAGTTCAATTCTTCAATGACGCGCAGCACGCGTTCCTTTGTCTCTTTGGAGACATGGGGGCTTCCTGCGAGAACTCTGGACACTGTTGCACTCGATACATTTGCCGCCTTTGCGACATCGGACATTTTCACCAAGTCTGGTCAGTTCCTTTCCGTGAGTCCCACATCGCTCGTTTTAATCCAGTGTCCACGGCAGTAGCCCCATTGGCAGGGGACTCGGCCGCTGACAGGTACTTGTCACCTCGTACTTATGCCCCGACGCCGAGGACGTGTATATACCGTGCATGACTTCCAAAATATGAAATGCCATCTCACCATGGACACGATGGGCTCTCCCCGTCCGCAGCGCATGCGCCATGTCGGCTACGCCGATCCCGCGTGAATTATCCGAGTAACCATGGGTGAGGGGGATTTCATCCCATCGCTCGGCTCCTTGTCGACGAATGCGTACAGGACCTCCGAAAGTGTTTGGATCGGGTACACTGAGCGTGCCTTCCGTTCCGTAAATCTCGATCTTGCGGGTGATCTCGGAGTGGATCACATCGAAACTGGTGATAAGATTCCCGATGGCTCCGTTGTCGAATTCCAGTATCGCCACCACGTGAGTCGGTACCTCCACGGTGATCCTTTGTCCAAATTTCGGTTCGCTGGTAATGAGCCGCTCTGGAAAGGTGATTCTAGCCGATCCCGACACGTGTCGAATGGGACCCAAGAGATGAACGAGAGCGGTCAAGTAGTAAGGACCCATGTCAAACAAGGGGCCTCCACCGGTCTGGTAGAAGAATTCTGGGTCAGGGTGCCACGACTCAGGCCCGGATTTCAACAGAAATGCCGTAGCACCGATCGGTTTGCCGATCCATCCGTCGTCGATCAGCTTCCGGCACGTTTGTAAGCCTCCACCCATGAAGGTCTCGGGCGCACACCCAACCAACAACCCCTTTGATTTCGCCAGGTCCAGAATGCGTCGACCATCATTGAGATGTATGGCCAGTGGCTTTTCAACATACACGTGTTTGCCAGACTCGAGAGCGGCCAGTGTCACCTCGGCATGTGCCTTAGGAACCGTGAGATTGACGACGATATCAATCTCTGGATCTGCCAATAGTTCATCCACACTGCAGGCTTTTGGAATCCCGAACTCTGTGGCCCTCATCTGTGCCCTCTCGAGCACCAGATCGGCACATGCGACCACATCGAGAACGTCAAAGTTCTTCAAGTTCTTAATATAGGTACTGCTGATCACTCCGCATCCGACAACGCCTACCTTTACGCGTCCCATGTTCCTTGCCTCCACTTTCACCTGATTGTAAGACTCAACAGAAAGACCTGAGAGCTTAGCCTTTCAAAGCGCCTCCAGCCAGACCCTTGATAACCTTCTCCTGTGAGACAAGATACACAGCCAGGACAGGCACAGTTGCCAAGGTGAGTGCAGCCATCAATCCCGGGACATTCACCGAGAACTCACCGTAGAACTTCTGAAGCCCGAGGGGCAGGGTCATGTTCTCCGGGCTGTTGATCAAAACGAGTGCAAAGATGAACTCCATCCAGATGTGGATGAAATTATAGATCACCACAGTGGATAGAGCCGGACCGGACATAGGCAAGACGATTCTCCAAAACACACCGAAATCCGTCGTTCCGTCTATCCTGGCCGCTTCCTCCAGGGCGTCCGGTATCTCCTTCATGAACTGTGTCAGGATGAAGATTGAAATTGGCAAACTGAATGCCACATAGGGGCCGACCAATGCAATCAATCTGTCATATAGACCCAAATGGTTTGTCAAAATGAACGTCGGGATCAAAGTGGCATGCACCGGAAGCATCATGCCCGACACAAATAGCAAGAACAGGGGCTTATTCAGGCGAAACTTCATACGGCTCAAGGGATAGCTGGCCAGCGCAGCGAGTAGAACCACCAGGAACACAGATGTAAAGCTGATGATCACGCTGTTCACAAAGTACCTGCTCAACCCCATCTGGAACACGGAAGAATAATTCGTTAGGTTGATGGACGTGAACAGGGAAAACGGGCTTTGAAAAAATTGCTGCTGGGTCTTAAAGGACGTCGCCAGCATGTATAGAAACGGATACCCGGTGAACACCAACAGAGCCGCCGCAAGACCGTAGAGCAACACTCTCTTTATCAATGCGACCATACCTCAACCCCCTCTCCGCTGTCTGACAAACTCCAAGTACTGGATGACAACGGTCACTATGAACGCAACCAAGAACATCGAAAACGCAATGGAGCTTGCATAACCCATGTTGAAGTCCACAAAAGCCGCCTTATACATGTAGGTTCCCAACAACTCTGTCGCGTGATCGGGACCACCACCGGTCATGATGTAAAAGAGATCAAATGACTTGAGAGAGCCCACGATGGCCAGAATCGCACTCGACACAATCGTTGGCATGATCAAAGGCACTGTGATCCGCCAGAACTTTTGCCATGCAGTCGCTCCATCCAATGAGGCGGCTTCATACAGTTCCTCTGGAATCGCCACCATGGCGGCTTTGAATAGAATCATATAGAATGGGGCATATTGCCACACAACCACCAACAGAACCGCGTACACCGCGATTCTCGGATCACTTAACCATTGGATCTGCCAGTTTTGAATCCCGACCGTCCGAATCAGGTGATTCAATGGACCATTGAGAGGATCGAAGATGTACGTCCACAACAACCCGATGGCCACCGTCGACATGAGAAAGGGAAAGAAATACACAGTCCCGAAGATTCTTCTCCCTCGAATCGGCGACAGCAGAATTAATGCCATCACCATTCCCAGGGGAATCTGTACACACACCGATGCCAAAATGACGAGCACATTGTTCTTCAGCGCTGTCCAGAAGATAGAGTCTCTTAAAAGATGGACATAGTTCTTAAATCCGATGAAGGTCATCGTACTCTGTCCATCCCATGCAAAGAAACTATCGATCAGCGTATCAACAATCGGATACATGACGTACACAACGTACACAAACAGAGCAGGCAGGATGAATGATGTGATCACCGCTACTTTTCGCCATCGCCCTGTTCGGTACTCGGATGAGCGTGCAGGGACCACGGTCATTTGAGCGCCAGTACCTGTGACAGATTGTACGGCTTGCTGAGTGTTCCCAGACACAACGGTTCCTCCCCGCTGCAGCAAACTTGACATTGCGTGTCGTTTTGTTAAGGGACGCGTGACACCTTTTGTTCACGCGCCCCTTAGGCGAGAACCACGCTACGAAAGCCTGCTATTTGAGAACCTCCTTAGCCTTGTCCTCCACTTTTTTAAGTGCGTCCTTGGGCGATTCAGTCAACCCGAAGATCGCCTGCGTTGCGTCCAGGTGCACCTGTGCCAAGTCGGGCGGGAGGGTCTGATCATACGGCCATTGCATATATTTGGCATTCTGGGCCAGATCGGAGAATATCTTCACAAACGGGTCGGACGAGGAAACCCCAGTGACCGCAGTCACGGAACCGGTTTTGTTCGCATACTCCTGGGCGGTTTCCGTGCTTGTCAATTCTTTTACCAGGTCTACAGCGAGATCCGGGTACTTGGTCTTGGAGGAAACAGACCAAACGGGAGCGGTGACTGCATTCACGTCTGACGGATCACCCTTCCCACCAGGTACCGTCGGAAATGGAATTACCCCTACTTTCTTTTCGAAATCCGGAGACTCTTGCCGCCAGTTGTTCACGAATGAGTTGGACATGACCATCATGGCCGCCTGCCCGGAATACATCAGCTGCCGCGAACCACCCTGGTCATAGGACAAGCCGTTGAAGCCGGGATTGAAGGCGCCCATCTTAACAAGTTGCTGGATATATTCCCCCACCTTGACGTAGTCAGGATCGTCAAATCCGCGTCCTTGACGATGGAAGGCGGAATTGAAGAGATCTGGGCCGGCGATGCGGTCCGCCAAATACACGAAGAAATAGTCACCTGTCCACTTGGTCTGATTTGCCAGAGCAAATGGGTGATGTTATTCTTCTTCAATGTCTGAATGACTGACAGCAAGTCATCCCAAGTCTTCGGCGGCTGCAGGTTCAGTTTTTGGAATATCTCTTTGTTGTAGTAAACTGCGGTGACACTGAGACCAAGTGGAACCCCATACACCTTGCCGTTGAAAGTTGCGTTGTCGAGTGCGGCTTTCAAATAGTGACTGGAATCAATCTTGCCCGCGAGGTCCAACACCTGGCCGGCGTCCACGAATTGCTTTAGCCACCCTCCGCCCCAGGAATGGAAAACGTCCGGACCATTTCCTCCCGACATTGCCACCGCAAACTTCTGTTTGTACTGGTCGTTCGGGATCCGCAACATCTTCACTTGCACACCGGGATGACTTTGCTCAAACCGCGCTACCGCATCCTTATAGACTTGCTCCTTGGCCCCAGGGTCTATATACCAAAAATTTAATACCTTTTGGCCACCACTTGCACCGCCTCCTGCCGCAGTGTTCGCCGTATTCCCTGCCTGCGGAACACTGCCACCACAAGCGGTTGCGAGCACCATGGAGGATGCCAACAGAACGCCCGTAATCGTTTTCAAGATGCGTGAAAACTTGAATGTTTTAAGAGACAGTGTACGCAAGGAAACTCCCCCCTTGTAATCTACAATTTGACCGAAACCCGTGTCCACGGTTTACCACCTTTCTTCAAAACTGGCTATCCCCCCTTTCAAGCCAGCAGCGGAAGCAAATATTCTCGTGCGTAGCGCAAGCTGATGTTAACGCTTTCCAATGCCGGCCTTCTGCATCGATCCTGCTCCACAATCCACCACTCCACGCCATACCGATGACCCTCTCGAACGACGGAAACGAGATCCACACCTCCTGTCCCCAGCTCCGCGAAGAACTGCTCTTCATCAAGGGTCATATCTTTCAAATGGACCAGAAGGGTCCGGGGTCCGAGTCTCGCCAACCATTCAACCGGGTCCTCTCCGCCCTTTTTCAACCAGTAGACGTCAAGTTCCGCCTTCACCCAGTCAGGATCCGTCTGTTCAAATAGAATGTCTAATCCCGTACGGTCACCGAATTTGGTCAACTCCCAGTTGTGGTTATGGTAACTGAAGATAAATCCACTCTCGGCACATCGTCTTCCAACTTCATTCAGTATCAATGCAATTCGCTTGTAATCGTCTTCAGTCTGGCGCCGCTCTACGGGCACTGACGGACATACGATGTGCCGGTTCCCCAGTTGTTCCTGTTCTTTCAATACGGTCTCCAACTGGGTTTCCAACTGCACGAACGGAACATGAGCGGAAGCCACCCGGAGGCGGAATTTCTTCAATAAACGCCCCGCTTCTTCCACAGACAGTCCCCATGTGCCCGCCAGTTCGACGGCCTCATAACCAATCTCCTCGATTTTGGCCAATGTGCCGTGAAGGTCCACCTTACACTCCTCTTTCAACGTGTACATCTGAAGTGCGATGTTCGACATTTCGCCACCCCATTTGTAATCGATTACATTAATGATTGATCTAGATTGTGATACTTGCCCCAAAACCACACTTGAGAAGGATGCCGAAACGGACTCATGGAAAAAATGTGAACGGACGAAACCGATTACACAGAAGGTGGGAGAAACTGACTTGGTGTGCTTCTATCAGGCGCTATGCAGTTGCTCTCAACAACTGGGTTTTGTCAGGGTCAAACCACCTCAGTTCCAATCGTGTTGGCCAAAATTTGTCGATGAGGCTTG
>NZ_FPBV01000037.1 GCF_900116805.1 Paenalicyclobacillus macrosporangiidus | reverse complement strand
CTGGAGGACGGCCATCTGGAGTTGGATAACAACCGGAGCGAGCGGTCAATCAAGCCGTTTGTAATTGGTCGCAAGAACTTCCTGTTTGCCAACACCCCACAGGGTGCGAGGGCGAGCGCCATCGCCTACAGCCTGGTGGAGACAGCCAAGGAGAACGGGCTGGACCCGTATTTGTACCTGGAATACCTGTTCGAGCGGCTACCCAACATCCGAACGGATGACCGGGCAGCGATGGACGCGTTGCTCCCGTGGTCAGATCGCCTGCCGGAACGAATCCGGAGACGTGGAAAAAAAGGATAGCATGAGAAATCGCCCCGCTGGGTCTCCTGGCGGGGCTGATTGTTGTCGTCCATGACTGTCGCACGACGGTTGGAGAAACGCAAGGTGTGGGGGCTTTGACGCTTACTCCATTGTGTTCGATCGGGCCGCCTTTACAATCTCCTCGTCCCGCAGGATGTCCGCTTCCACCTGGTCAAAGAACAGCCGATCCGCCTCCGTAAAATCCGTCCCGAACGCCTTGTTCAGCACCTCAATGATGCTGGAGAGTGGCGCTTCCTTCCGGTTATATCCGCCGGTCCCCGCTTCGGTAATGCCATCGACGACGCCTGGCGTTTCCCGAACCAGTTCAATCCGACCCTTAGATTTCTCCTCCAGCCGGTAATACTGCATCTCCACCTCGTCATCGAGATCCAGCGCCACCCGCCCCCGCACCGGGAGCTTCTTCAACAGCAGTCTCCCGTACGTGTAGAACTTGTGAACCGGAACAGACTGGAACGGGGCAATCTGGGTGATGAACCCGTAAACCCGGACGAACGTCGAAAGCGTCGAGCGAAACTCCTCTCGCTCCTTCTCCTGCAAGTGCAAATAACGCTCTACCGCCGGGTCAAGATACTTGTGCAATGCCGCAGCATCCTTGCCCGTATAGAACGCCTCCACCAGCGCCTCCACATCGTCCTGCCAAATGACGGGCTGGGCCTCAAGGCGGCTCTTCAGGTCAAAGATGAGATTCAAATCTGTCTCTCTGCCGAGCGTCGTAACCTCATAGTACGGCTGGAACGCCGCCTGGATTTCCTCCGGCGTGTTCACGAAGTCGAGCACAAACGTGTCGTCTTTACCGGGACACGTACGGTTCAGACGGCTCAGCGTCTGGACTGCCTGGATACCGGACAGCTTCTTGTCTACAAACATGGTGTGAAGCAGCGGCTGGTCAAACCCGGTCTGGTACTTGTCCGCCACGATAAGAACCTGATAATCGTCTGAGTCAAACCGATCCGGCAACTCCTTCTCCCCGAATCCGTTGATGCCGGGCTCCGTGTACTCCTCACCCTGGTCGACCACGGTGCCCGAAAACGCCACCAGCGTCGCCACGTCCGTGTAGCCCTTGCGCTTGATGTACTCGTCGAAGGCCTGTTTGTAGCGAAGCGCATGAAGACGTGAGCTCGTCACCACCATCGCCTTCGCCCGCCCGCCGATCTTATGGCGGGTGATGCGCCGGAAGTGCTCCACCATGATCTCCGTCTTTTGCGCCACGTTATGCGGATGCAGGCTTGCGAAACGGGCAATGGCCTTCTTCGCCGGTCTCTCTTCCAGCGTCGGATCATCTTCTATCGCCTTGGCCATCTTGTAGTACGCCTTGTACGTGACGTAGTTTTGCAGAACGTCGAGGATAAAGCCCTCTTCGATCGCCTGGCGCATGGAGTACAGGTGGAACGGCTCTGGCTTCGCATTTGGGGTTGGCCTGCGGCCAAACAGTTCAAGCGTCTTCCCCTTGGGCGTTGCCGTGAATGCAAAGTAACTGAGATTCTTCTGCCGGCCCCGCTTGGCCAACTCCTCAGCAATCTGGTCCTCGACGTCCGTCGCCTTCGCATCCAGATCCCGCTGAATATGCTCCGCCTCTTCGAGCGATCCCGCCGCCAGCACGTCCTTCACAGCATCGGCCGCTTTACCACTTTGCGAGCTGTGCGCCTCATCGACGATGATGGCAAAGTTCTTGTGCGAGAGATCGGCGACCTGTTTCGAGATGACACCGAACTTTTGGATGGTGGAGATGATGATCTTGGCCGTCCCTGACTCCAGCGCCTGTTTTAGCTGACGTGAGTTCTTGTCGATCTGCTGCACGACACCTTGTACGTGATCGAACTGGTAGATTGCGTCCTGAAGCTGGCGGTCGAGTACCCGTCGGTCCGTAATGACGATGACCGCATCAAAGACGGGCTTGTCGTCGGGCCCGTGCAGGTTCGACAGCCGGTGCGCCAGCCACGAGATGGTGTTGGTCTTCCCTGATCCCGCCGAATGCTGAATCAGGTAGTTGTGACCAGGGCCCTTCTCCAACACGTCGGCCAGGACTTTGTTCACCGCATCCCACTGATGATAGCGTGGGAAGATCATCTTCTCCTTGCGGACTTTCTTACCGTTTTTTACTTTCTCATCGACCTGCAGGTGCAGGAACTTCTGGAGCAGGTCCATGAAGTTGTCCTTTTGCCAGACCTCCTCCCACAGATACGCCGTGCGAAACCCATCCGAAGGTGGATTGCCGGCACCATTGTTGTAGCCACGGTTAAACGGTAGGAAGACCGTGTCGGGTCCTGCAATTTGTGTGGTCATATAGACCTCGTTCGGATCGACCGCAAAGTGGACGAGGCTGCGCTTCTTGAACTTAAAGAGCAGTTCTCTCGGATCCCGATCCCGCTTGTACTGCCGAATGGCATCCTGTACAGTCTGGCCGGTGAACTGGTTCTTCAGCTCCACGGTCATCACGGGCAGACCGTTGATGGACAGCACCATATCGAGCGACTTCTCGTTTTTCAGGCTGTAGTGCACCTGACGGGTGACCGTGAGGATGTTCTGCTCATACCGAGTCAGAATCTCCGGATTGAGCCCGCTTGCAGGCCGGAAGAACGCCGCCTTGATGGGTACGCCATAAATGTCGAACCCCTTGCGGATGACCTTCAGCATCCCGTCCCGGTCGATGACCTGGACCAGGCGGCGAATGAGCTCGGCGTCCGCTTCATCGGCAAAGAAGCCCACAAGACGCTTGTACTCGCTCGGCTGGCTGATCTTTACGAACTCCAGAAAGTCAGTCGGAAACAGGGCCAGTTCCCGGTCGTATGCATCCGGGCTGCCCTTTCGCCAGCCATGCGCCAGCAGATGCGACTCAATCGCCTCTTCCAACGCCTTTTCGGTGTGGATGGCAGTCACCTCGTATCAGCTCCTTTCATACGCCTTTTCAAGGAGCGGTTTCACCTTTTCCAGATCGTCGATTGACCGCAACGTAATCTCCAAATCCCCTGTACCCCAGTGCCCCATCTTGTCCACTTCCCGGACGCAATCCATCGTCCTCCAGTCCATTTCCGGACTCCTATATATGTAAACCAATATGTCACGCTTCTGTGGTTGGGTGACGACTGTCGCCACGTTTCGAATTCGCTTGTAGGCCTCGTAATACTTCAGCCGCTTGACCTCGATGTCGTCGCCCAGGGCCAACATGTAGTCACGAAATGCCGTGTAAATGTTCAACAGTTCGCCTTCCAATTGATCGGCAAAATACGCAAAATCCTTGAACGGCACCATGGCTGGACTGGCTTCCGATGAACGGTGCTTGTCTTCGACAACTTTGACATTCTGCGGAACATTGACCCGCTCAAGCATAAGGAACTCATTTCCATAACGTCGATACCGAAACAGTTCAATCTGACGGTTGATTTGCTGTACGGCGTGTTCATCGAATTTGGTGTAATCCCCGGCAATGCAAATCAGCCTTAGGGACGCCCACTCGATGGCATCAGCCTCTGCGTGCCCCAATTTCCTCTGAATGAGCAGATGAAATACCGCCTTGTGATCCAACAACCAATCCAGATAGTAAAGTCCCTGATTGATGACATTCTCATTTGTCGCACGCTTGTACTCGATGATAACAGGTGAATGGTCCTCATCGATCCCGAGTGTATCGATACGTCCCCGATGTATAGGACCGGTCGAGTATTCAGATTCGAGAAACCGGACGCCAAGTAATATCTCCAGATTTTTTTCAAACAAAGTCTGGAGCGACTTCTCCACCGCCATCGATGAACCTGGCAGTTCCTCCACCTTTCCGTTGATCCGAAACAGCTTGATGTCGCTCAAGGCGTGGCCACCTCCGCATGGTCGGGGCTATACTGCCTCACGTCGATCTGGCCGGTGACAGCGGCGGTGATGAGGGCTTGACGGTACTCTCGCAATAAATCAACTTGATGCTCGATAACTGAGACCAGTCGATCCAGCTTCTTTGTGACAGACGAGACATACTCAAGTATTTCGTCTCGTTCGGCCTTATCCGGAAAGGGAATTTGCAGTTCTTGGATATTCGTCGAAGAGATCGAAGCTAAATTTGTCGTTTGCTTGGATTTCAGGATAAAGTATCGCTTTGCAGGTTCCGATGACGTATAGAGGTTGATCCAATCAGAGTAATCGATATCGTGCGGGCGAACTGCAAAGACGTGATTTTGGTGTAGACACGGCTCAATCTCCCCGTTCCAACGAGTGCCACGGCCAAGTTTGTCGAAGTCGCCACCTTCGTTCATGAGGACATCTCCCTTTCGAAGGGAATACCTAGGAATCTCAGACTTCATGACCGGGATCGTTGCGACGTCCGAAAGGTCGAGATATCCATCTTGGACGTTCGCCACTCGTAAATAGGGAAGCTCCACAGTCTCTTTTCCGGTGAGATCTCGCCCTTTGGTTACTCCCGAGCGAACTTCTGCGATGAACTTCAATCGTACAATCTGCCAATGCGCCGGCACCTCTCCCAACCACGGAATCCCCGAATCCTTCATCGGCACATTCGGGTCGAGCCCCTTCGTTACCGCCTGGGTGATGAGAGCCTGGCGGTACTCCTGCAGAAGCTCGATGAGACGCTGCTTTTTCTCGACGAGTTGGTCGAGTTTGGCCGTTTCATGGTCGAGGAAGGAGGCGATTTGAACTTGCTCATCCAGATTAGGTAGCGGAGTCCACAATTTGTAAATCTCCGAGGGATTGGCCCTTTGATGACTCTTAGTGGCCGACTGTACAACTGAACTAATTTTTTCACGTACCCAATGAGAAAGATAGAGGTACAGCGCATACTTCGGATGGATTGCTTTCGGTCTTAGTACAACAAATTCCGTCGAAGCGACAATAGGTATGCCTTGTGGCTTGGTCAACAACACGGTTGCCTTTCGAGGGTTTAACTTAGATACAATGAGTTCTCCTCCAGAAAGAAGGAACTTGTCGCTACTGATTTCATCACCAGATTCAATCCTTCCATCTCCGTAGTCTTGAACGGAAGGAATACTATAATGAAAAACCGTTTTCTCGATCATGTCTTTCTGGCGAATGGTGTTCCGAACCAAATCGAAAACACTATCCAACCTTACAAATTTCCAGCCTTCTGGAACGTGAGCGCTCCACTCTGAAGTTGTTCCAACATCACGGTTTGCTTCACTGTATTGCACCATGTGTTACCCCCCGATTCTCAGTGACCGCAGCAGACCATTGATTTGACTTTCAAAAGACAGGATTTCCGCTTCTATTTCCTCCAACGGCCGCATCGGTGTGTACTCGTAAAAATGCCTCGTGAACGGGATCTCGTAGCCGATCTTCGTCTTATCCTCATCAATCCACGCATCCGGCACGAACGGCTTCACTTCCCGCTCGAAATACTCGTAGATGTCTTCCTTCAAAGGCACGTTTTCGTAATCCCGCAGCTCCGGATCCGGTTCCGGGTTCCCCTTCGCATCCCGGCAGATATCGGCCGTCTCATCCCGCTCGGACAGGGCCGATAGGATCGCCTTCTGAATCGGCGCCGACAAATCCACGCCGCTCGTCTTAAACGCCTTCTTCAGGACCTTCACGAACTCTTCCCGGTTCTTATACAAGGTCTCCGACCGCAGACCTTCGAGGACACGGAGAATCGCTTCCTGTTGGCGCTTGCCCTCCGCAATCTCCGCCTCGCCGGCGGCGCCCTTCTTCTTGGACGTGGCGAGGTTCTGGAACGCCTTCTCTTCCTTCAAGCGGGCGATCCGCTCGTCCGACACCAAAAAGCTCAGGCGCAGCGGCCGCTCCACCGTGATGCGCCGATAGCCAAAATCCTCGTTGTCGAAGATCTTACTGTACTTCGTCTCCCGAAACTCGCCATGCATGCGGGTGATCTCCGCAATGTGCTCATCCGACAACTCGTTGCGCTTATCGCCCAGGGACTTGCGCATCTTTTGGTACAGATGCGTGGCATTAATGAGCTGAATCTTGCCCTTTCGCTCGGGGGATTTTCGATTGGTCAGCACCCAGATGTACGTCGAGATGCCCGTGTTGTAGAACAGTTGGTCCGGCAGCGCCACGATGGCCTCCAGCCAGTCGTTCTCGATGATCCAGCGCCGGATATTCGACTCGCCAGACTCCGCACCGCCGGAAAACAGAGGCGATCCGTTGAACACGATCGCAATCCGGCTCCCGCCAAGGGACACCGGCTTCATCTTCGAGAGCATGTGCTGCAAGAACAGCAGCGACCCGTCGCTGATCCGTGGCAGGCCCGCACCGAAGCGTCCGTTCATGCCGAGCTTCTCATGCTCATCCCGGATCTCTTTCTCGACTTTCTTCCACTCCACACCAAATGGAGGGTTTGACAACATGTAGTCGAACGTCTGACCAGCAAACCCGTCCTCCGTGAAACTGTTGCCAAACTTGATTTGCGACGGTTTCTGACCCTTGAGCAGCATGTCGGCCTTGCAGATGGCGTACGACTCGGGATTAAGCTCCTGCCCGAACACCCGCACCATGATGTCCGGATTGAGTTCATGGAGCCATTCCTCCGACACCGAGAGCATGCCGCCCGTGCCACAGGCGGGATCGTATATCGTCCGAACGATTCCCTCCTTGGACAGGTCCTGGTTGCGGTCCTCGTTGAAAAGCAAGTTCACCATCAGGCGAATCACTTCACGTGGCGTAAAGTGCTCCCCGGCCGTCTCGTTGGAGGCTTCAGCGAACTTCCGGATGAGCTCCTCGAAGATGTACCCCATCTCCATGTTGCTCACGCTGTCCGGGTGCAGATCGATGGCGGCAAACCGCTGCATCACCTGGTACAAAAGATTGGACCGGTCGAGCCGCTCAATCTGCTTGCCGAACTCGAAGTAGTCCATGACATCCTTTGCATTGACCGAAAACCCGTTGATGTACGCCGTCAGGTTGGCCGCCAGGTGGTCAGGATCATCGAGCAGGGACTCGAAGTCGAATTTGCTCCGGTTGTGAAACTCATACCCGGTAATCCGGTTGAGCACCGGATCGAGATTTTGCACGTTCATCCTTTCCAGCTCGTCCAGTTTGGCGAGCACCTGCGCCTTGGTCGGCTTCAACACGGAATCCAGCCGGCGTAACACGGTCATCGGCAGGATGACCTTTCCGTAATCAGATTGCTTGTAATCGCCACGAAGGAGATCGGCGACGGACCAAATGAAGTTTGCGATCTCGTTGAAGTTCGGCATATGGATTTCCTCACCCAGGATGACGTGTATTTGCAAGCTATCTTCCATTTTACAATAGAAGTACCTTAGGATCATCGTTCAGGCCAGGTTCCTCTAGAATTGCTCCGAAGCTGTACGTCGAGTCCATACGGACATCCCGGGCTCGAGTGGAACTTAGCATACCGGCAAATCGTCGGGGAATTATGTTAAACTGGACACACTATCATAGATTTGTAAGGTGGTATGGAAACTGAAGCTGGTATCCTGGAATGTCAACGGCTTAAGGTCATGTATCAATAAAGGGTTTTACGAATACTTCAATGACATCCAAGCCGATATATTCTGCCTTCAGGAGACGAAACTCCAGGAAGGACAAATTGTCGTGGACCTTGGAGAAGAATATCAGCAGTACTGGAATTACGCCCTGAAGAAGGGTTATTCCGGAACTGCCGTATTTTCAAGACTTGAACCGCTTTCCGTCCGCTACGGCCTCGAAGAGGAGACAGAGCCTGAGGGACGTATCATCACGCTCGAGTTTGACGCATTCTATCTCGTGAATGTATACACGCCGAATGCGAAACGTGATCTGTCAAGACTTGCATATCGGTTGGAATGGGAAGATCGATTTCGAACTTATGTACTCCAGCTTGATGCACACAGGCCCGTGATCATTTGCGGTGATTTGAATGTTGCCCATCAGGAGATGGATATCAAGAATGCCAAAGGGAACCGTGGCAACTCCGGATTTACGGATGAAGAACGCGAAAAGATGACGCTGCTCCTGAACTCCGGTTTCACGGACTCCTTCCGATATCTTTATCCAGACCGCACCGACGCCTACACCTGGTGGTCCAACATGCCCAGGGTGCGGGAACGGAACATCGGATGGCGAATCGACTACTTTCTCGTTTCATCGAGACTTCGCCCCTTCATCGTCGACGCCCGCATGGATTCCCACGTGTTGGGGAGCGATCACTGTCCGATTGTGCTGGAGATGGCTGAATTTTAAAGGGCATTGCAGGGCCCCTCATCGGAGGCCCCGCTTTTTCGCATCCCATACATTACGAACGTGGATTTAGTGCATGCATCAAGTATCTTCCCGTGATGGACTGCTCCGCATGGATGATCTGCGCAGGTGTGCCCTCGAACACCACCTGGCCGCCCTTGCTGCCTCCGTCTGGTCCCATGTCGATGATCCAATCCGCTTGACTGATCACGTCGAGGTTGTGCTCGATGACGATCACCGTATTGCCGGCGTCCACGAGGCGGTTGATGATCCCCAGAAGGTGACCGATATCTGACATATGTAAGCCGGTCGTCGGCTCGTCCATCACGTAGATGCTGCCCTTCTTATGCAGCTCACTTGCCAGCTTGATGCGCTGGCATTCCCCGCCCGAGAGGGTGCTGAGCGGCTGGCCGAGTGTCATATAGTTGAGCCCCACATCACTCATCGCCTGGAGCTTGCGGACAACCTCTTTTAGCTGAATGAGCTGGAAAAAATCCAGTGCCTGCTCCACAGTCATCTCCAGCACGTCTGCAATGGACTTGCCGTTCAGCTTGTACGCGAGCACCTCTTCCTTGAACCGTCTGCCTCCGCATACTTCGCATGGCAGCTTCACGCTGTCGAGGAATGCAAGGTCTGTATACACAACACCCAGCCCTTGGCAGTTCTCGCAAGCCCCCTTGGAGTTGAAGCTGAACAAGCCTGGGTTGACCTTGTTCGCGGAAGCAAACGCTTTGCGCACATCATCCATAATGCCCGTGTAGGTCGCGGGATTCGAGCGTGTCGACACTCCTACCGCTGATTGGTCGATGACGATTGCATCCGGATGCTGACTGAGGAATACTTCGTGAATCAGCGTACTCTTGCCCGAGCCGGAGACACCCGTAACGACGGTCAGCACTCCGGTTGGAATATCTACACTCACGTTCCGCAGGTTGTGCAGTGTGGCATCCTTGATTGACAGTTTGCCGGACGGCTGCCTGTAATCGTGCTTTAGCTGGAGCGGCCGCTTCATATGGATGCCTGTCAGCGTACCTGCCTCCAGCAGACCTTGGAAGTTTCCTTCATACACGATGGTACCGCCGCGGCTGCCGGCGTGAGGCCCGACGTCGATGATATGATCCGCCACCTTGATCACATCGGGATCATGCTCGACGACAATCACGGTGTTGCCCTTGTCGCGCAGCTTCTGAAGCAACCCATTTAACCGGTGTACATCACGGGGGTGCAAGCCAACGCTGGGCTCGTCGAAGATGTAAGTCACATCCACCAGACTGCCGCTCAGGTGCTTCACCATCTTGACGCGCTGCGACTCGCCGCCGGACAATGTATCCGTTTCACGGTCCAGCGTCAAGTAGTCAAGTCCGATATCCACCAGATGCTGCAACCGCTCCGTCAGCGCCTTGACGACCGGCGCGGCGACAGGATCGTCAATCTCCCGAATGACGCGGATGAGCTGTCCGACCTCCATGGAGGACATCTCCGCGATGTTGAGTCCATTGATCCTGCAGTTGAGCGCGGCCTGACTGAGTCTCGCGCCGCGGCAGCTGGGGCAGGGACCCTCGGAGATGTAAGGCGCAACAGCTTGTTGTGTGCGCTCGGAATACGTCTTCACATCCCGCTTGATGTACTTGTTGGTGAACTTCTCGATGCAGCCTTCCACCGTAATGTTCACTGTCTTCCCGCCGAACTGCGTCGCCACTTTCCTCGCCTTGCCGTACAGCAGTTGTTCCAGCTCTTCATCCGAATAATCGCTCAGCTTCTTGTCGGGATCGAAGGGCCCCGACTGTACGAGCATCGTCCAATCCATGCTGTTCACCGTATAGCCCGGCAGCAGGATTGCCCCTTCATTCAACGACTTTGACATGTCCAGCGCCTTGCTCAGGTCGACGCACAGCCTGCGACCGGTCCCGTTGCACTCGGGACACATGCCTTGCGGATTGTTAAATGAGAACATGTTTGCTGGTCCAACATAGGGCTGACCCACTCGGGAGAAGAGAAGACGGAGAATGGGAGAGATATCAGTAATCGTGCCCACAGTCGAGTGAGCGCCGCCGCCTAAGCGTTTTTGGTCGACGATAACCGCCATGCTCAGATTTTCGATGGCATCCACATCCGGTTGCGGTAAACGCGGAAGAAAGGTGCGGACGAACATGCTGAAGTTTTCATTCAGCAGACGCTGGGATTCGGCGGCGATGGTATCGAAAACGATCGACGATTTGCCGGAACCGGATACACCGGTAAAAATGGTGATTTTGCGCTTGGGAATGCGTAAAGATACATCTTTCAGGTTATTTTCCCGGGCGCCGCGGATTTCTATATATTCTTGCGTCATAAGATATCTTCCTTTACTCGTATTAAGATCCTTATCGGATGAAGCGCCGCAAGAGAGCGGTTTAGACAGAATCCCTCATTGACGTTCTCCCCAGCCCTAAAGGGCGGGGATTCTTTCTCGCTCATCGCGAGCTACGCGGGCGCACTGATGCGGATGCCACCGCACGCCCGTGGGGGACGCCATCACCCCAACTACTGGGCCTCGGCCCAGATACCTGCGCCGAATGTTGATCGCCCCAACGCCATCCCGGTGAAAGCGGAACTCACAGGCCGGACAGGTATACACTCGTCCTTTCGGTTTATGGCGGCAGCCACATCGTGGACACTCCTGTGACGTATACGCCTCATCCTGAAGCTCCACCCGCATTCCGAGACGCTCAGCCTTGTACGTGATTAGCCAGCGAACTTTACCGCTGACCATCTGATGGATTCGCTGATTGGCCGCAGGTCCATAATCCACTCGCTTTCGGAGATCCCGTACATCGCCAATGACCACCGTCTGCACCCTGCTCGCGTGGAGGGTGGATACCAGTGTTGTGGTCTGCTTATGCAGGATGTCCCAAATCTGATGATCCAGTTGTCGCAACTGCTTCCGCATGCTTCGTTGCAGTTTTCGCCAGCGGCGGGACCCTTTCTGCAATCGCGACAGCTTCGCAGCAAGACGGGCTTTGAGCTTGTTCTGATACTGCCGTTTGGCCCGAAGCTCCCGTCCATTGTAAATCGTCGTCCGCTCCCCGTCGTGGACCACGGCAAGATGAACTTCGCCCAAGTCGGTTCCGACTACGCCTCCCTCTGTAACAGGTTCTACCGGGGGCCGGGAGTATACAGCCCGTAGTTCATAAGCGGAATCAGCCCACCCCAGTTCGACCAAGACAGGGGCTTCCCAGCGCCACGGTACGACCAGCGGGGCGTTGCCGCGACCATTGGAAAGGATGAGATTCCCGTCCCGAACCCGAATCGCAGACGGCTTCCACTGAACACGGAAGTAGCGCCGCCGACGGTACGGCGGTTTGGTTTGCGGATCCGTCTTCCT
>NZ_FPBV01000013.1 GCF_900116805.1 Paenalicyclobacillus macrosporangiidus | reverse complement strand
GTCGTACAGGAGGCGTATGTCAACGGGGTCAGCACCCGAAAGGTGGACGACTTGGTACGAGCACTGGGGTTAGATGGTATCAGCAAAAGCGAGGTCTCTCGGCTGTGCAAGCAGTTGGATGAGGCCGTCCTTCAGTTCAAGGAAAGGCCGTTGGAAAGAGAGTACCCGTACATCTGGCTGGACGCTACGTTTCCGAAGGTGCGGGAAGGTGGGCATGTACAGAGTATGGCGTTTGTGGTGGCCATAGGCGTGACAGACACCGGAGAGCGTGAGGTATTGGGGTTCGACCTAGGAACCAGTGAGGACGGGGCGTTCTGGACCGAGTTTCTCAGAGGCCTGAAGGAGCGTGGGCTGCGGGGCGTCAGGCTCGTGGTCAGCGACGCTCATCTGGGACTTCGGCAAGCGATATCCGAAGTGTTGACGGGGGCCGTGTGGCAGCGGTGCAAGGTGCATACCATCCGGAACATACTCAGCCAGGTGCCGAAGAAGCAGCAGTCGATGGTGGCAGCGATAATCCGGACCATCTTTGCACAACCCACGCAGGAGGCGGCCAGGGCGCAACTACGGAACGTGGTGAAGCAACTTGAGGACAAGTTCCCGAAGGCCATGCAGATCCTGCAGGCCGCCGAGGACGACGTGTTGGCGTTCATGGCGCTGCCAGGCGAGCACTGGCGACAGATCTGCTCAACCAACCCGCTGGAACGCCTGAACCGAGAGATGAGGCGGCGGATGGACGTGGTCGGAATATTCCCTAATCGGGAGTCCGTGTTGCGCCTAATGGGGGCCATTCTGCAGGAGCAACATGAGGAGTGGATGGTGTCTCGACGCTACTTCAGTCTGGAGTCCATGGCGAAACTAAAGCCAGACCGAACGTTGCTGGCACCGAACGCCGTACTACAGAAATAGCTGAGAGGAGGTGGCGTGTATGTTACACGCAAACATTGACTTTGTCCCCTAGGCGCCTAAATTCGACCGGCAGGAGCGACGTCAAGGGCGTCCGACCGGACGAGCGCAGCACCCCTTGACGGAGCGACGAAGGTCGATATACTCCCGCGACGGAACAAAGCCATGGATGTCACACATTAGACACAAACGGTGAAATTACACCACTTGACGGGACACTACCCCTCATAGGTACCCTACAAACCACCCTGGCCGCCAACACGCTCCAGAACGGCAAGCGGTATGTTTCCAATCCTCATAGGTACCCTACAAACCGAGATTTTGCCGTACCGTGGTGTCGCTTGCCAGAAAGTTTCCAATCCTCATAGGTACCCTACAAACCATGCCGGCCGACCTCCTCTCATGGCCTCCTTGGCTTCGCGTTTCCAATCCTCATAGGTACCCTACAAACAAACACCCACCTTGGCCCCTCTCCATCGATCCAGTTCCCGTTTCCAATCCTCATAGGTACCCTACAAACTGAATGTCATCGGAATTGGATTGGGAGTTTCTGGCATGTTTCCAATCCTCATAGGTACCCTACAAACGCATAAACCGCGAAAACTCATCCTCTGGCTCAAAGGGTTTCCAATCCTCATAGGTACCCTACAAACATGAAGACGGTGAACATGCCGGAGATGACCGCTGCCATGTTTCCAATCCTCATAGGTACCCTACAAACGGGCTCCTTCGCGATCCATTTGCCCGGACCGGACTTCGTTTCCAATCCTCATAGGTACCCTACAAACTCGCCTCTCCCAGAGAATGCCTGGAATGTGGTGCCCCCAGTTTCCAATCCTCATAGGTACCCTACAAACGGATGTCAAGGACCGCCAACGTTAAGATCTCATTTGTGTTTCCAATCCTCATAGGTACCCTACAAACGGGAGACCGAATATTCGGTCGCTGTGGAAGGGGGGGTTTCCAATCCTCATAGGTACCCTACAAACGTATTCCATTTCGCCAGTCTCCAAGGACGCGAACCGAAGTTTCCAATCCTCATAGGTACCCTACAAACAAGACCATACTCCCCCGCCACAGACCCGACGAACGAACTGTTTCCAATCCTCATAGGTACCCTACAAACTTGGTTGATCTCCGCTCGGCGGCGGGTTCGTGACGGGTTTCCAATCCTCATAGGTACCCTACAAACTACACATCGCCGTCGACGTGCAGCATGTTCTGCTCCAGTTTCCAATCCTCATAGGTACCCTACAAACGCGATTGTTTGAATCGATTCTGCGCGTCCAGCAGGTGTTTCCAATCCTCATAGGTACCCTACAAACCCGCAGGCACAGGATGTCCTTGCTGCGCAGGAGAGCCTGTTTCCAATCCTCATAGGTACCCTACAAACGGGGGCGATGCGGATGCAACTGGACCTGGGACTGCGGTTTCCAATCCTCATAGGTACCCTACAAACGTCCATCTACCTCCACCACTTGGGGATTGGTGGGATTGTTTCCAATCCTCATAGGTACCCTACAAACTGGGACAGTGATCATGCCAGGCGACATCGTCAGGTGGAGTTTCCAATCCTCATAGGTACCCTACAAACCGGGATGGCCATGTACCGCTGACCGTCCACCTCGTAGTTTCCAATCCTCATAGGTACCCTACAAACGTCCTTGTTGACTTTATCATACACTAAGTGTACGAGTTTCCAATCCTCATAGGTACCCTACAAACCCAGCACCGCTGTTGGCATCCGTCTTACCTCCCCGCCGGGAGTTTCCAATCCTCATAGGTACCCTACAAACTCAGGCCATGATGACGCAAGGGGGTGGACAGACGTTGGTTTCCAATCCTCATAGGTACCCTACAAACGTGTTGGTTGCCTCCATTCTTGCGCCCATCTTGGGCACTGTTTCCAATCCTCATAGGTACCCTACAAACTCTGGGTCGGTTGCTACTTCGCGGATCTCATCGTAGTTTCCAATCCTCATAGGTACCCTACAAACTGGGATGGTTTGGGAAAGTATGCAGAGTGGTGAATATGTGGTTTCCAATCCTCATAGGTACCCTACAAACGAATGTCCTCGACGACGAATGTTTCGGACTCCTTAGTTTCCAATCCTCATAGGTACCCTACAAACGGTGACGGTTGCGTCCATCGCACGGACGCGGGAACCCAGTTTCCAATCCTCATAGGTACCCTACAAACCATCGTCGAGCACCAGCTTGTCCTTGCTCTGCGCGGTTTCCAATCCTCATAGGTACCCTACAAACACTTGCTTCTGTCGCGCGGCAGCTTGACCAGGAGCGAGTTTCCAATCCTCATAGGTACCCTACAAACCCATTTTTGAGGCGCAAATTCAACAATACCCCTGATTTTTCGATATACCCAAAATGCACACCTGTCAATCGTTAAACGGCGCAAAAAAGCTCAAACAAGCCTGATCTTGCGTTCCAAACCCTGTCGTGTCCGTATGAAAATTGTCGTCGATCCCCCGGACTTTTTGCACTCAAGCGGATCGACGACAATGCCGAACCGTGTTCCACGCGTTTCGCCCCGCATGGCACACCAAATCCATTCCTGTAACACAAAGCCCTTCACAAAATCTCGTCAAATCCGCCCTTCTCGCGGCCAAGAATCACTCGTTTCGAGTACAGGGTGGTCCGCAAAATGTAGATGATCACGGAGTCTTCGTCGTGATGAATCATCTGATCCAGTTCACGGCGCAACCGATAGAGATTGGCGCGGGTAATTTCGCCTTCGAACACGGAGTTCTGAACCCAGGTGAGATACTCGCGGCATTTCTTCATCACCCTCGCCACGCGCCGTTCCCCGATGTCATACACCAATATCACAAACATCTGCTCGCCTCACCACCAGAGCGCAGGGCCATCGCATCTTGTGTTCGATCACGCCTACACATCAACGGCTACCACTGCGTGACGAAGGGTCTGTACGGGATGCCTTCCACGACGTGCTTTTCCACTTTGTACAGTTCCATGCGGATCAGCGTCCGGTATGACACTTCTCGCCCAACGCTGCGGTGGCGAATGGTCGTGTCAAGACGCTTGGTCCACTCCGTAATCCAAGTTTTCCTGCCGCTCTCTTTCAGTGCCAGGCCCTGCAATTTTGCCTCGAAATCCCGCTTCGTGATCATGCGCTTGCCAATCACCGTGAAGATGACGCGATCCACCAATAATGGCTTAAAAATTTCGGCAACGTCCAAATTCAGGCTGAAGCGGTGGAAATTTGTAGTATGTAAATATCCAATCCGCGGATCCAGGTGCGTTTTGTATGCTTCGCGGAGAACCGTCGAGTATAAAATGGCGTTCCCAAAACTGATCAGGGTGTTCAGTTCATTCCGAGGAGGCCGGCGGGTACGGCGTTCAAAGACAAAATCCTGATTTTCCAATATGGCGTCAAACGCGTGATAGTAGTGCTCCCGAATGTTTCCTTCCAATGCCATGAGCTCCGGGATCTCCAGCACATCTTCCACACGTTCCAAGAGGTTCTCCATCAGCGCCATGCGGTCGGCGACGTCCTTGCCTCGATTGTGATAATAGCGAAGGACGGCCAACATGTTCTTGGCAGCCCCTTCAACAAACCTGCGCGCCAGCTGCATCCGCCGATGTGGATCCAGATAGTGCTCTGCCTGCTTTACAGTGACATACCCCGCGTTCAGATGCTCACGGGGGTAGAACGTGCCCATGTAGTAGTCGTACTCTGAATTGAAGATGTGCAAAAGAATCTCCTTTTGCGCGCAGAATTCCAGGAGACTCTTGGTAAGCTCCACATTGCCGAACAGATAGATCTCGTGGATGTTTTGGACCGGCAAATAGCGATTCCCTTCTGCGCCCTCGAATACGAGCGTATTGTCCTTCCGGCGCAGGCATCCGTCCGAGAATAAGTACACGCTTCTCGACACCGGCCATCCCCTCAACCCATGTATACTCCGTCTCAGATCCTCAAGGATGTTCTCACGCTATGCCCAGCAATACTCCATATAGGCGCAATTGCGACAAAACCGAATCCTCTTCGGAGCAGGTGGCACCGGTTCGTTCAACACGTCCCGCAGCTCCCGCACCAAGGTGTCGATGCGGGTTTCATCTTCCGGCGTGAGTACCACCGTCTCCTTGGACCGGTCCTCCGTAAAGACCAATTCACCCACCGCCTCGATTCCGCGCTCCTTCAGCTCTTTGAGATAGTACAACATCTGCATTCGGGCACTGGGGGCCGCCCGGGCGCTCTTTTTGACCTCTGTCACTACCAACACACCGCGTTCCGTACGCAAGAGATCCACTTTCGACGCCCCAATCTCCACCTCTTTGGAACCCCGGGCTTGCCGCATCTCGTGCAGAACACGCCCAATCACGATTTGCTCGTCGTCTTCATCGGGCGTGATTTGATGTGCCATGAGCCACGCTTCGCGTGCGCAGATCGTGTAATACCACACAAGCGTACCGCCGATTCGCACATCCTCCTGCATCCACTTCCCTCCAGACGCGTGTACGGAGAAAGATCCACCGACACGTGCGATACTCATGCGAACAGTAAATCCGTCAACCCGTGAACCGCCACCCGCCCAAATCCGGCCTCTTCCTCGTATGCCCCGATATCGGCCACGCGTTTGATGACGACTTCGTCCGCAAAGTTCGCGGTGATGGCAACCGCAAGCCGCGGAGGCACTTCGACGATAAACTGTTGCATCAGCCCCATGAACCGCTTCCGCTCGACCATCGATAACCCCCGCACCCATGCGAGATCCAGGTATCGCTCATAAATCTGTTCCGCACGTTCAAGAGAAAAGGCTTGCATCAGGCGTTGAACCCGGGGATCGGCTCCAGACTTCCACACGGCGTCTCCCCACGGGACAAAGACCGGAATTCTCCATCCATCGTCTGCAAAGGGTGCCCATCCCGCCACCTGGCTCCACGCACCCTGAGCCGCCCTGCGCAATGCCTCCAAAGCCGCCTGCCCGTCCCGCTTGCGCAATATCCGCTCAAAATAGGCTTCGATCTCGCGATACATTTCGATCTCATCGCTGCCCGCCACCCGCGCCATGCTGTGATCCGTCTCTTCCCGCGAAATGGCGTCGCGATAGACATAGGGTCGCGTATCCTGCCCTCCTTCGCGTGCGAATCGAAAGACACAGATTCGGCCAAGGTGCGGGCCTTCGCCGTGACGATTGACACGTCCCGCCGCCTGAACCACCGACGAGAAGATCGGAAGCGCGCGATAGACGGCATGAAAGCTCACATCGACCCCCGCTTCCAACGCCTGTGTGGTGACCACCCAAACGCGTTCTCCCCCGTCGAGGGTCTGCCGGATTTCGGCCAGCCGCATGCGCTTGTGAAGAGGAGTCATCAGGCCATGCAGGGTATAGAGGCAGGGCCTGTCCGAATACTCTTCCAAAGCTGCATCGACGGATTCCCACACCCGCACGGCGTCCCCGATGGTGTTCATCATGACGGCAAGGCTGCGCGTATCCCGTTCCCTGGTACACAGGACATGAATGAGATCCGACTCATTCCAAACTTTGTCCTCGTATACCACCTGGTATCGAGGAGGATACACGAGGCCGGGGGGTTCCAGATGCACGGGCTCCGCGTCCAATCCTGGCACCAGAGGCGGCAACGTGGCGGTGGAAAATACGCAAACGACCCCCATTTTATCCATCGCGGTCTGCAACTGCGCGAGAAAGGGACTCCACACCGTGTGATCCACAATTTGCGGTTCGTCGATGAAGACCACGGCGCCGTGCAACGCGTGCAGCCGAAGTGTATCCTGTGCCCGTGCTGGAAACAGCGCTCGAAAGAACTGATTGAACGTGGTCACGACGATGGGGGCCTGCCAAGATTCCAACAGAAGGAGAGCATGCTCGTCCTCGCCTCTGGATGGAGATCCCTCCTCCGTCGCGTTGCGATTCGAGGTACGCGCGGCCCCTTCCTCCCCGCCGGTGTCCTGCGATGAACTGGACGCAGAGGCTCCGCCTGTTCCGGTGTTTCCAGAAAACACGTCCGCCAAGGACAATCCGTGGTGAACCATCACTTCAAGCCCCGTCGCCTCCGAAATCACCTGAGCCGACTGGGAAAGCAAGGAAAGATACGGTGCCACATAGACGATGCGCTCCGCTCCCCGGTGACGCGCGATCTCCAAAGCGATCCGCAGCCCGGTCAACGTCTTGCCGTAACCGGTCGGGACGCGCAGCACATACGCCGGGGCATCCGGTGTCTCCTGGTAACGCTGCAGGGCCTCGCGCGCGATGCGATCACGCAGCCGATGAACGTCCGTCTGTGGTTGTGCGCTCACGGTTTGCGCCACGTGGCGCGCCAATCGCGCAAGCGCCTGATCCACCTCCTCCCTCGTCATCGCACGCGGCTGAATGCCCGCCGCATCAAAGCGATCCGCACGAATCAGCGTGGCCGTGTCCACCCGCAGACAATGGGCGGCCCATGCACGCAGCGGACGTTGATACCGCTCGGCTTCATACGCGCCCGCCCAGTCGTCGTACCACGCATACCACCTTCGCCGAAAACCCGCCGCCCACCGCTCGACGGCCTCAGCGTCGAAAGGCAAAGACGCCACCTCCGGAAATTTGCGGCACAGGTGGTCGCCCACGGATTTCAGGTCTATGGCATGCCATTCCAGTGTGCGTCCGGACCAGGGAGGTTCATCAGGAGTCAGATCCCCAAGTCGCCCGTGATGGTCCATGATGTCCCGGCACAACCATTGGATCCGGGCGACCCACGTTTGCTCATCCCCTTCGGCGGACTGCCAGATCCTCATCAGGTGTGATGCCACGTATACGAACAGGACCGCCCCATAGACCGCATGGGGAGGTCCTTTCCGTTGACTCGGATCCCGGATATACCACTGCCACTTGGCATGCGCCTTGCCCACATCGTGCATCCATCCCGCCAGAAACGAGAGCCGCTGAAAAGGCGTGCCGTCGGCTTTTCCCATTCCACTCGCGACCGTCTCCAGATGGGAGAGCAGAGGAAATGTTCTTTCTCCCTCCGGCGGCCGTGCAATGCACTCATGGAGCGGTATCACCACAGGCAGATCACCTCGTCTTCCGTCATGGCAAAGCGCACCGGTGGTGACAGCGGCTCTCGCTCGGGCACGAAAGCAATCGGCTTGCCCTGCTTTTCGTACACCAAGTGCACGGCGCCACGGAACTTCCGCTCTCCCAGATACTCATAGTGCACGCCTCCGACCCGTCCATACTGCTGAATGCCTCGTTCATTCGATTCAAGGCCATCACCCGATGGGCGCGTGACAATCCTGGCGACAACATGTGTAGGCAACACGGTGCGTGTCACATAGACGCGGTCGCCATCGAGCTCGACTTCCGGCGCATTCCACTCGCCCACATACACCGGCTTCGTGAGGCAATACGCGCTCCCCAGATACGTGTGGTAGTGGCTGCGCCCTTCGCGAATGCGACTCGCCAGCTCATCCTGCCACACGCCATGATAATAGATGCGGTAGGCGGGGTTGACCACCAGCTCAATCGCAGTGGGACGATTCATCGCAGGGCCAGTGGTCAAGAAACCCTTGCCCAGCATCGACATCTCTTGTACCGACGTGCGGATCGGAGACAGCAATTGAATCCCTGTCCACGCCTCTCCTTCGAACGCATCCAGACCCAAAACAGCGGCGAGCAACCCCCGCAAGGCCGTTCGCGTGATGAACGGATAAGACGCGTGGGTCGCAGTCGTATCCGGTCTGCGAAAGTGTGCCAGGCTTCCGTGCAAGTCGAAGACGAGCAGATTCATCGCCCAACTCCTCACCACAACGGCGGCTTTTCTCCAATCAACTCGCCACGAACAGCCAGGGACGAATGCACCCACACACGAACGCGTGCAATGCGATCCCGGTGCATCTGCAAAACCTCTGCAAGCCGCGTGACATCGAGAGTGACTTCCGATACCGAGGTGGGAGGATGAGGCGAGCGCCACACATCTCTTTCGGGGAGAAGACGCACGTACTCGTCGAGATAACCAATGCGGAAGAAGGGATCCGAGTATTCCACATGCAGGAGGAAAAGGGGCTGTTGCAGGCCACGCCCTCGTGCCTGCCGATACTGGGTGCCCTTCCACAACGCCTCGAGCAGCAGATCCACGTCCGCTTCCGACATCCCCGTCTGGACGGCCAATTGCGCATTGATCACGCCTGGCATCAGAAAAACCGCAAATGGCAAGGTATAGGTTGTCCAGATGGTGCCTTGCTGCTTTCCTTCTGACGCATCACTGTCGTTTTTCTTCGTGACGTCGGCGCTGGGCATCACCACCGTGCCTTGCACGTACCGGGTTTCCACCGGATGGAGTGAGTGGGCCCATCCAAACTGAACCGGTCCCGTCACCTGGAACGACTGCTTGGCGACGCTGTAGACGGCCCCAAACACGCGAACATCAAAGGCACTCTGCTTCAACACGGTCTCCATGGATCCACTGCGGCCGGAGGCACTCTGAATTCCGGCAGCCAGACTTCCTCGTCCCAGCAGTTTGCCGTCCTCCGTCTTTTCTTCGCGGACGAAGATAAAACAATTCTTCTCGGGCCCGCCATCCGGATACCGAGCCAAGACATAGTCGCGCACGTCGCGCTTGATGCTCACATCGGACAAGGAGATGCGCCCGTCCTCCTCGTCAAACAGGCGACGTGCGTCGCTGTCATTCAGCGGATCGCGATTCGGGATCCCGTCTTTCACACTCTTTACAAACAGCAACTCTCCGCTGCGCACAGCCATCTCGTGCATACTCCTCCCCATGGTATGTATGATTCAGTTGAATTCAGTTGAAATACCGGTCTGGATCCGCGTGCCATCCCCGTCCATCGGTGTCATGCGGTAACGGTCAACCGGTCTGTGAGACATCCCGTTCCTCGGCACCGCTCGACGCTTTCTCACCTTCCTGGACCTTCTCCGGGCGATGCAAACAATATCCCGCCCAAAACGCAGCAAGAAATTCGTCCGGTTGCTTGGCGAGCGCTTCTTTGTACTGCAGAAATCCTGCCATGACACTCCCCAGGAGAAGCTCCAAATCCCATACGCCAATGCGATGGCGTGCCGCTTGGGGTTTGACCTGCAACAGGCCATATTTCAAAATGACCTCCGGCGTCACCTGATTCCCGAACGTGATGACGCGCGTTTCAAGGAAATCCTTCTCTGTTCGCGCATAGTAACGCCTGCCAAATTCGCGCATGAAATACCCAGCTGCAAAACCCAGTTCTTCGTGACCTTCCAATGCCGGCGGCTGTTGTTTCGCCGCGTCCAACATCTCGATGAGCGTCTGCCAATCCCTCATGACGCGCACCTCCCCCTTTCTTGACACGCGCTCCCTGTACCGCGCGAGAAACTGGTCGAAGTACAGGAAAAACAGTACCTCATCGCGCAGATGCCCCAGATGCTGCGTGTATCGAGCGGTCAAATCGCGCAACCGGTACGCGACAAGGCGTACGAATGCTTTGCGGCTCAGCGGCTCACCGTGCAACGCAGCCGCAAGCGTCGCCCAGATGTGCGAGGGTCCATACGCGCGCGCCAGCAGAGCCGGGAGGGAACGAAACAGCTCCTTCATGCGATCCGCACGCTCTTCCCCGAGGACGCGCACACGGAGTGCCACACTCGCGTCATATACGTCGTGTACCACGTCGTCGACAACCGCTGCCACGGTCGGCATCACGTCATCCACCACACCGCGCAGGTGTATGTCTGCACGTCCCGGATCTCCCGAATAGTACAGAACCGTGAGTCCGTACTGCCGGCTCTCGTCCAAATCCGGTAACCACATCTCCAACCCCGTGATGGTTTTCAGGTGCAAATCACGCCCCCGCTCGCCGGCATACGTCGAACCGGATGCCATGCGTGACAACCTCCGGACGAACGCACGGCGGGTCATCTCATCCGCCAAAACGTCATCCAAGAGCGGGAGCGCCAGCACGCCACCGTACACGGTTGGAAGCTCCTCCCCGCCACCGGACCTGCCTTGATGCACGGCATAGCCACTCGTCGCTGGAGCAAACACTTCCCGGGCCAACGCCGCCGGGAGGCGCTGGGTAAGCCGGTCAAACAGTCGACTTCCATACGTGAGGGCACGGTAACAGTCGGTGCAAAGCGCGACACCGTCCACCAAGTTCGAATCGTCCAACCCCGCCGGCAGAGGCGCCACCCACGTCGTCGTGAACCAGTTCCACGCCTTCGAATATGCGGATATGACATCGCCGCGTTTGTTGCAGATGGAACACATCGCACCAGTGCCCGTGCGTCTGCCCTTCTCTTCACCTTCTGCGATCTTCGACTCCCAAAACAGCTCTGCAATGCGGGCAAGATCCGCAACAATGACGCGATCCGGGTACAGTTCGCTCGTCCGGACAATCCCTTCATCACCAGGACGCGGCACATACCCGAGAGGCTCGTATCGATACAGTGCATCAGGCCCCACCAAAGCGAGAATCAGAAGCCCATTGCACTTGCCGTCGTCTTCGAAGCCCTTGCGAAAGAAGGCGTAAATCTGCTCCGCCACATTCGTCAGATCTATCTGAGGAGCCCAATCCCGTTTCAAAAATGTAGTCCGTTCCATGCGCCCTTGTAAGAACCGAACCACATGTTGAACAGACTCTCGAAACGCCTGCGCATTTTTGTCATAGAAGAGATATGCAGGAATCCCGTACCGTCCCTGCGGCACCACAGGATTCCCGCCGGCAGGAATGACGAATGGTGCCGTCCTGGCTCGCTCGATGTCGGGCTCCACCACTTCGACCGTCTTTTTGCCTTGCGTCTGTAAACGGCGAAACACCCATTCGCTCCGGCCCACGGCAGTCCGGCTGGTGGGCAAATCGACTTCCACAATGACGACCCGCTGCAGGAACCCCTTTGCCTCTGGTTCCCCCACATCCGATACCTGATCGAGAATCTGGGCCGGTGCCAGGCCCCCTTCCACAAACGGCCTACCCAAGCGGATAAGCTGTTCGATGAGCACGTATCCGCCCTCCCTCCCTACGAACATCACGCGGCAGTGGTTCGACGCACCCAAACCCCTGGCTATTCTTGCTCCCTAATCCAAATTCAAGAGCCCACGACAGAATCGCCGGTGGCCCCTGGAGTTGAAAGCGGCCAGAGAATGCCTGTACGCTGACACCTTTGTAGGTCACAACGGATTTCTGCATGCGACCGACAGGAAGGATCTCGAAATCCAGCGGATCCAAAGGAACATCCACCGTGGCGCCCAGTGCATCGCGAGCCACCATCAGCTTTCTCCGCAAGTTCTCCCGTATCGCCTCCGAGAAAGCCGATTCGTGCGGATCGAAATATACGGTGTATTTTCGCCCATCTGGACGCAACATCGTGGAATATACCGTGATCGGAGACAAGGTATGTACCCATAGGCGGGAGTCCTCTACGGTTTGCACCGCGGAAGCCACTTCGGTGAGTTCCAGCACCTCTGCCCCAAGACGCAATGTTCCTTCACGAAGAAGTCTCCCGTGAATGGCATCCACCATCTCCTGCAAAGGAGAAACCACCACGAGTCTCACAGGCCCGCGAAACCGAATACATCCTCTATCTCGCAGGAGTTCGTACCGTCCGAGTAGCCTCGAAAAGGTGAAGAAACGGAAAACTCGCTTCGCGAATATGTATCCTGTATTGTGAAGGAAAGACGAGAAATCAGGCGGAAGCATGTTGTAGATGGCTGCCTGTACAAACTCATTGTACGTGAGTGGGACGGTGATCTCCTCGCGGCCACCAAGGGCTCGTAAAGTCAGCGTCAATCGCACATCCGTTCACCCACCGTCCATCTCACCACGTATTTCATCAAGGAACCAAACCACATCGGCGAAGCCATGCCCTAAAGAACACGTGGATTGGAACACCATTTATGTAGTCATCATACTAAAATTGTAGGGGCTTGTCTATCCTGTGCACATTCGCACTTTGAATAAAATTTTTGCAGCGGGCCACCGCAGCGTAAGTGCAACGTTCTGCATATGCACCAGAACTAGACTGCCTCTCCCTCCAAAGCATGTCAAAGAACACCGAGGCCGCCATGACGTATCTCAACACGCCCTCCACAAACCCATACCAGCTACACCGAGATTCGGCCCTCCACATTCGCGTCTCCACTCCTCAGCACCCCCTACAAACGCCCCAGGAAGTGGGAGCGAAAGACAAAATGGGAGAATCCGGATGTTTCCAATCCTTATAGGTACTCTACAAACGTATGGGCCCAGGTTGCGGCGCACCCCGTCCAGGTGTTTTCAATCCTCATAGGTACCCTACAAACAGGATATTGCCAAGTTCATAGTTTTGCAACGTCTCGATATGTTCAATCTTCAGTTTCCAATCCTCGTGGAACCTACAACCGCGGGAAGTGTGGGTGCGACACGACGAGAGATGGGGGGCCAATCGTCATAGGTACCCCACAAAGGTGCGGCGTCGCACAGTGCCGATCATCATGCTCGACGGTCCGTTTCCAATCCTCATTGGTACCCTACAAACCGGCTACGATGCCGCTGGCGGTGCCGATTTTCGGGGGTTTCCAATCCTCATAGGTACCCTACAAACGTCGAAGCTGGCGACGGACACTCATGAGTCGTGGTTGTTTCCAATCCTCATAGGTACCCTACAAACGCCGTCCTCCGTATGGTATATGTATCCTATCCGTCGTTTCCAATCCTCATAGGTACCCTACAAACCTGGTCGCCCGCGAGTACGAACGAAAAGGGTACTCGTTTCCAATCCTCATAGGTACCCTACAAACCCCAGGCCAGCCGCAAGGCTTGCGCCAGCCGCACTTACGAGTTTCCAATCCTCATAGGTACCCTACAAACATGGCAAACCATCCTTCGTGAGTGCCGCTTTTGCGGTTTCCAATCCTCATAGGTACCCTACAAACGGTACGGGCTGACGTGGAGCCTGGAGCTATACCAGGTTTCCAATCCTCATAGGTACCCTACAAACCGTGTGACGAGTACGGGTGAGGCTGTGGTCGAGGTCTGGTTTCCAATCCTCATAGGTACCCTACAAACTGTTGTGCCAACGAAACCAACTACCATCCTTTCATGGTTGTTTCCAATCCTCATAGGTACCCTACAAACAGTGTCCGGTCCTCCATCCAGTACCGCATCGCCCGGGTTTCCAATCCTCATAGGTACCCTACAAACTGGCGTCCTAGTTTTTGCCGCCGGTCAAATCGCTGTGTTTCCAATCCTCATAGGTACCCTACAAACTCGGCCATGTCTTTCAGCTGGCCGTTGGCCTTGAAGTTTCCAATCCTCATAGGTACCCTACAAACGGATTTGACCTGGACATCCACGCCCGGCATGTTGCCGAAGTTTCCAATCCTCATAGGTACCCTACAAACGGCGAGTATGAGGAAGAGTGCAGACGCTGGATCTTGCGGTTTCCAATCCTCATAGGTACCCTACAAACCGGCCTAACCCTGAATGAGGCGAAACACGTTATCTTCTAGTTTCCAATCCTCATAGGTACCCTACAAACGTTCGCTCCCGGTCGCTGACATCGCGGGGCAGAAGACGGTTTCCAATCCTCATAGGTACCCTACAAACTAGCGCTTCCTCGTTCTCGGTCACTTTTTCGATGTTTTGGTTTCCAATCCTCATAGGTACCCTACAAACTCATCCTTCAACCTCTCCTTTTCGCTCGGTTTCGCTTAGTTTCCAATCCTCATAGGTACCCTACAAACGCTCTCCTCTCCTCCTCGGATATCCGCGCTTCTCTAGTTTCCAATCCTCATAGGTACCCTACAAACATCTTGCCTCGCCCAGCCGCCCGCCGGTAGAAGCTCGTTTCCAATCCTCATAGGTACCCTACAAACTTGCGACGCTGGATGGCAGCGGCCGCGTCGTACAGGACGCGTTTCCAATCCTCATAGGTACCCTACAAACTGACCAGTTCATGAATGGACGCAGGACGATCCTGGAGATGTTTCCAATCCTCATAGGTACCCTACAAACTTTCTGAAGCGTTCGTACGGTTCCCCCGTCGCGGCCTGTTTCCAATCCTCATAGGTACCCTACAAACTGGGGGTGGGCACCCGTCTGGAGATCATCCTAACTGGTTTCCAATCCTCATAGGTACCCTACAAACTCATCGGGGTCGTAGCCGATGAACTCGCCCTCGTAGGTTTCCAATCCTCATAGGTACCCTACAAACGTTCGGCCAACGCGACCATCAATGTGAGCCTTACCGACTAGTTTCCAATCCTCATAGGTACCCTACAAACCTGATGTTCGACGCCCAGATTGACGCTTCGATGACCGTTGAGTTTCCAATCCTCATAGGTACCCTACAAACGCCCTGCTGCGGGTGGAGATCACGGCGCTGGTGGACAGTTTCCAATCCTCATAGGTACCCTACAAACCCGGTGCTGAAGACCGGGGGCAGGCTGCCCGAACCCTGTTTCCAATCCTCATAGGTACCCTACAAACGAGTCAGGATCCGACCGTCGCGGCTGTCATGAAGGCGTTTCCAATCCTCATAGGTACCCTACAAACGGTGTGGCCGAGGCAGCGGCGCTCCTGGGGTGGGAGTTTCCAATCCTCATAGGTACCCTACAAACGCATCCCCGGTGCGAGCATACGCAGATCGAACTGGCGTTTCCAATCCTCATAGGTACCCTACAAACCCAATCGGACGTGCCGGAGGCCAGGGGAAGGCTGTCGTTTCCAATCCTCATAGGTACCCTACAAACGTGTTGTGGCTGGTTGGGTAGGTATCGCGTGGACAAAGCGGTTTCCAATCCTCATAGGTACCCTACAAACTGATGGCGATCCCCAGGCCGATCAGAGTCGCGATGGACGAGTTTCCAATCCTCATAGGTACCCTACAAACGATGGCGGTGTTCGACCAGGAACTCGCGGATTGGAGTTTCCAATCCTCATAGGTACCCTACAAACCGACCGGTGATGATCGCCGCGGCGCGCTGGCGTTCCGGTTTCCAATCCTCATAGGTACCCTACAAACGACGAATGACTACACTGCTCCTATATGATGTTATGGTTTCCAATCCTCATAGGTACCCTACAAACGGAGCCGCGCAGGGCATCCAAAGCGCATGTACCTTGAGTTTCCAATCCTCATAGGTACCCTACAAACGCTGGCTGGAGCGTGCAGATCATCGACTGGACGCATGTTTCCAATCCTCATAGGTACCCTACAAACTAGGGCCGACCCTTCGTGCCCATACCAACCGCGCTGTTTCCAATCCTCATAGGTACCCTACAAACACGGCCATCAGGGTATTCCCAACTTGGGGATACCTTTGTTTCCAATCCTCATAGGTACCCTACAAACCGACCGGTGATGATCGCCGCGGCGCGCTGGCGTTCCGGTTTCCAATCCTCATAGGTACCCTACAAACTTATCACGCAAGGCATGTATAATCAGCATCAGAAAGCGTTTCCAATCCTCATAGGTACCCTACAAACGCATAAAAATCCGCGTCAATACTGGACTTTGACGGGGGTTCCAATCCTCATAGGTACCCTACAAACGAGTCAGTTGGGTCGGACGGGGCGGTGAGGGTGTTCCAGTTTCCAATCCTCATAGGTACCCTACAAACTCATAGGAGTCCAGTCGATGGGCTTCGAGACATCAAGTTTCCAATCCTCATAGGTACCCTACAAACAGGATGCACCCCGACTTACCTCCATGGAGGAGCGCGAGTTTCCAATCCTCATAGGTACCCTACAAACGGAATCGGACGTTCGAGGCGTTCCAGGTCACGGACTGTTTCCAATCCTCATAGGTACCCTACAAACAAGTATATGCCGCCGAATACGACGGCGCTCATTTTCTGGCGTTTCCAATCCTCATAGGTACCCTACAAACACAGTGGCGCAGCACGCGGTCGAGATCGCGAACCTGTTTCCAATCCTCATAGGTACCCTACAAACAGCCTGGTCCGGCGCCGTTGAGTTGGCCACGTACTTCAGTTTCCAATCCTCATAGGTACCCTACAAACTCACGACGCCGACGACCTGATCGACCTCGTGATCCTGGTTTCCAATCCTCATAGGTACCCTACAAACGGAGCAGGGAGAGCAGATTGCCGCATTCATCTCGGAGTTTCCAATCCTCATAGGTACCCTACAAACTTGCCACCCCCTACAGCGCTTGTTTATCCACAGACACCGTGGGTTTCCAATCCTCATAGGTACCCTACAAACCAGAGCCAAGCGGCAGGCAGTCGTGGCAGTTAAACGGGAGTTTCCAATCCTCATAGGTACCCTACAAACGACCGTGAGCGCGGCACCGCTGCACAGCGCGGGTAGTTTCCAATCCTCATAGGTACCCTACAAACTCTTCCCCAAGTCCTACTCGATGACGCTCGAATCAGAGGTGTTTCCAATCCTCATAGGTACCCTACAAACACAATGAGGTCCTGCGGCAGTGTCGGGGCGATCTCGTGTTTCCAATCCTCATAGGTACCCTACAAACATCATGATCCACGACCCGATGCTGATGCTGTTCGGCTATTAGTTTCCAATCCTCATAGGTACCCTACAAACAATCTAAGAGTCTATTAGAAATCACGGTCGGCAACGGTTTCCAATCCTCATAGGTACCCTACAAACGAAACATGACCCATCAAATTCTTGGGCCATATCCTGTTTCCAATCCTCATAGGTACCCTACAAACGATTTGACATTAACTGGGCCGTGGTAGACACCAGTGTTTCCAATCCTCATAGGTACCCTACAAACTTGGTTGCCTCCATTCTTGCGCCCATGCGGGGCACTGTTTCCAATCCTCATAGGTACCCTACAAACAAGGCAGAGCGCCCCACGCGCGGGGAACGACTGCACTAGTTTCCAATCCTCATAGGTACCCTACAAACTGTAAGGGGGTAGTGGATATGGTGCAAGTCGTAGAGCAGGTTTCCAATCCTCATAGGTACCCTACAAACTCAGGCCGTTTGTTGCGATTCGCGAACATCATCCGGTTTCCAATCCTCATAGGTACCCTACAAACCCAGCGGGACAGCAGAAGGCACCGGAGCGGCCGAAGCGGTTTCCAATCCTCATAGGTACCCTACAAACTGAGGAACGGGCGTCCAAGTGACGCCCGTTTGTCATGAGTTTCCAATCCTCATAGGTACCCTACAAACTTCGAACCACGGCGGAGCAGCTGCAGGAGGAACGCGTTTCCAATCCTCATAGGTACCCTACAAACCCATTTTCGCCGCGCCCCACCTGACGACATCCATTTATCGAATATCCCAAAAACGGGAAGGTGTCAACACGCTTATGGCCACTTGTCGGTCAAATACGCACTTGTTCGCAGCCGCATGACCACTACCTTCACCTGCCATTGTCGTCGATCCCCCGGACTTTTTGCACTCAAGTCGATCGACGACATCCACGACAAGCCTGCCGTCCTTAAGGCAGGTGGAGGATCGCCACTTCATACCATCCAAGACAAAAAACAAAAAGCCCGCCTCCCCGGCAGGCCCTCCTCTTATCTCACGCCCACGTGAGCCTTGGCTGCAAGCTCCTCCCGACACGCCGGACAAATCATCTTCCCGCGGAACTCCTGGACATCCTCCGCTTCGGCGCAAAAGATGCAGCCCCGCTCATACTTACGTAAAATGATTCTGTCCCCGTCCGTGAAAATCTCCATACCGTCCTTCGGACGAATCCCAAGGGTCTTACGCAACTCCATCGGCAATACAATCCGCCCCAACGGGTCCACCTGTCGTGCAACACCAGTGGCTTTCACCGAACGGTTCCTCCCATCTCACCATTTGAATCTGGGCTTACAACTTGTTTCGCCATTTCCGCCATAACTCCTTTAGCCAATCGTGTCTACGTGTCCCATTCATGCTCAGAAATGAGCGCATCGCCTCCCTGTTGCAACATTGTGATGGTCCGACGACTCAGCCATCGGTCCCGGTCCATCTTCACCTTTCCAATGTGCAATTCGGTCAGGTTTGTACCACAGCCACACCGTTTTTCAAATACATTCGATAACGAATTGAAGATGGCATTGGAGCCGTTCTGTGCCACGGCATCGAGGGACGCAATGCCGCTTCCCAGTGCAGATGAAACCGCCCCATCTCCCTTCTCACCCACAACAAAAGCCGCGCACCACATGTGCACGGCCGGCTCACCTGTTCATCGCTTCTGCCAACGCCCTACCACACCCACACCCACTACACAAACCTCCGCTGCGTCCTCGCCCCGTCGTACGTGAACACCACGTCGCGGCCCTCCACTACCGTCTGCAGGTGCACCTGCCGCCCCCACATCCGGTACATGTACGGCAGCGTCTTCTCGAGGTGCTTCAGGTCCAACTCCACCCCTTCGTACGCGTGGCGGATGAACAGCTCACCGTTGCGGTTGTAGTCCCCGTCCTCCACGTGGAGTACCGGGATGCCCCCGTTGACCCGGGACATGCAGATGTGGTCCCGCACCTTCTCCCAGTCCGTCTCCACCACCCGCCACTCGTTGCCCACCTTCTGATACAGGTACAGGTCGAGCTCCTCCACCAGATCTTTCGTCAGGTAGTTGCGCAGGAACGAAATGTCGTTCTCCAGTTCCCGCACCTCGAAGATCTTCGCCCGGCCCTGGCCCGGTTCTCGCCCGAACCGCTCCCGCTCCTCATCGGTCGGCTCGTTCCAGCGCCGCTCGATGTCCTCCCAAATGGCCAGGCCCAGGTGATACGGGTTGATGCTCATCCGCGAGGGCAGCACCACCCCCGCGTGCATCTTTGCGAACTCCACCGCCTCGGCATCCGTCAGATCCATCTCCCGCATGATGCGCAGATGCCAGTAGGTCGCCCAGCCCTCATTCATGATCTTTGTCTCCAGCTGCGGCCAGAAGTACAACATCTCCTCCCGCAGCAGCGACAAAATATCCCGCTCCCACTCCTCCAACACATGGCTGTGCTGGAGTAAAAACAGCACCAGGTCCTTCTCCGGCTGCTCCGGAATGCGCCGCACCGACATCCCGCCCGAACGGGCGCCCAAGGCCCCGCCCGAGCCGCCCGTGCCACTTGCGCCACCCGATCCGGTCGATCCCGCCACACCGCCGGAACCCCCCGCGCCGCCGGTCCCCGCACCTGAGCCGGCGCCCGAACCGTCCACGCGCGCGTCGAGCGACCACAGGTCGTCGTACGGCGTCGAAGCCTGTGATCTCTCCTGCTCGCCGCCGCGTACACCTGCGGACGCGCGGCGGGTCTGTTGGCGCCGCATCCGCTCCGTCTGCGGCGATGCGTCGACGTGCTCCTGCAGCGCCATTGCCGCGTCGAGGAACTCCTCGACGCGCTGGCGCCCGTACTCCAGCTCGTACGCGCGAATCCGATCCGCATTGGCCGCCATCCGCTCCACCATGTCGCGCGAGGTGCGCGAGAACCAGACGTTGTTCTTAAAAAAGTCGCAGTGCGCCAGCACGTGCGCGCACACCGTCTTGTTCTGCAGGAGGGTGTTGCCGTCGAGCAAAAACGCGTAGCACGGGTTCGAGTTGATGACCAGCTCGTAGATGCGGCTGAGGCCCAGGTCATACTCCACTTTCATTTTATGGTAAGTCTTTCCAAACGACCAATGGTGGAAGCGCGTCGGCATCCCGTAAGCCCCAAATGTGTAGAGAATGTCCGCCGGGCAGACCTCGAACCGCATCGGATAAAAATCGAGCCCGAATCCCCGGGCGATGTCCATCATCTGATCGATGCTGCGTTCCAGTTCCTTCATCTCGGCCGCGTTCATGCCGGCTTCACCCCGCTCTGCGGATTCGAGAAGAAGTGCCTGAGCGCGCCGTAGACCGCCGCCTTCTCGCGGATGACGTAGCTGCGGAAACGCGGGTGATTCAGTTTGCTGTAGGCGGTCATCAGGGTCGAGGAACGATTGTATTGATTGACCTCTGCGTATCCGAACATCTGCGACCGCTCGCACAGTTCCCGCACGAACTTCACGCACTTCTCGTTGTCGGACGTCAGATTGTCTCCGTCGGAGAAGTGGATCGGGTACAGGTTGAAGCGATCCGTCGGATATTCGCGATCGATCATCCGCAACGCAAACTCATACGCCGACGAACAGATGGTGCCACCGCTCTCTCCTTTTGTGAAAAAGTGCTCTTCGCTCACCTCGCGCGCCTCCGTGTGGTGCGCGATGTAGCGGATCTGGACCGACTCGTACCTGGTGCGCAAGAACCTGGCCATCCAGAAGAAGAACGTGCGCGCGCAGTATTTCTCGAACAGCCCCATGGAGATGGAGGTATCCGGTGTGAATACGGTTCCTCGCTTCCCTGCCCCAGCAGCTGCACGCCCCCCGCGTCACGCCTCCGGACGCCACTGGTACCACAGCGCCACGTCCGTCACGCGGATGCCGTCCACCGTCACCCCGGCCACCAGGCCGTGCAAAAGCCGGCGCATCTCCTCCCGCGGCACGGCCCCGGGCGGGTCCCAAAGCGGCAGCACGTCGCGGACCCGTTGCGGCCAGGGCGGGTGGTCGCGCGCCTGGCCGCGGCCCGCCTCGCCGTCGTTCGCCTCGCCGTGGCCCGTCCCACCGTCGCCCGCCTCCGCGTCGCGCGCGGCGACGGCCGCCATCTCGGCCAGTCCCGCCAACTCCTCGTCCAGCCGCACCATCTGCGCCATCCAGCGCCGCTTCAGCGACTCCGCGACGCCCGCCGGCACCGCGTCATCGAGATACAGCCGTTCCAATGCCTGTTCAATCCGCCGGCGCTCCGCCTGAAGTCGCCGGGCCTTCGCCTGCGGGTCGCCGCCCCGGTACTTCACGCACACCTTGATGGGCACGTCCCGGTACGGGGACAGGAGAAACCCGAGCATGCGCCACACCGCGGCTTCCGCGTCCGCCGCGTTGAGATTCGGCTGGCTGCACGCGGATCGGCCGAAGCGAAACGCCCGGCTGCAGGCGTAGTAGCGGTACTCCTTCCCGTTTCGCCGCTGCGCCTGGCACACCATGCCCGATCCGCACCGGCCGCAGCGCAGGATCCCCGTCAGGGGATGGCGCCCCCACCGCCTGCCGCTGGCCCACCCTGCGCTCCCGCACGCGCTGCCGCTGCCCCACCCAACGCCACTTCCCTGCCCAGGTGGGTCGGCGCGGCCATCGCTGTGGAACCGGGCCTGGGCGCGCTGGAATACCGCCCGTTCAACCAGCGCCGGATGTGTCCCCCGGACCACCACCCAATCCGCCTCGGGCACGCGGTGTTTGGTGCGGATTTTGGTGTAACCGCGATCGTCAAAGATGCGCCGCAGGGCGTTGCGGGTGCGCCCGTACACCGTGTCCCCGGCGTAGGCCGGGTTCTGCAGCACGCGCCGGACCGTCACGCGCGACCAGGGGCGGCCGTTTTTCGTCCAGCGGCCGCGCTCGTTCAGCCACTGCGCGATGCGCAGCGCGCCGTACCCTTCCTCCGTGAAGAGGCGGAAGATGTCGATCACGGTGGGGGCGTGCACCGGATCCACCTCCAACCTCTGCGTGTCCGGGTTCAGGCGGTACCCGATGGGCGCCTCGCCCACCCAGTGGCCGCGCCGCGCCATCGACTTCTTGCCGGAAGAGACGCGGGAGCTGATGCGCTTGCTCTCCATCTCCGACATGACGGAGTGGATGCCGAGCAGATCCAGCGTCTCCGGCCGGGCGCTGTCCAGGTTGTCGTTGATGGCGATGACGCGCACGCCGTGCATCTGGAAGCGGCTGACGATCTCGATGTGCTCCGCCGGATCGCGGCTGATGCGGCTGATCTCCTTGAACACGATGACCTCGAACCGCCCGGCCCGCGCGTCTTCGAGCGCCCGCTGAATGGCCGGGCGCTGGACGAAACGGGTGTAATAGCCGCTCTGATCCAGATCGGTGTACACGCACTCGTCGTCCACCACATACGCTTCGCCCAGGCGGCGGATGTACTCCTTGGCGTAATCGACCTGGTTCTCCAGGCTCTCCGCCTGCATGTCGGTGCTGACGCGCGCGTACACCGCGCAGACCTTCACCGGATCCCTCCCGTGAGGCCCGACGAGTTCGCCTTCTCCGAGGGCACCGTCTCGCGCGCTGCACGCCCGCCGCCCGCATCGACGGGAAGTCCCGTTCGGCCCACTTCGCCCCCGCCGCGGGCGCGTCTCGCCCTGTCCAACCGCGGGTGGCCGCAACCGGGATCGGCACCGGCACAGGCACCGGGATCGGGCGCGGGACGGACCTCGGCGCCCACCTCCACGTTCACCGGATGGCCCAGCCGCTGCTGCAGGGCACGGGCCGCCTCCTGCCGGATCCACGCCGTCACGGGCGGTGCGCCACCGGCCGCGCGAACCGGAATCTCGTCCAACATGTCCTCCAACCGGATGTCCATGTGCACGCTCCTCACCTCCCTCACCACCCTATGCGTGTCACGGGATGTCCTATGGCCGGAGCCGCTGTGAAAACGTTTTTTGAAAACGTATTGCAAAGCATCTATGAAAGCGATTAAAATGAATGCGCGTCGAGACATCTTTGGTAGGAACAGCGAGGGGAGAACGTGAGCACAAACGCGGTTCAGAAGATCCCGGGCGGGCGCTGGCTCCATATCATTCCGCCGACGATTCTCGTGTACATCGTCGCATTCATGGATCGGACCAACATCGGTTTCGCGATCGCCGGCGGAATGGACAAGGAACTGGGCCTGACGGCCACGTTCGCGGGATTGGCAGGCGGCATTTTCTTCATCGGTTATATGGTGTTGCAGGTTCCGGGCGGCCTGATTGCCGAACGGGGGAGCGCGAAGAAGTTCATCGCCTGGACGATTGTAGGTTGGGGCACCATCGCGACCTTGACCGGATTCGTCCACTCCGCGGGGCAGCTGCTGGTGATGCGATTCCTGCTCGGCGTCGCGGAGGGCGGCGTGTGGCCGGCCATCCTCGTCATCATCGCGCACTGGTTCCCGAACGAAGAGCGCGGGCGCGCGAACGCGTTCTTTATCATGAACATCGCGGTCGCGAATATCATCACCGGACCGCTGTCGGGCTGGATTCTGACCATCTGGGACTGGCGCGGCGTGTTCATCGTCGAAGGCCTGCTGTCGCTGGCGCTCATCGCCATCTGGCTGCCGATGATGAGCGACCGCCCGCGGGACGCCAAGTGGATCTCCCAGGCGGAGCTTCAGTACATCGAAGGCAAGCTGCACCAGGAAGAGGAGGCGGTTCGCCAAGAGCAGGCGGGTCCCGTGTCGATGGGCAACCTGCTGACGAACGGCAACATATGGAAATTGATTCTGATCTACTTCTGCTATCAGACCGGCATCTATGGGTTTTCCCTCTGGCTGCCGACCATCCTCAAGTCGCTGACGCATATGGGCATGGGCAGCGTCGGTTGGTTGAGCGCCATCCCGTACATCGGCACGGCCGTCGGCCTGTACATTTTCGCGGCGCGTTCCGACAAGAGCAACAACCGCAAACTGTACACCGGCCTGCCGCTCATCGGCTTCGCCATCTGCCTGCTGTTGTCCGTGTGGACCAAGAATCAGATCTGGGTGTCGTTCGCCTTCCTGGTCGGATGCGGCGTGTTCCTGCAGGCGGCATCCCCGACGTTCTGGACGATTCCGCCGCTGCTGTTCACGCCTGAGGTCGCCGGCGGGGCGCGCGGTGTCATCAATGCGTTGGGCAACCTGGGCGGTTTCCTCGGCCCTTACATCGTCGGCCTGCTGACCAGCATCGCCGGGACGAACGCGGGCATCTACGGGTTGGCGGTGTTCCTGCTTCTCGGCTTCCTGCTGACCTTGACCCTGCCGTCCAAGGTCTCCGGCAAACCGGTGGCGGGTGCGACCGCCGGGCAAGCCCAGCTGTTCCACTGAGCCCGCCGCCCGGTGCGGCGCGCTCGATGCGGGGCTTGTCCAAAGCCCCGCGTGTCATCCCCACCAAGGCTGTCGAGGTGATCCTCGGCGGCCTTTCCCATTTTCCTCAACGGTGTCACATCCATCGATCCGCTCGTATCCATGATGGCCAGCACGACCGCGCTCGAATCCGGCTTCTCGACGTCCTCCCAGGTCTTAAAGCGCAGGTCGTCCGGCGAGATGCGCGGGACGCCGGCGCCGTGCAGCTGCGTCCGGCGGATGGTCTCGAGCAGGGTGCGTTTCTTGTCGATGTTGTTCGTCAGGCCCTTTTTGCGCACATCCCGGTAGTCGAAGTTCGTGACGACCACGCGCTCCGGCTGTTTCGGCGCCAGATTGGGCAGCTCCAGCTCGGCGAACAGCATCTCCTGGATGTCCTCCAGCGTGACGTCCGCCTCGTAGTAATCGACGCCCGGCGCGTCCCCCGCGCCCTGGCCTTGGCCGGGCCCTTGGCCGGCCTGGCCCGGTTTGCCCTGGGCGATGACGTCGCCCACCTGGGTGTCCCCGTCTCCGGTCCCGGCGTGGCGGCTCTTGTTGAAATTGTAGCGAATCCGGTACTCCTCCAAGGAACGGATTGGAATCTTGACAATCTGGCGCCCGTCGCTGAGGATGATGCTCTCGTCGCTGACGAGATCGGCGAGGTTCTCCTTGATGGCCTGCTTGACTTTCTCCCGGTGCCGCTCCTGATCCTGCTGTCCCTTGCGGTGCAGTGACCAATCCTCCCGCTGCAAGCTGAATTGCACGTCTGCCATCCGGCTTCCCTCCTCGCGCTGGTTTGTGATGGCAACCACCGTGCGACGCCGCCTGTCCCCCGACTCCTTCGTCGTCCCCGTCAGCGGTTGAGCAGGCTGCCGGTGTAGCGCAACAGCTCATTGGCGCACACGGGGCAGTATCCATGCTCGTCAATCAGACGGGCCGTGACCTCATTGACCTTCTTCAGCTGTTGCTCGTCGGGCGTCTTGCTGGAGGTCGTGATCTTGACCACGTCCTTCAGATCGGCGAACAGCTTCTTCTCAATCGCTTCGCGCAACCGATCATGCGAGCGGTAGTCGAACTTCTTCCCGCGCCGCGCGTAGGCGGAGATGCGGATGAGGATCTCCTCCCGGAACGCCTTTTTCGCGTTCTCCGAGATGCCGATCTGCTCCTCGATGGAGCGCATCAGCTTCTCGTCGGGATCCACCTCCTCCCCCGTCAGCGGGTCCTTCAGCTTCTGCCAACTGCAGTAGGCCTCGACGTTGTCGAGATAGTTCTCGAGCAGGGTCTTCGCCGACTCCTCGAACGAGTAGACGAACGCCTTCTGAACCTCCGTCTTGGCCATCTCGTCGTACTCCTTGCGGGCAATCGCGATGAAGTTGAGCAGCCGCTCCTTCTCCTCCTTGGTGATGGAGGCGTGCTGATCCAGCCCGTCCTTGAGCGCCCGCAGGACGTCGAGGGCGTTGATGCACTGCGTGTCGCGGCGGATGAGCGCCGTCGAGATGCGGTTGATCACGTAGCGCGGATCCAGCCCCGACATCCCTTCGTCCGGGTATTCATGGTGCAGTTCCTTGAGGTCCGTGTCCTTCAATCCCTCGACCGCCTCGCCGTTGTACGCGCGCAGCTTCTTCAGCAGGTCGACGCCCTGTCTTTTCGACTCCTTGAGACGTGTCAGGATGGAGAAGATGGCCGCGGTGCGCAGGGCGTGCGGCGCGATGTGGATGTCGCGCAGATCGCTCTGCTTGATGAGCTTCTCGTAGATTTTGATCTCATCGTCCACCCGCAGGTTGTAGGGGACCGGCATGACAATCATCCGGGATTGCAGGGCTTCGTTCTTTTTGTTCGAGATGAAGGAACGGTACTCGGCTTCATTGGTGTGGGCGATGATCATCTCGTCTGCCGAGATGAGCGCAAACCGGCCCGCCTTGAAGTTCCCTTCCTGGGTCAGGCTCAGCAGGTGCCACAGGAACTTCTCGTCGCACTTCAACATCTCTTGGAATTCCATCAAGCCGCGGTTGGCCTTGTTCAATTCGCCGTCGAACCGGTACGCCCGCGGATCGGACTCGGATCCGTACTCGGTGATGGTGGCAAAATCGATGCTGCCGGTCAGGTCGGCGATGTCCTGCGACTTGGGATCTGACGGGCTGAAGGTGCCAATGCCGACGCGGCGCTCCTCGCTGAGCACCACGCGCTCCACCGGGACCCGGCGGATGTCGCCACCGTACTCCAGCTCGAGCCGCTGGCTGCAGGCCGGGCACAGGTTTCCTTCAATCTTGACCCCGAACTCGCGCTCGAACTCCGGCCGCAGTTCGGCCGGGATGAGGTGCAGTGGTTCCTCGTGCATCGGGCAACCCTGAATGGCGTAGAGAGCGCCCTCCGGCGTGCGGGTGTAGCGCTCCAGTCCGCGCTTGAGCATGGTGACGATGGTCGATTTGCCGCCGCTGACGGGCCCCATGAGGAGCAGGATGCGCTTGCGCACCTCCAACCGGCGGGCGGCGGCGTGAAAGTATTCCTCCACGAGCCGTTCCAACGCCGCGTCGAGGCCGAAGATTTCCGATTCGAAAAACTTGTAATGCCGCCGGCCACCCTCGTCAATCTCGATACCCGCATCGGCAATCATGTCATAGATCCTGGCGTGCGCTGTCTTGGCCACATCGGGGTTTTCACGGACGATGCGCAGATAATCCACGAACGTACCTTCCCACCGCAGACTCTCCTCCTCGGCACGGTAAGCGTTGAGACGTTCCAGGAAGTTCATGTCGACATCCCCCTTCTACTTCCGGCCTCGCCCATGGACGCCGCGGTTCACGTCCGGTACAGCCAAACGCACTCGCCGCGCAGAGCGGAGTGAAAAACCCGAAATAGAGAGCCTATTAGTTGACTATATTCCCGATGTTCTTGGCCAAATTCCCAGACTTGACGGCCCATGTGTACAAATATTTAGATAACTGAATCGCGTCTTTGCGCGCCCGCCGCGGGTGTACTTCAACGTATGCAACCGGCGCGCAGGATGTCCTGCTCCTCCGCCCATTCCGGGCGTCATGGGGTCACCCGCCCATCCGCGCGGCCTGCAGCCAGGCCAACGCCTCCGGCATCTTGCGCTGCCAAAATCCCCAGATATGACGCCCTTCGTCCTCCTGGTAGGTGACGTTGGCTCCGGCGCGCTCGAGCCGTGTCCGCATTTCCCGGTTCAGGGCCAGGAAGTCGCGCGCTCCCGCATTCGTCTCGACCGCCGTCTCCTCCGTCCCCACCACCATGAACGCCTCCAGCCCGCTGAGGTCCTCGGCCGCCTCGACCCGCTCCAACAGCGGACGATAAAATGCGCCTGAGAACAACAGCAGGCGGCGAAACTCGACCGGGTGATCCAGGTGGATGGACAGGCTGATGGCGGCGCCGAGCGAGACGCCGGCCATGAATCGCATCGCGGGCCGTCCGCCGGCGGCGTACCGATCCTCGATGAAAGGCATGCACTCCTCCAGGACGAAGCGCGTGTAAGCCTCGCGACGCGCGCCGTCCGGGCCGTAGTCATCATTTCGCCGGGCTTTGTTGACGGCGATGCCGACGATGACCAGCGGCTGGATTTCACCGGCCTCCAACATGCGGTTCGCGATGGTGGCAATCCGGCCGTGTGTGAAGAATTCCAACCCGTCGTGGCAGTACAACAGGGGATAGCGGTTGGCCGGATCATACCCGGGCGGAAGGTACACTTTGAGGGTTCGATCCTCGTGCAAATGGGCACTGTATAAGGTGTGTGTCTCGATGGTCCTGCGGGTGGGGTCGTGGTGGCTCATTTCCGTCTCCTTTCCACGGGGGCCGTCCGGCGCACCTGTTACAGAATTGATCATCATCATTATATAACAGCCGAGTGCGGAATCTTGATTGGTATGTTCAACTATCCAGGCATGTGTATTATAATGAATTAGGTTACTGTATCAACCGAGCGGCGGTGTCCAGTGCAAGACCGCCCGACACCCGTTGGCAGGACCTCCGGCCCCGGTTGAGCTCATAAACGAGGTGAGAACATGAGCACAGTGCTGGAACCGACCAAATTGGTTCCTTATTATCAGGTGCTGGACGAGGACGGCAAGGTCGTCAACCCCGACCTGATGCCGAAGCTGTCCGATGACCAACTGCGCGAGCTGATGCGGCGCATGGTGTATTTCCGCATCATCGACCAACGCGCCATCCGCCTGTCCCGCCAGGGACGCCTCGGGTTCTACGCGCCGGTCGCCGGGCAGGAAGCGTCGATGATCGGCAGCGAGTACGCCACCACGAAGGAGGACTTCATCCTCCCCGGCTACCGCGACGTACCGCAACTGGTGTTCCACGGATGGCCGCTGTACCAATGGATCCTGTTCTCCCGGGGACACCAGCACGGGATGGAGATGCCGAAGGACGTCAACGCGCTCTTCCCGCAGATCATCATCGGTGCCCAGTACGTGGAGACCGCGGGCGTCGCGCTGGCGTTCAAGCTGCGCGGCGAGAAGCGCATCGCCATCACCTACACGGGGGACGGCGGCACCTCCCAGGGGGACTTCTACGAAGGCATCAACTTCGCGGGAGCGTTCCACGTCCCGGCCGTGTTCATCGTGCAGAACAACCAGTTCGCCATCTCCGTCCCGGTCCGGCTGCAGACGGCCGCCGAGACCCTGGCGCAGAAGGCCATCGCCGCCGGCATCCCGGGCATTCAGGTGGACGGCAATGACATCCTGGCCGTGTACGCGGCGACGAAAGAGGCGGTCGATCGCGCACGCGCCGGCGATGGCCCGACGTTGATTGAAACGCTGACGTTCCGCTTCGGCCCGCACACGATGAGCGGAGACGACCCGACCCGCTACCGGACGAAGGAACTGGAGAACGAGTGGGAACGCAAGGACCCGCTGGTGCGGTTCCGCAAGTTCCTCGAGGCCAAGGGCCTGTGGTCGGAGGCGGACGAGGAGCGGACGGTGGAACAAGCCAAGGAGGAGTTCAACGCGGCCGTGAAAAAGGCCGACGAGTATCCGAAGATGACCATCCCCGGGCTCATCGACAGCATGTTCGAGGTCCTGCCCCCGTCGCTGAGACGGCAGCGTGAAGAATTCACCGGCAAGGAGGAGGCGTGACCATGGCACAGATGACCATGATCCAGGCCATCAACAACGCGCTCGATCTGGAGCTGGGCCGCGATCCGAACGTGCTGGTGTTCGGGGAGGACGTCGGCAAGAACGGCGGCGTGTTCCGGGCCACGGACGGCCTTCAGGCCAAGTACGGCGCCGAGCGCGTGTTCGACACGCCGCTCGCCGAGTCGGGCATCGGCGGCCTGGCGGTCGGCCTGGCCATTCAAGGATTCCGGCCGGTAGCCGAGATCCAATTCTTCGGTTTCGTGTTTGAGGTGATGGACCAGATCGCCGGCCAGGCGTCGCGCCTGCGTTACCGGACGAACTCGCGTTTTCACTGCCCGGTGGTGTTCCGCTCGCCGTTCGGCGGCGGCGTGAAGACGCCCGAGATGCACGCCGACAGCCTGGAGGGCCTGTTCGTCCAGACCCCGGGCGTGCGCGTCGTCATCCCGTCCAACCCGTACGACGCCAAGGGGCTGCTCATCTCCGCCATCCGCGACAACGACCCGGTGATCTTCCTCGAGCACATGAAGCTGTATCGTTCGATGCGCATGGAGGTGCCTGAGGAGGCGTACACCGTGCCGCTGGATCAGGCCAAGGTGGTCCGCGAGGGCAAGGACCTGACCGTCATCGCCTACGGCGCGATGGTGCACACGGCGCTCCGGGCGGCGGAAGAGTTGGCCAACTCGAAGGGCGTTCAGGCGGAGGTCATCGACCTGAGAACCATCAACCCCATCGACATTGACACCATCGTCGCGTCTATCAAAAAAACGCATCGCGCGGTGGTCGTCCAGGAGGCGCAACGCCAGGCGGGCGCCGCGGCGGAGATCATCGCCCAGATCAACGAACACGCCATCTACCACCTGGAGGGGCCGGTCCTGCGCGTGACGCCCCCGGATACGGTCTATCCGTTCGCCCAGATTGAGGACGAGTGGATCCCGACGCCGCAGCGGGTGCTGGCGGGCATGAACAAGGCCCTCACGGTTTGAGTGCGGAGGTGAGACGGGTTGGCAGTGTACGAATTTCGGTTTCCGGAACTCGGCGAAGGGTTGCACGAGGGCCGAATTGAAAAATGGCTGGTCAAGCCAGGGGATGAAGTGAAAGAGGACGACGTCCTCGCCGAGGTCGAAAACGACAAGGCCGTCGTGGAGCTCCCGAGCCCGGTCGACGGCAAGGTGCTGAACATCCTCGTGGAGGCGGGCGCCACCGCGACCGTGGGCGACGTCATCATCACCTTCGAAGTGGCCGGTGAAGGCAACGTCTCCGCCACCGCGGCGGACGTGAAGACGGCGGCGGTCGAACAGGCGGGCCTGGAATCGGCGACGGCGAACGTCGACACCGCCCGCTCGCCGGTCCCGGCCGGCGCGGGCGCGAGCGGCGGTGCGACCGCAGCGCCGGCGCCGTCCGCAGGCGCCGCCACCGCAGCGGCCGGATCGGCCCAGGCAGCGGCTTCGGGATTGTCCCACGCCCGCGAGGTGCTCGCGACGCCGGGTGTGCGCAAGTTGGCGCGGGAGCTTGGGATCGACATCACCCAGGTGCCCGGCACCGGCCCGAACGGGAAGATCACCCGCGAAGACGTGGAGACGTTCCACCGCCAGGGTGGCGTGCCGGCGCAAGCGGCTGGCGCCGCAGCGGCAGGGGCCAAGGCCGAGGAGGATGCCGCGGCGGGCGCGGCGAAGTCCATCGGTGCCGCAGGGGCCGATGCCGGCGAGGCCGCGTTGGAAGAACGCGTGCCGTTGCCGACCATCCGCAAGATCATCGCGCAGGCGATGGCCAAGTCGAAGTACACGGCGCCGCACGTCACGGTCATGGACGAGGCGAACGTCACCGAGCTGGTCGCGCTGCGCCAGGAGCTCAAGCCCATCGCGGCCGAACGTGGCGTGAAGGTGACCTACCTGCCGTTCATCGTCAAGGCCATGGTCGCCGCCCTGCGCCAGTTCCCGACGCTCAACGCCACCTACGACGAGGAGCGCCAGGAGTTGGTGATCAAGCACTACTACCACATCGGCATCGCGACCGACACGGAGCGGGGCCTGGTGGTGCCGGTGGTGCGGAACGCCGACCGGAAGAACATGTGGACCATCGCCAGCGAGATCGAGGATCTGGCGGCGCGGGCGCGGTCCAACAAGCTGGGCCCGGCGGAGATGAAGGGAAGCACCATCTCCATCACAAACATCGGCTCGGCCGGCGGGATGTTCTTCACCCCCATCATCAACTATCCGGAACTGGCCATCCTCGGCGTCGGGCGTATCACCGAGCGGCCCATCATGAAGGACGGCCAGGTGGTGGGGGCGCACATGATGGCCTTGTCGCTGAGCTTTGATCACCGAATGATTGACGGCGCACTCGCGCAGCGGTTCATCAACGAATTGAAACGCCTGTTGGAAAATCCGCGTCTACTTTTGATGGAGGTGTAGGCCCGTGGTCGTCGGAGAGTTCTCGGAAGACATCGATGTCCTCGTGGTCGGCGCCGGCCCAGGCGGCTACGTGGCCGCCATCCGCGCCGCCCAATTGGGCAAGTCGGTCACCATTGTCGATAAGGCGGAACTGGGCGGCGTGTGCCTGAACCGGGGCTGCATCCCGTCCAAAGCGCTGATCACCGCCGCACATCAGTACGAGGCCGCGAAGTCGTCGCCCATTCCGGGCATCACGTCGACGGCGACGCTCGATTTCGCCAAGGTGCAGGAGTGGAAGCAGTCGGTCGTCGACAAGATGACCGGCGGCGTCAAGACGCTGCTCAAGGGCAACAAGGTGCGCGTCGTGCAGGGCGAGGTGTTCTTCACCGGCCCGAACGAGGTGCGCGTGCTCAGCGAATATGAGGGGCAGCGGTTCCGGTTCAAGGACTGCATTCTCGCCACCGGATCGCGCCCGATTGAACTGAAGGCCCTGCCCTACGGCAAGCGGGTGCTCTCCTCGACCGAGGCGTTGGCGCTCGATCACGTGCCGGAGAGCCTGATTGTCGTCGGCGGCGGCTACATCGGGATTGAGCTCGGGCAGACGTACGCGAAGTTCGGATCCAAGGTGACCATCGTCGAGGGCACCGGATCCATCCTGCCGACGTTCGACGCCCAGCTGACGCGCATGGTGGTGCGCAACCTCAAGAAATACAACGTGGACATCCACACCAACGCCTTTGCGCAAGGCGTCGAGGAGACGGAGAACGGGATCACCCTGACGTTCAAGGTGGGCGACGAGGAGAAGCGCGTCACCGCCGAGTACGTGCTGGTCACCGTAGGCCGGCGGCCGAACACGGACGAGCTCAGCCTGGATGCGGCGGGCGTGCAGCTGACGGAAAAGGGCATGGTCCAGGTGGACCACCAGGGCCGCACCAGCAACCCGCACATCTTCGCCATCGGCGACATCGTGCCCGGGCCGGCGCTGGCGCACAAGGCGTCGTACGAAGGCAAGGTGGCGGCCGAGGTCATCGCGGGCCACAACAGCGCGGTCGACTACCGCTGCATCCCGGCGGTCGTGTTCTCCGATCCGGAGATCGCCACCGTCGGCCTGTCGGAAGAGGAAGCGAAGCAGCAGTACGGCGAGATTGCGGTGGGCCGCTTCCCGTACGCGGCCAACGGCCGGGCCGTGTCGCTCGGCGCGGACGGCTTCGTGAAGCTGATTGCAGACAAGCAGAGCGGGCTTCTCGTCGGCGCGCAGGTGACGGGCGCGGAGGCGTCCAACCTGATTGCCGAACTGGGGCTCGCCATCGAGATGAGCGCCACCCTCGAGGACATCGCGCTGACCATCCACGCCCATCCGACCCTCGGGGAGATGGTGATGGAGGCAGCCGACGTCGCGCTCGGATCGCCGATTCACATCGTCGCGCGGTGAGGCGTGGCCAGAGGCGGCCCGTACCCGGGACCGCCTTCACCCGCCGGCCTGTGGCGAACGCCGCGGACGGGAATCAAAAAGGGGGCGTCCGGCAAAAGCCGGCGTCCCCTTTCCCGTTCCGACAGACACACGCCTGGGTCGCAGACGGTGATGCTTCACCCGCGGCCGGTTCGGGAGCTGTCGGCCCCCGGTCGTCCAGTCAGTGGTCCGGGACGGTGTTCGCACGCCGTCCGGTCTCCGGGCGCACGGGCAGCCCCTGGACAAAGCGGAGCACGTCCTCCAGCGTTCCCCGGTGCGTGAACTCCAGATGCCCCACCCCGCGGTCAATCAGGCAATCGGTCACGAGGAACGTCTCCATGCCGAGTTGCCCCGCCACCCCGTCCTCCTGAACGTCGTTCCCAATCATCATACACTCGTACGGAGCGAGATCGAGGCGCTCCAGGATCTCCACGTAATACTTCGGGTTCGGTTTGCAGTAGTGCATGTGCTCCATGGTGGTGACGAGGGCGAAGGGGATGTCGTCGATGCCGGCCCAGCGCATGCGGTGGCGTACGGCGGCATCCGGGAAGATGGGATTGGTCGCCAGTACCACCAGGTACCCCTTGTCCAGCGCGGTTTGACAGATCTCCCGAGCCACCGGTGTGGGTTCGGTCAGCGCGGCGAGTTCCGGGAAGACCGTTTCGTAGAACCACGTAAAGCGTTCCCACACCGGCGCCTCCGGGTATCCGGTGGCGGTGAAAAAGGCGCGCCGGAAGGCCTCCTCGTTGGTCAGCGCCGGCTCCTCGTTGCCGATCATCGCTTCGGTGGCCTGCCAGATCTGGCCGACGATCCGCTCGGGATCCACGACCTCGGCCACCGCGGGGACCAGCTTTTGAAAATACCCCTTCATGAACCGTTCGTGATGGAACGGCAGTAAGGTGCCATCGAGATCGAACAACAGCGCACGCAGACGCGTCACCATGCCTCCCCCTCTCTCACACGCGCAGTCCCGGGAACCCGAGCTGGCGAAACGCCTCAAACACGACGATGGCCACGGAGTTGGACAGGTTCAACGACCGGGCTTCGGCACGGATGGGGATGCGCAGCACATGCTCCGGGTCGCGGGCCAACACCCAATCGGGCAGCCCCCGGGTCTCCTTGCCGAAGACGAGAAAGTCCCCGGGTTGATACCGCACCTCCGTGTAGGCGCTGCGCCCTTTGGTGGACAGGTAGAAAAACCGGCCGTCCGGGTGCTTGTCCCAAACCTCCTGGATGGAGTCGTGGTACCGAATGTCGAGGAGGTGCCAATAGTCGAGCCCGGCTCGCTTGAGGTATTTGTCATCCGTGGAAAAACCGAGCGGGCGCACCAGATGCAAGACGCAGCCGGTCGCCGCGCACGTACGCGAGATGTTCCCCGTGTTCGCAGGGATCTCCGGTTCAACCAGCACGATGTGGAACACGCCGCTTTCCGCCCCTCCTCCCGTCTGGTAGTGTATCACATGTCCGGGCAGAATTCGTCCGGCATGCGGACGAAGGCGTAGCGGGTCCGCGGCGTCCAGGCCCGGCTGTCGAGGTAGCGAAAATGGCGGTGAAAACTCGGCGTGGTGTGGGCGTTGACCAGCGGATCGCCCTGGTGGTTGAAATCGGTGACGATGGTACTGTGGTGAAACCTCCCGTTGCCCGCCCAATCGTAGAAGATCACGTCCCCGACGCGCAGCTCCCGCGGGTCCGCCACCTCGCGCGCGCCCGCTTGGTTCACCAGGTACAGGTACAGGGCGTGGGAGGTGGTCCAACTGAAACTCCACTGAGCGGGCCTTCCCCCGGACGGAAAACGATACCACCATCCTGCCGCGCGCGTTCCGCTGGCGCGCATCGGCAACCGCCCGGCGAACAGGCACTGGGACGCGAAGTTGGTGCAGTCGTCCTCCAGGCGCACGAAGCCCGGGTGGTACCCGTTCCACCACAGGTCGGCGTAGCGCTGGGCGCGAACGCGGTCGAACCGGGTGCACGCGCGGGACGTGTGAAACTCGGGCCAATCGCGAAGCCCGCCCTGGGCGGTCTCCGATCCGGTCGCGGCCAATCCCCTGGCCCCCGCCCCGGGATGCAGCCCGATGCGCTCGTCCGCTTCCCACGCCTGGTCCAGGCACCAGCGTCCGCCCCGGCGCACCCACCGCTGCCGGTGCTCCACGGTGCGCGACTCCACCCCGAAGCCGGGCCCGTCCTGGTACACCCAGGTGATCCGCTCGTCGATCCGCACGGTGATCATCTCCCCCGTGCCGGCGCCGTCTCCCGGCCCCTGCAACGGGTGCAGCCGGATGCGCGTGTGCGCCCGGAGCAGCCGGCTGCCCCGGCGGCGGACGGCGTAGTGCATGCGCTCAAACCCGGCGCGCACGTCCGCCCACCAGGCGGGATGTGCGTCCGCGGCGGCCGCCTCCCGCACGGGATCGAGGCGCTGTGACACCCAGGCCTGGTTGCGTTGGTCGAAGTACCGGCGCACGGCATCCGTCCATTCGTTCATCCTGCCCGCCCCCCGTCTGTGCATCCGTCTGTGTCATGGTATGAATCCGGGCCCCGTGGTGACAACGGGGGCGTGACAGGCGCCGTTTCGGGAAACACTGGAATTGCCCGCGAATACGCACTTGACCGAAAATCAGGGGGTTCCTGGCGGCCGATCTCCCCGTGTGTTACACTACACGACGGAACGCGGCGCCCGGGTCAAGGGCGCGCATGGGTGAGATACTGTACGGGCAGTCATCACACAGGATGTTTTGTGCACACAGGCGAGGTGAGACCATGTCGACGCATCCGACCATTGTCGTGATGGAAGGAGATCAGACCGGGCAGGAGTTGTTGCTGGAGGCCTTGCGCGTCCTCGATCCGGCCGTGATTGGCGCGCCGCTGGACTTTCTGCGGTTTGATCTGAGTTTGGAGAACCGGCGCAGGACGAACAACCAGGTGGTGTACGACGCAGCCCGTGCCATGGTGGAGCACCGGTACGGCCTGAAGGCCGCGACCATCACCCCGGAGACCGCGGGGGACGTGGGCAGCCCGAATGCCATCCTGCGCAAGGAGATCGACGGGACCGTCATCGTCCGGACGGGCCGGCGAATCCCGGGCATTGCGCCGCCGGTCGGCGTGTTCGCGCCCATCTCCGTCGTCCGTATGGCGGTCGATGACGCGTACGGCGCCAAGGAGTGGCGCGAGACGGCGGACGGGGACGAGGTGGCCTTCCGCACCGAGCGCATCTCCCGCAAGGTGTGCCGCGGTGTGGCCGAATACGCCTTCCAATACGCACAGCGAATCGGGGCGAAGGTGTTCGGCGGCCCGAAGTTCACCGTCAGCCCGGTCTATGAAGGCATGTTTAAGGAAGAGCTCGACGCGGCCAGCAAGCGCTATCCCGGCGTTCCGTACGAACCGCAGTTGATTGACGCCACGTATGCGCTGCTGCTGGTCAAAGCCGGCGAGGCGCTGGTCATCCCCGCCCTCAACCGGGACGGCGACTGCCTGTCCGACCTGGTGCTGCAGATGTTCGGGTCCATCGCCGGCTCCGAGTCCATCCTGCTGGCCCTGGACGAACAGTGGCAACCGAAGGTCATCATGGCGGAGGCCCCTCACGGCACGGCACCCACGCTCTTCGGCAAGAACGTCGCCAACCCGATGGCGATGATCCTGGCCGGCGCGGCGCTGTTGGCCCACCACCCGGACAAACCGTACCAGCAGGCGTCCCGCGCCATCTACGAAGCAACGCTGGAGGCCGTGATGAGCGGCGTTCGCACGGCCGATCTCGGCGGTGGAACGACCACCACCGAATTCACCGACGAGGTCATCCGCCGCGTCCGCACAAAGCTGGAGGTCTGGAGCACACTCGGCGACGCCGGCCGGTAAGTGCGTGAGCAGCACTCTGCCTGACGAGGTGCAAAAGCTCAGCCATTCGGCACGGGCCACCGCAACATCCAAGCGTTGGTGAGGGGACGGTACCGCGGAACGATTCGCGAGAGCGCTTCGTGCAGCGGTACCGTCCCCTCACCGTCCCCTCACCCTCCCCCAGGCCGCCGTCTTCCTCTGGGCTTTCGCCCATACCCGCCCGCACGCCGCCGAATACGCTGGGCACAGACGGATTGGGGGGAGGTGCCGAGCGTGATCAGGCGGATGCGAACCCGGCCGTTGCCGCCGTGGATGGCGGATTTGGTCAAGGAGTTGCTCAGACCCCCGTACTTCCTCCAATACCTGCATCAGCATCCGCAGAGCGGCGGATCGCCCGGGGACACCGGGGAAAAAGCCGCAACCACAAGCCCGGGCACGCCCGCGTCCTCCGCGGCCACTTCCCGGCCCGCCAGCCGGGTGCGCGATGTCCCGCGGGTGCCACACCGTGCAGCGGCAAGCGGTTCCTCCCCTGTGGCCGGCGCGTCCAAGGAGGCCAGGGGATGGACCCCGAAGCCCCGTCAGGATGTGGTGCCCGCGGCCCACGGGTCCGCGCCATCGGCCCGAGCGGCGGCGGATGACCTTCCGGCAGGTCCTCTGGTGGAGCGGAGCGGGCGTTGGCAGCACGCCTTCCGGAGCGCACGCATCCCCCCCGCGGTAGCCAAGGCCTACGGCTGGACCGTGCAGTCCGCGGAGGTGGGGGCCGGTGTCGTCAGGGTGCGCACGAAACGCGGGGTCTTCGCACTGAAGCGCACGGACATCCCGCCGGATCGGGTGCGATTCATGCACGAACTGACGCAGCACCTGAACGCGGACGGCTTTGACGCGGTCCCCGCCTACGCCCTGACGAAATCGGGCGATCCGTTCGTCCAACGCGGCCAGGCGGTCTATTACGCCACCCGCTGGGTGGCGGGCAACCCTGTGAATTTCTCGTCTCTGCCCCAGGTGGAAGCGGCTGCGGCCGCGCTCGCCCGCCTGCACGAGTCCTCCCGCGGCTTTGAACCAGACCGGGAGAGCCCCGCCTGGGCATTCGACGTGGCCGACCTGACCCGCCGCCGCGCGGAAGATCTGCGGACGCTGCTGGTTCGGGCCGAGGCGGCACGGTCCCAGGACGGTTTTGACGAAACCCTCCTCCGGCTGGCCCCGCAGCTGCGCAAGGACGCGGAGCGAAGCCTGCGCATCCTGGAGAGCTCGCCGTGCCAGGCGTTCCTGAAAGAGGACGCGGAGTTGCCGGGTGTGTGCCATCTGGACGTGATCCCGTCCAATCTGGTGTTCACCCCCGGAAAACGCGTGGTGCTGCTCGACCTCGATCTGGCGACCTACGCCCCGCGCGTCCTCGACCTGGGGCACCTGCTGCGGCGCGTGCTGCAGGCGCAAAACTGGCGGCACGAGGCCGCCTACACGTGCTTCTCCGCGTATCATCAGGTTCGCCCCCTGAGCGCGGAGGAATATCTCTTGATTCACGGCTTGCTCGTGTTCCCCTACCGGGCCTGGCGAGTCGCGTACACCCGCTACCGGCTGTTCCGCGATCCCGCACAGCTCGATGAGCTGCGCGCGTTTGCCGAACAGGAACCGCGCCGCCAGGCGTTCCTGGAGGCGTACGAAAACCAGCTCCAGCTACGCGTCCCGTGAAGACGCCGCCCAGGCCATCTCCGCTTTGACCTCGGGGTCTGTCTCGGCCGCGTATGCGGCCGCCACCGCCTGGCGGGCCGCCTCTCCGCCGATGCGCCACAGGGCCCAGGCCGCGCTGGCCCGCAGCTCCCGGCGATCATGGCGAAGGAACGGCACGATGTACGGCACCGCCGCCTCGTCCCGGCAGTTGCCCAGGGCGATGAGCGCGTTGCGCTGCCACGTCCGAAGCCCCCGCCAGGCGGCCGCCGTGTGGCCCAGACGGTGTTCGAAGGTCCGATTGCTCCAGGACAGGATCTCCAGCAGGTCCGGAAACGCCAATTCCTCCGCGGGGCGGTACTCGGCGTGGCTCGCCCCGCCCGTCGCCCGGTTCTCCGGGCACGCCCACTGGCAGGTGTCGCACCCCCACACGCGGCGTCCCATCGGAATGCGGAACTCGCGCGGAATGATGCCTTTCATCTGCGTGATGTACGACAGGCAGCGGCGGGCATCAATCACCCCGGGGCCCATCAGCGCCCCCGTCGGGCAGGCCTCCAGGCAACGGGTGCAGGCGCCGCACTTCGGCGGCACCATCGCCTGTGCGGGCTCCACCTCGACATCCGTCAACAGGGTGCCGAGGAAGACGAACGACCCGTGCTCCGCGCTGTACAACATGCAGTTCTTGCCCACCCAGCCGATGCCCGCCCGCTCCGCCACACGCCGGTCCACCAGCGGCGAGGTGTCGACGGCGATCCGGTAGCGGACGGGCCGCCCCACCTCAGCCCCCATCAACTCCGCCAAGCGACGAAGCCGCTTCGCGAGCACGTTGTGGTAGTCCTCGCCGTAGGAATACACGCTCACCACGCCGCGCCTGGGGTCCCGCGGGTGCCGGCGCGCCAACTGCCGGCCCTCCGGCGTGAGGTACGCCATGGCGGCGGCCACCAGGGACCGAGCTTCCGGCATCCACCTCCTCGGGTCAATCCGGTTTTCCACCTGGTCGTGTTCAAAGCCGGTTCGCCCGCGCGCTGCGTAGGCTTCGAGGCGAGGCGCCATCTCGGGGAACGGGTCGGCCGTGGTGGCGCCGACGGCATCGAGGCCGGCCTCCCGTCCGAGCGCCCGCAGGGTCTCGAGAGACAGTTCGCTCACTTCGGTACCGCCGCCCGGGCCAGTTGGTCGCAGCGCTCGTTCCAGGTGACCCCCGCGTGCCCGCGCACCTTCTCGAAGCGCACCTGGTGCCGTTCCACTTCGGTCAGGAGCTTTTCCCACAGGTCGCGGTTTTGCACGGGTTCGCCCTTGCTGTTCTTCCAGCCGTTGCGCCGCCAGGACAGGTACCACTTCTGGCGAAAGCAGTTGATGAGGTAGGCCGAGTCGCTGTACAGGGTGACGCGGCAGGGTTCCTTCAAGCGGCGCAGCGCCTCGTAGGCCGCGGTGAGCTCCATCCGTTGGTTGGTGGTGTGCGGATCGCCACCGGAGATCTCCTTGACGGTGTCGCGGTACTGCAGGACAGCCGCCCACCCGCCCGCACCCGGGTTCCCGGAGCAAGCGCCGTCCGTGTAGATGGTCACCTCTTTGGTGATGGGTTTCGGCGGGGTCATGGCTTCCACTCCTTCTGCCCCATTATACCGTTCCCGCCCGCTCCGCTAGGACAGAAACATCCGCCACAGCACGTACACCGAGAGGCCGAAGGAGACGGCGCCGATGCCGTACACCGGCCAGACCATCACGTTCTGCCCCTCCCGCCGGCGCAGCCAGCGGCCGAACTGCACCGTGTAGAACAGCATCCAAAGCGGCACGATGAGCAACAGGACAAAGCTAAGCACGGCGTGCGCGCTCCCTTCGTCTGCGCAGGATGCCGGCCCCCAAGAGCAAGAGCGGCGCCGCGAAAGCGATGACCCAGCCCCAACGCATCAGCACGTCTCCGTGCAGATCGAACGCGGAGGCCACGTCGTGCGGCAGCAGGCTGATGGCCAAGCACAGCAGGCACAGGGCGGGCAAGAGCGGCCGGTACGTGGGCCACCCGAATCCGGCGGCCAACAGGTAGGCGGCGGACCACAGCGTGATGGCCAACTTCACCACGGCGGCGCTCACCCACATGAACACGAACACGCTCTCCAGGCGTTGGATGAAGTGGCCGATGTGAATGAGCCGGGCGACCGCGTACATGGGCGATGCCAGTTTTGTGGTCTCCTCGGGGGCAAACACCATGTGGTAGCACAGGACGAAACCGGTCAAGAGGATGACCGTCTGGACCGTGCTGATGACACCGACCCTTCGCAGATCGCGCGGGTTGTGCGCGTGCGGGTAGACCACGCACAGCAACAGCACGTTGAGGAAGATGGCGGCGGAGTTGGCGCTGCCGAGCAGGACCTGGCGGGGTCCCTTGCCCCAGAACGGCACGAGGAAGTAGGGATGCCAGTAGTTGATGGTCAACAGGCACAGGGCGAGCACGCCGAGGACCAGGACAGGCCAGGCCATCGTGGAGACGCGCGCGATGCCCTCCAGCCCGGTGTGGACCATGTACCCCACGGTCAGGATGAACAGCCCGCCCACCACCAGGATGGGCGTCGCCGGGAGGACCGACGTGATGACGTTCTCCATGAACTCGCGCATGATGCTGGCCGTGATGAGGATGAGATAGGCGGCGAACACCAGGGCGATGCATGCGGCGACCCAGGGGCCGAGCGTTCCCCGGACCACCTCGACGATGCTGTCATTCGGAAAATACCGGCGGAGCATCGTCTCGGCGCACAGAAACAAGATCAGCGCCGCGACGCCGGAGACGACCGGCTCCATCCACGCCGCCTCCAGCCCGTACTTGGACACGTAGGCTGGGTAGTCGAGAAACACGTGTATCGCCACGAGGACGGTCGTCATCGCGGTCAGTTCCTTTGCGCCTACGTGCGCCTTCTCTTGCACCCTCGGCACTAATGTTTTCCCCCTTTCCGCGGCGAGCGAACCGAATCCCCGAACCGGCGCAAGGCGTTCGGCATGGTGGCCTTGCTCCACGGCCGGGAGGCCGGCTGCTCCCGCCAGGCCTTCTGCGTCTGCAGGAACACCGGCCGTTGGTTCATCACGAACGCCGGCCCGCGCAGGAAGACGTCCTTCGAGGTGTCCATGCGCGGAGCCACGGGGCTGAGCATCGGTACGCCGAAGGACTTCTGTACCGCTAGGCGCGCCGCCGCCCAACACAGCGCCAGCGTCAACCCGTAGAACCCGAACACCGCCGCCGCCGCCAGAAAGACGAACCGCATGGTGCGTACCCCGAAGGCCAGGTTGTAGTTGGGGATGGCGAATGACGCGAGCGCGGTCACCGCAATCACGATAACCAACAAGGGACTCACGATTCCCGCCTGCACCGCCGCCTGGCCGATGATCAAGGCGCCCACGATCCCGATGGTCGGGCCGATCACGGACGGGATGCGGATGCCGGCCTCCCGGATGAGCTCGATGGAGAACTCCATCATCAGGATCTCCGTGATCACCGGGAACGGCACCTGCTCCCGGCTGCCGGCGATGGCGAGCATCAGGTCGGTCGGGATCATCTCCGGGTGATAGTTCGTGATGGACACGTACAACGCCGGCGTCAGGAGCGCCAGGCTGAGGGCCAGCCAGCGCAGGAGGCGCAGGAACGATCCGAACGGAAAACGGAGATAGGCGTCCTCCGGCGAGTGCACCAACTGCCAAAACACCACCGGCACCGCGATGGCGAACGGGCTGTTCCCGACGAAGATGGCGACGTGGCCCTCCATCAGCATGTGGGCGATCCGGTCGGGGCGCTCCGTGGTCAGCGTGTTCGGCACCACCAGGCGCGGATTGTCTTCGATGAACTGCTCGAGCAACCCGCTGTCCGGCAGGTAGTCCACGTCGATGGCCTGGATGCGGCGCTTGACCTCGTCGACCAGCTTGGGGTTGACCACCCCTTGGACGTACATCAAGGCCACGTCGGTCGGGGCCAGCCTGCCGACGTGCATCATCTCTGTGATCAGGTCTTTGCAACGCAGCTCCGCCCGCACCAGGCCAGTGTTGGCGCGAAAGCTCTCGGTGAACCCTTCGTGCGGCCCGCGCACCACGGTCTCCGTCTGCGCGAGGCCTACCGTGCGATGCTCCCAGCCGCGCGTCTCGACAATCAGCGCCCCGGGCGATCCATCGACGAACACCGCCGTGCATCCGGACAAAATACCGGGTACGATGTCCTTCCAGTCCTCAAACTTCGTCACCTGGTTGCCGGGCAACAGGGCCTCCGACACCGTCTGTAGCCGGCGTTCCACCGGCTCATCCGCGATGGCCGTCAACAGCATGAGCGGCTGCAGGATGTGCGTGTTGATGGTCATCTTGTCGACCAGGCCGTCGACGAACACCGCCAGCGCCCGCCAGGGTTTCTTCCCCCCGCCCGCCGCAGGGCTTCCGTCCTGCGTGGGCTCCTGCGACGCCGCTGGCCCCCCGGCCACCGCATGACCCCGGGGCTCCGCGGGCACCTGGGATTCCGCAGGCTTCCCGTCCTTCGCCTGCCCGCGGGACTCCGCCTGGATGATGAATTCGCGGATCACGATGTCCTTGTTGACATCGGCGTGAAACAGTTGTTCGACCGCCTTGCGGACCCGGCCGATCTCGGCGGGGACCTTGTCCTCGAGGCCGGCCTCGGGAGACTTCTCCGGGGAGGCCTGGGCGGACTGACGGATGTACGCTTCGAGCGGGATGGGCCTGATGACCTCGACCTCTCCCGGCTCTGCCCCGGCTTCCCGGGCGGAATCCGCCTGCCCAGGAGAATCTGCACGGGCAGCGCGGTCGCCTGCGTCCGGCGCGGCGCCGCCCGCCGATTCGCCATCGCGGCCCTGGCCGCCCTTGTCTGTCTCCGCGTTTCGCTCGCCCGCGCCGTCCGCCGCCCCCGTGTCCGCGCCGGCCTGCGCTTGGCCGGGGCGATCTTCGAGAAGGGAGAACGGCTCCTCCACCACTCCGTCGTCGATGGTGAACAGGCGTGCCAGCCATGCGGGCACGTTCACAGACCATCCCCCCTCGCCACACTTCGGAGGTAGCTTGCAACCGGGCGCCTCCCTTTATGCCGCGGCCGCTCAAAACATAGGTTTCCTGCGCGCTGGTCAAACTAGGATGGACGACCTGCGTTGGAGGAGAGAGACATGAGGATTTCATCCCGCTGGGCATACACGGGGATCACCGCGGGGGTGATGGCGGCATGCCTGCTGGCCGCGGGCTGCACGGCGCGGCAAGCTCCGGCCGGCACGGGAACCGCGACGGGCACGGGCACCTCGGCCGGCACGGGGGCCGCGGCTGGGCGAGTCACCCTGCCAGGGCAAACCCCGGCCGCCGATGCGGCCGCCGGGCGCACGGTGACCCCGCCGGGCCAGGCGACGACGCGCTACACGGATCTGCGCTCCCGGCCGGAGGTGGCCAGGTCTGTGGAACAGGTGCAGGGACTGAAATGGGCGGTCGTGTTACAGGAGGGGCGCAAGGCGTACGTCGGTGCCTTTCCGGATCACCAGGAGACTGCGGATCCGAACCGGGCAAACGCCCCCCGCACGCGGTACCGCTTTCCGAAGGCGTTTGACACCCCGGAGGCGTTGGCCCGCCACACCCCGGACGACTTCATCCGGGCGCTGCAGGATCCGGGTCCGCGCGCGGACACGCGCGACTTTCGGCCGCGGGATCGCAGCGGCATGATGAGCCCCGCCAAACAGATGGAGGTCCGGCAGCGTGTTCAGCGAGCTCTCCCGGATGTGCAGACGGTGCTCATCACGACGGACACGGCGTCGGCCGCCCTGCTGAGAGGCTATGCGGAATACGTGGAGGCGGGCGGAGACATGCGCCGGTTCATGAGCGAATTCCACCGCCGCGTCGCCCTCATCTGGCCGAATGGCCGGGGCGTGGATGCCAACCACCCGTCCGCGTCGCCGAATTTCGGAGTGCTCGGCACGCCCGCGGACGAACGCACCCCGCTGCACGGGCCCGTCCGCTGACCCACCCTGGCGTTCACGATCACGCTGGGCGGGCTTTCGCGTTTCATCCCGTGCCGCCTTTGGCGGAGAGCAGGGATTTCGGGAGGATGGAGACGCGGAGGGTGAGCAGCTTTTGCGCGGGATCGTACCCTATCACCTGCACGCCGTACGGCCGCTGCGGGCGCTGGGACAGGTGGAGTTGGAGATCCGCGTGCTCGGCGTCGACCCCAATCCAGTTCGGCCACGGGAGATGTTTGAACACGAAAAACAGGGCGCTCTCGGGCACCGGGATGGATGGGAGGGCGCCGACGGTGGCGGACTCCATGTGCAGGGTGACGTCTCCCCCCGAGATGGAGGGGGTGAACACGACGTCGGCCGGAACGACCCGATCCTGCAACTTGAAGCCGAGCTGTACGCGCCAACGGTCGTCGAACTGCACGCGGGCGTACGCCAAGACGGCCTTCAGGTCGGGCTGCTCGGAGACAGCGTATTCCAGGTAGGTGTTGATGGCGTCCTGATCCAGCGCCAACTGGAACGTGGCGGCTTTCTCTCCCGCCGCCGGCACCGGCGCGGGCACCGATCCGGCCTTCGGCAGGGACCCCCACCACAGACCCAACAAGGCCAACACGGCCAGGTTCACCGAGAGCAGGGCGATGAACGCCCGTTTCCACACGACCGCCACCTCCTTCGTCGCCGGATGAGGGGATTGGACACCCGCCGCCCGGTGCGCTACCATGATGGCGTACGCACATCCGCCGCCGGCCTGCGCGCCGGGCGGGACGTCAGGCAGGTGAGCCGTCGATGAACGTGGACAAGTGGCGCAATTGGGCGCTCGTGATGATGTTCGGTGGCTTTTTCGTCATGTACAGCGGCGTCTATCACCGCGCCTGGATCCCGTATCTGATGGTCATCGGCGGACTGGGCGTCCTCGCCGGCATTCTGGTGTACTTCCGGTTCGGCCCCGTGAACCCCACGGTCCACGAGGCGGAGTGCCCGCGTTGCGGCCGGGTCACCCGGCTGACGGGCGCGTATGACGCCTGCCGCCACTGCCGCCAGCCGATGCGCCGGGTTCCGGGCGGCGGCTACGAACCGTACGTGAAGTGAACCCGCCTCAGCCGCCGTGGCGTTTTTTCCGCTGTTCCTCGCCGAAGACGGCCGCGCGAAGCTTCTCTTCTTTCTGCATAGCCTGGTAGAACCTGCAGAAGGACGAGACAGGGCAAATGTCGCACTTCGGCTTGCGCGCCGAGCACACCTTCCGGCCGTGGTGGATCAACCAGTGGTGAGCCTGCGACCACAGCTTCTGCGGGATGCGCTGGCACAATTGACGCTCTGTCATCTCCGGGTTCATGCTGTTGGCGATCCCGATGCGGTTCGCGACCCGCTGCACGTGCGTGTCCACCGCGATGGCCGGGATCCCGAACGCGTTGGAGACGACGACGTTGGCGGTCTTGCGCCCGACGCCGGGCAACTTGACCAGTTCCTCCTGAGAGGCGGGCACCTGCCCGTTGTACTTCTCCAAAAGCATCCGGCTCGCGGCGATGATGTGCTCCGCCTTGGCCCGGAACAACCCCAATTCTTTGATGTCTTCTTGCAGTATCTCCGGCGTGAGGCGCGCGTAATCCTCCGGCGTCTTGTATTTTTGAAACAGCCGCGCGGTCACCTGGTTGACGCGGGCATCGGTGCTCTGCGCAGACAACATGGTGGCAATCAGCAGTTCAAACGGATTGCTGAAGTTGAGCGCGCACTTCGCGTCCGGATAGGCTTCCTCCAGCTTGACCAGCATGCGGCGCGTGTCGGCGCGCGACAACAGGCGATTCATCCCTGAACCTCGCTTTCCCCGGAACTGTCCGGCCCGGGCACCACCTGCCAGCGGGGCCGGAACGCCTGGCGCTGGAGGCGCGGATCCCCGATGCGCTCGAGCAGCACCTCCCGCGCCAACGGCACCTGGATCTCCGCATCCCGCGCCCGCCGGAACACGTCGAAGACGGGCGAGAGCCACAGATACTCGCAGGTGATGACGCGGTAATCCCGGCCGGACTGGATGGGTTCTCCGCCCACCCGGATCTCCTCTATCCTCATTCTCTCAGATCCGGGGGCATGGGACAATGTCACGTCCGCGTTGGCCAGGGCCAGCCATCCCACCACGCCTCCGCGAAACCCGAATCCGAACCCCGGCCGGTGATAGACCTCGGGCTGCACCGATTGCGCCAAGAGATGGCGGATGTCCTCCCCCGTGAGCGTCAGGCTCACGGGACGGGTCGGCGTGGAGCAGGCCCCGAGCATGTGCTTGACGCGCACCGGCCCCGGCAGCAGGCTCGCGGTCAGGGCGCCGCTCATCATGATGCCGATATCGCACGGATAGCGGTCGAACAGGGCGTCGACCAGCAGGTTGGCGAACGGGGATTCGCGGTCAAAGGCGACCGGGAGCCGGGCGGGCAGCCGGGCCACCATGCGGTCCAGCTCCGCCTCCACGTCCGGCAGGTAGCCGCGGTAGGCGGAGAGCATGGCGGTGTCGAGCGGATCGTGCGGATGGACAGGGACGGGCTCTCCACGGACCGCCCGGACGCGGCGCACGCGGGGATCGTAGTCAATCACGGTGTGGCCGAACACCAACGCATGCTTCCCGGGTTGAAAAATGTACGTGTCCCCGATCTGTTCCGCGCCCTCCATGAAATGGTGGGTGTGCCCGCCGAGGATCACGTCCACCCCCGGGACCTGTTCCGCCAACCGGCGGTCCGCCCCGAGGCCGAGGTGGGACAACAGGACGACGACGTCGCATCCGGCCGCCCGCAGCGCCTCGACGGCCCGCCGCGCGGCGCGGTGGGGCGCATGCACATCGACGCCGAGGCGCTGGTAAGAGGTGCGGTAGTCGGGGGTCAATCCGAACACGCCGAGCCGGACGCCGCCGCAGTCGTAAATCTGCCAGTCGCGCAAGAACGGCAACGGCGCTCCGCCGATGGCCCGGATGTTGGTGCCGAACGCGATGGTGCCGCTGCGCGACACCAGCCGGGGCCACTCTGCCACCGGGATGGTCAGCCCCTCGTTGTTGCCGAACACCCACCCATCGTAGCCGAGCGCGTCCATCAGGGCAGCGTTGACCAGGCCACGGGTGGCCTCGGTCTCCGGCCGCACCCGGTCCAATACGTCCCCGACGTCGAAGGTCAGCACCCACTCGCCGCTGGCCCTGGCCTCGTCGCGCAGCCGGCGCAGCGCGGCGCCCGCGCGCATGAAATTTTCGAGCTGGCTGTGCACATCGTTGGTGTGCAGCAGATGGATCCGCACCGGCTCACCTCGCCCCGCCCGCATGGCCACGGCCGGCTTCTCCCCCAGTTTATGCGCTCTCGGCGCCGTCCAGCCCCAGCGCGGACGCGACGCGTGTCAGCGCCTCCGTGACAAAGCGGATGTGTTCGTCCAGGTCGACGCCCAGTTCCTCGGCGCCGCGGTACACGTCCTCGCGGTTGACGCCCTTCGCGAACGCCTTGTCCTTGAGCTTCTTCTTCACGCTCTTGACCTCGACGTCCGCGATATTTCGCGTCGGCCGCACCATCGCCACCGCCATGATGAACCCGCACAGCTCGTCGCAGGCGTACAGCGCCTGCGCCATCCGGGTGTTGCGGGGCAGGTGGTTGTAGTCCGCATGCGCCTGAATCGCGTAGATCACGTCCTCCGGATAACCGAGCTCCCGCAGGATGCGTGCTCCGACGATGGTGTGCTCGTGCGGCATGCCGGGATAGCGCTCGTAGTCGAAGTCGTGGAGGAGCCCCGTGATGCCCCATTTCTCCACGTCTTCCCCGAATTTCTCCGCGTAGGCCCGCATCGCCGCCTCGACGGCGTACGCGTGCCTGCGCAGGGACTCGCTCTGGGTGTACTCGTGCAGCAACGCCAACGCTTCCTCGCGCGTCTTCACGCCTGAAACACCTCCGTCTGGATCAATGGATACAACGGTTTCAAAGCTCGAAACGCCTCTTTCACCGCGTCCGCAAAGGCCGCGGGTCCCATCGCCACCGTCTGCGCCCGGGCAAAGGTCACGCCCGTGAGCAACTCGCCCTGGCGCGTGTCGAGCCGGTCCGCCAGCCGCAACAGGCCCGCCTCGTCCACCGTGGCGGCCGGGATGGCGTGCGGATCCGTGTGATCCGGAATCCACACGAAGTGCCCGGGTATTGCTGCCACCACCTCGGCCGCGTGCGCGCGCAGTTGCGCCGCGAAGCGGGCGCGATGGGGCGACTCGCTGATCAGCCCGAAGGTGGCGAATGCGTGCGTGCGCCACACGCCGATTTGGAAATGCGGGTGCTTCTTGTATCCGCGCCGATCCGCGGCGAACGCCACCCAGCTGTCCTCGGGCGGATTCACCGTGCGACGGGCGTGCTTCGCCACATGCGCGTACATGGGCTCTTCGAGCAGGTCGCTGAGAAACGCCGCGAAGTCCCGCCCCAACTGCTCCAGCTTCGGCCGCAGGGTGCGCTTGAGGGCATCCATGCGCGCCTCCAGCCCGGGCACCTCGAAGACCGCGAAATCCTCGTCCGTGAATCCAACAAACTCCATATCCCTCCGGACCCTGCCTCGCCGCGGCGAGCCGGCGGCCGGGCCTTCGCCTCCTTTCCAAGCGCCGTTCCCCCATCCGGGGGGAGCCGTTCGGGTCTCCGCCTTTCATTGTACCGGTTTTCGCAATCCAATAGACAACTCCCCGGGATGACCCGGCCGTCCACCGGCGAGGACGGCCCAAGGGAGGCGCGCCTCGCAACTGTTTTACTCGCTAAACATCTTGTCCCGGACCCAGGACAGGGTTAGAATGGGTTCGATCCGGTTCACCCTGGAGGAGGCCCGTGATGCAAGCGCTGACCCGTTTTTCCCTGCGCAATCCTGTCGCTGTGTTGTTGTTGGCCGTGCTCGTGATCGCCGGAGGGATCCTGTCCGCCCTGCGGCTCAACGAAGAGCTGATGCCGGACATCGCCCTGCCGGTGATCGCGGTCATCACCCCCTATCCGGGTGCATCGCCCGAGGAAGTGGCGGACCATGTCAGCCAACCGATAGAAGACGCCCTGCGCGGACTGGGGGACGTCAAAAACGTCACCTCCGTCTCCATGCAGAACGTGTCCGAGGTGGAGCTGGAGCTGAATCTCAACTCCAATCTGGATGACGTCCAGCAGAAGGTGCACGAGGCGCTCCAGCAGATGAAACTCCCTGACGGGACGATGACCCCCACCGTGCAGAAGTTCTCTTTCAACGCGCAGCCGGTCGTGTACTTCACCGTGGCGTCGGACCGGCAGGACGACCGCGCCCTGCGCGACGCCGTTCACGATGTCATCGTCCCCGCCCTGCAAGGCGTTCCCGGCGTCGCCTCCGTCCAGACGGCGGGCGGCGCGCCGGATGAGGTGCGCATCCAGGTGTCCCAGGACAAGCTGCGGCAGCACCACCTGACCCTGGAACAGGTCCTGCAGGCCATCCAGGCGTCCAATGTGACGATGCCGCTGGGTACCGCCACCCTGAGCGGCCAAGTGCAAGCGGTCCAGATGGCGGGGGCTGTGCGAAGCCTGGACGACATCCGCAACATCCGCATCCCCCTGCCGGCCGATCCCTCCGCCGGGCTGTCGGCCATCGGCGAAAGCATCGGCCAGATGGGGCAGGCCGTCGGTCAGGTCGGCCAAGCGGTGGGTCAGGTGGCGCAGGGCCTGGGACAGGTCGGCCAAGGGCTCGCGGTGGTGCAGGGCGAGACGCAGCTCCTCGCCGCCCTTCAGCAGATCCAGGGTCAGATCTGGGGCACCCAATTGGCGCTCGCCCAAGAGCAGGCCCGTCCACCGGGCTCCCAGGACCCGCAGCGCGTGGCCGAGTTGACCGCGGCCCTGCAGGCGCTTCAGCGGGAACAGGACGCGCTCAACCAGCGCCTGAAGTCCCTGCAGGGGCAGCTTCCGCCGGCCTCCGCCGGTTCGCCGCCGCCGTCCGCCGCCCCCAGCGTCCCTGCGGCACCGCCGGCGGTCAAGAACACGTCCGGCCCTTCGTCCCTCGATTCCGTGCGCCTCGGGGACATCGCCGACGTGACGCTGGCGCCGCCCCGTGACGGCGCCATCAACCGGACCAACGGCCAGCCCAGTGTGATGGTCAGCGTCCTCAAAGCGGAGGACGCCAACACCGTCCAGATGGCCGACGGCGTCAACGCGCAGTTGGCGGAACTGGCCAAGCGGCTGCCCGCAGGCGTGCACATCGTGCCCCTGTTCGACTCGTCCACCATGATCCGTTCGTCCATCGGCGGCATGTTGCGCGAGGCGGTGCTCGGGGCCCTGTTTGCCGCCGCCGTCATCCTGCTGTTCCTGCGCAACTGGCGGACGACGGTCATCGCCGTGGTGTCCATACCGCTGTCCCTGATGTGCGCCATCATCCTCCTGCATCGGCTGGACATCACGCTGAACATCATGACCCTCGGCGGCATGGCCGTCGCCACCGGCCGGGTCGTGGACGACAGCATCGTCGTGATTGAAAACATCCACCGCCACTGGCGACAGCGCCGCGGTGAAGGCAAGGCACTCGCCCTCGCCGCCACGCGCGAGGTGGGGGCGGCTATCACCGCCTCCACCATCACCACCATCGCCGTGTTCCTGCCGCTCGGGTTTGTCAGCGGGATCGTCGGCAAGATCTTCTTGCCCTTCGCGCTCACGGTGGTCTGCGCGCTGGCCAGTTCGCTGTTGGTCGCGTTGACGGTGGTGCCGCTCTTGGCCTGGCTGCTGGTGCTGAGGGCCCCGGGCGCGCGCGAGGCGGACGGTCAGGGGGCAGAAGGAGCGCAGGACCGGACGGAGGAGACCGCCTTGGAAAGGTCCTCTGCGGTGCCGGCGCAGGCGGGATTCACCGGCGGCCAGCGCGCCCTCCGGCCGTGGCAGCGCACCTATCAGCGCTTCCTGAACGCATGCCTCAACCACAAGGCCGCGGTGCTGACCGTCACGGCGGCGGCCTTCGCAGGCTCGGTGCTGATTCTGCCCTTGGCGGGCAGCACCTTCATCCCGGAATCCCGGGAGAAATTCGCCACCATCCAGGTGGAGATGCCCGTCGGCACGCCGCGGGACGCCACCGATGCGAAAGCGCGCCAGGTGGAACAGGTGGTGCGCTCGTTCGGAGACACCGTGCAGCAGATGAACACGCAGGTCGGTTCCGACGCCGGACAGACGGACTCGGACGGAAGCGTGCGCGGCACCAACACCGCCAGCTTCTTCCTCGAGCTGAAGCCGGACACGGACGTGCCCGCGTTCGTCGCCCAGCTGCGGGATAAGTTGAAGGCCATCGCGCCGCCCGCCGACATTCAGGTGAAGGAGCTCATCCTGGGCGGCGCCAGCGGATCGTTCGGCGTCGTCGTCACCGGTCCGAACCCGGACCACATCGCCCAGGCCGCGGCTGCCATCACCAGCGCACTGGGCGGCCTCCCGGGGCTCGCCAACGTCCAGAACAACCTGGCGCGCACCCAACCGCAGGTGAACATCCAACCCGACCCGGCCAAGGCCGCGCCGTACGGGCTGACCGCCTACGCCATCGCCTCGCAGGTGCGCGCCGCGCTCGCCGGGGAGGACGCCGGACAGGCGACCCTCGACGGCCGAACGTACAACGTCGTGCTGACACTGCAGGGCTCGCACGCCCCTCAGAAGCTGGAGGACATCCGCTCGTTCCAGCTGGAGACGCCGACCGGCCAGCGCGTGGCCCTGTCCGACGTCGCCACCGTTCACGAGGTCCAGGCGCCGGTGACGGTGCTGCACCGCAATGGGGCCGGGTTCGCCGAGGTCACCGGGGACTTCACCGACCAGGACACCGGGCGCACCACGAAGCTGGCGATGCAGCGCATTCAGTCGCTGGGGCTGCCGGCGGATGTCGACATCCAACTGGGCGGAGACGCCCAGGAACAGAACGAGAGCTTCCGCCAGTTGGTGCAGGCCACCCTCATCGCGGCGGGCCTCGTGTACCTCGTGATGCTGGTGTCGTTCGGCGAATGGACCGCGCCGTTCGCCATCCTGTTCTCCATGCCGGTGGCGCTCATCGGCGCCTTCGCGGGGACCGTCATCGCCCGACAGCCGGTCAGTGTCTCGTCCCTCATCGGCATCCTGATGCTGATGGGCATCGTCGTGACCAACGCCATTGTTCTGGTGGATCGCGTGGAACGCCAGCGCCGGCAGGGCCTCGGCGTGCGGGAAGCCCTGCTCGAAGCGGGCACCACGCGCCTGCGGCCCATCCTGATGACGGCCATCGCCACCATCTGCGCCCTCATCCCGCTGGCACTCGGCTTTGCCGAGGGGGCGTTGATCTCCCAGGGATTGGCGGTGGTGGTCATCGGCGGGCTTCTCAGCTCCACGGCGCTCACCCTCGTGGTTGTGCCCGTGGTGTACGAGATCCTGCACCGGCGGGCGCGGCGGCAGGAGTCCCTGGCGATGCGCCCGAACTTCGGCTGACGCGCGCGGCGGCCGCCTGACGGCGGAGGATGCGGTCGATCCGGTGGCGCAGGTGATCCGCCACCTCGCGCCACCGCGCCGCCTCTTCATCCGCCACTCGGGCCAGCGCCGACGCGCGCGCCCACGCCTCCCACGCCCAGCGGGCCGCCGCCTCCAAGTCGCCGGCGCGGTGCTCGTAGTGCTTCGCCAGTTCCACCAGAGGCGGGACCGCGTGCGGATACGCCTCCGCGAGCTGCGTCCAGATGCCCACCGCCTCCGCCCATTCCCCGTGCCGCTTGTGAAACAGGCTTTTCAGCCACCGGGCCTCGTAACCGGCGTCCGGGCTCGCGGCCGCTCCCGTGTAGCAGCGGGCGGCGAGATCGTACGCCTGCCACGCGTCATACCAACGGGCGAGCGCCAGCCACTCCTCTGCCCCACGCGCCGGCTCGCGCCCCGCCAACAGGTCGGCCACGACCACCAGCAGGACCGCGAGGCTGCAGACGTCGGCGGCATTGTGCTCGAACACCGGTTCCACCCAGTCCGCCCTGCCATCCTCCAGCCACGCGAAGTAGCGCGCAGGCGCCTCGCGGCCCGGGAGATCGCCCGAGCGGTGAATGCCGAGCACCCCGGCTTCCACCTCGGCCAGGGCGACCCGGCCGAGGCGTCTGCGCCACAGGCGGCGGCTGGCATGGATGAGGTCCGCGTGCGCGGCCGCCACCCGGGGCAGCCGCCAGAGGGCGAGCCGCGCCTGCAGGAGCGGCCAGTCGAACGACTTGCCATTGAAGGTCACCACCACGCTCCCGGGCGCGAAGTGATCGGCGGTGAGCGCCGTGAGCAGGTCGGGTTCACCGGTGTGATCGGCCAAGAAGTACTGATGCACGGCCAGCTCGTCGCCCTCGATGCGGGCGACGGCATGCAGGAAGGGGACGTTTCCCGCCCCCTGCCCGAGGCCGGTGGTCTCCGTGTCGTAGAAGCGCAACCGCTCCGCCGGCAGCTCGTCCACACCGAGGGCGCGCGCCGCCGCGGACAGATCGCACCGCGCCAGGTCGGCGAACTGTCGCCGGCCGTGCACGGTCAGCAGGTCGTAGCGCAAGGTCCGGTACCAGACGCCCCCGGAGGGATCCACCGGGCGAAATCCGAGCGCCCACAGGCCCTCCGAGGACGCCGCCCCCGTGGCGCCCGCCGCGGGCGCCGTCCCGGCCCCCGGCGGCGCAGCCGATTCACGGACGATGTCTCCGCCTGGACGAGGGGCCGTCCCCGTTGCCGCCTCCCCGGGGGTCGCAGCGCCGCCATCTGCGGCCTGTGATCCCGCCGCATCTCCGCCGTCCGCCCCGTCCGGCGTGGCCTCCGGGCGGCGTCCGACGGATCGCTCCAAAGCCGCCAAGCGCTCCAACAGGGATCTCGCCATCCGCTCCCCCTCCGTTCAATCGGACGCCTCGGCGGTGCGGGTTTCGTCAATGAGGCGCAGCACCAGGGCCTTCGCCGCGCGGTCGCCGCGCCCCGGCCCGATGCACGACGGGCAGCCGGCCTCGCACGGGCAGTCGGCCACCATGGCGCGGGCGATGGAAAGAACCGGATCCGCGTCGCGGAACACCCGCTCCGCCAGGCCGACGCCGCCCGGATAAGCGTCGTACAGATAGAGCGTCGGCTGGCCGTCCAGCGGATCGCGCACCTCGGCCGCCCAGTGCAGGTCGCCGATGGCGCACATGCAGTGCAGGGCGGCGGCGTGGCGCAGGACATGCGCGAGACCCATCAGGGCCGTCTCCCACCGCTCGTTGTCCCACGGGATGCTCCGCTTGTCCCACCGGCACCAGTAGCCGACGGTATGCAGCTCCGCTTCGGGCAAGTGGATCTTGCCCCAGCCGAGGTTCTCGTGCGTGTCGAATTTGATCTTCTTGAACAGGGTCGGCACCGCATTGACCATCAGCTCGCCCGTGTGGTGCCGGGCCGCGGCGCCGGCCGGCTTGTCCGCCAGCACGTCGAGCACCTGCAACCGCACCGCCAGCTCGGCGTCCGTGTAGTAATCCACATCCACCTGGCGAACGTACGCCTTGCCGTTTTCGAGGTCCAACCGCTCGACCTGGTAGGGCCGCGATTGATGCAGGTAGATGGCCTCCTCGTGCAGTGTCGTCAGCGCGCTGAAGCGGTCCGTCTCGCCGATGACCTGCGGCCGCGCGGCCGTCTGGTCGATGATCACCACGTTGTCCTGTGCCGCGCTGCGCAACGAGACGCTATGGCTCGGCAAGGCGTCGGACATCCAGAAGTACCGCCCGTCGCGGCCCTGGTGCAGGACGCGGTGGTGGGCCAGGTATTCCAGCAGCTCGCCCGTCGTCTCCACCCCGAACCGCTCCTCGGGCGCAAAGGGCAGCTCGTACGCCGCACACTTGAGGTGGTCGGTGAGGATGAGCAGGTTTTCCGGGTACAGCCGCGCTGCCTCCGGCACCCCCTCGAGGATGTGCTCCGGGTGCTGGACCATGTACTGGTCAATGGCGGAGGCGTTCGCGATGAACAGCGCCAACGACACCCCATGACGACGCCCCGCGCGGCCGCTCTGCTGGCGGAACGAGGCGATGGTGCCCGGGTACCCGACGGTGATGGACGCCTCCAGGCTGCCGATGTCGACCCCGAGTTCCAACGCGTTGGTGCTGACCACCCCGAGGATTTCGCCGTCGCGCAACCCCCGCTCAATTCGCCGCCGTTCGTTCGGCAGATACCCGCCTCGGTAGCCAAAGACGCGATCGCGCAGCCGCTCCGGCACATCCGACTTCCAGTAGGTGGCCAGCAGCTCCACCTGGGTGCGGGTCTTGACGAAGGCGATGGTCGAAATGCCTTCCCGCACCAGGCGGGTCCCGAACCGGCGCGCTTCGAGCAGCGAGGACCGGCGAAGACCGAGCTCCGGCTGGACGAGGGGCGGGTTATAGAAGACCGTGTGGCGCTCCCCCTGGGGCGCGCCCGATTGGTCCACCACCGCCACCTCCTCCCCGGTCAGCTCGGCGGCGAGTTCCCCCGGATTGGCGATGGTGGCCGAACAGAGGATGAAGACGGGGCGACTCCCGTAATGCCGGCAGATGCGGCGCAGACGCCGCAGCACGTTGGCCACGTGGCTGCCGAAGACCCCGCGATAGATGTGCGCCTCGTCAATCACGATGAAGCGCAGGTTCTCGAACAACCGCAGCCACTTGGTGTGGTGCGGCAGGATGGCGGCGTGCAGCATGTCGGGATTGGTGACGACGATGTGCCCCGCCTCCCGGATGCGCTGGCGCGCATGCAGCGGCGTGTCGCCGTCGTACGTGAACGACTGCACCGGCGAAGGCAGATGCCCGCACAGCTCGTGGAGTTCTGCCACCTGGTCCTGGGACAGGGCCTTGGTGGGGAACAGGTACAAGGCACGCGCCGCAGGGTCCTTCAGGATGGTGTCGATGACCGGCAGGTTGTAGCACAGCGTCTTCCCGCTGGCGGTGGGGGTGACGACCATCGTGTGCCGGCCGGCGTGGACCGCCTCCAACGCCTCCGCCTGGTGCGCGTACAGTTGCCGGATGCCCCGGGCTTGCAGCGCGGCGCGCAGGTCCGCGTGCACCCAGTCCGGTACGGCGCGAAACCGCGCGATGCGCGCAGGTTCCACGTGCCAGTGGGCGACGTTTCGCATCATCTCCGGTGTCCGGCGCCACTCGTCGAGCAGTGTGGCGAGGTTCATAGACTGCCTGCTCCCCCCTTCGCTATCAAATGATTCTCCGCAGACGGGCGAACTCCTGTTCGCCGGATCCAGCCTGAAGCCGGAGCCCCCTAGGGCTCCGGGCCGAGCCGATCCCTACGATTTTTTCGGCAGCGAGGTCACGTTCCCGCAGGTCGCTCATAGGATGATCCTGAGAATGCTAACCCGCGTGGCCGTATGAATCTCGTACACGCTGGACATAAAGTATAGTACCGAGATAAGGGAGGAATTTCCTTGACCAGCGCAGAGAAGTGGATCACCCGTTCCGATGCATGGACGCCAGAGGATGACGAACGACTGGCGGCGATTGTCCTGCAGCACATTCGCACCGGCAGCACGCAGCTGCGCGCGTTCGATCAAGCGGCCGCCGAACTCGGCCGGACCGCGGCGGCGTGCGGGTACCGCTGGAACGGTGTGCTGCGCAAACACCGCCGTGAGGAGATAGAAGCCGCGAAACAGGAGCGCAAAGCCGCGCAGAAATCGGCTTCGACGCGCACCGGCGGCTCATCGGCGGGCCGCAGTCACGCGGTGACGGCGACATCCTCCTCGTCCATGCGGGAAGTCATTCTCTTCTTACAGACGTATGACGAGCAGTACCAGCACCTGCGCCGGCAGGTGGCGCAACTGGAGCAGGAGAAGGGCCAACTGGAGCAGCGCGTGCAGGAACTGGAGGCCCTGCTCCAACGGCAGCCGGCCCTGGAGAACGGACCCCTGACTCCCGAACAGTTGGCGGAGGATTCCCGGACCTTGTTCGCCATCATGGAGCGGGCGCGCAAGCTGTTGGAAGCCGACGCCAACAAGGCGACGGAGTGAGGGCCCGTTCGGTAAGCGAAGCGAACGGACCTTGCCGGTTTTGCGCCAGTCGGGTCAACTCTTCGGCCGCCGCCAGGGCGGCCTCGATCCAAGCGGACGGGTATTCCGGGCGGCGGGCTTCGAACTGGTCGGCGTCGAGCAGCCTCACGCCGGAGGCATCCACGTACACGTCCAGGTCCAGGTCGTGAAACCGGACGGTCCGCGCCGCGGCGTCGTACACCGGAGGTGTGATCACGTTGCAGTAATATTCGGTCCCCTCCGGTTTGCACAGCCGGAACACCTGGTAGTACCGATCCGGCCAAAAGAGCGCCACCACAGGATACCCGCTCGACCACGAACGCCCATCCGCCTCCAGGACGGACGCCCCGGGCGGGATCCGGAACACCCACGGCTCCGCCGTCTCCTCCGCGCGTGTCCAAGTGCGGTGCGGGAGGCCGTTCCCCCGCAGGCTGACGAGCTTCACCGCGAAGGCTCCCCCTTCCCGCCCGGCGCCGGGTCCGGTTCCTGGGCCGGTTCCTTCTCCACCTCCGGGATCGGCAGAAAGTCGACCAACAGGCGGATGCGCAGCAGCGATTTGATCCCAATCAACACAATTGGGCCGAGGAACAGGCCCAACACGCCCATCAGCTTCATCCCCACATACAGGGCGAACAGCGTGGACAGGGTGTCGAGCCCGACAGAATCGGCGAGGATCTTGGGTTCCACCAGGTGGCGGATGAGCGAGATGGCGAGCTGGATCACCAGTACCTTGAGGGCCAACGCCACGTCGCCAATCAGCAGGGCGCCGAGCATCCACGGCACGGTCATGATGGCCGACCCGACGACGGGCACCAGGCCGGTGATGCCGAACAGGATACCGAGGATGACCGCGTATTTGATGCCCGCGATCCACATGCCGATCACGCCGAGCACCGCGGACATCAGCATCAGCACCACCTGCACGCGCAGGCTGCCGAGAAACGCGCGCATCATGTCGCCCGCCACGACCTGGACCTTGTCCCCCCACCCCGGCGGCAGCAGGCGCAGGAATCCGCGGACCATCCGTTCCCGGTTGACGAGCATGAAAAACGTGGCAATCAGCGCCACGGCGGTGACGAACAGCGACTCCGGCAGCTTGGTCACCGAGTCAATCACCCAACTGGCCAGACCGGAGAAGAACGTTTCCACCGACGTGACCGCTTCCGACGCGGCGGATTCAATCTGGTTGGTGACGCTGGGCGGCAACTGGCCATACCAAGCCCGTCCGAGTTCAATCTGCCGGGCCAGCCACGCCTGCACCTCGTTGAAATACATGGGGACGCTCGAGGACCACAACGCCGCCTCCCGGGCGACCTGCACCACGACGTAGATGGAGAGGGCGACGAACAGGAGGACGATGCCCGCCATCACCACCGAGACCGCCAGCGTCCGCGGCATGCCGCGGCCCTCCAGCCAGCGCACCAACGGCCACAGCAGGATGGCGAAAAATGCCCCCGTGACGAACGGGAGGATGTACGGCATCAGCCAGACGAACAACAAGACCGTGATGCTGACCAGGCAAAGCAGGGAGACGACTTCGACGAGCCGCCACAGGTACCGTTTCATCAACGCTTGTTGGCGCGGTGACGCCACCTTTGAGTCCCGCCCTTTCCGTCCAGCCGGTGAGCGTGGAGGATCCTCCGCTGCAGCGCGTTCAGCGCCGCATCCGCGCGGAGATTTCACCGAGGCCGTTTGAGGATGCGCCGTTTGGCGACAAACCCAGCCGCCGCCAGCGCGACGGCCAACACGAACCACGCGGCCGCCCATGCGCCCCGTTCCGACGCCAGAGAGGCGCTTCCGGCGGCAAAACAGGCCATGGTCGCGATCGCGAGAAAGAAGTACGCGACCTTCGCTGTCCGAGACACTCGCACCGCTCCCATCGGCGGTCCGGAAGCGGCAGACGCCCGCCTCCGGCCGCTCAGTGTGCCAAAGGTTCCACAACAGGATGATACCACAAAAAACAAGCCGCCTCGTTCCGGCGGGCAGGTTCTCCGATTTTCCGGTTTCATCTGAATGCGCCGGCCTGGGTGCCAGGACGCCCGGGACGCGGCGTGATCCGCCTCAAATGCGACCGTGCTGGTTCAGGCGCTGACGAAACTCGGCAGCTCCCGGCTCACCACCTGCCAGGCCTGTTCCGGGTGGAACGCCAGCAATACCCGATGCGCCCCGCAGCGGCTGTAGATGGCCCGGCGCTGCGCGTCGTGCGTCACCACCAGGACATTCGGCACGCCGGCGTCATGCAGCGCCTGCACAATCAGCGCCGTGCGCACCAAATCCCCCGGATCGTGGACCAGGGCGGCGTCAAACCCCTCGTCCGCCACCGCGCGGCGAACGTCCGCCCGGTGGCCCTGCACCTTCAACACGTCCTCGCCAAACCACCGGACCAAACGCAGGCGGTATTCGTCAAAGCAGTCGAGCACGCGCACTTCGAGCCCGCGCTGCTTGCTCCTGGCGACATACATGCGTGACTCCTCACCGAATGCCGCAATCAAGATCTTCGCCATCACAGGCGGTCACCACCCGAACATGATAGCGCTTACATCCACATTATACACCGGCACCCCGGAAGTGGCTAGAGGGATGCACCGGGGCATGGCCACAGGATGCGAAAGACATCATCGGGATTCGGCAGCGGGAGAGCCGGACGGAACACCGGTCCCGCGCAGGCGCTCCAGGCTGGCGGCCAGGGCCTGTCCGTATCGGAATGCCTCCTCCCGGGCCCGTCTCGGATCCCCGGCGGCCACCGCGTCGTACAGCGCCCGGCAGAAGGAAGTCCCCGGGCCGCGATCCCGGTTGGCCAGCCGGATGACGCTGCGCAACCCCTCCTGCAGGACGCGCACGACGTTCTCCAGCAACACGTTGTCGGCGCATGCGGCGAGGCACACGTGAAAGGCCAATTCGGCCGCCACCGCCTCTTCTTCATCCGCAAGCGCGCACTCGAGCCGGAACAGGGCCTGGGCCAAGCCCGCCAGGCGCTGCGCCTCCGACCGTTCGGCGGCCGCCGCCGCGGCACCTGCCAGCACCACCGTCTGCAGTTCCACCAATTGCCGCGCGTCGCTGAGCGACAACAGGACGGCGGCATCCAGCGGCTCCATCCACATCTCGACGGAAGCCGTGCGCACGAACGTGCCGTCCCCGTGGCGGAACTCTATCAACCCCTGTCCGCGCAACGCGCTCAGCGCCTCCCGCACGGTGGCCCGGCTGCACCCGAACTGCTCCGCCAACGCTCCCAACGGCGGCAACCTGTCGCCGGGCCTCAACAAGCCCTGTTCAATCTGGCTTCGGATGGCGTTCGCGATGCGGTGGTACAACTTCAGCTCCAGCGTCCTTCGCTGCTCGGCCACCCTGGCCACCTCCACGCCAGTCAAGTTCGGCGGGAGACCGGCGAAATCCTGCGCTCCGCGCCAGGTTCGGAGGCAGGCCCGGACGCGAGGGATACCGAATCGGCCTGTTCCGCGTCCCGGAGGGCCGACGACGACGGGCGGGGGCGTCTCCGCGACCGCCCCCGCCCGTTCGGCTGCATCCCTCCGCCGGTTCAGGAACCTTTGACGACGATGTTGACCAGGCGGCCGGGCACGTAGATCTCCTTGACCACCTGCTTGCCATGGATCCACTCGGCCAACTCCGGCAGCGCGCGCGCGGCCGCCAAAACCTGGTCCTGGGAGGCGTCCGCAGGCACCACCACGCGGGCGCGCACGCGTCCGTTGACCTGCACCGCAATCTCCACCTCGTCGTCCTTCAACCACTTCTCGTCATATTCCGGCCACCGGGCGGTGAACACCGATTCCTGATGGCCCAGCCGTTCCCACAGCTCTTCGCCCAGATGCGGGGCGAAGGGGGCGATGGTCACGGCCAGGGTCTCCAGCGTGGCGCGGTCCAACCCGTCCTTGGCCTCCTCGCTCAACTGGTTCACATACTCCATGAACGCGCTGACGGCCGTGTTCAACCGGAAGCTCTCCATCCGCTCCGTCAGCGACGCGATGAAGCGGTGACGCAGTTTCTCCAGCGCCGGCCGGGTGGGACACGGGGCGTCCACGTGAGTCATCACCAGACGGTACAGGCGGCCGAGGAACCGGCTGACCCCCTCCAGGCCGTTGGTGCTCCACTCCGCATCGTCCTCCGGCGGGCCGACGAACAGCTCGTACATGCGCAGCGCATCCACGCCGTGCTCGGCGATGATGTCGTCCGGGTTGACCACGTTGCCCTTGGACTTGCTCATCTTCGCGCCGCCCAAGGTCAGCATCCCCTGGTTGAACAGGTGCTGGAACGGCTCGTCGAAGTCAATCAGCCCGAGGTCGTGGATCACCTTCGTGAAAAAGCGCGCGTACAGCAGATGCAGCACCGCGTGTTCCACGCCGCCGATGTACATGTCGACCGGCAGCCAGGCGTTCGCCTTTTCGCGCGAGAACGGCTCCCGGTCGTTGTGCGGATCCGGGTACCGCAAAAAGTACCAACTCGATCCCGCCCACTGCGGCATGGTGTCCGTCTCCCGCCGCGCCGGACCGCCGCATTTCGGGCACGTGGTGTTCACGAACGACTCGATGGCCGCCAGCGGCGACTCGCCCGTCCCCGTGGGCTCGTACCGCTCCACGTCCGGCAGCCGCACCGGCAACTGCTCGACCGGCACCGGCAGCGTGCCGCAGCGGTCGCAGTAAATGATGGGGATGGGCTCGCCCCAGTAGCGCTGGCGCGCGAACACCCAGTCGCGCATCCGGTACGTCACCGCCGCCTCGCCAATGCCGCGCTCCTTCAGCAGGTCGACGATGGCCTTCTTCGCTGCCTCGTTGTCCATGCCGTCGAACGGCCCCGAGTTGACCAGCCGGCCCGGTCCCGTGTACAGGGCGGGGCGTCCGTCCGCCCCTTCCGCCGGGTTCGATCCGCTCGCCTCCGCATCCCCTTCCGCCGGCGCGACGACCTGCACAATCGGGAGACCGAACGCCACGGCGAACTCGTAGTCCCGCTCGTCGTGGGCCGGCACCGCCATGATGGCGCCCGTGCCGTAGTCCATGAGCACGTAGTCCGCAATCCAGATGGGGATCTTCTCTCCCGTCAACGGATGCACCGCATACGCGCCCGTGAACTCGCCTGTCTTCGTCTTGTCCACAATCTGGCGCGCCACCGACGACTTCTTCAACGTCTCGCGGACGTACGCCTCCACCGCCTCCCGCCGGTCGGGCGTAGTGATCCGCTCCACCAACGGGTGCTCGGGCGCCAGCACCATGTACGTCGCCCCGTACAGCGTGTCCGGCCGGGTGGTGAACACCTCAATCTCGGCGCCCTCCACCCCGTGCACGGCGAAGCGGATGCGCGCCCCCTCGCTGCGGCCGATCCAGTTGGCCTGCATGCGCTTGACCTTGTCCGGCCAATCCAGGTCCTTGAGATCCTCGAGCAGCCGGTCGGCGTAGGCCGTGATGCGCAGCATCCACTGGTTCATCTCTTTCTTGGTGACCTCGGACCCGCAGCGCTCGCACGTGCCGTCAATCACCTCTTCGTTCGCCAGTCCCGTCTTGCAGCTCGGGCACCAGTTGATGGGCATCTTCTTGCGGTAGGCCAGGCCCCGCTCGAACATCTTCACGAAGAAGAACTGGGTCCATTTGTAGTACTCCGGATCGCTGGTGTTGATCTCGCGATCCCAGTCGTACATGGCGCCGATCTCCTGGAGCTGGCGCTTGAAGTTGGCGATGTTGTTGGCGGTCGACACCGCCGGGTGGATGCCCAGCTTGATGGCCGCGTTCTCCGCCGGCAGCCCAAAGGCGTCCCACCCCATCGGATGCAGCACATTGTATCCCTGCAAGGTCTTGTACCGGCTCCACACGTCGGAGATGGTGTAACCCCGCCAGTGCCCGACGTGCAGGCCGCTGCCCGACGGGTACGGGAACATGTCCAGGCAATAATACTTCGGCCGCGGGCTGTTCTCGTCCACCTTGTGCGCCCGCGTCTCCTCCCAGCGGCGCCGCCATTTCCGCTCCAGCTCATGCGGGCGGTACTCCGGCTGCGCGCGTCCCGCGCCCGCCGCCTCGTCCAGGTGGTTGTGCGTCGTGACCTGCTGCCTCGTTGTCAACGTCCCTGCCTCCATTTCCTCCGGTAAAATCCAAACGCCTCCCGTCCAGGTTAGGACGAGAGGCGCATCCCGCGGTACCACCCAACTTGACCCTCCTGACGAGGGCCCACTCCAGCCGATAACGCGGGCCGCGGCCCGCGGTACGGTGACGGCTTCCCGCGGGCACCTCAGAAACGAGTTCACGGCGCCGGTCCGTCCGGTTCGCACCCGCCACCGGCTCTCTGCACGGGCGGCCGCCGCTACTGCTTTCCATCATCGGTTTTCACCGGATCGCATCCCATGATCCGCTTGTCAATTCGATTGTTGATTATTATAGAACGTGCCGCCGGAAGCGGCAAGGGGCACGCCCTCGTCCGGCGTGCCCCCGCGGTGTGCCCCCGCCGGGGTCACCGCCGGTCGGACTGCAGGATGCCGAACAGCCGCAGCACGAACAGGAACAGGTTGACGAAGTCCACGTACAGGGACAGGACCACCCACGGGACCATCTCATCGGACAGCCCCAGGTGGACCATGCGGTTGACGTCGAACAGCACATACCCGACGAACACCGCGATCCCGAGGACCGAGTACACCAGCCCCATCGTGCTGGAGAACGGCAGGAACAGGGAGACCAGCCCCATGATCAAGAGCGCCAGCAGCCCGATGAACAGAAAGCCGCCGAGGAACGTGAAGTCGAAGCTCGACCGCGACGCCACCGCCGCCGCGACCAAAAACGCCGCGGCACTCACGGCCAGCGCCTTGACGACGGGCGCCGGTCCGATGTTCACCAGGTAAAAGTTGATGGGCTGCCACAGCGCAGCTCCGAACACGAAGGTGAACGCCAGGACGAACGGCATGCCCACGGCGCGCCTGCGCTGAATGAACATGGCGGCCACGAGCATCACCAATCCCACCAGCAGTAAGATGCCGCTGACCGCCGGCGGCATGTAGCTCCCCGCGTACACGCCGGCCGACCCCGTCAAAAGGCTTAGAAACAAACCGAAAAACACGCGGCTCATCACGTGGTTGCGCGTCATCACGTACGTCTGCATCTCACCCACACCCTTTCACGATAGCGTCGCATGCAACGCCCTCCACACCAATTTTTCATAGACGCGCGGCCACGGCAACTCCCCCAACACCTCCCGCGGGACCACGCGGTATTTCTCCGCATCCACCGCGGCTGCCGGGATCGCTTCCGCCGGCCGAAACAGGCGCACCGACCACTCGAGGTGCGTGAAGATGTGTCGCTCCTGCGCCACCTCGACGAATGCAGGGGAGATTTCGTCCGCGACCGGAAACACGCTGTGCAAGTGCCGGATGAGGGCCTCTTGCGGGACCGAACGGTCGGCCGAGGCGTCTTCCTCCTCCCATTCGACGGCCGGAAGCTGCCACAGCCCTCCCAGCAGTCCATCGCGCGGGCGCTGTTCCACCACCACCCCCGCCTCCGTCTCGCACCACAGGGCGAGCACCGTCACCTTCTTTCGCGGCCGTTTCGGTACGCGCTTGGGCAGCGCCTCCGCCGTACCCGCCCGGTGGGCCGCACAGCCGTCCCGGACCGGACACTCGGTGCAACGGGGCGATCGCGGGGTACAGACGACCGCCCCCAACTCCATGAGGGCCTGCGTCAATACGGCGGGTTGAGCTTCCTGAAGCCAGGCGCCGACCTGGCGCTCGACGGTCCGGCGCACCTCGGGGAGATCCACCGGCTTGTGCACGTTGTGCAGACGCGCCCACACGCGGAGCACGTTGCCATCCACCGCCGGCACGGGTTGATTGAACGCGATGCTGAACACCGCGCCCGCCGTGTACGGCCCGACGCCCGGCAGCGTGCGAAACCGTTCGACTTGCTCCGGGATTTGGCCGCCGTACCGCTCGGCGACCTGTTTTGCCGCACGGTGCAGGTTGCGGGCGCGGCTGTAGTAACCCAATCCTTGCCACAGCTTGAGGACTTCCTCCTCGGAGGCGGCGGCCAGCGCGCGGATGTCCGGAAACCGTTCGAGAAACGCATGATAGTACGGGATGACCGTCTCCACGCGGGTCTGCTGCAGCATCGTCTCACTGACCCAGATGCGGTACGGATCCTGCGTCTCCCGCCATGGCAGACGGCGGTGATGGCGTTCGTACCACATGGACAGGATATGAGAGAACGGCCATCCCTTTGCCATGCCGGCCAAGGGCGCCGGCAAAACCGGTTCGAGCATGTTTCACGCTCCTGTGGATCATCTTTTCCTCGGTCCCGGGGCCATAAACCGGGTGGAGTGCACGGCCTTCGGGATGGACACACTAGCAGACGGGAGGTGCTGGCCATGTGGGAACTCGTCGACGGGATGGCTGAACGCGTGCGCCATCGCGTGATGCCCAGACGCCGCAACGGGATGAACACCGTGACCGCGATGGTCGTCGGTGCGAGCGTCGGCATCGCGCTGTGGGAAGCCGTTCGGCGCAGCCGCCTCGGCGTCAGCGGGAACATGAGCGCGGCCGCCGCGGAGACGGCGCGGGAGGTCATGGATAGTCTCGAGGAATGATGACACCCCATCCGGGTGTGCCACACGTCAGCGGGGGAGGCGGCGCCGGACGCCTCCCTTTCCCATGTCACAGGTGGCGCCGGTTCGCCCCGTACTTCTGCTTCCAGACGGCATACGACAATTTGCTCCGCTTCATCGCGTCGACAAACCGCTGGGTATTCTCCAACACCCGTTTCGCCTCGGCCGTACTCAGGTGCCGCGCTGCCACGGCAGCGCCGAACTCCTCCAGGTCGATGACATGATAGTAGGACCGCTCGTAGATCAGGACGTCCACGTACATATCCTCGACGTAGATGTAGTCCTGGTCCTCCCACACTTTGACCAGATCGACATAGTGATCGAACCGCAGCCGCGGGTGTTTCACCGGTGCACCGTGGTTCAGGCAGGTGCTCACGCCGATGCCCCAAGCCGGGTAGATCTCGCGCAACTGGTGCGTGTACCCCTTCTCGAGCGCCGGACGCCGCATCGTGATGCACCCGGGACGGCGAACCAACCGGTCGTAGGTGAACGGTTCGTCGCTGCGGTCGATGCCGCGGTCCTCCCGTTTGTGCAGTCTCTGAACCCGGCCTGGTCGCAACGTCATGCCCCTCGCCCTTCCCTCCTGCGAGCGTGAACGTAAGGTCCGCTCTCTAGCGTACCACGACCACGACAGGGGAAACAAGGAAGGGGAACGGGGACGCCGACGTTCATGTCCCCGGGTGCCCCCCGACGCGCCACGGGTGCGTGTACACGTGGAATCCCTGACCCCGGGCAAAACCGATGGTGGTGATGTTCAGCGTTTCCGCGATGTCGAGGGCGAGGGCGGTGGGCGCCGATTTGGCGATCACGATGCCCGCCCCCATCTTGGCCACCTTGAGCAGGACCTCCGACGACAACCGGCCGCTGAACGCGACGACATGGCCGGCCACATCCCGTCCGGATCGGAACACGTGGCCGTACAGCTTGTCGAGCGCGTTGTGCCGCCCGATGTCCACGCGGGAGAGCTCCAGGCGCTCCGGGGTGCAGAGGCCGGCGGCGTGCACCCCTCCGGTCACGTGCCACAGGCTCGCCGAGGCTTCCAATTCGCGCATGAGCGTGACGACCTGAGAGGGTTGGATGCGCACCGGATCGTCCACGCGCTTGGCCGTATGGGCGTCGTTGTAGTAGTAGAACATCTGCCGCCCCTTGCCACAGCAAGAGGCGATGTACCGCTTGTTGTAAAACGCCTGGTTGAAATTGACGTCCGTCGAGGTGCGCACCCGCGCCGTGCCGCGGAAACGGCTGATGACCAGGTCCTGCACCTGGCCCATATGGCGGATGACGCCTTCCGAAGCGAGGAACCCGATGACCAGGTCCTCCATGTACTCGGGTGTACAGACGACGGTGGCCATCTCCTGATCATTGACGAACACCGTCAACGCGTACTCTGTGGCCACTTCGTCCTCTCGCACCGAGAAGTCCCCGCCGTCGTAATGCAGGATCCGGCGCCGCGTGTGCAGGGGCAGGCCTTCGCCCGCCCCAGGAGATGCCGTGCTCATCCCGTTTCTCCCGGCCCCTGCGCCGGATTCCGCAGCGCGCGCCCCACCGCCTTCAGCAGCGCCAATCCTGCGGCCAGCCCGGCCGCCACGTCCGGGTCCTTCAACTGACGGAGCAACTCAAACACCCCCGCCGGCCTGGCCGCGGCGGCGGCGTGGGCGGCCGCCTCCAGTCCGCCCGCCACACCGCCCAGCACCCGCGCCAGCGCATCCGAATCCAACTGCCCCAGCGACGACACGGCCAGGGAGAGGTTGCGAAGACCCGTCGCGGTGCCCGGGCCATCGAGTTGCTCGGCCAGGATGCCGAGCACCCGGTCGCCCCGTACGAACAGCGCCGTGAGCAGCTGCAACACCTCCCGGTCGTGCATCGCCTGCAGCAGGCGAAGCCCTTCTTCCACCGCGTCCGCGTGGTCCGCCGCCGCGTGCAGCAATCCTTCCAATCGTTCGCTCTGCAGATCCGCCTCCGTGGGCTCGGGACGAATCCACGTGGTCACCGGTTTTGCCATCTCCCCGCCCCCCAGGTTAAGGTTGGCCAACCAACGGCTGATAATCCGGACGAGCCCACTTTTTCTCCACCTGCACGCCCGGGAGCGGCCGAGGCCTGCCGAGGCGGAAGTTGCCCCGCGCAATGGGCGGCCGCCCCTGGTTGCCGACGGGCTCCAGACGGACCTTCATGTCCTTGAACGCGGGGGTGTGCGTGTCCTTGTCGGCCGCCGAGCTGGTCAACAGATTCACCGCAGCCTCGACCGAATTCATCGGGATGTAGATCTCCTTGCCCGACACCCGGTCGGTCACGGTCGCGCGCAGCTTCACCGCGCCATAGGGCGAGACAACGCGCACCCAGTCGCCGTCCTGAATCCCCCGCTCGGTCGCCAGTTCCCGGGAGATCTCCACCCACGCGTCCGGCACCTTCTGCCGGATGCCCGGCACACGGTAGGTGAGGTTCCCCTCGTGGAAATGCTCCAGCATGCGGCCATTGTTCAGGTGGATGTCGTACTCCGGCGGCAACGCCAGGGTGGGCGTCCAGTCGACCGGGTACAGCCTGGCCTTGCCGTCCGGCAGCGGGAATCCGTCGGTGTACAGCAGCGGCGTGTCCGTCCCGTCCGCCCGCACAGGCCACTGCAGGCTCCCGTACCCTTCCAGCGGCGCGTAGGCCGCGCCCTTCATCAGTTCCGTGATGCCGCAGGCCTCCTCAAAGATCTCCTGCGGCGACCGGTAGTTCCAGTTGGCCCCCAGGCGATTGGCCAGGTCCTGGATCACCTGCCAGTCGGGGCGGGTGTCGCCGAGCGGATCGAGCGCGCGGTAGAGGCGTTGGATGCGCCGCTCGGTGTTGGTGAACGTCCCCTCCTTCTCCAGGCTCGGACACGCCGGCAAGATGACGTCGGCGTACTGGGCCGTCTTCGTGAAGAAGACCTCCTGCACCACGAAGAACTCCAGTTTCTCCAGGGCCGCCTGGACGTAGTTGGCGTTCGAGTCGACCACCGCGATGTCCTCGCCCACCAGGTACATGGCCTTGAGCCGCCCGTCGTGGATGGCGTCGATCATCTGGTGGTTGTCCAGGCCCGGGTTCGTCGGCAGCGAAACGCCCCAGGCGCGCTCCCACTTCTCGCGCACCGCCGGATCGGCCACCCGCTCGTAGCCGGGGAAGAAGGCCGGGGCGCAGCCGAAGTCACCCGCACCCTGGACGTTGTTGTGCCCGCGCAGCGGATACGCGCCCGTGCCGGGCCGGCCGACGTTCCCGGTGATCAACAGCAGGTTGCAGATGGCGGTGCTCGTGTCCGCCCCGCCCAACTGCTGCGTCACGCCCATCGCCCAGCAGATGCAGACGGACTTGGCGTCCATCACCATCTCGGCGGCGCGGATCAATGCGTCCTTCGGGATGCCAGTCACTTCCTCGGCGTACTCGAGTGTGAACTTCTCCAAGGACGCCACGTACGCGTCGAACCCGTTCACCCGCTGCCGGATGAACGCCTCGTCGGCGCGCCCCTGATCCAGGATGTACTTGGTCACCGCACTCAACCACACCAGGTCCGTACCGGGCCGCGGATGCAGATGGAGGTCGGCCCGCCGCGCCATGTCATTGCGGCGCAGGTCCGCGACAATCAATTTCTGCCCGCGTTTCTTGTGCGCCCGCCGGATGCGCGTGGCGAGCACCGGATGGGACTCCGCCGTGTTGGCCCCGACGATGATGACCAGATCCGCCTGCTCGATATCGCGGATGGAGCCCGAGTCCCCGCCATAACCCATGGTCCGGCGCAAGGCCTCCGTCGCCGGCGCCTGGCAGTACCGGGAGCAGTTGTCGATGTTGTTCGTGTGCATGACCGCCCGCGCCAGTTTTTGCATCAAGTAATTTTCCTCATTGGTGCACTTGGAGGAGGCGATGAACGCCAGGGCGTCGTCTCCGTCGCGCAAACGGATCTCCCGGAGCCGGCGGGCGACGTAGTCGAGCGCCTCGTCCCACGACACCGGCTCGAAAGCGTCGCCGCGCCGGATCAACGGTTGCAGGATGCGGTCCGGGCTGTTCACCCAATCCCAGCCGAACTTGCCCTTGACGCAGGTGGAGATTTGATTGACCGGAGCCTCCATCCGCGGCTCAATCTTGAGGATCTTGCGCCCTTTCGTCCACACGTCGAACGCGCATCCGACGCCGCAGTACGTGCACACCGTCTTCGTCTTCTGGATGCGCGCCTCGCGCAGTTCCGCCTCCACCTCCGACAGGGCGAACACCTGCGTGTAACTCGTCTCCACTTTCTTCGTGACGGAGATCAGCCGGTCGAGCACCGGCCGGTCGATCCCGGTGAGGTATCCCGCCTCGCCCAACATCGACTTCTCCATCAGGGCGTTGCACGGGCAGACGGTGACGCAATGGCCGCAGGAGACGCACGACGACTCGTTGATGGGCACGTCGTCGTCCCAGATGACGCGCGGGCGCTCCCGCTCCCAGTCGATGGACAGGACCTCGCTGACCTGCAAGTTCTGGCACGCCTCCACGCAGCGGCCGCAGAGGATGCACTGGTCCGGATCGTACCGGTAAAACGGGTTGGAATCGTCCACCGGGTACGGTTTGGGCTCGAACGGGTACGCCTGGTGCTCAATCTCCATCCGCACCGCCGTGTTGTGCAGGGTGCAGTTGCCGTTGTTGTTGTCGCACACTGTGCAGTACAGCTCGTGATTGCGCAGCAGGCGGTCCATCGCCTCCTTGCGGGCCCGCCGCGCCGCCACCGCCTTCGTGCGCACCCGCATGCCTGCCTGCACCGGGGTCGCACAGGTGCGCACCAACCGGCCGTCCACCTCCGCCAGACACGTGTCGCAGGTCTCTATGGGCCCGAGCGCCGGATGGTAGCACACGTGCGGGAAGCCCGCTTCCTCCTGGAGGATGGCGGACAGCAGGAGATCGCCTTCCCGGGCCTGCACGGCCCTGCCGTCGATCTCGATCTCCACGGTTTGCTCAAGCGCTTTCACTTCCATACCCCTTCCCCCTCTCCCGTCGTTGCGGGCTCAGGTGCGGCTCGTCTCCGCTGCCGTCGGCACGGAGACCGGCTTGCCCGGCACCCTCAGCAGGGTGTACCAGTAGGCCGTCGCGACGAACAACCAACCGCCGATGGCGTTGCCGATGAACGCGCCGATCCACTCCACGATGGTCTGGCCCCACGTCACATGGGCGCCGACGAAGATCCCCGCGGGCAGGAAGAACATGTTGGCCACCACGTGCTGAAACCCGATGGCGACGAATCCCATGATGGGAAACCAGATGCCGAAGATCTTGCCCACGATGTCCCGCGCGCCGAGCGCCAACCACACCGCCAGGCACACCAACCAGTTGCATCCGATGGCCGACATGATGGTGGCGAAGAACGGGAGACTGGCTTTCGATACCGCGATGGCGATGGTGGCCTTGTCGTACGGCGCGGCCGTGAGCATCTTGGCCAAGACCCCGAAGCCGTACGCCACGAACAACGACCCGACGAGATTGCCGATGGTCACCCAGAGCCAGTTGTACACCAGGCCGCCGATGCCGATGCGCCGCTCGTGCAGCGCCATGGGCACCGTCATCATGTTGCCCGTCAACAGCTCCCCGCCCGCAATCACGACAAACATCAGACCAATCGGGAAGACCGCCCCGCCGATAAGCGACTTCAACGTCCCCCACTGGTCCGGGAGCCCTGCGGTCACCCGAATGTCGAACAGTGCCCCCAAAGCGATGAACGCGCCAGCGAGAAAACCGAGGATCAACAGTTTGCCGATCCCGTACTTTGTCTTCTCTTCCCCCGCCTGAGCCGCCAGACGCGCGATTTCGGCCGGGGACAAAAAGTTTGCGGCCGCCATAGCATCGCCTCCCCCAAGAATCCGCGCCAAATTTTAAATAAATTAGAACATTGGCGCCATATGTAATATAGATCACATCCGCCGGGTAGGCAATCTGTTCCGGGCCTGGACACGTGTGCCCAGACGCTTCGGCCGGCGGACGCGCAGACGCTTGCGGCGCGCACGCAGCCTCAGCCAGATCCAGCCCCCCGGCAACGCCATCGCCCCGAGGCCCGCAGCAATCCACGACAACGGCACGGCGGCCACCGGTCTGGCGTACGTTAGAGAGCTCGGCGTGTGCCCCTCAATCACGACAAATCGCCCGTCCGCGTCAAACAATCGTTCGGTCGGCGGCAACAGGACGGTCTGCCCGCCGTTGTAGAACTTCAGGTACCCCTCTTCGTCCTGCCCGCCGTACCGCCACTCCCCGATCACCGGCTCCCCGATGGTCACCTCGTGATAGAGCGGATTGGCAGAGGTCAGCGGCAGCAGGATCCGATACAGTTCAAACAGGGCCGCCGCGCCCAGCACGGCGAGCACAAGCCACCCCCGGCGCAGACGGGCCCGGGTGCGCGGGCGAAAACGGCTGCTCACGGCGGACGCCCCCCTCGGCCATCCTCTCCCTACAGAGGTATGAAACGTCCGCCGGACAAAGAACCCGCCCGGCGGCCTGTCTCCAGGTCCCGGGCGGGTCGAGACACACGGCCCCGGCAGGCACGCCACCGCGTCTGCCGGGGCCCCGGAATGTCCATGCGCACCCCCTGCCGTGGGGCGCGCTTCGTCAACTCTCCTTGGAGATCATCTCACTCAGCTTGTCGACGGCCTGTTCCGCGTCCGATCCTTCCGCCTTGATGACAATCTCCTGGCCGTTGGCGATGGCCAGCGACATGATGCCCATGATGCTCTTGGCGTTGACCGACTTGCCGTCCTTCTCGACGTAGATCTCGCTGGAAAACCGATTGGCCTCTTGCACAAAGAGGGCGGCCGGACGCGCCAACAGACCTGTGCGCAGCCGAACCACCATCTTCCGCTCCACCATCGAAAGCGCCTCCTCTCCGCCGCGGTCCCGGGACACCCCGTGGACACCACCCTGGTTGGGGAAAGTATACCATGTCCGCCCCCGCGGTCCAATATGGGAATCCGGCCGCTCGCGAGGATCACGGACCTCCGCAGCCCATCCGCAGGTCCCCTGCACCCCTCTCGGCGCGCGGTGCGTGGAACGCCCGCGTGCGGAGAAGGGTCACTCCCCCGCCCGCAGGCGGTCCGCGATCTCCTGCAGCTTGCGGAAGCGGTGATTGAGGCCCGACTTGGTGACCCGGTGGCCCATCCGCTGCGCCAGTTCCTGCAGGTTCGTCTCCGGATACTGCAGCCGCAGCTGGGCCGCCTCGCGGAGTTTGTCGGGCAGATGCTCCAACCCCATCCGCTCGTCAATGAGGCGGATGGCGTCCAGCTGGCGGACCGCGGCCGTGATGGTCTTGTTCATGTTGGCCGTCTCGCAGTTGACCAGGCGGTTGACCTGGTTGCGCATCCCCTTCATGATGCGTACGTCCTCGAACTTCAGCAGCGCCTGATGGGCGCCGATGACGCTGAGAAACTCGACAATCTTCTCGCCTTCCTTGAGATAGACCACGTATCCCCGCTTGCGGGCGATGACTTTGGCGTGCAGCCCGTACTCGTTCATCCGCCGCCGGATGACGTTCGCCTGCTCGGGTGTCTGACAGCTGATCTCCAGATGATAAGAGGGGCTGCCCGGATCGTTGACCGATCCCGCGGCCAAGAACGCCCCCCGCAAAAAGGCCCTGCGGCAACAGGCGCGCGGCCGCCCCGGCTCGGCCAGGCTGAACCCTCCGGCGTCGCCGGGCGCCAAGCCGAGGCTCCTCCACACCGCCTCCGCGCCCGCCGGCACCCGCACCGCATAGACGTTGTTCTTCTTGAGCCGCATCTTTTTCCGCACCAACACCTCCGGATGCAGGTCAAACAGCTCCCGCAAGAGGGTGTAGATGCGCCGGGCCGTCGCCACGTTCTCCGTCTGCACGGTCAGACCGGTGCGGCCGTCGCCCGGGCTGCCGGCGCCGTTGAGCAGCACCATCGCCTGCAGTTCCGCGCGCCGGCAGCACGGCGCCTCCTGGATCAACGTCAACTCCTTCTTCGTCTGGGCCGCGAATGACAACGGTCTCACCCCCGGGCGGCGTTCAGCCGCTCATAGCCGATGAGGCTCACAATCTGCTCCGCAATCAACCGGCTGTCGTGCCGGGCGTAGGTGGCAAAGTGGACGAAGTTGCGCGCAATCACCCGCAGCCCTTGCCGGTACAAGGCCTCGATGTCCACCAGCACCGGGTACGCCCCTTGCGCCTGGTACTTCTCGAGCGCTTCCGGCGGCAGCGATGCCGCGTTGACGAGGATGTAATCGAACAGCGGCCGGCCGATGTGGCGGTAGATCACGTCGACGTGCTGGGACGCCGTGTATCCGTCCGTCTCTCCCGGCTGGGTCATGACGTTGCACACGTAGATCTTCTTCGCGCGGCTGTCCGCCACGGCCTCCGCCAGCCCCGGGACCAGGAGGTTCGGCAGCACGCTGGTGTACAGGCTGCCCGGTCCGATGACGATGGCGTCCGCCTCCCGGATGGCCGACACCACCTCCGGCAGCGGCTCGGGATTGGGCGGCACCAGCTCCACCCGTTCAATCCGTCCGCCTGCCTGCGGGATGTTCGACTCCCCCTCCACCACGCTCCCGTCGGCCAACACGGCCCGCAGCACCACGTCCTCGCGGACCGCCGGCAACACCCGCCCCCGGACCGCCAGCACACGGCTGGTCTCCCGGATGGCAGACACGAAATCGCCCATGATGTGCGTCATCGCCGCGAGGAACAGGTTGCCGAAACTGTGGCCCGCGAGCCCTTGACCGGCGGGAAAGCGAAACTGCAGGAGGCGCTCCAGCAGGGGCTCCGTGTCCGCCATGGCGACCAGGCAGTTGCGGATGTCGCCCGGCGGCGGGATTGCCAAATCGGTGCGGAGGCGTCCCGAACTGCCGCCGTCGTCCGCGACGGTGACCACCGCCGTCAGGTCCACGTCAAACTCCTTCAACCCCCGCAGCACCACCGACAGGCCCGTGCCGCCGCCGATGGCGACGATGCGCGGCCGCCGCCGCTGTTGTTCCAACCGCCGCCGGGCCGCGCGCAGCTCCCGCCACCACCCGTAGGCCAGCAGGAGCACCGCGATGGCGAGCACCACCGCCGCCAGGGCCAACGCCTGCCCGCTCCAGCGGACGATGACCAGGGCGCCGGCGAGCATGCCGCAGCCGAAACAGCCGATGGTCCACGCCCACAACCACCAGTGCCGCACCGTTCAGCCCTCCCGGCCGCAGTCGCGGTGAGTCAGATGCGCATCCGTGCGATTCCGGATGTGTTCGTACAGATGTCTGCTGATGGCCACCGAGCGGTGCTTGCCGCCCGTGCAGCCGATGCCGATGACCAGATGGCTCTTGCCTTCCTTGGTGAACTGAGGGATCAGGAAATCGACCATATCCTCCAAGCGGCTGAGGAACTCCTGGGTCGCCGGCTGTTCCATGACGTACTCGTACACCGGTGCGTCCTCCCCGGTGTACGGGCGCAAGGATTCGACGTAATGCGGATTGGGCAAGAAGCGCACGTCGAACACCAGATCCGCGTCGATGGGGATGCCGTACTTGAAGCCGAACGAGATGATGTGGACAGGGAGACCCCCTCTCGGGTCCGCGAACAGGCGCGCCATCTCGCGTTTGAGCTGCGCCGGTTTCCAGTGCGTCGTGTCCATCACCTGGTCGGCTTCCCGCCGAACCTGTTCCAACGCGGTCCGCTCCGCCTGAATGCCGTCCAGCAGCCGCGCCCCGTCGACGAACGGGTGGCGGCGGCGGGTCTCCTTGAACCGGCGCACCAGCGTCGCGTCGTCCGCGTCCAGAAAGAGCACGGTCAGCCGCACGTCCGGATTCGCCCGCAACTGCCGGACCGTATCGGTGAACGGTTGGAACAGCTCGCCCCCGCGCAGATCGCAGGCCAGCGCCACGCGGCGCACCTGGCCGCTGGCCTGGCCCACCAATTCGACGAATTTCGGGATCAAGGCGGGCGGCAGATTGTCGACGCAAAAGAAGCCGAAGTCTTCCAAGGCCTGCATGGCCACCGTCTTGCCCGCGCCCGACATGCCCGTGATGACGATGACCCGAATCGGCTCCTTCACGCCCCTTCCCCCCTCGCTTCACGGGCCGATGCGGTCCCCGCGGGGGACCTGGCCCCTTCTCCAGCGCGTCAGGCGCGCTGCATCGCCAGGCGGGCGGCGCCGACCACCCCGGCGCCGTTGCCCAGTTTCGCCAAGCGGAGCAAGGTGGCCTCGGCCACCAGACGCTGGGCGGATTCGGTGAATGCGGCTCGCGCCGGCTCCAGCAGCAGATCGCCCGCCTTCGAAACGCCCCCGCCGATGACGATGACGTCCGGATTGAGCACGACGGCCGCCTGCGCCAGGCCAAAGCCGAGCCAGCGGCCGGCTGTCTCCAGGACCCGCCGGGCCGCCTCGTGATCCCGGGCCAGCCTCGCCACGTCCGCCGCCCCGTCAATCCGTTCGTCCGGCGGCAGCATGCCCGCCGCCTGCCGCTCCCGCGCCTCCCGGACGATGGCCGTCGCCGATGCCACGGTCTCCAGGCAGCCGGTCTGACCACAGTTGCACAGCAGCCCGCCCTCGCGCACCACGCGCATGTGGCCGATCTCGCCGGCCATCCCGTTGGCCCCGTGGTGCAGCCGGCCGCCAATGACCACGCCCCCGCCGACGCCCGTGCCGACGGTGGTGCACAACACCGTGTGCGCCCCGGCCCCGGCGCCCGCCCAGGCCTCCCCGAGCGCCGCCAGGTTCGCGTCGTTGTCCACCGACACCGGCATGCCGAGCACATCCGCCAACAGTTCCGCCAGCGGCACCTCGCGCCACCCCAAGTTGATGGCCTCGACCACGACGCCGCGCGCCAGATCGAGAAACGCCGGCACGCCCACGCCGGCGCCGCGAATGACCCCCGGGTCCATTCCGCAGGCGTCCGCCATCCCGCGCAGGGTCTCGCGCAGGCGCAGACACAGGTCCGCCGGGCCCCGCCCGGCCTCCGTCGGAATGGCCTGCTGCGCCACCAGCCGGCCCCCGTCATCGACGATGGCCGCCTTCACGCTGGTGCCCCCGATGTCAACGCCGAACCACATCTTCGCCGCGCCTCCCCTCCACCGGGATGGCGCTCCCCTGCACATCCGGCTGCATGCGCCAATCCAACAGGTCCCGATCCGCTGTGTATGTGAAGTTTCCGAAAAACACCGTGTCCGCTCCATTTCGGCACGCCCACAGGGTGTGCCGGATCATCACCCGGTCGCCCTCGTCCATCGGCAGACGGGCCAGGTCCTCCGGCGGGATCAGGGCGAGCGTCCCCTCTGTGCAGACCTCCCGCAACTGCCCCTCGGCGGAATCGGCGGAAAACTGGGCAATCAGGCGATGCTGCTCCCCGTCCGGGCCCAGCTCGCGCAGCAAGTGCACACCGCGCAGCCGCAACCCGTCCACCCGCAGCCCGGCCTCCTCCCACATCTCCCGGCGCGCCGCCTCCGGCCAAGCCTCGAATGGCTCCACCTTGCCGCCCGGAAGCACCCACCAGCCTCGGCGCGGCTTCTGGAGCATGACCACCCTGCCGCCGATCTGCGCGAAGCAATTCACGATGATGAGCACGACAGGTCACCTCGCCGCAGCCGTGTCCGGTGACATCCCGAACGGCCGCGTGATGAAAAGAAGAAAAAACCTTGCGCCCGCCGGTGTATCCGGCCGGCTCCACCGGTAGCATACCATTCCCGGATGGATAAAAAAAGTTGGCGCCAGTCCGGCGCCGGAAGCGAGTGTATATTGAAAAGGGGGTCAAATGTGATGCATCTTCATCATACAACCCGGGTGTTTCATTTGTGTTACACCCGGGTTAAGATCGTGTGACATTCCACCGCTTCCTGGCGCGCCTCGGCACAGTGGAGCAACTGCGCCGCCACCCGATCCCGCTCGGGAAACCGCCGAACGCGCGTCCTCCTCACGGCATCGTCACGAAGTAACAGCTCAATTTCCCCGCCGCCTTGCTCAAAGCGGACACCGAGACGTGGAACCACTGGGCCACGTCCTTCTGGCGCACCGGTTCGTTGTGCCGTTTCAACACCGCGTACAGCAGCGCGGCCATCCACACCTCCGGCTTGCCCACGGCCCGGTCCGTGCGTTGGAACGCGTGCCGCAGATATCCGACCCAGACCCGCCGCGCCTCCGCCACGTACCGGGCCTTGCGGTGGTTCCGCAGCCACTCGGTCACCCGTTCGAGGACTTGGCGCCAAACGGGATCGACCGCGAGGATCACGTCCTTGGGGACCTCGCTCATCCGCAGCGACACCCATTCCCCGTCCCGCCACAGCTCCACCCGCCCGCGCGCGCCCATCCGCTGCAGGGCGTGCAGCGCGGCGGCCTGCTGCGGCGGCGCGATGTCCTGGCGGCGCAGATAGGCGCGCAGCGCCTTCTCCGCGTCCTGGTCGGCGATGATGGCCAGGATGCGGATGACGGCCCGCTGGGTCTCGGCCGCCCCGTGCCGCAATCCCCAGTACAGGGACGCGCGCAGCAGCGGATCCTGCCGCCACGCCGCCAGGTCCCCCGACTCCAGGCGCGCTTTCATCTTCGCGAACTGCGCCTCAATCGGCAATTCGTACTGGTAGCTGACGCGCATGAAACGTTGCCCGCTGCGCTCGGCGCGATCGAGCGCCTTCAGGTAGTGCTCCGCCACCTCCGCCATGCCCGACCGTTGGCTGAGCACCCGCCACCAGCGCCGGGCGACGCCGTACTGGCCGCAGTTGGCCGCCGCCGCGGCGAGCGCGTGGATCATCGCCGGATCCGGGTCCCCCGCCAACTTCACCAATTTGGCGAACACCTCGTACGCGGCGCGGTGGTCCCCCACCAGGCCGAGGGTCGTCCCCACTTTAGCCGCGTGATCGTAATGCATCGGAAACAGCTTGCGCAGTTTGGCCACGCACGCCTCATACTGGTCTCGCGGGCCGAGATGCGCGCAGAACACGGTCAAGTTGCAGAGGGCGTGCACGTTTTTCGGATGCTCCGCGAGCACGCGCTCCGCCAGGGCGACCGCCTGGTCATACTGGCCGGTGTAATAGTAGGCGAGCGACAGGTTGTTCAGCGCCGCGGTGTTCCCCGGATCCTGCTGGGTGACGCGCTCCAGCCACTCCACGGCGGCCTCGAACTGTCCCTCTTCGAGCAGGTGACGGCCGTCCCGTTTCGCGCTGGCCCGCTCCTTGCGCCGCTGTTCCGCCTGCCAGCGGGCGTACGCCTTGCCGCCGCCGAATTCGTCCATCAGGATGTCGAGCATCTCCACCGCTTCCTGCGCGTACTCGCCGTCGGGGTCGGCGTCCAGATAGCGCAGCACGTACTCCTCCGCGGTTTCGTAGTCCCCCATGTTGGCGTAGTTGTTGGCGAGGTAAAACTGGCACTCGGCCATGGACGGGTCCAAGTTCTGCAAGACGTGCAGCAGCACCTCGTTGGACGCCTCGAAATCGCCAAGTTCGGACAGGACGCCCGCCAGGTTGCAGTAATTGACCGGATTGTCAGGCTCCACCTCGACGGTCCGGCGGAACGCCTTGAGCGCGCGCCGGAGGTCGTTGCGCTCAAGGTAGCGAACCCCGCGTTCGAAGAAAAACGCCGCGTCCTGGCGCAACGGGATGACGTTGCCCGGGCGTGCCCCGCGCGAGCCTGTCTGGGTATTTCGATCCATGTGAGCACCTCCCTCACCACTACGTACCGCAGAAGGGTGGGGGGCTTGCCGCGAAGCGGCTCGCTGTCGCGCAGGAGCGAAGCGGCATGCCCCACATCCAAAGGTACTGAAAGTATATCACAGCGGATGCAGGGGATGAAGTTCACCCGATTTCGCGTGCGTGCTATAATAATTGAATTCGGACCTGGTATTGCAATTGTCGAGGTGAAGTCATGTACGAGCAAAAGCAGAGCATTGCCAGCCTGGTGGCGGACCGGCTCGGCGTCGCGGCAGACGACGTGTGGATGGCGATAGAATACCCGCCCGACCCGCGGTTGGGCGATCTGGCGCTGCCCTGCTTCCGCTTCGCGAAGACGCTGCGCAAGGCCCCGCCGGCCATCGCGGCCGACGCGGCGGAGGTGCTGCGGCAGTCGGGCCTGTTCGCGCGGGTGGACGTGGCGGGCGGGTACGTCAATGTGACGCTGCGGCGCGGGCCGGTGGCCGCCGGCGTGATCGACCAGGCGCAGCGCGACGTCGCGGCCCTCTTCTCGCGCCGCCGCCACACGGGCAGGCGGGCGGCGGTCGACTACTCGTCGCCGAACATCGCGAAGCCCTTCGGCGTCGGCCACCTGCGCTCAACGATGATCGGCCAGTCCATCTGCCGCCTGCTCGCCGCGGACGGATTCGAGGTCGTGGGCATCAACCACCTGGGCGACTGGGGGACCCAGTTCGGGAAGAACATCGTCGCCTACCTGAAGTGGGGCGACGAGGAGACGGTGCGCCGCGACCCGGTCAAGGAGCTGTTCCGGCTGTACGTGCGTTTCCACGAGGAGGCGAAGGACAAGCCGGAGTTGGAGGACGAAGCGCGGGCTTGGTTCAAGCGCCTGGAGGACGGGGACGAGGAGGCCACCCGCCTGTGGAAGTGGTTCATCGCCGAGAGCCTGAAGGCGTTCGAGCAGACCTACCGGCGGCTCGGCGTGCGGTTTGACCATTACCTCGGCGAGAGCTTCTACAACGACAAGATGGACGCCGTCGTCGACGAGCTGCGCCAGCGCGGGCTGCTCACGGAGAGCGAGGGCGCCGAGGTGGTGGATCTCTCCGCCTGGAACATGCCCCCCTGCATCATCCGCAAGTCGGACGGAGCCACCATCTACGCCACGCGCGACCTGGCGGCGGCGCTGTACCGGCACGATGTGCTGGGGGCGACCGACCTCATCTACGTGGTCGGCGCGGAGCAGAAACTGCACTTCGCCCAGGTGTTCAAGGTCCTCGAGCTGATGGGACGCGACTGGGCGGCGCACTGCCACCACATCGCGTTCGGCATGATGAAGTACAACGGCGAGCGCCTCTCCACCCGCCGCGGCAAAGTGGTGTATCTGGAGGAGGTGCTGGAGCGCGCGGTGCAGGAGGCGCGGGCCATCATCGAGGAGAAAAACCCGGGCCTCCCGGACAAAGACCGGGTCGCGGAGACGGTCGGCATCGGGGCGGTGGTGTTCAACGACCTCAAGAACAACCGCCTGCACGACGTCGACTTCCGCTGGGAGGACGTCCTCAACTTCGACGGCGAGACGGGGCCGTACGTCCAGTACACGCACGCCCGCGCCTGCAGCGTCCTGCGCCGGGCGGAAGCCGAAGGGGTGCCGGTGACCTCCCCGCCGGTGTTGGCGGACGAGGCGTTGGCAGACAGCGAGTGGCAGTTGGTGCACCAGTTGGCCCAGTCCAACGAGTCCCTGGAGCGGGCCGTCGACGGGTTCGATCCGTCGGTCATGGCCCGCCACGTCCTCGACGTGTGCCACGCCTTCAACCGCTTCTACCACGATGCCCCCATCCTCGGGGCGGAGGACGACCTGCGCGCCTTCCGCCTCGCCCTGACGGACGCCACCCGGCGGGTGCTGGCCCACGGCCTGTACCTGCTCGGCCTCGAGGCGCCGGAGGCGATGTGAGCGGCGTCCCCGGACCTCCGGGGACGCTCCCAGGATGTGCAGATGCGAAGGAGGCACAGGGATGTTCCCCTGTGCCTCTCTGTGTGGTTCCATTCGGCCGGCTGTCCCCTCTGCGGGACACGGCGTCACACGGACCGATGGGTGTGGCGCCCGCCTGACCCGGCCGTCACATGTAGGGACGCGGGTTCACCGCCCGGCCGCCGATGCGCACCTCGTAGTGCAGGTGCGGGCCGGTGACGTTGCCCGTCGCGCCCGAGTAGCCAATGACCTGCCCCTTGGCGACGCGTTGTCCCGGATGCACGGCCGTACGCGACAGATGGCCGAACACGGTCTCAATCCCGTTGCCGTTGTCGATCTTCACCCAGATCCCGTAGCCGCCGCTGTTCCAGCCGGCGTCCTCGACCGTGCCGTTGTTGGTGGCGTACACAGGGGTGCCGACAGGGCAGCCGATGTCGACGCCCGGGTGAAACTCTCCTCCACCCAGACTCCGGTATCCAAATCCCGAAGTGATGACGTAAGAGGGCGAGGGCCAGATCCAGTTCCCGTCGGCGACGCCGCTGTTTGTCCCCCGCTTGGCGACCGCCTGCTGCGGCGCTTGGACCACCTGTTTACTGACGACCTCGCTGCTCACCAGTTTGCCGTTGACATACCGGTCGCGGACCTGCTCCTTCGCCACCCCCGGTTTGCCCGGCGTGACGACCTTGACCTGGCCTTTGGCCATTTGGTTGTCATCGACGTAACGCGTGGTGTACGGGACGGTGACGGTCTTGGTGACCACCTCTTCGGTCTCCACCTGGAGCAACGGAGCCGCCGCATCTTCCCCGGACACTGCCTTCGCCCCGGTTTGCACGGCGTCCGCCGTCTGGAGCAACGAGTTCTCCCCGCGCCCGGACAGCCGGTTGCCGCCGCGGTGCAAGAGCACGCCCACCGCCGCCTCGGGAGACAGGATGTTGGAGATGGCGGTCTCCACCGGCACCACCGCTACGTCGCCGACGAAATGCGCACGGGCTCCCGCCGGCAGCTTCGCCGGCGTCAGCGCTGTGCGAACCGTTTCCAAAACCTGATTCGCGTCCGCCGCGGTCCGGGTATACACCAACGGCTTCCCGTTCAACGCGATGGCCACTGCGTCGGTGGGCATGGATGCCACCGTCTGCCAATCGTATCCCGCCGCCACATGTGTATGGACCGGTGCAAAACGTACGTCCACATGGTACCCAAGGGCAATCCGCTGCATGGCCTGAGTTGTGTCCGGTTCATTGGGAACCATGCCGACATACGTCCCGTCCGTGTATACCCGCGCCCATGCCTGGGTGGTTTCGATGTGCGCCAACGCCGCATACGAACCACCGAGCAACAGCGCCGCGCCCGCTGCCGACGCCAAGGCCAGACGGGGATGCGAAACCCGCTGCCACTGATCCTTCCAGTACGCCTTCCACTCCGACCACTGTTCCTTCGTCCGTGCGCCGAGTTTCTGTCTCCAACCGGCCTCTTCGCTGGCAGGTGCCAACCCCCCAACCGGGTTGGCGGATGTCAGCCTCACAAACAACCCCTCCCCCGTCGGCCCAGACTTCGGCCGAGGGGGCTAATTCGACAAAGAACGCCAGAATCCTGCCTCGTTCGCGGATTTGACACGAAATTCATCAAAACACGGCACAGATCGGCTTCAATCGGGGTCCATCTGCTCCTCTATCGCGTCGGCGAGCTGTTCCGAGAACTGCTGCGCCGCGTTGAATCCGATGCGCTTCAGGCGGTGGTTCATCGCCGCCACCTCGATGATCACGGCCAGGTTGCGGCCGGGCCGAACCGGAATGGTCAACGACGGCAGTTCGGTGTCGAGGATGCGCACCGTCTGCTCGTCGATGCCCAGGCGGTCGTACGCCACGTCGTCCCGCCACGCCTCCAGGTGGACCACCATCGCCAGCTTCTTGTGGGTGCGGACCGCCCCCGCCCCGAACAGGGTCATCGCGTTCAAGACGCCGAGCCCGCGGATCTCGAGCAGGTATTGCAGCAACGCGGGCGCGCTGCCGACCAGCGTGTTGTCCGACACCTGCCGGATGATCACGGCGTCGTCCGCCACCAGCCGGTGGCCGCGCTTGATCAACTCCAACGCCGTCTCGCTCTTGCCGATACCGCTCGATCCGGTGATGAGGATCCCGATGCCGTAGACGTCGACCAACACCCCGTGCACCAAGGTCTCCGGGGCGAGCCGCTCCTCCAAGAAGGTCGAGATGACGGACGCCGCACGCGTGGTCACATGCGTCGTGCCCAGCACGGGCAGCCCGCGGCTGGACGCCTCCCGCAGCAGCGACTCCGGCGGCGCCTCGCCGCGGGTGACGACGACGCACGGCGTCTGTTCATAGGAGCAGAACGCGAACACCCGGAGGGCCTGTTCGCGGCTGTCCATGCCGCGCAAAAAGGACAGTTCGGTCCGGCCGAGCAATTGAATCCGCTCGGCCGCGTGATAACGGAGGTAACCGGCCAGGGCCAAGCCCGGCCGGTTGATGTCGACCGTCGTGATGGGGCGGTTCAGGTTGGCATCCGGATTGAACACCGTCAGCCCCAGCCCCCGCACCAATTCATGGACAGGTACAGCGCGTGGTGTGCTCATTTCACAGTCGCCGGCTCTGCGGCGAACGGCACAGCCTCCTCGGTCTCCTGATTGAAAATGTGGATCTTGTTCAGGTCCATCGCCAGCCGCAGCGGGGTGCCGGGATGCATCTCGTGCCGGGCGCTGACACGCGCGACCAGCGGCTGCCCGGACGCGTCCACGTGCAGGTACAGCTCCGACCCCATGTGCTCGACGACCTCCACCCGCGCGTTGACCACGGCGTCCGGGTACGTCTCCAGGGTCAATTCATCGGAGTGCAGGTCTTCCGGGCGCACCCCCAACACCACCGGTCGGCCGACCACCCCGGCCTGACGCAGCGCCGCATAGCGGCCTTCCGGCAGGCGGATGGAGATGCCGGCCGTGCGGAAGTAGATGCTGCCGCCCTCCTCCGCCAGCTCGCCGCGAATGAAGTTCATGGCCGGTGAACCGATGAAGCCCGCGACGAACATGTTCTTGGGGTGATTGTACACCTCCTGGGGCGTGGCCTCCTGTTGAATCACGCCGTCCCGCATGACCACGATCCGATCCCCCATGGTCATGGCCTCCGTCTGGTCGTGGGTGACGTAGATCACCGTCGTCTGGATACGTTGGTGCAGCTTGCGGATCTCGGCCCGCATCTGCACGCGCAGCTTGGCGTCCAGGTTGGACAGCGGCTCGTCCATCAGGAACACCGCCGGCTCGCGGACAATCGCACGCCCCAAGGCCACGCGCTGGCGCTGGCCGCCGGAGAGCGCCTTGGGCTTTCGGTCAAGCAGGTGCTCGATGTCCAGGATCTTCGCCGCCGCGCGGACGCGTTGATCGATCTCCGCCTTCGGCATCTTGCGCAACTTCAGGCCGAACGCCATGTTCTGATACACGGTCATGTGCGGATACAGGGCGTAGTTCTGGAACACCATGGCGATGTCGCGGTCCTTCGGCGCGACGTCGTTGACCCGCCGGTCTCCAATGTAGAGGTCGCCGGAGGTGATGTCCTCGAGCCCCGCGATCATCCGCAGCGTCGTCGTCTTCCCGCACCCGGACGGACCGACGAACACGACGAACTCCTTGTCCTGGATGTCCAAGTTGAAATCCTTGACCGCCACGAAATCGTTGCTGTACTTCTTCCACACGTGCTGAAGCTGTACGCGAGCCACGCCGCCATCCCCCACAAAGCGATTTCATCGCCGGCGCAAACGAGCCTCCCGCGTGCCCCAAGCGGGGGCGCCACCGACGCGGACGGACCGCGCCGTCCCGTGAAGCCGTTCGCTCCGCGATGTTCTGACTCCAGTCTACCAACGGCGAGCGCCGGCGCGGGACGTGCAGACTGCACCTGCTTTGTGCCGCCGCCTGTGCAGGTTGTTCAGCGCCGCGGCGCATCCGGCGCCGAGGCCTGGAGGCGGCTGGCCAGCCACAACACCAGGGCATCCTGAAACGTGCGCACGTCGTATCCCGTCTGCTGCCGGATCCGCTCGATGCGGTTCATCAGGGTGTTCCGATGCAAGTACAGGAGCCGCGACGCCTCGCTGACGTTCAGATTGGCCGACACCATGCCTTCGAGCGTCTCCACCATCTCCCGGCTCAGCGTCAGGACTCCGTCGGGGGCACGCTGCGACGCCGCCGCCAGAAAGGCCGACCGGGCCGCGCCCCCCACCTGCTGCAAGAGGTGACCGACGGGGTCTTCCCCCCAGGTGTACACCAGGGCCTGTCGCCACCGGTCCTGCACCTCGACCGCAGCGGCCAGCGTGGTCATTCCCCAGTGCCAGTGCTGCGGCCCGTCCATCCAGGCACCGGCCGCCACCCGGGCCGGCACCCAGGCGTCGGCGGCGAGGACGTCGAGCAGGCTGTTCAGGCGCTGGCGCAGCCACCGCCTCGCCTCTTCGGGCCCGGACTTCGTTTCCCGCCCGTCGAGCGGGATGACGAGCAGGGCGGCCCATCCCGGATCCGCGGCGATCCAGCCAATCACCTGGTCTCGCACCAGCTCCGTCAACACATCCCGGGCGGCCGCCCGGCCGGTATCCCCGTCCGTCCGCAAACAGGCGAGGCAAGCCGGGAATGGGATCTCCTCGTCCGGCCACGACAACGCCTCGGGCACCACGGGATCGGCTGCACTGGGCCACGGACCGTGCCCCGCGCCGGGCGTCGGCCGCGCCCCGGCATCCGATTCGGGCTCCGTGTGGCGCGCCGCGCGGTCCAACACACGAGCCGCCCAAGCGCAGACGGCCTCCCGCCAGGTCTGCCGCCGGACGGCGTGGGCTTGGCGCAACGTCCACGCGAGAGCCGAGCGGGCCGCGGCATCGCCCGCCCAACCGGGGAAGGCCACCTCCCCGGCCCACCCCAGCGACAGCCGCCATTCGTCCTCCTGGCGCCGCCACTGCCCGACCGGGCGCGCGGGCCACGCCCCAGGGCCGCCACCGACCCCGGGACCGCCGGCGGGATCGGCGCTGTCGCCCTCCAAGGCGATCCCGTGCCACCGCCACTCGTACCCGAGCACCGGCGCCCAGGCGCGCAGCGGCGCCTCCCACCAGGCGTCCGGTTTCATACCGTGCGCCGGGCCGGCTCCGCCGCCGTCTGCCGTCCCCGCGCACGGGCGCGATCGCGCTCGAGAATCGGCCCGAGGAACCGCCCGGTGTGCGACTTCTTCACCCGCGCCACCTCCTCGGGGGTGCCGGTCGCCACCACCTGGCCGCCGCCGGCACCGCCCTCCGGACCGAGGTCAATCAGGTAGTCCGCCGTCTTGATGACATCCAGGTTGTGCTCGATGACGAGCACCGTGTCGCCGTTGTCGACCAACCGGTGCAGCACCACCAGCAGCTTCTCGATGTCCGCCACGTGCAGGCCGGTGGTCGGCTCATCCAGGATGTACAGCGTGCGTCCGTTGCTCCGCCGGTGCAGCTCGGAGGCCAGTTTCACGCGCTGCGCCTCCCCACCGGACAGGGTGGTCGCCGGTTGGCCCAGCTTCATGTAGCCGAGGCCCACGTCCGCCAGGGTCTGCAGCTTGCGCGCGATGCGCGGGATGTTTTCAAAGAACTCCAGCGCGTCGTCCACCGTCATGTCGAGCACGTCGGCAATGCTCTTGCCCTTGTACTTGACCTCGAGGGTCTCGCGGTTATACCGCTTGCCCTTGCACACCTCGCACGGCACGTACACGTCGGGCAGAAAATGCATCTCAATCTTGATGATGCCGTCGCCCCGGCAGGCCTCGCAGCGGCCGCCGCGCACGTTGAAGCTGAAGCGGCCCTTCCGGTAACCGCGCATCTTCGCCTCGTTGGTGCTGGCGAACAAATCGCGGATGTCGTCGAACACCCCGGTGTACGTCGCGGGATTGGAGCGCGGCGTGCGGCCGATGGGGGATTGATCAATATCCACCACCTTGTCCAGGTGCTCCAACCCGAGGATGGCCTCGCACGCGCCCGGCCGCACGCGGGCCCGGTTCAGGTCGCGCGCCAAGGTCTTGTACACCACCTCGTTCACCAGCGTCGACTTGCCCGAGCCGGACACGCCGGTCACGCACGTGAACAGGCCGATGGGGACGTCCACCGTGATCCCCTTCAGGTTGTTCTCGGTCGCGCGCACGACGCGCAGGAAGCGCCCGTCCGGTTGCCGGCGCTTCTCCGGCACCGGGATGAACCGCCGCCCCGAGAGGTATTGTCCGGTCAGCGAGCGCTCGTCCGCCATGATCTCCTCCGGCGTCCCCGCGCTGACCACCGTGCCGCCGTGCATGCCCGCCCCCGGGCCCATGTCGATGATGTAATCGGCCGCCAGCATCGTGTCCTCGTCGTGCTCCACCACAATCAGGGTGTTGCCCAAATCGCGCATGTGCTCCAGCGTCCGGATGAGCCGCTCGTTGTCCCGCTGGTGCAGGCCGATGCTCGGCTCGTCGAGGATGTACAGCACCCCGGTCAGACTCGATCCGAGCTGCGTCGCGAGCCGGATCCGCTGCGCCTCCCCGCCCGACAGGGTCCCGGCCGAACGGGCCAGCGTGAGGTACTCCAGCCCCACATCCCGCAGGAAGCCGAGCCGCGCCTCAATCTCCCGCAGGATCAGGCGGGCGATGGCGAACTCCTTCTCGCTCAGTTTCAGATTCCCGAAGAACGCGAGCGCCTCCGTCACCGAGAGCTCCGTGACCTCGGCGATGTTCTTCCCGCCGACGCGCACCGCCAGGCTTTCCGGCCGCAGCCGCCGGCCTTTGCACGCCGCGCACGGGTGCGCGGTCATGAAGCCCTCGATGAATTCGCGGATGGAGTCCGACGTCGTCTCGCGGTACCGCCGCTCCAGATTCGGGATGACGCCCTCGTACAGGATCTCGGTGGTCTTGACCTGGCCGAATTCGTTCTCGAAGGTGAACCGGATGCGCGCCCCGTCGCCGTACAACAGGCGGTGCAACTGCTCCTCCGGGATCTCCGCCACGGGCACGTCCATCGGGATGCCGAACGACTTGCAGGCCGCTGCCAACAGCTGCGGGTAGTACGTCGAGGTCGATCCGAGCCATGGCGCGATGGCCCCTTCCTCCAAGCTCAGGCTGCGGTCGGGGATCACCAGGTCCGGGTCCACCTCCATGTGCACGCCCAGGCCGCTGCACGACTCGCATGCCCCGAACGGGCTGTTGAACGAGAACATCCGCGGCGCCAGTTCCCCGACGCTGAAGCCGCAGTTGGGGCAGGCGTTGTTCTGGCTGAACAACAGCTCCTCCCGGCCCATCACCTCAATCAACACCAACCCGCCCGCCAGGCCGAGCGCCGTCTCGAGGGAATCCGCCAACCGGGTCGCCACGTCCGGGCGGACGATGATGCGGTCCACCACGACCTCGATGTTGTGCTTCTTGTTCTTCTCCAGCGGGATGGGCTCGGCCACCTCGCGCACCTCGCCGTCCACCCGCACCCGGACGTAGCCCATCTTGCGGATGTCCTCGAACAGCTTCTGGTGCTCGCCTTTCCGCCCGCGCACCACCGGTGCCAGCACCTGCAGGCGCGTGCCCTCCGGGTACTCCAACACGCGATCCACCATTTGCTCCACCGTCTGCGAGGTGATGGGAATGCCGCACTTCGGGCAGTACGGGTGTCCGACGCGCGCGAACAGAAGGCGCAGATAGTCGTAGATTTCCGTCACCGTTCCCACCGTGGAGCGCGGGTTGCGGCTGGTCGTCTTCTGGTCGATGGAGATGGCCGGTGACAACCCTTCGATGCTGTCGACGTCCGGCTTGTCCATCTGCCCCAGGAACTGCCGGGCATAGGCGGACAGCGATTCCACGTACCGGCGCTGCCCTTCCGCGTAAATGGTGTCGAAGGCCAACGATGACTTGCCAGACCCGCTCAATCCCGTCAGGACGACGAATTGGTTTCGGGGGATGGTAACGTCGATGTTCTTCAAGTTGTGGGCGCGCGCGCCCTTGATCACGATGGCGTCCCGACTCATCGCCTACCTCACCTGCCCATCACCCGCGCACCGGCCGGCGGCTCCATCCGCCCGGTCCGCGGTTTCCAGTATTGATGTGACCTCTCTGACCCGGACGGCGCCCTCATCCGGCGCGCTCGGACAGTTCGATGATCAGATCGCGCAGCTCGGCGGCGCGCTCGAACTGCAGCTCCTTGGCCGCCGCCTTCATCTCCGCCTCGAGCTTGGCGATGAGTTGCCTCCGCTCCTTGGCGGACATCTCCTTGGCCCGTTCCGCCACCGACACGTAGTCCGATTTGGTCTCCGCCGCCTTGGTCGCCTCGATGACGTCCCGCACCGCCTTCTGCACCGTCTGCGGCGTGATGCCGTGCGCCTCGTTGTACGCCATCTGCTTGCGTCGGCGCCGCTGCGTCTCCTCGATGGCGATCCGCATCGACTCCGTGATCTGGTCGGCATACATGATCACCATGCCGTTGGCGTTGCGGGCCGCGCGCCCGATGGTCTGGATGAGGGAGCGCTCGGCGCGCAGGAAGCCCTCCTTGTCCGCATCGAGGATGGCGACGAGGGACACCTCCGGCAGGTCCAACCCCTCGCGCAAGAGGTTGATGCCCACCAGCACGTCGAACACCCCAAGCCGGAGCTCGCGCAAGATCACCATGCGCTCGATGGTCTTGATGTCCGAGTGCAGGTAGCGCACCTTGATGCCCAGTTCCTTCAGGTAGTCCGTCAGGTCCTCCGCCATCTTCTTGGTCAGCGTCGTCACCAGCACCCGCTCGCCGCGGCGGATGCGCAGGTTGATCTCGCCGACGAGATCGTCTATCTGGCCCTGGATGGGCCGCACGACGACCTCCGGATCGAGCAGGCCCGTCGGCCGGATGATCTGCTCCACCCGTTTCTCCTCGTGTTCGATCTCGTACGGTCCCGGCGTGGCCGACACGTACACCACCTGGCCGATGCGCTGCTCGAACTCCTCGAACGTCAGCGGCCGGTTGTCCGCCGCAGAGGGCAGGCGGAAGCCGTACTCAATCAACGTCTCCTTGCGCGACCGGTCGCCGCCGTACATGCCCCGGATCTGGGGCAGGGTGACGTGCGACTCGTCGATGAACGTGACGAAGTCGTCCGGGAAGTAGTCCAGCAGGGTGTGCGGCGGCTCCCCGGCCGCCCGTCCCTCCAGGTGGCGGGAGTAGTTCTCAATGCCGGAGCAGAACCCCATCTCCTGCATCATCTCGATGTCGTACAGGGTCCGCTGCTCCAGGCGCTGCGCCTCCAGAAGCTTGTTCTGGGCGCGCAGCTCCGCCAGCCGCTGCGCCAGCTCCTCCTTGATGCGCGCAATGGCCCGCTCCAGCCGTTCGCGCGAGGTGACGTAGTGGGAGGCCGGGTAGATGCCGACGTGCTCGCGCACGCCAAGGATCTCGCCGGTGAGCACGTCGATTTCGGTCACCCGGTCGATTTCGTCGCCGAACAGCTCCACGCGAATCGCCTGCTCCCCGCGCGAGGCCGGGAAGATCTCGATGGTGTCGCCGCGCACGCGGAACGTCCCTCGGGTGAAGTTGATGTCGTTGCGCTCGTACTGCATGTCGACCAGCCGGCGCAGGATGTCGTCGCGGCTCTTCACCATGCCCGGCCGCAGCGACAGCACGTGATCGCGGTATTCGTCCGGCGAGCCGAGGCCGTAGATGGCCGACACGCTCGCGACCACAATCACGTCCCGCCGCTCCAGCAGCGACGCGGTCGCCGAGTGGCGCAGTTTGTCAATCTCGTCGTTGATCTTGGCGTCCTTCTCAATGAACGTGTCCGTCGACGGGATGTACGCCTCCGGCTGATAGTAGTCGTAGTAACTCACGAAGTATTCGACCGCGTTGTGCGGAAAGAACTCTTTGAACTCCGCCGCCAGCTGGGCGGCCAGCGTCTTGTTGTGTGCAATCACCAGGGTCGGCCGGTTGATGCGGGCGATCACGTTCGCCATTGTGAACGTCTTGCCCGATCCCGTCACCCCCAGCAGGGTCTGATGACGCAGACCCTTTTGCAGGCCATCCACCAGCTCTGCGATGGCCTGCGGTTGATCCCCTTTGGGCTCATACTCGGAAACCAGCTCAAAACGGCCATCCTTCGCAGACATGCGGATCGCCCCTCGTTCGCTGTGTCTCGGGATCCCGGCGCCGCGGCACGGGTCCAGGACGGGGTGCGGGTGCCCACCAGCGCACGCACGCCACGCCGCGCACAGCATCATGATGTCCGTTTTATCTTACCATAAAAACAAAAACGGGAACAAATGTTCTCTGTTGCGGGGAGGAAGAACGGCGGGAGGACGAGAGGCCGGCCGGTGCGGGTCATTTCCCGGCGGATGACCCGTTCCCCGCCGCCGGCCCGGCTCCCGCCGCGTTGGAGGCACGGGTCGCGTTGGCGCCTGTCGTGTTGGAGGCGTTTGCCGCGTTGGAGGCGCCGGACGTGTCCACTGTGGCATTCGCGTCCGGACGCAGGATGACGATGTTGACGCGCCGGTTCATCTGCCGGTGCGCCTCCGTGTCGTTGGGCGCCACCGGGTGATACTCCCCGTACCCCACTCCGCTCAGGCGATCCGGCTGCACGCCAGATGCGGCCAAGAAGTGCACGACCCCGATGGCGCGGGCGGCCGAGAGTTCCCAGTTGGACGGAAACTGCGGGGTGGAGATGGGCTGGTTGTCCGTGTATCCTTCCACGACAATCGCGTTCCCGAGCTTCTGCAGGAACGGCACCAGGCCCTTCAGCAGTTCTTGCGCCTGCGGCTTGATGACCGCCTGCCCGGTGTCGAACAGCACCACGTCCCGGAGCGTGATGCGCACCCCGCGCGGTTCGTTGGCGACGCTCACCTTGTCCTGCAGGTGGTGCTGCTCGATGTACGCCTTCATCTCATTGTACAGGTTGTCGAGCTGTTGGTCGTGCGGCAAATCCGACGACCCTGTATGCGCCTTATCCCCCGTGTCGGCCGGATTGGCGGGGACGACCAGGCCCGTCTTGCCCAGATTCTTCAAAGGAATCTCGCGATCCTGATGCAATGCCGCCGCCAGCGACTGCTGCAGCGTCATGAACTTCGCCACGTCCAGCTTGGACATGGCATACATGATCACAAAAAAGATCATGAGCAGCGTGATCAGGTCCGAGTACGTGATGAGCCACCGCTCGTGGTTGCCGCTCGCGCCGTGGGATTTATGCCTTGGCCGTCTCAACGCCTGCGTCACCCGCTTTCTCCGGGTTGTGCTGCCGTACGGACGGCGCCAGGAAGGCACGCAGCTTCTGATCCAGGATCTTCGGATTCTCCCCGGCCTGGATGGACAAGACGCCTTCCATGACGATCTCGTAGATCAGCCGCTCCGCCTGGTGTTGCCGGCGCAGCTTGTTGGCAATCGGGAGCCAGAACACGTTGGCCGTCGCCACGCCGTACAGCGTCGCGGTGAACGCCGTGGCAATCTGCGGGCCGAGCGCGTCGACGTTGCTGAGGTCGCTGAGCACGTGCACCAAGCCCATCACGGTGCCGATGATGCCCATGGTCGGGGCAAAACCGCCGGCCAGCTCGAAGATGCGCGCGGCCGACTCGTGCCGCTCCTCGATGTACGCCAGCTCAATCTCCAGCATGTTCTTGACCAGCTCCGGATCGACCCCGTCGACCACCAGCTGGATGCCCTTCTGCAGAAACGGATCGCTGGCATCCGCGGCCCGGTCTTCGAGCGCCAGGATGCCCTCCCGGCGCGCCGTCGCGGCCAGCTCGACGAGCGTGTCGATGACGTCCAACGGAGACCGCTGCCGGTTGCGCATCGACACCCCGATGTACCGGATGATCCCGAAGAAGTCGCGCAGCGACACCGAGGTCAGCGTGGCGCCCAACGTCCCGCCCAGAACAATCAGCGCCGCCGTCGGTTGGAGCAACGCGGTCACGCTGCCTCCGTCGAAGGTGAATCCCAACACCAGGCTCGCCACCGCGGCGGCGATACCGGCAATCGTCGCCAGATCCACCGGTCTTCCACCCTCCCCAGCCGCCGGTCACCCGGCGGTCTCATGCGTTATGAGGTCAGACTGCCGCTGGCCTCATCAGCGGGTACCTGCCCCCCGCGATCGCCCGCCGCCAAGCGGAGGCCGACCGTCTGCAACAGCCCGCCCGGTATCGGGCGGTAGCACGGTTGATTCGGATCGTCCGGCACCAACAACAGGCCCAGTTTGACCCGTTCCCCGTCGTACACCGGCTTCCCGACCAGCCGCGCCTCCCCGCGCCGGTCGACCACACGCAGCTTGGCGTACGCCGGGTTTTGCTCAAACGCGAAGTGCAGGTCGTACCCGGTATGCACCGGGACCTGATTGACGTGCGTGATCACCTCGCCCGGCGCCAGCCCCATCGCCCTGGCGAGCGACCCGGGGAGCGTCGCCAAGACGCGGACCCCGTCGAGGGCGGGCGCGTAATGGGGGTCGCTCGCGCCCTCGGCCCGGTCGAGCCACAGGCGCACCGCCTCCGCGCCCAGCGCACCCGCCCACAGCGCGGCGTCCGCCCAGACGGGCCCCGTCTGCAGGGCGGCGAACGCGCCCGCGCCGAGGACCGCTGCCACGGCCAGATCCCGCAGGCACACCACCGTCAACACCCGGCGCGTCGACAGCCCTGCGTACAGGCCGCCAAACCCGAGAAGCACGGGCAGCGCCGTGAAGCCTGCGCCGAGTGCGCCGGGAAGACCGCCGTTGCCCGGCATGCCGCCCGCCATCGGGATCCACACCGGCGCCACGAACGCCAGGTGAATCGCGAAGGCGCCGATGGCGCGCCCGCGCTTCGACAGGACGTACACCGGGCGCAGCCAGCGCGTGCGGAAAAGCGCCAACAGCAGCGCCTCGCACAGCATGGCCCCCGCCAACAGGACAGCCCACCGGGCGGCGTCGAATCCGGCGACGGCGGCCCAGGCGGTCCCCAGGGCTTCCCCCCACGGTACGCCCGGGCCCGGATGCCCTCCGGGTGCGCCGGAGGCGACGGGGCCCGGCGAGCCCGCCCCGACGGCGCCGGCCACCGCCGACGCCGCCGCACACACCGCCGCGCCGTAAAGGGGCGACAACCAGCGGACGCGAATCAACCCGAGCAGCAGCGCCGCGGCGGTCACGGCCCACACTTCCCCCGGCGCCGCCCGTGCGCCGAGGACCGCGTTCCACACGCTCATCAGGCATCCCGCCGCCAACGACAGGCCGGCCAACAGCAGGAGGTGAGCCCTTCTGCGCGTCACCCGCACGCCGAAAAAGGCGCGCTCGTGCCGCGCGTTGCGCCACACGTCCCAGATCACCAGCGCCGCCCCCGCGTACAGCAGAGGATTGACCAGGAGCCGCGCCAGCCCCGGCCACAGGGCGCGGAGGATCTGGCCCGCCGTGAAGCCGTCCACCATGGCTCACTTCCCTTCCGCTCGCTGCAGTTGTTGGGCGACCGACTGGGCCTTCTTCAGCTGGGCGTCCGCACCGTCCACCGGGTCCGTGGGCTGCAGCCCCTTGCCGTGAATCCAGGCGCCGTCCGGTGTCAACCATTTCCCGACGGTGTATTTCAGCGCGCTGCCGTCCGGGAACGACTGGGTGTCTTGAACCGTCCCTTTCCCGAACGAGCGCGTGCCCACCAGCGGGGCCCCGTTGTCATCGTGCAGCGCAGCCGCCAGGATTTCGGCGGCGCTGGCGGTGTTCTGGTCCATAAGGACGACCACCGGCAGGTCGAGCCCCGGCCCCTTGGACGTGAGCACCTGCTGATGCCCCTGGCGGTCCTCCGTCTTGACGACCACCTTGCCCTTGGCAATGAAATCGCTGGCGATGTCGACCGCCTGGTCCAGATAGCCGCCGGGATTGCCGCGCAGGTCGACGATGATGGACCGGGCCCCCTGCTTGCGCAGGTCCGCCAGCGCCTGCGCCACCTCGGTGGACGTGTGTTCCGAGACCACCACGACCCCCAGGTACCCGACGTTGTCCGCCATCATCTGGGTGAACACCGTCTGCTGGGAGACCTTGCGCCGGGTCAGCTTGACGTCCCACGTCCGGTTGTTCTCGCTGGGCCGGCGGAGGGTGAGGGTCACCTGCGTGCCCTCCGGGCCCAGGATGGCTTGGCTCACTTTGTCCAGCGCCCATCCGGTGACGTCCTGCCCGTTGACCTTGACAATCACGTCGTGTGCCCGCAGCCCGCCCTGTTCCGCCGGAGAGCCGTGCTGCACGCTGACAATCACCGTGTCCTTCCCGGATTTCTCCACCGACGCCCCGATGCCGACGTACGCGCCTTGGAGCATGTTCTGGAAGCTCTTCGCGTCCGCCGGCGGAAAGTATGCCGTGAACGGGTCTCCCGTGGCGTTGGCCATCCCCTGCACGGCACCGTCGAGCAGCGTCTGATCCGTCAACGACCGATAATAGCGATCCCGCAGGTCCTCATACGCCGTGTAAAATTTGCGAAACGACGCGTCGCGCAGCGAGGCGTCGAACGGCACCCCCATCCCCTTGAGGACGACCAGGGTCGCCGCCACCCCCGCCAATGCGCCGGCCAAAACCGCGCCCGCCACGACGCGGAAGGAAGTTGTGTGCCTCTCCATGTCTCCAGCCCCAATCTCCCGGCTGCGCGGCCGCTGCCCGCCGGGCCGCAAACGTCCCAAACCGGGCGGTCAGATGCGCAGGAAGCGGCGGATGGACACGATGCCGCCCCACAGGCCGATGAACAGCCCGAGCCCGAACAGCACCTCCGCCAGCGTGCCCGCCAGCCGATCGGCGGAGATCAGCGGAAACGCCAAGGCCAGGAAGGACCCGTCGAACCGCTCGTACAGCGTCCGGTAGCCGAATACGATGACGACGAACGGGATGAGGGCGCCAATCAGGCCAATCAACAAGCCCTCCGTCAGGAACGGCCAGCGGATGAACCAGTCGGTCGCGCCGACCAATTTCATGATCTCAATCTCCCGCCGCCTGGAGAAAATCGTGATCCGGATGGTGTTGGAAATCAGAAACATCGCCGTAATGACCAACCCGACGACGAACGCCAGGCCGATGTTACGCACCAGGTCGAGGAAGCGGAACAGCTTGTCCACCACTTCCTTGCCGTCATTCACCTTCTCCACGCCGGGCAACTGGGCGATCCGCTGGCCGATGGCGAGCGTCTGGCGGGGATCGTCCGCTTTGACGACCACCTTCGCCGGGAGCGTGTTTTTCTGCGACAGCCCGCCCAAAATGTCCTGGTACTGCGAGCCGAGCTCCTGCTTGAGCTGTTGGAATCCCTGTTCTTTCGAGATGTACTCCGCCGACTTGACCCCGGGCATCGCGGAGATCTGCCGGGTGATCTGCCGCGCCTGGGCATCCGAAACGTCATCCTTCAGAAACGCGCTGACCTCCAACTGCCCCTGCACATAGTTCGACATCTGTTCCGCATTCAACGCGATCACCAACGTGACGCCGAGGATCAGGAGCGTGATGGCCACCGCGCTGACCGACGCAAACGTCATCCATCCGTTGCGCAGGAGGTTCTTGAACCCCTCGCGCAGGTGTCTGCCCATCATTCTAATCGTCATACCCATACATTCCTTTGTCTTCGTCCCGCACGATGCACCCCGCTTCGATGGCGATGACCCGCTTGCGCAGCGTGTTCACGATCTCGCGGTTGTGCGTCGCCATCACAATGGTCGTGCCGCGGTCGTTGATGCGCTGAAACAGCTTCATGATCCCCCACGAGGTGTCGGGATCCAGGTTTCCGGTTGGCTCGTCGGCGATGATCAGCTGCGGATTGTTGACGATGGCGCGCGCCACCGCGATCCGCTGCTGCTCACCGCCCGAGAGCTGTGCCGGACGCAGGTCGGCTTTGTCGGCCAAACCCACCCATTCCAAGGCGTCCTTGACGCGCCGCCGGATGTACTTCTTCGGCGTGCCGATGACCTCCAGCGCGAAGGCCACGTTCTCCGCCGCGGTCAGGTTCGGGAGCAGTTTGAAATCCTGAAACACGACTCCGATGTGACGGCGCAGCAACGGCACCTTGCGGTCCTTCAACCGTTCGATGTTGAATCCGTTGACGAACAGATGCCCCTTCGTGGGCCGCTCCTCGCGGTACATCAGCTTGATGAACGTCGACTTTCCCGCGCCGCTCGGACCCACCACATAGACGAACTCGCCTTTGCCGATGCGGACCGAGATCCCGTTGAGTGCCCACGTCCCGTTGGGATACTGCTTCCAGACATCCTGCATTTCGATCATCGAGGCCGGCACTCCTTCAAAAGGTTCTCCCAGACACGCGAAAACGTCGAAGCGAGTCTGGGAACCACTTCGACGTCTTTCGGCAAAATCCTGTTTCCAATTTGATGCGCCCGGCAGGGGCTTCAACATCGCCAGGTTTGTTCCACGTCCGACGCCCGCGGACGTTCGTGCCGGTCCCGTTCCCGCCCGTTCAGCGAGCGGACGGTCTGCACCAGCATTTCCGCCGTGACCGGTTTGAACAGATAGTGGCGGGCGCCCGCCCGCAGGCAGCGGCGCACGTATTCGACGTCGTTTTGGACCGACAGCACGATGACCGACACTGCCGGGTATTGCCGGCAGATCCGCTCCGTCGCCTCGACCCCGTTGAGCACCGGCATGTTGATGTCCATCAGCACCACGTCCGGCGCCATCACCGCCAGCTTCTTCAAGGCTTCGGCGCCGTTCTCCGCCTCGGCCACCACCTCGATGTCCTCCGCCATCGCCAACAGCATCCGAATGCACTGGCGCGTCTCGGCGGAATCGTCGACAATCATCACCCGTACCCGCTCTGCCATCGAATCGCCCCCGTTTCATCCCCGGGATCCAAAATGTCCTACCCATGTGCCGCGCCCACAGGTAGGACAGGGTAACCGGATCAGCCCGAGTCGCCGTGGATGGGACTCGCCATCCCGTTGAAGAGGCTGCACAAGCCGTGCCCCATCCTGCATTCCCCTCCCCGTTTTGGCTTCATCATAGACGGGCCTTTCTGACGGCGACAGGGAATTTTGTCCTGAGGGAAGGGGGACTTTTGTCCCGGCGCGGATGAGAGAGCGGCACGGGAAAAGGAAAGGATCAGCGCAGTTGGGCATTGCCGGTGCGGATAGCCCACAGCACAGCCTGGGTGCGGTCGTTGATGCCGATCTTGGCGAACAACGCGGACCACATGTTGCGCACCGTCTTCTCCGCCAGGCCGAGGACGTCGGCGATCTGCGTGTTGCTCAGCCCGTCGGCCGCGAGTTGCAACAACATGCGCTCCCGTTCCGCCAATTCGACATGCGCGTCCCACTCGCGCATGGGGTAGAGCGGTTTGCGCAACTCCGCGAGCACCATCGGCGTCACGTGCGGCTGGAGATACGAGCGCCCCTGGGCGATGGCGCCGAGCGCCCGCAGCAAGCCCTCTTCGCTGACCGACTGCAGCAGATATCCGTTGGCCCCCGTCCGCAGCGCGCGCACCACATCCGATTCGGTGGTGCGCAGGTGGAGCAGGAACAGGATACGCAGGTCCGGATCAATCTTGCGCAGGCGGCTGAAGAACGGCCGGTACGATTCAGCCGCGGGATCGAAATCCAACATCAAGACGTTGACCTCGCCGGGCTGGGCCGGCGTCATCTGTCGGAGGACCTCGTCGGGGTGCGTGAACGAGCCGGCGTAGACGTACTCCGGTTGCGTGTCGATGAGGATCTGCAGCCCCCGCTGCAAGAGCGGCTGGGCCATGAGGGTGAAGACGCGAACGGTCGGCATGTCCTTCTGTCCTTCCGCACTCGATTCGTCGGCGCCGGGCGGGCTTGTCCGGCAGAGGCCGCCCGGCTCTTCTTCCAACGGATTCGATGCGCCGCCATCCGGTATGTCCGCCGCCGATCGCGCATCTCGTCCGCCCGATTCGTCCCGGGTCTCGGCGGTCCCTGGACGGGCCGCCCCGCCCAACGGCTATCTTATCGAATCCGAGCAAAAGTGAAAATGGGCGTATGAAACAGGGGGAATGAGGAGCCAGTGCACGGGGAGAATCGTCGTGAAGTGGTGAATCCATGGGGGATACGCAACGGGAGTGGCCCGCGGCGAGCCGGGAATTCGTCTCCGCCAGGCCGTGGCCGGGCGGCCGGCGGCTTTCGCCCCACCGGCCGCCTGGTGCCCGTCAGCCATGCCAACCGCCGTCATCGGGCGATCCCGCCGGCCTGCCGCCAGGCCGCTCCAGACCCGGCCCCGCCAGGCCGTCCAGGGCCGCCCCTTCCTGCGCCGCGGCGGTTTCCGGCTCCCGCACCTGCAGGGCCGTCTTCAACGACGCCAGCGCACCGAGCACGCCGATGGCCTCCGACGGCACGATGAGCGTCGTCGCTTGGCCGTTCGCCACCCCCTGCAGGGCCTCGAACGACTGGTACGTGAGCACGTTCGGATCGAGCTGCGCCGCCCGCAACATCTCGATGCGGTTTTTCTCCGCCTCCGCCACCAGCCGGATGGCCGCCGCGCGGCCCTCCGCCTCCAGCTGCTGCGCCTGCCGCAAGCCCTCGGCCTGGCGGATCTTCGACTCCCGCTCGCCTTCGGCAATCAGGATGAGGCTCTGCTTCTCGCCCTCCGCCTTGAGGATGGCCGCCTGCCGCTCGCCCTCCGCCTGCAGGATGCTGGCGCGCTTCTCGCGCTCTGCCTTCATCTGCTTTTCCATCGCGTCTTGGATCTCTTTCGGCGGTTTGATGTCGACAATCTCGACGCGGTCAATCCGCACGCCCCACGACTCCGTCACCTCGTCGAGCGCCGACCGCAGCGCCAGGCTGATCTTGTCCCGGCCCGCCAGCGTCTCGTCCAGCTCCATGTGGCCGACGACCTGGCGGATGTTCGCCGCCGTGATGTTCTGGATGCCCTGCACCACGTTGGCGATGTTGTACGTGGCCATTTTCGGATCGGTCACCGTGTAAAAGAACACCGTGTCGATCTGAATCTGGACGTTGTCCTTCGTGATCACCATCTGCGGCGGGACCACCACCTGCTGCGTGCGCAGGTCAATCACCCGCACCACCCGGTCGATGAACGGAATGATCAGGTTCACGCCCGGGTGAAGCGTGGCCTGGTACTTACCGAGCCGCTCGACAATCGCCACCCGCTGCTGCGGGATGATGCGGATGCCGCGCAGGATGACCAGGATGACCAGGACGACCAGGACGACGACGACAATGGTTCCAACCATCGCTACTCCTCCTCTGCCGGTTCGACGGTGAGGACCGTGGCGGTGGCATCACGCACCACAACCGCCTGTCCCCTGCGCAGGGGATGCCCGGACCTGGCGCTCCACAGCTCACCCTGTACCCGCACCATGGCGAACGCCCCCGGCTGGGCTTCTTTGACCACCACGCCGCGCTTGTCGATCATCGCCTCGCGCCGCTCCGGGTACGTCCGGCGCTGCCGCCACCGGCGGACGAGCGGGCGCGTGGCCACCAGCAGCACCGCGCTCACCACCGCGAACAACAGCAGTTGTCCCCAGACGCTTCCGATGAGCGGCGACAGGATGGCCGTCACAAACGCGCCCAGCGCGATCCACAACAACACGAACGTGAAGGTGGCGACCTCGACGATCCCGATGGCAAACGCGACAATCAGCCAAATCCACCAGGCCACGCCATCCCCTCCTCGCTCCGCGGGCCTGTGCGGTCCCCGGGCTGTCGCCGGCCTGAACGCTGCCCACTGGGCAGCAGGCCCCACTGGGAACCAGGCCCCTTTCGGATGTGGATTCCGGCGCGGCCTGCCTGCCGCCGGTCACGCGCTCCCGCCCCGGAGCCCGACCCGGGGATTCTGCCCGGCCGCGAGGCCGTGCCCTGCCGCGCCGTCAATCTCATCTTCGCATATTTTTACCAGACTGACCACAGCCAGCAGCCGTGGCCCGAAGAGGATTCAGGCGGCCCTGGAACCGCGCCGCCGGGCGAACGGCTCCACCTGCATCGCTCTCCTTCAGGCTCGCTCAATCTCCGCCAATCTCCTCTTCGGCGACCGACCACTTCGCCAGCCGGTCCCGCCGGACCCGCTCCGCCACCCCGGCCAAGGGCGGGACCGCCAGAACCCCCGGGCGGAGGAACTCGACCGGCGGATCGATGACATCCTCATCGAAGTAGCGGGCGCTCGGCGCCGTGTCCCCCGGCAGGGTGAACCCGGGGAGCGCCGTCAGGGCGATGTTGTGCAGGCGCCCGATGCCCGTTTCGAGCATGCCGCCGCACCACACCGGGACGCCGTGCGCCCGCGCCACGTCGTGGATGGCGACGGCCTCCGCGAAGCCGCCGACACGCCCGACCTTGATGTTGATCACGCGGCAGGCGCCCGCCTCGATGGCCTTGCGCGCGTCCTCCGCGGTGTGGATGCTCTCGTCCAGGCAGATGGGCGTCTGCAGTTGGCGTTGGAGGGTGGCGTGGTCCAACAGGTCGTCGTACGCGAGCGGCTGCTCTATCATGGTCAGGCCGAACGCGTCGAAGCGGCGCAGGTGGTCGGCGTCCGCCAGGCGATAGGCGCTGTTCGCGTCGGCCATCAGCGGCAGGTCCGGGAACGCCCGCCGGATGGCCGCCAGCGGCTCCAGGTCCCAGCCGGGCTTGACCTTGACCTTGACGCGCGCGAACCCCTGCGCGACGTACCCTTCAATCTTCTTCAACAGGGTCGGGATGTCGGGCTGGATGCCGACGCTGATCCCGACCGGGATCTCGTCGCGCACGCCGCCAAGGAGCCCCGGCAGGGGCTGCCCGCTTTCGTTGGCCCAGGCGTCCCACACCGCCATCTCGATGGCCGCCTTCGCCATCCGGTTCCCCTTGAAAGGTGCCAGGGCCCGGCTGACCGCCCGGACGTCCTCCAGGGACTGGAAGGACAACGCGAGCACCCGCGGTACGAAGTACTTTTTCAACATCAGCCAGGCGGTGTCGGCCGTCTCCTCGTTGTACAGCGGGTCCGACATCGCCACGCACTCGGCGAACCCCGCCGCGCCCGCGCGCGACCGGACCTCCACCACCACGACGTCCTTGTCCTGCTCGCGCCCGAAGGACGTCTCGAACGGCTCGCGCATCCGCATCTTCAGCCAGCGCAACCGCACCGATTGCAACTTCATCTCGTCTCCTCCTTCACCCCCGCACCTGCCCCGTCCCGCGCACCACGTACTTGTACGTCGTCAGCTCGGGCAGTCCCATCGGCCCGCGCGCGTGCAGTTTCTGCGTGGAGATGCCCATCTCCGCCCCGAAACCGAACTCAAACCCGTCCGTGAAGCGCGTCGACGCGTTGTGGTACACAGCCGCCGCATCCACCCTCGCCAGGAACGCCTCGGCCGCCGCCGGATCGTCCGTCACAATCGCCTCCGAGTGGCGCGTGCCGTGGCGCTCGATGTGGGCGATGGCCTCGTCGAGGCTGTCCACCACGCGCACTGCCAGGATGAGGTCCAGGTACTCCGTGTCCCAATCCGCCTCCGCGGCCGGGACGACCCGTTCCATGCGGCCGCCCGCGGCCCCGAGTACCGCCAGCGTCCGCGGACACGCCCGAATCTCCACGCCCCGCTCGGCCAGCGCCCGCGCCACGCGCGGCAGGAATGCCTCCGCCACCGCCTGGTGCACGAGCAGGGTCTCCGCCGCGTTGCACACCGACGGGCGCTGCACTTTGGCGTTGATGACAATCGCCTCCGCCATGTCCAGATCGGCCGCGCGGTCCACGTACACATGGCAGTTGCCGACGCCCGTCTCGATGACCGGCACCAGCGCCCGCTCCACCACCCGCGCGATGAGCCCCGCGCCGCCGCGGGGGATGGCGAGATCCACCAGACCCTTGGCGCGAATGACGACGTCCACGGAGTCCCGGTCGGTGGCGGTCACCAGTTGCACCGCCTTCTCCGGCATCCCCGCCCGGGCGAGGCCCGCCTGCATGGCCGCCACCAGCGCGGCGTTCGAACGCAGGGCCTCCTTCCCGCCGCGGAGCACCACCGCGTTGCCCGTCTTCAGGGCGAGCGCCGCCGCGTCGACCGTCACGTTCGGACGCGACTCGTAGATGATGGCGATGACGCCGAAGGGCACCCGCACCCGCTCGATGCGCAGGCCGCCCGGCCGCGTCCACGCGGCGTCCACGTGGCCCACCGGATCGGGCAGCTCCATCACCTGCCGCAGCGACTCCATCATCTGCTCCATCCGCCGCTCGTTGAGGATGAGCCGGTCCACCCGGCTCGCCGCTTCCCCCGCGGCCCGCGCGCTCGCCACGTCCTCCGTGTTGGCCGCGAGAATGGCGGCCCGGTCCGCCCACAGCGCGTCCATGATGGCGCGAAGCGCCTCGTTGCGCCGGTCCGGTCCCAGGACGGCCAGCGCCCGGCTGGCCACCTTGGCCGCCCGGGCCTGACGAAGAATCGCATCCACCTGTTCCGCCGACAGCGCCATGACCCATCCCCTCCTTCGTCAGTGTCCCGTGGTGACCTTCGCCACCGCGTCCGCGTCCGTCAACACCAGTTGGTCGCGGTGCACCACCTCATGGTCCACGTGCACCGGCCGGCCGGCCGCGCGCCGTTCCAGGAGCACCCGCAGGTCCCCAGAGGACAGGTGCACCATGCCCTTGGCGATCACGCGGCCCTCCATCGTCTTGCAAGCGACCACCGCGCCCTCGCGGAACTCGCCTTCCACGGCGGCCACGCCGGGAAACAGTAGACTCGCCGCCTGTTCGGTGATGGCACGGACGGCCCCGTCGTCGAGGATCAGCGCCCCTTCGACCTTCGTCCCGTGCGCCATCCAGAGCTTTTTCGCCGGCAGGCGCGACGGTTGCGGGTGAAACCAGGTCCCCACCGGTTCCCCGCGCGCGGCGCGCAACAAGATATCCTCCGCGCCGCTCGCAGCCACCAGGGCGGGGATGCCCGCCTCCACGGCGATGCGCGCCGCGGCGAGCTTCGTTCGCATGCCGCCGGTCCCGACGGCGCTGCCGCTGCCGCCCGCCATCCGTTCCAGGTCGGGGGTCCATTCGCGAACGTGATCGATCCGCCGAGCGTCGGCATGCGTCCGCGGATCGGCGGTGTACAACCCGTCGGTGTCGGTCAACAGCACCAGCCGGTCCGCCTCCACCACCAGCGCCACCAGGGCGGCGAGGGTGTCGTTGTCGCCGAAGCGGATCTCCTCCACGGCGACGGTGTCGTTCTCGTTCACAATCGGCACCACGCCCCGCGCCAGCAGGGTGGTCAGCGTGTTGCGGATGTGGATGAAGCGTCGCCGCGACTGAATGTCGGCGCGGCTCAACAGCACCTGCCCGACCGGGACGCCGAAACGGGCGAACACGGTCTCGTACATCCCGATGAGCAGCCCCTGGCCGACGGCGGCGGCGGCCTGCTTCTCCGGCATCGTCAGATGCGCCCGCCGCCAGCCTAGCCGCCCCACCCCGGCCGCCACCGCACCGGAGGAGACGAGGACCACCTGCCATCCCGCCTCCCGGACGCGATGCACCTCACCGACGAGCCGGGCCAATCGATGCTCGTCGACCTTTCCAGAGGCGTCGGTGAGGCTGCTCGATCCAATTTTCACCACCATCTTCGCCGCGCGCATGACTTCCCCCTCCGTCCCGCGGACTTTGGCGGTCACCAACAGAAAAGCCCTCTCGCCAGAAGGGCGAAAGGGCTCGCGGTACCACCTTCCTTGGTGCCGGACCGCGCCACGGCATGGACACGGGGCACCCGCTCTCGCCGTTGTAACGGCCGGCACCCGTTCCGCTTTATCACGGAAAGCTCCAGACTCGGTTTCGATCCGCACGTTCCCGCACGGGCTCTCAGCGCATCACCCATGCTCTCTGTCGGTGCCACGGATCTACTGGATCTGTCATCGCTCGTATGCACCCGGCTGCCGCCAGGCCGATTGTTCCTATACCGTAGGTATACCCCGACCGTCACGGGGTGTCAACGGGCAGGTCCCGGCCTCATGGGCCGGCGGACCGCTTCCCGCGTCAGGCCACCGGGGCGTGACCCGAATCCGCCCGCCCGTTCACCCGCCGCGCGTACCACGCGGTGAGGATGGGCACCAGGATGGCGGTGACGATCACGGACGCAGCGACCTGCACCGTCGCCGTCGCGGCCACTCCCTTGTACCCGGCGTACGCGGCGGCCACCGCCATCGGAACAGCCGCGGCGTTGCCCGCGGTGGAAGCCGCTGCGATGCCCGCCAAGCCGTTGCCGCCCGTCAGGCGATCCAGCAGCACCAACACCGCGCCTGTCACCACGACGACCAGCAGGCCGAGCACGATGCCGGACAGGCCGGCCTTGAGCACGTTCGCGAGGTTGATACCAAAGCCGAGGGCCAGTGCGAACATGGGGATGAGCACGTCCTGGGCCTTGCTCAGGAACTTGCGCATCTCGTCGTCCAGATTGCCGAGCACCATGCCGATGATCAGCGGCAGGATAGCGTACACGAAGGCCAGGAGCGGGAAGGACGCCAGGCCGGTGACGCCGAGGATCAGCATGGTGAAGAACGGCCCCGACTCCAAGGACATGATGGAGTAGGCGGCCACGTCCTCCCGCCGCTTCCCGAGCTGGCCCATCAGGGCCATGTAGAGACCGCCGTTGGTGTCGGAGAAGGCGGCCACGATGGCGAGGGCAGACAGGCCGAGCACCAGGTGGTTCTGGTCCGGCGCCAGCCATTTGATGAGAAATCCGATGATGGCAGCGGTCACAACCTTGCCGGCCCAGAGCGCAACGCCTTTGCGCAAGATGTAACCGGTGTCGCGCAATTGGATGGTGCTGCCCAGGCAGATGTAAAAGGCCGCCAACAGGGCCGACGCGCCGGTGAACAGGCCGCCCGTGAACGAGCTCTTGAACACCGGATCGTCCGCAAGATGCGGGAACAGAGTGCGGAGCACAGCCCCGATGAGCAGCGGGATGATCATCATCCCGCCGGGGATTTTGTCGATGGCGCGTTTCATACGGTCTCCTCCTGCTGTGCGTTGTGTTCGGACGCGTCCCCCGACAAGAAATCGGCCGCGACCAGAATGGATGCAATCATGCTCTTCTCTCTCGCGACACCTTTGCCAGCGATGTCAAAGGCGGTGCCGTGATCCACCGACGTGCGCAGAATCGGAAGCCCGAGCGTCACGTTGATGCCCGTGTCGAAGCCGAGCATCTTGATGGCGATGTGGCCCTGGTCGTGATACATGGCGATGACGGCATCAAACTCGCCTCCTGCCGCCCTGGCGTACACGGAGTCGGGCGGCAGCGGGCCCGTGCAATCCACGCCTTCCGCCCGGGCCTGCTCCACCGCGGGCCGGATCTGGCGCTCGTCCTCGTCGCCGAACAGCCCCCCTTCTCCAGCGTGCGGATTCAGACCGGCGACGGCAATCCGGGGATTGCGCAGGCCAAACTGCTCCAGCGAACGGTGGGTCAAGCGGATGCGCTCCAGCACCCGTTCCGTCGTCGCCAGTTCGATGGCCTGCCGCAGGCTGACGTGGGTGGTCACGTGCACCACGCGCAGCCGGCCGTTGACGAGCATCATCGCCGAGCTCGGCGATCCGGACAGCTCCGCCAACGCCTCGGTGTGTCCGGGATACTTGACCCCGGCGAGTTTCCACGCCTCCTTGTTGATGGGGGCGGTGGCGATGGCGTCGGCCGTGCGGTTCACGGCGAGATCGACCGCCTTTGCCACGTACTCAAAAGCGGCCCGGCCGGCCTCCCGGGTGACCTGCCCCCAGGGCAGCCCCGCGGGCACGTTGTGCAAGTCGAGCACATCAATGACCCCGTCTTCAAACCTGGCGTCCTCCAGCCGCTCGATGGCCCTCAGCTCGGGCGCCGCCCCCTTCCAACGTCCGGCGGACGCGAGGATGCGGGATGCCTCCCGGAGCCGTTCCAGATCCCCGATGACCACCAACTTCACCCGGTCCCGGACCTCCGGCGCCTGGACCGCCAGCAGCGTGATCTCGGGCCCGATGCCTGCGGGATCGCCCATGGTCACAGCCACAATCGGTTTGCTCACAGTCCGTCAACTCCACAATCAGTATGATGTCAAGAATTGCACCGCTCGCCACAACGCGTCCTCAGTCCCAAATCCGCCAGCCTTGGTGACCAACAGGGCGCGCCCTCGGGGCGTCTCGATGGTGTTCCACGGGATCCCGGGAGCCACCTCCCCCTCGGGCCAGATGGCATGCACGCCGATGGCGCGGCACAGGGCGAGGGCGGTGTCGCCGCCGGTGGCGACGAAGCCGATGGCCTGTCCAGCCGCGCGCTCAAACCAAATCTTCGCGGCGGCGGCGAGATCGTCCTCGAACCGGCGGCCGCTCGCACCGGCGGGACGGCGCGTGCCCAATGCCGCCGCGGCCAACACGGGCCCCGCCGAGCCCTCCCGTTCGCGCGCTGCGGTGGATTGGACGAGGTCCTGCGTCGCCCGGGCGAGTTCTTCTGCGGTCGTCTGCGGATGGGCGAGTTGAACCGGGTCGAGCTCCGTCACTCGGATGCCAGCCTGCTGGGCCAGGACCTCGAGCTGCCGGTGCGCCGCCGGATTGGCGCTGCCCACCAGCACCAGCACCCGGTCGCACGGGTCGTGCGCCTGTGCCGTACCGGCCGCGTCGTCCTGCCTGCTCCGATCCGCGCTGGCGTCGGTTTCCGCGTCGGGCTTCGCGAGCCAGTGCCGCGGCAGCTGCTTCGCCAAGCCAGCGGATCCGCACAGGAGCACGTCCTCCCGCGCCGCAAACGCGTCCGCGATGACCGCGAGATCGTCCTCCGTTTCGGCGTCGGCCACGACCACGCGCGTGCCGGGGCCGAGCGCGTCCAACCAGGAGGCGGCGGCCGCCGGCCCCGACCGGAGGACGGACAGCGGAAGTTCGTCGACAGGAAGCTGAGTCCCTTGGGCAATCACGTCGGCCACCCGGTCCGACTCAATGGGATTCCGGGGATCCTGCGCGAATGCGGTCTGGTGCACGGGTGTCCCGTGCACGGACAGGCGGCCGCCCACCACCTGCCGGCCATTGGCGGGAAACGATGGAGCAAACACGGCGATGCGGCGGCCGAGCGCCTCCAGAGCCGCCTCCAACTCAATCCCCAGATGTCCCCGCAGTGTGGAGTCCACCTTTTTGTACACGTGCAGGGCTCCGGCCGCGGTGCCGAGACGACTGCCGAGGTCTTTCAGTCCGCCTGCCGCCCGCGCCACCCGCCGCCATGCCTCTTCGGGCTCTGCGGCGCGCGATTCGGTATCGGCCACCTGGACGACGTGAGGACCCAGCGCGGGATCCCAAGGGGCGTCCGGGTTCAGGCTCACCCGCACCCGGTACAATCCAGTCCGGAAATAATTTGCGGCGTCTGCGGCGCCAGTGAGATCGTCCGCCAGAATGCAGACGCCAGGGAGAAGGTGTCGGTCTGTGTCCAGCGGACGCGGACGTTCCGCCGTCCCGCTGTCCGTGGGATGACAGGAATGCATCAAAAAGCCGCCTTTCACGCGCCGTCTCCGGCCTGTGGCTGCACCTCGATGACGGGAACCCCGCTGGCGAGCACCACATCCCGGTACGGCGCCGGGATATAGTCGGTGATGAGCAGGTCCACGCGCGTCAATGGGGCATACGCATCCAAGCCGGCGTCGCAGAATTTCTCGTGGTGGACCAAGAGAATGGACATGTCAGCCCGCTCCATCGCGGCCAATTTCACGGTCGTGGTGAGCGGATTGAAGTTGTACAACCCGCGGCGCACGTCCACTTTCGCGGACGACAGGAAGTATCGCTGCAGCCGCCGCTCGCGAAAATACGCGTCCGTGTCGCTTCCGAACACCGCGGCCATCTCGGGCACGTAGCGCCCCGGTGCGAGGTTCACGGCGATCCCCCGGCGCGCCGCCGGTTGCAAGACCGCCAGCGAATTGGTGTAAATCAATACGCCGGAAGGCAGATACGGGCACATCATCGAGACTGTGGATCCGGAATCGAGTCCAATGGTGTCGTTGCTGGAGACCAACAACGCCGCCCGCTCCGCGATCTTCCGCTTTGCCGCGAGGTGCTCTCGGGAGCGCACCGCGAATTCGGGGCCGAATGTGCTGTCAATCCGCATTCGCAGATTCCGCCCCGCCTCATTGGGGTGATAGTCCAGCTCACTGGCCGCCTGGCGCACGCGGGCCGCGATCTCCATGTCCACCGTCGGCACCCCGTTCAACACCCGCGATACGGTCGCCGGGGAGACGCCCGCCCTTGCCGCAACGTCCTTTATCGTAACCATGCTCATCACCTCCCATACAGACAGAATTCGTTTTCGGAAAACGTATTCTGAGTTAGGAATACTATAATGTAACCGCTTTGTCAATCCGTATGATGAGCCGGCATGTGGTGGGCGGGATGAAGGCGGCGTGAGGAGGACGGTGCGGGCGGGTGTTGGGAGCGGGCGCTGTATGCGGGTGTTGTGTGCGGGCGTTGCGGGCATGCGAAGGCGGAATGGCGATCGGCTTCAGAGGACGGGATGAGGCGCGGGGATGACCGGACAGGAGACGAGGGGACGGGCGACATGGACAGATGAACGACGGTCTGGGTGGAATTAGGTAGACGCGTGATCGGGCCACGATGGCGGCTCCACTTCACGAGCAACGGATGGGCAGGCGCTGACTCCAAGGTACTGTACGAGGCTACGACCACGCCTGGTTCGCCAGGCTCGCCGGACGGTGCTGGCCGGTGTCTGGCCGGTACCCGCCGGTTCCAGGGGGGTGCGCTGCCCAGTGTCGACCTCTAAAATCATTTTCCGCCTTATCTCGCTCGGGTGCCGGCACCGTAGTGTACGTTTCGGTCTTAACTCACACCCCGCAGATGCCATAATGCTGTTTCGTTACTTTAATCGCTCCATGTCCACCCCGTCTTGGCTGCCCATCCGCCCGCTTACATGCCATTCCGTCACGAACTCCGCCCCAGGCCTCCACGATAAATGCAATGCCGTCGCTATCCATTCCAACCCCGGGACTATAAGTGCATTCCTGCTGTTACACCTCGACGGACAGGCAGTCTCCTCACCCCATTCCCCCATTCATCACCCATTCACAACCCATTCGCCCCCATTGACCACCCATTCACACCCCATTTCCGACTCCGCGCACGGGGCCATGCCGCTGACAAGCCAGCCTCCTACGGCACACGCAGCTCCACTCCACACAACAGCAAAAGGCCCGGTCTGCACCTTACCGTGCATTCCGGGCCTTCTCTCTCCCGCCTGGCGGCGTCCTGCTTTCCCAGGGGCTCCCGCCCCTAGTATCATCGGCGCTGGAGGGCTTAACGGTCGTGTTCGGGATGGGTACGCGTGTT
>NZ_FPBV01000053.1 GCF_900116805.1 Paenalicyclobacillus macrosporangiidus | reverse complement strand
GTCGTACAGGAGGCGTATGTCAACGGGGTCAGCACCCGAAAGGTGGACGACTTGGTACGAGCACTGGGGTTAGATGGTATCAGCAAAAGCGAGGTTTCTCGCCTTTGCAAGCAGTTGGATGAGACTGTCCGCCAGTTCAAGGAGCGGCCCTTGGAGCGGGAGTATCCGTACATCTGGTTGGACGCCACATTCCCCAAGGTTCGGGAAGGTGGACGCGTGCAGAGCATGGCCTTCGTGGTGGCCATTGGCGTAACGGACACTGGAGAGCGTGAAGTATTGGGATTCGATGTGGGGACCAGTGAAGATGGGGCGTTCTGGACCGAGTTTTTGAGGGCCCTGAAGGAACGTGGTCTACGGGGCGTCAAGCTCGTGGTTAGCGATGCTCATCTTGGGCTTCGGCAGGCCATCTCGGAGGTGTTGACGGGCGCTGCATGGCAGCGATGCAAGGTGCACACCATCCGCAACGTACTCAGCCAGGTGCCGAAGAAGCAGCAGTCGATGGTGGCAGCCATCATCCGCACGATCTTCGCACAACCCACGCAAGAGGCAGCCAGGGCGCAACTACGGAACGTGGTGAAGCAATTGGAGAACAAGTTCCCGAAGGCGATGCAAATCCTGCAGGAGGCCGAGGATGACGTGTTGGCGTTCATGGCGCTGCCTGGCGAGCACTGGCGGCAGATCTGCTCCACCAATCCGCTGGAGCGGCTAAACCGAGAAATGAGGCGGCGGATGGACGTCGTCGGAATATTCCCGAATCGGGAGTCCGTGGTACGCCTCATGGGGGCCATCCTGCAGGAGCAGCATGAAGAGTGGCTAGTGTCTCGACGCTACTTCAGTCTGGAGTCCATGGCGAAGCTAAAGCCAGACCGAACGTTGCTGGTATCGGACGTTATGCTGCAGAAATAGTTGAGAAAGAGGTGGCGAGAGGTGGCGAGAGGTGGCGCCTAGTTCCACGCAAGCCTTGGCTTTGTCCCCTGGCTGCGGAAATTCAACCGGTAGGAGCGACGATCGACAGGACAAGGTGACACTTGTCACACTCTAGACACAAGCGGTGAAATTACACCACTTGACGGGACACTACCGCCGCCCCCTCTTACTCGATTGCATCGCTATGCTGAACTTTCGTATCAAAAATGCATATCTTCTTGAAGTCTACAAGCTGCGAAAGGATATCGATAAGCTGTTTGCGCAATTCCATCGGCAAAGGTTCGAGCAACTCCTCCTTCACTTTTGCCGCAGCCGAAAGTCCGCGTTGAATCAAAGCAGGCGCCTGGTCGGTCAACTTGATGAGCGTTGCCCGGCGATCCTTCGGATCGGGAAAGCGTACAAGCAAATGTTCTTTCTCCAGGGCATCGACGAATTGGGTTACCGTGATCGCTTTAATATCCATGATAGCGGCCAGGTCGCTCATTCGGACCGGTTCATTTTGGGCAACGGCGACAAGCAGGCGAAGACGCGGTCCGGTTAAAAATGGAGGGATATCCATGGACGACAAACGCGACTCAAATTCGCGCTTCATATAGTGAGCGGTGCGAATGAGCGCATCCAGCACATCGACTTCCGGAGTGTCCGTCTTGTGTGAAGACATCATATTCCTCCTTGACGTATTCCATTTTAATAAGTAAACTTACTATCAGTAACTTTATTAATAAGGTTACATACAATATGCTGCCGTCTCAATTTTATTTTACCGTAAAACCTGGTTTGAGCGAAAGCAACCTGTCATCCTTTGGCGAGGAGTGATTCACGATGGTGGAACAGCCGAAAAAAATGTATTGCGTCGTTGCCGGACTCATGTTGGGGATATTGATGTCATCGATGGATAACACCATTGTTGCGGCTTCCATGGGAACGATCGTGTCCGAACTCGGAGAGATGGAAAATTTCATATGGGTCACATCGGCCTATATGGTGACTTCCATGGCTGGCACTCCGATATTCGGCAAGTTATCCGATATGTACGGGCGCAAGCGGTTTTTCGTATTCGGCCTGATTCTGTTCCTGATCGGATCCATCCTGTGCGGTTTTGCGACCAGCATCGTTCAACTGAGCGTTTTTCGAGCCATTCAGGGTGTCGGCGGCGGGGCCATTATGCCTATCGCGCTGGCAATCTTGTTTGACATCTTCCCTCCCGAGAAGCGGGGGAAAATATCCGGACTAACCGGGACTGTTTTCGGCGCGTCCAGTATTTTCGGTCCATTGATTGGAGCCGTCATTACGGATCATCTCGGATGGAACTGGGTCTTTTATATCAACGTGCCGATCGGTGTGATCGCATGTTTGCTCATTGTGCCGTTCTATCATGAGTCGCCGGTACGCGCCAAGCAGAAGATCGATTGGTGGGGGGCAGTGACCTTGATCGGGTCGATCGTCTGCCTTATGTTCGCGCTGGAACTTGGAGGAAGCAAGTATGATTGGGAATCCGGCGTTATCGTGAGCTTATTCCTCTTGTTCTGCATCCTTTTTTCCGGATTTGTCATTGCGGAGAAAAAGGCGGATGCGCCGATCATTTCGTTCCGTATGTTCAGAAACCGCTTGTACACGGCCAGCATTGCAGCTGCTTTCTTTTACGGAGCGGGATTTGTTGTCGCTATGGTGTACGTTCCGATTTTTATCCAGGGTGTTTTCGGAGGTACGGCTACCAGCTCGGGTACAATCTTAATGCCGATGTTGATCACCAGTGTGTTGTTTAGTCAAATCGGCGGCAGGCTAACGTCGAGAATCAGTTATCGGAGCCTGATGATCGGTTCCGCCCTGTTATATATGGCCGGCATGTGTCTCCTTAGTCGATTGTCACCGGAATTGTGGCGCTCCATGGTAACGGCATTCATGATTGTAACCGGAATGGGAATTGGTGTTTCGATGTCTGTCTTGACGCAGTCGGCCGTTCATCATTTCGATATGCGGCAGCGTGGCGCGGCTACATCATCCGTAGTGTTTCTTCGTTCGTTGGGCATGACGATAGGGATTACGGTTTTTGGGGTTATTCAGCGGAACGCGTTTATTGGCAATTTGGGAGATGCGGTCGAAATTCCGGGAGGCATTCTGCTCGAGCCGCAGTCGATTCTGGCGCCGGAACTTCGCGCCCAAATGTCGGCGGAAATGCTGGATGCCGTCCGAAACGCGCTCTCCGCCTCAATTGCGCATACGTTCTTGTGGGGGATTGTTCCCGCGGTTTTGGCAATGGTCTCGGTCATGTTCATGACCGGGGATAAAGTAAGAGTAACCAGGAATGCAGAAGGCGGGAAAGCTGTATTCGAGCGGTCATGAAAGTTCATGAAGCCGGGCGCGGCAAGGGACGACCTCGTCCTTGATCCGCACCCGGCTTTATTGCCGCGTCAAAAAAACCGGATGATCAGGAAGCCGATGACCGGTACGGCGAGGCAACCGGCCGACGCGAACCAGTAAAGATTCGCTTCTTCCTCTTTTCTGACGTGCATCTGAACCGCCTGCAGCGCAAATATTGCCGCCCCCAGAATCAGGAAAAGGGCAATCGCGTACATCAGCATAACCATTCCCCCTTTCGATGTCCCGGTTATTCCGGGTGATTGTTCGTCGCGCGGTCGACTTCAAACGGCGTGGTGACCCCTTCGTAAGCGAGGTGCATCGCCATCCCCGCTGCGGCATGCTCCAGGTTGTGGCAATGGTCCATCCAGAGACCCGCGCCACCTCAACCAGCTCGCCTTGCCGGATGCGAAGCTCAGGTCCGGGGATCTGGCCGTTGAACGTCCAGGCCTCCACTTCGGCGCCCGAATCGAGGCGGACGGTCGCTTTTCGCGCGGTGAGCACAAAGCGGCGATCCGGCTCGCTGTCCAGCGGGCCGGTCAGCTCCGTGACGCTCACGTTTATCCTAGCAACACTGTTGCTTTGTTGTAGACTTAATATTTGTATATGAAAGGGGAGGGGGGAGGTATGCCAAGCTTGAAAACTGTCAATACTGGCTATTGGAGGGATGAACATGAGCGTAACAATCAGTCCGGAAAAAGCTGACGAGTTGGTCAGAAAAATCCTAGACACGGCGCGACGAAATGGAATCCGAACACGCAAAAAAAACAAGCGTTAATTCGGGTTCCCTACTTTAAACGATATAAAGTCTGCGATTTGGGCGCAAACGAAGGAAATGCGGTTTAGGAATATAACCGGCAAGATAATTCAGTGTAACAACAATGTTTCAATTGGACAAAGCAAATTGAGTGGATCGTATAACGCAATGATGACAGGCTCTTGATTGGCTGGATGATCCCTTTTCCTTAATCGCAACAGGTCCAAATTGTCGGGTTCAATCGATCGGATCAACTCGGAAACCTTAAAATGAAAGGGACGTAAACGATATCGTTGAATGATCCTTTTGGCCGCCTCAATGTCCCAAACTCCTTCATATCCGTATCGGCAATTGGGGTCGAAGTAAAATGGCCTTGAATAATATTGCCTTCCGTCAGTTAAAGTCTCAAGTAGTGGTGTAAAATGCGTCGTCCACAATTGACGACGAAGCCACCGTGCGTGTCTACTAGAGTGTGGCGAAACAAACTAGTAGGAGGAACGCAACGATGGCTTCTGTCAATAGCTTCGCAGTTCTTGAGTGGATTCGCAAGCTCCAAGGCGTGGAAAATAAC
>NZ_FPBV01000034.1 GCF_900116805.1 Paenalicyclobacillus macrosporangiidus | reverse complement strand
AGTTATGGGCCAACTGGACGTAGCCGGTGATGGAGCCATCTTTGTTTTTACGGCGGATAGTTCGTATGTACATATCTACATTATACGAAACATACTACCCAAATAACAACAAGTAAATAAATTTATCCACAATCCTATGCATGCCTACAACTTTTCACGACAAATTACCCCCGTATGCCTGTGGATAAGCCCGAGAAGCCGCACCACTGCTGCACCCCAATTTCATCCATCTGCCTACAGGGTGCTACCAACTGTCGAACTCGGGTTCCAATCCGCGACTTGCGCAAGCTGATTGCATCCACCATGGACGACATGGGGGTGTGGGACGTGGGGTGGTGGAGGCATATGCCGAGGCATGCCCGATAGAGCCTGAACTGTTCCAGGTGCTGCTCATCGACTTGGCTTTGCCCAACGAGTTTTACAAGAACGTCAAAGAAGTTGTCTACGACCCAGCGACGTTCATGGCCACCGAACTGGAGCCTCTGCTCCAACGGCTGGAAGCCGCCGAGGACAGCAAAGCGCGGGCGCTGAAGGATTTGGCAGAGATGGCTGGGGAACTGACGTCGCCGTCTCACACGCCAAGCGCCGGCGAGCGGTCTGCTCGCCGGCGCACGCCGGACCGGCGCGGGGAAACGCCTGTTCCGGACGAGCGCGTGCGCCCGGATCGCGTAGCCGAACCTGTGCGCGAGAAGCGTGCGAAGTTGCCCGGCAAGACTAAGTCGCTTGGCAAGACTAAGTCGCCTGGCAAGCCGAAGTTGCCCGCCAAGCCGAAGAAACCGCGCGACCCGACCGAGAGAGCCAACCCGCTGCTGAACACGGCCGACCGGAAGAACAAGAAATCCGCGCGCACAAAGGAGCCAGCCGGCCACCGGAAACCCGTCAAGGCGAGCAGGAAAGCCGACACGAGGAAGCCGCGGGCCGCCGCCGGCAACAGGCGGGCAAAGCGGAAGGGGGGCAAGACGTCGTGAAAGTGCTGATGATTGTGACGGAGAAGCTACCTGTTCCGGCCATTCGGGGTGGAGCGATTCAAACGTATATCGACGGGGTCCTGCCGTTGCTGAAGCGTCACCACGAGTTGACGGTACTCGGGGTGGAAGACCCGGACCTGCCGCGCCAGGAGGTGCGGGAGGGCGTTCATTACGCGCGCATACCTGGCAAGGTGTACGACGTGTATGAACAGGGCGTGGCCGATTTTCTGCGCCGATCCGATGAGGCGTACGACCTGATCCACATCTTCAACCGGCCGAAGCTGGTCAACGTGGTGCGGGAGGCGAGGCCAGGCGCACGCCTGGTTTTGAGCATGCACAACGACATGTTTCTGCCGGGCAAGATTGAGCGGGCGGAAGCCAAGCAGGCCATTCGGTCGGTGGAGGCGATTGTCACGGTGAGCGACTACGTCGGCCAGCGGATTGCGGCCGATTACCCGCGTGCCGCGCGCAAATTGCGCACCATCTACTCCGGCGTCGACGTGGACCGGTACAGTCGCGACCTGCACCGTGACGAAGTGCGTCGGGTGCGCCGCGAACTGCACCAGGAGTACGGCCTCGAGGGCCGTCGAGTGGTCCTGTTTGTCGGCCGCCTGTCGCCGAAGAAAGGGGCGGACGTCCTGGTCCGGTCGATGTGGCACGTCGCGAAAACGCAGCCAGACACCGCACTGGTACTGGTCGGCAGCAAGTGGTACAGCGACGACGAAGTGACCGACTAGGTGGCGTACGTCCGCGCGCTCGCCGCTCGGTGCCCGATTCCGGTGATCACCACCGGGTTTGTGTCCCCGGCGGACGTTCACCGGTGGTTTTGGCTGGGCGACGTGTTTGTCTGCCCCTCTCAGTGGGAGGAGCCGCTCGCGCGCGTGCACTACGAAGCGATGGCCGCGAGACTGCCCATTGTTACCACCGCTCGGGGCGGCAACTCGGAAGTCGTGGAGGCGGGGCGCAACGGGTTTGTCGTTGAGGAACCGTCGGATCCAAAGGCGTTCGCCGAACCGATTGTGCGGCTTTTGTCCGACCAACAGCTGCGGCGCAACATGGGGCGCTACGGCCAACGGCTGGCGGAACGCCAGTTCCGGTGGGATCGGGTGGCAGAAGAAGTCCTGGCTGTCTGGGGGGGACGATGATGGGCACGGCACTGGTCACGGGATGCGCGGGATTCATCGGTTCTCACCTGTGTGAGCGACTGCTGGATGAGGGGGAACGCGTCATCGGCGTGGACGTGTTCACCGCCAACTACCCGCGCTGGATCAAGCAGCGCAATCTGGCTGCGGTGGCGGGTCGGCCCGGCTTTACGCTGCTCGAACAGAGCTTGCTGGAGGCAGACCTGCGCCCCTTGCTTCAACAGGTGGATGTCGTCTACCACCAGGCCGCTCTGCCAGGCGTCCGCACCAGTTGGGGCCAGTCGTTCGGAGACTACGTGAGCCACAATATCCTCGCCACGCAGCGGCTGCTGGAAGCCGCCCGCGAGGTACCGGTGCGCCGCCTGGTCTGCGCGTCGTCGTCCTCTGTGTACGGCGGTATGACTGGTCCCGTGGGGGAAGATGGACCCCTGCGCCCGATTTCCCCGTACGGGGTCACCAAGCTGTCGGCGGAGCAGCTGTGTCAGCTGTACGCCCTTCAGTTTGGCCTGTCTGTGGTGTGTCTGCGCTATTTTACCGTGTTCGGCCCGCGGCAGCGGCCAGACATGGCGATACACCGGTTCATTCGCGCGGTGCTGCACAGGCAGCCGCTGACCGTGTACGGGGACGGGGAGCAGACGCGGGACTTCACACTGATTCACGACGCCGTCACCGCCAACCTGCTGGCCGCACAGGCACCCGGTGCGCGCGGCGTGTACAACATCGGCTACGGCGGGTCGTGTTTTCCGAAGGACGTCCGGGCCTTGATTCGCCTTGGCCAGGAACACGGGCTGGTGTTGGACCTGCTGCAAAAGGTTGAACAGGTCAACCAAACACAGGTGGAGTGGTGCATGAGTAAGTTCGCTGGCCGGCTCGGCGGCCTGTCCGGGCGGCGGATTGCACTGCTCGGCCTGACGTTCAAACCGCACACCGACGACATTCGGGAAGCGCCGTCGCTGCGCGTCATCCAGATGCTCTTGCAGGAAGGGGCGCTGGTCAGCGCGTTTGATCCCAAGGGAGCGACACATGTCCAATCGCTGTACCCGGCGGTCCGCTGCGCAGCCACCCCGTACGAGGCGGCGGCAGGGGCGGACGCCGTACTGCTGCTCACCGAGTGGCCGCAGATAATCGGACTGGACTGGCAGGCGCTGCGCCAGGTGGTGCAGGGCAACGTGCTGTTGGACGCGCGCAACGCCCTCCAACCCGAGGCGATACGGCGCGCCGGTTTTCAGTACATGGGCGTTGGCCGAGGCGTTGCCGAAGACGGGGGGGGGGGGATGGGTCATGAAAGGCGTGGTGCTCTGTGCCGGCCGGGGAACCCGGCTACAGCCTTTCTCGTTTTCGCTGCCAAAGACACTGCTGCCTGTGGCAAACCGGCCGGTGCTTGAGCACTGCCTGCAGAAACTGCGGGACGCAGGCATCCTGGACGTGTGCGTCGTTCTCAACCCAGACCAGCGCGACATCGCCGATTACCTGGCCAAGTTGTGTCCACTCGACGTCCAGGTGATTCCGCAACAGCAGCCGCTCGGAATCGCCGACGCACTGCGCAGGGTACGCAGTTTCGTCGGGGACGATCCGTTCGTTGTACTGCTCGGCGACAACCTGGTGCTGGAGCCGCTCGACATCCTGATGGCAGCGCTACCAGGTCATGCCGGTGCGATGCTCCTGGCGCCGGTCGATCATCCGTCCGATTACGGCCTCGCTGTCCTGAAGGAAGGCCGCGTGGTGCGCGTCGTGGAGAAGCCGGCCCATCCGGTGAGCAATCTGGCGATTGTCGGCGTGTACGTCTTCACACCGGAGATCTTTGCGGCGGTGGAGGAGATTTCGCCGTCCGCCCGTGGGGAGTACGAGATCACGGACGCCATTCAATGGCTGATTGACCACGGGCACGCTGTGTCGAGTGTTGTCACCGAGCAGCCGTTTTTCGACGTGGGTACGGTGGACCGCTGGCTGGAGGCGAACCAGTACTTGTTGCGTGCGCATCTTGGCAGCACGGTCGTGGTGGGCAAGAACACCAGGCTGGACAACGTGGTATTGCGCGGCCCGGTGGTCATCGGCGAAGACTGCCTGCTGAAAGACTCAGTGATTGGTCCCTTCGTCTCCATTCAGGACGGCAGTGCAGTAGTGAGCTGTTCGGTGGCGAACAGCATCTGTCTGGCGCGTTCGACGGTGCAAAACATTCGTTCTCCGATTGTGTCCAGCGTGTTCGGCCGGGATTCCCGGTTCGAGCTGGACCCTGCCTTGGAGGCGGAACTGCGCTGTATTGTCAGCGACAAGTCGTATGTGGCGCCGCACTGACCCGGCTGGCCTGCGGACGGTGCTCCGGTACAGCAGTCCACAGCACGGTTGGGACAGCGGCGGGGAACAAAGGGAAAGAGGGCGGGGACCCTGAATACGATAGTATTTCTCGGATGCACGAAGTCGGGTTCCAGCAAGGACGCGACGGAGGCTGCCAAAGAACTCGGTTTTCGCACCGTGCTGCTCACGAACCGCAGGAGTTTTCTTCGGCATCGGGAGGAGTTCCCGGGTGTCGACAAGATGATGCTCACCGACCTGAACCGGCCGGAGGCGGTCAGGGAGCAGATTGAGCGGCTGTGGCAAAGGGGAACGCACATCAGTGCCGTCGTCAGTTTTATGGACTCACACGTGTCGCTGGCTGCCAGGCTGTCGGAGGAATTGGGCCTGCCGAGCCAGACGCGCAGCGCCATCGACCTGGTGCAGGACAAGATCGCGTTTCGCAAGCTGATGGTCGGGACACCGTACTCCGTCCCGTTCTGCATCCTGGCTCCGGATCACGACGACGCGGCGTGCGGATTGGATTTTCCAGTTGTGGTCAAGTCGCCGAGGTCCACCGGCTCGAAAGACGTCCTACTGGCGAACAGCGACGCGGAGTACCGGGATCACGTGTCGAAGCTGCGCAAGCGAGCCCCCGGCGTTAATTTGCTGGTAGAGTCGTATGTAGCGGGTCCGCAGTACCTGGCAGAGGTGCTGGTCCACGACGGCGTGCCGCACGTGGTGGCGGTGATTGAACAGACCGTCACGCTGGCAGAGCGGTTCATCGTCACTGGATACTGCATAGACCCGCACGTCTCACCTGCGTTTCGCGATCAGGTTCAGGAAATGGTGGAGGACATTCGCGACAGGATCGACATGCGGGTAGGCGCGTTCCACGTGGAATTCCGAGTGTCCCATGGGACTTGCAAAATCATTGAAGTGAACCCGCGCATTTCCGGCGCTGCGATGAACCGGCTGATCCTGCATGCATTCGGCATCAACCTGGCGCGCGAGACGCTGCGCTCGCTGCTCGGCGAACGGCCAGAGTTGCAGCGTCGGTTTGAACGGTGTGTCTACGCCCAGTACGTGACCGTGCCTCAGTCCGGGATACTGACGCGGATCACGGGCAGAAAACGGGCGACGCGCGTTCCGTTTGTCCAGGAGGTGTTCGTCAAACCGCGCAAAAACGAGGTTCTGTCTGCGCCACAGTCGATGAGTCACCGGTACGCCTACGTGATCGCGGCGGCAGACTCTGTGGACGCGGCGTGGCAGGCGGCCGTGCAGGCGGCGGCCTGCATCCAGTTTGTCATCCGGCCGCTGAAGGCACCGCGTCCGGTGAGACAGAGGAAGTGAAGTGTCGCTGAGCGCGGAATTTCTAGTCTGTCTGGCGAAGCACCGGCGGGGCCGGAGAGGGACAGGTGCGCCCGAGTACGGGCAGATCGCGTCTCGTCGGCGGGGGCACCACCGCCCCCGTACACGGGACGCGATTTGTATTTGATGAATGAGAAGGCTGCCCGCATCGGCGGCCTTTCCTGTTCAGACGCGGCGGCCAAGGCTGAAACGGTTCAGAACAGCGCCCTCTGCAGCCAGTTGGCGCCGTCCACGGTCAGGCACTCGCCGCTGATGAAACTTCCGTAGGGGGACATCAGGTAGGCGGCAGCGTGGGCAATCTCCTCCGCCTCGCCGAACCGCCCAAGGGGAATGCCGCGCAGCACACGTTGACGCGCCTCTTCCGTCGGCCACAACTGCGGCGCCGCACCGGTGCCGTCGACCGGTCCGGGGGCGATGGCGTTGACCCGGATGCCGTGACGGCCCCACTCCACCGCGAGCGTGCGGGTCATCGCCAGCACGCCCGCTTTGGCGCTGGCGGAGTGCACCACGCCGGGCCCCGCTCCCCAGGCGTAGGTGGCGATGATGTTCGTGATGGTGCCGCCCTGCCCCAGGCCAATCCAGTGGCGGCCGACCGCTTGGCTGAAGTAGAACGTGCCGTCCAGCACGATGCCGACCACCGCCCGCCAGCCGTTGACCGACAGTTTTTCGGCCGGGCAGATGAAATTGCCGGCGGCGTTGTTGACCAGGTGATGGACGGCGCCGAAGTGCTCCAGCGCCACCTGAAGCGTACGCGCCACCTGTTCGGGGTCGCGCACGTCCATCGGCACTGCCAGGGCGCGGCCGCCTTTCGCTTCAATCTCTTTCACCACGGCCTCCAAGTTTTCCAGCTTCCGGCTGGCCACCACGACGTTGGCGCCGAGCGCGGCCAGCTCCAGCGCGATGGCGCGCCCCAATCCCGTTCCGCCGCCGGTCACGATGGCGGTCTGGCCATCGAAAGTGCCCGCGGGCAGCATGGTGCTCCGATCTGTCATACGGTTCCTCCTCCCGTGTGGCTTGAATATATCATTTCCTTCCGACTGGACGGAAGTTTTCGGAGGCGCGTTGACAGGGTGAGAGGCGAACCGGTATCTTGAATTTATCAAGTTGAAACGCAATTTCAAATATGAAACAGCGGGCGGCAGCGGGCTTCGGGGCCGACCGCCACCCTGCCTGGATTCGGAGTGACACGAATGACGCGGGAGCATCTCTTGGCACAGCTGGCGCAATTGTCGGATGAGGACCTGGAAGTGGCGCTGAAGGCTGGGCGTGCGAGCGAGAAAGCCCGGCAACGGGATCGCTATTTTCTTCACCATTTTTTTGCGGAACAGCGAGTGGAAGACGGCGACGGCCAGGCTGCCATCACGCTGCCGGTGACCGATCTCATCCTCAACCCGGCGAAGATGGTGCACGGCGGCGTGACGGCCTTCCTGTGCGACAACGCCATGGGGATGGCCAGCTACATGGAGAAACGCCGGCCTGGTGTGACGCTGGAGATGAGCGTGCGGTACCACAAGCCCGGCCGTGGCCGGCATCTGGTGGCCCGGGGTGAGGTGGTCGCGGCGGGCGCCCTGCTCAATTCCGCCCGCTGCGAGGTGCGTGACGACAGCGGCGCGTTGGTGGCGACGGCAACCGGGACGTTTTACCACCGGCAGGCGCGATGAGCGGGGGAGGGTCGACGATGGATTTTCGCCTGTCTGAAGACCTGTTGGCGATGAAGGAGACCGTGCGCGAGTTCGTGGCGAATGAAGTCGAGCCGCACGCCATGGACATCGAACGGGAGGACCGGGTGCCGGAGGACATTTTGGATCGATCCCGCCGGCTCGGCCTGTTTGGCCTGAGCATCCCCGAGGCTTACGGCGGGATGGGGCTGGACATGGTGGGCAAGGCAGCCATCTTCGAAGAGCTCGGCAAGACCATCAACGGGTACACGACCATCCTCGGGGCCCACAACGGGATTGGGTCCGTCGGCATCGTCGCCTTTGGCAACGAAGATCAACGGCGGCGCTATCTGCCGAAGATGGCGACGGGGGAGTGGATCGGCGCGTTCGCGCTGACGGAGCCTCAGGCGGGATCGAACGCGGCCAACCTGCAGACCACCGCCGTGCGCAAAGGGGACCGCTACATCCTGAATGGCCAGAAGATCTACTGCACGAACGCACCCATCGCTCGCGTGTTCACCGTGATGGCGGTCACCGATCCGGCCAAAGGGGCGTAGGGGATCACGTCGTTCATCGTGGAACGGGACTTCCCGGGATTTCACGTGGGCAGCGTGGAGAAGAAGATGGGGCTGCACGGTTCGCACACGGCCCAGCTGTACTTCGAAGACATGGAAGTCCCGGTGGAAAACGTGCTCGGCGAAGAGGGCCAGGGATATGTCAACGCCCTGAAAATCCTGGCCAACGGGCGCGCCGGGCTGGCGGCCCGTTGCCTCGGGTCGTGCCAATACCTCGTCGATCGGTCGGTTCGGTACGCCCAGGAGCGCGTGCAGTTCGGCAAACCGATCTTCGAGCAGCAGATCATCCAGCACTATCTTGCGGAGATGGCGACGGAAACGGAGGTGTTGCGCGCTTTCACCTACAAGGTCGCTTGGCAGATGGACCAGGGCGAGGACGTGGTGAAGGAGGCTGCGATGCTCAAGCTGTTCGCTTCGGAGGTGTACAACCGCGTGGCGGACAAGGCCGTGCAGGTGCACGGGGGCATCGGCTACATCGCAGATTACCCCATCGAACGGTTTTACCGGGATGCGCGCATCACCCGGATCTACGAGGGGACTTCCGAGATTCAGAAGAACATCATCGCCAGCCGACTGCAGCGGGAATCTTTGCGGCCCTGAAGGGGGTGGACCGGGCGAGTTGCCGACTCGCCCGGGCCGCCAGGTCCAGCGGCCGCAAAGGCAACGGGAGGTGCTTGCGTGAGAAGAATCCATGTGTGGGCGACCCGGCAGGAGATTGAGCCGCGCCGGCTAGAGGGGGCGGTGGCGGTGGTGATGGACGTGTGCCTGGCGACCACCACCCTCGTGACCGCGTTCGAGCGCGGCGCCCGCCGCGTCTTTCCCGCCGACAGCGTGCAGGAGGCGTTGGAGCGGTCGGCCGGGCTGCCGGGGAGCCTGAAAGGTGGCGAGCTGGACGGATTTGATATTCCGGGCTTCGACTGCGGCCCATTGCCGACGGAGTACACCCGGGATCGCGTGCGGGACCGGGATCTGGTGTTCGTCACCACGAACGGGACGCGCGCCATCCGCGCTGCGGAGGCGGCCGAGCGGCTGTTCATCGCTTGCTTTCGCAATACCCCGGCGACGGCGCGGTTTTTGAACACGCTGGCCCCGGAGGACGTTTACCTCATCTGCGCCGGGAGCAGGGGGCATCTGTCGCTGGAGGACTTCGTCTGCGCCGGGCTGTTGACTGAGCTGCTGGACGATGGTCATGCCCGCCTCAACGACGCGGCGGTGATGGCCCGGGCGCTGGCCGCGCAGCGGACCGCCGCGGAGTGGCTCGCACACAGCCGCGTCGGCCGTTGGTTGGCGAGCCGGGGCCTGGAGGAAGTGGTCGCTTTCACGGGCGAAGTGGGGGCGAGTACGTCCGTGGTGGAAGTGCGGGACGGGCTGTTGAAGGAGGCGGAAGCGTGAACTCTTGGTTCTTGAAGTCTGAAAATTAGCAAGTGACATAAAAGACGTCCTCAACGGCATCACGCTGGCGGTGAACGAGATCAACGCGTCGGGGGATATCACCGTGCAGGGCAAGAAGGTGACGTTCAAGGTGGATGCCTTGGACGACAAATACCTGCCCAATGAGGCGGCGACAAACGCCAAGCGGCTGGCGCAGCAGGACCACGCCCCCATCGTGTTCTGCCCGCACAGCGGTGGGATCTTGGCCATTCAAGGCTTCAACGCGAAAGAACAGCCCCAGTTCATCCTCGCGGCGTACAGCAGCGAGCCGGCCATCCTGCAGCAGCAAAACGGCCTGACGGTGATGATTCCACCGCGCTATGACGCCTACTTCGAACCGTTCGCAAAGACAGAGATGGAAAAGTTCGGTAAGCGGCTCGGCCTCATCCCCACCACGACGGCCTATGGAAAAGAGTGGGCGAAAGGCTTCTCCGCGACGTGGCAGAAGTTGGGCGGCACCGTGCTGACCAACAACGGGGTGGACTACAACACCACCACGGATTTTTCCAGCGTCGTCAGCAAGGCCCTCTCGGAGCATCCGGACGTCCTGTTCGTCGGCGGTCCGTCCCAGCCCACGGCACTGGTCATCAAGGCCGCCCGCGACCAGGGGTTCAAGGGCGGCTTCGTGGTGATGGACCAGGCCAAGTTCGAGAGCATGAACGGGATCGTCACGCAGGATATGTTGAACGGCGCGGTGGGCGTGATGCCGCTGGAGAAATACCCTGGCCCCGGCACGTCCCAGTTCATCCAGGCGTTCAAGCAAGCGTACGGCCAGGACAAGGTGCCCAATTCGGAGAATGCCTTGAACTATCAGGCCATGTGGGCCTTTGCGGAAGCCATCAAACTGGCTGGCACGACGACCGACGTCAAGGCCATCATGGCCAAGATGCCGGACGCGGTCAAGGCCGTTCCTGCCCAGAAACAGCCCTATGGTTTGAGCGGCATTTCCTCCGCAGGACACCTGCAGGGACCGGTGGTGGCGGCCTACGTCGATCACGGGCAGTACAACACCCTCGACATCCCATCCCTGGACGGTTGAGGATAGCGGCAGGGGGAAAAGTATGGTAAGCATGGTAGGGTAGCGATACCGTCCCGACGAAGCAACTGGGCGGGCCTGCCGATGTACCGGGCGGGTCCGCCTGCCGTCCCGGTGCGTGACCTGACCAGAGGAGTGAGGATGCCTGGTGGTCTACGAGGTGCCGTCCGTCGCGCTCGCGGCGCGGATCTTAAAATTGCTCAGCCGGTACAAGTACCGCGATTGCACGCTGACGGAGATCGCAGAGCGGCTATCGGTGAGCAAGACCACCTGCCTGCGCGTGTTGAGGACGCTGGAGCGCGAGGATTTCGTCCGTTTCAATCCGGAGACGAAGCGTTACAGCCTAGGGCCGTACCTGATCCCGCTGGGGAATCGGGCCGCCGAACTGAACCAGCGGATCGCCAGTGCCATGGCCGAGTTGCGCGTCGTTGCGGAGAAGACGGCCTTGACCTCCGTTCTCGTGCAGCGCTTGCGCGACGATCGCCTCATCTACATCGCATCGGCGGAGCCGCCTGACGTGCGCGTCCGCATCACGGTTTCCGTCGGCCAACAGTTTCCCATCACCGGCGGTGCGTTCGGCAAATGTTTCTTGGCGTACGACGAGGAGTCCGCGTGGCGGCGATGGACGGCGGGAGGGTTGAAGGCGTTTACGCCGAATACCATCGTGGACCCGGAGCGGTTTGAGGAGAGTCTGCGCGAAGTCCGCCGCAAGGGTTACGCGGTGACGCATGCTGAACTGACGTCTGGCATCTCCGCTGTGGCCGTTCCAATTTTCAACCGCGCTGGACAGGTGGAGTTGGTCATGGCCTGTTTGGCAGTGACCAGCCAATTAAACGAGGAGCGCGAACAGTGCGCGATTTCGCAGTTGCGCGCCAGCGCCGCCCGCCTGTCGGAATGGAGCGGTTATCCGATCAGCATGGAGCGAAAGGACGGCGAATTGGATCCATGAACGTGCGGGAAGTCAAGGGCACCATCCCCGTTCGACCGGGAGAAGGGTTCGACGTGGGGGCAGTGCAGCGATACCTGGCGGAACACGTCAGCGGTTGGGAGGACGGCCCGCTGGAGGTTGTGCAATTCCCGACCGGGGCGTCCAATCTGACCTATCTGATTCAGAGCGGCGAGCGGGTGGCCGTGTTGCGGCGCCCGCCGTTGGGGCCGCTGCCGCCGAAGGCGCACGATATGAAACGGGAATCGTCCTTTCTCGCGCACCTTCACCCGGTGTTCCCCTTGGCACCCCGCCCGTTGGCGTTCTGCGACGATCCGGCGGTCATCGGCGGTCCGTTCTACGTCATGGAGTACCGGCCCGGTGTCGTGTTGGACGCGGAGTTTCCGGAAGGGGTCGCGATGGGCATGGACACCCGAGCCCAGATCTCAGAGTCGTTTGTGCAGGCGTTGGTGCGGCTGCACGCGGTCGATGCCGAGGCGTCCGGCTTGATGGCCTTCGGGCATCCGGAAGGGTTTTTGGAGCGGCAGGTGAAAGGTTGGATCGACCGCTATCACCGGGCGAAGACCGACGACATCCCCGGGGTCGACCGCCTCACGGGATGGCTCGCGGATCATGTGCCGCCATCGCCTCAGGCGACGGTCATCCACAACGACTATAAGTTGAACAATTTGATCCTAGACCAGGACAATCCCACGCGCATCGTCGCGATTGTGGACTGGGAGATGGCGACCGTTGGCGATCCGCTGTTCGATCTCGGCGTCACCTTGAGCTACTGGACTCAACCCGATGATCCCGAGCCGCTTCAGCGCATTCTCCCGACGGTGACGCGGTACCCGGGCTTTTACACCCGGGCGCGTCTGATCGAGCGGTACGCGGAATTGAGCGGGCGCGATGTCGGCGGGATCGAATACTACCAGGTGTTCGCCTACTTCAAGTTGGCGGTGATCCTGCAGCAGATTTACGTTCGGTGGGTCCGCGGACAGACGCGCGACGAACGGTTTGCGACGTTCGGCGAGCGCGTCCGCGTGTTGATTCATCACGCCCTGTCCCATATCGGCTGACCATACACGGCGGCAATCCCGGTGTTGTGGTGCCCATGGTCAGAATCACACATCAAGGGGTTGTCGGGGCGTCTCTTCGTGCGGCGGTGCACTGTGCCGAGGCGTCGAGGATGTCCGGTTGGCGCGAAACACACCTGCAGCGCTGAGCAAGATGAGCGCGGCTCCTATGGCATTCCAGATTCCGATGGGCTCGCCCAGCAACGCCCAGCCGAGGAACAGCGCAATCGTGGGATTCACATACGTATAGGTCAGGACGATGCTCGCCGGCAAGAGCCGAAGCGCGATTTCGAACGACGTGAAAGCCAGTACGGATCCGAAGAGGATGAGGTAGGCCAGGGCCATCCAAGCCTGGTACGACGGCATATCTCCAAGAGTGCCGTCCACAGCGGGACAGTGCTGATCATGAGTAAGCGTCAAATAGTCCGCACCTAGCGCCAAGCCTTGGTCTGCGAGATGATTCCCCCAGAACCCAATCATGGAGGGATCATCGTGACGAAAGCGGAGTTGGAAGAGCTTCGTGAGCTTTGGCGCGCCCGCGTGGCCGACTTCCGGGCCAGTGGACAAACTGGTGCGGCATGGTGTGCTGCCCACCAGATCAAGGAGCACCAGTTGTGGTATTGGGTGGGCAAGTTCAAGGCGGAGCAGGTCGAGTCGCAGCCTCGTTTTGTCCCCATTCATGTCCAGGAACCGACCGGAGAGGTGGACAAACCGCTGTCCGTTCGTGTGGGCCCGGCCATCATCGAGGTCACGCCCGGTTACGACACTGAACTGCTGCGCGATGTGGTGCGCACGTTGTCCGGCCTATGCTGAACATC
>NZ_FPBV01000044.1 GCF_900116805.1 Paenalicyclobacillus macrosporangiidus | reverse complement strand
TACAGACTCTGGGCCACGCCATGCCGCCGACATACCTCGCTGATGTTGGCACCGGGCATCATGCCCTCGAGCACGATGTTCATCTTCTCGTCCACAGTCCACTTACGTCCTGGCATCACAAACACCTCTACTTCATCTTAACCCATCCCTTCTGTCTGGGTTGACTCTGGGGCAAGTATAGAATGACAACGTTACCGACAACCACCTCATCTCCATCTGCTACACCCTTGAACGGAAAATTCACTGGGGCAGATTCGTGTAACACGTATTCTGCACCCGTTTTTTCAGCGAGCGCTCGGCCACCGGAAACATGATCCGCATGCAGGTGCGTATCAAAGACGTAAGTGATCTGCATTCCCAACTCCGTAGCTTGGCGGACATAGAAGTCCACGTCCTGAATCAAGGGATCAACGACAACCCCTTTACCCTTACCACCGCAACCAAAGAGGTACGATGCTGCAATAGGTTCTGTATGGAGATACTGTCGGAAAATCATTGATATCCTTCCTCCTATTTGCCTCGATTTTACTTCCGCCCAAATTAACCGGCGTACAAAATTATGCCTACGCACACTCTTCCGAATCCCGCTTACTGATGCGTGGGATGCAGCTCGTTCCACTCCCGAACGCCTTCCTCCAATCGAAAAGCCTGAAATCCCTGCATTCTCAACAACTCGATTGCCTGTATGGCATATACACAATATGCGCCTCGGCAATACGCAACAATGTCTTTGTCACGTGGAAGGCTAGAAAGTCTCTTTTCAAGCTCCGTAATGGGAATGGAAATGGCACCAGGTATGTGACAAAAGTCGTATTCTTCTTTAGGTCGAACATCAATCAAGGTGATATCTCCCGATTGCAGTCGGGATTCTAACTGTTCAATAGACAGGGGCTCGGGAAACTCCATGTTCCTTGTTAGCTCTTCTCGTAATTGATTTACCTCTGCCAGAATCTCTTCGCCCAAATCCTCAAGCAATAACAACAATTTGGTAGTAGTTCCGCTAGACAATCGGTAAATCGCATACGTGCCGTGTTTTTCAAAACAAACCATTCGTGCTTGTAGCAGAATCTGCAAGTGTTGTGAAACATTTGCCACACTCATCTCAGTCTCCCGAGCCAATGTCTCGACCGTCTTTGGCCCTTGGGACAAGAGTTCAAGAATCTCTAGGCGCTTTGGACTGGAAAGTGCCTTACCAATTCGAGCGAACTGACTATAAATAGCATCTTTCCATGCTCTCGTATCGTTGTTCGACATAAAGCCACTCCTACACTATTCAATTGAATACTTGAATTATAAGATGGATATGTGCCCTCGTCAACCAATGTTCCTTGAAGAGACTACAGAGGCCATCTCCCGAGATGCTCTGCCACTTTGTTACCATATACAGATCACAAGGAGGACACCACAGCTCCACCTATCGCAGAAAGAAGCACAACCACCCACGGTGGGACTTTCCAAATCACCAGCAATCCAAACGCCGCAATGGCTAAACAGAAATCGACTGGGGTTTTGACGGCACTCGTCCACACCGGATTATACAAGGCAGCTACCAGAATTCCGACTACCGATGCATTGATTCCCATCAGCACAGACTGAAATCCCGAATGACGCCGCATGGCGTTCCAGAAAGGAAGTGCCCCGATGACAAGCAAGAATGCCGGCAAAAATATCGAGATGAGTGCGAGTGTAGCTCCAAGTATTCCGTTAGGACGTGGGTGCATCACAGCTCCCAGGTATGCCGAAAAAGTGAAGAGTGGTCCTGGAACCGCTTGAGCAGCGCCATAACCGGCCAAGAATTCACCGTTCGTCAACCAACCTGGTGTCACCACAGCATTTTGAAGCAGTGGCAACACAACATGACCACCACCAAACACCAATGCACCTGCACGATAAAAGCTGTCAATGAGGGCAAGGGTTTGGCTATGAGTCACCGACCTGAGCATCGGAAGCACGATGAGAAATGCAAAGAAGAGCACCAATGAAAAGATGGCTGTCTTACGCTCAATCGGAACACGCATAGGTGGGGCATCACTGACCTGCCGTTTGAAAAACAACAGCCACCCAACGACACCCGCAAGGACAATAATGAGTACCTGGATGAAGGCCGTTGGCCAGACTAAAGTCGTTATTGCAGCCAAGATCGCTATCGTACCACGAGGCTTGTCAGGTGCGAGTTTGGTGGCCATCGACCAGACAGCTTGCGCTACCACTGCCACGGCCACAATCATCAGACCATGAAGCCACCCAGCATGTTGAATATTTAGTCCCTTCAAAACGTAAGCGAAAACCACCAGTGCAATGGCCGAGGGCAGCGTAAATCCTACCCAAGCGGCCAGCCCTCCAAGCAGCCCTGCACGTTCAATGCCGATAGCAATTCCGACCTGGCTGCTTGCTGGGCCAGGCAAGAACTGACAGAGCGCAACCAAATCAGCGTAGCTCTGTTCGTCAACCCACTTCCTACGTTTCACGTATTCCTCGTGGAAGTAGCCGAGGTGAGCAATCGGTCCGCCGAATGACGTGAGGCCAAGCCGGGTACACACCTTCAACACTTCAAGTACAGAACCAGTGGTTTTAACGTTTGGATCAACGTCATTCACACGAGCTGCCTCCTTTTGCAAGGAACCTGGGCGTACTTATGACTCTTCAGCTTCCAAATTCTATTCATCCGATGATGTGTCTTCCATCACCTCTGATACGAGTTCACGGATTTTCGCTTTGATGTTATGCAGTGCTTCTCGGCCAGCCGGGGTAATGGTGTAATACTTACGCACCTTCCCTTCGACTACACGGTCCTGTCGCTTCAAATACCCCCCTTTCTCAAGACCGTGTAGAACGGGGTACATCGTTCCTGGTCCAATTTCATATCCATGACGTTTGAGTTCCTCCATCATGGCAACACCGTAAATCTCTTCGTGGGCTGCATGATGGAGAACGTGTACTTTCACAAACCCCAATAGAAAGTCTCGTACAATTCGCTCATTATCCGATATCATATTTCGATATTACAAGCCGATATCATGAGCGTCAAGGTCAATTCGATAGCTCAACCAGCAACACGGTTACGATTCGTTAAGCGCTGTTCCGCCCTGGCTCATGTACCCGCTTTATCGTCCCATTCAGCGAACTCGTGCTTGTGACAGTTTGACCTATTTCGACCCGAGCAGCATGACTGTTACACCGATGAGGCAGATCCCTGCCCCACTTCGCTACAACCCATCCCCAAAGCACGGACATCACAATGAACACACCACCGTAGGCCGCATAGACTTTTCCAAATGACGAAAACTCCTGTCGGGTGGCTACCACGCCGTACAAAAAGAGAATGAACCCACCGACAACGCCGACCCACGTTGGCTTCCCGTTTAGCAACCAGAGCCAAACGAGATATCCCCCACCAATTTCCGCCAATCCAGCGATGACAAACAGCATGTAAGCTTTGAGCATCTAATCACCCCCGTTCAGCGATAAGAGTCCGCATCCTTCAAATCAGGATACGGACTCCCGCTGTGAACAACTACTCGTTCCTATCCATCTCAACCAGATCGCCTCCCGGCAGTCCAGTGCTGAGTGCTAACCCGATCCTTCAATTCGATTTTACTCTGGCAGTTCGTCGAGCAACGCCTGAATCCGATCCCGAATGGCATCCCAGACCTCCCGAAACTTTGCCTGGATCTCTTCTTCCGTTCCCGTCGCCTTGGTCGGGTCCTCAAATCCCCAGTGCAGGCGCTTCACATGCGGAGGTGTCATCGGGCAGCGGTCATTGGCATCTCCACACAAGGTGATCACATAGTCTGCCCGTTTTAGCAGCTCCGGATCAATCAATTTTGAAGTGTGGTGCGAAATGTCCACCCCGGCTTCCTTCATGGCTGCCACGGCACGAGGGTTCAACCCATGAGCCTCCACACCGGCGCTGTGGACTTCGATTCTGTCCCCGCCAAGGTACCTTGCCCATCCTTCCGCCATGTGACTGCGGCACGAGTTCCCCGTGCACAGAAAGTACACAATTGGCTTCGTCATTTCCGTCAACCTCCCCTCTTAAGCCCCCGAATGCTCTCGCAGAAAAGCGTGCTCAAGAATGCACGGCGAAAGTGCGGTTGATACAAATGGATGTGCAAAATCTACAATTCGACGATGACACATTCGATTCCGTGGTGTCGACTTGTGTTTTCTGTTCCGTCCCTGACCCAATAGCCGGGCTTCGGGAAATCCGTCGGGTCCTGAAGCCTGAAGGACGCCTTCTCATGATTGAACACATGCTGAGCGATCACTTTCCCATTGCCATCGTGCTTCATATCCTCAATCCGTTCACCGTTCGCATGACAGGGGCGAACGTCAACCGCAGGACAATGGATAACCTCCGTACGGCGGGGTTTTCGATTCAAGAGATGCGGTTTATTGCCTTCTCAGATGTGTTTCGCCTCATCGTAGCAGTTCCGAACAAACACCCCTAAAAATGGGGTTCCATTCTTGTTAAACCACATCTTATCGGTTTTTTCATCATCAGCTCAGGGCACGAATCCAATTACCCTTCTTACGATAGAGAGCAAACAGGATAGCCCGTAGTGCATTGTCCCCGGCGATACTCGCCCACACCGCAGGAAGTCCAAATCCTAGTTGCCATGCAAATAGATAGACCCCGAGTGTTCTTACCACCCATATGCCGATGGTCGTTACAATCATCGGGTATTTGCTGTTTCCACCTGCCTGAATCGCTGACGTATCGACCAGTACAGCCGCCAAAAACGGCTGGGACACGATATCAATTGCCAACACGATAGTCAGCAAATGGATAACTCTTTCATTATGCGTGAAAAGTAACCCAAACCAAGGGCTTGTCGCACATAAGAGAGTTGTCACCGCCGTCATGAGTAGCGCTGACTGGATGTAGCTAGCTCTGCGATAGGCCAGCGCTTCTGATTCATTTCCACTCCCTATCGCCTGTCCAATGGTCGTTGTGGCTGCCGTGGCAAACCCGCTGCCAATGGTGTAGGCGAAAGTAGCGATTGTCCCTGCAATGTTGTGTGTGGCATACACATCAACACCCATTCGCACGATAAGCCCAAAATAAATGACTTGGCCGAGCCTCATCGACAGCCGTTCAATTGCAGCAGGAATCGCAAACCGAACCATACTGGAAATCAGTGCTGGATGAAATACAAAATCCCTCCTTCTCAACCTTAACGCATCGACCCGGCGAGACTTCATCCACAGGCGGGCGGAGGCGTACACTCGAGCGAGAATCATCGCCCACGCCGCACCAGTAATCCCCCATGCCGGAATCGCCCCAATACCGAAGATGAGAATGTAATCCAATATGACGTGTAGCGCATTCATCTCGAGCCCGACACGAAGCGGTGTTTTGGTATCGCCGGTTGCACGGAATGACGCCGATTGAGCAGTAAACAGTGCAATCAACGGTGACAGACCCAGAACCGTTCGGAAGTACGGGAGAGCTGTCTGTTCAAGTTGACCGTGTGCTCCCATGATGTGTAACAGAGGAACCGCAAAGACCACGGAAATAACACCCAACACCGCACCGATTGCCACGCCGATAACAACTCCATGCCACACAGCGGATCGGCCACGTTCAAGATCTTTAGCCCCGATGGCCCGTGACAGGAATACCGATAAAGCGGAAGATATGGCGATAAATACACCAATGTACGTCATACTGTAGACGTTTGTGACACCTACTGCATCAATCGCTACAAGGCCTAGTTTTGCGATAAAAAATGTATCTACGACACCAAGGAGATTCTGTAGATAGGCCTCCCCGATTGCCGGGAGCGCAATAGATAACACACGTCTTCCGGGTACTGATAGTTTCAGCAGTACCATCCTCTCAAATGAATTTCACCACGGATTGTGCAATGCTTGGTTAATCATCATGACCCTATCGAATGTAATGGTCGAGGGCACTTTGCAAATCCTTCAACACCTTGTCCAGGTCCTTGTGATCTACAGCAGATACGACACATTCCTCCAAATGGTCCTTTAGAATGACCTTTGCCACGCCATCAAGAGCCTTTTGGACGGCGGCGATTTGAATCAGCAATTCAGAACAGTCTCTACCCCCGTCAGCCATTTCCTTAACAGCTCGTATATGTCCCTCAATCCGTGCCAATCGATTCACCACTTGTTTTCGTTGTTTGTGTGGATGGTGATGATCTTTCATCAGCACACCTCCATGCAATGAATAATATCCCCCCAGGGGGGATATATCAACCGACAGTTATTCATCGTGAATGGCCTTATGCGCCTGTATTGTACCCCGATTAAAAATGCCAGGGTGGTTACAAACCTACGTGGAACCACCCCGACAATTGATGTATTTACGTCAGTGTTCTCGCCAGTCCTGAAGAACTACGACTGCCTCATGCTCTTCAACAATCTCATACTGTTGAGGATGACAATGATGGCTGCACCTGTGTCACTTACGACCGCCCCCCACAACGTGAGCCATCCTGGAAAAATGAGTAGTAATGCGAGAAATTTTATGACGAGAGAGAACGAGACATTCTCTTTGATGATTCGCAAAGCCCGTTTACTGACCTCGATGGTGTACGGCAATTTTTCCAGGTTGTCAGACATAAGCACGATATCCGCAGTTTCCATGGCGGTATCTGTACCTGCTCCACCCATGGCAATACCTACGTTCGCTGTTGCAAGCGCTGGTGCATCGTTGATACCGTCTCCAACCATGGCAATGATGTGGCCCTCGTCTTGTATGTGTTTTAATGCGTTGACCTTATCCTCGGGTAAGAGTTCAGCATAATAACGGTCGACCCCCGTTTGATTGGCAATCCTTTTCGCAGTCCCTTCGTTGTCCCCCGTAAGCATGACAACCTGGCGGATCCCCATATCTTTTAGTGACTGAACGGTCCAAGCGGTTGTTTTGCGAACGGTGTCAGCAACGGTGATGAAGCCATGAATTTGTTGTCTCGTACCTACAATCACAATGGTATTCCCTTCGTCTTGCAAAGATTGTATCTGCTCTTCAATTTGTTGAATTGGGGCACCGACTTCCTGAAATAAACTTAGGTTACCGGCGAAATACTCCACGCCATCGACGATGGCTGTGACGCCCTTCCCAACGATATTACGAAACGACTCCCCTTGAAGTGCATCAATCTTCAAGGCCTGCACGTGTTGAACAATCGCCGAGGCAATTGAATGAGTCGAATGCGCCTCCAACATTCTTGCAATCGCAAGCAGATGTTCTTTCGTGGTTTCTAACGAAAACACCTGCGAAACTTTCGGTTTACCTTCTGTCAGTGTCCCTGTCTTATCAAATGCGATTGCCGTTATTTTGCCAGCCGTCTCGAGGGCCGTTCCACCTTTGATCAATACGCCGTTTTTCGCAGCGTTTCCAATAGCAGATACAATTGCAACCGGTGTAGAGATAACTAAGGCACACGGACATGCGACGACCAATAATTCCAAACCCTTGTAAACCCACCCAATCCACGTCCCGAATCCCATCAATGGAGGGATAGCCATAACGAGCAAAGCCAAGATAAAAACGACCGGTGTATAGACACGAGCGAACTTATCGACAAACGCCTGTGTCGGTGCTTTCTTTTCTTGCGCTTCTTCAACCATATGGATAATGTGGGATATGGCACTGTCCCCGGAAAGCTTGGTTACTGCAATCTCTAAAGAACCATTCTCGTTGATCGTTCCAGCGTAGACCGGATCTCCAACCTGCTTGTCAACTGGAATCGACTCCCCAGTAATCGGAGCTTGATTGACACTAGACGTGCCTTTTACGACTTCACCGTCCAAAGGGATTCTCTCCCCTGGTTTTACGACGATCACATCACCGACTCCAACATTTTCTACAGGTTGACGTACGAGTTCCGAACCCACTTTCACCCATGCTTCAGGCGGAGTAAGACTCATTAAACTTCGGATTGAGTTTCTTGTCTTTTCGATGGACTTATTCTGTAGTACATTTCCCAAAGCAAACAGCCAGACAACGCTGGCACCTTCGGCCCACTGACCAATGATAGCGGCCCCAAGAGCAGCCATCGTCATCAAAACATTCATGTCCAACGAACGACTGCGCACCGCATAATAGGCGTTTCTTGCTGGTTTATACCCCCCAATGACCATGCAAGCCGCAAACAACCCAATCGGTACAATGGGAGGAAGTGGTAGATACGTCGAAATAAGCCCAAGTGCCAACAATACACCGGACAGCACAATCAGCGCATCGCCGGATCGGCTACGACCACTTTCTGCAGCAACCGGGCGGTTCTCATTCATTAAAGATGCCCGATACCCTACCTTTGCGACCTCTGAAACGATATCCTGAACGCTATTGTCATGTTCAATAATCATTTTGCCGTTGGAAAAGTTTACAGCCACCGTCTTGACACCCGGAACTTTCCGTAGGTGGTTTTCAATCGTCCTCGCACATGCTCCACAGTCCATACCCTCGATAAGGTATGTCCTTGTCCTTCCCTGCACAATAGGCTCCACGGCATAACCAAGCTTTTTTACTTGAGCCGGGATTTGCTCAAACACGGCTTTGTCGTTACCGACTACCCGCATTTTTCCTGTACTATAATTTACAACGACAGATTGAATGCCTTGTAACTGCGTCAAGCTCTTCTCAATCGTCTTAGCGCAAGCCGGACAGTCCATTCCATAAACCCTATATTCGTGGTGTTCGCCATCTCTATGTGAAATTCCGTACCCCCCGTTGGATCGATTACCATGTTCATGGGTGTCGCCGCAGCACGGTTCCCCCCTTTGTTGTGTCGGTTGACAGCACGAAACCCCGTGTGATTGTTGCTCGGCACAACAACCACCCGAACAGCATTCACTTTCGCTGGTGGTAGCCGGGGAAGAAACGTCTACATTCGGTTCGCTATGTTCCTCACATCCACAACAGTTATCCGCTGTATCTTTGCTATCTGCACAACATCGAGTCGCTACAGAATTGTCTCGTTGAGCACGTGCAACCTGAGTTTCGTCCTTACAGCATTCGTCATTACGGCTACATGTGGTCGAAAGGGTATTTGTGGAGACCGATTTACAGTTCTCCGGAGCACAACAGGTATGAGGTGTTCCCACCATCGCCTTTTGTTGTTGGTCTGACATGCCCAATCACTCCTTCCAACCAACGCAGTCGTCTTCGCAGCTCTCTACTTCTGACGCAACGTGCGACAACACAACATCAAACATACGAAGCAGTTCTCTGATTTGGTCGTTGCGCAAGGAGTAATACACAAACTTTCCTTCCTGGCGACCCACGATAATTCCACATCCCTTTAGGCATTTCAGGTGCTGAGACGTTAAAGTCTCAAGTAGTGGTGTAAAATGCGTCGTCCACAATTGACGACGAAGCCACCGTGCGTGTCTACTAGAGTGTGGCGAAACAAACTAGTAGGAGGAACGCAACGATGGCTTCTGTCAATAGCTTCGCAGTTCTTGAGTGGATTCGCAAGCTCCAAGGCGTGGAAAATAAC
>NZ_FPBV01000056.1 GCF_900116805.1 Paenalicyclobacillus macrosporangiidus | reverse complement strand
CTGGAGGACGGCCATCTGGAGTTGGATAACAACCGGAGCGAGCGGTCAATCAAGCCGTTTGTAATTGGTCGCAAGAACTTCCTGTTTGCCAACACCCCACAGGGTGCGAGGGCGAGCGCCATCGCCTACAGCCTGGTGGAGACAGCCAAGGAGAACGGGCTGGACCCGTATTTGTACCTGGAATACCTGTTCGAGCGGCTACCCAACATCCGAACGGATGACCGGGCAGCGATGGACGCGTTGCTCCCGTGGTCAGATCGCCTGCCGGAACGAATCCGGAGACGTGGAAAAAAAGGATAGCATGAGAAATCGCCCCGCTGGGTCTCCTGGCGGGGCTGATTGTTGTCGTCCATGACTGTCGCACGACGGTTGGAGAAACGCAAGGTGTGGGGGCTTTGACGCTTACTTACAAATATACCGCCCCTGTCAGCTAAGTTTCCACATTAGCCAGTGAAATCGGCTGTAAGAATGAAACAACCTGCCAGCATATGTGCATGGCAGGCTTGGTGCGGGTACGGTTAAGACCCTTGAGTGCCAAGTGTTTGGAGATGGTTCATAGGGCCATAGAGAGAGACCAGCCGCTGGAATTCCTGCTCGTCATAGAAGGAACACTGTTTCTCCCCATACGCCTTGGCCACTTCGATGCTGAATTTCGCCGCCAACGCAATGTCGACCTCGTGGCTCGCCCCGGTTGCACAGCCAGGGACGGGCGTCTGGGCAGTGATGGCCACCCCCACTACCGGCGCCTTAGTAGCGACAGACGGCTGCAGGATGCTGTTGATGTGGTACACGTTATTCCCGTACGGGGTGATGTCCTGCGTCGTGATGGCAAACGTGTTGGCGACAGTGCCCGTGGACATTTCCAGAATAGATACCAGATCATCACTGAACCGGAGGATGTATCCCTCTTTCACCGTTGGTGAGATAGCGATCCCTCGGAAATTAAAGACCCGATTTCCCTTCGTGGTATCTATGGAAAGGATGGCGTCCATGTCTTCCCGGACCTCATGCTGGTTCATGGTTAAGATGTCCACCGGGGAGTCCATGAATGGGACCGGATCGTGCGGGCGGGTGGGCGCATTCGGACAGATATGGGTCGTCACGATCACGTCGCCGGCCAGCACATCTCCCTTGCCCTGCATGTCAATTAACTTTAACGCAGCGCTGAGTGCAGCCACCGCCCCGTCTGCGTCTGACACCAGGCCGATTCGCTCGGGACGCGCCCCGATTCCCCCCAGTCTCCCGATGATGCCGAGCGTAGGCGCCTTGCCGCCCAGGAGCTTGCCGCCCCTGCCCGGGATGACGACCTCGATGAAATCTGTGCTCCCTTTGGCTCCGCTGACTTTCTGCACGTTGACATGCTTCGCCCCACGCGCTTCTAAGAATGCCTTGACCTTATCTCCCGACACGGACGCGTCATCCAACAGTTCTATAATGTCGATGGTCTGCTTGAGCGTCATGTGTGTTCCTCCTGTCCCGAATGACTTCCCGCTCCGTCTCTAAGAGCCGGTGCTCACTCGAACACGTATGAGATGACCGATTTCCCGATGGTGGTTTCCACGGCGCGGAACAGCTCTGGGTCCTGCATCCCAGCACCGAGCTTGAGTTGTTGCTTGGGCACTCTCACCACAGCCACCTCACGGCCGACCGCAATCTCCGCAGTGATCACCGGCTGACCGGTGTGTTGATCGATGGTCATGATCAGATCCGGGAAGGTGGCTAAGCGGCGGCCGCCCTGCTCAAGAGTCATGTACTCGTTCCAGAACGTCAACTCCACGTTACCAATGCGGACAGTGCCGACATCGAAACCGCCCTTCGTTTCCAAATTCACAAAGTCAACCACACCCGTGTGCACGACGTCTCCCCCGAGGAACGTCAACGCAGCATCCATCACCGCTTGTCCGCCCGCGGGCTGTGCCTCCGCCATCCGCTTACCCAGCTCGATGGTCTGGGTGATGCCTCCCACCGCGCAGTGTTCCCGCGCATACCGGACCGTCACGGGATTTCTCGCCACAGCCACCAGTCCTCCCGCACGCACGGACATCTCCCGGATGATGCCGGAGACCACCGTGAGGGAACCGCTGACCACCATCTCCAGTTTCTGTTCGCCGGCCCCTCCGACCGCTGCCTGGACCGACGTGTACCCCTGCAGTTTGTGCAGCCCGATGGAGCCCATCACTCCGGTCGGATGTGCGCGGCCATTGCACGGCGCATCCACGACAGGTACGCCCAACATGGCAGACTGGAGCCACCCGTTGACCGTAGTGCCGGGACCGTTTTCATTCGTTATGATGCCCGCGACCGGCCTATCGAGCCTGGACTCCAACATCTCGATGGCGCGAACGTAGTGGACCGGCTTCACATACTTCTCCTTCGCCGCCGGTGCCCCGACCAACGCGACCGTCACCAGTAGGTCGTCGTCGTCGAACTCATCCAGGGTGGCGAGCGTGGGGTTTCCCAGCTCTGTGGCCAGTCGCCCGATGGCCCTGCCCTCGTGCGGCCAACCGCCCCCGCCTCCCCCCAGCAGCGCCCCGCCCGTGACCGCGTACTCTACGTCTTGGACGGTCAATTCACGCATCGCGTACACCTCCCACTTATCCTGACAGTCACATGGTATGGTTTCAGACTACAATCGGACGGAGCGGGCATCCATGGACCAGCATACAAAAATGGACCGGGAGGACTTGGATGCGGGTACAGTACGCGATCCGCCCCCCGGACAGGGCTTGCCTCGCTTGACCAGGACCCTCTGCCTACCTTACCTAACCTTGCGTGACTCGAGTCTTGCCGGGTCCGGCTGTCCGTCCGCTCTACGCGCCTAGGCCGTCAGGTAGGTTAAGGCAGTCAACGCGTATACCTTGGCACACTGAATCACCTGAACGACGGAGACACGTTCGTTGTAACTGTGAATTCCCGCAATTTCCGCCGGACCGTACTGCAGCACCGGAATGCCGTGGGCGCGGAAGTGCCGTGCGTCGCTTGACGCCCACTGCAGGACGCCGTACGCCTCCTGGCCGCTGACCGACATGATGGCCTCCACAAGCCTTTGCACAATCTCTTCGGACGGTGGCGTCCAGTTGGCATTGCCTTGGAAGCCGTACGGGCGAATCTCGGCCTCCACACCCGCGTCCACCAGCAGCCGCTTAGCCTCCTCAAGCACATCTGTGTACGCGAGACCGAACGGGACGCGCGTATCCACCTGCAGCACACAAGTGTCCGGTACCACGTTCACCTTGGTGCCGCCTTGTACGACGCCCACATTGATGCTCACATGGTCCAAGACCGCCCCGACGTCACCGCCGTGCAATTCGTTCATGTGCGCCTTCGACAGCGCCAGGATGCGTTTCATCTCGGGCGGGATGTCCGGTTTCATCTCCCACAATTTCTGTAGTGCCAAGATGGCCCGCGCCGCCTTCAAAATTGCGCTGTTTCCCTTCATGGGTGATAGGCTCCCGTGGGCGGGCGTCCCGTGCACCACCACCTCAAACCAACAGCTCCCCTTTTGCCCGATGGTCGGGTTGTACGGTGACGTCGGTTCGGCGATGACCGCTGCCGTACCCGTGATTAGCCCTCGCTCCAGGACCCAAGGCACCCCCAGGTGGCCACCCGTTTCTTCGTCCGGGACAATCATCAAGGAAAGCTTGCCTGACAGAGGGACATTCAAGTGGTGCAGGAGTGCGGTTGCAAACAGAATGCCGGCCAGTCCGCCCTTCATGTCGCTCGCGCCGCGGCCATGGATGTACCCGTCCTGCACAGCCCCGCTGAAGGGAGGAACCGCCCACGCGGACCGCTCTCCGGCGGGCACCACATCCGTATGTCCGCAGTAGATCAGGTGCTTCCCTGGCTGCCTGCCGATGGTTGCCAACAGATTCCACATGGTGGAAGACGCTTCATAAATCTGCGTCTCGATTCCATACTGCGCCAGGTAGTCGATGATAAAGCGGCTGATCTCCCGGGAGTCCCCCGGCGGGTTTTCGCTGGGAAACTGAATCAAACGTGAACACAGCGCGATGAGGTCGTCGGAACGTCGTTCTATCTCGTGGACAATCGTCTCCGCCCAACGGTTCAAGGAGATCACCTCCATGAGCGAGTGATAGCATGACCGAAGAAGGAAAGCTTCCCGGAAGGAACCAGAAAGCCGTTGTTCACTGGCCCTTCGACATGCCGTAGAAGCGGATGACTTCATCTGGATAGAACACGTACCCTTGGACGTTCTTGTTCATCACCACCACCCGGTTGTACTCGTACAGGTAGACCCACGGCGCGTCCGTGGTGATGATCTGCTGCATCTGCTTGTACAGATTCATCCGCTTGTCCGCATTCGTCTCGTTGTTCGCCTGCTCCCACAGCTGGTCCACCTTCGGATTCACATAGGGTCTGCTGAACAAACGGAAAGTCGTTTACTGGCCAGGATTTTGGGGCTCTGATCGCGAATTTATGTGCAAGGGTTTTTGTAGACAGGTCGC
>NZ_FPBV01000031.1 GCF_900116805.1 Paenalicyclobacillus macrosporangiidus | reverse complement strand
AAGCCTCATCGACAAATTTTGGCCAACACGATTGGAACTGAGGTGGTTTGACCCTGACAAAACCCAGTTGTTGAGAGCAACTGCATAGCGCCTGTCAATGTTTACGTGAACGGCAAGCTGGTGAAAAAGGTTGTCGGCATCGCCGACATCGATCCCGCCTCCAAGTCGGCCACCACCTTCATGCCGGTCTGGTATGTGATGCAGATTCTGCGCGGCATCGGCGTGACGCCCGACTGGAACGGGACGAAGTGGACGATGGAAACGGACAACAACCTGACGGACTACCAACCGGAGGACGTCCTGTACGCGGTCGATGCGTACACCACCAACCTGACAGCCGCGGACGATCCGGTCGCGCTGTTCCGAGAGCTTCGGTCGCGCGGATACGTCACACAGGACCTGGTTGACGAGGTGACACAAGCCGACGCGCAGTCGCCGGATGATAGCTGGACGAAATTCGCCCAGGCCAACGGAATCACGTCTGGCAGCCTGGATGACGCCTCGTGGACCATCGTGCGCGAGGGCGAAGTCGACGACGCGCACCTGCTCGTGGAGGTGCAGGAGACCGATACGGTGACGTTCTCCGACGGTACCCAGACGTCCTACAAGCAGGTCGTCGACTGGGGCATTGCGAAAGACGCAAGCGGCCTGTGGCAGGTCGACTACGTCTACCCGGTGTCGCAGGACCCCATCCAGACGGCGGACGGCAAGGAGATTGACCCGGGCTTCCAGAATCAGAGCCTCTTTGATCAGACGGACAATGCCACGGGTTCAGCCAACGGCACCGACACGACGAACCGTACGAACGCCTCAAACAACACGGCCACCACGCCCCAGGGCTGAACCCGCTCCGATGGAGCCTGCATGCACGCGGGATTGCCTTGAAAATGAAAAGCCGCGGCACGCTGCCGCGGCTTTTCACGCTTTCTCCATCACGTCTTTCGGCGATCCCGCCGCCACCACCCGCCCCTGTTTCAGCACCAACACGGCGTCCGCCAGGGTGGCGACGTCCTCCCGGTCGTGGGTGACACACACCACAGGGCACCCGGCGTCCGCGAGCACCGTCCGCAAGAATGACCGCAACTGCCGACGCGTCTCCGGATCGAGAGCGGAGAGCGGTTCGTCGAGCAGCAGAACATCCGGTTCCACCACCAACGCCCGCGCCAAGGCCACCCGCTGCGCCTCGCCGCCCGACAGTTGGGCGGGCCGCCGGTCCGCCAGGTGAGCGATGCCCATCCGTTCCAACATGGCCATGGCCCGGCGCCGGCGCTCCCTCCGTGGGACACCTCTCGCCTTCAACCCGTACATCACGTTGTCGATCACGCGCAACCGCGGAAACAACGCATACTGCTGGGGCACATACCCGACGCGCCGGCGTTCGGGCGGCAGGTGGATACCCTCCTTCGCCGAGAACAGAACCCGTCCGTTCAACTGGATGATCCCGTCCGCCGGCACCGTCAGCCCCGCCAGTGCCCGCAGCAAGGTGGTCTTGCCCGATCCGCTCGGCCCCACCACCGCAGTGACCCCGGGACTGACCTCGGCGCGGACGGCCAGCCGGAACGCAGGCAGCGGTACCTGGATGTCGAAGAACAGCCCCCGTTGCAACCGCCCGCTCCCCCTTTCAACCCGGTCCAACCGCCCGCTGGCGCAACCTCGACAGCGCCCACAGCAGCCCGAACCCGAACACCATCAGCACGATGGCGAGCGACACCGCGGCGCCCACGTCCTGCTCGAGGACCGTGTAGATGGCCAGCGGCATGGTCTGCGTCACGCCCTGCAGGTTGCCCGCGAACAGCATGGTCGCACCGAACTCGCCGAGAGCCCGCGACCAGGCCATCGCCGCGCCGGTCAGCAATCCCGGCAACGCCATGGGGATCTCGAGGCCCAGCCACGTCCGCCAAGGGCCCGCGCCGAGGGTGCGGGACACCTCGGCGAGACCGCGATCGACCCCCGAAAACGCCTGGCGCGCGGTCTGCACGAAGAACGCCGAGCCTTCAAACGCCTGCGCGACCACCACGGCCGCGGTGCTGAAGGGGAGCGAGATTCCCCAGTCCGCCAGGTGCCTGCCCACCAGGCCGTTGTGGCCGAACGCCATCAGGAGCGCCAGCCCGGCCACCGCCGGCGGCGTCACCCAGGGCACCTGCAACAGGGCCTCGAGGGCCGATCGCCCGGGAAACGAGGCCCCTGTCGCCAGCCGATGCGCGAGCGGCGTCCCGAACAGGACCACCAGCAGGATGGCGATGCAACTCGTCCGAAGACTCAGCCACAGGGCGTCCTGGACAATCGGCTCCGCGAAGGCGGCGAAGAATTTCCGCGGCGTAACCGAGAAAAACAGGCTCACCACAGGGATGGCGAGGAACAGGACCAGCACCAGGCCGAAGCCCCACTGGATGGCGGGCATCCATCCCCAGGAAAGCCGCCTCACGACGACGACACAGGCAAGAAGCCGTTCTCCTGCAAGATCTCCTGCCCCGCCTTGGACAGCACGAACTGCACGAACGCCTGCGCCGCATCCGGGTGGGCCGACCGCCCCACGACCGTGATGGGATAGGTCGCGGTCACATTGACCGAATCCGGCACCGGGATGACCTGCAGCTTGTCCTGGTTGCCGCCCATCGCGTCGGTGCGGTACACGAAGGCCGCATCCGCCTCGCCGAGGGCCACCTTGCTGACGATCTGCTTGACATCCGTCTCCTCAGACACCACGTGGCCGAGGACCTGCTTGGAGAAGTTTCCGCCGTACACGGAATCGGCCTTCTGCAGAGACTGCCGCGCGTACGCCCCGATGGGCACGTCCTTTACCCCGAGCACCACGCGCCGCGCCTTGGGGAGGTCGGCGTACGCGTGCACGCCGGCCGGGTTGTCCTTCGGCGTGATGAGGACGAGCCCGTTTTTCGCGAAAGTGGACGGCGCATCGGCCAGCCCCGCCTGCTTCAGCTTGTCCATGTTCTTCTCGTCGGCGCTGGCGAACACGTCCGCCGGCGCCCCCTGCTGCATCTGCGCCACCAGCGTCTGGCTGCCGGCGAAGTTGAAGTGCACCGTCACGCCCGGGTGAGCCTTCTCGAACGCCTGCCCGAGCTGCTGGAACGCCGTGGTCAGGGATGCCGCGGCGTCGACCGTCAAGGTCGTCTGCACGGCGCTGTTTCCGGCGCCGCCCGCACCGGTATCGTTCGTTTGACTGTTCGATCCGCCCGGCGTCCCATTCGATCCGCCGCCACCGGTCCCGCATCCGGCCACCAGGGCGATGGCGGCCGCTGCGGCGGCCATCGACCTCCCGAGTCTCGTGCGCACACGAGATTTGCGCAGGCTGGTTGGGATCTCCGGTCCTCCATGGACCGGCATCATGTGGTCGGTGTCCTGGCTCATAAGCTTCCTCCTTCCGCCTCCATCACATCCCCGAGGCGTGTGACATCGTATCCCCACAAGGTCTCCATCTGGCTTCGAAAGGCGCCTGTGCGCAGCGTGTCCAGCAGGGCCGACATGGCCGGTTCCGACAGGCGGCGCAGCGGCAGCACCCATTCGAAGCGGTGCTCCTCCACGGCCTCAAAGGGCAAGCCGTACAGGTGGGCGGCGAACGACGTGGTCAACCCCGCGTCGGCGACGCCCAGGGCAATCATCTCCGCTGCCTGAATGTGGTCCAGGGCCGCCACCGGCGTCCACCGCACCGGCCCCGCGTCCCGGGACAGCGCGGCATCATACAGAGCGGCCACCGCCGTCTCCGCCGGCCGGCGCACCCAGCGCACGTCCGGCCGTGCCAGGTCCTGCAATCCCCGGATGCCCTTCGGGTTGCCGGGCTGGACGGCCACGCCCACCTCCCAGCGGGCAAAGTGGACGCGGACCAGCGGATCGCAAGACGCCTGCGAATCAGACGCAGCCCCAGACGCCTCTACCTCGCCGCGCACCTGCGCGAGCGCCGCAAAGTGGCGCCCGTGCACACCGGCCACGTGGACGCGCCCGTCCGCCAGCGCCCGCACCGCCGCACCGCTGCCCCAGGGAAGCTCGACCACGCGAACCGGCGCCCCGCTGTCCGCGAGCCAGTCCCTGAGGAGGGCGAGGGCGGGATCGCACCCGGCGATGGCCACGGTCTTCTCCGCCCACGCCATCCGCGACGCTTGCACCGGCTCCGGCTCGCCGGACGGGCCCACCACGCCGTCGGCCAACGTGCCCGCCCTGCGATCCCGCAGGGGAAACACCACCACATCCCCGTCGACGCTCGCCCACCGCACGCGGACCCCCGGCCGGGGCGGCGAATCCGGATCGCCCCAGCGAACGGCGGGATGGTCGTCGTCAAACAGCGCCTCCACCGTGGTGCCCAGCACCCGCGCCAACCGGATGGCCACCCGGATGGACGGCAGGCTCCGCCCGGCCTCCAGCGCCCCGATGAACTGCCGGCTCACGCCGAGCCGCGCGGCCAAGGCGTCCTGACTCATCCCCAGCCGCCGCCTCCGCTCTGCGATCCGCCGGCCCAACGCGGCCTCGTCCCCAGCATTCGTCGGCCGCACCGAGGATCCCCTCCTCTCCGTTTGTGTTCGCAATGCGTCCGTTCACCCGTTCCCGCTCCGCCGCGGAATGCTACCATGGTTAGCGGAACGCAATTGAAAGTTGCTATGAGGACAGCATACGCCCGACGGGCCGTGAGGGTCAAGGTCCGCAGACCGCCCTGGCGGCGATAAGCCATGAAATTTCATCGTGCTGCGGGGAAGCAGGTACGGCGACCGTAATGTTTCACCAGGCCGTAAGAGGAAAATCGTTTTTACCCTCTCATCGACGGAGGCCTGTGTCCTGCAGCAAGGGTGGCGGGCGCAGAGGGCGGCCGGATCGAGTTGGCTCCAAATCCTCACCCCAAGGCTGGGTCAAGCAGGGCGAACCATCTGGACCGCGCTCCTGGCAGGCTGTCGGTGCCGAAGCTCATCAGCGGGGAGATCATGCGCTCCCGGAACCCGCCGGCCAACAGCCCGCATCGGAATGCCGTCTGCTCATGCGGCACATCCACCCGCACCGGCACCGTCCAACCGCTGGACGCCCGCCGGACCAAGGCCAGCGCGATGGACACGTCCCTCGCCACGACCGGACCCAGGCAGAGGGCAGACGGCTTGCGAATGGCAAAGGTGAAACCGAGCAGCGCGCCATCCGCATCGCGACAGCCCCATCCCGGTGTGCGCAGAGCGAACAAAGTCTCATACACGGCGCGCCGGCATGCGCCAAACGCCCGCTCGTCCAAACGGACGATCTCTTCGAGATCGCACGGCTGCAGCGGCCGGACGTCGTTCGGCATCGGCGACGCTGCTGCCGGTGTGCCGGCGGGATCGATCTCCAGACGATGCACAGACCCAATGGTCTGAAATCCCAGCTTTCGGTAGAGCGGTTCCCCCATCGGGGTCGCCACCAACACGACCGGCGCTCCCGCGGCCTTCGCCTCCGCGAGACATTCGGTCACCAAACGCGTGGCCAAGCCCTGACGCCAAAATCGCGGGTCCACCATGACATTGCCCAGTGATGCGAGTCTCCCGTCATACCGATAGAGCCCCCCGCTGGCAATCAACGCCCCGTCACGCCAGACGCCTCTGACGCGGCCGATCCCACTGAGAAACAGCGCCGTCTGGTCCCGCGTGAACTGCCACCCCACCCGCTCGGCCAATGCCCGGAGGGCAGCTTCGTCTTCCCGTCCCAGCATGTCGGCCCGATTCCCTGCGTCCATGCCCATTCACCGCGCCCGTGGGATGATCCACGCGTTGTCCGCCTTCGCAAACCCGATGTGCGGGTAATACGACATGGCGGTCGGCGCCGCGAGCAGGATGAGAGACACCTGATTAGAGAGCTGTGCCTGCGTCTCCCGGATCAGCGCCTGGCCGATGCCCTGTCGTTGGTAGTCGCGGTCAACGGCGAGATCGGACAGATAGCAACAATAGACGAAGTCCGTGAGGGACCGGGCAATCCCCACCAATCGATCCCCGTCCCAGGCGGTGACAGTGAGATTGGCATGGCGGAGCATCGCCTCGATGCGCGGCAAATCCTCGGTCGGCCGGCGGATGCCGGACCGCTCAAACACCTCCGCCACCTGCGCGGCGGAGACGGGGGCGTTCACCTGGTAGGTGATCATGCCAATCCCACCTTTCATAGCCCGACGTGCGGAAAGATCCATTAGAGATGGCGCTGTGCGGACACCCCATCATCGCCGCAACCCCCTACCGCCCATCCTCCAACCGGCGCATCCACGCCGCCACCTCCTGCGCCTCGGCGTCCCCGGTCCGGCCCAGGGCCTCTATCACCCGCCGTCGCACCTCGGGCGGCTTGTTCTGGCTCAGCTTTGCCTTGCCCTCCATTCGCTCGATGTCCAGTCGAAAGCCGACGACGGCACGCATCAGGTTGCGGTAGTAGGGCTCACCCGACTCCTCCGGCAAGCGCGAGTCCGGCTCGTAGAACCGCACCGTCTTCGCCAGCAGGTCGGCCAACTCGCTTTCGTCTTCTATCACGGTGCACCTCCCATACACATGCACCGCGACATAATTCCAGGTCGGCACCGACTGCGGCACCTCGTACCAGGACGGCGAGACGTAGGCATGCGGCCCCTGAAACACCACCAGAGCCGTCTGCCCGTGCAGGTCCCGCCACTGCGGGTTCGCCCTCGCCATGTGCGCCCACAGGCACCGGCCGTCGGCGTCAAACACGAACGGCAGGTGGGTGGCCGTCAGCTCGCCACGTGAGGTGCTGATGAGCAAGCCGAAGCTGTGATCGCGGAGGAAGCGGGCGATTTCCTGCGGATCGTCCATCGCAAACGCCTTCGGTATGTACATGGGCAATCCCCCTCCGGCTCATGGTGCCATGGTAGCGCATGGATTCCGTTTTATGTGACATCCCCCTGCGCCCGAAGCCAACCGGCCAGGTCGGACCAACCATATCCCACTTCCTTGAACCGCACTCCGCCAATTTCCAGCTCGCCCGCGCGCACGGGCCGTCCGCCCATGACAGCGTAGAATGAGCATGCTGGATTGTCCGCCAGGGCCCAGATGAGCATCCCGTGCATGCCGTTCTGCACCAGATGTCCCACGACTTGGCGGATCAACCGTCTCCCCAGTCCGCGGCGCTGGTGCGCCTCCAGCAGGTAGATGGCGTACAATTCCCCGTCGAAATCGGGATCTTCCTTGCGTATCGGCCCGCCGTCGGCAAATCCCACGATGCGGCCCGACTCATCCTGCGCCACGAACATGGCGTACTTCTCGGATGATTGTTCAAGTCGTCTGCGCAACCGGGCTTCACTGTCCGCATAGGACATCCCGTCCAGAAAGGTGTCGGGTACGATGCCGCGGTACGTCGTCCTCCAACTGTCGACGTGCACCCTGGCCACGGCCGCCGCATCCTCGACGGTCGCCCTGCGAATGGAGTAACCGGCAGGCACGGTGGTCACCTCGCATCTGCATCTGCAAATGATGAATTGTCCGCTAGAATACAACAGAATGGACCAGTCCGCAAACGTCAGGCCAAATCTGCGGGTTCGATCACCTCGTCAATCAAGCCATAGTCCTTCGCTTCCTGTGCGCTCATGAACCTGTCCCGATCCGTGTCTGCCGCAATCCGTTCCACGGATTGCCCAGTGTGTTTGGCCAGCACGTGGTTGATTTTCTCCCGCGTTTTCAACATCCAGTCCGCATGGATCTTCATGTCGGACGCCTGGCCTCTCGCCCCGCCGTGCGGCTGATGAATCATCACCTCGCTGTGGGGGAGCGCAAACCGTTTCCCTTTCGCGCCCGCCGTGAGCAACACCGCGCCGAAGCTCGCCGCCAGTCCCACACAGATGGTCGACACCTTCGGTTTGATGTGCTGCATCGTGTCGTAGATGGCAAAGCCAGCTGTGACCGATCCACCGGGGCTGTTGATGTACATCTGAATGTCCCGCTCCGGGTCGTCGGCCGCGAGAAACAACAGTTGCGCCACGACCGAGTTGGCCAGATGATCGTCAATCTCCGAACCGACGATGACAATCCGGTCTTTGAGCAATCGCGAATAAATGTCGTAGCTCCGCTCCCCGCGGCTCGTCTGCTCAATGACATACGGAATCAATCCCATCCGCCAATCCTCCTCCCTGAGTGCAGCCCGCTACGCCGCGGCAAGCGCGGGACCTCGCCCATCCCGGCGACGTTCCATCCCGCTCGGCTCTCCACACATCCGTGTCAACACCTGGCACGTGGCATGGACCGGGTCCAGCCCGCCGCCTTGGCACAACTGCAGTAAGGCCCGGATATCCGCCGCGCGGAATGTCGCCACGTACGCCTGCAGCACCTCTTGCTGAGCCCGAGCCTCAGCCCCCTCATAGGCGCCCTCGCCATCACGCCGCACCTCGGCCAGCCGGCTTCGGGCACGGTGCAGGGCCGCCTTCACGGCTTCCCGGCTGATGCCCAGCAGTTCGGATGTCTCCCGGTCCGTATATTGGAACGCCTCGCACAGGAGGAAGACCATCCGCTGCCGCGGCGTCAGTCTGGTCAACAGGATCTGCAACGCCTCTTCCAATTCGGCCCATTCGCTTTGGAACGCGGATTCAGTCCGAACCGCCAGTTCCGATGGCCCGTACGGATGGGACAGGCTGTGTTTGCGAACGTGATCGATCCATGCGTTCTTTGCGATCCGCCGCAACCAAGCCGGGACGTTGGGATGACGCACGCCCGCTTTGAACGCTGTCAGTGCCTTGAGGAGCGTGGTCTGCACCACATCCTCCGCATCCTGGCGGGTCGCGCCGAGGCATTCGCAGTATCGGATCAACGAGTCACGATACGCCGACAGACTCGCCTCATCTGGCAAGGAAGGTTCCGTCGTCCCTCTCGTCGCACGGCTGGGAACCACGCCAGCAGCCTCCTTTCCGTTGACACCATGAAAACGAATGAACGGGCCGAATGGATACGCGGGGATGGGTTCAGATTTATCTCGCAAAGAACATCCGCCGACGCGCCACCCCCGTTCGAGGACGTCAGAATGTCCACTGCGGGAGGGTGCACGTGAATTCGGTGGAGAGGCATTCCATCCAGATTTCATCCCATAGTTTGCCACCCATGAAATGACACTGTCTCCGTCTGCCAAATTGCACGAAACCAGCTTTTTGATAGCATCGTATGGCCGGTTTGTTGAACTCGTACACGGTCAACGAAAGATTGTGGATGCCCAATACCGCGAACGCATAGTTCATCATCAGCAGGGTCGTTTCTGTCCCGTACCCCTTGCCCCGGCATTCCTCTTCGCAGATCACGATGGCGTATGTCGCTGTACGATTCCGGTGGTCTATCCTGTCCAAATACGTGAATCCAATTGGGCGACCGCTGCTTTTTTCGAAGATGGTGAAAAAGACCGAGTCGGCGTCCTCGCTCAGATGATCTATAAAGTCCGATAACTGTTTTCGTGTGGTGGGTTTCGACAAACTCAACGTGCGAGTCGTCTGAAAATCATTGTTACACTTCATGTAAACGTCCAAGTAGTCATGATCGAGCGGCCCAAGGGCGACGTGCTCTCCAGAGAAATTGATGACCGGACTCTTCACCAGGGAGACCTCCTGATGTCACGTCTCATACTTGAATCTTATGTGATTTTGTTAGGAACGCTGTGCCGCGCATTGAGGCCACGTGATTCGGCTTCGTTCCCCAAATCACTCTAACCTCAATGCACTGTGCCTTCCGTGGAAGAAGTTCCGAGTCTCAGGGCTGATGTGCATTCCAAGTTTTTCTGCCAACCGAAGGCCAAATTCGACAAACGCGTGGCCTTGTGCCGTTACAAGATTTTCGGACTCCACTACTGGCTCCCATACATATCCTTCTTCAGGTAATCTCGTACCATCGCAAAGACAGGTTCCTCATCTTTGATATGAATCATGTCTTCCGCACCGGGAATGATGAGTGCCTGATATTCATCGACATCCACGTGTTGCACGGTGGTGTGCGGCATCACCTGCAGCCCGGATTCCCCTGTGACAAGTCCAGACCGGGGAGCGACCGTAACCATGTCAAATTCCCGGCTGAGTACCGTGATGGCCACGGTGATCTCGAATTCGCTGAACGTCGGGTATATGAGCAGCAGTACCTTTTCCAACTTGATATTCACCTTCTCAAGGGGTGACCGAACTTGTCGGACCCTCTTCGAGCGCCGCAGGACGCCAGCCGAGTGTCCAGGCTATTTCGTCGAATATCCTGCAAACAGCCGTCCTCCGTAAGGCTCAAGAATCCAGTCCGCAAACCGGATGACGCCAGAAACGTCACGGCTGGTGAAGAACCGTTCAAACGTGTCTGCAAACGCTTGTGCCAGAAGCGGATCGAAGTCTCGTATCGCCGAGACAATCCGCTTGCCCTTCCCAATCCAACGCCCGTTCGCCCGGAGGACCAACTCATGAAGCGCGTTCGCCAAATCATTCACGGCGAACAGCATGTCGATTTCCTCAAGCCCGGCTTCAAGGTCCAGCAGATGATTCGTAATGACAAACCGCGCAAACTGGATGTCACGCTCGCTCCACGCCGGCGGCCCCGCCTCCAACAGGGCCCGCGCCTCCTGCTGGATGGAAGCTGCCGTCCCATCGTCCACCAAGACAATGCCTGTGGCGAACATGTGCGGCAATGAGGGACGTCCACGCAAACGGTCCTGTTCAAAGAATTTCTTGTACGATTCCCTGTTGTGCATCAAGACTTCAATCAACCAACCGTATTCGTAAAAGGCCTCGATGTACGCAGAGGGTGCGGTATCAGAGACGATGAGGATATCCAAGTCTGACTGTGGCGTTTCCTCGCCACGTGCAGCACTCCCTGTGAGGATGGCAACGTTGCAGTCAGGGAAGTGTTCGGTGACAAATCGTTTTGCTGCCTCAAGTCCTGCGGGCCGCATGCCGTCACTCCTCGAAACATTCAGTCCAAACCCACCGCCCATGGCGATGATCTGACGCATGATCGTCCCTTCCTTCTCTGTCCCCGGCAATCGCCAGCTCGAGTCGTTGATCCAGACCGTCATTCGTCGCCCCCGCGAAAATGGTTAGAATGATTATAACGAGTATGACAATCGCTGCATACCGTCCAGAATAGGGGAAGAACCGTTGAACGATGGGAGCGATGCACATGAAACGGATTTACCGGAAGGTCACGCGAATCGGAAACAGCCTGGGCATCACTTTCACGAAGGACATACTGCAAGAACTAAATTTGGACTTGGGTGATGATGTGGAACTGATGATAAACGAGAAGACAGGGCAAATCGTGCTTCGTAAGGCCGTGTCGATCCCGCCTGGGGTTGATCCAAAATTTTTTGAGACCCTGAGCGCCAACGTCGAACAATATCGAGAGACGATAGAAGGGTTAAGAGATCGATGATCAAGCGGATCACCCCTCAAACCAACCGTCTGCCAACCAGGTTCGCCGACACGGGTGCCCGCCCCATCTCCCTCGCCCATACGGACAACTGCCCGGTGTGATGAATTTCATGAGCAATGACATGGCGAAGGACCTCACCGTACGTGTACGAGAACGGCGTCCCGTCGTGCTTCGTACCGGTGAGCACCCGATGCTCCATGTCCGGTCGCCAATTCATGACGAACGGCTCCACATGGGCCCTGCAATGCCGGGACAGCTCCATCACCCGGGCCAAGGTCGAATAGGATTCAAAGCTGTACTCAATGTCCGGTTTTCCCTGCAACGCGCGAATCCACGATTGTTCGACATCCACGATATGGAAGATCGTCTTCAGAATACTCCCCACGCCCCCGACCCGCTGACGCGTCAGTTCCTCTTCCGGAACTTCCCTGCACCAGGCAAACCACTCATCCCGAACCTGCCAGTTATAACGAAACAGGGTGATCATGCCATCACGCTCCCATCCTGTTCTTTCAGCGTTCAAACGCATATGTCCGTTCCACCTTGCAGACACGCGTGACAAATCCTTCGTACCAAAGTTCCCGCCCCAGCCGTTGGGCCAGTTGATGGCGGGCATGTTCCTTCCACAAGCGGATCGCCTCTTCCGAGGCCCAGTAGGACACCGTGATCCCAAAGCCGCGTTCGTCCCGAACACTCTCGACGCCCAAAAAGCCCGGTTGCTGCCTTGCGAGTTCCACCATCTCTTCCGCCATGACGGAATAACCGCGGTCTCCTTCGGTTCGCATCGAGGTGAACACCACGGCATAGTACGGTGGTTCGGGTGTGCGTGCGAAATCCCCCATCCGTGTCCTCCTCCGTCCGTGTTTCCACGATTGTATCATCCTTCTGTCTTCTGTGACCGATATGCCGCAGAAATAGACGGCCGGTGCGGCCTACTCGTCCTGGACGTGAACCACGCTTGCAACCGCCTCGGACAGCCGTGGTATAATTGCGAAAATCACGGAAAGGATCGGTGTCCGTTGAGCGACATCAAGCTGGCACAGTCCGTCACCTCAGAGCAAAAGGCCGACCGTCGATCCCGCCCGTACTCCGACGACCAGCGGCACACGGCACAGGAGCTGGCGAACCGGGCGCGACTACTCATCTCGTGTCCGGACCAACCCGGCATCGTGGCCGCCATCGCACAGTTTCTCTACCAACGCGGGGCCAACATCGTGCAGATGGACCAGTACTCTGCGCCCCCCGACGTGGGCCTCTTCTTTACCCGCGTCGAGTTCGACCTACCCAGCATGCTCCAGCGTCTGCCCGAACTGGAGAGGGCGTTTGTGCCGGTGGCAGACGCGTTTCAGATGGAGTGGCGGCTCGCCCCCGCGTGCGTGCCCAAGCGCGCCGCCATCTTCGTGTCGAAGGAAGACCACTGCCTGCTTGAGTTGCTGTGGCAGTGGCAGACCGGGGACCTGTTCATGGACCTCGCCATGGTCATCAGCAACCACCCGGACGCGCGCGAGACGGTTGAGTCGCTCGGCGTGCCGTTTTATCATGTGCCGGTCGATCGCGATCGAAAACCCCAAGCCGAAGCCAAACAACTCGCCCTGCTCGCCGGGCAGGTGGACGTCGTCATCCTCGCCCGGTACATGCAGATCCTCTCGCCCGAGTTCGTCGGTCGGTTTCCGAACCGCATCATCAACATCCACCACTCGTTCTTGCCCGCCTTCGTCGGGCGGAATCCGTACGGACGCGCATACAATCGCGGCGTCAAACTGATTGGCGCCACGGCCCACTACGTCACCGATGAACTGGACGAAGGCCCCATCATCGAGCAGGATGTCCACCGGGTCGACCACCGCGCCACCGTCGCCGACCTCAAACGCATTGGCCGCCACGTGGAGCGCGTCGTCTTAGCCCGGGCGGTGAAGTGGCATCTGGAGGACCGCATCCTCATTCACGACAACAAGACCATCGTGTTCGCGTGACCCCTGAAGAGAAAACGCTCATGACACTGCGCTGGATGTTTCTCGGCGTACAGACGTTCATGCTGATTTTCCTCGTCTTCCACGACTGGGTTCACCTTCCGCCATGGACGAACGCGAGAGCTCGGTGGCACCCACACATTTTTGCCACGCCGGGGCGGCATGGCCCCGAACACCGCCCATGTGTTGCTCCACGCCTGCACGGCCCTGGCGTTGGTGCTGTCGATCACGCTGCCTAAATGAAATGCCGCATGATTTCCGCTGGCCTACGTCTGGGACTACACAATACAGCCAGATACGGGCTACGACCATTGGTCGATTTCTGCGCAACATACGAAGCGATATCCTCCAGGTAGCTGGGTGATTTTCAAGGAGAGGAGTAAGAATGAAAGTGAACGTTCACAAATACCTGGAGCGCATCGGGATCACAGGAGATGTACATGCCGACTACCCATCGCTTCGACGGCTTCAGGAGCACCACATGCTGTCCGTCCCGTTTGAGAACTTGGATATTATGAATGGCCGTCCCATTGAGCTGAAACTGGAGTCCATGTACGACAAGATTGTCGGGAAAAGGCGGGGAGGGTACTGCTACGAATTGAACGGGTTGTTCGGATGGCTCCTGCAAAACCTCGGATATTCCGTGTCCATCCTGTCTGGTCAAGTCCGTCGGGATGATGGGACATTTGGTCCGGAATTCGATCACATGGTCCTTTTGGTAACCCTTGATGAGGACTATATTGTCGATGTCGGATTTGGCGATTCCGTTCGCAGCCCCCTGCCCCTATCAGGGAAAGTTGTCACCGATGTCAGTGGGTCATACCGGATTACGCATGAGCAGGACTCAGACGTTCTTTTCTTCCAGAAGAAATTTGAGGATGAATGGGTCTCAGAGTTTCGGTTCACACTCCAGCCCCACAAGCTTGAAGATTTTTACGACATGAATGTGTACCAACAAACATCGCCGGAATCACATTTCACACACAAGCTCATCTGCTCCATGGCTACGCCGAATGGCCGAATCTCGATTTCAGGGGACTTCTTCATTGAGACCATCGGATCCGAAAAGAATCGTCGGGCGATACGATGTAATGAAGAACGAAACGACTTGTTGAGAAGCCGCTTTGATATCGACATGTCCGAACCGTCGTTATCCGAGTGATACACGCCATCGAGTTCCACAGGACGGTCTTACCTGCCAAAATCTGAAGTCCCAGGCGCCGCGGACGGCGCAAGTCACTTCCCCGCCGCCCTGGCCCCCGCCTCCATCTGCGCCCGTGAGAGCGGACCCAGGGTGTGCTGCACCACCCGCCCGTCCGCCGCGATGAAAAACGCCTCCGGTTGGCCGGTGACCCCGTAGGGGGCCGACCAGCGGTTCCCTTCATCTAGGACCACCGTCACGTCGTCCGGCACGTGAAACCGGGCGACGTACGACGCCACCGCCGTGCGCGCCTCGCCCCGATCGACCAGCACCACCCGAATTTCACCCCGGTGGGCGGCGGCGAACGCCATCAGGTCCGGCGTCTCGTCCAGGCAGGGCGGACACCAGGTGGTGAAAAAGTCGAGCAGCACCGGTTCGCCACGCAGTGCATGGAGGGAAAAATCAGCCCCTGACCACGTCTTCCCCTGAATGTCCGGCGCGGCCTCACCCGGCTGCACCGGCTGCGGTTGCGCGGATGCCATGCGAATGGCCACATATCCGAATCCCGCCAAGACCATCGCTCCCGCACACAGCGCGGCAAGGGCCCGGTGCCTCATGTCCCGCAAAGCGTGTGTCCTCCTTCCCGTGCACGGTTATTCACACCGTCACCCACAACTTATCCACAACTCTGCGGGCTTTTCCACAGGGTTATCCACAGACCTGTCCACATCAGCAACAGAAGGACGGCCATTAGGGGATAAGCCGCGCCGAACGCGTGCCAGGAGACCAGGGCGTAGCCCGTTACGGGCCCCGCCGCCGCTCCGAGGTCCTGGATGACCGCGTAGGTGCTGAGGAAGGCTGGGGAACGGATCGATCTCGCGGTCGTCGCCGCCGCCGCATCCGTGATGACGGTCAAGGCGGTGCCCGTCGCCAGGATGAACAGGCTCAACAGGATAAACCCGGCGCTCGCGCGGACGGCGGTCAGGACGAGGAAACTCACCGCCGAGAAGATGAGGATGGTTCCTTGGATGAAACGGGATCTCTCCGACGTGTCCATCAGACGTCCCACGCCTACGCCGAGGAACGGTTCCCAGGCCCAGCGCGCCGACTGGATGAAGCCCGACACAAGCGAGGTGGTCAACACGATGCCCGCGACCTCAACGGCCACGCCGTACCGGGTGTGCAACACGTCGCTCAACGTGGAGACGAAGAGACCCTGATAGATGAACGAGACGATGAAGCCCCCCGCCATAACCATTCCCCGCGACGCCGCCGGCGAACGTTCCGCCGCCGGCTGGGAAGGCGATGGACTCGGTGCGGCGCGGCGTTCGTCGAGCACCCGCCCGATCCACGGCAGGCACAGCACAGGCAAGGGTGCGAACAACAGCGCCGTCCCTATCCAGCCCAACCAGGGCATCGCCAGGCCGCCGATCAGCGCGCCGACCAAGCTGCCGAGCCGGTACACCCCGTTGTACCATCCCATCTGACGCCCCGCATCCGATCCGCCGGAGGCCGCGCTGACCGTGATGAGCCCGCCGATGCGCAGGAGAGACCAGGCGCATCCCCAGGCCGCGCGCATCAGGCACCAAAGCACAAATCCTTTGCCGAAGGCGTATCCGAGGTCCACCAGGACGCTCATGCCGATGGCCCAAAGCATGCCCGCGCGGACCGACCACCTCTGGTAAAACCATCCCGTGAACACGTTGGTGACCAGGCGCACGAACCGGTTGAGCGCCAACAGCACCCCGACCTGCCACAGGGCACCGAGCCCCGCCTCTCGCCAATACAACGGCAGCACCACGTACAACATCGAATCGCCGACCAGGCAGGCGGCCGTGGTCACCGCCACGGCCACCGTCCTGGGCTCCGGTCTCAGCACTACGCCATCTCCCCCCAGCGCGCTCTTTGCCGTCCCATCCCATGGACACCGTATAAGCCCAGGGAATTCGACACCGCTTCCTGGGTTCCTTTCATGAATCTCCTGCGTATGGAACACCTTAAAGATTACCCGTGTACACGGGCATCGGAAGAGGCGAACAGGAGGTACGGCACGGTGTGGCACCCACTGGCGCACACGACGTGGTTTCAGACCGCCCTGATTGAACTGGGCGTGTTGGTGCTGGCCGGGCTGGCCGCTTACCTGACAGCCCCTTGGTGGTGGCGTTGGGTGTTCGAGCGCATCTTCCGGCGATCCGTGCGCGTATTGTTCGAAGACACGTACACGTCCAACCTCGCCGAGGGTCTTACCGCGATTCGAAAATTCGGGATTCAATGGGTGATTGAAAATGAACTCCGCGCCCGCGAAGGCGTCCCGTTGTCCAAGCCCATCGGGACGACGCGCCAGTTCCCCCACTTTGACGGGTTGCTGTTCATCCCCGCCCAGCTCCATCGGCGCCCTCTCAATCATCAGGCCGCCGTCGACAGCCAGACCATCATCGGACGACGGGCCCAGCGCCCGATGGTCCTGGCCATGCCCATCCTGGTCTCCGCCATGGGGTACGGTGTCGCATTGAGCAAGCCGTTCGTCCGGGCGCTCATGAAGGGCGCAGCGATGGCGGACACAGCGAGCAACACCGGCCAGGGAGCCTGGTTGCCGGAGTTTCGCGAACTGGCCAAACATCTCGTCGTACAGGTGCACGACGCGCCCTGGCGGCCGTCCGGGGAGGCTCTTCGCACCGCCGATATGATAGAAGTCCGGTTGGGACAAGGGGCCAACGCCGGCTGTGGCACCCTCATTCTGCCTCAGGACCTGACCCCGGACGTCGCCCAGGATTTCGGCCTACCGGACGCCGTGAACACCGGCGCCTACATCCCCGCCGGAGTCCCGGAGGCTGATCACCTGCGTACGCTGAGAATGCTGGTCCGTGACCTGCGCCGCGTCAGCGGGGGCGCCCCCATTGCGGTGAAACTGGCCGCCGGGCACCACCTGGAGCGGGACCTGGCCATCGCCGTCCGGGCCGGTTTCGACGTAATTGTCGTAGACGGCGCTCAGGGCGGAACCCACTCTGCCCCCGCCATCCTCGTCGACGATTTTGGTCTACCGACACTGGCGGCTCTCTGCCGGGCGCAGCGTTTCTTGGTCGATCACGGTTGCCGCGACCGCGTCGATCTCATCATCTCCGGCGGCCTTCGCACACCCGGAGACATGCTGAAGGCCCTGGCCCTCGGCGCGGATGCGGTCTACATCGGCGCGGCCGCCCTGTTCGCCGCGACACACACGCAGATCGTCCACGCCATTCCGTTCGAGCCGCCGACCTCATTGGCGTGGACCAAAGGCAGCCTGCGCGAGCGTTTCGACGAAGATCGCGGAGCCAAGAGCCTCGCACAATTCTTGACCAGCTGCGCCGACGAGATGAAGCTCGGCGCCAGGGCCCTCGGCAAAACCGCCTTGCGGGACGTGGACGCCACGGATCTCGTCGCTTGGCAGGCGGATGTCGCCCGCATCACCGGTCTGCCCTTGGTGTAGAGCCCATCCCAAGGCGACAGCCCGACGGGTGTATCTTCCAGCCTTCATTCCATGCGAATATTATGATAGATTCGTAAGCGGGAGGGTCATCCTCTCCTCGCCACCCCCTTTGTCGAAAGGGGGTGATGGGTTGAGCGTCTGGCATGACATCGGTTTTGCGTTGTTCGGGCTCGCCGCCGTATTGCGCGAGATCCGGCGCGTAAAACACGATGGCCCCCGTCCACGCCATAGACGAGGGGGCCAACGCCACCAACGCAGGAGGGGTTGACCCCTCCTGCCATTTTCAGTGTTATTCTACCACGCTCCGTTTTATTCCGTCTACGTTCCGTCTACGTTGACCTTGTCCGTCGCTCGAACCACGCAGCGTTTGTACGTGCCGCCGCTCCACGGGTTTCCAAGCGGCCCACCAATCCACCATGGCTTTGGCAGTGTTTTTGATGTAGTGTCAAGACAGGTCGCAGCAGCGATCCCTGTAAGCGCACTGGCGCCCTTCGGGGCGCCTTACATACCTCACTGCACCGGCTCCTCAATGGCCCTTCGAGAGTTGCAATTGCACCTGGGCCAAAACAAGCGTACCAACAGACGAACGCACTTCCCCGTCGGGTATAATGAAAGAAGCGATAGACCTCACGGAAGGGGCGTTATCAGTGCGGCGCATCATCGCGTTTCTTGCGATCATCGTACTGGTCGCATGTGCAGGTGGCTGGTACGCGAAGAGACAAATCACTCAGCAGGCAAGCAACAAGATCGTCGCAGAACTGAATACCCCGAGCGGTCAGGCGGAGTTGCAGAAAATCCTCCAAGATCCGCAGGTACAAGCAGAGTTAGCGAAATTGAAAAGCTCCAATACAGGTGGCCTGCACTTCGACAGTGAGCAACAGGCTGTGGCCTATGCCGTGAGTAAGCTGTCACCCACAGAAACCATCCAGTTGGTGCAAGACTACCTCCACCGTGACAGCCTGACCGAACAGCAAAAACTCCAGATTGAACATCAAGTGCTTTCCCAATTCACGCCGCAGGAACTGGCCGCGATCGCCGATGCGATGTCGAATTCATAACGGTCATTCCGACCATCCACCCGGTCCCGAGGGTTTTTCCCACTCGCCCCCGTTCGTGCTGATTGATCCTGACACTGGTTGCGCCACCGGACGTCTTCATTCATTTCGCCAGTGATATCGGCTCAGCTTGGCTTGAACAGTAGCAACCCTTTCCTTTTGGGCATAGTGTATCCCACAAAGGGAGGGAGCTGTGTTGCAGGATTTTGTATTGCAGTCTCCAGATTTAGTCCTGAAAGCCGATTCCAATGTAACGCTCAGCTATAAACGAGACTCACGTAATTACATTACTCAAGTGTTTGCAGAGCAATTACCGGCTGTAAAAACAGGCTTCTTCAATGTCCATATGAGCAAGGGCATTATCATCCAACCCCACTGGCATACGAACGTGACAGAGACGCTCGTTGTCATCACCGGTAAGGTAAAGACGTCTGTTTTTAACCCGTTTACTCAGGAACGGATGACTTACAAACTAGGCCCCGGTCAGGTATCGGTATTTCCAAGAGGCTGGTTCCACTGGATTGTGGCGAAGAGCGATGATGTTCACCTGCTCGCCATCTTTGACCGTCCGACGCCAGATATCGTGTACGGTTCCGATTTCCTGCGTTCCATACCGAAGGAAATCATGAATCGAGCGTATGGTGTGAATGAAGAGGATTATGTCAAAGCAGTGGCACCCATTCAGGAATCCGTTATCCTGGGCCCTCCTGTGAGTGGCGCCACGCAACCCTGGTGAACACGAGGCATTCGCTGGCGAACCGTTTCGCGATGTACGCCATGGCATCGACGTTTATGACGGTCCACGGTTGGACGGGCACCACTTTCCGTAAACGCGTGATGTATGCCATCACCACGGACACATGCATCCACGTAACGCGCGCGCTACGAACCCCGTCCGGTGGAGCTGCTGTCCGAGGCCGTCTTCAAGCGCCTCAAAGATATTTCGAAACACGAAGATTAGCAATAGATTTGCAGACACACCACATGAACACGAAAAAGCCCCGCCGCAGCGGGGTTTTTTCCGCAAAAGGTTTACATCATGTCCATGCCGCCCATGCCGCCGCCGGCAGGTGCCTTTTCCTTCTCCGGCTTGTCGGCGACGACCGCCTCCGTGGTCAAGAACATCGCCGCCACGCTGGCCGCGTTCTGCAGCGCCGAGCGGGTCACCTTCGCCGGGTCCACGATGCCGGCCTTGATCATGTCCACCCACTCGCCGGTCGCCGCGTTGAAGCCCTGGCCCACCGGCTCCTTCTTCAGGCGCTCCACAATGACCGAGCCCTCGACGCCCGCGTTCTCGGCGATCTGCCGCACCGGCGCCTCGAGCGCCTTGCGGACCAGGTTGACGCCCGTCAGCTCGTCGCCCGTCGCCTGCACCTTGTCCAGCGCCGGGATGATGTTGACCAGCGCCGTGCCGCCGCCCGGCACCAGGCCCTCCTCGACCGCCGCACGGGTCGCGTTCAGCGCGTCCTCGATGCGCAGTTTCTTCTCCTTCAGCTCCGTCTCCGTCGCAGCGCCGACCTTGATGACCGCCACGCCGCCCGCCAGCTTCGCCAGCCGCTCCTGCAGCTTCTCGCG
>NZ_FPBV01000030.1 GCF_900116805.1 Paenalicyclobacillus macrosporangiidus | reverse complement strand
TGCTCTATCCGGCATTAGCACCCGTTTCCAGGCGTTATTCCGGTCTGACAGGCAGATTGCCCACGTGTTACTCACCCGTCCGCCGCTGATTCCAGAAGGCAAGCCTCCTAGAACCCGCTCGACTTGCATGTATTAGGCACGCCGCCAGCGTTCGTCCTGAGCCAGGATCAAACTCTCAAACCTATCCTGTGACTCTCGCGAATCACTTCGTACGTTCGCTCTCAGGGCGTGTTCAGTTTTCAAGGAACCAGTCGCTTTCTCTGCCGCCATGCGGCGCCATCCATCTTACCACACCGCAACCCCGAAGGGAAGCGGGAGTCTTTGGAGGACCTTCACTTGGCAGCCCTCACTGGAAGGCTCGCTCTGGAATGCTCCTCACTGGATGGTTCCGCAGCAGGCATCCGAACCGCCTGGCATCTAAGCCACCCGGCACCCGAGCGCCAAACCGGCGCTGTGGCCGATGCGGCGATGCCGTCGCAGCAGCGACGTCGAGTAATATACCACGGCTCACGAATGAGATCAATGCCTTCATAGCTGGAATTTCTTGTTTGCCGGCCGACCAATCTGCACCTCGCTGACCACGATGCCCGCGAGGATCAGCAACACACCGCCCCAACGCAGCCACGCCACCTGTTCACCGAGGACCAGCCACGACGCGAACACGGCCACCGGCAGCTCAATCGACCCGAGCACCCCCGCCATCCTGCCGCCCGTATGCGGGATGGCTTTCAACATCAGCAGCATGGGCAGCGTCTGGCCGAACAGGGAGACCAGCACTGCCCAGAACCACAGGCCGTGCCAGAGCGCACCGTCGACCAGGAGACGCGGCGGGATCAACAGGAAGATGACCAAGGTGGACGCTGTCACCGTGATCGCCGAACGGGTCAAGGGGGATGTTTCTTCGCTCAGGAAACCCGAAAGATACAGCGTCAGCGCATACGACAAGGCGGACAACAGGCCAAGCGCCACGGCCCACGCCGGGAACGATCCCACCGGCTGGCCGATCATCCCCACCGCCAGCACCGTCCCGACGGCAATGCACAGGGCCCCCAACCACTTCTCCACAGCCGGCACCCGCCGCGTCACCAGGATGTCAATGCCCATCACCATCCAGGAAAACTGAAACAGCAGCACGATCCCGAGGGATGCCGGAAGCACCGACAGGGACTTGTAGTAGGCAAAGCTCGTGACGGCACCGCATGCACCGATGGCCGTCATCAACAGCAACTGCCGGCGATCCCGCCATCCCGCGCGCGTCGCAGCCGCACGCCCCCCGGGTGGCGCCACATCCCCGCGTTCCCGTTCCCCGTGCTCCCGCTCCCCGCGTGCCCCGCTTTCACCACGCTCGCCGCCCCGCAGCCGAGCGAACGCCCACAGGAGGAGGCGGATCGCCCACAGGACCACCACCGCCGCCAGATACTGGCCGTCCGTGACGTCCTCGACGTCGAAACCGTGATCGATGGAGAGTTTGATGAGCGGCGACACCAGGCCATAGCTGCTGCCGCCGAGCAAGACCAATCCCGCATACCAGAGCGATGCGCGCCGAGACCCCACCTGTCTCATTCGCTGGACCGAGCCTCCTATCCATCGAGCCTCCTATCCATCGAGCCTCCTATCCCGAGCCTCCCTAATCGAAGGCTGGGGCCGGGCCCTCCGCCGAGCCCGGCCTCAGAGGTTCAACAAGGCGATGTCCCGCCGGCAGTGCTTGCCCCGGAAACTGACGGCGTCCGCCACCCGGTATGCATTCGATCTCGCCCTGTCGAGATCCTGCCCCAAGCCAACCGCCGACAATACGCGGCCGCCTGACGTCACCACCTGTCCGTCCACCCGGCGGGTGCCTGCGTGGAACAGCAGCCCGTCCTCCACCCGCAGCACGGAGATGGGATCGCCTGTGCGCGGCGCCTCCGGGTACCCTTCCGCCGCCAGCACCACGCACACCGCGGCGCCCGAGGACCACCGCACTTCCACGTCCGCCAGCCGGTCTTCCGACACGGCCCACGCGATCTCCAGCAGATCCGTCTGCAGCAGCGGTAACACCACCTGCGTCTCCGGATCGCCCAAGCGGACATTGAACTCGACCACTTTCGGGCCTTCGTTGGTCATCATCAAGCCGACGTACAGCACGCCGCGGTACGTCAACCCGCGCCGCGCCAAGGCGCCCAGCACTGGACGGACGATCTCGCGCTCCACCCGCTCCACCATCCCGGCCTCCACAAAGCCGGGCACCGGTGCGAGCGCTCCCATGCCGCCCGTATTGGGCCCCTCGTCCCCGTCGAACACCCGCTTGTAGTCGCGGGCCGGCCGCATCGGGACGACGGCGCTGCCGTCCACGAAAAACATCATGGAGACCTCGCGGCCCGCCATCCACTCCTCCAGCACCACGCGGCGGCCGGCCGCGCCGAACCGGCCGCCCGTCATCATCCCGTCCACGGCGGCCAGCGCCTCCTCCACCGTCTGCGCCACGACCACGCCCTTTCCGGCCGCGAGGCCGTCCGCCTTCACGACGATGGGCGCCCCGTGCCGACGGATGTGGTCGCGTGCGGCGTCCGGATCGTCAAACACCGCGAAGCGGGCCGTCGGCACCCCTTCCTCCTGCATCAACTGCTTCGCGAACGCCTTCGACGTCTCCAGCCGCGCCGCCGCCCGCACCGGGCCGAACACGCGCACGCCCGCCTCCATGCAGGCGTCCGCCAACCCCGCCGAGAGCGCCGCCTCCGGGCCCACGATGACCAGGTCCACGCCGTGTTCGCGCGCGGCCGTCACGATGGCCGCGGGATCGTCCACGCGCAGCGGCAGGCGCGTGCACCAGCCCTCCGTCCCGGCGTTGCCCGGCGCCGCGAACAGCACCGGCCGGTACGGGCTCTGCGCCAACTTCCACAGCAACGCGTGCTCGCGCGCGCCGTTGCCGGCCACCAGCACGCGCGGCCGCATCTGGATCTCCACACCCATGGCGCAACCTCCTCAGTGCAGGAAATGGCGTTGCCCAGTGAACACCATCGCGATGCCGTGCTCGTCCGCCGCGTCGATGCTCTCTTGATCGCGGATCGATCCCCCCGGTTGGATGATAGCCCTCACCCCAGCCGCTGCCGCCGTGTCCACCGTGTCGCGCATCGGGAAAAAGGCGTCTGACGCCAGCACGCTGCCCGCCACGCGCGCCCCCGCCTGCTCGATGGCAATCCGCGCCGCCCCGACGCGGTTCATCTGCCCCGCGCCGACGCCGAGGGTGCCTTGCGCATTGGCGATCACGATGGCATTCGACTTCACGTGCCGCACAATCCGCCACGCGAACTCCAGCGCCCGCCGCTCCTCGGCCGTCGGCTCACGCCGCGTCACCACGCGCCACTCCGCCTCCGGCGGCAGGTTCGCATCCTGCACGAGCAGCCCGCCGGACACGCGCCGGAACCACTTGTCGCCCGGCCGCCACAGGGGTGCGCGGAAATCGACCGTCAGCAGCCGCACGTTCTTCTTCCGCCTGAATGCCGCCAGGGCGTCCTCGGTGAAGGACGGGGCAATCACAATCTCCAGAAACATCTCCGTCAGCCGCTGCGCGAGCGGCCCCGTCACCGGCCGGTTGAACGCCAGGATGCCGCCGAAGATGGAGACCGGGTCCGATTCGTACGCGCGGGCGAACGCCTCCTCGACCGTGCCGCCCAGCCCCACGCCGCACGGGTTGGTGTGCTTGACCGCGACGGCGGCCGGGCCGAGATCGTCCAGATCGCGCAGGATCTGCAGCGCCGCGTCCGCGTCCTGGATGTTGTTGTACGACAGCTCCTTGCCCTGCAGTTGCTCAGCCGCCGCGATGGTACTCGGCAGCGGATCGCGCTCAACGTAGAAGTGCGCCCCCTGGTGCGGGTTCTCGCCATAGCGCAGGCTCATCTTGTGCACGTACTCGATCCGGTACACCTCCGGCCAGGCCCCGGTTGCGAACGCCCCATCGTCCGCCGGGCCGCCAGTCACGCCGGCGGTTCCTCCCTCGCCGCCGACAGACGCGCGGGCGCTCGCCCCCGCACCGTCCGCCTGCGCCGCCAGATAGCCCGCGATGGCCCCGTCGTACGCGGATGTCGCCGCAAACACCTTGGCCGCCAGGCGCCGGCGCTCCGCCTCCGTGATGGCCTCACCCGCCGCCAAGCGGGAGCCGATCCAGCCGTAATCGTCCGGGTCCACCACGGGCAGGACGAACGCGTGGTTTTTCGCCGCCGCGCGCAGCATCGACGGTCCGCCGATGTCCACCATCTCCACCGCCTCGGCGAACGACGTCTCCGGCCGCGCGATGGTCTGCTCGAACGGGTACAGGTTCACCACCACCACGTCGATCTCATCAATGCCGTACGCCGCCATCGCCGCCCGGTGGTCTGGGTCGTCCCGCCGTGCGAGCAGCCCCCCGTGCACCTTCGGGTGCAGGGTCTTGACGCGCCCGTCCATCATCTCCGGGAAGCCGGTGTAGTCCTCCACCAGCGTGCAGTCGATCCCGTTCTCCCGCAAATGCCTCGCGGTCCCGCCGGTGGACAGGATGCCGTAGCCAGCCGCCACCAGTTGCCGGCAGAACGCCACCACCCCGCGCTTGTCGAATACGCTCACCAACGCCCACTTGGCCAAGGTCAATATCCCCTTTCTATCTGCTGCCTGCCCCGCTGCCGCGGGCCCTGTCCTCCGCTGACCACATCCGCGCCAACTCGCCCACCACCGCCGGGTACAGCGCGTGCTCCACCTGGTGCACCCGCGCCAGCAGCGCTTCCTCCGTCATGCCTTCGTCCACCGGCACCCGCCACTGGGCGATGATGGGCCCCGTGTCGATGCCCTCGTCCACATAGTGCACCGTCACTCCCGTCTCTCGCACGCCCGCCGCGAGGGCGTCGCGCACCGCCTGCCGGCCCAGGAACGCCGGCAACAGCGAGGGGTGCAGGTTGACGATCCGCCGGGGATACGCCGAGAGCAAGGTCGGCCCGACGATCCGCATGTACCCGGCCAGCGCGATGCCGGCGACCCCGTGCGCCCGCAGTTGCGCCAGCACCGCCGCTTCGAAGGCCGCCTTGTCCGGGTACGCCGACACGCGCTCGGCGAACACTGGCACCCCGGCCCGGCGCGCCACGTCGCAGGCGCGGCAGCCCGGTTTGTCCGACACCACCAGCACCACCCGCGCCGGCCACAGCGGGTTGTGGTGCTGCTGGCGCAGCATGGCCTCCAGGTTGCTGCCCGTCCCCGATGCGAACACCGCAATCGGACACCGCTCATCCGGACCGGCCGAGGCACCCGCGGCATCCGGGCTGCGCACGGGGCTGGACACGCCCCCGGCCGTCCACGCGTCTATCCTCATCATGCCAGCCCCTCCCAGACGACCGCGCGTGGCCCAGGCGCCACCTCGCCGATGCGAAACACCTGCTCGCCTGCGTCGGCCAGGCGGCTCTCCGCTTCGCCGGCGACGTCCGGATCCACCACCAGCACAAACCCAATCCCCATGTTCCACACCCGGGCCGCCTCGGCAAACCCGATTCCCGCGGCCGATTGGAGCCAGCGAAACACCGCCGGCACGGGCCACGACCCCGCCTGGACGCGCGCCGAGACGCCCTCGGGCAGGCAGCGCGGCACGTTGTCCACCAGGCCGCCGCCCGTGATGTGCGCCATCGCCTTGATGGGCAGGCCCGCGGCCAACAGTCCCAGCACCGGCCGCACGTAGATGCGCGTCGGCCGCAGCAGTTCGTCCGCCACCGTCCCCCGCCAGCCCGGCACCGCGTCATCCCAGCCGAGGCCCGCCTCGGCGATGAGCTTGCGCACCAGCGAATACCCGTTCGAGTGCACCCCGTCGCTGGCGAGGCCCAGCAGCACATCGCCGGGACGCACCGCCAATCCGTCCACCATGCGGTCGCGGTTGACCACGCCGACCGCGGTGCCGGCGAGATCGTACTCGCCCGGCGGGTACATGTCCGGCATCTCCGCCGTCTCCCCGCCGACCAGCGCACATCCGGCGCGCGCGCAGCCCTCCGCCACACCGGCGACCACCTGCTCCGCCACGTCCACGTCGAGCCGGCCCACCGCGAGGTAGTCGAGGAAAAACAGGGGCTCCGCCCCGGCCGTGAGGATGTCGTTCACGCACATCGCCACGCAGTCGATCCCGATGGTGTCATGCCGCCCGGTGGCAAAGGCGATCTTCAGCTTCGTGCCGACCCCGTCCGCGCCCGACACCAGCACCGGCTGCGGGTAGCGCGCCACGTCGAGGGCGAAGCCCCCGCCGAAGCCGCCGATGCCTCCCAACACCTCCGGCCGCCAGGCGCGCCGGGCGACCCGCGCGTAGCGGGCGGCCGCCTCGTTGCCCGCGTCGATGTCCACCCCCGCGCTGCGGTACAAGTCGTGGCGGTTCAAATCTTCCTTCGCCTGCGTCATCGGCTGCTCCTCCTATCGCGCCCCCGCACGCTCGTGCGCCCGCTTGTCTTCCTCGTACACCTCGGTCGGGTACTGCCCGCTGAAGCAGGCGTTGCAGAACGGCACCCGCTCCCCTTCCCGGAAGCCGAACGCCTGCATCAGCTCGGTCTGCGTCAGGTACTCCAAGGAGTCCGCGTCGATTTCCCGGCAGATCTCCTCAACCGACATCCGGGCCGCAATCAACTGCCCCTTCGACGAGGTGTCAATGCCGTAGTGGCAGGTGTACCGGTAGGGCGGACTGGAGATGCGCACGTGCACCTCCCGCGCGCCCGCCTCCCGCAGCAGTTGCACAATGCGGCGGCTGGTGGTCCCGCGCACAATCGAGTCGTCAATCAACACCACCCGCTTGCCGTCCACCACCGACCGCACCGCGTTCAGCTTCAACCGCACCCCGATGTCGCGCAGCTCCTGCGCCGGCTGGATGAAGGTGCGGGCGATGTACTTGTTCTTGACCAGGCCCATCTCGAACGGGATGCCGCTCTCCTCCGCAAACCCGGAGGCCGCCGAGATGCTCGAGTCGGGCACGCCGATGACGATGTCCCCCTCGGCGGGGTGGTGCTGGGCCAGGATGCGGCCGAGCTGCTTGCGCACCGCGTGCACGTTCCAGCCGTCGATATCGCTGTCCGGCCGCGCGAAGTAGATGTGTTCGAAGGTGCACATGGCGCGCCGGGTCGGATGCGTCGGCGGGAAGGTCTGCAGGCCGTCGGGTCCGACGGCGATGAGCTCGCCCGGCTCCACATCGCGGAGGAATTCCGCCCCGATGGTCTCGAAGGCGCACGACTCCGACGCCACCACATACCCGTCCCCCAGGCGGCCCAGGCAGAGAGGCCGCAGGCCGAGCGGATCGCGTACGGCGACCAACTGGTGCTCGGTGAGGAACACCAGCGCGTAACCGCCCTTGATGAACGACAACGCGTTCTGGATGTTCTCCACCACCGTGTCGCGCCCGGCGCGAGCGACGAGGTGCAGCACCACCTCCGTGTCTGAGGTGGACTGGAACAGGCTCCCCTGCTTCTCCAACCAGCGGCGCAGGTCGCCCGCATTGACCAGGTTGCCGTTGTGGGCCATCGCCAGGTTGCCGCGGTGGGTCAGCACCGTGATGGGCTGGGCGTTCTGGACCGTGTTCGATCCCGCCGTCGAATACCGCACATGCCCGATGGCGGCCGAACCCTGCAGGGTGTCGAGCTGGCCGTCGCGGAACACGTCGCTGAGCAGCCCCAGGCCTTTGTGGCTGTACATTCGTTCCCCGTCGGTAGCGGTGATGCCGGCCGCCTCCTGGCCGCGGTGCTGCAGCGCCAGCAAGCCGTAGTACGTCACCTGGGCAGCGCGCGGGTGGCCGAACACGCCGAAGACGCCGCACTCCTCGCGCGGGCGGTCGTCGCCTTCCACATCCTCGCCGGCCAGTGCCCCGCCCAGGGCCCTCGCGGCGCCGGGGCCGCCCGGGCGGTCGTCGTCCTCACGAAACGGCATCCCGCACACCCCCTTGTCCGTCCATGGCGCGCGGCAGCGCGCCGCGGTAGGTATCGGACGCCACCGCGAGCGGCACGTCGAGCCACACCTCGCCGCCGCCCGCCACCCGGATGCGTGCCCCGCCCGTGGCGCCGATCTGCACCGCCGGCACGCCGAAGGCCTCCGCCAGGGCCAGCACCGGCTCCACGTCCGCGGGGGCCACCTCCACCAGGGCGCGCCCCTGGGCTTCCGAGAACAGCCAGCCCGCACGCACGAGCGGATCATCCGTGGCTTGGGCACCCGCGCCGGCGGCGTCCGCTTCCACCGACACCCCGACACTGCCCGCGATGGCCATCTCCGCCAGTGCCACCGCCACACCGCCCTCGCTGACGTCGTGCGCCGCGCGCACCAGCCCGTCCCGGGCCAACGCCTGCAGCAGGTCGACGAGGCGGCGTTCGGCGGCGAGATCCAGCGCGGGCGCGTCCCCCGCCGCGCAGCCCGCGGCGAGCTGCCAGTACAAGGAGCCGTCGAGCGAGGTGTCCGGCCGGCCGAGCAGCACGACGGCCGACCCAGCCGTCTGGAAGTGGTTCGGTACCACGCGCTTCGGGTCGTCGATGACGCCGACCATCCCGACCACCGGTGTGGGATAGATGTCGACGCCGCGGCTCTCGTTGTAGAAGCTGACGTTGCCGCTGACCACCGGCGTGTCCAGCGTCCGGCAGGCCTCGCCCATGCCGGTAATCGCCTCCGCGAACTGGAACATCACCTCCGGCTTCTCCGGGTTGCCGAAGTTCAGGCAGTTGGTGATGGCCAGGGGCTTGCCGCCGACGCAGGCGATGTTGCGCGCCGCCTCGGCGACGGCGATGGCCCCGCCGCGGCGCGGGTTGAGGTACACGTAGCGTCCGTTGCCATCCGCCACCAGAGCGACCGCCCGCGCGGTCCCCGGGACGCGCACCACCGCGGCGTCCCCGCCAGGCCCGACCTGGGTCGCGGTGCGGACGGTGGTGTCGTACTGCGCGTGGATCCATCGTTTGTCGGCGATGCTCGGATGGCCGAGCAGCCGCAGCAGCGCCTGCCCCAGATCCGCCTCCGGCGCGGGCATTGGCACGCCCGCTCCCGGCGGCGTCGGAGGCGCCTGCGCCGGCCTGTGGTACACCGGGGCCTCGTCCACCAGCGCCGTCACCGGCACCTCTGCCACCACCTGACCGCCGAAGTACAGCCGCAGCATGCCGTCGTCCGTCACGCGGCCGATCTCGCCGATCTCCAACCCCCACTTGGCCATGATGCCGAACGCCAGGTGCTCGTAGCCTCGCTCCATCACGACCAGCATCCGCTCCTGGGACTCGGAGAGCATCATCTCGTAGGGGGTCATGCCCTCCTCGCGCACCGGCACCCGGTCGAGGTACAGTTCGATGCCCCCCCCCGCCCGGCTGGCCATCTCGGCCGAGGACGACGTCAGCCCCGCGGCGCCCATGTCCTGCACGCCGACCACATGTCCGGTGGCCAGCAGTTCCAGGGTGGCTTCCATCAGGAGCTTGCCGAGGAACGGGTCGCCCACCTGCACCGCCGAACGTTCCTTCTCCTGCGGGTCCTCGGCGCTGGCGAAGGTGGCCCCGTGGATGCCGTCGCGCCCGGTGCGGGCGCCGATGACGAACACCGGGTTGCCGACGCCGGAGGCGACGCCTTTGACGATGCGGTCCGCCGGCAGCACGCCGACGCACATCGCGTTGACCAGCGGGTTGTGCTGGTAGACCGGATCGAACACGGCCTCGCCGCCCACCGTCGGGATGCCGACGCAGTTGCCGTAACCCCCGATGCCCGCCACCACGTGCTCGAACAGGTAGCGGGTGCGCGCGTCGTCGAGGCTGCCGAAGCGCAGGCTGTCGAGGAATGCGATGGGCCGGGCGCCCATGGTGAACACGTCGCGCAGGATGCCGCCCACGCCCGTCGCCGCGCCCTGGTACGGTTCGACGGCCGACGGGTGGTTGTGGCTCTCCATCTTGAAGGCGATCCCGATGCCGTCCCCGATATCGACCACCCCAGCGTTCTCCCCCGGCCCCTGCAGGACCTGCGGCCCGTCCGTCGGGAAGGTCTTGAGGTAGGCGCGCGAACTCTTGTAACTGCAGTGCTCCGACCACAGCACGCCGAACAGGCCCGTCTCCACGTAGTTCGGCAGGCGGCCGAGGCGCTCGACGGCGCGATGGTACTCCTCATCCGTCAGGCCGAGCTGGCGGTAGAGCCGCTCCGCCCGGATGCGCTCCGGAGACGGCTCCTGCGCCATCCGCCGCAGCCCTTCCGCGATGGACGGGTGGAGTGGGCGTGCCGCTTCGCTCCTGCGCTGACGCGAGCCGCTTCGCGACACGCCCACTCCATCGACGACCAGGTGATGGGCACCGGGTTGTTCGGCTACGGTCTGAGCGGAATGCCCAACCTGTGAGGCGTGCGACCGGTGTGCGGCCTCGACGCCGCCGGCGCTGACCTGTACCGAGGATGGCGTGCCCGCCACGGCCAGGTGCATGGAGCGGAGCATGACAGCCCCGTCCTGGGAGGCCATCCAGTCGGCCACCGCGCGCTCCGGGTGAGGCATCAGGCCGAGGACGTTGCCCGCCGCGTTCAGCACCCCGGCGATGTCCCGCTCCGACCCATTCGGATTCTCCACGTACCGGAAGGCGATTCGCCCCGCCCGCTCCAGCGCGTCCAGGTCCGCGGGCTCGGCCCAGTAACGGCCTTCGCCATGGGCGATGGGCACGTGGATCACGTCCCCCGCCCGGTACCCGGCGGTGAACGGAGACCTGTCGTTCCACACCTGCAACGCCACCACCTCGCAGCGGAACCGCAGGTGGTCGTTGCGCAACAACGCCCCCGGCAGCAGGCGGCTCTCCGTCAACACCTGGAAGCCGTTGCAGATGCCGAGCACCAGCTTCCCGGCGGCAGCCGCCTCGCGGACCGCCGCCATCACCGGCGAGAAGCGGGCGATGGCGCCGCTGCGCAGGTAGTCGCCGTACGAGAAGCCGCCCGGCAGGATGATGGCGTCGTAGGCGGACAGGTCGGATTCCTGGTGCCAGCACAGGTCGACTGGGTCGCCCGTGACTTCGCGCACGGCCTGGACGGCGTCGAGGTCGCAGTTGGACCCGGGAAAGACCACGACGGCCCACTTCACTGGCCGTCACCCGCCTTCGCCGCCCCCGCCGCGGCGAGCGTAAAGTCGTACGTCTCCACGACCGGGTTGCACAGCACGCGCTCGCACATCTCGGCCACCTTGGCCTCCGCCTCCGCACGGTCCGCCGCCTCGACCGCCAGCTCCATGTACTTGCCGACGCGGACCCGATCCACGTCGCCGTAGCCCAGCGTGTGCAGGGCGTTCTCGACCGCGCGGCCCTGCGGATCGAACACGCTTGGCTTCAACCACACGCGCACCTTGACCTCAAACTTCATCGGCGGAGGCCTCCTTCCACGCGCCGCATCATCTCTTCGTACGCCTGCTCGACCCCGCCCAGGTCGCGGCGGAAGCGGTCCTTGTCGAGTTTCTCGCCGGTTGCCAGGTCCCAGAAGCGGCAGGTGTCGGGCGAGATTTCGTCCGCCAGCAGCAGCCGCCCGCCGGGCGCGCGCCCGAACTCCAGCTTGAAGTCCACCAACCGCACGTTCTGCGCCGCCAGAAACTCACTGAGCACCTGGTTCACCCGCAGGGCCGTCCTGCGGATGGTGTCGATCTCGCCGCGGCTCGCCCACCCGAGCGCCTCCACGTGCTCCTCGCTGACCAAAGGATCGCCCAGCTCGTCGTTCTTGTAGTAGAATTCCACGATGGGGCGGCCGAGCGGCGTCCCCTCCGGGATGCCCAGCCGCTTGGCCATGCTGCCGGCGGCCAGGTTGCGCACCACGACCTCAACCGGTACAATTTCCACCTTCCGCACCAGCGTCCGCCGCTCCGACAGTTCCTCGACGAAGTGCGTCTCGATGCCGTGCGCCTCCAGCAGCCGGAAGAACAGGTTGCTCATGCGGTTGTTGACCACGCCTTTGCCGGTGATGACGCCGCGCTTCTGGCCGTTGAACGCCGTCGCGTCGTCCTTGTACTCGACAATCACGTGCTCGGGGGACGACGTGCCGTACACCTTCTTCGCCTTGCCCTCGTAGATCAGCGGTCCCTGTTCCACTCTGGCGGCCTCCTATCATGGCGTTTGATCCTCATGTCCAGCGGCGGCCGATAACGCCACCGATAATCAGGAAATTGGGGTTATCGAGCGATTCGCGGCCTCCACGACCGCAAGATCATCCGACATCTCGGCTTAACAGCCGCGTTCCGCCGCCGAACCCCCGCCGATCCCACCGTTAAGCGGATTTTTCGGACTACCTCCAACTTGGACTTCTTCCACCCCGGACCTTAAGCGGGATTTTCGGATTATCTCCGCTTATCTCCGCGCCACACCCCTCCTGCGTCACAGACCCAGCCGCTCGAAAATCGTGTCCACGTGCTTCAGGTGCCAGGATGGATCGAAGCACGCCTGGAGTTCTTCGTCGGAGAGCCACTCCCGCACCACCGGCGACTCGCGCAGGATGTCGATGAAGGGCCGCCCCTCTTCCCAGGCGCGCATCGCGCACGGCTGCACCGTGTCGTACGCCTCCTCGCGCGACAGGCCCTTGTCAATCAAGGTCGTCAACACCCGCTGGCTGAACGGCAGCCCGTAGGTGCGGTCCATGTTGCGGCGCATGTTCTCCGGGTACACGTGCAGGTCGCGCAGGATGCGGTTCATGCGGTGGAGCAGGTAGTCGAGCAGGATGGTCGCGTCGGGCAGGATGACGCGCTCCACCGAGGAGTGGCTGATGTCCCGCTCGTGCCACAGCGGCACGTCCTCCAGCGCCGGGATGACGTACCCGCGCAGTACCCGCGCCAGGCCGCTGACCTGCTCGCAGGAGACAGGGTTGCGCTTGTGCGGCATCGCCGACGAGCCCTTCTGGCCCTTGTAAAACGGCTCTTCCAGCTCCTGCACCTCCGACTTCTGCAGGCCGCGGATCTCGGTCGCTATCTTGTCGAGCGTCGTCCCGATGAGCGCCAGCGTGAAGATGAACTCCGCATGGCGATCCCGCTGCAGGGTCTGGGTGCTGATGGGCGCCGGCTTGAGGCCCAGGTGTTCGCAGACGTACTGTTCAACGAACGGATCGACATTCGCGTACGTCCCCACCGCGCCCGAGATCTTGCCGTAGCGCATGCGCTCGCTCGCGGCGTCAAAGCGCTCCAGGTGGCGGATCATCTCCGCGTACCAGAGCGCCGCCTTGAGCCCGAATGTGGTCGGCTCGGCGTGCACCCCGTGCGTCCGCCCCATCATCACCGTGTACTTGTGGCGCCTCGCGAGATCGGCCAGGGTCCCCGTCAACTGCTCGATGTCCGCGCGCAGGATCTTCACCGCCTGCTGCAGTTGCGCCGACAGCGCCGTGTCCACCACGTCCGTGGACGTCAGGCCGTAATGTACCCACTTGCGCTCGGGGCCGAGGGACTCCGACACCGCCCGCGTGAAGGCGACCACGTCGTGGCGGGTCTCCTGCTCAATCTCCAGCACCCGGTTCACGTCGAAGCGTGCCTTCTCGCGGATGGCCCGCGCGTCCTCGCGCGGGATCACCCCCAACTCCGCCCACGCCTCGCAGGCGAGGATCTCCACCTCCAGCCACCAGCGGAACCGCTGCTCCAGCGTCCACAACCCGGCCATCTCCGGCCGTGAATACCGTTCAATCACCGTGTTCCCTCCTGTCGTTCGTCTCCGGCTCCGTCCGCTCCACGCCGCGCCGGGCGCTCACGGGACTGCCGCGCCGCTCCACACGCCGAGCCGCCGGATCTCCGCCAGCGCCGTCTCCACGTCGTCCGCCAGCACGTTCACGTGGCCCATCTTGCGCCCCGCCCGCGCCTCTCGTTTGCCGTACAGGTGCACCTTGATGTGCCCGGGCCAGTGCGGCATCCCCCGCAGCACCCCGTCCAGGTGCTGGCCGAGGATGTTGACCATCACCACCGGCGTGCGCAGGCGCGGCTCGGCCAGCTCCAAGTGGCAGATGGCCCGCACGTGCTGCTCGAACTGCGAGGTGTCGCACGCGTCGATGGTATAGTGGCCCGAGTTGTGCGGCCTCGGCGCCAGTTCGTTGACCAGGACCTCGCCGTCGGCGGTGACGAACATCTCCACCGCCAGCACGCCGACGGCGTCCAGGGCCTCGGCCACCCGCTCGGCCGCCGACACCGCCCGCGCAAGCACCGCATCCGGCAGCCGTGCCGGCACGATGGACAGGTGCAGGATGCCGTCCCGGTGGATGTTCTCCGCCGGCGGGAAGCTCACCATCCGCCCGTCCACCCGGCGTGCGACGAGCACCGACACCTCGGCGATAAACGGCACGAATCCCTCGGCGATCAGCGGCGCCGCGACATCATCCCCTGCCGCGGACTCGCCATCCGTCTCCGCCTCTGCACACGGCCCCGCCGCGGGGCCGCCCGCGCCGGCCGGCGCCGATACCACCGCCTGGGTGAATACCGCGTCGGGGATGGCGGCGAGATCGTCCAGCGTTCGGATCACCCATTGGCCCTTGCCATCGTAACCGCCGCGCGTGGTCTTCACCACGCACGGCAGGCCGATGTCCGCCACCGCCCGGCGAAGCCCGGCCCGGTCGGTGACCGGCCGAAACGGCGCCACCGGAACCCCGGCCGATTGCACCGCCCTCTTCTCGCGCAGCCGGTGCTGCGTCACGTACAGCAGGCGGCTGCCCTGCGGCAGGTACGCCTCCTGCTCCAACGCCTCGGCGACCGCCGCGTCCACGTTTTCGAACTCGTAGGTCACCACGTCGCTCTGCCGCGCCAGGGTCCGGGCCGCCTCCGCATCGTCGAGCGCGGCCACCACCTGGTGGTCCGCCACCTGGCCGCAGGGGCTGTGGGGCGAAGGGTCCAGCGTCGTCACGCCGTACCCCATCTGCCGCGCGGCGATGGCCATCATGCGGCCGAGCTGTCCGCCGCCGAGAATGCCGATGGTCTGCCCCGGCAGGATGACGCGCCCGTCACGCATCGCCATCACCCGGCACCGAATCGGCCAAGACCTGCTCGGCCGTCCTGCGCCTTTTATCTCGCAGGCGCCCCCGCAGGTCCGGGTGCTTGACCCCGAGGATCTCGGCCGCGAGCAGGCCGGCGTTGGCCGCCCCCGCCGGGCCGATGGCCACCGTCGCCACCGGGACGCCGCCCGGCATCTGCACGATGGAGAGCAGGGAGTCGAGCCCTTGCAGGACCGAGGTCTTCACCGGCACGCCGATCACCGGCAGCACCGTCTTCGCAGCGACCATCCCGGGCAAGTGGGCGGCTCCCCCCGCCCCGGCGATGATGACCTCCAAACCCCTCGCCTCCGCGGTTTCCGCGTACTCGAACATCCAATCAGGCGTCCGATGCGCCGACACCACCCGCTTCTCATACGGGATGTCCAGCTCTTCCAGCACGGCGCACGCGTGCCGCATCGTCTCCCAGTCGGATTGACTGCCCATGATGACGCCGACCCAAGGTTGCACCGGCTGCGCCTCCTTCCCTTCTTCCGCTTCCAGTCTAGTCGTCCCCGCAGCGGCGTGTCAATGTAAATTACGAACATTACTTGGTGATCAATCTGTGAATGTTCGCCACTAAACACAAACGTTCCTCGACGGATCGGTCCGCACAATCGACCAGGAAGCGCGGCGCACCGGTGAGGGCGGTACCGCTTGACGCTGCGCTGTCGTACATCGTTCCGCGGCACCGCCCCCCTAAACCACCGCTTGGGTTGCATCCACAGAGGTGGGTGCGCCGCGCGGAGCGGCTCGCGTTAGCGCAGGAGCGCAGCGCGGCGCACCCACCAAATAAAAACCGCCGCCCCTCCGGGGAGGTGGCGGCGGCAATCCCCCGTCACAGCATCCAACCGTAGCGCCAGACGGCGAGGATGACGATGACGACCATCAACCAGTGAATGCGCGTGTACAGGTCGCGGCGGAACACGGCCAGGATGGCGTTGATGATGACGAACGACGTGAATCCGACCGCAATGCCGTTGGAGATGCTGTAGGTCAGCGGCATCGTGATGATGGTGAGGAACGCCGGCAGCGCGAGGCCGAAGTTGTCCCAGTCAATCCGGTTCACCGCGCTCATCATCAGCACCCCGACGATGATGAGGGCCGGCGCCGTCGCCTGATCCGGCACCACCAAAGCCAACGGCGCGAAGAAGATGGACAACAGGAACAACACGCCCACCGTCGACGCCGTCAGGCCCGTGCGGCCCCCCGCCGCGATGCCGGAGCCGCTCTCGACGAAGGCCGTGATGGTGCTGGTGCCGAGCAGCGCCCCGAAGCTGACGCCGAAAGCGTCGACCAGCATCGCGCGTCCCAGTCGCCGCTTGCCCTCGTCTCCTTCGAGCAGGCCCGCCTTGTTCGCGGTGCCCACCAGGGTGCCGAAGGTGTCGAACAACTCCACGAACGTGAAGGTGAAGAGGGCCGTCACCAATCCGTAGTCAAACACCCCGCGCAGGTCGAGCGCACCGACCGCCAGGTTGGAGAAGTTCGGGATGAACGACGCGCTGTGCAGCCCGCTGAGGTTCGTCACGCCCATCGGGATCCCGATGAGGGTGGTGACCAGGATGCCAATCAACATGCCCGCCGGCACCCGCAGGGCCATCAGCGTCCCTGTGAGCAGCAGGCCGATGAGCGTCAGCAGGACGCCCTTGTCGTGCAGCGATCCGAGGTCCGGCAGCCACGAGTTGTTGTCAATGAACGCCCCGGGCGCATACTGCGTCGGCTGCCCGCCGACGAACTGCATCGACATGAGACCGCCGATCTTGAAGCCGATGATGGTGATGAACAGGCCGATGCCCGTCGTGATGGCGTACTTCAACGAATCCGGCACCGCATCGACGAGCATCTGGCGGATGCGCGTGATTGTCAGGATGATGAAGATGATGCCCGAGATGAACACGCACCCCAGCGCCACGCGCCAATCGATGCCGCCCGGGTGTTTCCCGGCGATCACGGCGAAGTACGCGTTCAACCCCATCCCGGGCGCCAACGCGATGGGGTAGTTGACGAACAGGCCCATCAGCAGCGTGACGACACCCGCCCCCACGCAGGTGGCGAAGAAGACCGCGTTCTTGTCCATGCCCGTGCCGCTGAGGATGATGGGATTGACGAGCAGGATGTAGGCCATCGTGAAAAAGGTCGTCAGTCCAGCGATGATCTCCCGGCTCACGGTGGTGTTGTATTTTTTCAATTGAAACAGCGTCTCCACTGTGGATCCCCTCCCCCGTTCACTCCCACTCAATCGTCGCCGGCGGCTTCGACGTGATGTCGTACACCACCCGGTTGACCTCCGGCACCTCGTTGACGATGCGGTTGGATACCCGCGCCAACAGATCGTGCGGCAGGCGCGCCCAGTCCGCCGTCATCCCGTCCTGCGAGGTGACCGCCCGGATGGCGATGGTGTGCGCATACGTCCGCTCGTCCCCCATCACGCCGACCGACCGGATGCCCGTCAGCACCGTGAAGTACTGCCACACATCCCGCTCGAGGCCCGCCTTCGCCACCTCGTCCCGCAGGATGGCGTCCGCCTCGCGGACGATGTGCAGGCTCTCCGGCGTGACCTCGCCGAGAATGCGGATGGCCAGTCCCGGTCCCGGAAACGGCTGCCGCCAGACCAACGAAGCCGGCAGGCCGAGCGCCTCTCCGAGCCGGCGCACCTCGTCCTTGAACAACTCCTTGAGCGGCTCAATCACCTCGAACTGCATGTCCTCCGGCAGACCGCCCACGTTGTGGTGGGACTTGATGGTCGCCGCCGTCGCCGTGCCGCTCTCGATGATGTCGGTGTACAGCGTCCCCTGCACCAGGAACCGGAAGGGCCCCAGCCGCTCCGACTCCCGCTCGAACGTGCGGATGAACTGCTCGCCGATGATCTTGCGTTTCCGCTCCGGATCCGTCACGCCGGCCAACCGGCCGAGAAACTCCGCGGCCGCGTCCACGCGCACCACATCGATCCCGAGCTGCCCGCCGAGGGATGCCATCACCGCGTCCCCCTCGCCTTTGCGGAGCAGACCGTGATCGACAAACACCGCGGTCAACTGCCGACCCACGGCACGGTGCACGAGCGCCGCCGCGACGGCCGAGTCGACCCCGCCGGAGAGGGCGCACAGCACCCGCTGGTCTCCGACCTGGGCCTGGATCTGGGCGACGGTGTCGTCAATCCAGGCGGCCGGCGTCCAATCTCCCTTGCAGCCGCAGACCGTGAACAGGAAGTTTCGCAACAGCTCGCGCCCGTACTGGGTGTGGCCGACCTCCGGGTGGTACTGGACGGCGAATAGCCCGCGCGCGGGATCGCTCATCGCCGCGATGGTGCCAGCCTGCGTGGCGGCGTCCAGCTGAAAGCCGGACGGTACGGCGCGGACTGCGTCGCTGTGGCTCATCCACACCGTCTGCCGGTGCGGCTGTCCCGCAAACAGGGCGCAGGCGTCGGGCTCGACCAGGAGTTCAGCCCGCCCGTACTCGCGCACGACGCCCCGTTCCACCTGGGCCTCAAACGTCTTGGCCAACAACTGCATGCCATAGCAGATCCCGAGGATGGGCACGCCGAGCCGGTACACCTCCGGATCGACGTCTGGCGCCCCCTCCGCAAACACGCTCTTGGGACCCCCGCTGAAGACGATGCCTTTCAACCGTTTCTGCTTCAGCACCGCGGCCGCCGTGGTGTGGGGCAGCAACTCCGAGTACACGTTCATCTCGCGGATGCGCCGGGCAATCAACTGGTTGTACTGCCCGCCGAAATCCAGCACCACCACGACCTCGTGGTCTGACATGCGCGCACACTCCCCCTGTCTGGCCGGCCGAATCACGCAAAAAGGCCGACGCCTCGTTGCGTCTAGGTTGTCCACCAACCCTTGCCACATACGAGGCATCGGCCCACACGGCCAAGGCCAGCAGCCCCCGTCCCGCGCCCGGCCATCCCTGTGCAGGGACGGGCACGCCAAGACGGGGCCCGCACCGGCCCTGTCCGCCGCCTGATTCCGACCTCGTAGTCGGGCGATTCTCGGTCGCCCGGTAGAGACCGCTGAGCCATATTCCCAGCGTTATACGAGTCTCTGATTTTCGACCTCATTCTACTGCCTGCGGCTTCGAAAATCAACGAGGCTGCTTAGGCGTTCGTGCTGACGCCGAACGACTCCGGTTTGTGCTGCGCGCAAGACACTTCGTAAAACGCCCACGCAGCCGACGAGGGTGTGGGGCACAACGGGAAACTGGAGGTGACGCATACACGCAACGGATCAGGGAGTGGGGCGCGGTGCGAAGCGGCTTGCGCAGCAGAAGCGGAGCGCCGCGCCCCACCCCACATAAAAAACCGGGCAGACAAAAGCCCGCCCGGAGCCTTCCAACCCAATCCCGTCAGGACTGCAGGTCGCGGTTGATCTCGTTCTTGACCTCCTGCGGGTTCGTCCCCGAGGTCAAGCTCGTCCCCGCCCGGTTGCTCAGGTCCTGCTGGATGTCGTTGCGGACCTGCTGCGCGTTGGTCTTGAACTGACCCAACGTGCTGTTGGTCGCCTGCGCCCGAGCACCCGCCTGGTTCGTCAGCGCCCCCGCCGATTTGTTCTGGAGGTCGCGCTGAATGTCCTGCTTCACCTTGTTCGGATTCGTCATCACAAGGTCCTCCTTCACGGTGGGATCGGAAAGCGATCTCAGTATGCGTCCCTATCCGGACCTTCATGCAGGAGAGCCCTGCCAATGCATGTTGGACGGCCGCGGCATGCGCCCGGAGAACCGCGGTCAGCGCTTCCCTGGCCAACGCAGGGCCGCTTCCAACCAGCGGGACCACGTCCGCCGCACCTGCTCCGCCTCCTCGGGCGGGACCGTCGCGGCGCCGTAGAACGCCGACTCCGCGGTACGCACCAGGTGCCGGTACTCCGTCTCCGGGATGTCATACCGGCGCGCCGCTCGCTTCAGATCCCGAAGCGTGGCCGCGCCCTGCGGGAGATCCCCGTTCTTGCGCAACAGCCGCATCAGGCGCTGAAGGCCCGCCCACATCGCATGTGCCGGTTCCCCGCGCCAGGCCCGGTGATGCCACCACGAGCGCAGCCGCCTGCGGAAGACGACGACGCCGGCGGCCGAGACCGCGACCAGCGCCGCGAGCCCGCGCCACAGCCAGGGCCCCGGTCCGCCGCCCGGCCCCTGCGCGTTGCCGCCGGACACGTCGGGGGCGTCCTGCGGCGGCTTGGGCGGCTGAATCGGCTGCGTGGTGTTGCCTTCATCCGTCGATCCCGCCGACGGGTCGGTCGGCGAGGGGAGATACGGCATGGAAAAGTTGGGCGTCGGATCAAAGGGCACCCATCCCGCACCAGGGAAGTACACCTCCACCCAGGCGTGGGCGTCCGCATTTTCCACCGTGTACCGCTGGCCCGGGCCGGTGTAAGCGGGATCGACCGAGCCCTCCGTGAACCCGGTCACCCAGCGGGCGGGCACGCCGATGGTCCGCAGCATCACCGCCATGGCCGTGGAGAAGTTGTTGCAGTACCCTTTTTTCGACTCGAACAAAAATTGATCCACGTAGTCCTGGTTCGGCCCGGGGACCGGGATGCCGTCCGTCGCGTACTGGTAGTTCGCCTGCAGGTAGGCGGCCACGCGCTGCACGGCGTCGTACTCATCGGACGCTCCGCTCGTCACCTGGCGCGCCAAGTCGCGCACCCGTTGCGGGAGGCTGGCGGGCACCTCCAGGTCGGCCAGGACGCTCGGCGGGAGGTTCGCGTCCCTGCCATCCGGCGCCGGCAGCGGGATGCCGGCCAGCTTGGCGCCCGGCGCTTGGAGCTCGTAACTCTCCACGGTGTACGCATCCCCTTGGCGCAACGGACGGACGAAGAACGTGCCCTGCCGCGGATCCGCCATCACGGTGCCCGAGTTCTGACCGTTGAACGACAGGACGACATTCGGCACGTACGCGCCGAACAGCACGCCAGCGTTGAGGTGCGAGGCCAAAACGGTCACGGTCTGCCGGACCGCCTTCCCCGGCAGGACGGACGCGTCCACGGCCCCGGAGGTCAACGGCTGGCCGTAGGAATATGTGCTGACCAGATGCTGCTCCGCGAGCCACCCCTTGCCCGTGTACAGGTCGTACGCCTGTCCGCGCAAGTATGCCGGGTAATCGGTGACCACGGACAGCACGGGCGTGTGATCCATCACGAAAGAACCCCCGAGATGGGAGTTGTCCACCTGGTAGCCGATGACCCGCACGCTGCCCCCCGTCCCGCCGCCGCCCGGTGCGAACGGGTTCGCCCATACGGGCCCCCGCTTGGGCAGCGCCCACCCCGCCGCCAGGGATACGGCCAGCACCGCGGTAAGCGGAACGAAGAACCGCGCGGGGCCCGGGCCAGCGCCGGACGCCCGGTGGCGCAGCCGCATGAAGTGGGCGACGCCGAGCGATACCAGGAACAGCGCCAAGACCCCCACCATCACCCCGTCCGGGTGAACCGGGGTGTTGGCGTCAATCAAACCGAGCACGCCGACGCCGAGCAGGTTGTAGAACACCCACAGCCGCGTCCGCCGGATGGCGTAGGCGACCAGCCAGTACATGGCGCATAGGCCGAGGATAAACAGGTGGGTCTGGAGCGGATCGGCCAGCGCGTGATCCTGCAACAGCGCCACCGCCTGGCGCCATTCATGGCCCCACACCCAGGCCAGGCGGTCGGCCCACGGCATGCCCGGCGCAAAAAAGACGGCGACCGCGACGACGGAGAGGACGAGCGCCGCTCCGGCCCGCAGCCACCGCCAGGGCAGCCAGTGGATGACGGCCAGGGCGAGAAGGATGGGCAGAAATCCCCGGGCGTTCACCAGCAAGCCGAAGCGCTCCATCGGCAGGAGAAACAGCCAGATCCAAGCCGCCGCGAACAGACACAGCACCGCCCGCGGCCAGCCCCCGTCAGACGGGCGCCACATGTTCTACACCCCCCGCCCGAAGATCGCTGAGCTGTTCCGGTGTCCGGATGAGATGGAGATCCACGCGGGCGGCGGCCAGCGCCGCCAGCCCGTCCCGCTGCGCGTGGCTGAGCGCAGGGCCGGCCAGAGGCACGAACCATTCCATCTGCACGCGGCGCCGGGCGAGATCGGCCGCCACCGCCGCCTCCCGCCCGAGGTCCGGAGAGATCACCACCAACGTCGCCCCCGCCGGGACCTCCTGGGCGACCCGCCTGAGTGTGGCCGGAAAATGCACACCACCGTCGGGCTTGGCCAAAGCCAGTTCGAACAGACAGCGGAACAGCAGCGCCTCGTCGGCCCCCGGCCCCAACGTGGTCAGTCCGGCGCGGTGGAACAGCGCCGTAAACGGGCGGCGGGCATCCGCCGCGTGCTTCATCAGGGACGCCGCGATGACCATTTCCAATTCAAACACCGACGGGTCCGCGTGCTGAAAGGAGGGGCGGGACAGGTCGGGCAGGAATACCAACTGTCCGGTCACGTGCAGTTCAAACTCTTTGGCCTGGAGCACGCCTTTCCGCGCGGTCGCAGGCCAGTGCACGCGGCTCAGCCGGTCGCCCGGCACGTAGTCGCGCACGCCGATGACGTTGCTGGATTCCTCGCTGCGCCGCAGCGTGGCTTGCTGCAGCCCCCGCTCCTCGGGCCGGCGGCCCATCCAACCGCGGACGGGCACCACCTGCGGATACACGATGATCTCGTCGTGGCAGGAGCAGACGCGGGTCCGGCTGAACAGGCCGAGCAGATCCCCGGCTTCCAGCCGTACCACGGGCAGGGTGTACACCCCCCGCGGCAGTTGCGCGACCCGGTAGGTGAAGGTCCACGTCCGCCCCCACAGCGGCAGGGAGATCTGCTGGGCCCCGGTGGCGTGTCCGCCCCACGCCGCCGGCACCTCGTCGGCCGCCCGCCACCACGCCAGCGGCCAGGGAACGCCACGCTGGACGGTGATCTGCACCGTCAGCGGCTGGCCGCTGGACAACCGGCGGCCCGACAGGCGGCGGGCCACCGTGACCCGCCGCAGCGGAAGCCACGCCGTGAGCCCTTCGTACACCGCGAGGGCCGCGACGGTGTAAAACAGAAACCAGGGCAGAAACCCGCCTTGCAAATTGGCGAACACCCAGCAGGCGGCGATGGCCGCCAGGGCGCCGGCGAGCAGCGCGGCGGCCCTCATCGCCCGGCCCGCCCCGCGGTGTGCACAGCCGGGATGTCGACCTGGCCGATGAGATCGCGCAGAAGATCCCCCACCTGCACGCCCGACAGGCGGGCGTCGGCGGACAACAGGACCCGGTGCTGAAGCACGAACGGCGCCAGATATCGCACATCGTCCGGAACTACGTAAGCCCGGCCGCACACGTAGGCCAACGCCTGCGCCGCCTTGAACAGGGCGATGCTGGCGCGCGGGCTCGCGCCGAGATACACCTGGCGATGGGCGCGCGTCGCGTGCACCAGGCGCACGATGTAGGCGCGGATGCTGTCCTCCACGTGGACGGAGGCCGCCTCCTGGCGCCACGCGACGACATCCTCCGGCCCCGCGACGGCCTGGATTCGCTCGATGGGATGGCCCGTCTGCTGGCGGCCCAACATCATGACCTCGTCGTCAAACGAAGGGTAACCGATTGAAAATTTGAGCAAAAACCGGTCCACCTGGGCTTCCGGCAACGGAAAGGTCCCTTCGAACTCAATCGGGTTCTCCGTCGCCAACACGAAAAACGGATTCGCGAGCGGATAGGTGCGGCCGTCCACCGTGACGCTGCGCTCCTCCAGCGCCTCCAGCAGCGCCGATTGGGTCTTCGGCGAAGTGCGGTTGATCTCGTCGGCCAGCACAATCTGGCCGAAAATCGGTCCCGGCCGGAACTCGAACGCCTGCCGCTGCTGGTTGTAGACGGAGATGCCGGTGACATCCGAGGGCAACAGGTCGGGGGTGAACTGAATCCGCTTGAATTCGCAACCGAGCGAACGCGCGAATGCGCGCACGAGCATCGTCTTGCCGACGCCCGGCACGTCCTCAATCAGGCAGTGGCCGCCCGCCAACAGCGCGACCAAGACGAGCCGGACGACATCCTGCTTTCCGATGATCACCTTTTCCACGTTGTCGACGACGGCCTGCAATTCGGGCCGCCAGCCGTCGAACTCCAGGTGTGTCGTGGGCGAGTGGGCCACGCGGATTCCTCCTGTCTCGAACCATTCTAAGTCCGAGTGTACATGGCGAGCGCGCCGTTTTCACCTGGTCATGGATGAAATTCGTTAGAAAGGATAGAAAAATCCCCCGCAGGGGAGGGGGGATCACCGGCCCACGTACTTCGTCGGATCGACGGAGACCGGAAAACCGGAGCTGTCGAAGCCGGTGGCGATGGTGAAGTGCAGGTGCGGCCCGGTGGAAAACCCGTTGCTGCCCACCGCCGCGATGGTCTGTCCCGTGTGGACCACCTGGCCGGGTTGCACCTTGATCTGGTACGCGTACATGTGGCCGTAGATCTCCAACAGACCGCCGGAGGACTGGATCACAATCCAATCGCCGAAGCCGCTGGCCGGCCCCGCGTACAGCACCTTGCCGCTGGTCGCCGCCACGATGGGTGTGCCGAGGGGCGCCGGGATGTCGATCCCGTTGTGAAACTCGCGCGATCCGTCCGACCAATTCCGCCAACCATACCCCGAGCTGATGGTGCGGTAACCGGGCACCGGCCACGTCCAGCCGCCCGCCGGTCCGGTGTACCCGCCCTGTTCGGCCTCCAATTGCGCGATCAACTTCTGCAGGCTCTTAAGCGCCGCGTTCTCGCTGTTGAGCTGCGACTCCTCGCTCACGCGCTGCGCGTGGACCTGCGCCAACAGCTTTTGCTGCGACTGCTGCGCCTGTTCCTGCTGCTGCTTTTGCTGCGTCAGCACCTGGCGCTGGCTCTGCAGTTGGGCGAGTTGAGCGTTCAACTGCTGCTGTTCGGCGTCCAACTGCTGCTTCTTCGCCCGGATATCTTCCAGCACCGCCTTGTCCTGCTTGGCGATCCGCTCGAGCAGCTCGAGGCGGTCGAGCAGGTCGGAAAAGCTGGTCGACGAGAACAACACGTCCAGATACGACGCCTGTCCGGCCTCGTACATCACGCGCACCCGATCCGCCAGGACGCCGTACTGCTCGTCAATTTGTTTCTGCGTCTCCTCAATTTTCTCCTTGAGCTGGTTGATTTCCGCCGTCCGTTTGTCGATGTCGGCTTGCGTTTTGGCGATGGACACCTGCAGGGACTGGATCTTGTCCTCCAGGTCCTGAATCTGTTGCTGCAGGGTCTGCTCCTGGGATTTCAACTGCGAGATCTTGGCCTGTGTGCTCTTCTCCTGCTGCTGCAAGTCTTGCGCTTTCTTCTTCGCGTCCGACAGCTTGTCCGCGTACGACAGGGCGGGCTGCAGCACGACGGTGCTCGCCCCGAATGCCGCCAACACCAACCAAATCCCGCGTCTCATGGAGAAGAGAATCACCTCAATCCCCGCTATGTAACGTTCGCCGTGAATACGCCACCGTTCGCAAGTCACCGTTTCACGCCGTGATTCCTTCGACACCAATCGCCGCATTCCTGCCCATTCGGACACAAAACCCCAGGTTCCCTTGAATTCCGGCAGGGAATGTGGTCCTATAAGATGTGGACTGAATCCATCGAATCGAACACGCGGCGGGTGATTGCGATGCATGACGTGGTTGCGCACGAACCCTACAAGGTACTGGAATACTTCTTCTCCGACGATCCGTGGACGCGGCACATCGTGTATGGCAGCTCCACCTCGGTGGGCCACTTTGTGCGCGGGAACCGGTCGCGCGGGATCCAGGAGATTACCTCGGTGACCTTCCCGGACCGCGAGAGCCTGAATCAATACGTCGAAAACCTCAAGGCCAAACACCCCGGTCTGCACGTCACACCGCTGAACTGAGCGACCCGACGGTTGGACCGGCCCCAAGCGCGTCAAACGGCGCCCGCCGCCTCGGCGGGCGCCATCTCCGGGGGCGGGTCTGCATGTATCTTCCACACCCCCTCATTTCTGTATATCTCTGTATATCGACAATTTCCGCACAGCCGTGGTATATTCGCACGCGTGACCATCAACTGACGGAGTGGGTGAATTCAGTTGCGTAAGCACCGCCGCATCGGGCTCGGTCTGACCTCGGCCGCCAGCCTGTTGGCCGCACTCGCTGTCCTTCCAGGACCGGTGTCGGCCGCCGCATCGTCCGCCAAGCCGAAGCATCCCATGTCGCTCAAGGAGATTGACCTGAACGATCACGTGATGTCCAAACCGTACGGCTTCACCTACAGCAACACCGCGTACATGCCCATCTGGTACGTGATGCAGGCGCTTCGCCACCTCGGCATTCAGAGCCAGTGGGACGGACGCAACTGGCGCATCTCCACCCCGGCTGGCGAGGTGCCTGACCTGTCGTCCATCCCGGTCGGGACCGGGAATCTCAATGTTCAGGCGCTATGCAGTTGCTGTATGAACTTGGATTGTGAACATTATATGACATATTCGTGAAATCACCGAAAACCACTTGACTTTTGAAAAACA
>NZ_FPBV01000007.1 GCF_900116805.1 Paenalicyclobacillus macrosporangiidus | reverse complement strand
TGAGTTGCCCCGTTCATCCGCCATGGCCACCGAATCCGTCAGTTTCCGGACAACAAACACCGTCAACTTATGGCCATTATACGTTGGCTGTAACACCATGGATGTCCATCTAGAATCCCTTAACTTCAAATCACAAATCATGATGAACATAATCATCTTAATTGATTTTACATGAATATTCATGATTTGTTAGTCTGACAGTGACTACCGGTGAGAGGAGATATGCCCCATGAGAGAGGTTCTTGTATACCACGTGGACGCCTTTACCGACCGAAGATTTGGTGGAAATCCAGCGGGAGTCGTCCCGGATGCGACGAGTCTGACGCACGAGGATATGCAAAACATCGCTCGGGAACTCAACCTTTCTGAAACCGCATTCTTGGTTCCCGATCAACCGTCAGGGGGCCATCGGATCCGGTACTTTACCCCGACGTCAGAAATTGATTTTTGCGGTCATGCCACAATCGGCACCTCGTGGGTACTGGCAACTGAGTACGGTTGGAAGACCTCCGCATCGGGAATTTCCTTTCACACGAACGTGGGGGTGATTCCTGTAGAATGGGTACTCAACCAGGAGGGAGACGCGGAGACCGTCTTCATGCGCCAAGTCCCTCCACGGGTTCGGAGCACTGAGGTGAGTCCCGACGAGATCGCTCGTATCGTTGGGATCCACGTTTCCGACATCGATGCGAACTATCCGATTCGACTGGCCTATACGGGAAACTGGCACTTACTTGTCCCCGTTCGGTCACGGACCGCCATTGATGCTGCGCAACCACACCTCAACGAATTGGCCGAGATGAATATGAAGCAACAGGCAGCGACCACCCATCTGTTCACATTTGCCGAAGACGGGGATCCATACGATATGTACACCCGCGACTTCGGGCCTGCCGTAGGGATCCCGGAGGACCCGGTGACAGGTGCTGCAAATGGCGCTCTAGCAGGATATCTCGTTCTGGAAGGAATCTTGAATGCCGAGCAGACACATTCCTTACGCATGGCGCAGGGACACGCGATGGGGCGCCCTGGAATGGTTCTCGTGAATATCGTCCCTGGGGATGCACCTCAAATCCGCGTCGGCGGTGCGGCAGTGATCACGGTGACGGGCCGACTTCGGTTGGATTAACCTGGCACGTTCATGATGTCACCTAGGCCCTTTTGCACGCACATCTTGGTGGAGAACGGCCTAACGGTCGTTCCCCAATAAGCCCGCCGACGAGAAGGACATACCATCCAGTCTGACTGCCATCCGCTCACTCCCGCCGTTTGTATGGCCAGCTCGACAGCCCCTCGCCGGATTGCCAGCGAGGGGCTGCCGTCTGTTCGATCAACGGGTGATGAGGGTGTCACAGATCCGGATGTTCGTGCTTGGCGCGCAGGCGCCGCCAGCGGTGTTCGACTTCCGCCTCAAACTGAGCCAAGAGGTCCTTGTTCTCCGGCTTCAGCATATGTCGGGTTTTGCCCATCATCTTCAGCCAATCGGATACCGGGATGCGCTCTCCTTTGGCCTCGGGGTCGTACGTGATCACCGTCTTGCCGTGCTCCACCTCGTAGAGCGGGAAGAAGCAGCTCTTCACCGCCGCTCCCACAATCACGTTGCCCTGGTCATCCTTCGACTGCCAGTTGAGCGGGCAGGCAATCAGAATCTTGCCGTACACCAAGCCTTCGTTCTTCGCATACCACTGCGCCTTCGCGGCCTTTTTGATGAGATCCTGCGGGAACGCCTCACACCCCGTGAAGACGTAGGGGATGTTGGCCGCCGCCATGATCTGCGGGGTGTCCTTGTGCGGGAAGGTCTTCCCTGCCCCCTTCTCGCCCACCCCCGACGTGGACGTCCTGTGCCCCAGAGGCGTGGCGTAGGACAGTTGCGCGCCCGTGTTCATGTAACCCTCGTTGTCATACTCCAGAATGATCATGCGGTGGTTGCGCAAGGCGGCACCGAGGGCCGGACCCATCCCGATGTCCATCCCTCCGTCCCCCGTCACCATGATGAACGTGATGTCTTCCCCGCTCGGGATCTCACCCCGCCGCTTTTTCTCCCAGAACATTTCCACCAGGCCGGACAGCGTGGCGGCGCCGTTTTGGAACAGGTTGTGCAGGTACGTCACCCGGTGCGAGGTGTAGGGGTACCCGGTGGAGGTCACCATCGCGCAACCGGTCTGGTACAACACCACCACGTCACCCTCAATCCCCTTGAGGAACGTCTCTACACCGGGGAAGATGCCGCAACCGGGACACGCCCCGTGACCCGGCGCCAAGCGCCGCGGTTTCTTGGTCAGCGTGCGCAGGTTCGGCACCTTCACGCGCAGGCTCCCCGTCTGCTCGTCCCGCTCCACGGACACGAACCCGCTCGTCTCCTCCCGCGTGAGCGGCGGCAAGCCGGGAGCGAACGCGACGGCGTCTGGATCGCCTGCTTCGACACCGTAATAGTCGAAGGACGCGACGCTTCCGCCTTCCAACCAAGTGATGCACTCGCGGAACAGGTTCATGGCGTCGGCCGGGTAAAACTCCCTGCCCCCCAGCCCAAACACCCGGGAGAGCACGTGCACCGGGGCGTGCGTCTCCTGCAGGGCCGCCTTGACTTCGTGGGTCAAATTTGGGCCGTGGCCACCGTACGAATCCGCCCGCTCTGCGACGAGGACCACCTTCGTCTTGGAGAGCGCCTCCTGCACCGCCTGGAGCGGGAACGGCCGAATCATGTTGGGAGATACGATCCCCGCCTTGATCCCCTTCGCCCGCAACTCATCCACCGCCACGCGGGCCGTCTCCGCCGCGGAGTTGAGGATGAACAGGGCGATGTCGGCGTCTTCCATGCGGTAGAGATTGAGCAGCCCGTAGTGGCGGCCCGACAGCGTGGCGTACTCCGCGGCCACCTGTTCAAAGACATCGGCCGCCCGATACATGGCGATGGACTGCTGATACTTGTTGTTGATGAAGTCCGGCTCGTTCATGTACGGGCCGACCGTGACCGGACGGCGCGGATCGAGCGTCGTGACCGGCGGCTCCGGCACCGGACCGACGAACCGCTGAACCGTTTCGCGATCCCGGAAGAACTTCACCCGCAGCTTGGCGTGGGACGTGAAGAAGCCGTCATACGCCACGATGACCGGCAGCCGGACCTCGCTGTGTTCCGCAATGCGAAGCGCCATCAGGTTCATGTCGTACACCGCCTGCGGGTCCCTTGCGAGGAGGATGGGCCAGCCGATGTTGAGACCGTAGTACAGGTCGGAGTGATCGCCGTGGATGTTCAGGGGACCGGAGACCGACCGCGTCACCAGGTTCAGCACCATGGGAAACCGAGTCCCCGATTGGACCGGCAGATTCTCCAACATGTACAGGAACCCTTGGGCCGAGGTGGCGTTGAACACCCGGCCCCCGCCTGTGGAGGCGCCGAAACAGATGCCCGCGGCACCGTGTTCACCGTCCGCCGGGATCATCACGATGTCGTGCTCGCCTCGGACGCGCATCTCATCCAGGTATTCGGCGATCTCGGTGGAAGGCGTGATGGGAAAGTACCCCATCACGTGGTAGTTGATCTGGGCAGCCGCCTTGGCCGCCATCTCGTTCCCCGACCGCAACTCCTCCATCTCCAACGGCTTGTGCTCGGAGGGATGCTGAACGGACGGCCGTTCCAGGACGTTCATGCTCATCGCACGATGACCTCCTTCTGCGTCCAGAACCGGTGTGGCACGCGGTGCCGCTGGACGTATTCCTCCGTCTCCGGGATGGTGGACAAGGCATGGGTCGGGCAGGCGACCACGCACTTCTGGCATCCCTTGCAGTATTGGTAGTCGATCCCGACGAGATACTGGAACATCCGCCCCTTCCCGTTGTCACGCGTCTCCCACACAAAGCAGGCGTCCGGGCAGACCTGATCGCACGCGGCGCAATGGATGCACGAATCGAGGTCCAGCGCCGGAATGAATCCCTGGCGCGATACGCTGAGGTCCTTGACGACGGAGTTGCCCGGGCTGAGAATGGCGCCGCCGATGTACTGGGTGGCGTAGCCGAGGACGGACCCATGGGTCGGCGCATCCGGCTGGCTCAGGACGGGGCCGCCGGAACCCTGTTCTTCCACCACCTCCATCCGGCCCGCCTCGAACGTGCGCAGGTTCGCCTCCAGCAGGTGCTGGTAGCGGGCCGAGAACGTCTCCGCGATCCCCTCCCGCACCGCCTCCGGATCCAACTGCGGGACCACATGGCACAGGGCGCCGAGCATCGCGGTGTTGATGCGGGTGCCCTCCCGCACCGAGATCCCCAGCGCGTCTACACAGGCGATCTTGACGTCTCCCCGTCTCACCTGCTCGCGAATGTCGGCCGGACTTCGTTTGGTGTTCACCAACAGCGTGCCCCCCGGCCGTAACCCCGACAGGGTCGACAGGTTCCGCAGCAGCGCTTCGTGAAACACCGCCACGACGTCCGGTTCGTCCACCGGATAGGTCCCGCGAATCGCCACATCCGGTGGTGCAAAGCGGACAAACGCTTTCACAGGGGTTCCTTTCTTCTCCGATCCGTACGACGCCGCGTACCATCCATTCCATCCCTGCCGAAGCACACCCGATTCCGACAGGATCTTGCCGGCCAAATTGGCACCCAGTCCTCCGATGGATTCCATACGGATCTCCAGGAACGGACGGGTTGCGCCCTCTGTCATCTGTTTCATCACGGATTCACCCCCGATCCCGCAGTCAACCGGGAATGGATGCGACTGGGGAGAGACTGTACCAGTGCTGGATAATCGTACAGCTGGTACAGTTCAAGGGTAAATCCAGCCCCCTGCGGGGAAAAAGGTGAATCTGTATCCTCTTTTCATAGGCCGATGTTCATAGGCGGAATGGACCATCGGTCACGTCCAAACGGACCCCCGCACGGAAGGCCAGGGGACAGCCAGGCTCATGGGATGGACACGTTTTTCAGCGGCCGTTCGTCAACCACCAGGGTGAACACGTCTGGACGCGCGTAATGGCCCGTCACGTCAAAGTCATACCGCGCCTCTTCAATCTGTCGCAGATCCAGATCGGCATACAGGATCCCCTCCTGGTGGTACAACGGCCCCGCGATATAGTCGCCAAGCGGACCGAGAATGGCGCTCCCGCCCCGGCACATCTCATCCGGCCACGCGTCCAGCTCGTGATAGCCCGCGAGGTCCTGAGGATACGTGTCCTTGGTGACGTACTGATTGCACGCCAGCACGAAGCAACGGCCCTCACACGCGATGTGCTGCAACGTCGCCTGCCACGTGTCCCGGGCATCCGCCGTCGGCGCGATGTAAATCGTCACCCCTTTGTCGTACATCGCCGCGCGGGCGAGCGGCATGTAGTTCTCCCAGCAGATGAGACCGCCGACGCGGCCGAACGGCGTGTCGATCACGATGAGCGTACTTCCGTCCGCCTCGCCCCAGATCAACCGTTCCGATCCGGTGGGCTTCAACTTCCGGTGCCGGCCGAGCAGCGTTCCGTCCGGGCCGAAGTACAACATGGTGCCATACAGCGTGCCTTGGCCGCCGTGATCGGCCCGCTCGACGATGCCCATCACCACGTACGCCTGCACGCGGACGATGGCTTCCGACAGCCGATCGATGGCCGGGCCCGGCACGCTGACCGCGCTGCGCCAGTATCGGCCGAAGTCTTTTCTCCCCTCTGGGCTGCGGTGACCCACCACCGTCCCAAACGACAGGCCCCGCGGATAACCGGATAAAAATGCCTCCGGGAAAACGATCAACTCCGCTCCCTGCCGGCCGGCCTCTTCCAGCAACCGGCAAGCCTTCTCCACACTGGCCTCCTGATCCATCATCACCGATGCCGCCTGCACGACGGCGACCCGGACCGTATCCACGCTGCGCATGGTCTCTGCCCCGCTTTCCCCATGATGGCTTCTGTCACATCCATTTTATCGTTGTGGATGGATCTGTACTGCCTGCCGGCCGAGTGGTAAGCTGTCCACAGAAACGCGTGGGAACGGCCAGGCCAGTCATTGAACAGGAGAGATGCTCGATGCCATCCATTCGCCGCCTGATGTTTTGGATGACGATCCCGCTGGTCTTCACGGCCCTCGCGGGTTGCGCACAGCCGAGTGGGAGCGGTTCCGTGGCGCAGAACACCGGATCGCCCTCCGCAACCAACGGGGTCTCCTTGCAAAATACGACCAATGCGACAACGGCTGACCGCCACTTTCCCGCCAACCGGCCGTTTGAGAATCGGTTGAACGCCCTGCCGACCACTCCGGCCAATGTGCTGAACGCCAAGCCCGCGGATCCCGCCGTCTACGCCTCCATCCCGGCCCTGACGCCGGAAGGAGCGTCGCTCACCCTAACCCCCTCGGAGCGGCCTGTGGTGTTTGTGGCCTACTGGTGCCCCCACTGCCAACGTACCTTGGTGCTGTGGGATCAGCACTGGTCTGAGCTGCCTGTGAAACCGGTGATTGTGGCCACCGGGTTCGAACCGGGCACCCCCTTGGCGCAGGCGAAGCAGATTGATGAAGACGAGATTCGGGGACTGAATCTGAAACACATCCAATTCGACGCTTATCTTTTGGATACGAACATCGGAAAAAAGGTGATCCAGGCGTATCCGGAAGTGGTGTTCCAGCAGGGAGACCAACTGTTGACCGTCACCGGTGAACGGACGCTTGCGGTATGGAAGCAGGTGTTGTCTTGAGGCAATCAGGCGGATTCGGGGTGCCCGGAACTCATCCAGAGCCGGGCACCTTCGGCATGTTGGGCCCCGTGGCCGGCGGGGTGATGGGAGGGTTTGAACGCGGCAACGGGGCGTGAGGAGTCCCCGGTGGCGGATACGTCGGTGTGATGCCCCGGTCCACATTCCCCGGTTCCCATGGAGACACAATTCCGTTGTCTTTCGATCCGCTGCGGTACGGCGAAGCGATCCCGGGATCGACGCGCGGCCGGTCGAGAGGGCTGCCAGGCGTCACCGGGGGACGGACGTTAGGCGGCGTCTGAGGTTTGGCGGGCGTGGCTCGTCCGGGCCCCGCTGCGGCCGTCTCGCCTCCCCGCGTGTCAGATGGTCCTTGGATCACCGCCGTGGTCCCGAGGACCGCCATGAGCAACCCTGCCGCGACGGATCCCGTCACGATGGCGCGGGCCATCCATCCTCTCACGGACCATGCCCTCCTCTCTCACGTTCCATACTATAGACGACCGTCTGACGACGTCGTTACAGGGCAGCCGTCACCCTCCAACACCGAGACGGCCGGTGCTTCCGATGGCAGGCGCGGATGAACCCATCCACACAAGGACGCAAGCCGAAAGCCGGCCCAAAAGGGCCGGCTTTCGGTGAGCCATGGCCTGTTTGTATCGCCAGAGGGATCTCCCTCAGCGAACCGAAACCAGTCCCAGTGCTTCCGCAACCCGAGCGCCGTACCCTTCGTCCGCCTTGCGGAAGTGTTCAATCATGCGCAGTTGAATGTCCTGGCGCGCGTGTTTCAACGAGGCGACGATGTTGTCGATGAGGTCCGCCTTCTCCTGCGGATCGAGCAGGCGGTAGAGGTCTCCCGGCTGCGTGTAGTGGTCGTCCTCACGATACGGGTGGCTGGTGGCGTATCCGGACACGGCCAACGGCGGAGCCGCCGCATCGGGCACCTGAACCGGCCCGTTGTAGCTGTTCGGTTCGTAGTTCACCTGGCCGCCTCCGTTTCCGTCGAACCGCATGAACCCGTCGCGCTGATAGTTATTGACCGGGGCAATCGGGCGATTGATCGGCAACAGGTGATGGTTGACGCCCAGCCGGTAACGGTGTGCGTCCGCGTAGGCGAACAGCCGGCCCTGGAGCATCTTGTCCGGCGAGGGCGCGATACCGGGCACCAGATTGGCCGGCGAGAAGGCCGCTTGCTCTACTTCGGCGAAGTAGTTTTCCGGATTCCGGTTGAGCACCAGCTTGCCCACCGGGATCAGCGGGTAGTCCTTGTGGGACCAGACTTTCGTGACATCGAACGGATCGAACCGGTAAGTCTCCGCGTCCTGCAGCGGCATGATCTGGACATAGAGCGTCCATGACGGGTAGTCGCCCCGTTCAATCGCCTCGTACAGGTCGCGGGTGGCGTAATCCGGGTCTTCCCCAGCCACGCGCACCGCCTCTTCGCGGCGGAAATTCTGAATCCCCTGGTCGGTCTTGAAATGGTACTTCACCCAGACCGCTTCTCCCTTGTCGTTGTACCACATGAACGTGTGGCTGCCGTACAGGTGCATGTGGCGGTATGACTTCGGGGTCCCGCGGTTGCTGAACAGGATGGTGATCTGGTGCAGGGCCTCCGGAGAATGCGACCAGAAGTCCCAGGCCATGTTCGGATCCCGCAGGCCTGTCGCCGGGTGGCGCTTCTGCGAGTGGATGAAATCCGGGAACTTCAGGGGATCGCGGATGAAGAACACAGGCGTGTTGTTGCCCACGAGGTCATAGTTGCCCTCTTCCGTATAAAACTTGATGGCGTTGCCGCGCGGATCGCGCTCGGTGTCAGCCGATCCCTTTTCCCCTGCCACCGTGGAGAAGCGGATGAACACCGGCGTGCGCTTGCCGACTTCGCTCAGGAACTTCGCCTTCGTCCACTGGCTGACCGGATGCGTCACCTCAAAGTACCCATGCGCCCCCGCGCCTTTGGCATGCACCACGCGTTCCGGAATGCGCTCCCGGTTGAAGTTGGCCAACTTCTCGAGCAAGTGATAGTCCTGAATCAGGACAGGACCGCGTTGGCCCGCGGTCTGGGAATTTTGGTTGTCGGCTACGGGTGCGCCCGACGCCGTGGTCAGTTTGGTCGGTTCGCTCATCCAGGCACCTCCAAATCAAATTTAGACTAAGTCTAAAATCAAATATAGCACAGCTATCGGGGATCGCAAGAGGAAAAACACCGCTCCATCCGACATGTATGTGGCTGGCGCGCGCTGTAGAACGGGGATGGGGACGGAGGATGAAGGGCATGAAAAAAACCGGCGGCAACCGGTTCAAAAAGGGATGGGGACATTCAATGCCCGGCGGATTCCGCCGAGTCCCTGCTGGTCCGTGAAGCGCAGTCCGGACACAGCCCGTGGATGACCAGATCCACGTCCTCGATCCGGTACCGCGTGTCCTCGACCACCTGGTGGAGATACGCGTCGGGGATGGGGGCAAACACCTCATCCACGCGGCCGCATACCCGGCAGACGATGTGGTGATGCGGCTCGACCCTCGCATCGTACCGGCTGACGGTCTCGCCGACCTTCAGCTCCCGCAGAAACCCGTGCTCCGTGAGATACCGCAAGGAATTGTAGACGGTCGCATACGAGATGCGGTGTCCCGCAGCGTGCAGGCGCTCCAGGATGTCCGCCGCGGTCGGGTGATCATCGCCGTGGAGGACGGTGTGGTACACCAATTGCCGCTGCTTTGTCAAAGGTTTTTTCGCGTCCATGGCGCACCCCCCTCCTCACATCCCTCCTATTGTACGGCGTGTCGACGACCTTGACAACTGCCGTTGCCACCGTCTCGAGTGTGTGCCATCCTGGAGATGGGGGGTTCGTGATGGCAGCGCGGCGATTCACCGTTCTTTACGACGCCCAGTGCCCGCTCTGCGTGCGGGCGGCGGCTTGGTTGCGAGCGCGGGACAAATCCGGACAACTCCACTTCCGTCCTGCACAGGACAGCGGCTTCGTGGGTGCCTGCCGATTGGATCCGAGGGCCGTGCTCGAGGAGATGCACGTAGTGTCCGACACCGGCGAGGTCCGTCGAGGTGCCGACGCCGTCGTGTGGGTCATGAGCCAACTGTCCGGCTACCGGTGGTTGGGCATCCTGTACGGCATCCCCGGGATGCGTGCGGCCGCGCGCTCTGTCTACCGGGCCGTGGCTGCACGACGAATGCGCCATCCGAAGTGAGGCCCGAGTTAATGCCCCGGCGCGTTTTCTGACTCCCCGCTGGGTGCATCGGCGTCCTCTCGTCCCCGAGAATCCCAGGAATCGGGGACCTGCACGCCCCCTGCCGCAGGCGAGCGACGGATGGGAAGATGCCCTTGTTCCAACAGGGCTAGAAATCGCCGTCCGCCGTCCGACAGGTCGAGTTCCAGCGCCTCCCGCAGGCGCCGCGCGAACCCCGGGTGTCGCCCGTCGGTCGAGACCGCCACCGTGACGTCCCCCACCCGGACGGTGGCCGGAAACATGCAGGTGCAAGCCTCCGCCCGATCCGCCACGTTGACGAAACAGGCCATCGTTTCCGCTTCGGCTGACACTTGTCGATTGACGTCCGGGTGATCGGTGGCCGCAATCACCAGCTGGGCGCCCGCCAGGTCGCCACGCTCGTACCGCCGAGCGACCCAGACCACGTCACCGCTTGCGACCCGAGCGCGGATCCTGGGCTCCAAAGCCGGGCTGATGACGCGGACCTTCGCGCCCGCCGCCACCAGTTTTTCAATTTTCCTCGCAGCCACCCGTCCCCCGCCGACCACCACGCACAGCTTCCCGCGAAGATCCAAGGACACCATGAACCCTGGCAACTGGGCTCCCTCCCTTGTGTATCAACTTTCTTGAGACACGGTGCCGCCCGTTGTACAACGGCGTGCAGGTCCAGCGCCAAGGATGCACTGTCCCAGAGCCGCCCGCCATCCGCCGCGGACCTGTTGGATCACCGTATCCCGTTTGGCTCAAACCTGCTATACTGCGAATCGTACGGAATTGCTTCGAGCGCAAATCCCGGCAATCCTATGAAAAATGATGAACAGGAGATCGTGGAGATGAAACCATTCGCAACCGTTCCATCCGCGCTTCCCCCGCAAGGTGTGCGCGTGATCATGGACCTCGCCTGGCAGGTGCCCGACTGCATCCACCTCGAGGTGGGTGAACCGAACTTTCCGACCCCGGCCCACATCGTCGAGGCAGCCGTGGACGCGGCCCGCAGCGGATTCCACAAGTACACCCCGAATGCGGGCATCCCCGAGCTGCGCGAGGCCATCGCCGCCAAGATGAAACGCTACAACGGGATGGAGGTCTCGCCCGAGCAGGTCTGCGTCCATCCCGGTGCCGTCACGGGCATCGCGAGCGTGATGCTGGCTCTGGTCGACCCGGGCGACGAAGTGTTGGTCCCCGGCCTCTCCTGGCCAAACGGGGAAATGAACGTCAGACTCTTCGGCGGTGTGCCCGTCCATTACAGTCTGCGCGCCGAAAACGGCTTCTTGCCTGATCTGGAAGAGCTGGAACGTCTGGTCACCCCGCGCACCAAGGCGCTACTCGTCAACACCCCCGGCAATCCGACCGGCGCCGTGTTCGACGAGGAGACGGTGATGGCGTTGACGGCCTTCTGCAGGCGGCACGACCTGTGGCTGATCTCCGACGAGATCTACGAGGCCATCGTGTTCGATCGCCCGCACATCAGCCCGGGCCGGTTCGCTCCTGAACGCACGGTCACCATCTCCGGGTTCTCCAAGGCGTACGCGATGACCGGGTGGCGCCTGGGATACACAGTCGCACCGCGTGATCTGGCCAGCGTGATCATCAAGCTTCAGGAGCCACTCATCTCCAGCACCAACAGCCTCACGCAGCGTGCGGGCGTCGCCGCGTTGACGGGGCCGCAGGCGTGCGTGGAGGAAATGCGCGAAGCGTATCGGCGGCGGCGCGATTTGGCGCTGGACATCCTGCGTGCGCAGGGGCTCTACCGCTACACGCCACAAGGGGCCTTTTACATCATGGTGGACGTGTCCGGCTACAGCCTCGACTCGTACGCGGCGGCCAAGGCGATCTTGGCCGAGACGAAAGTCGCCGTCGCCCCCGGCGAAGCGTTCGGCCGCGACGGGCGCGGACTGGTGCGTGTCTCGCTCGCCAACAGCGACGAGCTGCTGCGCCAGGGGATGGAGCGCATCTGTGCCTTCCTCGCACGGTGCCGGCAGCCGGCGTGAGGACACCGGCAAACGGTCATGACGGCCGCACCCGGGGGATGCCCCGAGATGCGGCCGTCGTGGATTGGAGTCGGCGCGATGCGGTCACAGGCTCCTGACCATCCCGCCGTCAACCAGGATGGCCTGCCCGGTGATGTACCCGTTGGCCGCGGAGCCGAGGAACAATGCCAGGGCGGCGAACTCGTCCGGGGTGCCATAGCGGCCGAGCGGGATCTGGGCCTTGCTCTGGCGTTCGACCTCCTCGATGCTGACGCCGAGCTGCCGCGCCCGGTTGGCGTCGAGCTGCGCCACACGGTCCGTGGCGATGCGGCCGGGTCCGACCACGTTGACCAGAATGTTGTCCGGCGCCAACTCGATGGCCAAGCTCTTGGACAGTCCGAGGATGCCGGCGCGGTAGGTGTTCGACAAGATCAGGTTCTCAATCGGTTGGCGGATGGACGATGACGTGAAATTGACGATGCGCCCCCACTGGTTCCGCCGCATGTGCGGCAGCGCACGCCTCGTGGCACGCACCACGCTCATCAAGGTCAGCTCGTGCGCCAGAATCCACTGGTCTTCACGGATGGTGTCGAAGTTGCCCGGCGGCGGGCCACCCGCGTTGTTGATGAGCACATCCACCCCGCCGAAGGTCGACTCCGTTTCGGCGAACAGCCGTTCGATATCCTCCGCTTGGGCAACGTCGGCGACGCAGTAAGCAACGTCCGGGTTGCCTGTGGCGCTTCGAATCTCCTCCTGCGCCTTGCGCAGGGCCTCTTCGCTGCGGCTGGTCAGCATCACACGCGCACCCTCGGCCGCAAACGCCTTCGCAGTCGCATAACCCAACCCCTTGCTCGACGCGAGGACGAGCACGGACTTTCCTTTCACTCCAAAGTCCATCCAAACTTCCCCCACTCTGAAAGTTTCCAACTCTACTTCTCCCCTTCACTATACCCCCAGCCCGCATACGGATTCAACCGCCGCGACGTGCGGAAGGTCCCATTCCCACTCCTTCCTGGGGCATGCATAAGCCAACCAGGACGGGCAAAACATACCTGTGATTCCACCGAAGGAGGGTGGCCGATGAGAGACAGTCTGGCCATGAAAATCCTGCGCGAGCACCTCGTCTCCGCCCCCGACTCGCTGCGGCCGGGCCGGGAGATCCTGATTCGGGTGGATCACACCCTGACGCAAGACGCCACCGGCACCATGGCCTATCTGCAGTTTGAGGCGATGGGCGTCCCGCGCGTGCGCACCCGCCGCTCCGTCAGCTACGTCGACCACAACATGCTGCAGACGGGCTACGAGAACATGGACGATCACGTGTTTCTCCAGACCTTCGCCGCCAAGCACGGCGTCTACTTCTCCCGGCCGGGCAACGGGATCTGCCACCAGGTGCACCTGGAACGGTTCTCGGAACCCGGGCTCGTGCTGCTCGGCTCCGACTCGCACACGCCCACCTGCGGCGGGGCCGGCATGCTGGCCATCGGCGCCGGGGGATTGGACGTGGCGGTCGCCATGGCAGGAGGCCCCTTCGGCCTTCCGATGCCCAAAATCGTCGGGGTACACCTGAAGGGGCGGCGGCAACCGTGGGTGGCCGCCAAGGACGTCATCCTCGAGATGTTGCGTCGGCTTACTGTCAAGGGCGGGGTCGGCAAAATCTTCGAGTACTACGGCGAGGGAGTCCGCGACCTGACCGTCCCCGAGCGCGCGACCATCTGCAACATGGGCGCAGAGCTTGGTGCCACGACGTCCATCTTCCCCAGCGACGAGATCACCCGGGCATACTTCCGCAAGCAGAACCGGGAGACGGAGTGGCGCGAACTGGGGCCTGATCCGGATGCGGAGTACGACGAACACATCGAGATTGACCTCTCGGCGCTGGAACCTCTGGTGGCGCAACCCCACAGCCCGGACAATGTGGTCCGCGTGCGCGACATCGAGGGATTGCCGTTGGACCAGGTGTGCATTGGATCCTGCACCAACTCGTCGTTTCACGACCTGGCCATCGCCGCCCACGTGCTCAAAGGCCGGCGCGTGGCGAGCCGGGTGTCGATGACCCTCACCCCGGGGTCCCGCCAGGTGTTTGCGACCATCGCGCGCAACGGCATCCTCGCCGACCTCATCGCGGCGGGTGCCCGTGTCCTCGAGGCCGCTTGCGGCCCATGCATCGGCATGGGGCAGGCGCCGAAGTCGGGCGGCATCAGCCTGCGCAGCTTCAACCGCAACTTCGAAGGCCGATCCGGCACGCCGGACGCCAAAGTGTATCTGTGCAGCCCGGAGACCGCAGCGGTGTCCGCCCTGCGCGGGGTGCTCACCGACCCGCGGGATTACGAGGGCGCCTACGTCACCCAGCGGGAACCGGATGTGTACGACACGAACGATGAAGGGATGATCCTGCCTCCCTCGGACCATCCGGAGCAGGTGGAGGTGGTGCGCGGACCCAACATCAAGCCGCTGCCCACGCGAGGGCCGCTCGAATCGGTGATCCGGGGACGCGTCCTGCTCAAGGTGGGTGACAATATCACCACCGACCACATCATGCCGGCGGGATCGAAAATCTTGCCCCTGCGCTCCAACATCCCCGCCATCAGCGAGTACGTGTTCGTCCGGGTCGATCCGAAGTTTCCCGAACGCGCGAAGCAGTACGGCGGGGGGATCATCGTCGCGGGCAGCAACTACGGGCAAGGCTCAAGCCGGGAGCATGCGGCGCTCGCTCCGATGTACCTCGGGGTCAAGGCGGTCATCGCCAAGTCGTTTGCGCGCATCCACCGGGCGAATCTCATCAACTTCGGCATCCTGCCGTTGATGTTCACCGAGGAAGCCGATTATAACCGCATCTCGCAGGACGACGAGCTTGTCATCGAGGACGTCCCGGGCCAACTCCAGCGCGGATCCCGCATTGAGGTGTCGACATCGTCGGGCCAGCGCTTGGGCACCGTGTGCGAGGTGTCGCCACGGCAGCGGGACATCCTGCTGTCCGGCGGCCTGCTGAACCACGTGAAGATAAATCATGGTGGCGGCAAAGGCACCGAGGACGCCGCCGTGCATCTGAGTACCGCGACGATGATCGCGACCAATGGCCAGTTTCGCCCTGGGCGACCGAAGGTGGAGGAGGTTCGGGTATGATCGCGAAAGAAGTCATGATGCAGGCCCCGGTCGTCCTGCACCCGGAGATGACCGTTGCGGACGCCCTGGCGGACGCTGCCCGGTCGGAGCTGGACGTGCTGCCGGTTGTGGACGGTTCGGGGCGGTACCTGGGCACCGTTCCCAAATCGGCCCTGGCGGACCAGGCCGCTGATACCGGCCGCAAGGTGTCGTCCCTGTGCTGCTCGGACGCCCTGCTGTGCGATCCGGAGACAGCCATTGAACACTTTCAGCACGACGCGATGAGCGCCGTGCCGCACCGCACCATCGTGGTGGTCGGCAGAGACGGCCGCTACCACGGGGTCATTCCGTCCGTGCACTGGGCGGTCGACGAAGCCAAGGTACAAAGCGGCCACCCGCGCTCCCCGCTGGAGGTCCGCACGTCCAACATGCACCTGATCTGGCGGTGCCTGCAGTGTGGCGAGCTGGCAAAGCGCAACGACGGCCTCCCGGCGGTCTGTCCCAGTTGCGGCGCGGACGCAGGCCAGTTCTGCCTCCACACGGAAGATTGACCGGCTCGCACTGCGGGCCGGCCACCCTCAGCCCTGCCCGCTCCCCGGTCCGAACCGGGACCACTGCCACGACACCTGACGCAGGCCCGCGACCGTCTCCTGGGCCTGCCGCCACAGCGCCTGCTCCGGAAAGCGTCCTTGCGCCCAGTCCTCGTCGATCCGCTGCAGGATCCACACCAGATGGGCGAACGCAAAGGCCAAGTATCCGCGCATCCAGCGCCGCAATGGCGCGCCGGCGGCAGGCCCTTGCCGGGCCGATGCGTAGGCACGCAGCGCCCACAGACGATGGCACGGCACCGTTCGCGGTGCAGCAGGGCTGGTGGCGTCGAGCCACTGAAAGAGATCGAAGTACTCGTAATTGACGTGAACCCATTCCCAATCGATGACGGCGGGCCTCCGCCCCGCTCGGTCCCACAACACGTTGCCGGGATGCAGGTCGCCGTGGCAAAGGACCTCGCGTGCGAAGCGCAGGGGATACGCTGGATCTCGCTCCAAAACTGCAAAGAGTCGCAATTCGGTTCGGAGGGACGAGTCCATCCCGAGCCGCTTTGCCCAACGCCGGATAATTGCCGCCGGATCTCCTGACAGCACCTCTTCCACCAGCCTGGGCCAGTGGGGGGTGTGGGAACGGGGCTCACACCCCTGGGAGGCGAGTGCGGTGACCACCGCCTCTGGACGCATGTGGTGAATGCGCACCATCTCCCGAATCACGGCGAGGGCCGTCCGGCGATTCCATCGCACCGGCATCAGACCGTCGTCGGCGTACACCAGCACGCCGTCTTCCTCGTCACGCCACGCCACAAGGGTTGACCGAAGAAGACCCGTATCTGCCATCGCGCGGTGCACCGCGAGCTCGCGCGAGACGCGCCCCGTTCCCTTCACCCATTTGACAATCCACCCCGCGGTGCCCGGTTTGCGCCATCGTTCCACGCGGACGCCCGGCACCTCATACAGGCACGTCCGAAGCCAGCCTTCCGCCATGGCCGTGTCGGTCACCGCCACATCCTGGCGGAACGATTCCATGAGACACAGGTGACAAGAACCTGCACACCACGGATGCATGACGCCCCCCCTCTGACGACAAAAAGCGGAGGGTGGAGACCCTCCGCCGACTGGGGTGTGACACTGTCAAAACCTCGTTACCGCGAGTGCCTTGCCAAATGCGGGACGTTGGCGCGGTGAATCGGCTTCCAAGGGATGGGCGCCAGGCCGGTGCTGTCCGCCACCAGATTGCGCTTGTCCACCAGCGACTCGTACACGCCGTTCTTCTGCAAGGACCCGTAGAACGTCAGCTCGGCATTGTGGTTCTCCGTGTGCTGATTTGACATGATTCGCCACCCCCGGGCTTGTTGTTCCCCATCCCGGCGGGGAGATATTCGGCTGTCACAGACGAACGTGTTCACGCAGCCAATCTTTCAAGTCGGCGATGGGCACACGCACCTGATCCATGCTGTCCCGGTCGCGGATGGTGACCGCACGATCCTCCTCGGACTGGAAGTCGTACGTGATGCAATACGGTGTGCCGATCTCGTCGTGGCGGCGATACCGTTTCCCGATGGAACCGGAGTCGTCGTAGTCCACGTGGAATTCGCTGATCAGATCTTTCCAGACCGCCTGCGCCCCGTCGGCCAACTTCTTCGACAGAGGGAACACCGCAGCCTTGTACGGCGCCAACGCCGGGTGGAAGTGCAGAACCGTTCGGATGTCCCCGTCCTCCAGCGCCTGCTCCTCGTAGGCGTCCGCGAAGACCGCGAGCAGAAGCCGATCCACGCCGATGGACGGTTCGATACAATAGGGAATGAAGGGCTCCTTCCCTTCCACAGTGACCTGAAAGTCCTCGTGAGAATACTGCTGGTGTTGACTGAGGTCATAGTCGGTCCGGTTGGCGACACCGAGCAGTTCGCCCCATCCAAACGGAAACTTGTATTCCACATCGGTCGTGGCTTTGCTGTAATGAGACAGCTGTTCCTTGGCGTGGTCGCGCAGGCGAAGGTTTTCTTCCCGCAACCCAATGGACCGCACCCAGTCGTAACAGAATTGCCGCCAGTACTCAAACCAGCGAACATCCTCGCCCGGCTCGCAGAAGAATTCCAGTTCCATCTGCTCGAACTCCCGCGTGCGGAACGTGAAGTTCCCCGGCGTGATCTCGTTGCGGAAGCTCTTGCCCACCTGGCCGATGCCGAACGGCAGCTTCTTGCGCATGGTGCGCATCACGTGCTTGAAGTTCACGAAGATGCCCTGTGCCGTCTCCGGCCGCAGGAAAATTTCGTTCGATGCGTCCTCCGTGACCCCCTGGAACGTGCGGAACATCATGTTGAACTGCCGCACGGGCGTGAAGTCATGCGCCCCGCAGTCCGGGCACGCAATGTTCAACTCCGCGATGAGCCGGTCCATCTCCGGGAACGGCATCCCGTCCACGACCCGCTCCTCGCCACGCGCGGCCAGCGCCTCCTCAATCAACTTGTCGGCGCGGTGCCGCGCTTTGCAAGACCGGCAGTCCACCATGGGGTCGTTAAAGTTCCCGACGTGCCCGGACGCGACCCACACCTGGCGATTCATGAGGATGGCGGTGTCCAGGCCCACGTTGAACGGCGACTCGTGAATGAACTTCTGCCACCAGGCGCGTTTGATGTTATTCTTCAACTCCGCTCCGAGCGGGCCGTAGTCCCACGTGTTCGCCAGTCCTCCGTAGATGTCTGAACCAGGAAAGATGAATCCGCGATGTTTCGCCAGCGCGACCAGTTGTTCCATCGTGACGGCCATGTCGTGTCCTCCGTTTATACAACTTAAAGGCTATAATACTGGATGTGCCGGCGCGGCGCAACGAATCCACACGAATGGCCGTACGAAGGCCCGGAGTGCGGAGAACGGGAGCGAATGAGATGACACGGATCCGAGCCGTGTTCCTGGATATTGACGGGACGTTGGTGCACGACGGCGTGTTGGTGGGCAGTGCGGAACGAGCCGTACGCGGGCTGCAGGAACGGGGGTTCAAAGTGGCGCTTTGCACCGGTCGCTCCATCCTGCACACGAAACCCGTGCAACGGCGGCTGGGCATCGCGAGTGCCGTGTATTTCAATGGGGGTTTGGCCGTCGATGCCGACCAGACGGTCCGTTCCAGCCCCCTAGCGCCCGACGTGGTCCAGCGGCTGGCATCCTGGCAAACGGAATACCGATTGCCGGTCGTCTGGCACACCCCGGATGCCGCACTGACCCTCGAGCCCATCCCCGAACGGCATACGCCGATGATGCAGGCGTACAACTTCCCGCCTCTTCAGCAGGTGGATCGGTCTTATTTCGACAAGGTTTCCCCGGTCGTTTATCAGGTGAACGTGTTCGCCACTTCTCATTGGGACCAGAAACTTCAAAACGACTTTCCGGAGTGCCTGTTATACCGCTGGCACGAGGAAGGACTTGACCTGCAGAAGCGCGGATGTGACAAAATCCTCGGCGCGAAAGCGCTCCTCGCGGCTTGGGGAATTCCCCCGGAGCACGCCATGCACATTGGGGACGGCGGGAACGATATCGGGATGTTCCGCGGCCTCGGACTGGGCGTCGCCATGGGCAACGCGCCGCGCGAAGTGCAGGAGCAAGCGCACATGGTCACAACGGCCATCCATGAAGACGGCGTATACTACGCCTTACGCCGAGTCGGACTGCTCTGAGGCCGTTCGTGCAGAACCGTGTCGTCGAATCCTGTCATACGCCGCAGGAACGCGGCGAATCACAGCGGATGATCACGAAAATTCTCATTCCCGCGGCAATCGCGCTCCCTGCGGCAACAGCAGGGTTTGACCCGGTTGAACGACGGCCCGCTCCAGTCCATTTGCGCGCAAGATCTCCAAAACCGCCTGATCCGGTGCGACATCGGGCAACGTCTTTCGCGCAACCTGCCAGAGCGTGTCGCCCGGTTGGACGGTGTACCATACGGGACCCGACTGAGCCTCTGCCACTGCGCCCCGAATCGCCCACCAAGCGGCCATGCCCAAGACGGCCAAGATGACCACAGCCCATCCCCGTCCACGCTTGCGGCCGTGCGGTGGCGTGCGGAGGACGCGGCCATTCACGAAACGCGCTCCCCTCGGCGCCGTTCCGTTCATCGACTGCATCACCGGAATCACCCCCGAACACACGTTCTGATCCAAAAATAGATCGAACATATGTTCCTGTCAAGTGGGAATGCGAACAAATGTTTGCACGTGTGCTGTCCGCATGGTATACTTTGGCCAAACCCAGCGAACGGAGGGCGTCTTGTGACCAAGCTCACGCGCCGTCAGCAGGCGATTCTCGATTTTATCCGAAAAACCGTGCGCGACAGAGGATACCCCCCGTCTGTGCGCGAGATCGGCGAGGCCGTCGGACTGGCGTCCAGTTCCACGGTGCACGGCCATCTGGAGCGGTTGCAGGCGAAAGGTTTGCTGCGGCGCGATCCGACAAAACCGCGCGCCATCGAACTCCTGGATGCCTCGGACGACGCGGACCGCCGCCCGCCTGCAGACGGCAATGCCGGCGTGGTCTTCGCCCCGGTGGTCGGGCGCGTCACGGCGGGCCTGCCCATCACGGCGGTGGAGAATATCGAAGACTACTTTCCCTTGCCCAAGGACTTGGCGCGCGACGCAGACGTCTTCGTGCTCACCGTGCAAGGGGACAGCATGATAGAGGCGGGGATCTGCGACGGGGATTATGTGATTGTCCGGCGGCAAGATTGGGCGAACAACGGTGACATCGTGGTCGCGATGACCGAGGAAGACGAGGCGACCGTCAAGCGGTTCTTCCGCGAACGGGACCACATCCGTCTGCAACCGGAGAATTCGGCCATGGAACCGCTCCGGTACCCGAGCGTCAAAATCCTTGGGAAGGTCATCGGCGTCTTTCGGGCCATCCGGTGACCTTCGGATCCGTCAAGCCAAGCGGCCTCCGGTCGTCCCCGGAGGCCGCTTTTGTTTCAATATGTGCTCAGGTATTGCTCGCGTTCCCACTCGCTGACCTGGGTGCGGTACAGGTTCCATTCAATCCGCTTGGCCTCGACAAAATGGGTGAACACATGTTCGCCGAGAGCCTGCACCAACACCTCATCCCGGCTCAACTCCTCCAGCGCTTGTCCGAGATTTTCGGGCAGGCTCCAGATGCCGGCCTCCTGCTTCTCCCGTTCCGTCATCACGTAGATGTTCCGGTTGACGGCTGGCGGCAGCGAGAGCTGATTGCGGATGCCGTCCAGGCCGGCGGCCAACATCACCGCGATGGTGAGATAGGGGTTCCCCGACGGGTCCGGGCTGCGGACCTCAATCCGGGTGCTCGCCCCGCGCGCCGCCGGGATGCGGACCAGCGGGGACCGGTTCTTCGCAGACCACGCGACGTAACTCGGCGCCTCGTAGCCCGGCACCAGCCGCTTGTACGAGTTGACCAGCGGATTGCAGATGGCCGTAAAGCCGCGCGCGTGCGCCAAGATGCCGGCGAGAAAATGCCGGCACGTGGTGCTCAGGCCGAGTTCATCCCGTTCGTCGTAGAAAGCGTTCTGGCCGTTCCGGAACAGAGACAGGTGGCAATGCATCCCCGACCCGTTGATGCCGTACACCGGCTTCGGCATGAAGGTCGCATGCAACCCGTACTGCCGTGCGACGGTCTTCACCACCAGCCGGAAGGTGGCGATGTTGTCCGCCGCTTCCACGGCGTCGGCGTACTTGAAGTCGATCTCGTGCTGACCCGGCGCCACCTCGTGGTGCGACGCTTCGATTTCAAATCCCATGGCTTCGAGCGTCAAGACGATCTCCCGCCGGCAATTCTCACCGAGGTCAAGCGGCGCCCAGTCGAAGTAGCCGCCTTCATCGTTGACCTCCTGGGTGGGCCGGCCATTCTCGTCCATCTTAAAGAGGAAGAACTCCGGCTCGGAACCCACGTTGAACGAGTCGAATCCCATGGCTTTGGCCTCGCCGAGCACCCGCTTGAGGACGCCTCGCGGATCGCCCGGGAACGGTTGCCCGTCCGGGAGATGGATGTCACAGATGAGCCGCGCCACCCGTCCTTGCCCGGAGTCCCATGGGAAGATGAGCCACGTCGACAGGTCGGGAATGAGATACATATCCGACTCTTCAATCCGGACGAACCCTTCGATGGACGACCCATCGAACATGATCTTGTTGTCGAGCGCCTTCGACAACTGATCTACCGGGATTTCCACATTCTTGACAACCCCGAACAGGTCCGTAAACTGAAGGCGTATGTAGCGAACGTTTTCGTCTTTCGCAATCTGCAAAATCTGATCCCGCGTGTACGCCGTGCGCATGTGGTTTCCTCCTTCGCCCTGATGCGGTGCGGACACAGCCGGACCCCCGGCGGGCGCCCCTCCACCTGGAGGGCCCGCCGTCCGGTGCCGACGTAATTCCCGTCACGGCCTTCGCCGCAGAAGCCGTGACAAATCGCCTTGGAATTCCGATTCCGCCCCCCGCGACGAGGGCTCAAGCACCTGGGACTCCAACCAGCGGAACAGTTCCTTGTCCGACGGCTCCGCCTGCCTGCCAGGCAGTTGGTGCTTGTTCTTTTCGAAGTACGCCCGCACGCCGGCCATGTTCATCCCGGAGTCGAGCAGCTCGCGCACCTGCAGGAGCCGCTCCACGTCCAAGAAGGAGAACAGGCGTTGATTTCCCTGCGATCGCGCCGGCTTCACCAGCCCATGCTGCTCGTAGTAACGAATCTGCCGGGCCGACAGACCGGTGAGTTTCTGAACCACGCTGATGGAAAACACCGGCATCTCCTTGCGCGTGTTCAGGTCCACGGGGCATCCCTCCGAGTGTTCCTTACGCGTATCTTAACATCCACTCCTTGCCGCCTACAAGTCAGGAATGTTAACGCTTCCCCGGCGCATTCGCAGGCTTCGGCTCGGGCGTCGTCCCCGCCGTCCGCGCCGCAGCGGACGCGCCCTCGAGATATGCCCTGGCGATCTCTTCGAGGGCGATGACCACGTGCTCAAACGTCAGACCCCCTTGCAGGTACCCGATGTAAGGCGGGCGCATCGGGGCGTCGGCCGACAATTCCAGGGATCCCCCCTGAATGAACGTCCCCGCCGCCATCACGACCTGGTCTTCGTAGCCCGCCATCGGCGCCGCCTCCAGGCGCGCAGACGCGTCGACCGGCGCCGCCCCTTGCACCGCCTGGCAGAATGCCAACAGCCGGTCCGGGTCTCCGAACCGCGCGGCGAGGATCAGGTCGGCGCGCGGTTCCTGCCACCGCGGTGACACCTCCAGCCCGAGGCACTCCAACACCCGCGCGGCGAGGATGGAACCTTTCAGCGCCTGGGCCACCGTGTGCGGCGCCAGGAACAGGCCCTGATAGAGGAGGCGCAGTACCCCGAGGCTCGGCCCCGCCTCCGCGCCGAGCCCGGGCGCTGTGAGTTGGTCCGCCGCGCGCGCCACCCATTCCGCGCGCCCGGCTACATAGCCGCCCGTCGGCGCGATGCCCGCGCCAGGATTCTTGATCAACGACCCCATCACCAGGTCCGCTCCCGCGTGGGTCGGCTCCCGGTCCTCCACAAACTCGCCGTAACAGTTGTCGACCATCAGGACCAGGTCGGCACGCTCCGCCCGCAGCGCGCGGAAAGAAACCTCCAGCTCCGCCACGGAGAGGGCGCGGCGGTCGCTGTACCCGCGGGATCGCTGGAAGAATACCGCCCGCGTCCGCGGTGTCAGGGCCGCGCGCACGCCATCCAAATCCACGCTGCCCCCGTCCGCCAGGGGCACCACCGTGTGCGACACGCCCCATTCGGCGAGGCTGCCCGGCGCCGGGCGCAGGCCCACCACCGCCTCCAGGGTGTCGTACGGCGCGCCCGTGGCGAACACCAGGTGGTCGCCCGGGCGCAGGACGCCGAACAGTCCCAAGCGCAGCGCGTGTGTCCCCGAGACCACCTGCGGGCGCACCAAGGCAGCCTCCGCGCCGAACACGCGCGCGTACACGCGCTCCAGCTTGTCGCGCCCCTCGTCACCATACCCGTAGCCCGTGGAACCCTGCAGATCGGATGCCGTGACCCGCTCCGCCCACAGGGCTTCGAGGACCCGGCGCTGGTTGGCCAGAGCCAGCTCGTCCACTTCCTGCAGCCTCTCCGCGACCTCACGCCGGCACGCCTCCACCAGACGTACCGCCTCATCCCGGGGACTCCCCTTCACCGCAGCACCCCTCCTGTCACCGTCACCCGAAACGAATCGCTCGCGGCCCGGATGCGCCTGCACAGGCGGTCCGCCCAGCGCCGCGGCACGCGCACCACCGCCTCCGCTTCACCTGGTCCCAGTTCCTGCACCTCCGTCACCGCGCCGGCGCGGGCGATCTCGCGCCATATCTCCTGCGCCTGCAGCGGCCCCGCGACGTGCACCTCCACCGGATCGAGCGCGAGCAAGCGGTCGACCGCGTCGTACAACGCCGACACGCCCTCCCCGGACGCAGCCGAACCGTACAAGGTCACGGCCGCATGCGGATCCGGCGCCGGCTGCCACCGGGCCGCGTCCATCTTGTTGAACCACGTCAGCACCGGCTTGTCCAGCGCACCGATCTCGCCGAGCACCCGGTACGTGGTCTCCAACCGGGTTTCCACCGGACCCGTCGCATCCACCACGTGCACGATGAGGTCCGCCGCAAGCACTTCCTCCAAGGTCGCTCGAAACGCGTCGACCAAAAGATGGGGCAGGTCCTGGACGAACCCCACCGTGTCCATCAGCACAAACTCGCCCGAACCGCCGCTGCGGACCCGTCTGGCGACCGGATCAAGCGTGTCGAACAGACGCTCCCGGCCGGTCTGGACATCCCCCGTGCCACGGTCGGCCGTCCAGCGAGCCAACAGGGTGGTCTTCCCGGCATTCGTATACCCGACCAGTGCCACGGAAGGCACCGCTTCCGAGCGGCGCGCCCGCTGCACCTGTCGTGTCCGGCGGACGTCCGCCAACGCGCCGCGCAGTTTGTCGATCCGCTCGCGAATGCGCCGCCGGTCGGTTTCGAGCTTGGTCTCTCCAGGCCCGCGCGTCCCGATGCCGCCGCCGAGCCGCGACATTTCGACGCCCCGGCCGGTCAGCCGCGGCAACAGGTACTGCAGTTGCGCGATTTCGACCTGCAGCCGCCCTTCCCGGGTGCGCGCCCGCAGCGCGAAGATATCCAGGATGAGCTGCGTGCGGTCCAGCACGCGGCAGTCCAGCCGGTTCTCCAGGTTGCGGACCTGCGCGGGGCTCAGCTCCCCGTCGAAGATGACCAACTCCGCGTCCCAAGCGGCCACCTGCGCCCGGATCTCATCGATTTTGCCGCTGCCCAAATACAGTGCTGCGTCGATGCGCTCGCGCGTCTGCGCGCAGACCGCGCACACGGTGGCACCTGCCGCTTCGCACAACCCCGTCAGCTCCGCGACCCGCGCCTCGTACGCCCGCTCCGGTTCCCTGGGCGGCCGCCGCACGCCGAGCACCACCCGCGTCGTCTGCACCGTCATCCCCCCGTGTGTCCTGTCTGCTCATTGTAACACTGCGAGCGGGGGGCGTCGCAAATCGGGCACACACCCTCCAGCAACGCTTGGCGACGAAGCTGCAGGGGGGCCTCCGCGAGCGCGCGGGATCGCCCTTGCCGGGCGCCGGCCCGCCTTCCCGCCGTGAAGGCGGCCAGCGCGATCGCGATGCACAGCGGAATCACCCACGACCAGGCCATCCCGGATCCTCCCTCCCTTCCTCCGGATCCCACAACCGCACGGTCGTGGCCTCGGACGCCAGCGTGAGCAGCGCGAAGGCGACAAAGGCCATCGCCGTACCCTTGGCGTTCAGCACGACTGCGACACACAGCGCCAACAGGGCGAGGAGGGTCGTCTCCACCACCCCGACGCGAAGGGCGAGGTTGCGCTGGCCGGTGAGGGCGTCCTTGGCGGCGTCGGCGAGATCGTCCGTCCAGTCGATGGCGGCCATGAGCGCCAGCGCCCACAGCGCCCATTGCCAGCCCGACACGAGGGCGGCCAGCGCGACGGCGAGCAGGGTTTCGGCCCAGGCGGGCAGACCGGTCGGGAGGCGCTCCCCCAGCCGGCTGAACATCCCGACCGCATAGCTCGCGAAGAAGAGCGCGCACGCAAGCCGGTGGTCGGCGGCGGCAGCCAACAGGCCGGCCACCATGGTGTACGGCAGGACCGCGCGGCCGAAGCGGATGGCCAGGGTCTGCTCTCCGCGGCACACGTCGTACTCGGCGTCCAGGTGGTCATCCATCAGCTTGATGGCGGCGCCGGCCAACAGCATCGTCAGAAAGGGGATCCCCCACTCAAGCAAACCGCCAGACAACCTGCTTCACCTCCCGAAACCCGGTCCCGTGCAGCGCGGAGACGGGCAGGACGCGTTGGCGGGAGTACCGTTTGCACAGGAAACGGTAGCCGTCCATCGCCCCTGGCAGGTCCATCTTGTTGGCCAGCAGCACGTATCCCCCGTGCCGGACGCCGAAGTCCGCCAGTTGCGCTTCGAGGGCGTCCCAGACGCGGCCGGGGCCCGCGGCCCCGCCGAGCGCATGTCCGATGGCCCACGCGTCGACCATGTGCAGGATCACGCTGGCGTCCGTCATCGCCTGCAGCGTCTGGGCCATGGCCTCGCGCAGCGCCGGTTCCGGGTGAATCCCCTCCGTCAGGCCCGTGGTATCCGTCAACAGCAGTTGGCGAACCGTTTTTCCGGCCGGGAATTCGACAGCGACAGACTGCAGACACCGCGTCCGGTGGGGATGAACGTCCGAGAGGGACGCCTCCGCCTCCGCCACCGACATGACGCGGCAGTCTGTGCGCCCGTCTGCCTCCTCGACCAGCCAACGCAGCTCCCGCACCCCCATGTAGCGGGCGAAGTGGATGCAAAACAATGTCTTGCCGACGTTCGTCTTGCCGATGACGAGGCTCCGTTTCACGGCATGATCCCCTCCCACCGAAAATCCTCCGGCTGCAGTGTCATCGCCTGGTCCCGGCTCAGCCGGGGGACGTCGAACAGGCGCAGGGCCTGCCGACGGATGGCCTTTTCGATGACGTTTCGGACAAAGCGCGCGTTGCTGAATTCAGCCGCCGGCGCGACCCGGCGCACCCCTTCCAGGTGGTTGCGCAGCTTCACCTCGGCTTCGGGGCTCAGACGGTACTGCCGCTGCGCCGCGGTGCGCCGGGCGATCTCCAGGAGCGCCGAGACGTCGTAGTCGGGAAACGTGATGTGGATCGGGAAGCGGCTCGGCAGCCCCGGATTGGTGGCGAGGAACCAATCCATCTCCGCCTCGTACCCGGCGATGATGGCGATGAATTCATTGCGGTGGTCCTCCATGCTCTTGACCAGGCAGTCGATGGCCTCGCGGCCGAAGTCCTTCTCGCCACCGCGGGCCAACGAATAGGCTTCGTCGATGAACAGCACCCCGCCGAGCGCCTTCTTGACCACCTCGCGGGTCTTCTGCGCGGTGTGCCCGATGTATTCGCCGACCAGATCCGCCCGCTCCACCTCGACCAGGTGTCCGCCCTCGAGCAGCCCGCAGGCGTGGAACATCCGCGCCAGCATTCGGGCCACGGTGGTCTTTCCGGTGCCGGGGTTGCCCTTGAACACCATGTGCAGCACCACAGGCTCGCACTGCAAATGGTGTTGGCGGCGCCGCTCCTGCATGTACAGGTAGGCGAAGATCTCGCGGACCACCGCCTTCACCGGCTCGAGCCCGACGAGGGTGTCCAGCTCGGAGAGGATGGACGCCAGCCGCTCCTTGGTCCATCGTGGCTCGGAGGGGACCGGCTCGGCCCCGGGATCGCCGGAGAGGTGCTTCAACGCTTCCTGCAGGGCGATTTGGCCATGACGGTATTGATCGATCACGGAATCGGCATGCCGCCTCGGAAAAGGAGGACGCGGTTCCACAGGCAATCGGATCACCTCACGAACCCGCCCCAGGCTGGACCGGGGATGGGCGTGTTTCGGTGCGCACGATAACCTATGCAGCCAGGGGGATCTGGGTGATCGCCCAGAGACAGGCGGGAAATCGTTCAGGGAAGGGGCCAGAGCGACGACAAGGCTGCCAGCGGGATCGCGCTGACGATGCGGTCCGCATCCACCGGGCCGCCGTCAGGCCGTCCCGCCGCGGTTTGCACGCCGCCGGCGCAGCACACTGGAGATGGCGTTGCGGTTGGCCACCGTCTGCATGGGCGGCCGGAACAGGATCTGCCGGAACCCGTGGTCCCATTGAAAGGGCACGAGCGGCCACAGGTACGGCAATCCGAAGGACTCCGTCCTGAGCAGGAGGAGGAACCAACTGGAGACCGAAATGACAAACCCCCATCCGCCGAGTGCGGCGGTCCAGGCGATGGTCCAGAAGCGAGCCATCTGGTTGGCGCTGCCCAGTTCATAGGAGGCCATGGCGAGCTGGGCGATGGCGACCAGCCCCCCGTACACCATGATCCCCTCCTGAACCAGGTGAATCTTGACCGCAAATTGACCGAACAGCAGGGCCGCGAGCACGCCAATGGCGGACGCGAGCTCCTTCGGCGAGTTGACGACCGCAAGCTGCAGCATGTCGAGGCCGAACTCGGCCAGGACCAACTGCGCCCACAGGGGCAGCGGATCGCCCCGGCTGGCACGCATGAAGGAGAGCCATGCGGGCATCAGGTCGGGATGGGCGTTCAGCAGCAGGAAGACCCCCGGCAGGAACACGTGCAGGATGAGCGCGACGAGGATCACCATCCGCATGTAGGTACCGACCAGCGGATAGGTCTGATATTCCTGCGGATGCTGTAGGTGGTGGAACAGGCTCGTCGGCAGGATGATCACGTTCGGGCTGGTGTCGACCACAATCACCATCTGGCCCTCCAGCAGGGCCGTGGTCGCCACGTCCGGACGCTCCGTCAGCCGGACCAGGGGATACGGGTTCCATCCGACGCGGCCGAGATGTTCCACCAGGGTCTGCTGGGCCATAAAGAGGGCGTCCACCTCGACCGCCCGCAACCTTTCCCGAATGTCCTTCACCAGTTGGGGATCGGTGACGCCTTCGATATACATCATGCAGACGTCTGTCTTCGAGTTTGTCCCAATCTGCACCAGCTCGTCCCGCAACTTCGGTTCGCGCAGCCGGCGCCGGATGAGCGACGTGTTGATCAGCATCGTTTCGGTGAAGGCGTCTCGCGCGCCCCGGACCGTCCGCTCGAGATCGGGCGTGCCGATGCTGCGCATCGGATACACGCGGGTGTCAATCACGAGAGCCTGGTCAAACCCGTCCAGGAACGTGACCAGCGCGCCGGACAGGATGAAATGAATGGCCTCGTCCATCCGGTTCACGGCCTGCACCTGGACGAACGCCACCTCGTGGAGCAGATGCTCCATCAGTTCGCCCATGGTGAACGAACGGTCCCGATGCGCCTCGACGAACGCCTGCGTGCACTGATGGAAATTGCGGAGGATGAGGACCATATGGTTGGTGAGAAAGTAACCGTTGGACACGTAGGACATCATCCGGATCCCGCCGAACGCGAACGGCTTGGCGATGATGTCCCAACTGGTGCCGACGCCGATATGGTCGTTCACTTTCTCAACATTGTCTTGCAGGCGCGTCGAGATGCCCGCGGCCTGCACCGTGGTGGCATGCGGATCCAACGAAAACGCCCCTCCCGAGACAACCTGTTGGTACTGTTGCCTGGACGGTCGCGTTCCATGCGCCGGGTGCAGAGTCCCCTTCCTTCATGGTCGCGGATGTGATCGGCGGACGCTCTCCGCCGTGCGATCCCGCGAGTACCCCGAGCCGGTAAGTCACAAAAAACGAGGAGAGCGGCTGCTTCACACAGCCACTCTCCTCGTTCCTTTGGCGGAGTGAGACGGATTCGAACCGTCGATACGCCTTTTGGGCGTATACTCGCTTAGCAGGCGAGCGCCTTCGACCTACTCGGCCATCACTCCACGTGGTGGGCGGTAACGGGCTCGAACCGCTGACCCCCTGCTTGTAAGGCAGGTGCTCTCCCAACTGAGCTAACCGCCCTCGCCCGCCCCGCCTGCAGAGCGGACCGGATTGCCCCCGTTACCGCCGATCAGCGGTATGAGATGCCCGGCCTCTCAGCCGGGCGATTCTGGAGCTCCCAACCAGGCTCGAACTGGTGACCTCATCCTTACCATGGATGCGCTCTGCCAACTGAGCTATGGGAGCATGGCTCCCCGAGCAGGATTCGAACCTGCGACCCTCCGGTTAACAGCCGGATGCTCTACCGCTGAGCTATCGAGGAACATTTGGCCAATCCATCACGCGTACGCCTCGGCATGCTCGGCGCTGGTGGAGGTAGTCGGATTTGAACCGACGGCCCCCTGCGTGCAAAGCAGGTGCTCTCCCCCTGAGCTATACCCCCGCGTCCGCCGGAGCCTCGCCTGGACGTCGCGCGCAGATGCACGCCCCAATTTCGGAGAACCGAAACTTGGTCGGAGCAGCGGGATTTGAACCCACGACCTCCTGCTCCCAAGGCAGGCGCGCTACCAAGCTGCGCTATGCTCCGGTGGCGTGATGGCTGGGGAGGAAGGATTCGAACCTTCGCGTGACGGAACCAAAATCCGTTGCCTTACCGCTTGGCGACTCCCCAATGTGTTGTGGGGTGAGTAGTGGGAATCGAACCCACGAATGCCGGAACCACAATCCGGTGCGTTAACCACTTCGCCATACTCACCATGGCAGGGGCGGCAGGATTCGAACCCACGACATGCGGTTTTGGAGACCGCCGTTCTACCAGCTGAACTACGCCCCTACTTCCGGACAGGACGGACGCCCGTCCATCGTCGCGGCGTTATGGTGGAGGGGGTAGGATTCGAACCTACGAAGCATTACGCAACGGATTTACAGTCCGCCCCATTTGGCCACTTTGGTACCCCTCCGAAACTTGGAGCCAGCGACAGGAATCGAACCTGCGACCCACTGATTACAAGTCAGTTGCTCTACCTGCTGAGCTACGCTGGCGCCGCGACAAGACGTAATGTATCACAGCCCCGCGCGAGTTGTCAACGCCCTTTTCGGCCAAGATTCGTTGAAAAACCTTCCATTGAGATGCCCTCCATGAGACGCCACGAAGAAGCCTCGAAGACGTCTCGAGGACGCCTCAGGCGCCTTCAGGATTCCGGCGCCTGCTCGTTCAAATGCAGCGTCACCGCCCGCATCGGGGTGAAGGTCGAGATGGCGTGCTTGTAGATCATCTGCTGCTTGCCGTCCGACTCCAGCACAATGGTGAAGTTGTCAAAGGCGCGCACAATCCCCCGAATTTGAAAACCATTGACCAAGTATACGATGACAGGCACCTTCTCTTTGCGGATCTGATTCAGGAAGGTGTCCTGGATGTTGATGGCCTGCTTGCTCATTTGACCGCTCCCCCACTCTGCTAGAGTCGTCTCGCCCTCGCGTCATCCATCGTATGGATCTTTATTCTCGGCCTCGGACTTGAATTCCTGCCTTCAGGGCGAAGGCGGACGGCAAAACCGCGTGCAAGGCTGCGTCCGGCCAAGGGCCCGCCGCGCGATCAATCCACGTGATGCGCGGATCGCGCCGAAACCACGACAACTGGCGTTTGACAAAGCGGCGCGTGTTCTGCTTCACCTGCGCCACGGCGTCCTCCAGCGACAGTTCCCCCGCCAGGTGCGCGGCCAACTCTTTGTAACCGATGGCCTGCATGGACGGGAGATCCCGGCGGTATCCCCGGGCGAACAGCCTTCGGACCTCGTCCAATAGCCCCGACGCCATCATCTGGTCGACCCGTTGGTTGACGCGATGATACAGCAATTCCCGCGCCATCGACAAGCCGAAGAGCACGGTATGGTAACGGCCCCCCTGGATCCGCCAGTCGTACCGTTCAGACAGCCGCTCTCGGTTGAGCTCCCACACCTCCAACGCACGGATCACCCTGCGCACGTCGTTCGGGTGCAACCGCGCGGCCGTCTCCGGGTCGAGCCGCCGCAGCGTCTCGTACAGCGCTTCGTTGCCCCGTTGGGCGGCGAACTGACGCCAACGGGCCCGAATTTCGTCCGATCCTTCCTGGCGCGCGAAATCCAGGTCTTCCGTGATGGCCCGGATGTACAGGCCGGTGCCGCCGACGACCACCGGCAACTTGCCGGCTTCGTGCAACCGGGCGATGATGGCGTCGGCCCGCTCCTTCCAGTCCGCGACCGTAAACCGTTGGTCGGGATCCACCAGGTCGATGAGATGATGCGGTACGCCCTGCATCTCCTCTGGCGTCAATTTGGCGGTGCCGATGTCCATCCCGCGGTACACCTGCATGGAATCCGCGGACAGCACCTCGCCCCCGACCGCTTTCGCCACCAGGACGCCCAACTCACTCTTGCCGGTCGCGGTCGGCCCCACGATGCAGAGCACCGGCCGCCCCATTCGAGATGTCGATCCGGACACCAATCAGCCCCCCTTCTTCCATACCCCGTACGCAATCTTGGCCCGGGGTTTGTCGGGCGTCAGGCCGAAGCGCGCAAACTGGTCCGATTGCGGCCGTTCCTTCAGCACAACGCAGCGGCGGGCCACCCGCTGTGCCGCGTGCCACGCCTCGTCCGAGATTGGGCGCGGATCGGTCCACGGGCGGGCATGTTCGATGTTTCCGTCCTCATCCACGATGGGGCGGCGAAACATCGGATCGAAGTACACCACATCCACGCTGTTCGCGGGCATGCGCGCGAGCAGGTCAGCGTGGTGGCCCCACCGGACGTCGATCCGCTCGAGCAGCCGGTCCATCCCGGGATACCCGTGGCCCCGCTCGTGCTGCGCCCACGTGAAGAGTCTGGCGAGGACAAAGGAGGATTCGATGGCCACCACCCGTCCGGCAGGACCGGCGCCTGCGGCCAACACCAGGGAGTCGGCGCCCGTCCCCAGGGTGGCATCGATGATCACGTCTCCGGGCCGGATGCCGGCCACCCGCAACAGCCGGTCGGGTACCCCGTGCGTCAACGCGGACAGACGAGGACGGGCGACCCCCGGATGAAAGAAATAGGGAGCGTCAGGGCGCGTCCGATGGTACAGACGGGGCGGGTCTTCGGCGACGAGCACGCCGTCCACGCCCTCGTCTGCGAAGATGCGCGCCAGACTGCGGCGTCTGCGCGGCACACGCGGGCAAGCGAACCATTCGGCCAGGGCCTCGGCTCGCGCAACCGCCGCTGGGGAAGCGTTCCACGGCGTCACGCATACCAGAGAGACCGAGTCCATCGTCGGGAAGAGATCCGAATCAGACAATGCGCCGAAACTCCTTTTCCAATTCGTGCTGCGTCAACCGGAGCATCACCGGGCGGCCGTGCGGGCAGTGAAACGGGTCCTCCAACCCGGCGAGCGCCTGGCACAGCGCCGCCATCTCCTCGTCCGACAGGCGGTCGTGGGCCTTGACGGCCGCCTTGCACGCGCGCAGGACGATCCGCTCCCGCAGCGCCTCCCGGGCATCGGCCTGCGCTCCGTCCTCTGCCAGCGAACGCACGACCTCCGCCGCCAGGCGCGGCGCGTCGAGCCCGTCCCAGATATCGGGCACCGTTCGGACCAACACGTCGCTGCCCCCGAACTCTTCCACCTCCAGACCGGCTTCCTGCAATTCCGCCAGTTGATGGCGAATTCGATCCGCTTCCGCCGGGGCAAGATGCACCGGAATTGGGGCCAACAGGGGGAGGCGCCCGACCCGAGCCGCCCGCATCCGGTCGCGGAAACGCTCGTAGAGCACCCGCTCGTGCGCCGCGTGCTGGTCAATGATGTACAGGTTCTCGCCGTCCTCGGCGAGGATGTACGTGCCGAGCGCCTGGCCGATGGGGCGCAATTTGGCCAAACGGGATTTCTCCGGATCCGCGTCCGCGAGCGCGTCCTCCCCAGGGGTCACCGCCGCTTCGGGATCGCCCGCGTCCTCTGACTGCGGCCCCCCGGGATCCGGGCCGTTCGCCCCGTCCACGGGACCCCCCGCCAACATCGCCTGCCAGCGTGCCACCGGGATGGCTTCCCCGCGCGGCTCCGGCCGCACCACCGGTCGCTCGCGCACCACGCCCGGCGTCAGCCCGTCCGCGGCTGGACCCGAAGCCTGGGCCCGGTGAATCGGCCCCGATGATGGCGGTGACGGCGATGACGGCCAGGATTCGGGGTGGGTGGCCGATCCAGAGGGCCGGGCATCCGACCGCTCCAGCGGCAGCGGCACCGCCGCCGACTGGATTTCCGTGCGCGGGGCCATCCGGATGGAAGGGACGAGAAACGCCTCGTCCAAGGCCTGGCGCACCACCCGTTGCACCAATGCGGCCAGGTCCCGTTCCTCACTGAACCGCACCTCGGCTTTGTGCGGGTGCACGTTGACGTCGACCAGCGCCGGATCCATCTCCAGATACAGTACATACACGGGATGCCGGCCGGTCATCAACCGCTGCCCGAAGGCGGACGCGACCGCCTGGTGAATGGCGAGATTGCGAATGGGCCGCCGGTTGACGAACAGATGCCCGTGGGCGCGCGTGGATCGCGCCTGCGTGGGCCGCCCGATCCACGCCTCCACGGCGTAGTCCGCCGTTCGTCGGGTGGCGTGCAACAACTGCTTCGCTTCCCCCGCGCCGAACAGCGCCGCCATCACGGAGAGGGGATTGCCGTCGCCCGAAGTCTGCCAGAGGACGCGTCCGCCCGTCTCGCACCGGAAGGCCACGTCCGGCCGCGCCAAGGCGGCCCGCTGCAGGACCTCCAGGCAGCGCGCCTGCTCGGTCTGCACCGTCCGCAGGTATTTGAGGCGAGCGGGGGTGTTGTAGAACAGGTCGCGCACATCGACGACTGTGCCGGGCGGCATCCCGACCGGGCGAGGGCCGGACACCAGTTGGCTCGCCGCCACCTCCACCTGCATCCCCAGTTCCGACGCGTGCGGCCGGGAGGCCATGCGCACCCGGGCGACCGCCGCGATGGACGCCAGCGCCTCGCCGCGGAATCCCAGGGTCTGAATGCGCGTCAGGTCCCGCGGCTGGCGGATCTTGCTGGTCGCGTGGCGGGCCGTGGCGAGCAGGAGATCGTCCGCATCCATGCCCACCCCGTCATCCTGCACCTGAATTCGTGTGATGCCGCCGTCCTCCAACGTCACGCCGATGTGCCGCGCCTCGGCATCGAGGCTGTTCTCCACCAATTCCTTGACGCACGAAGCCGGACGCTCCACCACCTCGCCGGCGGCGATCTGGTTGGCGAGCGCCTCGGACATCACCTGGATCCGCCCCACGCCGCCACCTCCCGTGCCTGTTCGGCCAACTCGTGCAGCACCTGCATCGCTTCCAACGGGGTGAGCCGGAGCACGTCGACCTTGGCCAGACGCGACAACAGCTCGTCCACCAACGGGCCGGCCAGCGGCAGGGGCAAGGGAACCGGCCCATCCTTCGGCGGCCCCTTCGGTTCCGCCACGACAGCAGCCTCATATTCGCCCGGAACCTCCCGCGGCGCCACGGTGGCGGCGGTCTCCCGGCCGCCGCCGGCATCCGAGGCCGCGGCCTCACGGATGGCCAGCAACTGTTCGGCCCGGGCAATCACCTCCGGCGGAATCCCCGCCAAACGGGCCACCTGAATCCCGTAGCTCTTGTCCGCCGGCCGGTTCACCACGGTGTGCAGGAACACGATGCCTTCGGCCGTCTCCTGGACCGCCACCGAGCAGTTGGCGGCCGCCGGCAGGCGGTCCACTTTGGCGGTCAACTCGTGGTAATGCGTCGCGAACAGCGTGAGCGGCCGCCTGCCGGGCTGCTGCAGCGCCTCCATCACCGCCTCCGCGATGCTCATCCCATCGTATGTACTCGTGCCTCGCCCGATTTCGTCCAACAGCACCAAGCTCCGGTCGCTGGCCTGGCGCAGGATCTGTGCCAGCTCGACCATTTCGACCATGAACGTGCTCTGGCCGGCGCCGAGATCATCGGACGCCCCAATCCGGGTGAAGATGCGATCCACCAGGCCGATGCGCGCCTCCGCCGCCGGGACGAAACAGCCGATGTGGGCGAGCAGCACAATCAGCGCCACCTGCCGCATGTAGGTGCTCTTGCCGGCCATGTTCGGGCCCGTGATGAGCAGCAGGTCGCGCCCTTCTCCCAGTTCGGCGTCATTGGGCACAAAGCGGCCGGGATGTGCCGCCTCGACCACCGGATGCCGCCCTTGGCGGATGTAGATGCCTCGCTCCTCCACCACCTCCGGCCGGACATACCCGTGCTCTGCCGAGACCGTGGCGAGCGCCGACAGGGCGTCCAAGACCGCCACCTGCTCGGCCGCCCGCTGCACGTCCTGCAGGCGATCCAGCACGGCTTGGCAGAGCGCTTCGAAGAGCGCCAGTTCCCGGGCCACGGCCCGCTCGGCCGCCGTCAGGATCTGCTCCTCCCGCTCCTTGAGCTCGGGGAGCGTGTAACGCTCGGCGCCCGTCAAGGTCTGACGGCGCTCGTAGGTGTCGGGGACCAGGTGGACGTTGGCCTTCGAGACCTCGATGTAGTACCCGAAGACTTTGTTGTATCCCACCTTGAGCGACCGGATGCCGGTCCGCTCGCGCTCCCTCTGTTCGAACTCCGCCAGCCATCCCTTGGCGTCCCGGCTGATCTGGCGCAATGCGTCGAGCTCCGGATCGAACCCAGCGCGGATGAAGCCCCCGTCGCGGGCGGTCGCCGGCGGCTGGTCCTCCAGGGCCCGTTGGATCCGGTCCGCCAACTCGGTCAGATCGGGGATACCGGCCGCGCTGGCTCGCAAGAGGACGCTCGGGCTGTCGGTGAACAACCGGCACAGGTCCGGCAGCACCGACAGGGAGCGCGCCAACGCCAGCAGGTCACGGGGGGTTGCGCTGCCGAGCGCCACTTTGCCGACCAACCGTTCCAGGTCGAACACCCGCTTCAGGTACTCCCTGGCCTGGGCCCGAAGCAAGGCGTCCCCTGTCAGGGCGCCCACGGCGTCCAATCGTTCCCCAATGCGCGCCACATCGACCAGCGGGCGTTCGACCCAACGCCGCAACAGCCGGGCGCCCATGGCTGTACATGTCACGTCCAACAGCCCCAGGAGAGATCCGCGCCGCTGGCGCGTGCGCTGTGTCTCCACGAGTTCCAGGTTGCGCCGCGCGGTCTGATCCACGACGAGGAACGCCTCCCGCTCCAGCATCCGCGGAGGGCGCAGGTGGGCCACCAGCTGGCGCTGCGTCTCGCGCACGTACGTCAGCCCGAACCCGAGGGCCTCGGCGGCCACGGGACGTCCATCGAGATCGAGCGGAACCAGGTTCGGCACCCCGTACTGCTCGCAGACGGCCTGGTGTTGCTGGGCATCCGGCTGGCGAGGCTCGGGCCGCACGGTCATGCGGACCTGACGGGCTTCCGTCCACGCCCGCAACCACGCGTACGCGGCATCCTCCTTCGCCGGCTCGTACACCAGGACCTCGCTGGGCCGCCACTGTTCGAAGAGATCCGCGAGCGGCCCTTCATCCGCGTATTCGGCGCACCACACCTCCCCCGTTGAGATGTCGATCACGCCGGTCCCCCATCGCCCGCCCCGGTACACGGCAGACGCCAGGTACCGGGGACCGGCCTCCCCCTCCTGCACGTGGGTTCCCGGCGTGACCACCCGCACCACCTCACGCCGAACCAGCCCTTTCGCCAGTTTGGGATCCTCCATCTGCTCGCAGATGGCGACAGAATACCCTTGGTCAATCAACCGGGCGATGTACTGTTCGGCGGCGTGGTACGGCACCCCGCACATCGGGACTCGCCCATAGCTCCCGGCGTCCCGCCCGGTCAAGGTAATGTCGAGCGCCCGGGCGGCGGTGACGGCGTCGTCCATGAACAGCTCGTAGAAGTCGCCCAGCCGGAACATCAGGAGCGCGTCCGGGTGCTGGGCCTTTGTTTCCAAATACTGCTTCATCATGGGTGTCAACGACACGTCCGTACCCTCCCGTCGTCGGATCTGGCGGTCCGCAGCAACCTCATGCGAACGGGCCACAGCGGGGTCAGCCGCCACCGGCAGCACGCCGCGCCGCGGACCGCACCCTCTGTGGCCCTCGCTCCCTCAATCGCGTTCCCCGCAGGTGCACCCGGTTCCGTTCGGTCCCTGGCCGCAACCCAAGCGTGGACCGCGTTCCACCGGGACCCGATCCGACAGCCGGTTGAGCAGCAGTTGCACGACCCCTTGCATCAGCTCGTTGAGCTCCGCCTGCGCCTCTTTGTACTGCATGGCGACCGGGATCTCGTACAACTCATGCTCCAGCTTGGCAATCTCCGCATCCAACTCGCGGACGCGGGGATGATCGGCCGGAAACACCGCCTGCAGCCCCAGGCTGTTGTTGGTCTTCAACTTCAAGGTTTCAAACAGTTGCTGGGCCCGGCGGTTGTTCTCCATCTTCGCACGCGCCTGCCAGAACCGTGCGGCAGCGTCCGAGCAGCCGATCATCCGCGCGATCTCGTCCGCTTTGCGCAGCAGGGCATCCCGGCTCATGCCAACGCCCCCTGCGGCACGTCCACCAACTGGCCGCGGAGCGTCCAAGACTGCGGTTGCTCAATGCGCACGTTCACCAATTGGCCGATCAACGACGCGGGCCCCGGGAACAACACCAGTTTGTTGGTGCGCGTCCGGCCGGCCAGCACGTCGGCGTTGGTCTTGCTGCGGCCTTCCACCAACACCTCGACCGTCTGGCCGGCGAGTGCGCGATTCTTTCGCAGGCTGATGGCCGCTTGGAGCTCATTCAAACGCTGCAGCCGCTCCTTTTTCTCCGCCTCGCTGACATCGTCCGGCCAGCTCGCCGCAGGCGTGTGTTCGCGCGGCGAGTAGATGAACGTGAACGCGTTGTCGAACTGGACTTCCTCCACCAGGCGCAGCGTGTCTTCGAACTGGGCCTCGGTCTCCCCGGGGAAGCCGACAATGATGTCGGTCGTCAGCGTCACACCAGGGATGGCGGCGCGGATCTTGTCCACCAATGCGAGGTAAAACTCGCGGCTGTGGCTACGGTTCATCCGTTTCAAAACCTGGTTGTTCCCCGATTGGACCGGCAGGTGGATGTGTTCCACCACCTTGTCGCATTCGGCGATCGCCCGAATCAGTTCGTCCGTGAAATTCCACGGATTGGACGTGGTGAACCGGATCCTCGCCAATCCCGGGACTTCGTTGACCTGGCGGAGAAGCCCCGCGAAGGTCACATCCCCGAGGTCCACGCCGTAGTCATTGACGTTTTGCCCGAGCAGAGTCACTTCGCGCACCCCGCCGGCGGCCAACTCCCGCACCTCGCCGACGATGTCCTGCGGCAGGCGGCTTCGTTCCGCCCCGCGGGTGTACGGGACGATGCAATAGGTGCAGAATTTGTTGCAGCCGTACTGCACGTTGATCCACGCCCGCACGCGGTCCTGCCGCAGCTTCGGGATGTCCTCGACGGTGACGGCCGCTTTGTCCCACACCTCGAGCACCGTGTCCTGGCTGTGGCGCGCCCGGGTCACGAGCTGCGGAAGCCGGTGAATGTTGTGCGTGCCGAAGACGAGGTCCACCCAAGGGAACTTCTCCAGCACCATCTTTTGCACGCCTTGCTCCTGCGCCATGCAGCCGCACAGGCCAATCAAGAGCTCCGGATTCCGGTACTTCAGGGGCCGAATCCGGCCGATCTCCCCGAACACCTTGTCCTCCGCGTTCTCCCGCACGGCGCAGGTGTTGAACAGGATGAGATCCGCGTCTTCGTCGGCGCCCGCCGGCTCGTAGCCCATCGCACTCAACAGCCCGGCCATCATCTCGGTGTCGTGTTCGTTCATTTGACAGCCGTAGGTCTTGATGACGAACCGGTACGGTTCTCCGGACGGTTTGCGGCCCACCTGGCAGCCTTCGGTCAGCGCTGCCGCATCCCACCGGATGCGCTCCACCGGATTCGGGCGGTGGGTGCCAAAGGTGATCCCGGCACCCGGTTGAAGGCGGCCTTGCCGCAATTTATGAATCAAGTTCTCCACGACTTCCACCTCGCCAATTCGTCCCACGTGGGGGCACTTGCCTACCGTTCATGATATCATACTCACGCTCCGCCACGCGGAAAGGGAGGGCTTGTCCCGGCGCCCGGCTCGTTCACCGGGCGGTGCGCCGCGCCAGCGTCTGCAGGTGGTCGAGAATGCCGGCGAGTGATTGGGTCCAGATGTCCGGCTCGTCGAACTTCATCGGCTTCGAATTGGCTTCGAAGAACCAGGGACTGCCGCCCGCGTCCACCCCGATGTCCATGGACATCTCTCCGAGCCGCTGCCCGTAATGTGCGTCGATGGCTTCGGCACAGGCGATGGCCATGTCGTCCACCCCTTGGTTCACGCGCTCCCCCTTCTCTCCGAACACACTCGTCAACACGTCCGACGCGCTGGCGATGCGGCCGCCGTTGGGCACGTGCGTGGTGATGGTGTTGCTCCCGGCCACCCGCACCCCTTTGCCGACCACCGTCCACCCGCCATCCCGCTTTTGCAGCAACACACGAAAATCGCAGGGACGCCCCTGGTACCGAATGAGGGGAACGGCCGCCTGGATGACGTAGCGGCCCGGGAGGCGGTGCCGGCAGACGAGGCGCCACAGGGGTTTCCAGCTGTCGGCCCAGTAGACGTGGCACCGGCGGTGTTTCAACACGGCCAGCCGAAACCCGCGGCCCTGACGGTCAATGCGCATGATGCCGTGACCGATGCTGCCGCCGGTCGGCTTCAGATACACCCCTTCGTGACGGCTCAACAGCCGGTGCAGTGCCGACGCCCCAAGGTCCGTGGCGGACTCGGGCAGATAACGATTCAATCCCGCCTGGTGGATGATCTGGTAGATGACCGATTTGTCGAAGTACCCTGGGTTGAACGCCGGGATGTCCAGTTCCTCCAACGCATGTTTCGCGTGCACGGAGACGGGATGCCGCTCCAACATGCGATTGGGGATTCGGTTGTACACCGCCTCCGGCCGAGGGCACGGGATCGCCACCCACCGGCCCGGCCCCAGGCGAACGTATCCTTCCCACCAGTCCCCTGTCCGGACGCGGTCGACGGGCAAGACGTAGACGAACGCGCGGCGGGAACGGCCGGTTGCCGCGATGGCGCGAAAGTCCCCTCGGTTCCCCTTGAAAGAGGCGCCGTCTCCGGCTGCCAGGACGGCAAAGACAGGTCCCGCGGAGATTTCCCCGTGATGGACGCTCACCCGGGTGGGGTGACGGTACACGACGCCGCGTTTGGGGACCGCATGGATCACCGGCACCACCACGTTCGAGACACGCGCCCGGCTGCCCGCAGCACGCGGGATGCCGGCGGCGGCAGACATGTACAGGAACATGGTGATACGGCCGCCGGACTGCACCCAGATCAACTCTCCGTTCACTGGTGTCCTCACGCGTCGTCAACCTCCTGTCTCATCGCCGCCGCTGGCGCCGATGCAGGCATCCGCGGTCAGGCATGCGCTGCCGACCGCCGCACGGCCGTCCGCGGGACGGCTTTCCGGCGCCGAACCGGGATCCCCCACACGGTGCGCACGTCCACGGACTCATCCCAGGTTTGGCCGGCCCAAATGAGTTCGAACAGCGGCTCGATGTACTCCCGGTATCGCGGGTACTCGGGCAACTCCTGCAAAATCGCGTGGTTGCGCTTCACAATGGGCAGCAGGACGTCCTTGCGCGCTTGGTAGAACGCCAGCTGAATGTTTTCTTCGTACAGGTCGAACACCGGGAGATCCCGGTGATGTTGCGCCACCAGGTAGGCGATGCAGAATGCCGCCGCCGTTATCTCCGGGCTCACGACGAAGCTCGCCGGCGTGCGGTATTCGAAGCCCCCGTGATCCTTTTGTCGAACGTCCCCTAGAAACCCGTACCGCGTCCGCCTCAGCCGGCCTGTCTTCGGGTCTTCGACCATCATCAGGGGCAGGCCCAGGTAGTTGTCGAGGACGCGCACGAAGTGGCTGGAATACGGCACGTTCGAGAAATGGATGTGCCCACCCGTGCAATACGGCCGGAACGGCATGCTGCCGGCCAGCCATTGAATGCCGGGCCGCGAGATGCGGTCACTGGCCTCCTCCATGACGGCGTGCAGGTTCGCGACCAGCCTGAGCGGGTCCGCATCGGGCTCTGGCCGCAACTCCATCAGGGGGAGCCGTTGGCCGTCGAACTGCACACTCCGGTCATCGCACCCCACTCTCCCTTTGCGCGAAAGGAATTTGCTGGCAAGCACCATCCGGCCGGCCGCGTTGCGGAGCATGAGCTCGACGTCCGTCCCAATCCGTACCGGAGCCTCTGTCGACCGGCCCGCACCTTCCTCGCGGTCGATGTATTGGTCAATCGCGTGGCTGAACAGTTCGAGCATCCTTCCCATCAACACCGGGCTCGGGGTGACGTCGAGCACGTACAAGACGCCCTGCGGGGCCATGCCGATGCTCACCATCCCGTGATCCAACCCGACGGCATGCAGCGCTCGGCACGCCAATTGCAACACGCGCGCCGTCAGCTTCTCCTCATCGAACGGCACCTCGCGAAAGGACGCCTGAACGTTCCGCAGGCGTTGGTTCAGCCACACGGGGGCGCGGTCCGAGCGAAAGCATGCCAACGGGGTCAGGTCAAAGATCGGAATCCGGTATTGGCGCAGGAGAGACGGCGTGTCCCCGTTCCTGTCCCGGCTGTACACCCGCACCCCGACCCGCCTGAGAAAGCGGACCATCGCGGAGCGGGATCGCGTGCGCGCCACCGCGTTCTGCGGGTTGAGCACCCGGGCCTCGGGGGCATCCGACTCGGCTGAGTCCCCCCAGCGGATGACCGTGTCCTCCGGCCTCAATGCGGATACCGACCTGTACTCGCGCAGTCGCCCGACGCGGCGCAGCAGTCGCTGCGCAGACGACTGCCCGGCGTGCAGCAGATAGCAGGCCATGGCCACCTCTCCTTTCCTGCCGGCAGTCTAGCGCTGCTGTGCCAATCGAATGGCGTACTCTATCGGACGGGTGAACGACAGGTCCACGAGGTCCTGCCGCCCTTTGTCGGTGGAGGACGCCTTCCACGGCTTCGAGTTCACCTCGAGCACCCACACCTTGCCCGACTCATCAATCGCCAGATCCACCCCCAGCTCACCCAGCGGCTTCCCGCACTGGCTCTCGATCACGCTGGCAACCCACCCCGACGCACGGCGGACCTGTCCGCGGACGCGGTGACGGCGCTCCTCCGATGCGAATGCTTCGCGCAGGACGGTGTCGAGCGGCATCGCCTCTCCGCCGCTGGCCAGATTGGCCGTGAACTCCCCCGCCTTCGCGACCCGCACGAACATCTTCGTGCGCTTCCACTCTCCGCTCCCGTCCCGTTGCAGGACGATGCGAACGTCGAAGGGCCGCCCGCGGAACCGCGCCACCGGAACACCCTCCTGCAGCACGTGCGGGGTTTGTTGCAGCCTCCGGTGAATCGCGCCGACCACCGCCTCCGCGGTGCCCACCTTGTTCTGCGTCCGGCCAGACTTCTGCCGAACTTCGTATCGGAAGGTCCCGTCTGCCTCCCGCGTCACCCGGACGATGCCAAGCCCGAGACTGCCGTGAACCGGTTTGATAAAGGTCACGGGATAGCGCTTCAGGAAGGCGGCGGCTTGCCGGGAATTCGAGTACTTTTCGGAGTAGGGCACGAGCGCTCGCGTCTGTCGGTCATTCCAGAGCCATTCATGCACGTTCCACTTGTCGAAAAACCCGTCGTTGAAAATGCGGTTGGCGTACATCCGGCTCAGCTGCATCCGCCGGTCCTGGTATTTCTTGCTGCGTTCCAATTTCCGCGAAACCACCTGATCGTAGATCGCGTCCGGCAGCGGCATCCGGTCCGGACGCCACGAACCGTCCTGGAAGACAAAGGCGCGGACGGTGCCGCGGCCAAAGTCGACGTCTTGGATGCCGAAGATATAGACCAAGGCACCTAACTTCTGCCCTGCCTGCACGAGTTTCTCCAGAACCGGAAGTTGCTTGGTCCACCGCAGGGTCTTCCGTCTTTCGTTCCAGACCGGGTTGCACAGGATCCCGATGGTCGGCCCGACGCGTACCGTTCCGTCCTCCAGCCGGGCGCGGACCGCGTCGACCGGTAATCCCAGGAACACAGATTGCGATACCCCGCTGCTCACCCACAGGCGGTCCGGGGGAACACCGGGATCGAGCCAGACGGCGGCGTCCGTGCGCCGAAGGCCGCAGGTCACAGACGCATGCTGACCGGGGCTGAGGGAAAGGAGTCTGCCATGGGAAGGATGGAGACGGATCATCCGCCGGGGACTTGGGAAAACCGATATGAAGATCGGGTCACCATCCTTCATCCGTGGATTCCCCTTTCCGCGTGCTTCCGGGTGAATGGACCCTTGTCGCCCTGATAGCATATTCCACCAGGGCTTCGAGTGACAGTTCCCGGACACGCCGGTCCAGCGATCTCAGCATTCGCCTCCCGGGCGTGGGATTGACCTCAAAAACGACCGGTGTCCCGTCGGATCGCAATCCCAGGTCCACGCCGACCTCCGCGTAGGCGCCATACGTTTGCCAGAGGCGCTCCGCCACCGCCAACGCCACATCGTCCAAACGCGACAAGATCTGGGCATGCTGCGACAGCCCCGCCAACGACAGGGCTTCTTCCGCCAGAATGGCTTGGCCTCCGGTGTGAATATTGGTGGTCACGGATCCGATGGCGCCGACACGCGCCACGCGCGCTATGATGTCGGGGCCGTCCACATACTGCACCAGCCAGCGGAAGTCGAAAGGCCGGCCGTCACGGGTGTGCGGAAGCGGGATGGTTTCCTGCACGAGGCACTGCTCGAGCCCGGTACGACGCCAGAAGGACTGGAAGGATGAGAAATCTTGAAAACTCGCCTGGCGCACGCGGGTGGACGGCTGAAACGTCTTGCCGTGCGGTTTGGCGTCGCGCGGGACGACGCGCTCTTCCCACCGGACGTCCCCTCCGGCAGCACTCCGCCGGACGCGATAGATGGAGATACCCTGCGCGCCGGCGAGGGGCTTGACGTAAACGTCGGGCGCCTGCAGCAGCGCGTCGTACACGTCCTGCACGTTGTGCGCGAGCCGGGTCCAAGGCGCGAATGGCTGCAACTGCCGATCCCCCGTCAGCAGGCGGTAAAAGGTCCACTTGTTGCTCACAGCCCGGGGCAGCGTGTGCAGAACACCCCGGCGGACAAACAGCGCGAGGTCCTCCCGTACCCGCGCCGGTGCAGCGCGAAAGGATCCGGACCGGCGCAGCACCACGTCGGGGAGGGCGATCTTTCCTGCCTGCCAACGGTCTCTCGCGGGATCGTACAGAAATCCTCGTCCGTGCCGCGCGTAACCGGGCGGGAGGACCACCACCTCGACACCGTACGCCTGGCCGACGCGCCACAGATCCGCGCACATGCGGGTCTGTTCACCGAACGGACGGGTCCGATTCGGCTCCACATTCACGTACAAGCCGAGGCGCACCCCGTCCCCTTCCGCCTCCTCGGCAGCATCTGTAGCATGGAACAAAAAAGGGGCGTTTCCGCCCCACAGGAATCCGGCTCGGGCGCCGGTGAGACCGACCCGGCGGCCACCGCCGTCACCGTTCCTCCATGTCCACTTCCTCGAGCAGCTCTTCGTCTTCCTCAAGGAAATCCTCTTCTTTCTTCTCCGCCAGCTCGCACGTGACCACGCACAGCTTGGTGCGGCCCACGACCTCCACCGCCAGCTCCTTCTCGCAGCGGACCAAGATCTCAGAACCGTTGCCCGTGACGGTGGCATCCAGGCAGTTCGGGTTCTGGACGACCTTGACCTGCACTTCGCGGCTGTCCCGGTCGGCGGTGGTATCCAGGTCGCGCAGTGCAATCTGCTCGACGTAGGAAACCGTGTCCTTCGCGACGGCCGTCTCGGAGTTGCCGTTGTACGAGTACCACACGTTGATGTCGAAGCGGCCATGCACTTCCACATAATCGCCGACCAGCTCCGCGTCGTAGGTGTGGTTCATGATCCAGCAACCGCCGATGGTGGTCGGGCGATTGGCAGGGCGGATGGTGTACGTGGTCTGCGAATACTTGCTGCCGCGCCCCACCACGGCGTTGGCCACGATCTCGCGGTAGCTGAGATCCTTGCTTGAGAGCACCATGCGACAACCTCCCCTCTCCTTCTCAGCTCCGGGCGAATCCTGCGCGCCTTGCATTCGCCCAGTCCTGACGTACTGCATCCGTATGCTGGGCCCCTGTCGCTGGTTCCAGCGCCGCCAGGGCGGTGCGCCCACCCCGCGCACCTCGCCACATCGTATGCAACCCCTGACCGGCGTGTCATTCGCCCGTGGGCCATATCCCAGATTCGGGCTCATCCCGGCACGCGGACGCCTCCGGCGCAGGCGTCTGGCACACGCCGCGCCGCAACCGCGGCCGGCACCGGCTGCGCGCCCATCGCGTCCATAAAAAAAGCCCCCAGTCAGGGGGCTTTGTGCGTCACCGCACAGGTCCTCCGCACTGTAGGGCCGCCCGGCCGGCGGTCCCCGACAGCACGTCATCGATTGGGGAGCGCTTCCGTGAGAAACCGATCGAAATTTTTCCACAGGATCTTCTCGCCCAGATCCCGACCGTACCGGTTCACCACCTGCTCCGCGAACGGTGCGTAATCGGCCGCGTCCGCCAAACCGGGGAGCGGGTGGGAAGCCCCGTCGAAGTCGGACCCGAAGCCCACGCAGTCTTCGCCGCCAAGATCCAGAATGTGATCGAGATGGCGGAACACGTCCTCGCTGCTCGCCCGCTCGAGCGGGGCCACGAAACTGGCCTCAAACACCAGGCCAATCCACCCCCGCCGGCGGATGAGGGCCCGAATCACCTCGTCCGGTAGATTGCGCGGATGGGGATGCACGGCGCGCGCGTTGGCGTGCGAAGCCATCACCGGGCCGTCCATCAGCGCCAGCACATCCGACATGCCGGCGTCGGAGAGGTGCGCCAGGTCGAGCCACATGCCGAGCCGGTTCATCTCCCGCACCACCTGCCGCCCGGCCTCGGTCAGGCCGGCGCCGCGGGGTTCCCGGCATCCGTCGGCCAATTCGTTGGCGTCATTCCACGTCAAGCCCACGCCGCGCACACCGAGATCGTACAGAACGCGCAACAGGGCCGTCTGCCCGCGCAGGCAGCCGCCCCCCTCGAGCGATAACAGTGCTGCGAGTTCTCCGCGCTCCCGGGCCTGCCGCAGTTCCTCACGGGAGCGCACGGGCGCGACCTGACCGGCCCGCACGACTTCCCGGTAGAAGAGATCCACACACGTCAGCACCTGTTCCAGTTGGGTCCCGCTCTGGCGGTGCGGGGGGACGTACAGGGCGAATACCTGCGTGCACACGCCGCCTCGCCGCAGCCTGCAGTAGCTTGCTCGCAATTCTGAATCCCCGTGAAAGGCGGCTCCGTCCCCGAGCATCCGCCAGAGGACATCCACGTGGGCATCCGCCACTCGGTTCGCGGTCACACCATCGCCCCTCTCTATGCGCCCGGGGTCACCGAGGTTCGACAATCAGTTTGATGGCGGTGCGTTCTTCCCCGTCGATCACGATGTCGGTGAACGCAGGCACACAGATCAGATCGACGCCGCTCGGCGCCACAAACCCGCGCGCGATAGCGACAGCCTTGACCGCCTGGTTCAACGCTCCGGCCCCGATGGCCTGAATCTCCGCGGAACCATGTTCACGCAGCACACCCGCGAGAGCCCCTGCCACAGAGTTCGGATTCGACTTTGCGGAAACCTTTAAGACGTCCACGCTCGGGCAACCTCCTTGAAAGACCTCGGGACTGGACTAGCACATTATATCGATATTCGCCGCCCCCCCGATTATTCCTTCGGCCGAAGCCACCCGTCCTCACCCTGGCTCGCACAGGAAGATCCGCTCGATGGAGCGCGCCCGGCCCGACTCGTCGTCCAGGTCCACCTCCACGGCGCAGAACTGGCGCGGTCCGCCGGCCACCTGGAACCGCACCGGCAAGTGCGTGCGCATCTTCCGCAGCACCAAATCCCGGTCCATGCCGAGGATGCCGTCGCGCGGCCCGACCATGCCCACATCGGTGATATACGCCGTCCCTCCCGGCAGCACGCGCTCATCCGCGGTCGGCACGTGCGTGTGCGTCCCGACCACCGCGGATACCCGACCGTCGAGATGCCATCCCATGGCCAACTTCTCCGAGGTCGTCTCCGCGTGCATGTCGACCAGCACATGCCGGATGTGCGGGTGCGCGGCGAGGATGCGATCCACCTCGCGAAAGGGACAATCCAACTGACTCAGAAACGTGCGGCCCATCAGGTTGATGACGAGAAACGGCTTTCCCGCCACCTTGCACACCGTGTACCCGCGTCCCGGCGTTCCCTCCGGAAAATTGGCCGGCCGCACGATGCGTGCGTCTTCCTCCAGCAGCGCTTCCGAATCCTTCTGATCCCAGGTGTGATTGCCCATCGTGATAATCTCGACGCCCGCGTCGTACAGCGCTTCGCAGGCCAGCCGATTGATCCCGCGCCCGTTCGTCGCGTTTTCCCCGTTGGCGACGACCAGATCGATTCGCCGGGCGCGCAGCAGGCCCTTGAGGACCTCCCGCACGTAGTCCTGACCCGGCTTTCCGACGATGTCGCCGATGAACAGTACTCTCACCTCTGCCCCTCCGCCCCGCCGAACCGGAAAAAATAGAGTAGCCCGGCGGCTACTCTATTTTGCGTATTCCACGGCTCTCGTTTCTCGAATGACAGTGACCTTGATCTGGCCAGGGTAATCCAGCTCGTTTTCAATCTTCTTGGAAATTTGCTTGGCCAGCCGAACCGACTCCGCATCGTCGACCAATTCCGGTTTGACGATGATGCGGATCTCCCGTCCGGCCTGAATGGCGTAACACTTGTCGACTCCATCGAAGGATTCCGCGATGGACTCCAGCCGCTCGAGGCGCTTCATATAGATGTCCAGCGTCTCCCGGCGCGCCCCCGGGCGGGCCGCCGAGATCGCGTCTGCCGCCGCCACCAACACCGACACCGGGGAGGCGAATTCCACGTCTCCGTGGTGCGCGGCGATGGCGTTCACGACCACCGGATGCTCCTTGTACCGTTTCGCAAGGTCGACGCCGATCTCGACGTGGGAACCCTCCACCTCGTGCGTCACCGCCTTGCCGATGTCGTGCAGCAATCCTCCTCGCCGCGCGAGATGGACATCCAGGCCCAGCTCGGACGCCATCAGGCCGGCCAGTTGGGCGACTTCGACGGAGTGCTTCAGCACGTTCTGCCCGTAACTTGTCCGAAACTTCAAGCGCCCGACCAACTTGACGAGATCCGGATGAATCCCGTGCACACCCGCTTCGAACGCCGCCCGCTCGCCTTCCTCCCGAACGAGTTCGTCGATCTCGCGGCGGGACTTCTCCACCATCTCCTCGATGCGGGCCGGATGGATGCGTCCATCGGCGACCAACCGTTCCAACGCCACGCGGGCGACCTCGCGCCGAACCGGATCGAAACCGGACAGGATGACCGCTTCAGGGGTATCGTCGATGATCAAGTCAATCCCGGTGAGCGTCTCCAGGGTCCGGATGTTTCGGCCCTCCCGTCCGATGATGCGGCCCTTCATCTCATCGTTGGGCAGGTTGACCACCGAGACGGTGATCTCGGAGGTGTGGTCGGCAGCGCAACGTTGAATCGCGGTCGCGATGATGTCGCGCGCCTTCTTCTCCGCCTCCAGACGGGCCTGCTGTTCAATCTCCTTCATCAGGACCGCCGCGTCATGGCGGCTCTCCTGCTCCACCTGGGAGAGGATGAGCTGTCTCGCCGCCTCTTGGGTCAGCCCGGAGATGCGTTCCAATTCCTCGAGCTGGCGTTGATACAGCGCTTCAACCTCCGCCTGGCGCTCCTCCAAGCGGCGCTCGGCCTCCCGCAGGCTGTCCGATTTGCGCTCGAGCGATTCCAGCTTTCGGTCCAGGGCTTCCTCCTTCTGCAGGATGCGCTTTTCCAGCTTCTGAATGTCCGCCCGGCGTTCCTTCAATTCCCGCTCCGCCTCCTGGCGGATGCGGTGCGCCTCTTCCTTCGCCTCCAACAACGCTTCCTTCTGCTTCGCTTCGATGTCTCGCTGCGCAGACTCGATGATCTGTAAAGCTCTCGCCTCGGCGGCGCCGATCTTCGATTCGGCCATCTGGCGCCGGACGACGTACCCGGCACCGAACCCGGCCAGCAGCGCCACCAACGCAATCACTAGCCACGCAAAGGCCTGCATAATGAAACTGCCTCCTTGCTCTCACCCTTGACGCAGTGGCGATCAGGGCAGGTCAAACGCCTTCGAGCTAGAGGCCGTAAATGATACGCATTTTCATTGTATCCGGCTTCGGCAATCATTGTCAAGAAAACGGATCGGGCGGGTCGAGATCCATTTCTCGCAAAACTTCGAAGATGAGGGATGCGGGGAAACCTTTCCGCTGCAGGTACGCCGCGAGGCGATGACGAAGTCCGTTCTCAGCCCGGAAGGCGTGCTTCCTCACGTACGCCTGGGCCAGCTTTCGCGCCGCCGCGCGCTCACGTTCGCGCGCCTCCGGGTGGTCCACGGCGGACGCCGCATCGTGCCGCCCCACACCGCTCTGCCGCAGCCGCCACGCCAACTCCCGCCGGCTCATCCGGCCGCCGTTGACCTCGGCGTAGTCCCGTGCATACGCTGCGTCGTCCACCACACCTTGCGAGCGCAGTTCTTCAACCACCCGCTGTGCCACGGCCTCCTCGACACCCCGCCGTGCGAGGTACGCGAGCACTTGCGCCGCTGTCCGTGGGCGGGCCTTCAGGTACGACAGGGCCCGGTCACGCGCCGTCCCGACCGCCGCGCACCGCTCCAAGGCGGCGATGTCGGCGTCCGTCAGCCTCATGCCCGTGCGCCCGCCGAATTCGACCCAGTCTCGAATCGGCACCATGAGCGGCTCCCGTTCCGCGAACACCACCCGGGTCCAATGGGGGAGGCCCGGCGCCTCCTCCACCCGGATCACCGTGAAACCCGCGTCATTCAAAATCGAACGCGTCCTCGCCCGGATCCGCCGAGGTCTCCGCCTTCCACGCGGCGCCGAGCTGGAAGGCCTCGCGGATCTTCTGTTCAATCTCATCCGCCAACTCCGGATGCTCTTTGAGGAACTGCTTCGCGTTCTCGCGCCCCTGGCCGAGCCGCTCTTCTCCGTACGAGTACCAAGCGCCGCTCTTCTGAATCACATCAATCTCGGTGCCGATGTCAATCATGCTGCCTTCCCGGGAGATCCCCTCGCCGAACATGATGTCCACATCGGCCGTCTTGAACGGAGGCGCGACCTTGTTCTTCACCACGCGGATTTTGACCCGGTTCCCCACGACCTCGTTGCCCTGCTTGAGCGCCTCCGTGCGCCGCACCTCGAGACGGATGGTGGAGTAAAACTTGAGTGCCCGGCCCCCGGTGGTCGTCTCCGGATTGCCGAACATGACCCCGACTTTCTCCCGGATCTGGTTGATGAAGATGGCGATGGTCTTCGATTTGGAGATGGCCCCCGCCAGCTTGCGCAACGCCTGGGACATCAGCCGCGCCTGCAGCCCGACGTGGGAATCGCCCATGTCGCCCTCGAGCTCGCTCTTGGGCACCAACGCCGCAACGGAGTCGATCACGATGATCTCCACCGCCCCGCTGCGCACCAGCGCCTCCGCGATCTCCAACGCCTGCTCGCCGGTGTCCGGCTGCGAAATCAAGAGCTCGTCCGTGTTAACTCCGAGCTTCGCGGCGTACACCGGGTCAAGCGCGTGCTCCGCGTCGATGAACGCGGCCTGGCCGCCGCGCCGCTGCACCTCCGCCACCGCGTGCAGGGCCACCGTCGTCTTTCCCGACGACTCCGGTCCGTAGATCTCGATGATCCGCCCGCGCGGATACCCGCCCGTTCCGAGGGCGATGTCGAGCGCGAGAGACCCGCTCGGCACCGTTTCGAGATTCATGCTGGAGGACGCCTCGCCGAGGCGCATCACGGCTCCCTTGCCGAATTGCTTTTCAATCTGTTTCAGCGCCAAGTCCAATGCCGCGCGTCGATCGTTCATTCAGCACCATCCTCGTCCGGATTCATTCCCTGCGACCAATTCCATTCGTGATCTCGAGCCGCTTTCCTGCTTCCTATTGTATCAGGTTCAGAGATTCGTGCAAACATATGTTCGGTTTAATGCAGTGGGACGCGGTGCTCCGCTTCTGCTGCGCAAGCCGCTTCGCGCCGCGTCCCACCGCATCCGCTGTTGACGTTTCACGAGGTGATACGCATATCACAAACGGGATAAAACGCCCAGCCACCATAGGCGAAGAAAAGTACCCGCTCCGCTTCGCGCTGTGTGCCAAACCCTCGTCGCCCCATGGGCGTTTCGCGAAGTGTCTGGCGCAGCAGAAACGAAGCGAAACGCCCATGGGGAATCAAAAAGGCGCCCCCTCCAAGAGAGGGCGCCCCGCGATGAGACCTCCCGCCGCGGCATCACGCCGCACGACAGCCCCCGGCGGGGGTCAGCGGCGGCTGCGCGGCCGGGCCGGCTCCATGTTCACCCGCATGCCGCCCCAGCGGCTCTGGCGCAGCGACTCGTAGACGAACGGCGCCGAATCCTGCTCGATCTCGACGAACGTGAAGCGGTCGAAAATGTCGATCTTCCCGACCGCCTGGCCGGGTACGCCCGCCTCCTCCGAGATCATGCGCACCAGGTCTCCCGGGGTGACCCGGTTGCTGCGCCCGATGTTGACGAAGAACCGCACCATCCCGGGCGTGGCGCCGGTGTCGCCAAAATCGTAATCGGCCTCCTCGCGCGCCTCAAGCTCGCCCGCGGACGCCAGCTTCAGGGCGGCGCAGGCGATGTCGACCGGATCGTGCTCATCGATGATGCTGTCGAGGATGGCCCGGTAGTGGCCGAGGCCTCCGTTCTGAATGGTCTCGATGATGCGCTGCCGCCACATCTCGGCCTGCCGTTCGGCCACGTCCGCCAAGGACGGCACCTCGCGCGCCACCATGCGGGCCTTGGTCTCGCGCTGGATCTGCTTGAGCAGCTTGAACTCGCGCGGTGTGACCAGCGTGATCGCCAGACCGCGCTTGCCTGCGCGGCCGGTCCGGCCGATGCGGTGCACGTACGACTCGGGGTCTTGCGGGATGTCGTAGTTGATGACGTGCGTCACATTCTCCACGTCCAATCCGCGGGCGGCCACGTCGGTCGCGACGAGCAGTTCAATCTCGCCGGTGCGGAACTTCTTCATCACCCGATCCCGCTGGGCCTGGCTGAGGTCCCCGTGCAGCCCGTCGACCAGGTAGCCGCGCGCGATGAGCGCCTCCGTCAGTTCGTCCACCCCCCGCTTGGTGCGGCAGAAGACGATGCCGAGCTGCACCTCTTCACTGTCGATGATTCGGCACAGGCTCTCCAGCTTGTTGCGCTCGAGCACCTTGTAGTAGACCTGATCCGTCAGCGGCACCGTCACCTCGCCCCGGTTGACGGTCACGTGTTCCGGGTCGCGCATGTAGCGAAGTGCCAGCCGCTTGATGTCGTCCGTGAAGGTGGCGGAGAACAGCAGCGTCTGCCGATCCGCAGGCGTTTCGCCGAGAATGGCCTCGATGTCCTCGATGAACCCCATGTCCAGCATCTCGTCCGCCTCGTCCAGCACCACCATCCGCACGTGCTGCAGCTTCAGCGTTCCGCGGTGGATGTGGTCGAGCACGCGCCCCGGCGTGCCGATGACAATCTGAACGCCCTGCTGGACCGCCCGGATCTGGTGGCCGATGGATTGGCCGCCGTAGATGGGCAAGGTGCGAACCCGTTTGTACTTGCCGATCTTCCGAAACTCACCCGCCACCTGAATGGCAAGCTCCCGGGTCGGGGTGAGCACAAGCGCCTGCACATGTCCCTCCGGGCCGACCCGCTCGACCACCGGAATGCCGAAGGCCGCCGTCTTTCCGGTGCCCGTCTGCGCTTGACCGATGACGTCGTGCCCCTCCAATATCAACGGGATACAGGCCGCCTGAATCGGGGACGGCTCCTCGTATCCCATGTCGTCGATGGCTTGCTGCACCCGTTTGCTCAACGCAAAATCCGTAAATGTGGTCATGCTGTCACCTGTCCATTCCATTCAATTCGCGCCCGCGCGCGGTTCGTAGCCGGCCAACGCCTGCCACATCCGCCACAACACCTGCTTGCTCGCGCGCAGGCGAATCTGTTCGCGGGAACCGCGCAGCTGCAGGCGGTACACCTGCGTCCCGCCGGCACCTGCCACCGCCACATACACCAACCCCACCGGCTTCTCCGGTGTCCCGCCGTCCGGCCCTGCGATCCCGGTGGTGGCCATGCCCCAGTCGGCGCCGAACAATCGCCGGACGCCCTCGGCCATGGCACGCGCCGTCTGCTCCGAGACCGCGCCGAACTCGGCCAGCGTCGCCGCGGGGACGCCCAAGACCTGTTCCTTCACCCGGTTGTGGTAGGCCACCACGCCGCCGAGGTAGTATGCCGAGCTGCCGGGCACTCCCGTGATCATAGAGGAAAGACCGCCGCCCGTGCAACTTTCCGCCACCGCCAGCGTCTCGCCGCGCGTCCGCAACAGCTTGCCGACGACGGACGGCAGGGACTCGTCGTCGACCCCGTAGATGTACCGGGAGAACCGCTGCCGAAGCTCGGTCTCGACCTCCGCAATGCGCGCGCGGGCCGCCGCCTCGTCCGGCGCGCTGGCGGTGATGCGCAACAGCATCTCGCCCTCTCCCGCCAGGGGAGCCACGGTCGGATTGGCCTGCGCCAGCAGGTGCGGAATCTGTTCGTCCACATCCGATTCGCCGATGCCGCAGAAGTGCAGCACGCGGGAGACGAGCACCTGCTCGTGGGGAAACAGACGGCGCAGCCGGGGCAAGACCTCGTTGCGCAACATCGGCACCATCTCGAGCGGCGGCCCGGGGAGCAGGAAATAGTGCACGCCACCCGCCTCGATGTACAACCCGGGCGCGGTCCCGTTCGGATTCGCAATCATCTCTCCGCCCTCGATGCACAGGGCCTGCTTGCGGTTTTGCTCCGGCATCTTGCGCTGCCTGGACCGGAAGTACGCCTCAATCTGGCGCAGCGCCTCCTCCGACATCACCAGCCTGCGGCCGAGAAATTGCGCCAGCGCCTCCTTGGTCAGATCGTCGGCGGTCGGACCGAGTCCGCCGGTGACCACGACGACATTCGATCGCGATGCGGCGACGCGGAAGGCTTCGACGATGCGGCCCATGTTGTCGCCCACCGCGCTGTGGTGATAAATAAAAAAGCCGTTGTTCGCAAACTCCAACGACACCGTACGGGCATGGCTGTTGGCGATTTGGCCGAGCAGGATCTCCGTCCCCACGGCCAGGTGCTCACCCCGGCAAGATTCGCTCATCTTCACACCGCTCCCCTGGCATCCAGGGACGCCGTCAGGCGTCCATCTGAATGACGTGCTTGTTTTTGACGAAGTAATCGACCCCGGACGCGAGGGTCATGATCACCATCGCATACACGGCCAGCGTGTCGAACGGAAACCCGATGACAGAGAAGGGGAAGTTGTTGATGATCAACGCGACCATCGCGACCACCTGCGTGGCCGTCTTCCATTTCGCAAGACGGCTGGCGGCAATCACGATGCCTTCCGCCGCGGCCACCAGGCGCAACCCGGTGACGGCGAACTCGCGGCTGATGATGAGGATGGCCACCCATGCCGACAGCCGCTGCATCTCCACCAGGCTGATGAGCACTGCGGAGATCAGGAGTTTGTCGGCCAGCGGATCGAGGAATTTACCGAAGTTGGTCACCAGTTTCCGCTTGCGCGCGATGTACCCGTCCAGCCCGTCGGTGGTCGCGGCGATGATGAACACCAGCGCCGCAATCATCTCGCTGCCGGTGGTGGTCCGGTGGTTGATGGTGACGGTCCAAAAATTGAAACGCACCAGCAGCGTGAACACCACCACAGGAACCAAGAAAATTCTGGCTAGCGTGATGCGGTTAGCCAGATTCAACGAGAACACTCCTCATTCGGCGAAGAGATCGGAGATTCGCGGCCACCCACGCCGTTCATCCTGCTGCCGCCGAGTCCGAATCCCCCACAGTATAGCCCACCTGGAAAACCCATGTCAAAGCCGAACGCCTCAGCCGCGGTAGTTGGTGAACTGCAGCGGCACGGGGAGGTCGGCGTCGCGCAGCGTCCGGATGACCGCCTGGAGGTCGTCCCGGCTCTTGCCGGAGACGCGCAGCTGGTCGCCCTGGATGGACACCTGAACCTTCAATTTTGTATCCTTCACCAGCTTCGTGATCTGCTTCGCGACGTCCTGCTCGATGCCCTGCTGCAGCCGCACCGCCTGGCGCACCGTCCCGCCCGCGGCCGGCTCTATCTTGCCGGGCCGCAGCGCCTTCAGAGACACGCCGCGCTTGACCAGCTTGGATTCCAAGACATCCCGCAGCGCGTTCAGCTTGTACTCGTCGTCGGACAGAAGCGTGATCACGCCCTTTCCGTCGAACTCGATGTCGCTTTTGCTCCCCTTGAAATCAAACCGTGTCGAGATCTCCTTGAGAGCCTGCTGGACCGCGTTCTGCACCTCCTGCAGGTCGACCTCCGAGACAACATCGAAGGAAGCTTCCTTCGCCATTGCACAACCTCCTCAAGCCAGTACCTTCATCGCGATGCCTTCGGGTCAGTCCTGTCCCCGGACGATGACGACGTCGATGGCGTCCTTCGTGTCAGGCAGCGCCAACGGCTGCCCGTTGAGCGTCAACGTCACGCCCGGCACGAATCCGACCCGAATGCGGATCTGCTGTGACCCTTGCCAAGTCCGCGACTGTCCCACCGGGATGGTGTCGCTCGGGTCCACCACCTGTCCATCCACCGTGGCGCGCACCCAACACGCCCCCGTGCTGGCCGTCAACTGGGCGACCATCGGCCCTGTCGTGCTGACCACGTACGTCTGTTGGTGGTTGCTGAACGTTTGGCTGACCACGCGCAGCCCCGGTTGTCCGGCCGTCTCTCCGCCGGTGCCGTTCGCCGCATTCCCCGCCGTGTTGTCCGAGCCGCTGCCAGCCGCCGTGTTGCTCGCCGGATTGCCGGCCGGTGCGGCCCCGTTTTGGACTGCATTTCCGCCCACTCCGGAGGTCCATCCCTCGCGCACCGCTGTCTCGTTCCCCCCGGCACCGGCGGCACCGCGCCCGGGCCTCTCCAAATACCACCATGCTCCCGCCAGGCCGGCGAGCACGGCCACCACCGCCGCCGCCTGTCCTGCGGCGTTCCATCCCCATCCGCCGCGGTGCGCGCGGGCCCGGCCGCGGCCCCGCCGTTCCGCATGAAGGCTGCGGGCGGCAGGCCGCGGGTCTGAAACCCTCGGCCGGGACGGCGTGGGGTTCGGCACATGTCGGCCACGGCCTCCCTCCGCAGTCGGGACACCCCGCGCGGACTTGTTCTCGGACGGTTCCTGCGTCCCCCGGAGAGGACGCCATTCTCCCTCCGACTCCGCGCCCGCATGGAAAGGCGGGACGTCGGGACGCTGGGACGGGGAATCGACGGGCGAGTCGTGGGTCAAGGATGACTCGGGATCGGCGGACGGTTCCTCCGCAGGGCCATCGACATACGCCTCCAAGAGCTGCCGCCCGTCCAATCCCACCGCTTCCGCGTAGCTGCGCACAAATCCGCGCGCATACACATCGCCAGGGAGAATGCTCCAATCGCCGGATTCGAGCGCCTCCAGATACCGTTTGCGAATCTTCGTGGCCGCCTGCAGTTCGTCCAGCCCGATGCCCAGGCGGAGTCGCTGCTCCCGCAGCTGGACGCCCAAAGCACGCAAGTCGCGCATTCCGCAACCCTCCTGTTTTCAAAATGGCCGATCCGTGCGGCAGCCCGTCACTCCCCGTTCCAGCGCGCCGCCTCCTGTTCATACGCCTCATACTGGATCACTTCGTCGGGGTACCGTCGCAACTCTATCAGCAGGTCGAACACATTCCACCCAAAGTGGGAATGGCGTACGAAGATGTCCGGGTGTTCGATGACAATCGGAGCCGGGAGCCCCATCACCTCGTCGACCAGCGCCAGGTGGCGTTCGTCCCCGCGCAAGGTGGACACCGCGCCGTCGATGATGTACACGAATTGGTCCGACATCAACTCGTCGTGCCCCAACTCGCGAAGCATCGTCTGCCGCAGCAGCGTCGACGAGATGAATGTCCACCGCTTGTTGGCGTACACGCTGGCGGCGACAATCGATTCCGTCTTGCCCACGCGGGGTTGTCCCCGTACCCCGATGACCTGGCGGCCGGGGCGTTTCAACAGCTCCCCCAGGAAGTCGACGAGGATGCCCAGCTCATCGCGCACGAACCGGTACGTCCGTGCCTCCGTGTCGCTGCGTTCGATGATCCGGCCGTGCCGCAGCGCCATGCGATCCCGCAAGGTCGGCGTGCGCAACACCGCCAGGTCGACGTCGTCCATCAACTGGAGCATCGTGCGCAATACGTCAATGCTCTCCGGACGCTGCGTGCGGAGCAGGAAGCCACGGCCATACTCTGACACACCGCCGAGCTGCAGGATGTTGAATCCCAACATCCCGAGCAGCGACGCGATGTCCCCGAGCAAACCGGGCCTGTCCCGCTTGATGTGGTATTGGAAATACACCTCGATGCACGGTTGCCCGTCTGCCTCCGGCACCAAACGCGCCACGGCCCCTTTCCAATAGTTTTCCAACCACAGACCGCTTCATGCGATCCCGACCACGGCGGCCCACTGGGCGCGGAGTTGGACAGGCAACTGCCCCCATGCCGCGGTCGGATTGAGGGAACCCGCCTCCAAGGACATTTCCACGCCGCTGACCGACGCCTGCACCCCTGCGGGGACCAGGTTGGGATCGAGTGTTGTGAATGGGGACTGCCTGACCGAGCGCACGCCGCCCTGCCAGTGTCCGCTTGCGTAAGCCGACAAGTCACTGGCGATGGACGCCGCTCCTGGGGCCGCCGGGACGCCGGCCACGCCGGACAAGCCTGGTTGCGGACAGAGGGACAGCACCAAGGTTCCCTGGGCGCGAAGCGTGGACCACTCGGCGGGTGTCAGAGGCCTCGGCGTCACAACGACCTTTGGCAGGGATGCAGGCGAGGCCGACGGGTCCGTCGCAGTGAGGGCCATGACCGGTCTCAGCTGTACGGTGGTGTTGGCGCCGTACAGCCCGGCCAAGGCGGCGGTGATGGCCTCTTTGCCCACCGCGGCGGACCCATCCGCGACCCAACCCACGGTGGCCACGGGCTGGAACGCCGCCAACTGCCCGGCAGTCCATCCCAAGCTGTAGGCCGCATCTGTGAGGTCAACCACAACCTGTGCCACGTGATCGCCGGGGGCCGTTTGGGGAACGCCTCCCACCCATTCAAAGCGCACGTCCGAATGGCCACCTGCCTCCGACCGCGTCTCCTCGGAGGGGCCATCGGGATCAACCACCATGACCAAGCCCACGTGCGCCTGGTTCAGGACCTGGTCGAGCGTGTGCCGCAAAGATCCAGACGAGACACGCGCCACTTGTGTGACAAGCCCTGGTGTCGTCCATACCGGATTGAGATCTGCGTCCGACCAGTGCGGGGGCTTCCCGACCACCACCACTTCGGCGGCCGCCTTCTCGTGCATGGGGCGCATGCTGGCGAGGTCGGGCGCCCCGCACGCGGACACACCGAAACAGGCGGCAAGCGCCAGGACCCACCGCTTCCACATGTGTGCATCCAGCAAGATCGCGTCTCCTGTTCTGTGTGGCGGGGGAGCGCTCGGGCTCACCCGGTTCGTCGCTTCTATTGTAACATGGACTCGTTCACAACGGACTTGCCTTTCCTCCAGAAAGCGCCGATAATAACGGCAAGGGGTGGGGAACCGATGAAAGACTTGGGCGGAGAGCACCTGTCGGTCGCGAAGGCGCTGTATCAATTGGACTTTTACCTCCAAATGCTCGAACTTCCCTTCACGGTGCGAGACCTGTATCGGCGCGCCTATGAACAGCGCCGCGGTGACCGATACGACGACCGCTGGTTGGACCACCTGGCTGAAGACCCGGATGTTGCACAATCCCTGGACGAACCGTTCACCACGAGCACCATCGTCGAGACCTTGATGCGCACCGGCCACGAGCCGATTGTCCGCGCTCTGGTTCGGGAGGTGCGCCGGGCCGATATTCGATACGTGCAGGCATATATGATGGGTACGCCGCGCAGGCGTTGAAGCGAAAGGGCAGCGGAAATCCGCTGCCCTTTCCTTGCCTCCTTTGGGGAACGGCGCGGTGCCGACAGTTTTTATGATCCTCCGGCGTCTCCCTCACCCTCCCTCCGGCGGGGTGGTGACGAACTGGGCCCAGCTGTCGTCCGCGCCCTCTCCCGTGCGGACAGGCAGGGATTGCACCGCCTGCAGAAAGGCGCCCGGTGCGGTCGTGGCAGACACATCGAGTTTTTGGTAGGCGTCCCGGCCGAGATCCGCGCCGCCCACCAACTGTCCGCCGGCCATGAAATACACTTGGGCGTCAACGATGTCCTCCCCTGCGCTGTACACCCTCTGGAAATACGACTGTGCGAGATTCGCCATCTGCGATTCGGCCGCCGCTGCGGCGGACGCATCAATGCCGAGCTCGACCTGCGCCGATACCGTGTATCCGCCCGACACGTTGGGCAGCACCACCAACTCATCCAGCCCCGACACAGGCGCGAGGGAGCGGGCCACCGCCTGGACCACGGTGTCGGGCACATCCATGCCCGCCGTCGCGGCGGGGGATCCCAACGCACCGTTTGACCAGTCCGTCCACCCGCCGCCGAGCTCCGCCGCCAGTCCGCTGGCGCACACCCCATAGACGGCCGAGAGGATACCCACCCATGCCAGCGCTGGGACGAGGTCGGCCAGCCGAAACGATCTCATGGTCATCGACTCCTTGGACAGACTGGTACAGCCTATGTGTCCAAGGCGAGGAAGATTCCGGCCCGTCCCTCGACTCAATGGCTGCGTCCGCCGCGCATGCCCTCTTTGAAACGCTGCCACTCCTCCGCGGTGATCAACACCTCGCGCGGCTTGCTGCCCTCAAACGGCCCGACCACCCCACGCTGCTCCATCTGGTCCACGATGCGCGCCGCGCGCGAGTACCCGACCCGGAACCGGCGCTGGATCATCGACACCGAAGCTTGTCCCGTGTCGACGACGAGATCGACCGCGTCAAAGAACAATTCGTCCAGGTCGTCCGCGGACGCAGGATCGGAAGCGTCGTCGTCGCGGTTGAGGTCCACCGTGTAGACCGCCTGCTGTTGGGATTTCACATATTCCACCAATTGTTCGATCTCGCTCTCCGACACGTACGCTCCCTGCACCCGCACCGGCTTGGACGCACCCACCGGCAGGTAGAGCATATCCCCGCGCCCAAGGAGTTTCTCGGCACCGCCGCCGTCGAGGATGGTGCGCGAGTCGGCCATCGACGAGACCGCAAACGCGATGCGGCTCGGGATGTTGGCCTTGATGACGCCGGTGATCACGTCCACCGACGGCCGCTGCGTGGCGACAATCAGGTGGATGCCGGCCGCCCGGGCCATCTGTGCGATGCGGCAGATGGCGTCCTCCACCTCTCCCGGGGCGACCATCATCAAATCGGCCAGCTCGTCGATGATGACGACGATGTACGGCAGGGCGTCCTCCCCGTCCGCGCGCAGCATCTGGTTGTACCGTTCCAAGTCCCGCGCGCCCCGCTCGGCGAACAGCTTGTAGCGGTTTTCCATCTCCTCGACCACCCGTTTCAGGGCGTAGGCCGCCCGGCGCGGATCGGTGACCACGGGGGCCATCAGATGCGGAATGCCGTTATAGCCGCTCAATTCCACCATCTTGGGATCAATCATCAAGAACTTGACCTCGTGCGGCTTCGCCTTGACGAGGATGGACGCGATGATCCCGTTGATGCAGACGCTCTTCCCGGACCCCGTCGCGCCCGCCACGAGCAGGTGCGGCATCTTCTGCAGGTCGCCGACGATGGGCGCACCCGAGATGTCCCGGCCGAGCGCCAGGGCGAGCTTCGAGTCCACCTGTTGGAACTCGGGCGACTCCAACACCTCGCGCAGCGTGACGATGGAGATCTCGTCATTCGGAACCTCGATGCCGATGACCGGTTTGCCCGGCACCGGCGCTTCGATGCGGATGTCGCGCGCCGCCAGTGCCAGCGCGATGTCGTCGGCGAGGCTGAGAATGCGCGAGACCTTGACGCCGACCGCGGGTTGGATCTCATACCGGGTGACGGCCGGCCCGCGGCTGATCTCGAGCACCCGGGCCTGGACGCCAAAGCTCTCGAACGTGGCCTCCAGCTTCCGGGCGTTCTCCTGCGCCTCACGGTGGTCGAAACCGCCCTTGGGCATCACGGGCAGCGCGAAGAGCTGCAGGGGCGGCAATTGGTACTGGTCGTCGCGGACCGGCACCCCGATGGGATAGGATTCCGGCGCGGACCTGCGGCGCACCTCCTCCTTGACCGGCGCCGCGCGCTCGGGAAACCGGGCCACCAGTTGATTGCCGACCTGCTCCACGGTGACGACGTCCCCTTCGCGCGCACGCCTCTGCCACTGCGCCGAAAAGTCCCGGACGATGGGGCGCTCCTCTTCCTCCTTCGATCCGCCGGCACTCTCGACGACCTCGCCGTCGACAATCAGTTCGGGCTTGCGGCGCCCCCGCCGGCCTGACGGCCCGCTGCGGGATTCGGCCCCCGCCTCCTTCTTCGGCTCCTCCGGGTCCGGACCAAACAGCACCTCGATGTATTGCTTGCTGCCCTTCCACAGCGCCTCCAACCGTTGCTCCATCCAACGTGTCCCCTGTTGCAGGCCGGCCACCAGCGACCGTTGGGTGACCAGCGCCGCCCCGACCAGGCCGCTCATGGAGAGCACCAGGACCGTACCGAGGTCGGAGAAGAGACGGTGACACAGGGCGAACACGGCGGCTCCCACCAATCCGCCCCCCGCTTGCACGGACGCGGACGGGGTCTGCGTCCGCCCCAGGACCACATCCCGCATCTCGTCGACAGCCGCCAAGGTGACTTGCCAGATTGGCACCTCATGGTCGGCGTACATCGCGGCCACGCTCTGATACAGGTCGAACTCCATGGCGGTCAGCCAGACGATGAACAAGATGAGCAGCCCCATGTGGCGGTGATGCCACGGGAACGGGGTACGATGGACCATCATGTAGATGGCGGCATAGCCGAGGAAGACCGGGACGAGGAAGCTCCACGATCCCGCCAGGTAGATGAAGGCCACGTCGAGATACCGCCCGACCAGGCCGAGGCGGCCCAAGGCGAGGGCGCTCAACGTCAACAGTGCCATCCCGACCAGTTCGAATTCCAACACACGCTTCTGATGCTGCTTTTTTCCCATACCAAGAGGATTCGCGGCCGGGGGGCCACTTTCCTGCCCGCCCGCGCCCGACCGCGGGCAGACTCACGGCGTCCGTCCGGAGGCGCCCGGCGGCGGATAGGACACCACGGAACCGGGCTGCCAATCCGGACGCAGGTAGTCCTGCGGATTCGGGCTGATGAGCCGTTCCACCCGCGCTTGCCCCCGGCCGAGCGGGGTGACCACCATCCGGGCGCCCCCCACCTCCATCTCCTCGGTCTCCGGGGACCGTCCCGGCTCTCCGAAGACCCACTCCGGCGGCACAATGGTCCACAGGGTGCTCATTGGACCACCCGCTCCGCCGGCGCCCGTTTCTTTCTGGAGTGGTCTATCATCTCCGACAGCTTCTTCATCGCTTCGCCCAATCCGCCGACGTCGTCAATCAACCCGTACCGTACGGCATCCCGCCCCACGACGGTCGTCCCGATGTCGCGCGCCATCTCCCCGGTGTTGAGCATCAGTTCGCGGAATTTCTCCTCGGAGATGTTGGAGTGATCGACGACGAACCGCGTGACGCGCTCCTGCATGCGCTCCAGGTACTCGAACGACTGCGGTACCCCGATGACCATGCCCGTCAGGCGAATCGGGTGAATCGTCATCGAGGCTGTCTCGGCGATGAACGAATAGTCGGCGCTGACGGCAATGGGCACGCCAATGCTGTGTCCGCCGCCCAGCACCAGGGATACGGTGGGTTTGCTCAGGCTCGCCACCATCTCGGCGATGGCCAGCCCCGCCTCGACATCGCCGCCCACCGTGTTGAGGACAATCAGGAGCCCTTCGACCTGATCATTCTGTTCGACCGCGACCAGTTGAGGAATGACATGTTCGTATTTGGTGGTCTTGTTCTGCGGAGGCAGCGCCATGTGCCCTTCGATCTGCCCGATGATGGTCAGGCAATACACGTTGGAAGCGGCCTGCACCGGATTGGTCTGGCCGAGGGACTCCACATTCTGCGCCACACTCGGGGGAGCGGGCGTCTGCGCGCCGGGGTTCTGCGGGCTTTCCGTCTCGTTCGCCATCCTCGTCTGGGTCCTCCCGTTCCCGTCTCCGCGCGGGTGCGGCGTGTGCGGAGACGTCGTACTTCGGGTTTGTCTCGCGTCTTAGTATGGGTTTCGCGCTCGCATGCCATGCGAGACGTTCCCGGGGAGAACCGAGGGACAAGCGGGCTGACGGGGGCCGCGCGTGCATGCAGCCAGGGGAATGCCATCCGGCATGCGAACAAAACCGGGACGGGAGCGGCTCGCTCCGCCCCCGTCCCGGGATGTGTTGCGCGGTGGACTCATCAGGCCTCCATGATGATGGGCAGAATCATCGGACGGCGCCGTGTCTGGTCGAACAGGAAGCGGCCCAACGTGTCCCGCACAGCCGTCTTCAGTGATGACCACTCGCTGATGTTGTCGGCCACCATGCGGGTGAGCGTCGACTCGACCAAACGGGTGGCCTCGTCCAGCAACGCCTCGGACTCCCGCACGTAGACGAACCCCCGTGAGATGATGTCTGGACCGGACAACACCTGGCCCGTCTCCTTAGAGAGCGTGACCACGACAACCAGGATGCCGTCCTGGGACAACAGTTTGCGATCGCGCAGGACGATGTTCCCCACGTCCCCGACGCCCAGCCCGTCAATCATCACGGTCCCGGCCGTCACCTTGGCCCCAAGGCGCGCATTGCCATTTTCAAACTCGACCACATCACCGAGATCGAGCACGAAGATGTTCTCCTCCGGCACGCCGACTTCCTGGGCCAGACGGGCGTGCGTCCGCTGCATGCGGTACTCCCCGTGCACGGGCAAAAAGTATTTCGGCCGCGTCAGGTTCAGCATGAGCTTCAATTCTTCCTGGCTTCCGTGCCCAGACACGTGGACGCCGCGGTAGATCACGTTCGCCCCCGCGCGGAAGAGTTGGTCGATGGTCCGAGCGACATACTTCTCGTTGCCCGGGATGGGGGAACTGGCGAGGACCACGGTGTCCCCGGGGACGATGTCGATCTTCCGGTGGGCGCCGCGGGCCATCCGCGTCAAGGCGGACATCGGCTCCCCCTGGCTGCCGGTGCACAGCACCACCACTTTTTCCGGCGCCATCTTTCCGATGTCTTCCACGTCCACCATGGTGCCCGGGCGGACATGCAGATAGCCCAACTGCACGGCGATGTGAATGTTGTTCACCATGCTGCGCCCGACGATGGCGACCTTTCGGCCGTGCCGTTCAGCCGCCTCGATGACCTGCTGCATCCGGTGAATGTTGGAAGCAAACGTCGCCAGAATGACCCGGCCGGGGGCCTGCGCGACGATGTCGTCAATCACTTTGCCGACCGTTCGTTCGGACGGCGTAAAGCCTTCGCGTTCCGCGTTCGTGCTGTCCGCCACCAGCGCCAGTACGCCCTCGTTGCCATACGCCGCGAGTTTGTGCAGGTCGGCCGGCCGGCCGTCCACCGGCGTATGATCGAATTTAAAGTCACCGGTGTGGACCACCAGACCCTCGGGCGTCCGAATGGCGAACCCGCCCGTGTCCGGAATGCTGTGATTGTTGTAGAAGAAGGACACTTCAAACGCGCCCACACGGACCTGGCTATTCCCGTCCATACGGACCAGTTTCACGGAGTCCAAGAGACCGTGTTCGCGCAGCTTGTTCTCGACCAGCCCCAGGGTCAACCGCGTCCCGTACACCGGCACATTGATGCTCTTCAGGACATAAGGCAGCCCGCCGATATGGTCCTCATGCCCATGGGTGAGAAAGATGGCGCGGACCTTTTCGCGGTGTTCCAACAGATACGCGATGTCCGGGATGACCGCATCAATCCCAAGCATTTCTTCTTCAGGAAATTTTAGACCCGCATCGACCACAATGATGTCTTCCCCGTACCGGTAGGCGGTCATGTTCTTACCAATCTCACCGACGCCTCCCAGCGGGATGATGGAGAGTTTGGGTTTTCCTCTTGCCAAATTTGCACCTCCGTTCGGCACCCTGCACGGAGGCAGGATCGTGCCGCCTGTCCAAAAATTACAATGACGCCGTTGCGACGCCTCAAAAAAGCCAAAAAAAGAGACACTTTTGGCTTTTTGCGCGAATCACAGGCTTATGTGTCCACGTCTCGCCCCGTCTCCACTCGGCGCAAGCACGCAGATTGTCCCCGTTCACGCGATCGAGCGATGATGACCGAAGTTTGGTATCAAGCCGCACCCGTCACTGTGCCTCTATTATACTCGCAATTGAGCCGTACGACAACTCACCTCAAACGCCCCAGCCGTCCCCCCTCCCCGCTGCGGCACATCCAGGCCTGCGAGCACAAAAAAGGGCAGCGGCTGCGGTGTCAACCCACCGCAGCCGCCGCTCCAGTCGAACGATTCCCTAGGCCGATGCCCGCGCCTCTGCACCGCTTCGATACGCTCACCCCGTGAGCTTGCCCAGCCGGTTCAACTCGCGCCGCAGCTCCTCCACCACCGAGGCCGGCGCCTCCACCAACGGGAGCCGGAGCCCTCCGCCGGGCAACCCCAGCATGCGCAGGGCCGCCTTCAACGGCGCGGGGCTCGTGACGCGGAACAACGCCTCGAAGACGGGCAGCAGGCGATTCGCCCAGTCTCGCGCGGTCGCTGTATCGCCCGCCACGAACGCGTCGATCATCGCCCGCATCTCCGGGCCCACCACGTGCGACGCCACGCTGACGACCCCGTATCCGCCGACGGCCATCATCGGCAGCGTAAACTTGTCGTCGCCGCTGTACAAGATGAGGTCATCCGGCTTCTCGGCCGCCAGCCGCAGGATGTGCGAGAAATCCCCGCTCGCTTCCTTCACCGAGGTGATGTTCGGCACCTGCGCCAACCGCAGCATCGTGTCGACCTCGATGTTCACTCCGGTCCGCGACGGGATGTTGTACACCATCACCGGCAGGTCCACCGCTTCGGCGATGGCCGAAAAATGGGCGTACAACCCCTCCTGGGTCGGGCGGTTGTAATAGGGCGACACCAACAACAGGCCGTCCACGCCGAGGGCCTGCGCTTCCCGGCTCAGCGCGATGGAACCGGCGGTGCTGTTGCTCCCGGTGCCCGCGATGACCGGCACACGGCCGTCCGCAGCGCGGAGCGTCCACTCAAACACCTTCAACTTCTCTTCGTGACTGAGCGTCGGGGACTCCCCGGTCGTTCCACAGGCGACGATGGCCGTCGTCCCGGTGGCAATCAGGTGGTCCACCAACGACTTCAGTCCGCTCTCGTCCAGCGACCCGTCCGAATGGAACGGGGTCGCCATGGCCGTGACGAGTCTGCCGAAATCCACTTTCGGGCATCTCCTTTCAAATTCCACGCCTGGTTACTGGCTCAGTTCGAAGGCCCGGTGCAATGCGCGAACCGCCCGCTCCATGTCCGGCCGCCGGACCAAACACCAGATGGTGGTGTGCGAGTCGGCCGACTGCAGGATTTCCACGCCCTCCTCCTCCAGCGCGCTGACGATCTTCGCCATGATCCCGGGCACCCCCGCAATTCCGGCTCCGACCACGGCCACGCGCGCGCAGTCGGGAACGACCCGCGGTTCGATGCCGAGTTCCCGCACAATGGCGATGGCGGCGGGCGCGTCCCGCTCCGGCACCGTATACGCGACCCGGTCCTGGCTTACATAGATGAAATCCAGGCTGATCCCGCGGCGGGCGGTCTCGACAAAAATGCGCCCGTAGGGAAGCTCCGGGCCGTCCATCACCAACTGTGCAAAGGAAGCCGCCTGCGTGATACCGGTCACGAACCGGTCGGACAGGGCCCCCGACTCCAACGACGTCGTCGCGCTCGTCACCAGTGTGCCCTCATCGTCGGAATGGGTGCTGCGCACGCGGATGGGCACGTTTTTCTGCATCGCGATCTCGACGGCCCGCGGGTGAATCACCTTGGCACCCTGGTAGGCCAGGTTGCAGATCTCGGTGTACGTCACGCGCCGCAGGCGGCGGGCGTCCTCCACAATCCGCGGGTCAGCCGTCATGATGCCGTCCACATCCGTGAAGATGTCCACGTACTCTGCCCCGAGCGCAACGCCCAGCGCCGTGGCCGTCGTGTCGCTGCCGCCGCGGCCGAGGGTGGTCACGTCCCCATCCAGGGTGACCCCCTGAAATCCGGTGACGACGACCACGCATCCCCGCTCCAACGCTTCCAGAATCCGCTCCGGGCGCACCTCCAGGATGCGTGCGTCTCCGTACTGGTTGTTCGTGACGATCCCCGCCTGCGCGCCGGTCAACACGCTCACCTCGTGGCCGCGGGAGCGCAGGAGGCTCGCGAACACCACCGCGGAGATGGTCTCCCCGCACGACATCAGGATATCGAGTTCCCGTTTCCCCACGGCGTCCGTCTCATCCACCGCGCTGAGCAGCGTGTCGGTCGCGTACGGGTCCCCTTTCCTGCCCATCGCCGAGACCACCACCACCACGCGGTATCCTTCCGCCAGGGCGCGCTCCACGTGCCGGACAGCAGCCAACCGGCTCTCGCGGGAGGCGACGGAGGTACCCCCGAACTTCTGCACCAGGATCCTCATGGTTCCCCTCCTTCCTTCCGCTGTCGCCGCCGCGCCTGTCACGCGCCCCGAATCAGCAGCTCGGCAATCTGCACCGCATTCCAGGCAGCGCCCTTGAGCAGATTGTCGGCGACCACGAACATCAAGACGGCGTGATCGTCCGCGAGGTCCTGCCGGATGCGGCCGACGTACGTCTCCCCCGTTCCCGCCGCCATCAGCGGATGCGGGTACAGGGCCTGCGCCGGATCATCGACGACCACCACGCCGGGCGCACCCTCGAGTCGCGCCCGGACCTCCGCGGCCGACACCGGCCGGGTGAAACGCACGCGCACGGCCTCGGAGTGTCCGTACACCACGGGCACCCGCACCGCCGTCGGGCTCACCCGAAGCTCGGGGAGTTCCAGGATCTTGCGCGATTCGTTCACCAACTTCATCTCTTCTTTTGTGTAGTCGTTGTCGAGAAAGACGTCGCACTGCGGCAGGACGTTGAACGCCATCCGGTGGTGCTGCGGTTGGCTGGCCACCGGGAACAACGTCGTGTGCTGCGGATCGCGGCCCTCCGTCTCCGCCATCAACGCGTCAATGGCTTTCTGCCCCATCCCGCTGACCGCCTGATAGGTGGAGACGGTGACATGGTCCAGGCCCAACTCCGCCAATGGCTTCAACGCCACCACCAGCTGGATGGTGGAACAGTTCGGATTCGCGATGATGCCCTTGTGCCAGGCGACGGCGTGCGGATTGACCTCGGGCACCACGAGGGGGACATCCTCCTGCATCCGAAACGCGCTGCTGTTGTCCACGACGACAGCGCCCTGGCGAACCGCCATCGGCGCGAAGACCTGACTCGCAGAAGCACCTGCGCTGAACAGCGCGATGTCGATGCCCTCGAAAGCCGATTCCTCCGCAGCCTGAACCGGGTACGATCTTCCGCGGAAAGACAGGACCTGGCCGGCCGAACGGGGTGAAGCCAACAGGCGAAGTTCCCCGACCGGGAAATCCCGCCGCTCCAAGGTCTCCAGCATGGCCCGTCCCACGGCACCCGTAGCGCCCAGCACCGCAACGTTGTATGTGTCCTTCTTTTGCATGCGCCAATCTCCTTCTCGGGTTGAGTCGGCGAGACCAGTCACGCGCGCGCCTCGCGCCAACGCTCAATCAGAAGCGGTTGAAGCTGGCGCTTTTCCAGCGCGGCCTCGCAGGTGGCAGGGATGAGAGACATCGACGAAACCAGTGAATTCATTTTAACATGCGGCGCATCCTGCCCAAACGGAACGAAGAAAATATTTTTCATGTTGATCAGTTTGGCGATGTTGAATAGATTGAGCCCCAACCCGTCATTCGTGGAGATGGCGATGACGACCGGCCGGTCGTTGCGCAGGGTCGCCTTCGCGGCCATCAGCACCGCCGAGTCTGTCGCGGCATTGGCCAACCGGCTGAGGGTATTGCCGGTGCACGGTGCAATCACCAGGGCGTCGAGCAGCTTCGACGGGCCGAGCGGCTCGGCCTCCGGGATGGTGGTGATGGCCTGTCTGCCCGTCACTTCCTCAATCTTCTCGGCCCACACGCCGGCTTCTCCGAACCGCGTGCTCACTTCGAGGACCGTATTGGAGAAGATCGGCACCACCTGCACCCCCAGCTCGACGAGACGCCGGATGGCCGGGAATACCTCTTCATACGTGCAGTGCGATCCCGTCACGGCAAAACCGATGGTCTTCCCTGTCAATTCCATGATGTTCCCTCCCCCAGGATTCGTCAGGACCGTTCTCCGTTCTCCGACGCGAGGATGCGGCACAGCGTGTCGGCGATGATGCGGCCGGCGGTCTTGGGCGCGACGAGGCCCGGCAGGCTCGGTGCCAGAATGGCCTTCATCCCGCGCCGCTCGGCGTAGCGAAAGTCGGTGCCTCCCGGTTTCGAGGCGATGTCGATGATCACGCATTCCTTGGGCACGTGCGCCAGGACGGCCGCCGTCAGAATGAGCTCGGGGACCGTGTTGAAAATCACGTCGACATCCGTGAGGGCTTCGGCCAGACGGCGAATGTCCACGGGCTGAAGGCCCATCTCGCGGATGCGCGCCACATGCGCCGGCTTGCGCGCCGCCACGCGGACCTTCGCCCCCAAGGCGGCGAGGAGCCGGGCCAAGGTGACCCCGCATCGGCCGAATCCCAACACCGCGATGCTGGACCCGTGGATGGTCATGTCGGTGTGTTCCATGGCCATGGCGATGGCCCCTTCCGCCGTCGGAATGGAGTTGAGGATGGCCACCTCGTCCAGCTCCATCAGCTTGACCAGACGAAGTTGATACGTCGCGCACCACTGTTCCAACGTCGGGCGGCCGATTCCCGAAAACACGAACGTACCCGGACGCAGCGCCGCAAAGTGTTCGTTGGTCAGGCGAATGGGCGCGTCGCTGAACTTGGAGTCCACCCGCCCGTCGTCTTCCATCCCGGCAATTGGCAGCACCACGGCGTCGGCGTCTGCGAAGACGTCCGGATGCGGCTGCGCCTTGACCGTCTCCACGAAGGTGCGCTGCAGGTGATCGAAACCGATCAACGTGGCGCTGGCGTCCAGTTCGGTCGCCTGGGCGACCACCTCAATCATCCGGGCGTCCCCGCCGACGAACACCAGCTTGCGGCCTGTGAGCATCTGTCCATCCCCTTCCCCGTCGCAGATTTTCGCTGCTGTAATGTATGTGTCGGTGTGGGCGGGCGCTACGCTTCGTTTGTGCGACGCAAGACACTCCGCGCCGCGCCCCCCTGCACACAAAAAAGACACCGGCGGGTGCCTGAGCACCCTCGGTGTCCTCACCAAGTCATTTCCATCAGCTGCGCCCGTCAGACGCCGGTGGAGCCAAAACCGCGTTCGCCGCGCGCCGTCGGCGTGAACGTTTCCACCTCCTGCAGACGGGCGATGTACACGGGGGCAAACACGATTTGGGCGATGCGATCCCCAGGGTGGATGACGAACGGCACATCGGCGAAGTTGGTCAAGAGCACCTGAATCTCGCCCGTGTAGTCGCTGTCGATCACGCCGACGCCGTTGGGCAACCCGATGCCGTGCCGCCACGCCAAACCGCTGCGCGCGTACACCAAACCGACCACCCCCGCGTGGGGGAACTGCAGCGCGATCCCGGTTGGCACCCGCACCCGGGCGCCCGGGGCCAGCGTCAACGGCTCCCGGATGCACGCGTGAAGATCCATCCCGGCCGCCCCCGCCGTGGCGTAGCGCGGCACGTAGTCAGGGCGGAACAGGTCGGAGACTACGCGGTACTGAACCGTCAGCTCCGCCGCGTCCGCGCGCCCGGGGCCGGCCGTCTCGGCAGAGATCCGGATCTCCGCTGACTCGGATGGCGTCCGCTTCATTGGAACCGCTCCAGCTCCTCGCCGTCCACGGGCCCCACCGCAGCGATGGCGAATTTCTGCTGCAGGATGTCCCGCGCCACCTGCCGCACGTCATCCACGGTGACCGCGGTGATTCCGTCCAGCGTTTCGTCCAGGGTGACCTCCCGCCCGAGCAACAGCTCGTTCTTGCCGAGACGGCTCATTCGGCTGCTCGTACTCTCCAGGCTCAGCATCATGGAGCCTTTCACCTGCTCCTTGCCCTTGCGCAACTCCTCCTCGGTCAAGCCCTCTTCAGCCAACTGGGCGCAGATGCCGCGCACCAGAGTGAGCACTTCCGCCACCGTCTCCGGCGACGTCCCGGCATACACGCCGAACATGCCGCAGTCCCGGTAGGCAGAGTGAAACGAGAAGACCGAATAGGCGAGCCCTCTCTCTTCGCGGATCTCCTGGAACAGGCGCGAACTCGGGGAATTCCCGAGCGCGTTGTTCAGCAACACCAGGGCGTACAGACGCGGATCGCCCACCGGCAGGCCAGACACCGCCAGGCACACGTGCACCTGCTCCGTGTCCTTCCGGCGCACGTGCACCTCGCGGGCGAAGCCCGGCACCGCGAGCCCCAGCTGCTCACCGCGGGGTGCAGCCGGGAAGGCCTGCCCGAAATGACGTTCCACCGTCGCCACCGCCCGCTGCTCCGGCACGTTTCCGGCGACGGCGATGACGATGTTGTCGGGCGTATAGTGTGCCTGCACGTACCGCTGAATGTCGGCGCGCGAAAACGACAACAGGTTCTCTTCGCGGCCCAGGATGGTATATCCCAACGGATGGGAACCGTAGACCCCGGACGCAAGCACGTCCATCACCAGCTCATCCGGGGTATCCTCGTACATCCGGATCTCCTCGATGACGACCTTCTTCTCCTTCTCCATCTCCTCCGGTGCGAACTGCGAGTGCAGGAGCATGTCAGCCAGCGTGTCGACCGCCGTCTCGAAGTGTTCGTCGAGCACCTTGGCATAGAAACACGTGTATTCTTTCGACGTGAAGGCGTTCACCTGGCCGCCGATTCCGTCGAATACCTCCGCCAGTTCCCTGGCCGAGTACCGTTCCGTCCCCTTGAACAACAGGTGTTCCAAAAAATGACTGATGCCGTTGTTTTTCGGGTTCTCGTACCGCGACCCGGTGCCGATCCAAAGTCCGATGCTGACTGATCGCATCGTGGGGATCTCCTCGCCCACGACCCGGATGCCATTTGCCAGCGTCGTCTTATACGCCATCTCCCAGTCCTCCCCGCCAGCGTGCGCCGAACGGTCCAACGCCTGCCGCACGTACAAGCGAGTTCACTATATCAAACCGGCGCCGCCCGGCTCAAGGATCACGGGCCGGAACGAAGCACCGGTGGCGGTGCCGAGGCCCGTTGCTCATGCACCACCGCCTCCACCGTCTTCAACCGGTAGCCCGACTTCTCCAGGGTCTCCAGGATGCGCGGCAACGCGTCGGCCGTTTGCGGTGTCGGATGCATGAGGATGAGCACCCCCGGCTCCAGACCCTGTTGCACGCGCCGCACAATCACATCGGCGGGCGGCTTTCTCCAGTCGATGGTGTCGAGGGTCCACAGGATGGTGTACATCCCCTGCCGCCGGGCCGCCGCCACCGTCCGGCCGTCGTAGCTCCCCGCCGGCGGCGCGAACAAATCGGTCGTCGTCCCCAACGTATGCCGCAGCGAGGCATTCGTGCTGGCCATATTCTGCGCTTGAGCCGCCGCGGAGAGGCGCCGGTAATCGGGATGTCCCCTGCCGTGGCTCCCGATGGCATGGCCCTCCGCCGCAATGCGCTTGGCCAGGTCCGGATGTTTGTCCACCCAGTCCCCGTCCAGGAAAAAGGTGGCCTTGACCCCCGACCGCCGGAGGGTTTGGAGAATTGCGGGGATGGATTCCTCGCCCCAGGAGACGTTGAACATCAGACTGGCCGACTTCTCCTCCTTCGGCCCACGGTAGATGGGCTCGGGCGGCAGGTCGGCCAACCGTCTTTCGGGCGGCGCGCTACGCCACACCAGGTGCAGCCGTCCATCACGGGCAGTCCGCGTGTCGCGCTCGCTCTGGGGAACGTCGAGCACCCAGCCGCACAGCCCGGGGATGGCGTGCCAAACGCGATCGACCCGCGCGTCGACCGGCGGTTGGTCAAGCGCCTCCGCCACACGGACCAGTTGCTGGGACAGCGGATGGGTCTCGGCGTGGGGTTGGGTGACAGCGGCCACCCCTTGGAGCGGCGCCGGCGAGGCCGCGACCGCCGCCCATGCAAGCGCGAACAATGCCAGTCTCATCCCGGATCATCCCCCCGTCTGCGTGCATCGCTGTCGCTAGCGTGCCCCAAACAGACGAAAAATCCTTCCTGACCCATTCAGGAAGGATGTTGGCCCGGTATGGAAACGTCCCGTCAACGTAACCCGGTCCGCGCACCCGGCCGCGGCCTTGCATCCGCCCGCGGCTTGGCGTCCGGCCTCGACCCCGGCCGGCTGGTGTTGGGCCGCCGATCCGGCCGGTCTGCGCGCTCTCCGCGCTGCGGCCCCGCCTCCGCCGGCACCTGGCCGCTCTCGCGCAGCGCTTCCTTCCGGGACAGGTTGATGCGCCCCTGGCTGTCGATCTCGGTCACCTTGACCATGATCTCGTCGCCGACCTGGCACACGTCCTCCACCTTCGCCACGCGGCCCAGGTCGAGTTGCGAGACATGGACCAGACCTTCCTTGCCGGGCAACACCTCGACGAACGCCCCGTACTTCTCGACGCGCGTCACTTTGCCGAGATACGTCTTGCCCACTTCGACCTCGCGGGTGATGTTCAGGATGTGCTCCTTCGCCGCTTCAAGGCCCGCCTTGTCAGGGCTAGAGATGTACACGGTCCCGTCCTGCTCGATGTCGATCTTGACACCGGTCTCGTCGATGATCTTGTTGATCACCCGGCCGCCGGGCCCGATGACGTCCCGAATCTTGTCCGGGTGGATGTGGATGGCCACCACGCGCGGCGCGAACTTGGACAGTTCCGGCCGCGGCGCCGCGATGGCTTCCGCCATCTTGCCGAGGATGAACAGCCGTCCCTCATGCGCCTGATTCAGCGCCCGTTCCAGGATGTCGCGGTCAATCCCGGCGATCTTGATGTCCATCTGCAACGCCGTCACGCCGCGTGCCGTCCCGGCGACCTTGAAGTCCATGTCTCCCAGGTGATCCTCCAGGCCCTGGATGTCCGTGAGGATGGCCACCTGATCTCCCTCTTTCACCAGGCCCATGGCGATGCCGGCCACCGGCGCCTTGATGGGCACGCCCGCGTCCATGAGGGCCATGGTGCTGCCGCAGATGCTGGCCTGCGAGGTCGATCCGTTGGATTCCAAGATCTCGGACACGACGCGGATGGCGTACGGAAATTCCTCCGGCGGGGGAATGACCGGATCGAGCGCCCGTTCGCCCAACGCCCCGTGGCCGATGTCACGGCGGCTCGGGGCGCGCAAGGGCCGGGCCTCACCGACGCTGAAAGGCGGGAAGTTGTAGTGATGCATGTACCGGTTGGACTCCTCGAGGTCAAGCCCGTCGAGGATTTGCTCGTCTCCCAGCGCCCCCAGCGTGCACACCGACAACGCCTGCGTCTGCCCGCGCGTGAACAGCCCCGACCCGTGTGCGCGCGGCAGCAGCCCCACCTCGCAGGAGATGGGCCGGATCTCGTCCAGGCGCCGCCCGTCCGGCCGGATGCCTTCGTACAAGATGGCGGAGCGCACCTCTTCCTTCAGGATGTCGTGCAGGATGTCGTCGATCTCCTTGTCCCGTTCCGGGTACTGCTCCGCGAACGCCTCGTGCACCTCCGCGCCGACCGCGTCCACCGCCGCCTCCCGTGCCTGCTTGTCAGGATTCCGGACGGCGGCCTTGATCTTCTCCGTCGCAAAGGCGCGGATGACCTGATTCAGCTCCGGATCGACCGTCTGCAGCACCACTTCCCGCTTCGGCTGCGCAACGTCCTCCGCGAACACCTCAATCTCCCGGATGATGGTCTTCACGGCCTCGTGGCCGAACAGGATGGCCTCCAGAATGACGGATTCGGGGACCTCGTTGGCGCCTGCCTCGACCATCACGATGGCGTCCTTTGTCCCCGCGACGACCAGGTGCATCTCGCTCCGCTCCGCCTGGGCGACGGTCGGGTTGATGACGAACTCGCCGTCCACCCGTCCGACGATGACGCCCGCAATCGGCCCCGCGAACGGGATGTCGGAGATGGTCAGGGCCGCGGACGTCCCGATCATCGCCGCGATCTCCGGGGCGCAGTCCTGGTCCACCGACATCACCAGGTCGACCACCTGCACCTCGTTGCGAAACCCGTCCGGAAACAGGGGGCGAATCGGGCGATCGATGAGGCGCGAGGCCAACACCGCCTTCTCGCTGGGACGCCCCTCCCGTTTGATGAAACCGCCCGGGATCTTGCCGACCGCGTAGAACCGCTCCTCATAGTTCACCGTCAACGGAAAAAAGTCGAGTTCCTTCGGCTCTTTCGAAGCGGTCACCGTCGCCAGCACCACCGTGTCTCCGTAGCGGACGTTGACGGCGGCTGTGGCCTGTTTGGCCAACTTGCCGGTCTCCAGCACCATCGGGCGGCCGGCCACCATAAACTCGTGTCTCTTGTACATCAGTTCCAACATCCTCCTCTGATCTGCCCGTGGCGGTTGTGCGCCATGATCCATTCCATGCTGTCCATACCATTATGTATATTGTCTCCGTCCGAACGGCAAGTGAGTCCGGCCTTCCCATCCGCACGGGGCGCAAAACGCGTGAGAATGTAAAACAAGCGGGCCGAAGCCCGCCGTTACTTTCGAAGACCGAGCGACTGGATCAACTGCCGGTAGCGGTTGATGTCCTTCTTGCGCAGGTAGTTCAACAGGTGCGCGCGGCGGCCAATCATCTTGTACAGACCGCGCTTCGAGTGATGGTCCTTCTTATGGACACGGAAATGCTCGGTGAGTTGGTTGATGCGTTCCGTCAGGATGGCAATCTGAACCTCCGGAGAACCCGTGTCCGATTCGTGCAAGCGGTACTTCTCGACGATCTGCTTCTTGTCCTCTTGAGTCAGCACAGGGATGATCCTCCTTCGTTGACGAAGCGAATCCCTGCCACGGAGATGCCGTTGGAGGAAACGCACATCCACGAGGCAGTTCCTGTCCCTCTGCGCGATTCCGCTGCCGCTTCGTTGTATGGGACCCACCCATTATACCACACCTCCGGCTGACCGCAACGCGGCCAAGCCGCGTCATTCGGAGGCGCCGAGCACCTGCCGCGCAAACGTGACGTCCCGCTTAATCTGGGCCTTCAGCGCATCCAGGCCGGGGAATTTCTGCTCGTCCCGGACCTTGCGCAGGAAGGATACGCGAAGCTCGCGTCCATAGAGGTCTCCGGAGAAATCGAGCAGATGGACCTCCATGCGGTACTTTCGCCCGTCGACCGTGGGCCGGTAACCGGCGTTGAGGACGCCGAACCAGTGCACAACACCTGACGGCTCCCCCAACACCTCGACGGCCACGGCGTACACGCCGGGCGCAGGCAGGACGTAGTCGTCCAGTCCGTCCAGATTGGCCGTCGGGAATCCGATGGTCCGCCCAATGGCGTCGCCGTGGACCACCTTCCCCGTCACGCTGTACGGACGGCCGAGCAACGCCTCCGCCGCCTCGACGCGCCCGTGGGCCAACAATGCCCGGACACGAGAGCTGCTGACCTTCACCCCGCCGGCTTCCACCGGCTGCACGATGCTCACCGGAACCCCCATCTCGGCGCACATCCGGGACAGGTCCGAGGCATCCGCGCTCCCGCCCTGCCCGAAGTGGAAATCGAAGCCGACCACCACCCGCTGCAGACGGAGCGACGCCAAGTGCTCCCGGACGAACACCTCCGCAGGCGTCCGGGCGTAGTCCTTCGAAAACTGCACATCGTACAACCGCTGCACGCCGAAACCCGCCAGGATCCGAATCTTCTCCGGCAGCGGCGTCAAGCTCCGGTCGTATCCCGGCTTTTGCGCGAACACCCAGGCAGGATGCGGCCAGATGCTCATCACGGAGAGCAGAGCCCCGTTGCGGTGCCGTTGCGCCTCGCGCAGGATCGCCTGATGCCCGATGTGGATCCCGTCAAATTTGCCGATGGCCAGAACCTGCGGCCCATCGCTCTTGGGCGGCCGTCCCGAGACGACGATGCACTCCATAGGCTACCGTTCCTTTTTCCAGAATACTTTCTTCGGGCGCAACCGCTGCGCTCCCGGCGGCCCTTCCGCCTGCACGACCGCCACCAGCTCCCCGCCGGTGGTGACGCACGCTGCGAGCGAGCCCCCGGGTACCCGGATGCCTGAGACCACGCGCTGACCCTGGGCGAGTTTCGCGGCTTCCTCTTCCGTCACGGCGATTCGCGGCCACCCGCGCAACGCTTCCGCCGGCGGCAAGAGATACGCGGCCGGATCGGGGGATTGCCGCCAGTGGTCAAAGTCCACCGCCTCACCAATCTGGAAATGGCCGGACGCCGTCCGGCGCAACGACCGCATGTGGGCCGGAACGCCGGCCAGCCGGCCCCAATCCCGGCACAGCGCGCGCACATACGTCCCCTTGGAACAGCGCACGCGGAAGCCCGCCTCCGCGATGGCCCCTGGACGAAACCACAGGACCGCCAATTCTTCGATGCGCACCCGGCGCACCGGGGGTTCCACCGGCTCGCCGCTGCGGGCGTATTCGTAGAGGCGCTTGCCGCCCACGCGCACCGCGGCGTACAGGGGCACCGCCTGTTCGACGTCCCCCACGAGAGCGGTCGCCGCCTCCCGAACCACCGCCTCGTCGAGCCGGCTCGCGTCGGCCTCAGCCACCACCCGGCCCGTCGCATCGTCTGTGTCGGTCGCCCGCCCGAAGGCGATGACGCCTTCGTACTGCTTCTCCTCGGCCGCCGCAAATTCCAACAACCGGGTGGCCTCTCCCACGCAGATCACGAGGACGCCGGTGACGTCCGGATCGAGCGTCCCGGCATGACCCACACGCCGCGTGCCCAACACCTTACGCACGCCGTCCACCACGTCGTGCGACGTCAACCCTGCCGGCTTGTCCAATACGAGCACTCCGGACGGCAAGCCGCTCACGCCTCCGCCAGCGCCTCTTCGATGCGGGCGCACACCTGATCGATGGCTTCCGGGAGATCGCAGGTCAGCACGCAGGCCGCCGCCCGCACGTGGCCGCCGCCTCCCCAGTGTTGGGCGATCCGGGAGACGTCCACCGTCCGCTTGGACCGCAGGGAGACCTTCACCCGTCCGCCCCCGATCTCGCGGAACAGCGCTCCCACCTCGACGGTGTCGATGCTGCGCGGAAAGTTGACCAGCACCTGCGTGTCGTCGTCCGTGCAGCCGGCCCCTTCCAACATCCCTTCGGTGACGTACACGATGGCGTAGCGCCCGTCCTCCGACACGGTCAGGTTGTTCAGGGCCATCTGGATGAGCCGCATCTGCGGCCACGTCCTGGACTCCAGCGCCGGCTCGGCGACATCGTACGGGCGCACACCCGCCGCCACCAGTTCGGCCGCGATCTGGTGCACCTCGCGCGTCGTGTTGGGCAGGGAAAAACCGCCGGTGTCGGTCAAGATGCCGGTGTACAGGCACGTCGCCAGGTCGGCCGTCAATGGGATCTGCAGTTGGCGCACGACGTGATAGACCAGCTCGCACGTGGCCGCCGCCTGTTCGTCGACCAGCCAGGCGGTGCCGTAGCGGGGATTCGTCTGGTGATGGTCGATGTTCACGATGCGCGCGCCGTCCGCAATCACGCCCCACAGTTTCTCGAACCGGCCGCGGTCCGCACAATCGACCGCGACCACGTTTTGAAACTGCCGGTCGATCCCGTTGGAAATCGGGTAGGCCAAAGAGAACATCGGCAAAAACGAAAACCGCTTCGGCAGTGGCTCCTCCACCACGAACTGCCACGATTTTCCCAGGGCGCTGAGCACGTGCGCCATGGCGAGGGCGCTTCCCACGGCGTCGCCGTCCGGCCGCTCGTGGGTGACAATCAACCAGTCGTCCGCCTGGCGGACGGCCTCGGCCACCTGAATCAGTTCCTCTCCGCGGCGAGGCGCTGGTTCCCAAGTCTGAGACCCGCGGGCCGTCTCGCTGCCGTTCATGAGCGTTCCTCCTCGGAGGTATCCGCCGGCGCCGGTCTGGACGTGCTGTGCAACTGACGGATCACCGTCTCAATGTGCGCGCTGTACTCGCCCGACTCATCCAAGCGGAAGACCAGCTCCGGCGCCACGCGCATGCGCAGGCGCCGCGCGACCTCCCCGCGGAGGAACCCGGCGGCACGCGAAAGCGCCTCCATGGTCCCCTGCTTGGCGTCCGCGTCGCCGAACACGCTGACAAACACCTTGGCGTGCTGAAGGTCCCCCGCCACTTCGACACGGGTGATGGTGGCGAAACCGATGCGCGGATCCTTGAGCTCGGTGCGCATCAGTTCCGCAATCTCCTTTTTCATCTGCTCCGCCACGCGTTGCGCGCGGATCCGGGACATACATTTCCCCCCTCGCCACGGCCGGCAGGCCGGGGCGATTCATGTGTCAACCGCCTTTATTCTGGCTTGACAGCCTCCATTTTAAAGGCTTCGACGACGTCGCCAACCTTGATGTCGTTGAACCGCTCCAGCGTCAGGCCGCACTCGAACCCGCTGGCAACCTCCCGGACATCATCCTTGAAGCGTTTGAGCGAGTCGAGTTTGCCTTCATACACCACGACCCCGTTGCGGACGAGGCGGCACTCCGCGTCACGCGTCAATTTGCCGTCCGTGACGTAACACCCGGCGACCGTGCCCACCTTGGAGATGTGGAACACCTGGCGGACCTCCGCGTGGCCCAGCACGACCTCCTTGAATTCGGGCTCGAGCAGGCCCTTCATGGCCGACTCCAACTCGGATGTGACGTCGTAAATCACGCGGTACAGCCGGATGTCCACCTTGTGCTCTTCGGCGGCGCGTGCCGCATTGGTGTCCGGCCGCACCTGGAACCCGATGATGATGGCGTTCGACGCGTTGGCCAAGGCCACATCCGACTCCGTGATGGCGCCGACCCCGCGGTGGATCACCTTCACCCGTACGCCCGCGACGTCGATCTTCTCGATGGACCCCACGATGGCTTCCACCGATCCCTGCACGTCCGCCTTGACGATCACGTTGAGCTCCTTGACATTGCCCTCCTGGATCTGGCGGTACAGGTCGTCCAACGTGACGCGCGCCGTGGTCTGCATCTGTTCCGCCTTCTCGCGATTGGTGCGCTTCTGCACCAACTGGCGCGCAGCCCGCTCGTCGTCGTACACCACGAACAGGTCGCCCGCGCTCGGCACCTCGCCCAGCCCCTGGATCTCCACCGGGGTGGACGGGCCCGCTTCCTTGATGCGCTTGCCGAGGTCATTCGTCATCGCCCGAACCCGGCCATACGTGGTACCGGCCACGACGATGTCGCCCACGCGGAGCGTGCCGTTCTGCACCAGCACGGTCGCCACCGGCCCCCGGCCCCGGTCCAGCTTCGCCTCAATCACCGTGCCGCGCGGACGAGCCTTCGGATTGGCCTTGAGATCCTGCAGGTCAGCGACCAACAGGACCATCTCGAGGAGCTGATCCAGCCCTTCCTTCTTGAGCGCCGAGATGTTGACGAACACCGTGTCGCCGCCCCACTCCTCGGCCACCAGGCCGTATTGGGTCAGCTCCTGCTTCACCCGGTCCGGGTTGGCCTCCGGCTTGTCGATCTTGTTGACCGCCACGATGATGGGCACGTTGGCCGCTTTGGCGTGGTTGATGGCCTCCACCGTCTGCGGCATCACCCCGTCGTCCGCGGCAACCACCAGGATGGTGATGTCGGTCACCTGGGCCCCGCGCGCCCGCATCGTCGTGAACGCCTCGTGGCCCGGCGTGTCGAGGAACGTGATCTTGCGTCCGCCGACCTCGACCTGGTACGCGCCGATGTGCTGCGTGATGCCGCCCGCCTCCGTCGCCACGACACGGCTCTTGCGGATGGCGTCGAGCAGGGTCGTCTTGCCGTGGTCGACGTGGCCCATGATGGTGACCACCGGCGGCCGCGCCACCAGGTCCTCCGGATTGTCCGCCTCGACCAGCATATCGATGGCCTCTTCGTCAACCGGCTCCTTGACGACCAGCTCCACCCCGTATTCACTGGCGATGAGTTCCATCGCGTCGGTGTCGATCTCCTGGTTGATGGTCGCCATGACGCCGAGGAACAGGAGCTTCTTGATGATCTCCGACGCCTCGCGATGCAGCAGCTTCGCGAACTCGCCGACCGTCATCGGTCCTTCGACGGTCACCTGGCTCGGCACATCGGCTCGGCCATTGCTGCCCGCACGGCGCCGGCCGCCGGCCCGCTGCACCAGCTTCTCCTCGTTGAAGCGCTCCTTGCGATCGCGGTCGAAGTCCTTATGCCCGCGCTCGCGCTCTTTTTCCTTGGCTTTCGACGCCGGGCTCACCGGTTTCTGGGCCACCGCGGCAGGCCCCCGGCCGGCGCCACCGCCAAAGCCGCCCGGCCGGCCGCCACCGCGGGCTCCGCCGAAGCCACCGCCGAAATTCCCGCGTGCGCCGCGATCCCGGCCTTCCGTGAAACCGCCGGGCCGGCCCCCGCCGCGAGCCCCGCCAGAGCCGCCGAAGCCGCCGCGAGGACCGCGGTCCCCGCCGGATCCGCCCGCACCACGGCCGGGCCCCCGGCCGGCGGGCCGCCCGCCGGCGTTTCTGTCGCGGTCATGGCCGCCGCGCGGGCCGCGGTCCATGCCGGCACTCCCGCTCTGTGCGGCCGAGTTCCGGCCGCCCGCGCTCGCGGCCCGTCCATCGCGGTCGTAGCCGCCGCGATCTCCTCCATTGCGCTCGTATGCGCGGCCGCCGCGATCCCCTCCGTTGCGGTCCGCGCCGCGTCCATTCCGATCCTGACCTGGCCGATCGGCACGATCCATCCCAGTGCGAACCCCCGTCTGGGCGCGCGCGTCACCCACGCGGCCCGCTTCCATCCGAGAGGCGGCCGGCCCGCCCGCCGGCCGGTCTCCCCGTTCCGCCGCTGCGGAAGCAGCCGACCCGGGCGCTGCCCCTGCCGGCGCGGAAGGACGGCCCGCCGGCTCGGCCGCGGCCCCCGCACCCGCCGCCGCAGCCCGTCCGTTGCTGCGGTCTGCATCCGGACGCCCCGGCCGAGCCGGTGCCTGGGATCCCGTCGCGCTCTCTTGCCCGCTCTTCCGCGCGCCATCCCGCCAACCGCCATTGCGATACGGCCCATCCGCGCGCGCCTGCTGCTCCTGCCGCTGTTGTTCCAGACGCGCCGCCCGCTCGCGCGCCCGCTGCTTCTCCCGCAACTCACGCTCCATCTCGGTGGCATGGCGCTGAGCCGCTCGTTGCTTGACATCGGCGAAGAACTGCTCGACCTTTTTCACCATATCGTCATCCATCACGCTCATGTGGTTGGCCACGGGCACGTCGAGGCGGTTGAGGATAGTGAGGATCTCCTTGCTCGACATGTTCAATTGCTTTGCGTACTCGTACACCCGCAGTTTCGTCAAAGGCTTCACCCCCGCAGAATTCCCCCGTGTACTGCAACAGCTTCTCGGTGAACCCGGGGTCGGTCACACCCGCCATGACGGTCGGCCCGCGCCCCAGCGCGCGGCCCAACTCGTTCCGGTCGAAACACGAGACCATCTGTATCCTGTAAAACGCGCACTTGTCGCGCACCTTCTTCTCCGCATTCGCGCCCGCGTCCGCCGCTAGCAGCACCAATCGCACCCGGCCCTTGCCAAACGCCGCCAGCACCGCATCGCTGCCCGCGATGATCCCGCCGGCGCGCTGTGCCAGCCCCAGGAGACCCAGAGCCCGCGCACGTGCCCGGTCCGCCTGCGATTCACGCGCCACCCGGGGACACCTCCGCCAGCCTCGCCTCCAGTTCGTCATACACGCCTTCCGGGATGGGATGCTTCAGCGCCCGTTCGAGCGACTTGCGCTTGCGCGCCTGGCGCAGGCAGTCCGGATTGGCGCACAGATACGCTCCGCGGCCGTTGCGCTTGCCCGTCGGATCGAGCAGGATCTGCTCCTCCGGCGTCAGGACCACCCGGATCAATTCCCGCTTCGGGAACATCCCCTGGCACCCCACGCATTTGCGCAAGGGCAGTTTTCGCTGCCGTTGCATGCCCAAAGCCCCCTCGTCATCACGGTTCGTTCAGCCAGTCGGCCGACAGCGTCCCGACCTCGTCGTCGTCCTCGAAGTCGGTGATGCGCCCGAACATCCCCAGCTCGGCGGCCTGCGTCTCGCTCTTGATATCAATCTTCCAACCGGTCAGCTTCGCGGCCAAGCGCGCGTTCTGACCTTCCTTGCCGATGGCCAGCGACAGTTGATGGTCGGGCACGACCGCCCGCGCCACCTTGTCCTCCTCGAAGATCTGGACCGAGACCACCTTGGCCGGGGACAGCGCATTGGAGACGAACTCGGCCGGGTCGTCGCTCCACTTGACGATGTCAATCTTCTCTCCGCCCAGTTCATTGACCACGGCCTGTACGCGCATCCCGCGCGATCCGACGCAGGCCCCGATGGGATCGACCTCCGGATTGCGGGAGTGCACCGCAATTTTGGAACGGTGACCCGCCTCCCGGGCGACGGCCTTAATCTCGACGACGCCGTCGTAGATCTCCGGCACCTCCAGCTCGAACAGCCGCTTGAGCAACCCGGGATGGGTGCGCGAGAGAACGACCTGCGGCCCTTTGCTGGTGCGCTCCACCCGGGTGATGTACGCCTTCACCCGGTCGCCGGGGCGAAACCGGTCAGTCGGCATCTGTTCGGACACCGGCAGCACAGCCTCCGTCTGGCCCAGGTCGACGTACGTCGCGCGGGCGTCCTGCCGCCCGACCACGCCGGTCACAATGTCCTCGGCCCGGTCGACGAATTTGCTGTAGACGATGGACCGCTCCGCCTCCCGGATGCGCTGGGTGACGACCTGTTTGGCCGTCTGTGCCGCAATCCGTCCAAAATCTCTCGGCGTCACTTCAATCTCTACGATATCGCCGAGCTGGTAGTTTGGATGGATGTCCAAGGCGGCGTCCAGGGAGATCTCCAGGCGCGGGTCCTGCGGCTCCTCCACCACGGTCTTGCGGGCGTACACCTTCACCTCGCCCGTGTCCCGGTTGATCTCCACCCGCACATTCGGGGCGGAATTGAAGTTGCGTTTGTATCCTGAGATGAGCGCCGCCTCGATGGCCTCCAACAGGGTGTCCTTGTCGATCCCCTTTTCCCGCTGCAACTGTTCCAGCGCGTCGATGAACTCGGCATTCATGACACGGCTCCTCCTCCCTTCCTACAACTGAACGGCCAACCGCGCTGCGGCGATCTTTTCCATAGGGATCCGGGCCGTCTTGCGGACCCCTTTGACCGCGTACGAGAGGGTCAGGGATTCCCCGTCATACTCCGTGAGCTCTCCCTCGAACACCTTTTGACCCTGCCAGGGTTCGTACAGGGAGACGTGCACGAATTGTCCGATGGCCCGTTCGAAGTCGGACGGTTTCTTCAGCGGGCGTTCCGCGCCTGGGGAGGAGACCTCAAGGAAGTAAGAAGAGGGAATCGGGTCCACTTCATCCAACCGTTCCGAGAGGCGCTCGCTGACGCGCGTGCAATCGTCGATGTCGACTCCGCCCTCCTTGTCGATGAACACCCTCAGGTACCAGTTGGCACCCTCTTTCTTGTACTCCACATCGACCAGTTCCACGCCCACCTCTGCGGCGATGGGTTGGGCCAGTCGCTCCACGATGTCCGTCACGCGTTCCTTGGGCACACCCGTACCTCCTTCGGCCTGTTCGTTCCCATGCGGTGCCCCGGGTGCCAGCCGCCCCGCTCCCGCCGGTGCGGCCCCTGTCCGCGCATGCTCCCGCGCTCCATCGTCAGCCGTCCACACCTCGCGACCCCGCTTCATACAGCGAAGAGTGGGGAACCCCACTCTTCGCGTCACAGCCTATACGAAGTCTAACGATCCGAGTATACCACCTTCTGCCGCTGCCTGCAAACACTGATTTCTTCGCCATTCGCCCCGTCCCGGTTCGCCGGCAGGAATCCGTGCCGGGCATCGCGAACCCTACCCGGGTACTCTTCACAGGAAGGCGGCTGATGACATTGCAAACTTCCCTGGAGACCGGCCACCTCTTGGTGATCACCGGCAACATGATGTCCGGCAAGACGGAAGAGCTCATTGCCCGCCTCCGCACGGCGGAACGGATTGAATCCATCCGCGCCCAGGCGGCCCGCCGCGACGGCCGCGCCTACACCCCGCGCCGCATCGGGGTCTACAAGCACGGGCTCGACCGGCGCTACTCCGCGACCGAGATCGCCAGCCACGGGGGACAGCGCGTCCCGGCCACGCCGGTCAGCAGCGCGCTGGAGCTGTTGGCGCGCTGCCTCGAGGACGGCGTTCGCGTCGTCGTCTGCGACGAAGTCCAGTTTTTCATGGAACGGGATGAGGAAGGTTGGGTGATTGTCCGGGTCCTGATGGAACTCCTGCGCCGCGGATGCCAGATCATGGTGTCGGGTCTCGACAAGGACTTCCGCGGGATGCCGTTTGGGCCGATGGGCGACATCCTGGCCCTCGCGGACGAACGGGTGAGCCTCACCGCCACCTGCATGCGCTGCGGTGCGCCCGCCGTCCTCCCGCAGCGGATCATCAACGGACGGCCGGCCGACTGGAACGATCCGGTCGTCTTCCCGGGCGCCACCGAATCCTACGAACCGCGCTGCCGGCGCTGCCATGAGACCGTTCCCCCAGAAACCCTTACCTGGGCAGAGGCGGCTGTCGCGCGTGAATCCTCCAGACCTCTTCCACAGTGAGCGCGGACGGCGGGCGGGTCGCGGAGAGGCTCGCGTGAGCGCAGGAGCGCAGCCGCACGCCCGCCGTCTCTCCGTCAGAACAGCGACAACTGGTTCGTCTCGGGCAGCCCCTTCAGGCATCCCAGCTGTTCCAGCACCTCGATGACGTTCCGCCCGACCCGGCTTCGCTCCTGGAGGTCCTCCACGGACAGGAACGGCCCGTCCTGGCAAGCCTGGTACAGGCTCTTGGCGGCCGCCTCGCCGATGCCCGGCACCGCCGCGAACGGCGGCAGCAAGGCGTTTTCCTCCTCCCGGATGAGAAACTGCGTCGCGTGCGACTGCATGAGATCGACGGGCAGGAAGCGGAAGCCGCGCACCACCATCTCCAGCGCCACCTCGAGCACCGTCAGCAGGCTCTTCTCCTTCGGCGATGCGCCATTGCCCTTCTGCTCAATCTCTTCGATCCTCCGCACGATGGCGTCGCGCCCCTGGACCATCAGCTCGACGTCGAAATCGTCCGCGCGCACGGTGAAATACGTGGCGTAGAACGCCAGCGGGTAATGCACCTTGAACCAAGCGATGCGCATCGCCATCAACACGTACGCCGCCGCGTGGGCCTTGGGGAACATGTATTTGATCTTGCGCCCCGACTCGATGTACCACTCCGGCACCCCGAACTGGCGCATGTATTCCGCGTCCTCTTCCTTCACGCCTTTGCCCTTGCGGATGGACTCCATGATCTTGAACGCGCGCGCCGGCTCCAGGCCCTTGTAGATGAGGTACACCATGATGTCGTCCCGGGCGCAGATGACCTCCGACAGGGTGGCGATCCCGTTGCGGATCAGGTCTTGGGCGTTGTTCAGCCACACGTCCGTCCCGTGGGAGAGACCGGAGATGCGCACCAGCTCGGAGAACGTCGTCGGCCGCGTGTCCTCCAGCATCTGGCGGACGAACTTCGTGCCGAACTCGGGAATCGCGTACGTGCCCGTGGCGGAACGGATGTCCTCCGGCCGGACGCCGAGCGTCTCGGTGCCGCTGAACAGGCCGAGGACCTGCGGGTCGTCCATCGGGATCGACTTCGGATCAACCCCCGTCAGATCCTGGAGCATGCGGATGACCGTCGGATCGTCGTGTCCCAGGATGTCGAGCTTCAGCAGGCAGTTCTCCAAGCCCGAGTGGTAGTCGAAGTGCGTCGTCAGGGTGCCCGCGTTCTTGTCGTCCGCCGGATACTGAACCGGCGTGAAATCGTAGATGGACTTGTAATGCGGCACCACCACCTGGCCGCCGGGGTGTTGGCCCGTGGTGCGCTTGATGCCGGTGCACCCTTTCACCAACCGGTCGATCTCGGCGTTGCGCAGGATGAGCCCGCGCTCCTCGGCGAACTTGCGCACATATCCGTACGCGGTCTTCTCCGCCACGGCGGAGATGGTGCCCGCCCGGAAGACGTGGTCCTTCCCGAACAGCTCCTCCGTGTAGCGGTGGGCCCGCGGCTGGTACTCGCCCGAGAAATTGAGATCGATGTCCGGCACTTTGTCCCCGTTGAACCCGAGGAAGGTCTCGAACGGGATGTCCTGGCCGTCCTTGTGCAGCGCCGCCCCGCAGCGCGGGCAGTCCTTGGCGGGCAGGTCAAACCCGGACCCGACCGAGCCGTCGGTGATGAACTCGCTGTACTGGCACTGCGGGCACAGGTAGTGCGGCGGCAACGGGTTCACCTCGGTGATGTCGGTCATCGTCGCGACCAAGGACGACCCCACGGAACCGCGGCTGCCGACCAGGTACCCGTCCGACAGCGACTTGACCACCAACTTGTGGGCGATGAGATAGATCACCGCGAACCCGTTCTGGATGATGGAGTTCAACTCCTTCTCCAGGCGGGCGGCGACAATGTCGGGCAGCGGATCGCCGTACAGCCGCTTGGCCTTGTCGTACGCCATCCGGGTGATTTCTTCCTCCGCGCCGTCGATGACCGGCGTGAACAGCTCGTCCGGAATGGGCTTGACTTCCTCCACCAGGGCCGCAATTCGGCGGGTGTTCGTGACGACCACGTCGTACGCGTCCGCTCCAAGATGCTGAAATTCCGCCAGCATCTCATCGGTGGTGCGCAGATGCAGGGGTGGTTGCAGCGCCGCTTCCGCCCCGTTTTGGGCCTGCAGGAAGATCTCCCGGTAGATGCGGTCGGACGGGTTGATGTAGTGGGCGTCTCCCGTCGCCACCACCGGGATGTTCAGACGCTTTCCGATCTCCACCAACTGGCGGTGTATCTCGCGGACGCTCTGCACGCTCTGAATGAGCTCCTCACGGACCAGGTTCTCGTAGTGGCTGACCGGCTGGATCTCCAAGAAATCGTAGAACTGGCAGATCTCCTCTATCTCGTCGGTCGTCTTGCCGCGCAAGAACGCCTGCACCACCTCGCCCTGCTGGCAGCCGCTGCCCACCAAGAGCCCTTCCCGCAGCCGCACCAGTTCGCTGCGCGGAATCCGCGGCGTGCGGTAGAGGTACTGGGTGTGCGCCAGCGATACCAGCTCGTACAGGTTTCGCAGCCCGGTCTGGTTCACGACGAGCAACGTGGCGTGGAACGGGCGGGTACGCGTCACGTCCACCCCGCGCGTGAGCTGGTTCAGTTCGGAAAGCCGGGAGATGCCGCGCGCGGCCAGGTCGTCCAACATGTGCGCGAACACCCGGCCCGTGGCCTCGGCATCCGCCAACGCCCGGTGGTGGTTGACCAGCTCCACGGAAAACTTCTGCGTCAACGTCTTCAACTTGTAGTTTTTTTCGCCCGGGTAGAGCACGCGCGCCAGCGCCAGGGTGTCGATCACCGGCTGCCGCCAGGGCTCCATCCCCAGCCGCTGCGCGCATTGGCCGAGGAAGCCCACGTCGAACTCCGCGTTGTGCGCGACCCAGACCGCTCCCTCCGCGAAGCGCCGGAAGCCTTCCAGCGCCTCCGCCAGTTTGGGCTGCCCCACCAGCATGTCGGGGGTGATGCCGGTCAGCTCGGAGATCTTCGGGGACAGCGGCCGCTCCGGGTCAATCAACGTCGCGAAGGTGTCGACGATCTCGCGGCCACGCATCCGCACGGCGGCCAGCTCGATGAGGGTGTCCTCGCGGGCGTTGAGTCCCGTCGTCTCCGTGTCGAAGACGACGTACTCCGTCCGGTCGTCCAACGGGATGTCCTGCATGCGGTAGACAATCGGCGTCCCGTCGTCGACCACGTACGCCTCCACCCCGAGCAACACCTTCACGCCGTGTTTCTTGCCGGCCTGGTAGGCTTCGGGGAAGGACTGAACGACGCCGTGATCGGTCACCGCGATGGCATCGTGCCCCCAACGGGCCGCCTGTCGGATGTATTCCGCCACGGACGGAATGCCGTCGAGGGCGGACATGTTGGAGTGCAGGTGCAGCTCGACCCGCTTCTCCTCGGCCTGGTCCACCCGCACAGGCGCCTCGGCGGGCTGCATGTCCGACACCATGAACACCAGTTCTTTGGCATAGGCGTCGAACTGCACCTGCCCCTGGATACGCACGTACGCCCCGTCGGCAAACCCCTCCAAGGCTTGCTGCTGGCGTTCGTTGTGGATGAACAATTTGGCCGTGATGGAGTTGGTCTCGTCCGTGATGTTGAACTGCACCAGGGTTCGGCCGCTCGGCAAGGTCCGTGTGTCCACCGCGAAGACGCGCCCCTCGATGGCCGCGCGCCGCATCTCGTCCTGGATCTCGTCGATGGAAATCACCGGGCCGTCGATGGGACGCCCGATGGTGAGCGGCTGCACCGGTTCATCGGCGCGCCGGTCCCCACGGCGCCGCCCCTCGCCAAAGGCAGGCTTGTCGCCAAGCGGTTGCGGCCGGTCCGCCACCTCCGCCTGTCTCTGCTCCATCTGCTCCAGGACCTCTTGCACCTGTTGCCGCTCTTCCTGTTCCAGCGCCTCGCGCAGCCCTTGCACGCGCTCGGAGGCCATGGGATGGACCTCAAACGCCACCTGAAGGTTCAATCCGAACCAGCGCGCCGCGGCTTCTGCCAGGGCTTGTCCCGCCTCCTTGCGCGCCAAGTTGCCGACCTCCGCGGCGCTCGTCACCCAGAAGGTCGCCCGCCAGGCGGGAGAAGGGGCTGCAGCAACAGGCGGCAAGCCGACAGCGGCCGCCGACGGGTCCGCATCGGCCGATGCGGGCGCCACGGCGCACTCCGCCTGTCTCAACCACTGGCCTGCCATCGGTTCCCGCTCCGCGAAGTCCTCCACCAGCGCCGCCAGGGCGGCCCGGACCTCGTCCTCCGTCGGGCCGTTCGGCCAGGCAGGCGCCACCCAATGCAGCCCCTCCGTCCGTGGCCCAATTTCGTCGCGGCAAGCCGCATCCAAGCGCCGCACCGCGGTGAGCCACGCCGACCACGGGGACACGTCGCGGACCCCCGCTTCCTCGGCGGCATCGCCCATCCGTTCCTGCCACAGGCGCGGATGGCGCAGATGGACGAACACCTGGCGGGACTTCACCCGCACAATCACTTTTTCCACCGCGTCCAGCGCACCGGGCACGTCCGCCGCTGCAGGTGCCCAGGGTGCGGACAACTGTTCCGCCATCTCTTCTCTTCACTCTCCCGTCCTTCAGAACAGGCGCGTGACATCCCGATAGGTGATGATCACCGCAAACAACATCAGCAATGCGAATCCGACGAAGTGGACGAGACCTTCCTTGCGCGGGTCCAGCGCCCGTCCGCGCACCATCTCGACCACCATGAACAGCAACCGTCCGCCATCCAGCGCCGGGATGGGCAGCAGATTGAAAAGCCCCAGGTTCAGGCTCAAGAGCCCCGCGATGGCGACCACATTCCATAATCCGCTCTGGGCCTGTTCGCCAATGGCGTCCGCGATGCCGACGGGACCGGCGAGATCGTTGAAGCGATGCTGGGAGACCACCTGCCAGTAGAGGTGCAGCGCGTTGACCGAAGTGTGGTACACGGTTGCAAATCCCGAACCGACGGCGCGGACCGGATTGAAGGACAGCGCACGGTTGACGCCGACGACCGGCACGTGGTCGGGCGTCTGCATCGGCGTGACCTCCACCGTGTGAACCGTTCCGGCCCGCTCCACCTCCAGGTGAAGCGGCCGCGGAGGCGTGGTGTCGTCCCGCTGGATGGCGTGGGAGAACTCCGACCACGTCCGAACCGGCTGCCCCTCGACGGAGACGACACGGTCTCCTTTCATCAGACCCGCGTGCTGGGCTGGGGAATCCGGGACGACGCCGCCGATCACGGGCGCGTCGAGCGGCACCCCCGTGTGCATGAACAGCACGGAGAACAATACACCGGCCAGCAGGAAGTTCATCACGGGACCGGCCAGGATGATGGCCGCGCGTTGGTGGAGCGGTTTGCCGAGCATCTGTTCGTCCCGCTCCACCAACGGGATGGCGTTGCGCCGGCTGGTCATCAACCGGGCGCGCGGAACGACCGGAAGCACCCGCGGCCCCTCCCCGAAGTCGAGCGTCATCTCCATGCGGTCCGTCAGGTCCAAGCCGCGCAAGACGCCCACTTGTCCGCGCGGAAGATCGGCGGGCTCGCCGATGGCGCGGATGCGACCCGCCTCGTCCAGCTCCACGGCCAACTGCTCACCGAGGCGAAACAGGGCGTCCTGCGGGATCTCTCCGGCCAGCTGGACCAAGCCGCCGAGCGGAAAGAGCCGGATGGAAAACTCTGTCCCCCGCCGCACCCAGCGGACCAACTTCGGCCCAAAACCGATGGCGAACTGGGGCACCGCCACACCGCAGCGCTTGGCCACCCAGTAGTGGCCGAATTCGTGGATCACGATGCTCACCACGAACACCGCCACCACCGCCAGCGCAGACTTGAGAAACCCCCACAAGACCGCCCATGTCAAACGCCCCACCCGCCTTTCTCGACGGCGCTCCGCGCTTCACGGCGCGCCCACGCATCCATCTCCACAATATCATTCAATGCACGGGGTGTCCCGGGCATGTGCCGGTTGAGGACTTCCTCCACCACTTCGGCGATGCCGGTGAAGGTCAACCGGCCCTCGAGGAAAGCGGCGACCGCCACCTCGTTGGCCGCATTCAGCACACACGGCGCGTAACCGCCCGCCCGGCCGGCCGCAAACGCCAGCCGCAGGCAGGGAAACCGGGTCGTGTCCGGCGCCTCGAACGTCAACGCCCCCACCGACAACAGGTCCAGCCGCGGCCATTCATTTTCGGGACGCGCCGGATGCATCAGCGCGTATTGGATCGGCAGCCGCATGTCGGGGGTGGCCAGTTGCGCCAGGACCGATCCGTCGCGGTACTCCACCAGCGAGTGGACGACGCTCTGCGGATGCACCAACACATCAATCTCATCGTATCCGGCGGAGAACAGGTGGTGCGCCTCGATGACCTCGAGCCCCTTATTCATCAGGGTCGCCGAATCCACCGTGATCTTGCGGCCCATGGACCAATTCGGATGCCGCAGGGCCTCCTCCACGGTCACCTCCCGCAGCCGCTCGAGCGGCCACGTGCGAAACGGCCCCCCCGACGCGGTCAGGATGAACCGCCGCACGTCATGCCGCCGGCTGCCCTGCAGGCACTGAAAGAGCGCCGAGTGCTCGCTGTCCACCGGAACGATGTCGGCGCCATTCGCCCGGGCCCACGGCATCACCAAATCGCCGCCCGCCACCAGGGTCTCCTTGTTGGCCAGCGCCAATGTGGCGCCGCGCGCCAGGGCCGCCCAGGCCGGGCGCAGCCCGGCGGCACCCACGACGGCCGACACGACCACGTCCGAGGGCACCTCAGCCGCCCGCACGAGCCCGTCGGGGCCCACGCCAATCTCCGGTGTCGAGCCTCCCGCCGCAGCGAGCCGGTCCCGGAGTGCCCTGCCCGCTTCCTCGTCCGCCACGGCGACAAAAGCCGGGCGGTACCGCCGCGCTTGTTCCGCCAACCGGTCCACATTCCTACCGGCCGCGAGCGCGGCCACCGCAAACTGATCTGGAAACCGGTCGACGACCTCCAGGGTGTGCATGCCGATCACCCCGGTCGACCCCAGCACCGTCACCGTTCTCATCCCACACGTCCGCCTTTCCGCAGGGGAAGAAAAGGGGCCTTCCGGCCCCTCCGTCATCCCCGTCAATGCATGACATGGGTCAAGACGCACAGCGCCACCGGCGCGGCCAGGAGCAGGCTGTCGACGCGGTCGAGCACGCCCCCGTGACCGGGCAACAGGTGGCCCGAATCCTTCACCCCAGCCGCGCGTTTGCATGCCGACTCGACCAGATCCCCCACCTGGCCGGCCGCCGATACCACCGCGCCAATCCACAGGAACGTCCACCACGGGACCGCCGGGAAGGCCACCGCGCCTACGATGGCGGCGGCCGCAGCCCCCCCGGCCAGACCGGCCACAGCGCCGCTGATGGTCTTCTTCGGGCTGATGTCCGGCCACAGCTTGGGGCCCTGCAGCGAACTGCCCGCGAAGTAGGCGGTGGTGTCCGTCGCCCAAACGGCCACCAACGGCAGGACCAACCACCCGATGCCGAGGTCGCGCAGGGCGGCCAGGGAGGAACCGCCAAATCCGATGTACAGGGCACCCGTCCACAGCATTGACATCTGCCCGGCCGCCGTCCGATTGCGCAGCAACACCGGGAAGGCCAGGGTCCCCATCACCCAGAAGGGCAACCAGGGCGGCCCCAGCCACTCCGGCCGCCACAGGGCCACCGTGACGGTCGCCAACGCCCACACCCCCGGCGCGCTCCGCCAACGCACACCGGTGATGGTGCACCACTCGCGGACCGCGAGCAGGGAACCGGCGAACGCAAAGACCCGCCACGGTACGGGGCCCCAGACCACGATGGCGATGACGACCGCCACCGCCAGGATCCCGGTGATGACTCTTTGCCTCAGCATCGGCCCACCTACTTGATCCCGCCGAAGCGCCGCTTGCGGCGTTGATAGTCACGCAGCGCCTGTTCCAGGTGCTCGCGCGTGAAGTCAGGCCACAGCACGTCGGTGAACCACAACTCCGCGTACGCCGCCTGCCAAATCAGGAAGTTGCTCAACCGGATCTCCCCGCTCGTACGGATGACCAAATCCGGATCCGGCAGGCCCGCCGTCGAGAGATACCTGTCCAAGCGCTCTTCGCTGAGGTCGTCCCAGGACGCGGCACCGGCAGCAACCTCACGGGCAAACGCCTTCACCGCGCTCAAGATGTCCGCTCGGCCCCCGTAGTTGAGCGCGAAGTTCACAATCATCCCCTGGTTCTCCCGCGTGCGCTCCAGGGTTTTGCGTACCGTCTCCTGGGTGTACGGCGGCAGTTGGGTGGTGTCCCCGATGAACCGGACGCGCACGCCACGGTCCACCAGTTCGTCAATTTCGCTGCGAAAGAACTCCTCCGGCAACCGCATGAGGTACTCGACCTCCTGCGGCGGCCGTTTCCAGTTTTCCGTCGAGAACGCGTACAGCGTCAAGCACGGAATGCCCAGTTCATCGCAGGCGCGGATGACCTCACGCACCTTCGTCATGCCCGCCCGGTGACCAGCCACCCGCGGCAGGCCGCGCCGGCTCGCCCAACGCCCGTTGCCGTCCATGATGATGGCGACATGCGCAGGAAGGCCCGCGGCCTCGGCGGACGCCTTCCCCTCCTGTGCCCGGTTTCGCTTGCCGAGGATCCACTTCAGCAACCGGCGTGACCCCCTTGTCATCCCGGCTCGTCGCCTGCACGCGGTCTGCGTCTTAGACCTCGAGGATCTCTTTTTCCTTCGCTGTCGCCGCCTTGTCGATCTCCGCGACAAACCGGTCAGTGAGCGCCTGCACCTTGTCCGTCGCCCGGCGCACCTCGTCCTCCGGCGCGTCGCCCGACTTCTCCAACTTTTTCAAGTCCTCATTGGCGTCCCGGCGGATGTTGCGCAGCGCCACCCGGGCCTCCTCGGCCATCTTGCGGACGACCTTCACCAACTCCTGCCGGCGTTCCTCCGTCAACGGAGGCAGGATCAGGCGGATCACCGAACCGTCGTTCATCGGATTCAATCCCAGGTCCGACTTTTGAATCGCCCGTTCGATCTCGCTCAACAGGCCCTTGTCCCACGGGGCGATCACCAGTTGGCGGGGCTCCGGCGTGGTGATGCTGGCCACCTGATTCACCGGCATCTGGCTCCCATAGTATTCCACCGTGACCTTGTCCAGCATGTTCGGCGTGGCCCGGCCTGCGCGCACCGTCGCCACGTCCCGTTTGAACACCTGAACCGCCTTCTCCATCCGTTCCTCAGCGGACCGAATCACGTCGTTCAGCACGTGTCTTCCTCCCCACAATCGTCCCGATGGGCTCGCCGAGCACCGCCCGGCGGATGTTGCCCTTCTCGCTGATGGCGAACACCAACAACGGGATGTCGTTATCCATGCACAGGGATGTCGCTGTCGAATCCATCACCCCGAGCCCCTGGCTGAGCACGTCGAAAAACCCGAGTTCGTCGTATTTCACCGCATCCGGATTTTTCAGGGGGTCTGCGCTGTACACGCCGTCCACCCCGTTTTTCGCCATCAGGATGACGTCGGCTTCGATTTCCGCCGCCCGCAGGGCAGCGGTCGTATCCGTGGAGAAATACGGATTGCCAGTCCCCCCGGCGAAGATCACCACGCGGTTTTTCTCCAGATGGCGGATGGCGCGGCGCCGGATGTAAGGTTCCGCGACCTGCCGCATCTCCACCGAAGTCTGTACACGGGTATCGACCCCGATTTTCTCCAGGGCGTCCTGCAGGGCCAAGGCGTTCAGGACGGTGGCCAACATGCCCATGTAGTCCGCCGTTGCGCGGTCCATTCCTTGGGCGCTGCCTGAGATGCCGCGCCAGATGTTGCCGCCGCCCACGACGACGGCCACCTGGACGCCCAACTGCACCACTTCGCGGATCTGCTCCGCGATGGTCTGGATCATCGACGGATCAATCCCGAAGCCCTTGTCACCGGCCAACGCCTCACCGCTGAGTTTCAGCACGACTCGTTTGTATTTCGGTGTCGACATCCCGTTTCCTCCGTTCCAAGCCTGGTCCCCGGGGCGGCCGCATGCTTCAGGCCGGTTTTTCGCCGGTTGCAGAAAGGGAACACTCTCGTGTCCCCTTCACACCGTCACGAACGCACCTGCGCCATGACCTCTTCGACAAAATTCGATTCCTTCTTCTCGATGCCCTCACCGACCACGAAGCGGGAAAAGCGGCGTATCGAGATGTTCTCGCCGATCTGGGCGATCTTCTCCTTCACCAGCTGTTCCACCGTCTTGTCCGGGTCTTTGACGAACGGTTGTTCCAACAGGCAGACTTCCTTATAAAACTTCTCGAGGCGTCCCTCGACGATCTTATCCACAATATTCGCCGGTTTGTTCGGGTTTTCGTTGAGCGTCTGCGCGCGCAGGATCTCGCGTTCCCGTGCGACGACGTCCTCCGGCACTTCCTCCCGCCGCACGTACTGCGGCGCAGAGGCCGCGATGTGCATCGCGACATCGTGGACAAACGCGCGGAAATCGTCGTTCTTGGCGACGAAATCCGTCTCACAGTTGACCTCCACCAACACGCCGATGCGGCCGCCGCCGTGAATGTACGAGCCGACGACCCCTTCGGCCGCGATGCGTCCCGCCTTCTTGGCGGCCGAGGCCAACCCCTTCTCACGCAGGACCTCAATCGCCCGCTCCATGTCGCCATTCGTCTCCGCCAGAGCGCGCTTGCAATCCATCATCCCTGCACCTGTGCGTTCGCGCAGCTCCTTGACCATAGCTGCCGTGATCTCCATCTGCCATCCTCCTATCCAGTTGACATCACTGCGCTCCGGCCCGCTCCGGCACAAAAAAGGTGACGAGGCAGAGAATCTCCCGCCACCTCACCGCTCCCGGCCCGATTCAGACCCGGAGACGCGGAGACAGGGAGGCGGAAACCCGCCATCCCATCGTATTCCTTTCATTGTCGAATCCGGCATCGACACCCCGGCCGCCGTCTCAGGCCGTGGTCGTCTCCTCGCCGCCCTGCCGGCCCTCCAGCACCGCGTCCGCCATCTTGCTGGTCAACAGGCGCACCGCGCGGATGGCGTCGTCGTTGCCCGGGATGACCACATCGATCTCGTCCGGATCACAGTTGGTATCGACGATGGCCACAATCGGGATCCCCAGCTTGCGCGCTTCCGCGACGGCGATCCGCTCCTTGCGCGGATCGATCACAAACATCGCATCCGGCAGCTTGGTCATCCCCTTGATGCCGCCCAGGTACTTCTCCAAACGTTCCTTCTCCTTGCGAAGGAGGATGACCTCCTTCTTGGGAAGACGGTCGAACGTCCCGTCCTCCTCCATCACCTCGAGTTGCTGCAGGCGCGCGATTCGGCGCTGAATGGTCGGGAAGTTCGTCAACGTCCCGCCCAGCCACCGCTGGTTGACAAAGTACATGCCGCACCGCTCCGCCTCTTCCCGGACGGCATCCTGCGCCTGCTTTTTGGTGCCGACAAACAGGAGCGTCTTGCCTTCCGCCGCGAGATCGCGGACGAAGTTGTACGCTTCCTCGACTTTGCGGACCGTCTTCTGCAGGTCGATGATGTAGATGCCGTTGCGCTCCGTGAAGATGTACTTCGCCATCTTCGGATTCCAGCGGCGCGTCTGATGTCCGAAGTGAACACCCGCCTCCAGCAACTGCTTCATGGAGATAATCGCCATCGTTCAACCTCCTGTGGTTTGGCCTCCGCCCGCTTCGTCTGCCGGGCCACCTGCCATGCAGGACCGTGCGCGGCATCCGCGGACGTGTGTACTTCGCCTTGGCGAACCTTCACACCGTCCTTAAATATAGCATACGCATCCAGGGCGGGCAACCGGACCGTCCATCCGTCTGCACACGCCGCGGACGACATCCTCAATCGTCCATTTCTACATGGCCCCGGTGCCCGGCCGCGTCATCAAGTCCACCACTCGGTCGACCTCTGCCAGCGAGACCCCCGTCTCCATCGCCACCTGCTCCTTGGATTTTCCGGCCTGCCAGGCCTCCAGGATGCGAAAGTAGCGTTCTGCGTCCGCATCGGCCAGGCCGGACAGCGGGCCCGGTTGCACCTCTTCCGGCATTCCGGTGACTGCGGCGGCCTCCTCCATCGTCGGCGTCCGCCCGGCGGCCCGGGTTGCCGCTTCCGGCGCCGGCGCAGCGTTGCAGCCGGGAAGTGCCTGCTGCAGCGCCGACAGTTGGGTTCGCACGTCTGCCAACTCTTCGCGCAGCCGCGCCAGCTCACTGCGAATCTCGTCGTTCATGCATTCCAGCGCGACGGCCACGTCCGCGCGCAGCCGCGTCCCGTCACCGGCCAGCTCACGGTGGATGTCTTCCAACACGGCGGCGATCCGCTCCGCCTCCTCGGCTGCCGCCCCTGCGTCGGCCGGCGTCTGCGGGGTCCCCCAGGCGTGCTGCAGCCAATCGGGCACCCGCCAACGTCCCGCGACGCGCCCCATCCTGCGCGAGAGCAACCAGGCCGCCCCAGCCAGCAACACCAAAACCAGATAGACCCATGCGGTCTGCCCCATGTGGCGATGCCTCCTCGACTGATGCATTCCGTTGCACGGTCTCGTCGCTTGGTGCGGCACCCGGCTCCCGCGGGGCCGTTCCGCGGCGCCGCCGACGCCAACGGATCAGATCTCATACGACGCGCCGCGGGCCGTGCGAATCGACAACCGGGCGGTGCAGACGTCAAACTCGATGGTCCGTCCCACCTGCCCGCCCGTGTCTTGCGCGACCACCCGGATGCCGCAGGCCTGCAGCGCGGCGAGCACAGCCTCGACGTTGCGCGGCCCCACGCGCAGGAGGTCCCCGCGGCTCGGGGCGAACATCTGGGCGCCTCCCGCCAACTTGGCGCGTACCCGCCGGGGTTCAGCGCCCATCTCACAGAGGCGTTCCAGCAACCAAGGGACGGCGGTCGATCCGTACTTCGCTGCGTTGAACGGCCGGGCGTTCGGCGGTGCGGGGAGCATCACATGCGCCATGCCCGCAACGCCCGCGACGTCGTCGTACAAAACGACGCCCACGCACGATCCGAGCCCCGCCGTACGCAACCGCTGTCCGCAGCGAACCACCGCCGCCTCGGCGATGCCCACCCGCACCACGTCCTCGACCCGCTCAGCCATACGTCCACCCCAGCGCGCCGAACAAGGTCTGCACGCTCGGCGGGTCCGGCAGCAGAAACAGATGCCCGTCGACGTCCGCCCCACCCTGACGGATGGAAGTGCGGATCACGACCGCGTAATCCGCGGTCTGGCCAGTGTCCGTCAACACCGTGCCGAGAATGGCTCCCGCCATGTCCAACGCCACGGCCGGGACCGATTGGACCAAGCGCAGGCCCGTCAGGGAACTGACGGCGGTCACGTACGACCCTCCGAGGATGTTGCCGGCCTCCGCCAGGGCGGACAACTCCATCTCCGAGAAGTCCTCCCCGGGTGTCTCTGCGGCGCCGCCAAACATGCGCTCAACCAATCGCTTCGCGCTCGGCACGGGCAGGAGAAACATCATGTCGCCCGTGACATCCCCGTCGAGCCGCAGCAACACCGCCGCCGTGAGCACCTCGTCACCGCCGACGATGGCGGGTATCTCCTGAAACGAGCAAACACGGGTTTCCGTCACCGAGATGGAGACCCGGTCCTGGACCAGCACCGACAGCGCCGTCGCCGCGTGACCCGCGCCGACATTGCCGATCTCCGCCAAAAGCGCCAGCGTGCCATCCCCGGGCGTCAACCCTGAACTCATCCGGTCACACTCTTCTCCGCTTCACGGAGTTGGCGTTCCTCCGCATGCGACAACACCCGCGTGAGATTGAGCAGGATCAGGACCCGGTCCTCCCGGCGGACGACACCGTGCAGATACTCCGCCTCCACGCCGCCCACCATCGCCGGCGGCGGTTCCACCGCAGACGCGTCGATGGACACGACATCGTCCACCGCGTCGACAATCAGGCCGACCAGGAAGCGTTCCACCTGCACCACCACGATGCGCGTATCCGCGTCCGCCTCCGCCGGCGGAAAGCCGAACCGCTCCCTCAGGTCGAGCACCGGCGTCACGACCCCGCGCAGGTTGACGACACCCTTGATGAAAGGCAGCGTCTTCGGCACGTGCGCAATGGGCAGCATGCGTTCGACCGACTGCACCTGCTCCACCGGCACGCCGTACTGCTCGTCCGCAACGGAAAACAGGATATATTGACGTTCCGACACCCGGATCGCTCTCCTTTCCCATATCTCTTTCTCTGTTCGAGCCACCCTCCGCGCTGTCCGCTTCAGCGCCGGAGCGCCCCGTTCATCCAGGCATGCACATCGGCAATCAGGGCAATCCCGCCGTCCCCGAGAATGGCGGCCCCTGCGAACCAGGGGACCTGTGCCAGATACTCGCCGAGCGACTTGTGCACAATCTCCCGCTGTCCCAGCAGGCGCTCGACCGCAAAGGCCGCCCGCCGGTTCCCCTCGCGGCACACCACCAACCACCGGCCCCCGCCTTCAGTGCCCAGGAGCCACGTGCCCACATCCACGAGGGGGACCAGTTTGCCGCGGTCGTCGAGGACCCGGGTTCCGTGCACCACGCGGACATTCCCGGAGCTGGCGGCGACCACTTCCTCGACCGCGGTCAGCGGAATGGCGAAGATGTGCCCGGCCACCTCCACCAGGAGGGCCTCGAGCATCGCCAGGGTGAGCGGAAGGCGGATCCGGAAGGTCGTCCCCTGGCCACGGACCGATTCAATCTCCACCCGTCCCCCCAGGGACTCCACCTTCTGGCGAACGGCGTCCAACCCGACGCCGCGGCCAGAAATGTCGGAGACGGTCTCCGCCGTGCTGAATCCGGAGGCGAACAGGAATTCGTAGACCTGCTCGTCCGAGAGATGCCCAGCCTGGACCGGGTCCACCAGACCGCGCTCGATGGCGCGGCGGCGCACGCGTTCCACGTCAATCCCGCGCCCGTCATCCGCCACCTCGATGAAGACATGCTGGCCCGACGCGTACGCGCGCAGCTGGATCACCCCCGCCTCCGGTTTTCCGGCGGCGCGCCGGTCTTCAGGCGGCTCCAGACCGTGGTCCGCGGAGTTGCGGATGAGGTGCACCAACACCTCCCCCATCTCGTCGATGATGGTCCGGTCGAACTCCGTCTCCAAACCGGACATCTCGAGCCGGATCTCCTTGTCGAGGGTCTTCGCCAGGTCGCGGACCATGCGCGGAAAACGCTGGAACAGGTACTCGATGGGCACCATGCGCAGGGACATCACCGCGGACTGCAGTTCGCCGGCGATGCGGGCCACGTGATCGCTCAACTCGCGCAGATCCGCCCGGTCGGCCGCCGCCGCGATGGCGCCCAAACGGTTGCGGTCGATGACCAGCTCGCTCAACAGATTCATCAGCGTATCCAACCGCTCCACCGGTACGCGGATGGTGCGATCCGCCCGCGCGCCGCCTGCCCGCGGCCGATCCCCCTCCGACTTCGCCGCGCTGGCCGCCGGTCCGGGCGCACCTGCCGCACCCGTACCGTTTCCACCCGCGCCCGGCGCACTTGCGGATGCTGGCGATGGACCGATGGGCGCGGACGTTCCCGTCCCGGCTGCGGGTGCAGACGATGCGGCCGCCGGTGACCCGGGGATCCAGGGGTGGTAACCCACGGACGCCACCTCAGGCATCTGGGCGATGGCTTCGATGACCGGCTCAGGTTCCCCCTCGAAGGCCATCAGAAACGCAATCGGCCCCGGGATGTCGCCCGCCTGCAGCCGTTCCGCGTCGGGTTCGCACTGGACACAGGTGCCCGCCTGCTCCAACTCCCGCATCACCAGCAGAGCGCGGGCCGCGGGCATCACGCACCCCGCATCCAACGACACCACCACCCAGCCCGTGGCCATGCCCGACGCATGGCCGGCCTCCAACACCCTGGCCGCGCTGTCGGACACCGCCGGGAGCGCACTCTGCGCGGCTGGGGATGGAGAAGCGGTCACCGCCACCTCCGGCGCGGCCGCACCCGTCAACTCCGCGTGCAGCCGGGTCAGGCGTCCTATCGTTTCCTCCGCCGCCACGCCGGCTTCGTTTCCCGCGTCCCGGATGCGCTCCAACAAGCCGGAGAGCACGTCGAGGCTCTCGAACAATGCGTCGACACACGCCCCGCTCACCCGTTCGGGATGGTCGCGCAACACCCCCAACAGATCCTCCAACCGGTGAGTCACGGTCGCCATCGTCTGAAATCCCATCGTCGCCGACATGCCCTTCAGCGTGTGCGCCGCTCGAAACATCGCCGCGAAATCGCCGTCCGCGGCAGCGCCCTGCTCGACGCGCAGACACAATTCGTTCAGGACCTGAAGGTTTTCTTCGGATTCGTCCAAGAATGCCTGAAGGTACTGTAGATTTTCCACATCATGCACTTCCTTGTCAGACTCTGCGGGACAGGGGCAACCGCCTCATGCGCTGTGGCCCTTCTCCGCCTGCCCTCGGCGCAGGCGCTCCCACACCCGGGTCAGGAAACCGGAGAATCCGCCTTGCCGGGGAGCGGGATCGATCCGCAGGTAATTGCGCACCAACTGCTGGTAACACCGTGCGGCCGCGGACTGCGGGAAGGCCGTCATGAGCGCCGTCTGCCGCATCACCGCATGCGGTACGGCGTCGTCTTCCAGCACGTATCCCAGCACGCCCACCGGCGCGTCGAGAAACCGGTCCGCCACCAGCCGCAACTTCTCGGCGGTCAAGCGCCCTTGCACGAACGACTCCGCCCGGTTGACGACCAGCCGCACGGGCGGCAGCGTCCCCCGCAGCGTCAACAGTTTCAGCAGGGCGTACGCGTCCGCCAACGCGGTCGGTTCGGGGGTGGTGATGACAATCAGGTCGTCCACCGCCGAAAGGAGTCGTTCGAAGTTCGGCCCCATGCCCGAGCCGCAATCCATCAGGACGATGTCAAACCGCTCCTGCAGCAGGGACACCTGACCAATCAGACGGGCCATCTGATCGTCCGTCAAATCATGCAGATCCACGAGTCCGCTCCCGGCGGACAGGAAGGGCAGGCCACCCGGCCCGTACTCAATGGCCTCGAGCACGCTCAGCCCCTCCAGCACGTCGACGAGCGACCGTTTGGGCCGTACGCCGAGCATCACTTCGACATCCGCAAACCCGACGTCCGCATCGATGACAATCGGACGGATGTGATGTTGCATCAACCCCAGCCCGAAATTGACACAGAAATGGGTCTTGCCGACCCCGCCCTTGCCGCTCGCCACGGCCACCACCGCCTGCGGGTGCGGCGTGGCGTCCTGGCCCGGATTGTGCTCCCATGCGCGCATTGGCTCTTCCGGCTCCAGCATCAGGCGGCCCCCCCAAAGATCACCCGGAGTAACTTCTCTATATCTGCGACCTCGAGATCATCCGGCACGTTCTGCCCTGTGGTCACATAGGAAAGCGGCAGCCGGTACTTGCACATCAGGTTCAGGATCGCCCCGTGGCTGAGGGTCTCGTCCAGCTTCGTGAAGATCAGCTTGTGCACGGGCAAGGTGTGGAACGCCTCCGCCACCGCGTCCATGTCCTCCGGTTTCGTGGTCAGCGACAGCACCAGATGAACCTCGTCCACGGGCGCGGCCGACAACAACGTCTTCATCTCCTGCACGTACATGTCCATGCGAAAGTTCCGACCCGCCGTGTCGATGAGGATGAGATCCCGGTCTCGCAACCGCTCCAGGGCGCCCGGCATCTCCTGCGGCTGGCCCACGACCTCCAGCGGCACGTTGAGAATGCTGGCGTATGTACGAAGCTGCTCCACGGCCGCGATCCGGTACGTGTCCGTCGTGATCAACCCCACCCGGCGCTGCCCGCCGATGACGTTCAGCGCCGCCAACTTGGCGATGGTCGTCGTCTTCCCCACGCCGGTCGGGCCAACGAGCGCCACCACCCTGGACTTGGCGTCGATGGGCTGCGCTTGCCGGAGTTCTGCCAGGCTGTCGACGATCCGCCGGCTGAGCGCGGTCTTGAGTTGCTCCGTGCGCGCGGGCAAAGACGGGTTGAGGACGTCCTTCTCCTCCGTGGGCCACACCCCGCTCGAATCGATGAGCGGCCAGATCTGCTCCGGATTCACCCCTTGCCGCGCCAACTGCTGCAGGACGCCGCGAAGTCCCAGATCCCGGCCTGCGATGGCCGATTCCAACAACCGCCGGACCTCCGCCAGCTCCTGCCGGACGGATTCGATGGCGGCGCCACCTGCGGGGGCCTCCCCGCGCTCGCTCCCCGCGCGCTCCGCGGTCTCCGCGGAGGCCGCGTTGGCCACACCCGGCACAGCGAAGACGGGATCCGGCGCCGGCGCACCGGATCGGGCGGATGTGCCTGCGCCGGCCGACGGACGTTCCCCTGTCCCGCGGGCGCGGACCACGCTCGCCGACGGACGGACGCCAGCCCCCGGGCGCGCGCTGTCCGCCAGGAGGGGCACGTCGTCTCCGCTGGCGGCGATGACCTCGATGCAGGTGCGCCGCCAGAGGCCGAGCCACTTTTTCACCTTCACTTTCTTCGTGCTCAGGATGACCGCATCCTTGCCGAGTTCCCGCCGGATCATGGCCACCGCCTCCGGCATCTCCCGAACCACGTACCTGCGGATGATCAAGTCAGATTCACCACCCCTCCGCTCTCAATGGCGACCGCCGGATCGATCTCGTTGTACGACAGCACCGGCATTTCCGGCAGCATGCGCGCGAGCCAGCGGCGGACCGGCAGGCGCAGCTGCGGATGCGTCAACAGGGCCGGCGTCTTGCCCAGGGACTGCAGGCGCGTCCACTCCTCCCGCAGACGCCGCACGAGCTGCTGGGCGACATTCGGATCGATCCCGAGGAACGTCCCTGCGTCGGAGGACACCAGCGAGGCCTGAAGCCGCTCTTCCACCGCGGGCGCCAGCGTGACGACCGTCAACGGCTCCCCGGGCATCCGCAGTTGCTGGCAGATCTGCCGCGCGAGCGCCTGGCGCACATACTCCGTCAGGACATCCGGGTCTTTCGTCGTCCGCCCGGCGTCCGCCAGGGTCTCCAGGATGGTGACCAGGTCGCGAATGGAGACGCCTTCTTGCAAGAGGTTGGCCAGAACCCGTTGCACCTGGCCGACGGTCAGGATGCCCGGCACGACCTCCTCCACCAGTGCGGGTGCGGTCGCCTTGACGTGATCGAGGAGGGCCTGCGTCTCCTGACGGCCGAGCAGCTCGTGGGCGTGCCGCTTGAGCACCTCGGTCAGATGCGTCGCGATGACGGAGCTCGGATCGACCACCGTGTATCCCGCCGCCTCCGCCCGATGGCGTGCCTCCGCCGGAATCCAGACCGCAGGCATGCCGAAGGCCGGTTCGCGCGTGGGAATGCCCCCCACGCTCGGATCCTCCTGACCCGGGCTCATCGCCAGCAAGTGTCCCATCAATATTTCTCCGCGCGCCACCTGGACTCCTCGTATTTTCATGACGTATTCTGACGGTTTCAATTGAATGTTGTCGCGCAGGCGCACCACCGGGATGACCAGCCCCAGCTCCAGCACCAGTTGGCGCCGGATGAGCGCCACGCGGTCCAGCAGGTCGCCGCCCTGCTTGGCGTCCACCAACGGGATGAGCCCGTACCCGAACTCGAACTCGATGGGGTCCACCCCGAGCAGGGAGAAGACACTCTCCGGTTTTTTCACCTCTTCGGTCTTCGCCCGCAGCGCCGCTTCCTGCTCCCGCCGCTGCATCTGCGCCGCCTGGCGCTGCACGCGCCAGCCGATGAAGGCGGCGAGGGCCGCCACCGGTCCGGTCCGAAGGATGCCGATGGGCGTGAACAGCCCCAACAGGCCCAATGCTCCGGCGACCAGGTACAGGGCGCGCGGATACTGCAGCACCTGCTGGACCACGTCGGTGCCCAGGTTGGCATCCGACGCCGCGCGCGTCACCATCAGGCCCGTCGCCGTCGACAGCAGCAGAGCGGGAATCTGGCTGACCAACCCGTCGCCGACGGACAGGAGGGTGTAGGTATGGGCCGCCGTCGACGCATCCATGTGATGCATGGCCATGCCGATGATGAAGCCGCCGACGGTATTGATGGCGACAATCAGCATCGAGGCGATGGCGTCCCCCTTGACGAACTTCGAGGCACCGTCCATAGCGCCGTAGAAGTCCGCCTCCCGCTCGATGTTCTGGCGGCGTTGGCGCGCCTCCTGTTCGGTGATCAGGCCCGCGTTGAGATCGGCGTCAATCGACAACTGCTTGCCCGGCATCGCATCGAGGGTGAAGCGGGCCGCGACTTCGGCCACGCGCTCCGCCCCGCGCGTGATGACGATGAACTGGATGACGGCGAGGATCAGAAACACCACAAAGCCGACGACGATGTTGTCGCCGATGACGAAGTTGCCGAACGTCGCGATGACCTCGCCGGCATCCGCCTGCGTCAGGATGAGGCGGGTGGAAGACACGTTGAGCGCCAGCCGGTACAGCGTCGTCACCAACAGAAGCGACGGGAACACGGAGAACTCCAGCGGCTCCTTCGTGTTCATCGCGACCATCAGAACCGTCATGGACGCGAACAGATTGATCACCAAGAGCACGTCGAGCAGGGTCTTGTTGAGCGGGATCACCATCATGACGACAATCCCGATGACCGCCGCCATGACGGCGAGGTCCGACCGTTTCACCGTTTCACCCCTTCGTTGGCGCGATCGCGCAGGCGATACACGTAGGCAAGCACTTCCGCGACCGCCTGGTACAGCTCGCGCGGGATCACCTCGTCCACTTCCACCGTCCGGTACAGCGTCTGCGCCAACGGCCGGTTCTCGACCACGGGCACGCCGTGGGTCCGTGCCAACGAGCGGATGCGGCGCGCCAGGTCATCCTGCCCCTTGGCCACGACCCGCGGCGCCGTCATGGTTGCCGGATCATAGCGCAACGCCACCGCATAGTGCGTCGGGTTCGTCACGACCACGTCGGCCTTCGGCACATTCTGCATCATCCGCCGCATCGCGAGCGCCCGGGCCCGCTGGCGGATGCGCTGGCGGATCTGCGGGTCCCCCTCCTGCTGGCGGAACTCCTCCCGGACCTCCTGGCGCGTCATGCGGATGCTGCGCTCGAACTCGAAGCGCTGCCAGGTCCAGTCCAACAAGGCCAAGGCGGCAAACGCCGCGGCAATCTCGACGGCCAGGCGGAGTGCCAACTGGCCGACGGCCCCGGGCAGGCGGGCGGGATCCACCCCCCCGAGGCGCGCGACGACCCCCGCCGCGTCGTTGGCACCCATGTAGGCGATGCCGCCGACCAACGCGAGTTTGAGCACCGACTTGGCGGCTTCGACGAGCGTCCGCGCGCTCCACAGGCGCCGCAGCCCGGCCAGCGGATCGATCCGCCGCAGATCCGGCAGCAGCAGTTTCGGGACGAACAGCGCGCCCACCTGGGCAAACGCGGTCGCGAGGCCCGCCGCCAGCGCGATGCCCGACACCGGCAACACCATGCGCACGACATGACCAAGGGCGTGGGCGAATAGCGCGCGAATGCCCGTCGGTGTCCAATCCGCGGGCGGATTCTGCGCCAACCCGGACGCCATGGTGGACACGGCCTCATTCCAGATCTGGCTGCCGAATGCGAACAGCGACAGGACGCCGGCCAACAGGGCGATAGCGCCGCTGAGTTCAGGGCTGTGGGGGACACGGCCCTGGCGGCGGACCTCCGCCCGGCGGCGCGGCGTGGCCCGCTCGGTCCGTTCTTCCGCGAACCGCTGCAACGTGAACGGAACCACGGCTCATCCCCCCAACCAGCGCAAACTCTCATCCAGCTGTGCGAACAGATGGGCGAACACCGAGCCGAACAGATCCACCACACCCGGCAGGACGGCCACAAACAGGCCGAGCCCGACGAACAGTTTGGCAGGCAGCCCGACGACGAACACGTTCATCTGCGGGACGGCCCGCGACAGCAGGGCAAACGTGATATCCGTCAGCAACAGTGCCGCGACCAATGGGGCGCACACCTGTACCGAGAGCGCCATCACCGCGTCCATCAGCCGTGCCCACGCGGACCACGCGCCGTCCGGCAGGCGCAGGGCGCCGAGCCCCACGAACCGGTAGGAGTTCATGCACGCGAGCACAAGTCCGTCGAGCCCGTTCAAGCCGAGAAAGTACAGGCTGAACAATGTGGACAGCAGGTTGCCCGTGACGCCGCTCATCTGGCCGCCGACGGGATCCAACAGGGCGCCCGAGGCAAAGCCGATCTGCAGATCGAACAGTTGCCCGGCGATGGTCAGCGCGGCCACCACGGCCGTGGCAATCAGCCCCAACCACATCCCCGTCACCGTCTCCCGCAGGGCCATGTCGACAAACCGACCCGCGTCCGCCAGCGGATCGGGAGGATGTGCAGACGTCAGGTCCGGCGCGATCCAGAGCGCCGTGAATGCCGCCAGGCCCAACTTCGCCCATGCCGGCCACAGCCGGATGGACATCAGCGGCGACGTGGCGACAAACGCGACGACGCGAAGCAGAACCAACAGGTACAACGGATAGTGATTGAGTACAAACGCAACCATGGTTCAGTGCACAAAGTCGTTCAGGTGGCCGAGCACCTGGGCGCTGAAATCCACCAGGATGGTCAGCATCCACGGGCCAAACAGAAGGAGCGCCGCCATCACGGCCGCCACCTTCGGGACGAACGACAGCGTCGGTTCCTGAATCTGCGTCGTGGCCTGAAACAGGCTGACCGCCACCCCGGCCGCCAACCCCAGGCCCAGGATGGGCGCCGTCAACTTGACGACCAACCACATCACTTGAGTCCCAAGGCCGATGATGAAATTCGCGTCCACGTTGCGATGCCTCCTTGCCGCCTCGTCCCGGAACCGCGCCGTTCAGGTGTAGCCGGACAAGAGCGATTTGACGACCAGGTACCACCCATCCACCATGACGAACAGCAAGACTTTGAAGGGCAGCGAGATCATCACCGGCGGCAGCATCATCATGCCCATCGACATGAGCGTCGTCGCCACCACCAGGTCTATCACCAAAAACGGAAGGTAGAGCATGAAGCCGATCTGAAAAGCGGTCTTCAGCTCGCTGATGGTGTACGCCGGGACCAGCGCCGTCAGCGGAATGTCCGCGGGCGCCTTGGGCTCGGGCAGATGCCGGTAGGATAGAAACAGATCCAGGTCCTGGCGGCGCGTATGTTTGGCCATGAACGTCTTGAACGGCAGCTCCGCCCGCTGCATCGCCACCGTCTGGCTGATCTCCCCGCGCAGGTACGGCTGCAACGCCTGGCTGTTGGCGGCCGAAAGCGTCGGCTGCATCACGAACAAGGTGATGAACAACGCCAACCCAATCAACACCTGGTTGGGCGGCGACTGCTGCAGCGACAGGGCGTTGCGGACGAACGACAGGACGACGATCACGCGCGTGAAGCACGTCATCAAAACCAGGATCGCGGGCGCCAGCGACAGCACCGTCAGCAGCAGGACGATTTTCAGCGTCGACGCGACGGATTGCGGCGAATCCCCCGTTCCCACGCTCACCTGCACGCCGGGCAGACCGCCCGCATCGGCACCGGTGTTCGCCGCCCACACGGCGGGATGGACCGCCGCGAGGACGACGATGGCGAGAAGCATCGCGGCGCCAGCTCGGAGCCACGGCCATGCTCGGGGCCGCTTCGTCCGCGAGTTCATCCCCATCAGGTCAGGTCTCCTTTCCTGGCTCACCGGCATGATCCTGCTCTCGCAGACGGCGCATCCGTTCCGACAGGACGCGTGCGAACACCGCCGCCCCGCCGGATGGTTGTGGCTCCCGCGGCGCGGGCGGGAAATGATCGGTCACGTCCGCCAACAGCGACACCTGATCGCCGACGCCGATAAGATAGCGCCGCCCGTGCACCTCGATGACCTGAACCGAGCGGTTGGGCGCCACCTGGCGCGCAGCCAGAACCTGAATCGCTGCCGTATGAGAGAAACGGGACCGGTGCGCCAAATAGCGGATGGCGACCACAGCCAGCGCCAACACCACCGCCAGCGAGAGCAGCAATTGGACGGCCACCCACACCGGATTGCCCAACACGGAAGGACTCACCGTCGTTCACCGTCCGCTCAGCCGAGCACTTTTTTCACCGCTGCAATCACCCGGTCGGCCTGGAAGGGTTTCACCACGAAATCCTTTGCCCCCGCCTGGATGGCGTCAATCACCATGGCCTGCTGGCCCATCGCCGAACACATGATCACGCGCGCGTTCGGATCGGCGGCGCGGATCCGTTTGAGCGCCTCGATGCCGTCCATCTCCGGCATGGTGATGTCGAGCGTGACCAGGTCCGGTTGCAGCTCCTGGTACTTCTCGACCGCCTGCGCCCCGTCGGACGCCTCTCCCACCACTTCGTAGCCGTTCTTGGTCAAGATGTCTTTGATCATCATGCGCATGAATGCCGCATCGTCCACGACCAGGATTCGGTTCGCCACGTGTTGCCCACCTTCCTACACACGTACTGGTCACTCACTGCAGTTTTTTCACCCGGTCCACCGGGCTCAGGATATCGGTCACGCGCACGCCGAAATTCTCATCGATGACCACCACTTCGCCGGTGGCGATCCGCTTGCCGTTGACGAGGATGTCCACCGACTCGCCGGCCAACTTCTCCAGCTCAATCACGGACCCGGGCGCGAGATCGAGGATCTCGCGGATGGACTTGCGCGTCCGTCCCAGCTCCACCGTGACATCCAACATCACGTCGAGCAACAGCGACAGGTTGCGCGGTGCCGCCGCCGGCGGCGCGGGATCGTCGAAATCGGCGAACTGGGGTCGTTTCACCTGGACCTGAGGCGCAGATGAATGCGGTTTTCGCTCCGCGGCCGCAGCCACCTCCGGCGCTGCCGCCCCGTCCAGAGACGCAACGCGCTCCCGCAGGGCGGACGCCTGGTCCTTCGGTGCGTCCGTCGCCGCACGGGACTGCGCGGACGCCGGCGGTGTCTGTGCCTCCGTCGCATCGTCCGGACTCATCGGGGCCTGCGCGCTGTCGCCCGCTCCCATGCCGCGGCGCAGATGATCCAACAGTTCGCGCGCGAACGAGATGGGGACCAACTGCATGATGGAGGAGTCAATCAAATCCTCAACCCGCAACCGGAAGGAGGTCATGACCACCCATTCCTGCTGGCCCAGATCGAACTCGTCTCCGGCCGCGAGATCGACAAACCGCACCTGGGGCGGAGAGATGTTGACCGGATGGCCCAGCAGGGTCGACAGGGCGGTCGCGGCGCCCCCCATCATCTGGTTCATCGCCTCGGCGACAGCGCTCAGGTGCAACTCATTGAGCTCGACATCGACATTGCGCCCGTCGCCGCCCAGCATCAGGTCGGCGATGGTTTTCGCGTCCTCCAACTCGACGGCCAGCGCATTGCTGCCGGACAGACCGGCGGTGAACTCGACCATCACCATCACATACGGCCTCGCCAGGTCGGCCTCGAGGTGATCGCCGCGGAGCACCGACACGCTGGGCGTCGTGATCTCCACGCGCCGCTGCAAGAGAGCGGACAGGCTCGTGGCCGCCGAACCGAAGCTGATGTTGCCGATCTCGCCCAGCATGTCGCGCTCCTCGTCCGACAACGGCGGCGGCCCGTCCGGCTCGGCGGGCGCTGGCGCAGACCACTCGCCGCGCAGGAGGGCGTCAATCTCCTCCTGAGACAGCTTCATTTCGTCGTTCATCGTCGTACACCTCCTCCCACTCGGTCAGCACCTTCACCGCGTAATGTCCGTGCCGCTGACCCGCGCTCGCCGAGAACGTCGGCACGCCATTGACGTACACCGTCAAGGGATCGCGGATGGACTGCTCCAACGGAATGACGTCGCCGACCTGCAGGTCGAGCACGTCCGCCATGCTCAACCGCGTCCGGCCGAGTTCGACGGTCACCTCCGCGGAGACGCCCATCAGGTGCTTCGCCAACCGCCGCTCCTCTTCCTCTCCCCTGCCGCCCGGCTTGCGGCTGTCCATGAACCGCTGCGTGCTCAGCTTCGGCAGGACAGGCTCCAGCGTGACGTGCGGGATACAGACGTTGACCAATCCCGACACCGCGCCGACGCGCGCGCTCATCGTGATCACCAGCACCGTCTCATTCGGGGTGGCCAGCTGCAGGAACTGGGGATTGGTCTCCAGTTGGAGCAGCCGTGGGGAGAGCGTCTCGACGTTGCGCCACGCCTCCGCGATGAACCCCCTCAGGGCGGAAAAGAGCCGTTCCACGAGGACCAGCTCAATCTCCGTCAGTTCCCGCTCCCGATAGGGCCCGTGCACCACGCCGCCCATGAGGCGGTCCAGCATGGCGAACACCACCTGCGGGTTGAACTCCAACACCATCTTCCCAGGCAGCGGGGACAACTCCACCAACTGAATGACCGTCAACGGCGGGATGGATCGGATGAACTCCTCGTACGGCAGCTGGTCGACCGTCTCGACCTGCATCTGAACGACCGCACGCAGCTGTCCCGACAGGTGCGTGGTCACCAAGCGCGCCAGATGCTCATGGATGCGCCGGAGGATGCGGATATGGTCCTTGGAAAACCGCATGGCCCGGCGGAAGTCGTAGTTGCGAATGCGCGGTCCGCCGGACTCTTCCCGGATGTCGTCCGCGTTCAGTTCGCCGCGGTTCAGCGCCGAGAGGAGGGCGTCAATCTCCTCCTGAGACAACACTTCCGACATCTCCATCCCCCCTTTCCGCGAGGTGACACGCTACTGCACGACGATGGTGGCGAAATACACCGCGTCCACCCGCCCCTGTGGCAGCACCCCGTTGATGGCTGCCTTCAAGGTCCCCGCCAGGCGCGTGACGCCTGCCTGCGTGCGCAACTCCTGGGCGGAGAACCCGCGCATGGTCCGGTTGACAACATCCTCGACCTGGGGTTGCATGTCCGCCAGCTCGGTCTTGGTCTGTTCATCATGCGCCTGCAGGGACAGCGTGAACTGGATCAACCCGTCTTGGAGGTTGGTGGTGTTCGCCGGCAAATCCACCCGCAGTTGTTTGAGTTCGCGGGCCGAAGGCACCTGGGACGTCCGGGCCTTGGCGTGGGCCGACTTCCAATACCAATACCCGCCCAGGCCCGCACCGACCACCACCGCGGCGCCGATGATGATGGAAATCATCAGGACGAACGCGCGCCTCAACCCGACTCCTCCTTCTTTCCCTCTGCCGCTATCAATCCGATCCGCCGCAAGTAGGCGGCCATTCGGTCCCCGATCTCCTCCGCCGCCTCGCGCACCACGTACTTGTGCCCGTTGGCCAGCGTGATCACGGTATCCGGCGTCTGCTCGACCGACTCCACCAACAGGGGATTCAGCCACAGCGCGGTCCCGTTCAACCGGGTCAATCGGATCACCGCCATCCCTCCCGGTTCAGGACGCCCGCCTGCGCGGCGGGACCACCGCCGGGTCAGGCCTCCTCATCATCACCGCCATCAGCTGTTCTTCAGGTTGACGACGTCCTGCAGGATGGCGTTGGCGGTGCCGATCACGTGAGAGTTGGCGTCGAATCCGCGCTGGGCGATGATCATCTCCGTGAACTCCCGCGTGAGATCGACGTTGGACATCTCGAGATAACCGCTGGCAATCGTTCCGGTGTTGTCCATGCCGGCCACGTGGAATGTGGGCATGCCCGAATTGGTACCTGCGATAAACAGGGTGTCGCCCACTTTCTCCATGCCGCCGGGGTTGTCCACGGTGGCGATGGCCAACTTGCCGAGGGTCACCCGCATCGTGCCTGAACCGACGGTGCTCCCGCCAGATGTATCGGTGTATTGGAGCATGACCGACAGGCTGCCATCGGGTCCGACCTGCAGGTCGGGTGAAGACGACAGGCTGAAGGTGCGCGTGGTTGGACCGGCTCCATAAGTGATACTGTTACCTACCACGCTCCCCACGTTATAGGTGACTCCCGTGGCGTCCGTGCTCCCCTGCAATGCCACCACATACTTGCTCAACAGGTTATCGAGGTTGACCGGGACGAGTGTGGACGTGTCCAACGCCGGTGGATTGGTCCCCGTGTCGTCCTTGAATGCGAATCCCAAGGCGACCTTGCCGTCCGGCAACACCAAGTTGTGGCCTGAATCCACGCTAAAGTCTCCCTCGCGCGTCAGATACCGCTGGCCGGAGGAATCCGTGACCGTAAAGAACCCGCTCCCATTGATGGCCAGGTCTGTCGGCACGCCGGTCGACTGCGGCGCCCCTTGGGTGAACAGGTTGTCGATGCCAAGGACGCGAACCCCGAGCCCCACCTGTGCCGGATTGGTGCCGCCGGTCCCGGAGGCAGGCGCGCTCCCGCCGGAGATGGTCTGGCTCAGCACATCGGCGAAGTCCACCCGTCCCGCCTTGAACCCGGGCGTGTTCACGTTGGCGATGTTGTTGCCGATGACGTCGAGTTTCGTCTGGAACCCCTGCATGCCGGAAACGGCGGAATACATCGACCTTAACATGCGATTGTTCCTCCCTTCAGGATGTTCACGGAGTGGTTGACGCTTCCGAAGCCGCCGCACCCGACGGCCCAACCGACTGCACCGCGTCGATTGGATATGTTTGACCGTTCACCTGCAGCACGGCACTCCCGTCGTCCGCGAATTTGACGGCCTCCACCATGCCGGTGACGGGCTGTCCCTGTCCGTCGGTGACCGTCACCTGCGTGCCGATCAACTGCTGTACGGCCCCCAGGCGCACCACCTGCAGACTTTGGAGAACCTGGTTCTCCGTTTGGGCCAGGTTGGTCATTTGCTCCAACGCCGTAAACTGGGCCAACTGCGCAAGAAACTGAGAGTTGTCCATGGGTTGCAACGGGTCTTGGTACCGCATCTGCGTCACCAACAGCTGCAAGAATGCGTCCTTGCTCAAGCTGGTGCCGCTCACGCTGCTCGCTGCCACACACGTCACCTCCTAGGCCTCAAGCCCATCCCGCAAATCCGGCCGGATGGCGCTCTGCCCGTTCGGGGCCCTGGCCCCTTGCACGCGCATCGCCTCGGACATCCCTTGCCCGCTGTTGCCGTGGCGCCCACGTCCGCCACTGTCCGTCTGGGATGTGGTCTGACCGAAGACCACTTGGACCATCTGCACGGGAACCCCGCTGGCCCGGACAGAGTCCGCAATCTGTCCCGTCATGCTGCTGAGCCACTGCGTGGTCGCCCACTGATTGGCCGTCAATTGGACCTGAACCCCATCTTCGGACCGCTGAACGGTGACCAGGACGTCTCCCAAGCCTTCGGGATGCACGCGCACCCGCACCTGGTCCGGACCGGCCTCCACCTGATGCACGATGAAGCCGGCGAATTGTTTCGGCACCTCCGGATCGTTGCGGGACACCATGCCTGCCGTCGTCACCGCTCCACTCTCCCATGGCATCACCGACTGCGTCCGCGGTGTGTTCAACACGGCGGCGGGTGCCACCTGCACGAGATCCCATCCCGTTGAGGCGCGCGACGCGGGACGCTCAGGCGCCTGCTCGTTCCGCCCAGGACCTCCGCCTCCCGTTGAAACGGCCACTTGCGAAACGCTCCGGTCTACCGGTTCAATCGGACCGGGCACCTCCGAGATCGCCGCCGACGGTCTGCTGCCGAACGATGAGGGGATCGCCTCTCCGGCCGTCGACACCGCCTGATCGAAACGCGCCCGCACGTTGGCGTTCCACTGCGGAAGCGTCTGGCCTACGGCCCCGTCGTCAGCCCGCCCAGGCATCCGCGGCAGACCCGTCGACCCCGCGTCTGCTTCGTCGACCGACCCACGCTCGCCAGGCTGAGGATCCCCCTCAGCCCCGGCGGTCTTGGCCCCCCTGGATAGGGTGTCGACCACACCCGCGAACTGTGCTGATCCGGACACCGCTGACTGCGCGGCGGGGTGCGCCGTTCCGTGTGCCGGAAGTCCCGGTTGGACCCGCCGGGCGGTCCCCTTCATTCCATGCGCCGACACCAGGTCGGAATCGTCCTGCGCCTGCACGCCATCCTGCACTTGCCCGGCCTCCAGCACCTGCATGGCCTTCTCGGCGGAGCCATCCCGCACCGGTACCGGCGACGCCACGCGTTTGGCTGCCACCATGCCGGCATGCGCGGCCGATCCGCCTTGCACCGGCGACGTCGTGACGGATGGGATCGCACCCTTGTCCGCTTTCATCCTCGTCTCCCCGGGCAGAGGCGCCACCCCGTCGGAGACCCCCGCCCATGCGCCCGCTGCCACCAGGGCATCGAAAAACGCGTTCGAATCGCTCCCATCGCCGGTGTGAGGTTTGCGCCCGGCCTGCGTTCCAACCTTCGATCCCGCCGTCGCATGTCCGCCCGCCATCACGCGCATGACCCATCCCTCCTTTCCATCCATCGCCCGGGCACCATCAACCAGTGCCGTTTGCTGCGCCACTCGCGGCACCGGCCGTCGTCTGGTCACCCGTGTAGGCTGCAGCGGCAGTCATGATGGGCGCCGCCTTGCCCGCCGGAAGGGCCGCCAGCACTTGAGCGGACACATCACTCGGCATCAGGGCCACCACCTGCGCAGCCTCCGACGCCGGCAAACTCTGGAGGAGGCCGGCGGCTTGTCCCGGGTCCATGCCAGCCAACCACTGAGCTTCCTTGGCTGCACGGTCGCGGGCGCTCGCCTGCGCCTGCACTTGTGCCTGCATCTGCGTCAACTGCTGCCTCAGATTGGCCTCGGTCTGGCGCTCCGCCGTCAACTGCTGCTGCAGGTCGTCGATGGTTTTGAGCGCCTCCTGCAGCTTTTGCTGTGTATTCGCCAAGGTCTGCTGCGTCTGCGCCAGCGGTGTCTCCGTCGTCGCTCCGGCGTCAGCGTGGGTGACCCATCCCCTTAGCGTCTGCCACACGGGAACCCCTGCCAGCTGCAGTGCCCCGCCAATCATGGCCACCGTCGCCAGCGCCGGGATGACCACCACCATGCCGACCCACGCCAACATCCACCCGACGGACCGGCGTTCTTCGCTCGCGGAGGACCGGCTCTGCATCAGCCCCCGCGCCTCCACGACCGCGCCACGTGGTCATCCAGTTCCCGCTGCAGCCCGCGCAGGCGCAGGGCGCGGTCGAGCTGAATCTCGCTCTCCAGCGCCAATTCCCACCGCTTGACCTCCCGGTGCGCCTCCCGCACGCGTTGGCGATCCCGCTCCACCTGCGCCTCCGCTTCCGCCAATTTCGCGGTGCCGTGGCGGGCCCGTTGGGTCAATGCCTGCACGTATTCGTGCCACAGGTGCAGGTCGGCACCGGTCCGGCAGCCGTCTCGCCACCGGTACGCCTGCGCCACCGCGTCCTGAACCGCGGCCACCTCGTCCGACGCGGCGTCGCGAGCCCGCTCCGCCCGGACCAACGCCATCCCGGCGACGCGCTCCATGCCCTGCTTCAATTTGAGAAGACGCCCATACCGCCGTCTGCGATCGTTCATACGCTCACCCCCGCCAAGCGGTTCAGTTCTTCCACCGAATCCCCCAAGGTCGCAGGCTCGTCCGCAGACTGAGAGAGAAACTGGGATACTTTCGGAAACATGGACACCGCCACGTCGGCCTCCGCGTCGGTGCCCCGCTGGTAGGCGCCGATCCGCAGCAGGTCTTCCACTTCGCTGTACTTCTGCAACCATGCCCGCACCTGTTGCGCCGCGGCCTTCTGGCGCTCGTCCGCCAGAGCCGGAAACAGCCGGCTCAAGCTCTGCAACACGTCAATCGCCGGGAAGCGGCCCGCGTTGGCCATTTGCCTGGACAAGACGATGTGCCCGTCGAGGATCCCCCGAACCGCGTCGGCGATGGGGTCATTGAGGTCGTCCCCGTCGACCAACACCGTGTAAAACGCGGTGATGACGCCCCTTTGCGCCGTGCCCGCCCGCTCCAGGAGCCGAGGCAACAGCGCGAACACCGACGGCGTGTATCCGCGGCTCGCAGGGGGTTCCCCAATCGCCAGCCCGATCTCGCGCTGCGCCATCGCAAACCGGGTCAGCGAGTCCATCAACAGGTTCACCGACCGGCCTTGATCGCGAAACCACTCCGCAATGGTGGTCGCGACGAACGCAGATTTCAGGCGAATGAGCGCCGGCTGGTCCGAGGTGGCCACCACGATCACGCTTTTGGACAGCCCCTTCTCGCCGAGATCGCGCTCGATGAATTCGTTGACCTCCCGCCCGCGTTCGCCGATGAGGGCAATCACGTTGACATCCGCCGACGTGTTGCGCGCAATCATCGATAACAGCGAGCTTTTTCCGACGCCGCTGCCGGCGAAAATGCCCATGCGCTGCCCTTCGCCCACCGTCAGCAGGCTGTCGATGGCCCGCACCCCCGTCTGCAGGGGGCGGCCGATGCGCGGCCGTTGCAACGGATTGGACGGCAAGGCATCCACGGGACGCCGCTCCTCCGCACGCAGCGATCCCAACCCGTCCAACGGCTCCCCCAGCCCGTCGACCACGCGGCCGAGCAGCCCGTCTCCACACGGCGCGCAAAGGACCTCTCCGGTGGCCAGCACGTCGGCGCCGGGCGCCATGGCCGAGACCTCCCCCATCGGCATCAGCACCAGGCGTTCGTCGCGAAACCCGACCACCTCGGCCAGGCACTCCGCCTCCCCGTCTGCATAGACCCGACAGAGCTCTCCGACGCGCGCCGGCGGGCCGATGGATTCGACCGTCAGCCCGACCACTTTGGTCACGCGGCCGTACAGCCGGTACAGCGGTTGGCCGGCCAAGACTTCCGCGAGTTCAGCCGCCATCCGGTCCATCGCTGGTCCTCCCCCCCCGCGCCAACACCCGCTCCAGCGCGGGCTGCAACAGCTCCAGCTTGGTCTCGAGCCGCGCGTCCACCCGTCCCCAGTCCGAGCGGATCTCGCACCCGCCGGGTGACACCTGGGGATCCGGTATGACCACCACGTCCCACTCGCCGAGCCTTCCCAGGCGCCAACGGGGATGGGCCGCGATGGCGGCGTCGTACTCGCTCGGATGAACGCGCACCTCCGCCCGCGTGCTCTCCGACACCAACCGGAGCAAGTCCCCCACCATCTGCTCCACGTCGGAGGGAGCGGCGACCAATTCGCGCCGGATCAGGCTGCGGATGGCTTCCATGCACACCGCGGCCAGCGAGGCGGGCAGGGTCTGCCACCACCGTTCGCGTTCCGCCTCCATCGCCCGCAGGGCCGCGGTCCACGTGTCCTGAAGTGATTTGCGCTCGCGTTCGAGTTCTTCCGCCGCTTCGGCGCGTCCCTGCCGCAGCCCCTCGTCGAATCCGGCCGCCCGGGCTTCCTCCCACACGCGGTCCCGCTCCCGCATGGCTTCGGCCAAGACCGCCTCGGCCTCGGCCCGCGCCTGTGACCGGAGCGCGTCCGCCTCGGCTTGCGCAGCGGCGAGCAGGTGTTCGCGTACGACCCTCCCGGCGGCGTCGCCGACGGGGTCGCGGTCGGATGGCTCCTTGTCGGCGGCAGAAGGCGCGGACGGAGAGAGCGGGACAGACACCGGAATCACCGCCATGGCGGCGGAATCGTCCGCGCTGGGTGCGCTCCACCACTTCACGACGTTAGACAATGACATCGTCACCTCCGCCACGCGCGACGATGATCTCGCCCGTCTCCTCCAACCGCCGGATCACGCCGACGATGCGCTGTTGCGCATCCTCGACGTCCCGCAACCGCACCGGCCCCATGTATTCCATCTCTTCCTTGAACATCTCGGCCATGCGCTTGGACATGTTGGCGAAGATGACCTCCTGCACCTGCTGCGGTGCAACCTTGAGCGCCAACTGCAGATCCTTTGGATCGACATCGCGGATGACCCGCTGGATGGATCGGTTGTCGAGCAGGACGATATCGTCGAAGATGAACATCCGCTTCTTGATCTCGTCCGCCAACTCCGGATCTTCGACCTCCAGTTGTTCCAGGATGGCCTTTTCGGTCCCGCGATCGACCCCGTTGAGGATTTTCACCACCGCGTCCACCCCGCCGGTGTACTGGCTTTCGATGGAGGCCATCATGGACAGCTTCGACTCCAGCACCTGCTCCACTTCCGAGATCACTTCCGGCGACGTCCCGTTCATCAGGGCGATCCGCCGGGCCACATCCGCCTGCAGCTCGTGCGGCAGCGCGGAGAGCACCACGGCCGCCTGCTGCGGATCCAAATAGGACAACACCAGCGCCATGGTCTGCGGGTGCTCGTCCTGCAGAAAGCTCACCAACTGGCTCGGGTCCACCTTGCGCATGGACTGGAACGGCCGCACCTGCAGGCTCGCCGTCAGCTTCGCAAGCAAACGTTCCGCTTCCTCGGCGCCGAGCGCCTTCTCCAACACCTCCTTTGCGTAGTCGATCCCGCCGACAGAGATGTAATCTTTCGCGACCGCGATCTCGCGGAACTCGCGGACGACCTGCTCCCGCTGTTCGAGATCCACCTTTCGCAGGTTGGCGATCTCCAGCGTAAGCTGTTCCACCTCTTCGCGGGTCAAATTCTGATACACCTTGGCGGCCACCTCGGGTCCCAGGCTGATCAGCAGGACCGCGGCCTTCTGTCTTCCGGTCAATCCGCGTTGTCTCGGCATCGGTCCAGCATCTCCTTCCCTCAGTCATTGGCCAGCCAGGTGCGCAGAAGCCCGGCGAACTCGGCCGGCTTGCGCTCCGCAAAACGCAGGAGCTCTTCTTTCATCCGCTCGTCTTCCGATTTCGGCAGTTGGTCGAGTTCGGCGAGCGCCGCCTGAGGCTCGAGCGCCGCCGCCAGCTCGTCAGAACCGCGCCGGCGGCGCAACCACCACCAGCCGGCGAGCGCCAACGCCGCCACGGCACCGCCGGCGGCCGCCCACGGCATCCACCCCTGCGCCCACCCGGCCGATGCGGAGGACACGGCCGGGCCGTGGAACGGAACCGTCACGACGCTGATGTCGTTGTTGGCGCCCGCCCCCGCCTTCGCGCCGACCGCATTGGTCACAAATGACCGGATCTGGTTGACCACCGCCGGCGTGATCGCAGCGTCGTTCTGATTCAGCATCACGGCCACCTGGTAACCCTGCAGTTGCACCGGGTCGTCGTTTTTCACCGTGTCCACGTAGCTGTTGTCATACGTGGTGGTGGTGTCCGTCTCCGTCGACGAAGAACTCCCGCTGCCCGCGGCGCTCCCGGCATAGGTTGGCAAATTCGGATTCGACGAGGCCTGTCCCGCAGGTCCGCCGGCACTGCCCGTGGTGGAATTGCTGCTCTTGCGCGTCACCTGCGTGCTGCTCGGCAGACCGGTGGTCTGCCCGGGGGCCGGCTGGTAGGTGTGCGCCTTGGATTGGACCTGGTCGAACGTCACGTTCGCGTGGACCATCACCACCGCATTCCCCGGGCCCACGATCTGGTTCAGTCCGGCCGTCAATTGCTGTGTCAACGTCTGCTCCAACTGGCGCCGCAGGGCGATCTCCGCCGACGCCTGCGTCGTGGCGCCCCCCGCCGAATTGGCCGTCGGGCTGCTCAACGCGACCCCGTTTTGGTCGACCACGGTGACGTCGTCAACCGACAGCCCCTTGACGGAATGGGCCACCAACTGCTGAATGCCCGCCACTTGCGCCGACGACAACTGCACCCCCGGCCCCAGCTGGAGGAACACCGAAGCCTTGGCCGTATCCGCAGGTTGCGAGACGAACAACTGCGGGTCCGGCATGACGATGTGCACCTGGGCGTCCGTGACCCCGTTGATGCTCTTGATGGTCTGCGCCAGGCTCTGCTGCAGCACGTCCAACACCTGGACATTAAATTGGTCCTGCGTCATCGCGAACGAACTCGGAATGGAGGCGTAGCCGATGTACCCGGACGACTGAGGCAGACCGGCCATCGCCAACTGGATGCGCGCCGTGTCCGCATCCCTGGCGGGCACCAGCACCGACGACCCCTCCACCCGGCTCGGGATCTTCAAATCCTGCAGTTTGCTCTGTACTTGGCCGAGCGACTTGGCGTCCAAACCACTCATGATGGTGACATAATTCGGGCGAAGGACGATCCACAACACCGTCGCCAGGCAGAGCACCCCGGCAGCCGCCGCGATGGCGAGATTCCGCCGCCGTGCCGGCGCCATACCGCCCCACCACTGGGTGATTCGAGACCACCCGAGCCGAAGCTTGTCGTTCACACCCATCACCCGTATCCGCAGGCGTTACCGGGAACCGCGCCAAGGGCCCCTCAAACCTGCATGTTCATCACACTTTGGTACGCGTTGACGACCCGATCCCGAACCTGAACCACCAAATCGAGCGCGAGGGTGGCCTGTTGTTCGGCGATCATCAATTGATCAATGGTCACGGGACCGCCCGCGGCGTACGAAGCGGCCGTCTGGTCCGCGGCCGTGAGCGTCTGATTGGCCGCGTCGAGCGCCTTGGCCAAGGCGCCCGCAAATCCGGTCCCAGCATCTCCATTGCCGTCCGCCGCGCCGGTGGACGGCCCGGTGGCACCCGCGGCGTTGGCCCCAATCACCGGGTTCACCAGCATGTCCTTCGCCCCCTCTGTCGTCATGTACCCAATCCACAGGCAGGCACGAGTGGACAGGGGATCACTTGCCGATGGACAGCGCATCCATCTGCATTTGCTTCCCCGCGTTGAATGCTGTCACATTCGCCTCGTACGCGCGTGCGGCCGCCACCATGTCGACCATCTCCGTGGAGATGTCCACGTTGGGCATTTGCACGTACCCATTCACCGCGTCCGGGTTGGACGGGTCGTAGACGACCGGAAACGGACTCGGATCCGTCACCACCCCGGCGACGCGAACCCCCGCACCGACGCCCGTCTCCCCGGCGCCCGAGGAGACACCGGTCAACACCTCCGCAAACGTGGGCGCGTTCACCGGTTCCAACTCCACCACCCGGCGCCGGTAGGGCCCGCCTTCCGGCGTCCGCGTGGTCTGGGCGTTCGCGATGTTGCTGGCGATGACGTCCATCCGCAGGCGCTGCGCCGTCAATCCGGAGGCGCTGATGCCCAGGCTGTCAATCCATCCAGCCATGCGTCATTCCTCCTCAGCCTTCAATGGCGGTTTTCAGCCGGTCGAGCCGCATCCGCACGTCTTCCACCAACGTGTTGTAGCGAATCTGGTTCTGCGCCAACTTGGCCATCTCGGCGTCGATGTCCACATTGTTGCCGTTGTTGTCCTCCACGCTCACCCGGTCCGTCACCACTTGCGGTGACACCCGCAACGCCGCGGTCCAGTCCGCCGCCGACGGGGAACCCGCGCCTTCGCGGCCGGGGTCCGGCCCGAGCAGGTACTGCAGCAAATCTTCAAACACTACATCCTGGCGTTGAAAACCCGGAGTGTCGACGTTGGCGATGTTGTTGGCGTACACCTGCTGGCGGAGCTGTGCGGCATTGAGCCCGTTTTGCAACAACTGAAAGACGACCCCGTCCAGATTCACCCGCCGCACCCCTTCCAAATTGGTGGTGTCCTCCACTCGTCGGGCATGTATTTCGTCGCGTGCAGACAAAATCCTGCAATCACCGACAGCGGGATTCGACCGTCTTCGACAGTCGGAAACGGCAGAAACAAGAGGCAGAAACAAAAAAGAACCGCGCACCCCATCGGCATGCGCGGTCTTGTGATGTCCCCGGTTCCCGGTGCTCGCATCCGGGAAGACGCCCATCGGACTGGCGGATTCAGAGGATGAATTGGCTGAGGTCCCGGTTGACCACGATGGACTGCAGCTTCTCGTCCACGTACGCTGGCGTAATCACCACTTCATCCAGATGCACGTCCGGCGCCTCGAAGGACAGGTCTTCCAGCACTTTCTCCACCAGCGTGTGCAGACGCCGCGCCCCGATGTCTTCGGTGTCGCGGTTCACCTGCACCGCCATCTCGGCGATGCGCCGGATGGCCTCATCGGTGAAGCGCACCCGCACCCCCTCCGTCTCCAACAGCGCCGTGTATTGCTTGAGCAACGCGTGCTGGGGTTCGCGCAGAATGCGCTCGAAGTCCTCGGTCGTCAGGCTCTCCAGCTCCACGCGAATGGGAAAGCGGCCCTGCAGCTCCGGAATGAGGTCGGACGGCTTCGCCACGTGAAAGGCGCCCGCCCCGATGAACAGAATGTGATCGGTCCGGACCGGCCCGTATTTGGTCACCACGGTGGTCCCTTCGACAATCGGCAGGATGTCGCGCTGCACGCCTTCCCGAGACACGTCCGGACCGCGGAACTCGCGTCCGGCAATCTTATCCATCTCGTCGATGAAGATGATCCCGTGGTTCTCCACCCGATAAATGGCCTCCGCGGTCACCGCGTCCATGTCGATGAGCTTCTGCGCCTCTTCCTGCGTGAGCACCTTGCGCGCCTCGCGGACGGTCATCTTGCGGCGTTTCATCTGCTTGGGCAGGAGGTTCCCCAGGGCTTCCTGCAGATTGCCCATCCCTTCCGGGCCCATGCCGGGCAAAAACCCCAGCATGCCGGGGGTCTGCTCCTCCACTTCAATCTCCACCAGGCGGTCTTCCAGTTCGCCCATGGCCAATTGCTTCGCCACCCGTCGCCGCTCCGCCAGGACCGATTCGGACGGGCTGTCGGTCGCCTGTTGCATGCCACCGCCGAACAGCATCTCAAACGGGTTTTTCATCCCGCGCCGGCTGTTCGGATCCGGAACCAAGGCGGCGACGATGCGCTCCTCCGCATGCTCCGTGGCCTGCGCGCGAACCCGCTCGCTGTGTTCCGCCTTCACCATCCGGATGCCCGTCTCCACCAGGTCGCGCACCATGGACTCGACGTCGCGCCCGACGTAGCCGACTTCCGTGAACTTGGTGGCCTCCACCTTGATGAACGGCGCTCCGACCAACTTGCTCAACCGCCGGGCGATCTCGGTCTTCCCGACCCCGGTCGGGCCGATCATCAGGATGTTCTTCGGCGTGACCTCCTCCTGCAGCTCCGGCGAAAGACGGGCCCGCCGCATCCGGTTACGCAGCGCGATCGCCACCGCCCGCTTCGCGGCCTTCTGCCCGACGATGTATTTGTCCAGCTCTTCGACGATTTGGCGAGGTGTCAAATCCGGTTTCGCCATCCGCCACACCTCCTCGTTTCCGGCATGCTGGTGTTACAGCGTCTCGACGATGATCCGGTCGTTCGTGTAGACGCAGATCTCCGAGGCGATGGCCAACGACTCCCGGGCGATCTCGGCGACGGTCAGGTGGCTGTGCCTCGCCAGCGCCCGCCCGGCCGCCAACGCATAGGGCCCGCCGGAACCGATGGCGCACACCCCGTCGTCCGGTTCAATCACCTCGCCGCCCCCGGAGACGATGAACAGGTGTTCGCGGTTCATCACCAAGAGCATCGCCTCCAACTTGTGAAGCACCTTGTCCGAACGCCACTCCTTGGCCAATTCGACCGCGGCGCGCTGAATGTCCCCATGAAACTCGTCCAGGCGGTGTTCGAATTTCTCGAACAGGGTGAAGGCGTCCGCCACGGAACCGGCGAACCCCGCAATCACCTGGCCCCGGTACAACCGCCGCACCTTTCGGGCCCCCTGTTTCATGATCATCGTGTTCCCGAACGTCACCTGTCCATCCCCCGCCATGGCCCCTTGGCCATCGCGCAGGATGGCGAATATGGTTGTCGCGTGGATGTCCATTTGGCTCCCCCTCGCCGGCCCCCCGCGCTCAGGCGCGCGGGTGGGTCCGTTCGTATACGCGGACCAACCGTTCGCGTGAAGTGTGCGTGTAAATCTGCGTGGACGAGAGGCTGGCGTGACCCAACAGATCCTGTACGACGCGCAGGTCCGCGCCGCCGTCGAGCAGGTGGGTCGCGAAACTGTGCCGCACCGCATGCGGGCCAATGGGGGCGAGGCCCGGCACGGCCTGGATGCGGGCGAGGAGCACGCGGCGGACGCTGCGGTCAGTCAGACGGCGGCCGAACCGGTTCACAAACAACGCCGGGTCGTCCCACCCCATCTCCTTCCGCTTCGCCAAGTACGCGCGGAGGGCCCGCGCCGCCGCCTCGCCGAACAGCACGTACCGCTCCTTGCCCCCCTTGCCCATCACCAATGCAATGCCTTCCTCTAAATTTACGTCACGGATGTCGAGCTGAACACACTCCGACACGCGCACACCGGTGGCATACAAAAACTCCAACAGAGCCCGGTCGCGCAGGCTCTGCCAATCGTCCCCGCGGATGGAGTCGAGCAGCGCCTTCATTTCCTCCTGATAGTAGAACCGAGGGACGCGCTTTTCCAGCTTGGGTGCCATCACCATCTGCGCCGGATTCTGAGCCATTTGGCCGGTGCGGACCAGATGGCGAAAGAATGTCCGCAGGCAGGACAGGCGCCGCGCCACGGACCGCTTGGCCAGTCCGCGGCGTAGCTCGGAGGCGAGAAACGCGCGCACGTGCGCCGCGTCCACCTCACCCCAGTCCGCCACCCCGCGCCCGGCCAAGAACGCCGCGAAGTCACCGAGATCTCCTGCGTACGCCTCGAGGGTGTGCACGGACCCGCCGCGCAGGGCCCGCCGCTGGTCGAGAAACGCCTCGATGGCGGGCGACAGCGCCGCCATGCGCGCCGCCACGTCCGGGGGAAGCGCATCCGTCTTCACGACGCCGTCACCGCCAAGAACCCTTCGAGGTCACGCAGGGCGCGCTCCGCCATCCGCTGCGCGCGCTCCTTCTTGTCTCGGACCCGCTCCGAGAGCGGCGGAAACAACCCGAAGGTCGCATTCATCGGTTGGAAATGGTCTGGATCCGCGTGCGTGATGTAGTGGGCCAAGCTGCCGATGGCCGTGGTCTGCGGCATGACCACCGGTTCCAGCCCCCGCGCCAACCGTCCCGCGTTGATCCCGGCCACCAACCCCGCCGCCGCCGACTCGACGTATCCTTCCACGCCGGTGATCTGGCCGGCGAAGAACAAGGTGTCCCGCTTGCGCGTCTGGTACGTGGGGCGAAGGGCCGTCGGGCTGTTGATGTACGTATTGCGGTGCATCACGCCGTAGCGGACGAATTCGGCCTCCTCCAAACCCGGAATCATGCGGAAGACCCGTTTTTGCTCGCCCCACTTCAGGTGCGTCTGAAAGCCTACCAGGTTGAACAGCGTCGCCGCAGCGTTGTCCTGGCGCAGCTGCACCACGGCAAACGGACGCCGCCCGGTCCGGGGGTCCGTCAACCCCACCGGCTTCATGGGGCCGAACAACAACGTCTTCTTCCCGCGCCGGGCCATCACCTCGACCGGCATGCAGCCCTCGAAATACTTCTCTTCCTCGAAATCGTGCAGCGGCGCCGTCTCGGCCGAGATGAGCGCCTCATAGAACCGGTCGAATTCCTCCTCGGTCATCGGGCAGTTGAGATACGCCGCGTCCCCCTTGCCGTAACGGGAGGCCAGGAAGACCTTGTCCATGTCGATGGATTCCCTCTGCACGATGGGCGCCGCCGCGTCGTAAAAGTACAGGTACTCGCCGCCGACCACACGCCGGATGGACTCGGACAGTGACGGAGAGGTGAGCGGACCGGTGGCGACAATCACAATGCCGTCGGCGGGAACCTCCGGCACTTCCTCCCGCACCACCTCCACCAGGGGATGCGAGACCAGAGCCTCGGTCACTGCGCCGGAAAACCCATCGCGATCGACCGCCAGAGCGCCGCCGGCCGGGACCGCGTGCGCATCGGCCGCGCGCAGGATCAAGGAATCCAACCGGCGCATCTCTTCCTTCAACAGGCCGACGGCGTTGGTGATGGCCGCCGCCCTCAGGGAGTTGGTGCACACCAGTTCCGCGAATTGATCCGTGTGGTGCGCCGGCGTGGACCGGGTCGGCCGCATCTCGTACAGGCGCACCGGCACCCCTTGGCGGGCCACCTGCCAAGCCGCCTCGGCCCCCGCCAAACCGGCTCCGATCACGATGACCATCGGCATCCCTCCTTCGGCGTTCGGGCGCCGCAGGGACCTTCTCGCCCGCGGCGCCCGCTGTCAGGTCGATTTCCTCCCGTGCTTGCGCCCCGGTTCACCGACCGGTACCGGTTCCGGATGGCCCGCCTCATTGCTGCACACCACCAGCACCTGCCCTTTGGTCCGCTTCTCCACCATGGGATGGCCGCAGACGGGGCACAGGGCGCCGGTGGGCTTGTTCCACAGCACGTAGTCGCACTCCGGATATCCTTCGCACCCGTAGAAGGTCTTGCGTTTGCCCCGCCGCTCCACCAGTTGCCGGCCACACTTCGGGCACGGGACGCCCGCCGTCTTGACGATGGGTTTCGTATTGCGGCACTCCGGAAAACCGGGGCAGGCGAGAAATTTCCCGTACCGCCCGTGTTTGTACACCATCATGCGGCCACATTTCTCGCACTGGACATCCGACACCTCGTCCGGAATGTGGACGTGCTCCAAGTTCTTCTCCGCGCGCTCCAGGTCCTGTTCGAGCTCCCGGTAGAAAGACTGCAGGATGCTGACCCAGTCGGCCTTGCCTTCCTCGACGCTGTCCAGTTCCTTCTCCATCTGCGCGGTGAAATCTACGTCAATCAAATTTTGGAAGTTTTGCACCAGCAGGTCGACGACGATTTCCCCGAGCTCCGTCGGCACAAACCGCTTTTGCTCGAGGACCACGTACCCCCGTTTGAGAATCGTCTCCATCGTGGGGGCGTACGTGCTCGGACGGCCGATGCCGAGCTCCTCCATCGCCTTCACGAGGCTAGATTCGCTGTACCGCGGCGGCGGCTGGGTGAAGTGCTGCTCCGGGTGCAGGTCTGGCGCCGGCAGCGCCTCCCCCTGTTCCACCGGCGGCAGGATCTTCCCCTGCTCGTCATCGGAAGGCGCGTCGTCGCTTCCTTCCGTGTACAGGGCCATGAACCCCGGGAACTTGATGACCGATCCGGTGGCGCGAAACCAGGCCCCCGCCGCCGACACGTCCACGGTCGTCGTGTCGAGCACCGCCTGGCTCATCTGGCTCGCGACGAACCGCTCCCAGATCAATTTGTAGAGACGGTACTGATCTTTGGTGAGATACGGCTGCAGGCTGTCCGGTTCGCGCAGCACGGAGGTCGGCCGGATGGCCTCATGGGCATCCTGGGCGTTCCCCTTGGCCGCATATTGGCGCGCGGATTCCGGCACGTAGGATGTTCCGTACCGGGCCTCGATGTACGATCGCGCTTCCCGCTGCGCGACCTCCGACACGCGCGTGGAGTCGGTGCGCATGTAGGTGATCAGGCCGACCGCTCCTTCGCTGCCGATGTCGAGCCCTTCGTACAGCTGCTGCGCCACCGACATGGTGCGCGAGGCGCGGAAACCGAGCTTTCGCGCCGCCTCCTGCTGCAAGCTGCTGGTGGTAAAAGGCGGGCTCGGATTTCGCCGCCGCTCGGACTTTTTCACCCGCTCGACGGTGAACGTCTGCCCTTCGATCCGGGCCAACAGGGCATCGACCGCCTCCCGGTTGGGCAGCGGCGTCTTCTCGTCGTCGTATCCGTAAAAACGGGCGACGAGCTTCCCGCCCGGCAGCCGGAACGACGCGTCCACCGTCCAGTATTCCTCCGGCTGAAACGCCCGGATCTCCCGTTCCCGGTCGACCACGAGGCGAACGGCGACCGATTGCACGCGGCCCGCCGACAGGCCCTTTTTGACCTTGCGCCACAACAGCGGGCTCAACCGGTAACCGACCAGTCGGTCCAGAATGCGCCGCGTCTGCTGCGCATGGATGAGGTTGAAGTTCAACTTTCGCGGATGCGCAAACGCCTCTTTGACGGCGTCCTTTGTGATTTCGTGAAACACCACACGGCAAGGCGCGTCCTGGTCGAGGCCCAGGAGCGACGCCAGATGCCATGCGATGGCTTCGCCCTCCCGGTCCGGGTCCGCCGCGAGAAACACCTGCTTGGCCTTCTTGCGCGCGTCCCGCAGACTCTTGATGATCTCGCCCTTGCCGCGGATCGTGATGTAATGCGGTTCAAAGTTGTGCTCAACGTCCACACCCAGTTGGCTCTTGGGCAGATCCCGCACATGCCCCATGGACGCTTTGACCGTGTACCGCTTGCCGAGGTACTTTGCGATGGTCTTGGCCTTCGCCGGCGACTCGACAATCACCAAATAATCCGCCAACGTGTTACCTCCCTCGGTTCCCGACAGCCGATAGGCGGCGACCGCCCGTACAGGCGCGATCCGGGTGGGGACCCCGCACAGTTCTATCCATATTATCACCGGGCCTGCTTCATTTGCAAACGACACCCGCCGGCCGCCGGCTCTTACGCACGGTGCACCCGCCGGTATCCTCCACCGGGCCGCTTCTCCACCACCCCCGCCAACTCGAGCTCCAAGAGGCCAGCGTACACCTGCCCGAGTGGCACCTGCAGCCATTCCGCGAGGGCGGCAGGACTCGCCCCTTCTGCCAACGCCTCGTACAATGGCCGCCAGCGCTCCGGGACCGGCGCGGCGGCTGCGGCTGGCCGCCGTTCGCCGCCCCGTTCCTGGATGAGGTCCAGCGGATCGACCAGCGGCTGCGCCCCTTGCTGCAGCAGCCGGTTGGACCCCCGGAACAGCAGGGACGTGATGGGACCGGGAACCACGTACACGTCGCGTCCCAACTCAAGCGCCAGGTCGACGGTGACGAGTGCACCGCTGCGCTCGCCGGCCTGGATCACGACGATGGCTTCGGACAGGGCGGCGATGATGCGGTTTCGCTCCGGAAAGTGGTGTCGGGCGACCGGCATCCCGGGCGGATATTCGCTGATGACGAGACCAGAGGCCACCACCTGTTCATAGAGACGTTGGTGCTGGGCCGGATAACACACGTCCACGCCACACCCGAGCACCGCGGTGGTGCGGCCCGCCGCCAGCGCCGCCCGGTGGGCTTGCCCGTCAATCCCCAGGGCCAGCCCGGACACCACGTTCCACCCCGCTCCCGCCAGCGTCTCCGCCACCCACTGCGCCGCCTCGAGCGCGTACGCCGTCGCCCTGCGCGTCCCGACCACGCCGATGGACCGCGGCCACGGAACCGGGATGTCCCCCTTTGTGAAAAGTACCCGCGGGGGATCGGCCAGGTCGGACAGAGGCGCCGGATACCCGGGGTCCCCCTGTACCAGACAACGGATCCCGCGACGCGCAAGCGCAGATTCCACATCCTTCCCGCGGATCCGTGCCAGCCAGTCGCACACCCCTGACGCGGTGCGCGGACGGACGAAGGCGGCGGCACGAATCTGCTCCGGCCCCGCCTCCAGCACCTGCAGCGCCCCACCGAACCCGTCCGCCAGGCGGCGCAGACTCGACGGCTCCAGGCCCGGGCAGGCAGCCAACGTGGTCCAAGCGGTGCGCTCGTCCATGCGCCTGGCACCTCCTCGCCCTCCATTGTCGGCGGGATCGGCTTCCCACGCCACTCCGGCTAGACGAGGACGTTCACCATGGAAAACCCAATCGCGCGCGGCTCGCCGCAACGGACTTGCGGCCCCGGGGTGGAGATAAAAAAACCGCGGCGGCGCCAGGAGGCGCACCCGCCGCGGTGTCGGCCCACGTTCAAGAAGGACGGTTCACTTCACCTTGCAGCGCTCCAACAGCCCGCGCTCCTCCAGCACCTTGTACAGGGTCGACCCCATCTCCGACGGGGTGGGCGCGACGCGGATGCCGCATTCCTCCATTTTCGCGATCTTCGATGCAGCCGTGCCGCTGCCGCCGGAGATGATGGCGCCCGCGTGCCCCATGCGCCGTCCCGGAGGTGCCGTCGCCCCGGCGACGAATCCCACGACAGGCTTGGTCATGTGGTCCCGGATCCATTCCGCAGCCTGCTCTTCCGCGGTGCCGCCGATCTCCCCGATCATGATGACCGCCTCGGTATCGGGATCCTCGTTGAACATCTTCAGCACGTCGATAAACTCGGTTCCCTTCACCGGGTCGCCGCCGATGCCGACCGCGGTTGACTGGCCCAGTCCCAGGTTCGTCAGCTGATACACCGCCTCGTACGTCAAGGTGCCGCTGCGCGAGACCACCCCGACCTTCCCGGGGGTGTGGATGTACCCTGGCATGATGCCGATCTTACATTCGCCCGGCGTGATGACCCCGGGGCAGTTGGGGCCGATGAGCCGGGTGTGCCGGCCTTCCATGAAACGCTTGACCTTGACCATGTCGAGGACCGGGATGCCCTCCGTGATGCAGATGACCAGGTCCAACTCGGCGTCGACCGCCTCCATGATGGCGTCGGCCGCGCCCGCTGCCGGAATGTAGATCACCGACACATTCGCCCCGGTCTCCTTCACCGCTTCCGCAACCGTGTTGAACACCGGGACGCCCTCCACTTTGGTTCCGCCCTTGCCGGGGGAGGTGCCGCCGACCACGTTCGTGCCGTACTCAATCGCCTGACGGGTATGGAACAAACCGGCGGACCCGGTGATGCCCTGTGTAATGACGCGCGTGTCCTTGTTGACCAAAATGCTCATCGGCACTCTCTCCTTGTCCGCGCCGGGAATTCCGGCCGTACTTGTCGATCCCGATCGCCTCCGGGCGCCCCGTTGCTGCGACGTGGCGCCCTTCCTCTCCTCCGCGGTTCGCTCAGACCAGGCTGACGATCCGCTGCGCCGCGTCCGCGAGCGAGTCGGCCGCGATGATGTTTAGGCCGGACTCGTTGAGGATCTTCTTGCCCTGCTCGACATTCGTACCCTCCAAGCGCACGACCAGCGGCTTGTCCAAGCCCACCTGGCGGGCCGCCGCCACCACGCCGCTCGCAATCACGTCGCACTTCATGATGCCGCCAAAGATGTTGACCAAAATCCCCTTCACCTTGGGATCCGAGAGGATGATCTTGAACGCCTCGGTCACCTTCTCCTCGGATGCGCCGCCGCCGACGTCGAGGAAGTTGGCCGGCTCCCCTCCGTAGTACTTGATGGTGTCCATCGTCGCCATCGCGAGGCCGGCGCCGTTCACCATGCATCCGATGTTGCCATCGAGGGCGATGTAGTTCAGGCCGTACTTGGACGCCTCAATCTCCTTCGGATCCTCTTCGTCCAGATCCCGCAACTCGAGGATCTCAGGATGGCGGTACAGGGCGTTGTCGTCGAAGTTGAGCTTCGCGTCGAGCGCCATGACATCGCCCTCGGCGGTGACGACCAGCGGGTTGATTTCCGCGACGGAGCAGTCTTTGTCGACAAAGCAGTGATAGAGCGCCGTCATGAACTGCGCGGCCTTCTTCACCAGTTCGTTGGGGATCCCGATGCTGTAGGCGAGCTGCCGAGCCTGGTACGGGAGCAGGCCGACCGCCGGGTCAATCGTGGCGCGGAAGATCTTCTCCGGCGTCTTCGCGGCCACTTCCTCGATTTCCATGCCGCCCTCACCGGAAGCCATCATCACCACGCGGCCGGTGTTCCGGTCCACCACCAGGCCTATGTAGTACTCCTTCTGGATGTTGGACAACTGCTCAATCAACAGCCGCTTGACGACCTTGCCCTCCGGGCCGGTCTGATGCGTGACGAGCGTCTTGCCGAGCAATTCGCGGGCATGCTGTTCCACTTCCTGCAACGACTTGGCAAGCTTCACACCGCCCGCCTTGCCGCGGCCCCCGGCGTGAATCTGGGCCTTCACAACCGCCTTGCCGCCCAGCTCCTTTGCGGCCTCCACGGCCTCTTCCACGGTAAACGCCACCTTACCCTGCGGCACGGCGACCCCATAGCTGGCGAGCACCGCCTTCGCCTGGTACTCATGGATGTTCATGGCGAGTCCTCCTTACGTCCAGGTGGTTGCATTGCGTCACCGCGATCCCGCGGAGCACGACAACACAAAAAAGGCAACACCGGGTCGTCTTCGCCGCCAACTCGGGTTCGGCCGGCGAAACGCGATCTCGATGTCCAATCCTTTTCTAAGATAAAATACGGGCGTTCGATTTACAACTCGGAAATGCTTGCATCCCCGGTCTCACACCGGGGATGCAGGGTAAGCCGGGGCAAATTGGGTCAGTGTCCGCGCGCCCACAGGGTCACTGCGCCGGCGACGAAGGAGAACGTCATGCACAACGCGTACACGGACAACAAACGAATGGCCCAGCGATCCCGCAGGACGTGCATGACCAGCGCCAGGACGCTCCCGACGAGCGCCAGCACCCACGTCCAGATGACGCACTCACCCTGCCATCGAAACGGGATGCAGCTGGCCACCGCCGCGACCGCCGAAGCGACCGCCAGCGCCAACGCGCACGCGACCATCCCCCACTGTGGCCAACTGCGCATGCCACGCAGATGATGCAGGCGCTTTCGCGTCTTCCACGCCCGCATGCTGATGACCCTCGCCGGTTGCGGCGCCCGGCCGGGAAGCTTGGTGTTTTGCGGTCTCCCGTTTTGTCCCTGCACCACTCACAACCCCTCACCCGTTTGTCTACGATGGTACCGTGGCGGCCCAGAGTTCGCAAGATCTACTCATTCTATTCAGAATACCATGGACGCGCGTGCATGCGCGGATATATAACAACCTATGCGGAACGCCATATCAACTGAACGGACAAGGGGAGATGCCCGGTGTTGGGATCCGCTGTAGGAGCGGTCTTGGACGGGATCAGCGCGTCGGTGGTCACCGTGGAGGCGGACGTCGGCCGCGGCTTGCCGCAATTTCACATCGTCGGGCTGCCGGATTCCGCGGTCAACGAGTCCAAGCTCCGTATCCGGTCGGCCATCCGCAACTCCGGGCTGGAGTTCCCGAACAACCGCATCACGGTCAATCTCTCTCCGGCCAACGTGCGCAAACGGGGGGCCGGTCTGGACCTCGCCATCGCCGTCGCCATCCTGCGCGCCGCCGGCGGGCTGCCCGCATCCGGGGAGGCCATCGGGTTTGCCGCCGAACTGAGTCTGTCCGGGGGGTTGGCACCCGTCCCGGAGGCGGTGAATCTGGCCATCGGCCTCGCCGCCGCCGGCGTGCACAGCGTGGCCATCGCCTCCGCCCAGACCGGTTCATGCGTGCCCATCCCGCGTCTCACCTGGCACACGTACGCGCATCTTCGCGACCTCATCCACGACCTGCGGACACACGGACACCTTCGCCGACCGTTCGCCCCGCCGCCCATCGTCACCGCGCAAGCGGACGTGGACCTCGTGGAAGTCATGGGCCTGGACGACGTGAAACGAGCCCTCACGCTGGCCGCCGCTGGCCATCATCCCATCCTGCTTGTCGGGCCGCCCGGTTGCGGCAAGACGATGCTCGCCGAGCGCCTGCAGACGCTCCTGCCTGACCTCGCGCCCAACGAAGCCTTGGAGGTGCACGCGATCCACCAGGCAGCAGGAAGCCCCCGCCCGCCGACCCTGCGCCCGCCGATGCGGATGCCGCATCACACCATCGGACAGGCGGGCCTGATTGGGGGCGGCACACCGCCTGCGCCCGGCGAGGTCACGCTGGCACATCGCGGCGTGCTCGTCCTGGACGAGGTGCTCGAATTTCGCCGCGCCGCCCTGGATGCGCTGCGCGAACCATTGGTGCAGCGGGAAGTCCGGCTCACGCGCGGGGGCCGCTCCGTCACGTACCCCGCTTCGTTTCTCCTGGCGGGCACGCTCAATCCTTGCCCCTGCGGCCAGAGCGGATTCGGGACGTGCACGTGCCCGGAAGCGGCCATCCTTCGGTACTGGAGCCATCTGTCGGGTCCGCTGCTGGACCGCATCGATATGGTCGTCCCTGTCCGCCCCGCCCTCAATCAGGCGCACGACGACAGTGCCCGGCGCGTGACCTCCGCCGAACTGCGGGCGGCCGTAGCCAACGCCCGCATGGCGCTGGCGGACCGAACCCGCGGCGCACAAGGAGACCTGCACCCCGGGGACTTCACAGCCGCCGCCCGGAGCCGGCTGCACCTCGCCGCGACGCGTCTTCCCCTGTCCCGGCGCGGCACCCTCGCCGTGGCGCGCCTGGCCCGGACGCTCAGCGTGATGGAAGGACTGGACAGCGTTCAGCCGGCCCATGTGGATGAAGCGATTGCGTTGCGCAGCCCAGGACTGCCCGTGCACCGATAACGTCCTCATTCGTCGCAGACGGATTCGATGGCGCCGCGGATGTGTTCCATCGCGACCACCCGCCGTCCACGCACCGTCAATCCAATCACGTCCACGCGCACGACGGCGGGGGCAGGCCCCGTCCAGTCCGCCAACAGGCGGCGGGTGAGGCGGGCCAACCGCGCGCGTTTGCCCGCCGTGACGGACTCCAGTGCCGCTCCATACCCATCCGTTCGGCGCGTCCGCACCTCCACAATCACCAGAACGCCACTGGGCGTCCGTGCGACCAGATCCAACTCGCCCCAGCGGCACCGCCAATTTTTCCGCTCCACGCGCCAGCCGAGGGCCCGTTCCAGGTACTCGGCTGCGAACCGCTCGCCGAAACGCCCCAAAGCCCGCCGGGTCACCGCTGAACCTCCGCTTGACCGGTCAGCGGGCCGCCCGATACACTGCGGCCAACACCTGTGCGACGACGATGTACAATTCTTCTGGGATCACCGCGTCCACCTCGACCGCCATCAACGCCTCGGTCAACCCGGCATCCTCGTGGACGGGCACACCCGCCTCCCGCGCCCGCTGAAGGATGGCCTCGGCCACGGCGCCGCTGCCCTTGGCCACCACCCGCGGCGCGGCGCCGGACGCCTGTTCATACTGAAGCGCCACCGCTCGCTTTCTCTCCATCGCGCTCCTCCTCCAGGTCCAGAACACGCCAACTGTCCAGGCGCCATCCCGTCGCCGCCAACGCTGCGGCCAAAGGCTCTGCGGCGGCCTCCAAGGCCGGCCGCATCCGTTCCGGCGCGCGAACCCGGACGGACAAGGACGGACGCGCACACACCAGTTCCACGTTGACCTGCGCCTTCGCCACCCGCAGCCCCAACCGAATGCGATGCACCGTCATGCCGTCGGGCCCCGACCGGGTCTGGCGCTGTCCTTCCCATCGAACGGCCGTCATCGTGCCCTGACCCGAGGCAGGCAGGGGCACCCAAAAGAGGCCCGCGCCGTGGACACTTCCATCCGGAGATTGCACAGCCCCCATCATCCGTTGTAAATACACCCAGTGCCGGACGCGCTCCGGGGCTGCGGACACCTCCTCCTTCCGCCAGGAGGCGAAGTCCGTGACGCCAGCGGTGACGGCGTCCCCAAAACCCGGCGCCGTTCCAGGTCCCGACGTTGCTCCAGGTCCCGACGTTGCTCCAGGTCCCGACGTTGCTCCAGGTCCCGACGTTGCTCCAGGTCCCGACGGCGTTCCAGGTCCCGGCGCTGTTCCAGGCCCCGGCGCTGTTCCAGGTCCCGGCGTCATTCCAGGCCCCGGCGTCATTCCAGGCCCCGGCGTCATTCCAGGCCCCGGCGTCATTCCAGGCCCCGGCACAGGTGCCGTTCCGACTCTTGGCTCCGGACCGCGTTCAGATGCCATTCCGGTCCCTGATAGACCCGGTTCGGATGCCGTTTCAGACCCCGGCACCGGACCTGTACCCGGTTCGAATGGCGATCCGCCCCCCCGCAGGGTACCCGGCTCAGGTACCGTCTCAGTCCCAGGTGCCCGAGCCGGCGCTGGAACCGCACCGGTCCACGGGCCTGGCCATCGCACCTCCTCTTCGGGTGCGGTTGAAGCGACGAGTTCGGCCAGCACCGCCCACAACCGTTCGATGCCATGTTGCGCGACCTCCGCCTGGCCGGTCTGGTGCCCCTCGGCCTGTCTTCCCGTGTCGCCGGCCGTGTGGCTGGCCAAGACCGATTCGAACAACAGTCTTCGCCACGCCCACTCGGTGCGCAGCCACGACGGTCGCTCCAAGAGAACGGCCGGCAGGGCCTGCTCCAGGCGAGCCACGTGCGCCAGGCCGACCCCGTCAGCTGCCGTGCCCGGCGCGGCCTGGCGGGTGCGCGCGGCGTGGGAGCCTCGGGCGGCCCCGATCTCCTGCTGGCGGCTGCCCTCCGTCGCCGCACCCGGTCCGCGCACGCTCGCGGTCTCGCGCGCCGGCGGGACCCCTGTCCCCTGCCCGCCCGGCGGAAGCACCGGCCCGGTCACAGGAGTCCCAGCGTGCCTTGGCACGCTCGCCGGACCGGCGCGAAGGATCGCCGATGCAGCGGGGTCGGTCCGTACTCGGCCAACGCCCGAAGGTGCTCCGGCGTCCCATAGCCGGCGTGATGATCAAACCCGTACTCCGGGTACCGTGAGGCCCAAGCTTTCATCCATCGGTCACGCACCACCTTGGCGACAATGGAGGCCGCAGCGATGGACAGACAGCGGGCGTCCCCATCGACGACAGGCAATGCGGGGCGCGCGACGGACGGAAACACAGGGGGATGCGGCCCGTCGGCCAACACCAACCCAATCTCGACCTCGAGTCCATCGACCGCCCGTCCCATGGCCAATCGCGCCGCCTGCAGGATGTTCATCTCGTCGATCTCGTCGACGGTCGCGTAACCGACCGACACCGAAACCGCCTCTTCCACAATCCGTTCGTACAGGACCTCGCGCTGCCGGTATGTAAGCGACTTCGAGTCGTCGACAAAAGCCCATCGCTCCGGGGGGCCGTCCACCACAACCGCGGCGGCCACCACCGGTCCCGCCAGGGCGCCGCGCCCCGCTTCGTCGACCCCCGCGTACACCGACACCGCTTGGACGAGTGCCCGCTCCTGCGCCCACAGCTGCCTGGCACGTTCCAGTGCCGCGGCCTCCTTGGCCTGCGCCCGCATGACCATCCTCCTCTCTTCCCTACTCGTACAATGTCCTCTCTCCAGTCTACCGGGCGCAGGACCGGCTGACCAGCAGGGCGAGAAGAAACCTTGCGCCGACGCGAAACACGGTGTGCCTTCAGCCCCTTGACGGGGCGGGCCTGTCCGACCGCGCGGCCGTCTCCCGGGCCAACGAGTCCGGAGCCCCCGTCTCCGGTGCCGCCGAATCCGGGCCTGGCGCATCCACCGGCGAATCCGGTGGCCACTCCAACGACAGGCGCCCCAGCTTTCCCGTCTGCACCTCGCGCAGGAGCAGGTCCGCCGCGCGCTCCTCGTCCCATGCGCCGCCGCCCCGGCGCAGGCCCCGGCGCTCGGCGATGGCCTGGAGCACCGGCTCCGCCGCCTGCCACAGCCCGCCCGCATCGCCATGATCCAAGATGCCGGTGTCCGCCACCGGAGACGCACCGTACCGCTCTGCCAACGTGTGCGGATAATACCGGGACGCGAACACGATGAAGTACGCGGCCACCAGCAACCGGTCCACCACGTCGGACTTGATGGCCCCCGAGACAGCCAAGGCCAACGCTGCCCGCTGATCCGTCAGCTTCGGCCACAGGACGCCGGGCGTGTCGAGCAGTTCAACCTTGCCGAGCCGGATCCACTGCTGCGTCTGCGTGACCCCTGGACGATCCCCGATCTTCGTCGCGGACCGGCCCGCCAACCGGTTGATGAGCGATGACTTTCCGACATTCGGAATCCCCACCACCATGGCCCGCAGTGGCCGGGGACGCAGTCCACGCCGGGCTTCTTTCTCCCGTACGGCGTGCGCCGCCTCTTCCAATGCCGGGAGAATCCCTTCAATCCCCCGGCCGCTGCGGGCGTCCACCAGGACCACGGGCTGACCGTGCCGGCGAAAGTGATCCACCCAGGCCCGGGTGGCCGCGGGATCGGCCAGGTCCATGCGCGTCATCACCAGGACCTTGGGCCGGCTGCCGAGCATGTCGCGCAGCATGGGGTTGCTGCTCGCCGACGGCAGGCGGGCGTCCACCAACTCCAAGACCGCGTCCACCCGCCGCAGGGCTTCTTCCATTTGCCGCTTCGCCTTGGCCATGTGGCCAGGAAACCAATGGATGGGTTCCACCGTCTGCCCTCCTCGCTGAGCCATAAAAAAAGGAGGACGGTTCCCCGTCCCCCCTGTTTCCGTCCGTTACCGGATCTCTTTGATGCGCGCCGCCTTGCCGGACAGGCCACGCAGATAGTACAGCTTCGCGCGGCGGACCTTGCCGCGGCGTACCACTTCAATCTTCTCCACCTTCGGAGAATGCAGCGGGAACGTACGTTCAACGCCCACGCCGTAGGAGATCTTGCGCACGGTGTAGGTCTCGCTGATGCCGCCGCCGCGCCGGCGGATCACGACGCCCTCGAAGACCTGAATCCGCTCGCGCTGTCCTTCACGAACCTTCACGTGCACCCGCACGGTGTCACCGGGGCGGAAATCCGGGATGTCGGTGCGCAGCTGGTCGCGGGTCACTTCACGCAGGATGTTCATCCGGAACGCCCTCCTTCCCACAGGTGTTCGTACCGTCTCACGTCACTGGCAGAGGAACACCGTAATCACGCCGAACCATTCTACCATATCGGCGCCAAACTCGGCAATCCTGTCATTTCTTCACGACGCTTCATGCCATCCGCCACGGGTCAGCTGTTGGACCGGTGGATATGCACCGTCGCGCTCATCCCCGGGACCAACTGAACGCCGCCGTACCCCGAGAGGTCAATCCGCACGGGCACCGTCTGCGTCACCTTGGTGTAGGTCCCGCTGGTCGTCCCTGACGCGGGCAGCAGCGAAAACAGCGAGTTGGTCGCCCGTCCGATGGCGCTAACCGTGCCCTTGAACGTCTGATCGGGATACGCGTCGAGGTGGATATCGACCGCGTCCCCCACATCGACGTGGCGCACATCGGTTTCGTTGATGTTGGCCACGACGTACAGGTGGTTCAAATCGACCACGTACGCAAGCGGTTGACCAGGCGCCGCCATCTGACCCACCGTCGCATTGACCTGCGTCACCTTCCCGCTGGTCGGGCTGTCCACCTCCGCGGCCTTGTTCACCGCCGCGACCACATTCGGGTCCTTGGCGGCCGCCCCCAGTTGGCCCAGTTCAATCCGCGGATCGACCTTCCCGAGGACCTGCCCCGCCTGCACCGAATCCCCGTCCTTCACATTCCAACTCGTGAGGTTGCCCGCGAACTGCACATTCACCGGATATTTCGGGCCCTCCACAAAGGCGTTGTTGGTGGTGACATAGTTCTCCCGGTTGTAGTAGTAGGTGTACCCGCCGTAGATCAGGCCCAGGATCACCAGCAACGCCACGACGTTCAATACGATGATGCGCCGCAGTCCCACGCGAACACCCCTCTTCTGAGCCACTGCAATGCTTTAGCCGACATAAATTTTATGATGTGTAGATTCGTTTGTCCAGCGCTTGTCCCGGGGGCACCGCATGAAAAAGGCCCCCGTACCGGGGGCCGCCTTCCCTCTGTCCGGCCTGCCGTTCAGTTGACGTTTTCCAACTGCTTGACCAGATCTTTCGGCAGGGTGATCTGGGCCGCCGGCTGATCGATGTCGAAAAAGACGGTGGTGGCGTCCACCTGGACCGTCCCGATCTCGCGGACGGTGCTCACCGATTCCATGTCGACCCGGCGCAACAGGTGATCGCGTTGTCCGACGTAAAACGTATACCGCACGTCGCCCATCTGGCCGGATTGCACCGGCCAAACCAAATCTGCGTCCCCCGCGGACACCCCGCCCGGCCACAAGCTTTGGCCGGACAGGGTCGCCTGATACACGTCACAGTATTCGTCGTTCACGTACACCTTCGGCAACTGGATGAGCGGGGCCTTTTGCTGCATTCCGTTTTGAATGGCCCGGACATACCCCTGGTACGCGTCCGTGTCCGTCAGGGCGGGTGCCGGTGACCATTGTCCGTCCTGGCGGTAGTAGGCAGATTGGCCCTGCTGGTAAAAGTACAGGTCCGTCCCCTGGTCCAGGAGGTCGATGGAGACGCGATCCGGCCGGTTGATGGCGCCATACGCCGAGAACGTGCTGTGAAGCGAGCCCTGCTGAGACTGGACGTCCACCTTGATCATGTACTGATGCGCCCGTTGTCCGGCTTCGGCCGCGGCCAGCACGGTGACCCACGCCGCCTGGGGTTGGGGGACCCCCTGGCCGGTATCCGGCTTGTCGCTGGGTTGTACCGCAGGGCCGCAACCGGCCAACAGCCACCCTGCGACTCCGGCCGCCCCCCACGCCAGCGCGCCCCGCCGCTCATGCCTGCGTTTCCGGCTCACGGATCGTCTCCCCCTTTCTGCGGATTCGGACCACCCAGCCCGCTGCCATGACGACCGCCAGGACGGCGCTCGTGACCGGGACCACCGGCAGGTGATGGCGGCTCAGCACGAAGATATGGCCCGAGCCGTACAGGGTCAGGACGAGCTGCGGCGCTTCCTGCGGCGTGAACTGGATGGTGCGGACGTTCACCACATTGGTCTGAAACACTCGCCAGTTGCGCACCAGCGCACCGTTCCGGTAGGTGTACGAACTGAAATAGCGCACCGGGCTGTTCCGCAACCAACTCGGGTCGTCCGTCAAGATCTCCGGCACGCTGTCTCCCGGGCACCGGACCGCGCCTTCAAACCGCAACGCATCGTTGGGGGCCGTGTACAGCGTCTTCCACGCCCCGTCCACCAGCCCCAGGATGGAAGCCGGCTGCCCGTTGACGAACACCACATCGCGCCCGCTGTTGTCGATGGGGCCGACGACCACATCATTCGGGAGCGGATGTTGCGGATCGCCGTGATAGGTGCTCACCACGCGGCCACTGTCAAGCGAGACGACCTGCAGGAGATTCACGCCTTGCACCAGGAGCTCGTGCGCCCCAGGGGCGGTGAAGGACCCTTGTCCCGCGATCACGCTGCCCGCCACCGGCACGCGGACCGCCTTCCCCTGCCACGTGCCCCGCAGGAAGCCATCCTCAATCGTGAATCCGGCATCGGGCGTCACGCCGAGCCTGGCCAGGACCTGCCCCCAGTTGTGCGTTTCCTCGGTTTGCACGGCATTGCCGAGCCCCGTCACCGCGGCACCGAGATCCGCCGGTGTCAACGACATGCGGGTCAGGTCGTGCACTTCCGCAGCAGGAGCCATGTACTGCAACACCCGGTCTCCGTCGAGGATCCAGTCCGCGCGGACGAACGGGAAAAACGGCGCGATGAAGGGCGTGATGTCCAACCGCGCCAGGTCCTCGGGAGACGCCGGGACGAGGTGAAATCCGTGCGCTGCGGGCGCGAGTTCCACGAATTGATACCGATGGCCGAAGTCGCGCAACATCTCCCCGAGCGCTCCGGGACTGTCCGTGGCTTGCAACGCCTCCCGCTGGATCTCCTGTTGCGTCTCAGGCACATTGGCCAGCGTGATCAACGATTGCCCCTGCCCGGTGTCCACCACCTCCAGCGGGAGGGCGGGCAGATCCGCGGGATCGAATCCGACCCGCGTGTGATACGTCACGCGGAAGTGGGTGAGGAACGTCCATTGGTCAAGCGGCAGCCAGGCGTTCGCCAGCGCCAGGACGACGGCGCTCAAGGCGAGCGGCCAGGGACGTACGCGTCCGAACCACCACGCCAGGACGAACAGGCCCAGGACCATGACCAGCCCGATGGCGGCCGCGGTGATGAGCGGCTTCGCCGCGAGGCGGCTCAATCCCTGTCCGGCCAACAGGGCGAACAGGGTGAAGGTCACCCAGCGGCGCCGTGCTGCGGGCGGGATGCTGGTCCACCAGACCAGGGCGATCGCCATGACGGCCAGGACGCCGTAGACGGAACCGTCCAAGGCGAGCGGCCGAATGAGCCAAACGTTGCACAGGTTCACGAACACCGCCCACGCCACATACAGGAGGACGGACACATTACGCCTCAGGCGCTGCATCGGGCACCTCCTCCCGTTCCCGCCACGCCGATCCCCAGATGAGCAGCAGCATGGCATACGTGAAATAAGCCACGGCCATCGGTGCGAATTCAAACACATTCTCCATCCCGTTGTGGATGAGCACGGCGATGAGCCCCGTCACTCCGCCAATGACGACATACCGATCCCGGCCGCGGACGAACCGCAGGGGACCCCGGAACAGATCCCGCATCAACTGCAGATGCATCGCCGCAAACAGCGTCAATCCGACCAGGCCCGTCTCCGCCAGCGTCTTGGCGTAGTAGTTGTCCGAGTAGATGCCGCCTTTGTAGAGCGAACTGACGGCGCCGCCGAAGTTTCCGACGCCGACGCCGAACAGCGGATTGGTGCTCATGCGGTCGTAGGCGGTGATCCATTTGAAGACACGCCCGCTTTCCGAGGACTTGATCCAGTAAACGGGCGACAGCAGTTCGGAGATCCGGTGATGGATCGGCGGCAAAAACACCGCGACGGCCGCGACGACCACGAGGACCAGCAACAGCCGGCGTTCGAAGCGAACGGCCATGATGACGACGGCCACCGCCAACGCCACCCACGCGCCGCGGGTGGAGGTGAACAGCAACGTCGCCATGCACAGCGGCGTCCCGGCGGCGTACAGCCACCGGCGCCAGCGATCGCGCTCCGCCAACGCCAACCCGAACATCAACGGCGTCGACAGCGCCATATACGCCCCGAGTTCGTTCGGGCTCTGCAACACGCTGAACACCCTGGTGCGCACATGCTCACTCGCATCCACCCAGCCGCCGGGGATCGGGACCGGCAGCAGGTACTGAATGACTCCGTGAATGCCCACGAGCATGGCCACCAAGGCGCCCAGGTGGAGCAGCCTGGGCACATCCTCGGGGGCAATCAGGAACGGGAACAAGAACGTGTACAGGATGTAGTACACGTCGATCCGATACCCCTGGACCGCAACCACCGGTTGCACCAGTCCGGCGAACATGAGGCCCATGCCGAAGAGGATGAACCAACCGGCGTACCGCTGCCAGGGAAACCACTGCGGCCGGTGCCCGGCGATGAACCGTCCCAGCGCGAGGATGGCGAGCACCACCAACACGACCTTGTCCCAGAGGAGCCCCAGGACATGGACGACGGGTTGGCGCAAGGCGAAATCGACCACAGGGAACAGCATCCACAGATAGAGGCACCATCGGGCCCAAGCGGAGTTCGCCAGCCCGGCAGACGTTCCGGACATGGACGGGACAGCCGCGGCAGCGGCGCGATACGTCATAACATTCCACTCCCAAGCGCCCGCGGCCGAAACCAGGCCCGTCAGGCGTGTTTGCTCAGTCATGGTTCAGTGCTTCGACAATTGGAACGCAGGCCGGATCTCGCCGACCCAGGTCCCGGCATGATTGCGCAGCTGCGGCCGGCGAAAGGCCTGGAGCTTCGACACCACCGCTTCGGGGACGAGCCCGGCCTGCGCCAGGGTCTCCACCACGGCAGGATACGCGGCGCGTGCGTTCCCGTCGTCCACCTTTACGCACAGTCCGATGCCTTTCCCCATCACGCCTGCGCAGTACACCCCTTCCGCTCCGGCCTTGCCGAGCACGGTACCCTGGCCGGCGCACATCAGATCAGTACAAAACCGCTCTGTCCCCGCCACCAGGTGCGGATGGGACACCATCGCCCGGGCGATCCGCTCCATAGCGGCCGCCCGGCGGGTCCCGAGGACCGTTGCAGACGGTGCGCTGAAGTGGGCATACGCGCGGGCGAGGCGATCCTGGGGCAGTCCGAACACGGGAACCCCGCACCCGTCCGTACCGAGCACGATGTCTTCCTCCGGGACGCCGGTGACCTCCGCGACCGCTTGCAGAATGAGGCGTTGCACCGGATGATCCGGCTCCAGGTATGTATCGAGATCGGCTCCGAGAAATTTAGCGAGCGCCAGCATACCGGCGTGCTTGCCGGAACAGTTGTTGTGGATGGCCTCCGGCGACGCGCCGCTGCGAAGCAGCCGCTCGTACGACGGCGCGTGATACGGGGGATGGGCGCCACACCGGAGATGGCTGGAATGGATGCCAATCCGCTGCAAAAATGCCAGCACGCGCTCTGTGTGCGCCTCCTCGCCGCTGTGGGAAGCGCAGGCGAGCGCAATCTCCTCGTCACTCATTCCAAACGCGTCCGCCGCGCCGCTCTCGACCAACGGCAGCGCCTGCAATGGTTTCGCTGACGAGCGGGCGTACGTCACCCGGTGCGGATTGCCTGCGGACCAGAGGACGCGTCCCTCGGTGTCCACCACCGCGATGTCCCCCAGATGACGGCTCTCCACCAGCGGACCGCGGACGACTTCGACCAACAGTTCACTCATTCGGATCCCTCTTTGTTCTCTGCACAAGTTTTCGCTGCCGGCGCAGTTCGTACCGCGCGGGCGCGGTTTCGTAGTGGTGACGCTCCTCGTCGGTCTCGGGATACACGGGGGGCACTTCGGTCGGCCGCCCGTCAGGCCCGATGGCGACAAAGGTCAAATAGGCCCGGGCGGTGGTCTTCACCTCACCGGTCATCAGGTTTTCAGATTCGACCCGGACGAACACCTCCATGGAGGTTTTGTGGGTCCAGGTGACGAACGCCTCAAGGCGCACCGCTTCCCCCACGCGGATCGGTTCCAGAAAATCAAGACTGTCGCTGGACGCGGTGACCACCGGCTTGCGCGCATGGCGCATGCAGGCGATGCTGGCGATCTTATCGATGTACCGCATCACGTTGCCGCCGAAGATGGTCCCGTGATTGTTGGTGTCAGGCGGCAGCACCAAATCGGTCATGACGGTACGCGACATGCGGCACGGTTTGGGATCCATCCAGCCTCTCTCCTCCCTTCCGATGGCTCGTCTCCGATGGGTCGTCCTCGCAGGGGCCACATCCCAGTATCCGCAATTCTCATGCCTGGCGTCAACCCAACCTCGCCGCGGAGACTGCGTTCATGAATAGAACGATGGGTTGGGGTTAGGATAACGCACGCACCTGTTCGTATGCCGGAGAGGAGGAAGACGGTGGTGGAAACTGCGGACGCGCTTCTTCGGTTGGCACAGGACGTCTGGGCGTTGGAGCAGGAAGGCGCAAACCTGTCACAGACATGGTACGGTTTTGAGACGCCCGAGGCGGGCGCCCTCAAACGGTTGCACACCGTCAACGGACAAGCGTTGACGAAGCTGGAGCGCCTGGCACAGGGGCTCGACAGCAGGGTTCGCAGTGCCGACGACGGTGATCGACCCCACCTGCAACATGCGTACCACCTGGTTCAGGAGCTGATTCAATCCAGGCGTGCCGTGCACGAGCTGGTCGGCGCCCAACTGGACGGTCGGCGCGCATTTGATGAGGATCTTCGTGCGCTGGGATTGAAGGAACGGGCGGCAGCGCAACAAGCCAGAAAACTGTGCGACACCCTGAAACGGATTCATTGAATGACATGCCCCGGGTCACTTGGACGGACCCGGGCGTGCCGGCTGCGGCAATGTCTGCCATTGCGTCAACAGGCTGGACGGGTTGATGGCCCACTCCCCCCGTCCCGTGTCCCGGTAGACGCCGAAGTGCAGATGCGGCGGAAATTTCCCACTGGTTCCCGGTGGACCGTACCCGCTGCGGCCCACGTACCCGATGACTTGGCCCGGTTCCACCACGTCGCCTCGCTTCAACCCCTTGGCGTAGCTGGACAGGTGTGCATAGTAATAATACATGTTGTTGACGTCGCGGATCCCGATCCGCCAACCGCCATACCGGTTCCAACCCATCAGTTCCACGTAACCGTAACTGCAGGCCAACACGGGTGTGCCGGATGGTGCGAAGATGTCGACACCCTCGTGAATCCGCCGTCCGCCCCAGCTCCTGCCGGCTCCGAAGTTGTGCTTGACCGCGTAGTCGGCTCGTTTCCACACGGGAAAGCAGTGGCCTTTGGGATTCAAGCCGTACCTGTCGAATAACGTCTGAAAGGCCGCGATGCGGTCCATGGCCACCGGGTCCTGGAACAGATCCCAGATGGCCACCTCCCCATCGTCTTCGCCGGACAACTCGTCCAGCCACTCGGCAAGGACAGGGATACGATCCTGCGGATCCCAAGGCAACGCCATCCCGTCCCCGTTTCCGTCACGGCCGAGCCCATGAAACAGGCTGATGGTCGTCGGATCGATGTCGAGCCAGTTGGGATTGTCGATGCCTGCCCACGCGGCGGGCTCGAAGGCGAACCCGTAAAACGGATGGCGCTCCAGGTCACCTTTCGTCTTCATCAGCTCGGCGTATCGATCCACCGCCGCCAGCAACGTCCAGCTGACCCCGGTGTCTGCGGCCGCCTTCCGGTAGATGGGCAACAGCTCCTCCTGCGTCTTGCGCTCTGCGGCACTCACCAGACTGTCCGGAGCCCAACCGGCGACCATCGCCAAGAGGGCACACACCATCACGAAGAACCGTCGTTTGTTCATCGCCCAACCCCCCGGGACAGGTGTACGGGTCCTGTTCGCCACACGGAACACACGGCCCGGTGCTCCCCTTGTTACCCTGTCCCCGTCGGAGGATGGCTATTCCTGCCCGTCCGTACCCAGTGGGCCGGCGATTGCCAATTGCCATATCCCGGTGACCCACGTGTGACCCGCCAGTGACCCGCCGGTCCCGCACGCAAGGCACGAACAAGGGCGGACCTGTGGGTCCGCCTTCGGAAGGGATCCTTGCGTCTTGTCTCTGAACCGCCAGTCAACCAAAGATGGCACGCGTTGTAGTTCGTCGCGTCTGTCTCCACACCGTCTCGAAGCCGGTTTGGATCCAGATGTCCACTGGGTACAGATCCTGATCGGCCTCGTGTGCGACCCTCCTTGCCTCCGCGAATGACGAAAAAGGACCTTCTTGGTAGGCGTGCTCGTCGTCCGCCAGATGATAGTACAGCCAGTAAGCGTTTACCTGCAACGCACCACCGAAGCGCTCCGACAGATTGGGCCGCGCGCACCCTTCGCGAACGCCTCGGTTTACACGTATGTCGGCCGAAGCGTGTCTCATTCAATCCCGCGTGAGAAACGTGAGAAAAATCCTGTGCGCCGGACAGGGCGCGTGTGATTTCCCGCGTCCGTGTGATTCCCCGTGTGTCCATGATATGCTGGAACCGGTGTCCACCACAGGTGTGCATGAAGACGTTGGAGGTGCGATGTTAAACCATGCGGTCGGATGCGATGGAGCCATCAAATGTGACGAAGAGATCAGGGGCGACGGCGCAGCCAGGAACGACGGATGGCACAGGCATGCCGCCGGAGAGACAAGGCGTGGCGCCGGAGGCGCATGGCGTGGAGTCAGAACTGGAGTTGATTGTCCGGTCCACCGAGATCGACGTCAATGGCCACGTCAACAATGCAAAGTTTCTCGAATATCTGGAGTGGGGCCGCGAGGATTGGTACGAACGGTGCGGATTCGACTATGAAACCCTGCGCAGGCTCGGAGTCGTGACCGTGGTCGCGCATGTCAGCGCGAACTATCGCCGGGAAGCCTTCCAGAACGACCGGCTGCGGGTCCGAACACGGCTGACATCCGTCGGCAACACCAGTATGCGCATGGGTCAGTGGATCACGAATCAGCGAGACGAACTCGTCCTGGACGCCGAGTTCGTCGTCGTCACCGTCGATCCCGGCACCCGCAAACCCGTGCGCGTCCCGGACGCATTTCGCGCGCACGTGATGCCGCCCTTGGTGTCCGGTTGAGCCAGGTTTAGCCCGATTACACCAGGTTGGGCCGGTCTGAACCCGTCTGAACCGGGTTGAGGACGGTTGAGGACGGCTAAATGGGGTTGAGCCCGGTGGAGCCAACAGCTCATAGCGTTCCGGCTGACTACGGGACCCTCGGCGCTTCACCCCGCCCCGGCGGGGGATGGCGCCTTCCGTCTTATGTAGGCCATGGCACTGCTCGATCCAGGTCCATCACCTCGTGAGAACTGTAACCGAGCCGGTGCAACATCCGGCGGAACGATTCCGGCAAAGGGGCGTGCAATAGGCGCCCGTCCGCCAATTGGAGCCAACCGGCGTGCAGCCATTGATGCGGTTCGAGATTCGGATCCCGATGCGGTTCCCGGTTCGCGTGCCTCGTGGAAACTGCAGGGGGGCCGGCAACGGGTCTGGCACCACCGTATTTCACGTCTCCCCACAGCGGATATCCCAGGTGGGCGAAGTGGGCCCGAATCTGGTGGGTCCGACCGGTGACCAACTCCACGCACACCACGCTGGTCTGATGAGCCTGTGCCAGCCGCCGGAACCGCGTGATCGCGTCCTTCCCCTGTTCCGGAGATTGTTCCAGCACAAAGGTGCGATTCCGGCGCTCCTCCCGTTCCAGTCGGGCCACGACCTGTCCCTCCGGCGGAACAACGCCGCGCACGATGGCCACATACCATTTCCGAATGCGGTGCTCCTGGAGGTCGGCGGCAATCTTTCGCGCCGCCTCCCCATGTTTGGCGAACAGAACCAGTCCGCTTGTGTTGCGGTCCAGCCGATGTGCGGGCGCAGGGACGAAACGCCGGGCATCGAGATCGCCCCGCGCGTACAGATGTGCCGCCACGCGGTTGGCCAGGGTGTCCTTGTGCTCCCCGGGCGCCCCGTGGGTCAACAACCCTGCCGGCTTGTTGACCGCAATCAGGTCGTCATCCTCGTACACAATCTCGATGTCCGTAGGAACGCCCTGGTATTTCCGCACCGGCTTGCTCACCTGTGAAAAGTCCTCCTCTGCCATGTAGAGGCGGACGACATCACCCTCGGTGAGAACATCGTCCGGCTTCACGCGCTTCCCGTTTCGCTTCACGCGCCCTGTCCGGATCATCTTGTGGATCCCGGATAGGGGGATACCGGGCAACAATTGCCGCATCCACCGGTGGACCTTCTTCCCTGCCTCCATCGGCCCGACCTCGATTTCGACCATCGCCGTGCCTCCTGTGCCGCTCTGTCCTGTATCACGAGAAATTCGTCCCCATGCTGGCTCCGTCGTGCCTCGCACGCGTCCCTCCCACCCGTGCGCCTACCTCTCACGCGTGCGTCCCACATCAGACTCGCCAGACTCCGGACTGCCTGTCACGAGCGACCCGCTCAATGACGGAACAGATGGGTCAATAAGATGGACCAATCATGTGCCAAAACATGAGCCAACCGTCGCCCATTGTAAACCAAAACCTGCGCGACTTCGAATCGGTCATACGTTCGGCGCATGCTTGCGACGTAAGCGTCAAATAGTCCACACCTAGCGCCAAGCCTTGGTCTGCGAGATGATTCCCCCAGAACCCAATCATGGAGGGATCATCGTGACGAAAGCGGAGTTGGAAGAGCTTCGTGAGCTTTGGCGCGCCCGCGTGGCCGACTTCCGGGCCAGCGGACAAACGGGCGCCGCATGGTGTGCTGTCCACCAGATCAAGGAGCACCAGCTGTGGTATTGGGTGGGCAAGTTCAAGGCGGAGCAGGTCGAGCCGCAGCCTCGTTTTGTCCCCATTCATGTCCAGGAACCGACCGGAGAGGTGGACAAACCGCTGTCCGTCCGTGTGGGCCCGGCCATCATCGAGGTCACACCCGGTTACGACACTGAACTGCTGCGCGATGTGGTACGCACGTTGTCCGGCCTATGCTGAACATCGGTACCGGACCGGAACTGCGTGTGTACCTGGCATGCGGCAGCACGGACATGCGCAAATCCATCGACGGCTTGGCAGCCTTGGTTCAGGAGTCTTTCGAGCTGGATCCGTTTTCTCCGTGCATTTTCGTCTTTTGTAGCCGGAAGCGGGACAAGCTGAAAATCCTGTACTGGGAGTACAACGGCTTCTGGCTGTATTACCGACGCCTGGAGCGTGGACGGTTTCAATGGCCTGACACCAGTGCCGGCAAGACCGTCGTCATTGGCCGACGGGAACTGAACTGGCTGCTGGACGGGCTGTCACTCACCCAGCAGAAGGCCCACCCGCAGGTCTCAGCCAAGAGAGTGGTGTGACGGGGAAAATCGCAAAAGATGCCTTTCTAACAAGGGATTTCGGCGGCTGCGTCGAAGTCCTTTTGCATGATGAACACGACGACGGTGACCACCAACCAACCGGAATCCCTGCAGGAACGCTACGAAGCGTTGGAGCGGGAAAACGCGGAGCTGAAAAAGCAGGTGAAGCT
>NZ_FPBV01000029.1 GCF_900116805.1 Paenalicyclobacillus macrosporangiidus | reverse complement strand
GCTCGCGTGACGTTTGGCGGCAGGCCAAGACGCCATACAACAGCATACAAACCAAGTGCCGTCGAATCTCGCAGAAAGACTCGTTCAGCAGACCCCACATAGTTGTTGTAGTCCGCAGACCCTTTGCTGTACAGCAGGAATCCCAGGTGATAACCCGGGTCGTTGACGAACGAAGTCCACTTGGAGATGAACGCGGTCAAATTCTTTTGCTTTTGCATCTCAAGGAATTGGGCGCGGGCCACGTTCTGGATGTTCATCGTCACACCGATTTTCTTCAGCTCCGCCTGCATCAACACGGCGTCGTCCTTCCAGTCCTGGAAGCCGGAGCCCAGCGTCAAGGTGAAGGTGAACCCGTTCGGATACCCCGCCTCTTTGAGCAGCTCCTTCGCCTTCGCCAAGTCGTGGCTGTACACGTAGCCGTCATCCGTGTGCCCCGGCATGTTGTGCGGGACGGCGCTAGTCATCTTGTTGGCTTGTCCATGCATGACATCCTGGACGAGCTGATCGTACGGGACGGCGTATGCAATCGCCTGGCGCACGCGCGGGTCATTGAATGGTTTGACATTGCAATTCATTGCAAAATACAGGATGCGGTTACTCGGATCTGAACGTACCAACAGGTTGGGGTTGGACTTGAGCGTGTCCACGTCCTGCGGCGGGATTTCAATCGCCATGTCCACGCCGCCTTTGCTCACCAGCATCGTCCGGTTGGAGGCGTCCGGGATAAACTTCAACACCACATGACCCAGCTTCGGCGCGCCCCCCCAGTAGCTGGCGTTAGCCGTGAAGTCCGCTTCCGTGGCGGGGTCCCACTTATCCAGCTGGAACGGCCCCGAACCCGCCGTGTGGTCTTTCAGGTAGTCCCCACCGTGAGCCTTGACCACCGACGGATCCAGAATGGAAAACGTGTACATGGCGAGCATCTGCAAGAACAGATGGTTCGGCTTGTTCAGTTGGATTTCCACCGTGTGCGGGTCCTTCACCGTGACCGACTTGATGTTCATCAGGCCATACAGGAAGCTGCCAACCTTCGAATTCTTGACGTGGTCCAGGGAGAACTGGACAGCGTCCGCCGTCACCGGATTCCCGTCTTGGAATTTCGCATCCTCCCGTAGATGAAACGTGTATGTCAGGTTGTCCGGTGACACATCCCAAGACTTAGCAAGCATCGGCTTAATCTCGTCCGTCTTGGCAATCTGCCGCCCATCCACCGTCTGGGTCCCGTACGTGACCAATTGGTCGTACGTCGCCAGGACCAACGTGTCGGACGTCAGATCATTGGCTTCCGCCGGATCGAGCGTTTGCCCACCATCGGAGTACGCGATGGTCAGGGTTTGATCGCTGGTCCCTGTTGGGGCGCTCGTACCTGGGGGCGTATTCGCCGATTTTTCGTTCGCGTTTGGCGCGCATCCCACGGCCGCCAGAACCATCAGAGCGGAGAGTGCGCCGGCGATGAACTTAACCTTTTGCATAGACATCCCCCTTATCCGCCAAGCGTCGGATTTTCTATGGTCATTCGCTGGACTGGCGCGGGTCCAGGATGTCGCGGAGCCCGTCCCCCAGCAAATTGAACCCCAAAGTTGAGGTGGCGATGGCTAATCCGGGAAACGTCACCATCCACCAATCCCCCGTGACGATGTACTGGCTGCCTTCGGAAATCATGTCCCCCCACTCGGCGGTGGGCGGTTGCACACCGAGCCCGAGAAAACTCAGACTCGCGGCGGTGAGGATGGCAAACCCAAGGCCAATCGTGGCGTTCACAATCAGGGGGGCCAAGGCGTTGGGCAGGATGTGTTTCATCACAATCGCCCGGTTGGTCGATCCGAACGTCGCACTGGCCTCCACAAACTCCCTGGAACGTAACGACATGGTCTGTCCGTACATCAACCGTGCATACTCGGGAACCCCGACGATGCCCACCGCAATCATCGCGCTACGCAGCCCCGGTCCCATCGCGGCGGCGATGGCCATGGCGAGCACCAGCGACGGAAAGGCCAACAGCATGTCCATGCCGCGCATGATGACGGCACTCACGGTGCCGCCGTAGTACCCTGCGACGGCGCCCAAGGGCACGCCGATGCCAAAGGAAATGGCGACGGCGACCAAGCTGGTCGGTATGGAGATGCGTGCGCCGTAGACCACCCGGCTGAACACGTCCCGGCCGTAGTTGTCCGTCCCGAACAGGTGGTGAATCCCCGGTGCTTGCAGGGCCGCGCTGACGTTAGGCTGGTCAGGGTTGTATGGTGCCACAAGCGGCGCGAACACGCCGCAGAACAACCACACCACCACCAGCAGCAGTCCGAGCATGGTCACCGGATTGCGCAACACCTTGACCACCGGGTGGCGCCGCCAGCGAACCACCGGGCGGGCGTGCTGTATCTGTAATGAGGCATTCATCGGATCGGCACCCTCCTCCGCAAGCGTCGGGATGGGACAAATCACTGCAGGCGGATGCGTGGGTCAATCATCGCCCAGACCAGCTCGACGCCGAGATTCACCAGGCTGAAGATCACGGCGCTGATGAGCGTAAATGCTTGAATGGGATTGTAATCGGTCGCCAAAATAGACTGCGTGATGTAACTGCCGATGCCCGGCCAAGCAAAAATGGTCTCCGTGATCACCGCGCCGCCGAGCAGGTAACCGAACTGCAGACCCAAAATCGTCAAGGTCGGGATGACCGCATTTTTGAGCCCGTGCTTGTAGACGACCTGCCGTTCGGGCAGCCCCTTCGCCCTGGCGGTGCGCATGTAATCCTGGGAGAGGACCTCCAACATGCTCGCACGCATCATCCTAGAAGCAATTGCCATCGTGCTGGTGCTCAAACAGAGGGCCGGCAACAACAAGTGACCCAGGGATGACTTGAGCGCCACCATGTCCCCGCTCAACAGGCTGTCCAACACATACAAACCGGTGATGTGGGTGGGAGGATTCACACTCTGACTGATGCGGCCCAAAGGCGCCGGCGCCCAACCCAACTTGGCGTAAAATATGTAAATCAATATCAAGCCAAGCCAAAAAATCGGGGTACAAGCACCCACGAGGGAAAACACCCGAGTCAGGTGATCAAAGATGGACTCCTTTTTCGTGGCCGCGTACACGCCCACCGGGATCGACACCAAAACCGCGATGAAAATGCTCGCCAATGTGAGTTCCAGCGTGGCGGGGAAGCGAACCGCAAAGTCCGACGCGACCGGATGTCCGGTGTGCCAGGCAAAACCAAGATTGCCGTGCAGCAATTGCACGAGATACCGCCAAAACTGGACGTACAGCGGCTTGTCCATCCCCAACTCGACGCGGATTTTGTTAATCACGTCCGGGGTGGCCTGCTCCCCGGCAATCATCACCGCTGGGTCGCCTGGCAACACCCGCGACACGATGAACGTGATCACCACGACGCCGGCCAGGGCAGGAATCGTCCCTAACAGCCGGCGCACGACGTACGTGAACATCTCCGACCCCCTCACCAAGCACATGGGGCCGCCTGCCGGCGCCCTCTACGCGACGGGAATGGATTTTCGGATTCATTATAGAAACCTGTCTTTTCCCGCGGATATGGATCGGTGAACAAATTGAATCGCTAAATTCTGTGCACACATCCGAATGACCCGTGAACTGGCGCGGGCCAGCCCCGCGGTGATCCCGCGCTCATCGGGTTACCGGGTGTGTTTCAACCGCCATTGATTGATGGCCGCCATCACCACAATCACCACGCCTTGCCTGATGAACTGGCCAGCACTCGACACGTTCTACATCGTGAGCAGACTCTGTAGGCACTGCATGATCAACACGCCGGCAAACGTCCCGGCCAAGCCCCCGGTGCCGCAGGTGAACGGGGTGCCGCCAATGACGGACGCGGCGACGGAATTCAACGTGTAGAGGTCCCCGACGCCAATCGACGCCACTCCGATGTAGGCGGATATCAGCATACCCGCCAGGGCGGACAACACGGCGCTCAACACGTAACCACACATGACCACGCGAGGCGTGACGATGCCGGTGACCGGCCTCCATTGCCCGATTGCCGCCCATGGCTACTCCCGCACGCACCGTCCTGACCTGGAACAGGTGGAGTTGGGGCTGTTGGTGACCCCGGACGGGCTCCCCGTCACGCATGAGGTGTTCCCGGGCAACACCGCCGACAAGCAGACCGTGCCGCAGATTCTCGAACGCCTGAAACAGGAGTTCTCCGTGGAACAGTGCGTGTTCGTCGGTGACCGGGGAATGGTGACCCAGAAGAACATTGAGCTTCTTAAGGAAGCCGGATTTCCGTACATTGTGGGGTACCACAAACGTGGACGGGTTGTCAGTCAGCAGATTCGGGAGCAACACCAAGACCTGAGGCAGTTCTCATCGATACAGGACAACCTGTGGTATTCCTCGAGAAGACGTTTCTGATTGTACCGCCAGCGCCTGCCATCGTGGCCGACGTGATGGGGCGGTTGAACATCCCGAAGCCCAGCAAGATGATAGACGTCACGAAAGAAAAGCGGGTCGCCAAGAAAAACGCATCGAGCCCCGAAGGCACACCATCTCCAGAGAATGAGAACTCCGAGGACAACTGAACGGACTTGAGCCGGTGAAGCGCCATCCCCATCAACCGATGGGGATGTTGGTGTAGTGCAAACTTGCACCCACAAACCCTTGTCCTGACAAGGGTGCTGTCAAACTTGAGGTCAAAAACGCCCATGTCTTCGGTGAGGACGCGAAACACCCACCTGTCTCGGTCTCCGTTCAGCCAGTCTCCGGATTCAGCCCAGCGGTCGATGAGATCCGCAATTACACGAATCACGCCACGATCCCGGAACACGCGCGGCGTAAACTCGTCTGACGCAAACTCCAGAATCTCGATGGAACGGCGGAGTAAACGAGACATGGATGGCACCTCGCACATACCGAACATATGTTCTGTTGTATGTGCGATACGAGCCAAGTCAATACTCAATGGCTGGTTTGTCTTGCATGACGTTGCAGTGGTATGAAAATTCCTGACGACGGTTAGTGGGGCATGAGACCGCCCCGCGACACCAGCCGTTGGCGGGGCGGACAGGGATTTTGCAGTGAACGAAACCCCGCGCCGGAAGATGGGGGCAGAAAGGTTATGGACGGTCGGCGATATAACACTTCAACGTTTGACGCCTTGATGAATTCACGCCGCACCCAGCCCGTTGGTCCGAAAGTCGGCTACGCGCTGCACCACCGGTTAAGCAACTCTGCCCAGACAACTACAGCACCCTCCCCGGACCCTCATCACTGCCAGTGCCGCGCATCCTTGACAGACTGGAGTGCTGCCGGACCTTTTAAAGATCAGATTTCTCGGACGGTACCACCCTCGATGATCAACTGAAGATTGTCGATCAGCCGTGCTTTGCCGACATACGCTGCGACGGCAATCATCACACGGCCTTCGAGAACGTCCGCCGGCTTTAAATCGTCAAGGTACACGGTCTCGGCGTAATCGAGCTTCACCATAGGTTCTGACGCAACGATCTCACCCACGAAGTTCGCAAGGGTGCGGCCGTCCCGCTCACCTGCGAGAATGCGCTCTTTGGCATGCTGCAGCGCCCTGTACAACACCGTCGCGTGCGGGCGTTCCTCGGGGGTGAGGTAGAGGTTGCGCGAACTCATGGCCAATCCGTCCGGCTCCCGTACGGTTGGCACATCGACGATCTCGACGGGGAAGTTGAGGTCTTGCACCATGCGCCGAATCACCGCGACCTGCTGGCCATCCTTGCGGCCAAAGTACGCCCGGTCCGGTGTGACAATGTGGAATAACTTGCTGACGACCGTTGCCACGCCGCGGAAATGGGTTAGCCGTGTCTTGCCGCACAACCGGCGTCCGAGATCCGTCACCTCCACCATCGTCTCCATGGGACGCGGGTACATCTCCTCTACGGACGGAGCGAACAGCACGTCACACCCGCGCTGCTCCAGCAGGGAGGAATCGCGATCGAGATCGCGCGGATAACGGTCGAGGTCCTCGTTCGGCCCGAACTGCAACGGGTTGACAAAGATGCTCACCACCACCAAGTCGTTGTCCCGGCGAGCCGCGTCGACCAGGCTCAAGTGGCCTTCATGTAGATAACCCATCGTCGGGACAAAGCCCACGGTCTTTCCGGATTGTTTCGCAGCCCGAATGACACCGCGCAACTCGACAATGGAATCGATTCGCCTCATCCAGTTCTCACCTCCGTTTGGTTTCCAGCGTATGGTCTGCAAACAATGGTTCGAGGTCTTTCCATTCCTCCGGTTTCAGGTGCACAGTCTGCGCTTCTCCCGGAAACGCTCCGGAAGTGACCTCTTCCACGTAAGATCTAGCTGCAGAGAGAATGGTTTCCGCAAGGTTCGCATAGCGCTTGTTGTGTTTCGGTATGTAGCCATCGGTGAATCCGGCCATGTCGTGAAACACCAACACCTGACCGTCGCATTGCGGGCCGGCTCCGATTCCGATGGTGGGGATGCGCAAGCGCTTCGTGATGTACCCCGCCACCTCAGCGGGCACCATCTCCAGGACGACGGCGAACGCTCCGGCCTCCTGCAGTGCGATGGCGTCCGCCAGCATGCGCTGTGCTGACTCGCGCGTGCGGCCTTGCACAGTGAACCCGCCGATGGCGTGCACCGATTGCGGCATCAGGCCAAGATGGCCCATCACCGGAATGCCAGCCTCAACCAACCGGTTCACGACGGGAGCCAGATGGCTTCCGCCCTCTATCTTGACGGCGTGAGCACCGCCGTCCTGCATCAACCGGCCTGCTGCGCGAATCACCTCAGTCTCTGACAAGTGAGCCGTCAAAAAGGGCATGTCCGCAACGACAAGCGCTCGCTGCGCCCCCCGGGATACCATTTTCGTGTGGTAGACGATGTCGTCGAGGGTGACCGTGACGGTGGTTGTATGGCCTTGAACCACCATGCCCAGGGAATCGCCGACAAGCAGGACGTGCAATCCCGCCTCGTCCAACAGACGGGCGGTGGGATAGTCATACGCTGTCATCATGGCGATCCGTTTGCCAGCCTTCTTCATCTTCAGCAGTGTTTGCACCGTCGTTTTCTGTTCCATATTCACGCCTCCTCACCACGGTCCGTGTCGATCTTTGTGGTTCGCGGTTGGTCCGCCGAGGCGCTGCGAAACAGCCGAAAAAGCGTTTCACGCTCGTCCGCCGTCAGACTGCCTTTTGCGAAGGCCAAGCCGACCGTGGCTTCCCCGAGTGCGCAATAAACACGCAACGCCGTGGGAAAATCTCTCATGGCATCCAGGTGCAGTTGAATCGTCTCCAGGTCACCACGTTCAACAGGGCCTGTTAGGGCGGCGGGCAATCCTGCGGATTTTAGGTTCCCCAGGGCGCCTCTTAGCAACGGCCAGAGTGCTTTCAGCGGATCGGCAGCCGGAAACAACGAGGCCGCCACGGCTGCGAGCGAGACGAGCCCGTTGGATGCGAGCGCCGCTGCCGCGTGGTAGCGCGGCTTGTCGCATGGAGCAATGGAGATGGCGATCCCGCCCCAGGACTGAACCCATTCCTGCCCCCGTTCAACAGCGGTGGAATCCCCCTCCAGCGTACAAAAAGCTCCGCGCAGCAACTCCTTTGCGCCCGCGGGATCCGAAATCGTCTGCAGTGGATGCAAGCTCAGCCGAAGCGCACCTGCACAGAGAACCGGATCCAACGCGCTGCTCGCGAGTGCGCCGGCTGTGTGCACAACCACCTGGCCGGGCCGGAGCTGACCGGTGTCCGCCAATCCTTTCGCCACTGCGGCCACAGCTTTGTCCGGCACGGTCACAAAGACTGCGTCAGCCTCCTGCAGGGGACGCGGCTCCTCCGCCAGATCAAAAACAGGGCGGCCTGTCAACGACGTGTACCGTACCGCCGGGTTTCCGCGAACGTTCCGGGTGTACGCTCCCAAAACCTCGTAGCCCGCATCCTCAAATACGAGTGTAAGCGCGGTACCGATGCGGCCAGGGCCGACAAACACAAACTGATTCACTGCACAACCTCCCGCCACCAGGAAGGTGCATCCTGCTATGTGCTATGTGTCGATTTGCCTATCAAGCATTGTAGCAGAAACGGTCTGAAGCGCCTAAATCGTACGGTCTGGACGGCCGTGTCAAGTCCCGGTAGGTGAGACCTCACCGTCAATGGTTTTTACGCGACCGTGTGTGCCGAACGCACCAGCTCCCGCAGCATGTACTTCACCCATGGTCGGCTCGCAGTAACCGTCAAACCGTGGACACCTTGAAAATCACCGACCGGTTCGCCGACCATCTGCATTAAAAAGCCCCACCGCCAAACCTCACGGCGGGGTTGGTCAGCATCTCGTTATTTTCTGTTTCGCACGTGAGCCGCAGCGTCTCCGACCACGGCAGTAACGCCGCCATTGCGGCCTTGTCGCCCATGTCAATCCGCCATGACATCGTCTATCCGTCTGTCACCGCTCCATCATGATACAGAGCGCCACAAATAAGAACAGCCCGCCACGCGGCAGGCCTCGTCGTCACCACGCTCCCACATGAACCTTTGCAACAAGCTCCTCCCGACACTTCTCACACACTATCCCCCGAAATTCCCGAACGTCCTCCGCTTTACCCCAAAACAGGCGTCCCGGATCATACTTGCTCAGGATGATGAGGTATCCCACGTGAAGATCTGGAGCGCGTCCCGCCCCTCGACACCCATCGTCCGTCGCTAGCGAGGCAGTGGTTTTTGTACACTTCCGGTCCAATTCACAGCGGCTCCCCCGCGGTGCCTGCACCGTCCACTGCCGCCAACTTGGCGCGTACCGCCTCAGGGCTCTCTGCAGCCGCTGCCGCGTCCGCCTTTGCGCGGGCCATTCGGGTGTCCACGCCGCGCACGCGTTCCTTGACGAGCGGCACGAACGCCGATGACATCGATAGCTCCTGCAGACCGAGGCCCACCAGAAGCTCGGTCAGCTCTGCGTCACCCGCCATCTCCCCACACATTCCGACCGGGATCCCCACCTGTTCGGCCGCCACGCAGGTCATGCGAATGAGGCGGAGGACCGCGGGATGGAGCGGATCGTATAGACTTGCGACGTCAGTGTTGCCGCGATCGGCCGCCAGCGTGTACTGAGTCAGGTCGTTGGTGCCTATGCTGAAAAAATCGACCTCACGAGCCAGCACGTCGGCCGTCAGCGCCGCCGCAGGGGTCTCCACCATGATGCCAAGCGGGATGTCTTCCCGTACCGCTACTCCTTCGTCCTCCAGTTCTTTCTTGCAACGCGCAACCCACTCCTTGGCGGCGCGAAACTCGCTCACGTTCTCCACCATCGGAAACATCACCCACAGGGTCCCGTGCACGCTTGCGCGCAGCAGCGCCCGCAGCTGTGTGCGAAACACGTCCGGCTCGGCCAGGCAGTATCGGATGCCGCGCAGGCCCAGGAACGGGTTTTCCTCCACCGGGAGCTGGGCATACGGCAACTGCTTGTCGCCGCCGATGTCGAGCGTGCGGATGATTACCGGCTTCTCTCCGAACGCCTCCAGCACCCGGCGATAGGCCTCGTACTGCTCTTCCTCCGTCGGCCAGTGGTCGTTATCGAAATACAGGAACTCCGTTCGGAACAGGCCCACGCCGTCCGCGCCCGCGGCCACCGCCGCGTCCGCGTCCTCGGGCTTACCGACGTTGGCGAACACCTCGATGCGCCGACCGTCACGCGTCACCGCCGACTCGTGCGCCCGCGCCTCAGCACGCGCCTGCGCCTCCGCCTGCACCTGTCGAGCCTGCCTCGCCTTCTCCACCTCGTTGGTACTCGGATCGACCATGACGAACCCGGTGTCACCGTCGACAACCAGCAACTGACCGTCGGCGATGGCCTCCATCGCGTCGCCAAGGCCGTACACCGCAGGTAGGCGCATCGTCCGCGCCAGAATGGCGGTGTGTGCCGTCTTACTCCCCCTTGCGACCACGAAGCCGACCACCTGCTTGGGAAGACCCGACAGATCGGAAGGCACTAGCTCGTCCGCCACCACCACGGCCTGCTCCGGCAGGTTTGCGAAGTCGACGCCGGCCACGCCCTGGAGCAAGCGTAGCAGGCGACTGCCAACGTCGCAGATGTCGTCCGCGCGCGCGGCCAGGTATTCGTCCGGCAGGCTGGCCAGCATGGCCCGTGTCGCCTCCGTAACGTCCCGGCAAGCGGCCTCGGCATTCACTCTGTCGGCGACGATTTTCCGCTCGATCTCGCCGGTATACGCGGGATCGCCGAGAAACGCGAGGTGGGCGTCGAACACCTGCGCCTCCGCCTCGCCGACGTCCTTCGCCACGCGCTTGCGGAGCGCCCCGATCTCGGCCTCCGCCTCGGCCACAGCCTGCCGGAAGCGAGCCTGCTCACCGGCCACCTCCGCCTCCGCCAGGGTACGCACCGGGATCTCCGCACTGGCACGCCGCAGCCACACCGCCGTCCCCACCGCCAGCCCGGGCGAGACGCCCAGGTCCTGCAAGACGCGGGTGGCCATCACGCCTCACCCAATCCGCTTTCAATCAGTTCTACCAACGCCCTCAGGGCCGCTTCCTCCCCAGCCCCGTCCGCTTTGAGGGTGATAGTCTCACCGGCGCCCACGGCCAGCGACATCACGCCGAGGATACTCTTGGCGTCCACCTCTTTGTCTCCTTTGCGAATCCAAATTTTGCACGACTGCTTGCTCGCCGTCTGCACCAGCAGCGCCGCCGGCCGCGCGTGCAGTCCATTGCGGTTCTTCAAGGTCACGGTCTGTTCCACCATCTCTGACCCTCTCCTCTTCTCTCGGTTCTGGCAGGCGGTCCATCACCCGCCGGTGTGGTCAAGGGTGTTGCAGCACCTCAGCGCAGCACAGGCGCCGTCATCCGGAGGTACGCGGGACGGCGTCCACGCAGCGCGATCGACGCGGTGAGCAGGTTCTTCGGCAGCGCCACAACGGGGTACCCAGCGTCGTCGCGGTGGAAGATGTCGGCCCCCGCCATCTTGCTCTCCAGGGCAATCTGGCGTATGGTCGCCTCGTCCGATCCCTCCTGAGACGTCTCCACCGCCAACACCACCAGGCCGCCGCGCCGATGCACTTCGTCGATGACCGGGCGTAGCATCTCGCGGTGAATAGCCGGCACGGTGCCTGGGGCCGGGAACAACACCACGTCTGCCCCCGCCTGGACGAACTGGCTGCCGAGATCCATCAGGGTGCCGGCGTCAAACGGCTCGGTGGTCCAGGCCGAGTGCATCTTGCCGGCCATCACCAGCACGTCCTCGTCGCACACCTGACGCACCGTTCGAATCCCTTTTACAATCTCCGCCTGGTACACGCCCGTTTTCGGATTGCCGGTGATGTAGACAGAGTCGAAGCCCAGCTCGCGCAGGCGCTCGACCGTATGCGGGGTGAGCGTACACCCGGACGGAATCTCTACGCGCGCTTCCGCCATGTCGGAGGCCGGATCGACCGCCCGGTGAGCCTCTGCAACGACTCCACCGTCCCGTCGTCCGTCTCCTCTGGGAGGCCGCGGACGAGGGGATCGTCCATATCGAAGTAATTGGGCAGCCGCAGGTACGTACAACAGGAGCTCCCCCGACATTGCTAAAGCACGACAGTTCCTCGAATTTAAGTTTACATAAACCAGCCATGGCACACACCCGAATCACTGAGAGATAGGCAGCTAGAACCAGGCATTGCAGACATACGTCCCAGCGGTGTTTGAGACACGTCCCTCAATGCCGGCGTCTTGCCAAGCTTTGGTGAGCCTGCAGTCTCGGCGTCAGCCTGCTCATTCGACCTGCGGCAATGCTTCGCTCATCGGACACAACCTCTACGACCGCGCTACAGCACGGAAGTCCCGAACTCCGGCGCTTCCACGCCAAAGTAGGCGGCTACTGTCGCCCCCACGTCGGCGAGCGTAGCCCGGAGTCCGAGGGGTCGGGCCGGGGCTCCCTTCACGCAGACCAGTAAAGGTGTTGTTTCGCGGGTGTGTTGACTCGTGCCGTGGGTGGGATCATTCCCGTGGTCTGCGGTGACGATCAGTAGTTCTCCCTCTTGCAACAGACCGTATATCCGATGTAATCCTGCGTCTGCGATGGACAACACCGCGGCGAACTTCTCCGCGTTCTGCTCGTGCCCCGCCAAGTCCGTCTCCTGAATGGTCGCTGCAATCAGGCCACTGTCCATGTTTTCCAGCCGCCCACAGATCAGGTCTACCACGCCCTGGCTGTCGACCATCGGATTTCTGTCCATCACGTCGCCCGTAATCACATCCGCCATCTTTCCATACAGATAGGTCCCCAGTCCATGCCTCATCAGGATCGACTGAATCTGCTTGTCCGGATCAATTCCATAGCCAAGATGCCGTACGTGATAGTGTTCGTTGTAGATGTCTAGCTTGCCCATGTCTACTCCGGTTCGATCCCGCTGGATCACCACACACTGTAAGATATCCTCCACGGTGATACCCGTGCCGGCGAGGGGGATGACGCGGCTCGTATGCGCCACCGCGCGGACCACCTTCCCAATCCGCTCCACCTTGTCAAACGGTGTGACATCCAGTGATGCCGTGATATTGATGATCTGCCCCGGATCATTCTCCATGTTATCCGCGATGACCACTTCGCCATCCACGAGCAAGATTCCCGTTCCCTCGATGGGGCGTGTGACGGCGTATCCATGTTCGTGCAGACGCTGCTCAATCTCAGGTGCCAAGTCGCGGATGAACTGCTTCTTTGGAGGAATCGGCCTTGCTCCCATGATCTCGTTGTGCCCCGCATAGCTGTCCGCACCCGTGTGCTGTAAATTGCACCGTCCGTAGCTCGCCAGGGCAGGTGTCATGGGCATCAGCGACGGCTCGCAGAGAATCTGAGACAATCCCAGCCTGGCGAGAAACGGCAAATGAACCCCCGTAGCTTCGAGTACGTGCCGCATCGTGTTGCTTCCTTTGTCTTGCGGCCGCTCGGTCTCGACGTCATCCATTGCGCCTGCGCCGAACCCATCGAGAACGCACAACACCGCGCGCTTCATCCGACTCGCTTCCCTTCCACTGTATAAATGCCTGCGACGTTTACCCGCCCCTGATGAACACCTGTCACCGGTGCCACCAGCGCGCGAGTGACAAACATCTGCGTGCGAAACGCCATCACAACCGGCGTCCCCACCGGAAAACGGCCCTCGATCTTCAAATAGTAGTCAATGCTCTCCGGCCGGGGCGGCATCACTTTCACCCGCTGCGCCGCACCCGCGGAGGTGCAGACCAACGCTTCCCGTAGGTGCCCACGGGCGTAGTATCCTCCGCCATATACGTAACTGCAGCCGTCAGACTGGTGGGACACCTCCGTGATGTACAGGTAGGATGGCACCTCTACCTGACCTGGCTCGGCGTGCAAGGGTGTGGTCCCCGTCAAAGCGTGACCTGGTTCGCCATGTGTGGCACCCGCTGCTTTGAGAAACGGCAACGTCCACACGCAGGTCGCACCGGGTGCGTTCACCTGTTCCACCGGAATACCCAGGTCCCGCAGTCGCTCCGCCGCCTTGTTCAAGGTCGTCAGGTTCTGCGTCAGTGTGGGACGGCCGTCCTGAACGATCACACAGGGGAAGGATGTTACCCCAGCGATGCGGACGTTCGGCAACTGCAATATGACCCTGACGGCCGCCTCCAGATCAGCCAACCGGATCCCACCTTCCTGGGCGTCGTACAGGTGATCGCCGGGTTGGACCACGCGCAACAATAGTTTCTGCTCCCTTCCCAGCGCAGACGCCGCCCGGGAAACCTCCCGCGCCGCGTCCACACTGAACACCGTGACCACCTCTGGCTGCAGCCGGAGAATCGGTTCCAGGTAATAACGTGGGATCTGTACGAGATGCCCGACGTGTCCGAGGACCACACCGTGTCTACCGAGTGTGAGGGCTTCCAACGGATCGACCGCGACAGCCTTGCGCAGGCCAGCGTCGACGATGGCTTGGCAGGCCACCGGGTTGCGACCAACCTGTTTGGTCATGAAATACAGCGACATCCCCGAATCGGCCGCCGCCTTTACCACCGCTGCGGCGTTCGTCTGAATCTGGTCCACATCCAGCGCATACGTATTCGGCGGGATCCGCCCGGAACGGTACAAACCCAGTACGGCATCAACAAACGCCGCGTTTCTGGAAAGCAGTTGTGAGAGAAACACGCTGTCACATCCCTTCGTGGAAGAACCCCGAGTGCCCCAATCGCATGCGCCGGAGAAAATACTCTTCAAACAACGCCGACCTCGGACAGGCCGCTGCAATGGCTTCTGCCGCTGCGATGGCTCGGCGCCCCGCTTCCAGCCCGCTCTGCGCCAGCACGATGTACCCCGCAGCCACCGCTTCACCCGGAACCGCCACTGCCGTCGTATCCGCCAGATTCGCGCTGCGCAGCAGAAACTTTCCGCCCCGCGCATCCGGATGCCCGTTCATTACCAGGGAGTCCGCGTAGGACTCGACGTCGACCGGCCCTTCCGCGCTGACAATGAGATCCGAACTCTGAAACAGCTCCCTTATCAATGCCAATCCATGCGCCCGTTCGTATGCCTGACCTTTGTCAAATCGATGGACCGTACAACCCTCCGCTCGGAACAGCGCTTCCAACTTCCCTGGCGCATCCACGTCCAGGGCTACGCGTAAACCTGTCAGCTCGGCGTCCAGACGCGTCTCCAAGAGGGCTTCCAACGCCCGCTTAGCCCACGCAAGGGAATGGCTGAGGACACCAATTCCCACTGTCAACGGCAGACCTTCCGTGGACTGGGACGGCTTACGTCCTTTCAAGCCCAGACCTTTCGCGTTGATCCCGTACAGTTGCGTCGCCAGCGCAGGTCCGAGGATAGAGCCGCCGCCGTCCGTGGCGAGAGCGAGATCGTGCACGCCGCGAAGGATGTTCAGCGCACTGCCACTGGACGACCCGGTCATCCGTCGGCCCGTCAGCGGGTTGGTGAGCGCGGGATCGATCGCGCGGCCATGCGGCGCCATCCGGTCGACCGTCATCCACACAAAGTCCGGTTGCACAGCCAGCCGCTTCACTAGGGCTAGCGGGATCTGATCTGTATCCTTCACGCCAAACAGGATGGGTTCACCATATTGCTCCAGTTTCTCGCGTGCCGCAGCAGGTGCTGCTGGATTGACCCAGACAGTGGAATCCATATACCGGAAAGCTTTCGCGTACGCATGTGCGAACCGCTCCATCCACTCCAGCGCAGTCATCCCTCTGATCTCACCTTTGCCAACGCACGGTTTAAAATGTCTACCACGAGATCTGCACTGGCCCTCATGGGATTGATCCGTAACAGGTACGGCCGCAACTCCGGCTGGCTTTCCAACACTGTTCCGGATGCGCGGTAGATCATTGGGAGTACCTCGTACTTCGACTCCGCCCCGACCGGGTATGTTGCTGCGCCAAACGCGTCGCATGCGGCTATCACCTGCGGAGCCAGAGGCTCTTCCAGACGGGCAATGACCGTCCGTGATTGTGCGTTGGCCACATGCGCCTCACAGATACCCGGAACAGCGCCTGCATTCAGTCGCTCAGCGAGCAAAGTGACTTGTTCCGATTGCACCGCAATCATCACCGGTGCGACCGTGAAGGCGCGCAGGACCTCCATCGCCTCCGGACCCTGAACCTGTCCTCCGCCCGAGTAGTTGCGTTCCCGTATGCGAGCCGTGCACGCCCGGCGACCGACCACAACGCCAATGCCCTCTGGCCCGAGCAGCTTGAACGCAGAAAACGTGGAAACGTCCGCACCCACCTCAACGCCAATGTGGCGGGTCTTGAATACCGCATAGTTTTCATCCACCACAATGGGCAATTCTGGCCGGGACTGCCGTGCCACTTGAATCACATGCGCGAGCTCGTACCGGTCCTCAGGCTGTTGCCGCGTGTGTTGAATGTACAGCAACTTGCCAGCGTGAACCGCGTCCGCGAGGGCTGCATCGTCGTGGAAGTTCACCTTGTGCGTCTTGAGGCCGAGCATCCGAAACGTCTCTTTCGTCGTCGTATACATCGGCGCGTCGTGGACGATGACCGTGTCACCGGGCTCCAGATACGCAGCTAACGATACGCGAATCGCTCCCGTCCCAGCACCGCGCACCAGCACGCAGTCTTCCACGTTAAAGAATTTTGCCAGTACCGCCTCAGCCTTTCTCGTCTGTACAGGCGATCCCGCTGGCGGCACTCCGACATCCCCCATCTGGAAGAAGTCGGTTCCCGAAAACACGTCCGCGATCGCACGCACAAAGCGAAACTGAAATTCTTTTGCCTCCTCGAGCGATAACGGCGTCAACGGATAAAATTGCATCTCTATCACCCTTTGTTAAACGCCAGGAAGCGGCGCGGATTCTGAACCAGCATCTTGTCCAAGATGGCTTCCGGCACTCCGGCCGCACGCAGATCAGGCAGGAACCGGTCGAACAGATAGACATACCCCGGTCCATCGTTTTGACGGAAATACGACTTTCGCGTCAGATCGACCGACAGCATCAACTGATCCTCATAGCCTTTGTCAAGTAGCGCCACCAAGTTTGCAACCCGTTCTTCGTGCGGCCGGTAACTATTCTTTCCAATGGTGTCGAATTGGAGGAACGCGCCGTTCGCCAACAAGGTCACCTGTTCCTCAAAGTTCCGGTTGAGATCCTGATGGCCAAACGAGATGCGCCGCAAATCCACATGCTCGGATTCAAATATGCGCAACTGCGCAAGACCCATCGTCCCGAGCTCGCAGTGGGTGCTGAGCGGTGCGCCCGTCCGTTTCTGTGCGTCACAGGCGGCTCGGAACACCTTTTCTTCGGCTTCCGTCAGTTCCTCATAACTGCTGCCAATCTCCGAAATGATACCGGCCCGGATGTCGGTGCCGTCAATGCCCACCGTGATCTCCGACACAAACAGATCCGCCAGCTCGCTGCGGGACTTCTCAAACACCTCGGCAGGATAGACACTTTCCTTGTAGTATCCTGTCGAGCAGACGATGTGCACGCCCAGCCGTCGCGCGAGTTCCGCCAGCATCAACACGTTGCGCCCCATGCCCCGATTGGTCACTTCCACAAACGTGTTGCATCCGTAGACCTTCGGCATCTCCAGTTCCCGCACTAACTCTGGGCTGTCGCTCAGAACGGAGTCCGTCTCCTTGCGGACATGGGACAGGTCAAATGTGATGTGCTCGTGAATCATCGTGGCCTGCAAGGCGGTCGGTTCGACATCTCCCAGCACCGTGCGAACGAATCCCATCTGATTTCACTCCTCACAATCCGTGCAGGATGGGCGGCAACCCATCCTGCAACGGTTTGGCGTTCTATTGTGTTTGTTGCCTCACGCACCCGTGCGGTACGGCTTACATCAGATGCAGTGCGAAGAAGATGTTGACAACCACGCCCGTGACAATCGCCGCAAGCGGGGCGGCCGCCAATCTGATGACGGGCCGGCCGATGGCCTCGTTGATGAGGTACAGTGCCGCGAACACTGCAAAGGCTAAGAAGTTCTGCGAATCCTTTGGTGTGTGCGTCATGCCCAGTGTGGACAGGGCCGAGCCAATCAACAACGCGACTTCCAGAACATTATTCATGGCGTTCCGGATGCTGTCTGACGCCTCGCGCAATGACGGGAAGTTCTCCAACCCCTTGCCGATGGCGCGAAGGGCCAACATCTCCAGACTGATCCAGATAGCGCCGATCACGAACGCGGCAATGTGCCCCGCAACTCCGTTGCCAAACAGAACAGGCGCTACATAGTAGCCAATCGGATAGACAAAGGTGAGCCCGACCACCCCGTAAACACCGGACGCCAGAGCGGTGGTGACAATGAGCGGGATGAACGCCAGACCGCGAATCATGTCTGCAAACGCGATGGTACCAATTTGGGCCATGTCGCCGCCCGCCTGATACGCGGTATGCAGACCTTGGAAGTCAACTTCCGAACCGGCGAAGTACTGGAGGTTGCTGATCAGCGCGACCAGACCGCCAATCACGGCCATCAGCGGGATCGAAGACATAATGCGTTTGGTGCGGACGGCGAACAGGCTCTCACCAACGTCCGCGCTCGTGTCCCGCGTCTTGTTTTCCTTCACGTCGCGAGCAATCGCAAACGCGACCAGCAGGATCACACCGGCGAACATCTCGAGCGCTTCCGGATAGATGGTCGTTCCGCCGATGGTGAGAATCTTGGTGGCGGCTAGCTGGCGCAGAATCAGCTCCAGAACAAGCGTGATGAGGCCTTTCACCTTGCCAAACTGGTAGAACACCGCCAACACCGGGAACAGCGCAAATCCGGCAATCACCGGCGAAGACAAGGCGCCCAACGCATTCAGGAAGTTGATAGGCAAGAGTCCAAAGAACGTGTTGAGGGCGTCGAACGCGACCGTGACCGCAACGCCCCAAGCTGCCCCGAACACAGCGGCAATCCACTTGCGTGGCGCCAACACGCCCAGGATGTCAGTCGGCAGGAAGAGTAACCACGGATTCAACAGTCTCGACGCCAATGTGAACGCGAAACCAACCGAAAATACAAACCCGGCGCTCAGGCCGAAGGCGACCGAAGCCATTTCCATCCGCTTCATCCGGCCTTCGACGTATTCCGGCATGATGGGCCGCACCCCATCGTGAAACACCGCACGGCCCATGTGGGACGCCAACGCGGTCAAAGCGCAGAGGATGCCCACGATGATCAGTTTTAAGACCATACCATAACCCCCTCACTCAGTCGTTTGCTGGCCTGTTCGGTTGCGAACGAGCACAATCGGCTGCGTGGATGAACTGTAAGCTTACTTTTCTGGCTGCCTGCTTTGCTGTGGTGGCCGGCCACTTTCGCCGACTGTGATGAGATCACGCCAGACCATGCTTCTTAAGCAGAGCCTTTACCAACATTGGTACAGACGCCTCAATTGCCTCCACTGCCATGCCAAAGGCCACTTTGTTCTGCTGAACGAGCTTTTCAATCTCCTCCTGTTTTGGACGTCCCCCAGCCTTGGCCACAGTGGCGCAATTACCGTAGCCGAGAATGCCGATTGGGATGGACAAGGCAGCACCCCCTCCACTGTTGCAGGCGCCGAAATAGTAATCGGCTTGCCCGTTCTTGATTTTCTTGGCTGCCTCGAAATCCGAAGTGACCGTCACTTCTACATGGTCTCCGCCCGCCTGACGCACTGCACGTTCCATCACCTCTTTTTTGAGACCGCCAATCACAATACGAATGGACATCATTCAGGACTCCTTTCCAAGCAGAAGGCAGAGGTACATCGTCAAAAAGCCAACCTCAGCTTCTGTCGCATTTTCTGCAATGCCATCGAACATCCGGCTCGCCTGCTCGCGGAGCTCCGGATACCTTCGAGCGAGCTCCGCAATACTTTCCGGACATTCCTCGACCGGCTTGCCCTGCTGCAGTCGCGCGCAGGCAATGGCGAAGTGCGTGACAAACGCACCCGCATTCGCCTCACCCAAGACCACCGCGTGAGTGCGCTCAAACCCCTCCACAAAACGCGTCACATGCGCACGAATCTCCGGTGAAATTTGATGGGATGCTTCCAGGATCTCCAACCGCTCTTGCAACGTCTCGTCCATGCCATTCCCCCCTTGATGTCGGCTAAGTTCAGCTGAGCCGCATAATCCCTTGCACTGGCTTCAGTAACGCGGCACCCGGACGCCATCCAGAACAGCTCGTTGTACGGCGATAACCTGGCCCATGTCCACAATCCGGAGCAGGTTCTGAAAAATACCGAGATCTTCACGACGGACCACGATGGCAGCTTCTGTGGCATCATCCTCGTTGAAATCCAGCGGCACGATGTACACCGAACTCCTGCGGCCAAATCGCTGCTCGACTTCATCAACGTTCCACACTGCCGCGTCGATGTTGCCGATCGCCAACTGCTCCATGATCTGCATGTACGGAAGCTCCACAAACTCCACGTCTACACCCTGACACAGTGCCATGGTCAACGTGTATTGATCGGCCGACGACGAGTCGACTCCAATCTTCATTCCTGGCTCTACCGAATGCCGCTCAGGATCCCGAAACAACAACCCATGCGCTCCGACATAAGTTCCAGGTCCAAAACTGTACAGGAGCTCGACGGGGTAATCTGCCGCCGCCTGAGCAGCAGCCCTGGCGGAGAGAACAGCAAAATCGTAACGCCCTTCACATAACGCCTTAACCCGATTGACCCCGCCTCGCATGTAGGTGATGTGAAAGGGAATGTTTTGGCGTTCAAACGCGGCATACAAGCCGGTCGCCAATCCTTCGTAACGCCGAGAATACGGTAATGGCATGGCGCCCATTAAATCTGAACGACCAGCGAATGACCACAATCGGGCAAAGTCCGCAGTTACAAGGAACGTTCCCAAATGCCCTCGTGTGTCGAGCACCACAGCCCCAGAATCTACGAGCAGTTGGAGTGCTGCCTGCACCGTACCTCGTCCGACGCCGCACTTCCCCGCGAAGTCCTGAACCCTTGGAATTCGGGAACCCACTTCGCATGCCAGCAATTCACGTGCAATATTCCGTACCGCGAGTCCGTTGCGAGAGAACAACGTCACATCGTCCATTACCACGCCTTTACGTTCACTCTCCCTCTGGGTCTCTCTTTGCGATCGGCTTGCACACTCACTTACTGAAACAAATCCTGGGCGAACGGGAAGTATCCAAAATACAGGATTCTGTACATTGAATATACCAGAGAACAAGAACTTATGAAAGCTCTTTCGTAAAAACTTTTTGTCGTATCGGAAGGTGTAACTCAAATTTCGCACCCATGATGAGGCCGTGATCCGTTGATTTCACAGGAATTCTGGATGTTGCAAAAGGAAAACACCTTCGTTTTTTCTGGTAGACTGAGGTTGGCCAACCCAAGGTCTACTGGAATGCGAGGATGTTTCCTACATGGTACGTGATAGTCAGCATCAAGCTCTCCGCCATGACATCGACCAGCACCGCTCCATCATGATATAGAGCGCCACAAATAAGAACAGCCCGCCACCCAGCGGGCTTCGTCGTCACCACACTTGCACATGAACGTTTGCAGCAATCTCCTCCCGGCACTTCTCACACACCATCTTCCCGCGAAACTCTTTGACGTCTTCCACCTCGTTGCAGAAAATGCACCCCGGTTCGTACTTCCGCAGGATGATCCGGTCACCCTTCGTGAAAATATCCTTTTCATGGATGTTCATCGTGCGCCGCAACTCGATTGGCAGCACCACCCGGCCCAACTCATCGACCCTGCGCACCACGCCCGTAGATTTCACCCGGCATTCCTCCTCAATCTGTCTCCGCACCGCGTTTGGCGATTTCTTTCCGCAGTTCCTTCAACCATTCAGTTTCCATTCCATCCGCGTCAAACATTGCCTTCGCCATGTACGGCGGAAAGAAGATGATGTGAGGCTCAATCAGCACATACCGGTCCGCGGGCGGTTTCTCTTTCTTCGGTCGCGGATAGAAGTCCGTGCAGCACGCCCCAATCGGCGCGTCATCCGCCGTGCGCTGGTAGTACGCCGTGCAAAGACCGCCGTCCGGGTCGTCCTCACGGTCGCGCACGAGATATCGGCAGCTCCCGCAGTGGCCCTGCTTCGCTTTTCGCAGTGCCGCGTCGCCGCGAAGCACGAATACGTCAGCGCGCTCCATAACAATGAGCGCTTCGTTACGAATCAGCGACTGGATGAGCGTCCGGTCGTTGAACAGGTTCCATTCGACCGGCTCTTCGTCGCTCCACTCCATGTCCTCGTACTCCGCGGCTTCCTCGGGATCGGCATACGGCGGCGGCTGGGTGTTGTCGAGCAGCGTCACCGAGCCGTACACAATCCGCGATTTCACGCCCTGCATGGTCAGTGAGTGGTGCAGGGGCTTCACGATCTCCAGGCGCATCAGGGCCTTCGTGATCTCATCATCCGTGTCGAAGTACGGATAGTCCATCACGTACGTCAGAATCCCGGCCAGACAATGCGTCTCGACCGCCTCGCGGTCCAGGTATTTCACGATGAACTCCTTGGACGCGGCCTTGCCTTCCTCCAGCGGCGTGAAGAACTTCGGCCGCCACAGCGTGTCAAACGTGCCATTGTACACCCGTTGCGTAATCTCGTACACGGTTGTCTCAGTCACCCGCCATCACCCTTTCTCTTATTCCGCGTACCTTTCCACAACGAACAAATGTGCGCCTTTACATTCTGCCGATACCCTGGATCAGCAATAGCCGCCAGAATGAGTCCGGCATACTCGCCCGACGGCGGCACCTCGACGCATAGCGGGTTCACCAACTCATAGGTCCACGCCCAGACGGGCCTGTCCTCCACGTATACCCTGGCCCGTCTGCGGCGGTACACGTACGGGGCTCCTTCCCGCCGGTTGAGCGCCGCGACCTCGCGCGGGTCTTGGACGTCCCACAGCACTCCGTGCACCACGTGCCCTTGCGCGCGCTGGATGTTCGCTACCCCGCCGCCGCGTGCCATCGACCTGCCGTTGAACACGAGTCTGTATCCGCGCAGCTCCGCGCGCTCAGACAAGAGCCTCGCCGTTGGACACGTCCTTGCAAAATCGTTCCGGTTCATACAGCTTCCGTACGCAAAGTACCGCATTGGGTGTTTCTTTCCACCTCCGTTTCTCGTCTCCTCATCTTCCAAGGTTGATTTTCGTTTCCTCTCAATACCTTTTAAGGAAGTATACTCTATTCTTCCAATCCTGTCAACGAATCTCATACATCCACAAGAAATGCGGGTACGGCGCCTCGCACCCATAGTCCTGCTGCAATCCTGCGCAACCGTTCGCTGCCGAACGTGTCCAGATACAACCGGAACCGGGACTCTGGGCTCTGCGCATGCAAGTGCTCCAGTTCGACACCTCGGTCGCTGCTGAAGAGTCTTGGCAGGCGGTCGGCGCCAGGCTTGTCCTTGCGCAGATATGCTGACTGCATCAAGGTGGCGTTGGCAAGCTGCACCTGGCGCTGGATGATGACCGGATCGACCGTGCCGTTCGGATACCGGAACTCCACCGTCGGAACGCCATGCTCCACGAACTTCGCGGTGTTGACCATCTTGTAGCGTGAGCTGTGACCGGTGTACCCGATGATCTTTCTTGACGCCTCCATCGCGGTGTCGTTTTTCCGGAGCTTCACCACGTGGGTCTTCCGGAGGGGTTGAGTATAATTTGTGCCACGGTGCTGATTGGGCAGTTCAGGCCGCGTCAGACGGCTTCTCGTCGCCCCCATCTGGAGATATTCGCGGGAATAACCCACCATGTACCGCCCGAGCCGCTGCCAACGGTAGCCGCGGTCGTCGAGAATGTCATGGGCCATGTGGATGTGGAATCCTGTGCGCTGACTGGTCTGAGCACCATGTTCATGCAAGATCCTCGTGATCTCCGAGATCGCCTGCCACGTCTCCGGCGTGTCCCGAAGCACGGGAGACACGATTTCACAGCCTCCTACCAGGCTGGCGTCGCTTCGGACTCCCCAGGTCCCAGGCGTAAATCTGGTCGTGTAGCTTCCCATCGCCAATCGGTCAGACAGCCCCGCCCGGTGCAGCGCGAGCGCAACATCGTCGCCTCGCACGCCCTCCACTTCGAGTTCGATCCCGAACGTGGTATCCACGCCGTCGAGCACGTGTTCCGTTTCATATTCGCCGAGGCCGCCATCACGGGCGACGGCATCGCGCAGTGTGACCCACGCCTCGTCGCTCTCGCTGACGAACACTCCGTCGTGGGCATGGCGCTCCTGCCAGACGTACAGATTCCGATCACGCTCATTTTCCCACGCCGCTTCTCGGTCCACCGTCGAACCGATGATGGTGGGTACTGCCGTGATGCGGTTGTCGCCGCGAAGTTCACGTTCCGATTCCGTGGAACGCTGCTCGGCGGACAACGGTGCATCTTCGCGCTGGCGAGCGGTCAGAAGCTCGTAGGCTTGCATGTGCCGACAGGGACGGTTGCGGAACCAGTGGTCTGGACAGGAGCAGTGCTCGGCATGGGCGCCGGTTCGGTCGGTGGTAATGACATAGTCCCGTTCCGATCCGGAGTGCACCAGCGCAGCGCCGCTGCCAAACCGCTCGAACAAGATGTCTTCGTTCCTGCGGCGGGTTGCGGAGTATTCGGACGGCACTAATCCCGCGCTGACGGGCACGTCCCGAACGTGACGGATGCGAGCCAGATACCGAGCCTTGGCGTTGGCAATGGCCATCTGCCCAACGCCCAACATCACGGTGTGTTCGACCTCTTGACCATTGACGACCTCGCGGCGTCTTATTTGCGCCCAAGACTCCCGAACATTGTGTGCGCGCCCGGCGGAGATAAGGGCGATGAACTCGTTGACGTGCCTAGCACACACCGGTCCGGTGCCGCGTTGGACGGAGACCGGATGGGTGAGATGCTTGGCGCAGACTGCGCACGAAACCGGCATAAAAAATCCCTCCTTCACTCGAAGGAGGGGTGTAGGGCAGGGCATACCACCGCACAAGGTCAGTCAACGGGCTAAAGGATGAACGCGGCTTGTGCCCCTTTTCATGATCTCCATGTCCTCCGAAACCTATGCTCCATACGTTCTCACAAACGTCTCCCAATCCATGACTCCGACATTCACCGTGTCCCTTCTCAATAGTCGCGCCAGTTTTCCCACCCGGCTCGTCCGCCAGTTGTACACGTTGAACAACCAAACCGAAATCAGTCCCATCTGGTCGCGCCAAAACCGAACCGGTTCCGTGTGCTGCTCAAACCCGTCCCGGGCGTAGTCGATCCACAGGCTGTAGCCTCTGACCTCACGAATGTCCGGCCGACCGCTTTCCGCCAACCTCCGGTACGCTTTCTCACGTTCTCTGAAGTAACGTTCAGTGTCCATCCAGTACCACGGCCATAAGGGGTGCGGCGCATGATGCAGCACCGCCACCCCGTCGTGAATGGTCACGGTGTAGTGCCGGGTAAGACGCATCGTTCTCGGCCCTGGGTCAACCCATTCACTGGTCGCAATCAAACCTCGATCACTTCCCCGGCCCTCCAGATCGCCCACGTGCAGGCCAGAAGAATGAGCAACACCACCCAAAATCCCGTGTTCGCAATCGGTGTCATGTACGGGTGCGCCCGCGGATACGCCAGGCCAAACATGGCCACCACGATCCCGGAGTAAATGAGTCCGTTGCGGCGCCCGGCCAGTGTCTTGGCCCGGAGTTTCCTACGTTTGTCCTCGTCCCGCTCAATCTGCTCCCGGTACTTCAACCACAACTCGGCCAGGTTCGCGTGGTACTTGACGGCTTCCTCCGTCGCCCTCGCAAGTTGTACCATCTCGTCGATCTCCCAGCGGGCCGCAGTCAGCCCCAGCGCCTGCTCCGGGGTCACGTGCAGTCCGCGCCACGTCTTGGCCAGGGCCTCGAACTCCTCTTTGACCCGCTTGTCCCTCGCGATGGAGGCGACATCCTCAAACGCCGCCTCCAGGCGGTTCGTGGCCCGCAGGGTCGTGATCGCAATCGGCATCGCCTCACGCAGGAGTGAGTCAAAGAACACCCGCTTGCGTTTCCGGTACCGGTAGCGAATCCACCCGACCGCCCCGCCGATGGTTCCGGCGAGGCTTACCAATATTCCGAACGCCACCGATTCCTCCGCCAGGGACAACAGCACCGAGGCCACGAAAAACCCGGCGACGGAAACGAGGACGAGCCAGGTCATGTTGACGGCGCCCTCTTTGGTCTCATACGCCAGCCTGTCCAGTGCCGGTATGCGGGACTTGGCCGGATGGTACCGCTCACGCAACGACGCAAGCCACAGCGACTCACGGTGTGCCCGGCGCAGGTCGCTCTCGATGAAAAAGCACAGCAGCGCCAAACCCGCCAAAAGCCCGATCAATTGCGCAATCATGCCTGTTCGCTCCTCTCGTTGTCTTCGCGCTCACAAATACACGTACCGAACATCCGGGTGTTCCTGCACAGGCAGGCCAGAAATGGCGTATCCCCAGACACGCGCTTCCTCGATCATCGACTTGGTGACACCGTTGAAATGCCACGTGTCGGTCACAGGGTCCCACTTGGCAATCACCACATACGGAATCCGGCGCTCCCGCGGCTCGTGGGGCAAAAGCTCCGTGATTTCCACCACGCGCTTGCCGCCTTTGTCCGGCACCGACATCATGCCAATGATGTGCTTGACGCCCATCGTGATGAGATCGCCCACCATCGTAGGACCGGGTTTTGTCTCATGGCCCAGGAGAAGCGCCGCCAGCCTCCGGATCGCCGCCGCGGTGTCCGGCATCCCGCGCACGTGCATCGTCGTCCCGGTCTGGTGGGTGACGGTCGATGCCGCCTGTAAGAACTCCCACGCCACCGGGGACGTGCGCACCTCACCGACGTACACGTTGTCAAACTGCATCCGTAGCGTGTTGACCACCTGCTCCGCCATCCGCACCGCGCCCTTGCCCTCCGCGTTCGCCGGACGTTCATAGAGTCGCGCCGCCCGTTCGCATAGAGGCTGAAGCTCGGGCATCTCCTCGATAATCCCGGAGACTCGGTCAGGCGGAACCTTGCCCAAAAGCGCCGCCATGAGCGTCGATTTCGATGAACCTGTGCCGCCCACGATGACAAACGGCCGCGCCAGACGCTGCATCCACTCGAAGAAGCAGAGAATCGTCTCATCAAACGTGCGCAGCTGCCACAACTCCTGCAAGGTGAAGTTTCGAAGCGGCTTGCGAATGGTCACGATGATACAATCATGCTCCAGACGCCGCCCGTCCTCGTCCGGCACGGTCCACCCCGCGGGACCTCCCACCACATGCATCCGGTATCCGTCCGGGAGAATCGCGTCACAAGAAGGCTTGGACAAATCGAAGTGGTAATTGGTCCCGGACAACTTCTTCTGAACGAAGGCGTACAACTCCTCATTCGACATGCGGGCCTCCGTCGATTCGTACCGCTTGCCCGCCCGGATGTAGAACGTCGCGAAACCCCCGTAAATTTGGATGTCCGACACGAGCGGGTCATCGATGAGCCGCTGGATCTTGCCATAGGAGTACATGTCATTGAGCACTGTCGTAATGACGTACTCCCGGTATTCGTGCGGCACGCCGATCTCACCGGCGATACGGCCCAAGTACGCGTACGCGGACTTACGCGGCGGAAGGTCCCGCCACCACTCGTTGCGGCGACGAATTTCTTCGAGCAGGCGCTGGTAATGCGGTTCGGCTTCCCGCGCGAGACGTTCCAGTTCCGGCTCGCCCCGTAACACCCGTTCCATCTCGCGTTGGGCCTGTTCAATCTCTTCAAACTGCACGCTGCATCACGCTCC
>NZ_FPBV01000090.1 GCF_900116805.1 Paenalicyclobacillus macrosporangiidus | reverse complement strand
AGCCACGCGAGCGCCTTCGTCTCCTCCACAGTCAGGACGTCCGCCATCTTTGCACCGCGAAACACAGCAACCCCTTTCATGAGCAGGTGGCCCGTAGCGTCTCTGTCTACCAACGACAATACGGGCGCCTGCGACGGAGACAGGTACTCCTTCATCACCTCCAGTTGCCCGCTGTCGACAACGCGGAACATCTCGCCTACCTGCTCCACCAAATCACGAAGGCCCAGCGCGTTCAGAGGCTCGGGATCGGACGGTGCCGAAAGAACGTCCCGCGCCTGCCCCGGTGTCACGAGGAACAGTTGATTGCGGCGAAAGTACCGGTTCCGCTCGAAGTAGTCAAATGCCTTGTCAATTCCTTGTTTTGCGTAGTCACTTCCGAACACCACCAGGGTGTTGTGCGCCAGGTACATTCGGTGCGGTACGTCCGCCTTGAATTTTTCCACCGCTTCTTCGATAGAACTGCCCGTCTCATCCCGGATGAGGAAGGGCTGGCCGCCTCCTGAACCTGACTGGCCCCCACCCGCCGAAGGAACGGCATTGGGATTGACGATCTGGGCCGTCAGCTGCACCAAGCCATTGTCGGTCCGGTCGATGCCGAGGGCTATGACGATATTCATATCATCGACCTCCTGAATATCAAAGCACCCTGGCAACAACAACGAACCCATGCTGATCACGAAGAAGAAGGCCAGCCTGCGAAACCGGTACGACCTCATCGCTGTCCCTCGCCAGAGTCAGGCTTGTTGGGGGGCCGCGGTGCCGGGCTGCGATTGCTGACGCTGTCAACTGGTTCAAGCTGTTCTGGACGTCGTTTGGTTGCAAACCAGGGAGCCCGGATGAACATATCTTTCATTTCCGACCAAGTGAACGGTGCGATGGGGGCCATGTATGGAACTCCGAAAGAACGGAGCGAGACGAGATGCGTCACAAGGACCAGGCCGAGAACGACGATCCCGACCAGTCCAAAAACACCAGCCGCGACCACGAATGCAAACTGAATAATCCGGCTTGAATTCACAAACCCATACGCCGGCAGAGCAAACGACGCGACCCCGGTTCCCGCCACCACAATCACCATGCCGGGAGAGACCAAGCCTGCACGTACTGCGGCATCGCCGACAATCAGCGTACCCACAATGCTGACCGATTGCCCAACCGCCCTTGGCAGACGCGAGCCCGCTTCACGCAGGGCTTCGAAGGCG
>NZ_FPBV01000026.1 GCF_900116805.1 Paenalicyclobacillus macrosporangiidus | reverse complement strand
GCTCGCGTGACGTTTGGCGGCAGGCCAAGACGCCATACAACAGCATACAAACCAAGTGCCGTCGAATCTCGCAGAAAGACTCGTTCAGCAGACCCTATTTAGTACATTGACGGCACCGTTTGGTGACATTTTTAGCAGGTAAACCGGATGAGGGCTGCGCCTGCTCAAAGTGGCGGAGTGGATTCAATGCAGGATGGGGAAGAAAACGGGCATCAAGGTCCATCATTCCAACCGCCATTTTGACACCTATCGACACACAGGGCGTGATAAGTTAGTACCTGTGTGCCGACGGGAGGGCACGGATGAAGGGGATGAGAGATGCAGGATTATCGCGATCAACCACTCCGGAGCCCGTACATTTGGTGTATCGTGTGTAAGGCGCTGAGATCTTCCGATGATGCGGTGCGTGTGATGAGGACTGCCTTCCACGTCGCTCGCGATGGCATCTACCCGTACGGCGTGTGTAACCGACATCAGAGCACTGCAGACGATGGGAGGGCCGAGGGGAGTCCCTCATGATATTTGACCAGCCCGCGGGGACGCGGCCGACTTGCGGCCGGCTCACGGGACTCAAGGGACTGGCATGGGTGGATTCGCAGGCGAAGGTGCGGATCTTGCACCCACGTGGATGGACGCCATTATACCGATGTGTGCCGAGGGGCCGATGGGGCGGAGGAAGTCCGGCGGAGGTGACGCTGTAGAGGCCATGGAAAGGTTTGCACCTTGCCTGAACCGGGTATCCGTGGTATATTAATACGTGCTCAGGCATCATTGGGCGAGTGTGCGGTAGTGGCTCAGGGGTAGAGCACCGCCTTGCCAAGGCGGGGGTCGCGGGTTCAAATCCCGTCTACCGCTCCAGAATTGGGCCCATAGCTCAATGGTCAGAGCGGCCGGCTCATAACCGGTTGGTTCTAGGTTCGAGTCCTAGTGGGCCCACCACGGTTTTCACGTGGGACTCGGCCGAACAGAGCCGGCGGATTCGGGCCTGGACTCGTTACCATTTAAACTGTCAAACCATGCGGGTGTAGTTCAGTGGTAGAACTCCAGCCTTCCAAGCTGGCCGCGGGGGTTCGATTCCCCTCACCCGCTCCACACAATGATGGAAACCGCCTGAGGCCGACATGGCACTCAGGCGGTTTTGCCATATACGTACCTATTGCGGCGGCCGGGAAAGAGATCAGCCGGGAAAGAGACCAAAGGACGAAATTTCGGCTGCATGAGCAGTCTGGGGTTGCGATTCGTTTGCGGGGATTGGATCGTCGATCCTGTCATGCCACGGACGAGGTCCTTCGGTTTGATCAGAACCGTGTCGCATTGACTGAGACGTATGTGGGCGGGATGGCCGAGTTTTCGTGGGATTGCGGAAGGGCTCCCGATCCGTTCGACAATGAATGCGTTTCGACCGGAAGTCATTCCGCCGAAAATGGGGGAAGCTGAGTGACGTATGACGGTGTGGTGTACGGACAGTGGATCGAACGGATCAACCGGTTTGCCGCACGGGTCCGCCTGGGCGGCGAGGAGCTGCGCGTCCACGTGAAGAACACCGGCCGTCTGCGGGAGTTGTTCATACCCGGGGCGACCGTGGCCATGGAGCCGGCGAAGGACCTGCGGCGGGCGACCAGGTACTCCGTGATCGCGGTTCGAACATCGAGCGGATGGGTCAATGTGGATTCCCAGGCGCCTCACCGGGTGGCGGGTGACGCGCTGGCCGCAGGCGAAATATCGGAGTTCGGCGCGGTGACGGATGTTCGCCGGGAAGTGCGGTATGGTCATTCGCGCTTCGATCTGCAGTACCGATCCTCGGAGCGCATCGGCTTCATCGAGGTCAAGGGTGTGACGCTCGTGGAGGACGGTGTGGCGAAGTTTCCGGATGCGCCGACGGGGCGTGGATCGAAACACGTAAGCGAGCTGATGGCCGCGGTACGGGACGGGTACGAGGCCGCGGTGCTCTTCCTCATTCAACGTGAGGACGCTCGGGTATTCGCGCCCAATGTTGCGATGGATCCTGTGTTCGCCCGCGCCCTCCAGGAGGCGGCGGAGCGCGGCGTTCGCGTGTTGGCGTACCGCTGCCGGGTGGGGCCGGATGTGCTGGAGTTGGATGAACCGGTGCCGGTTGTGCCCCTGCGGGGCGTTCCCACCACTCCATAGGGCCACCTTGCAGGGATCCGGTACACCCGCTGGATGTCGGTATCTTCCACCACATCACAACGGTACGCTGTTTCCGGTTCACCCACTCCAGCGATCTTTGTCCCGATAGCACATTCGCTGTGGATCGACGGCCTCCAAGGCCTGTGACAGCAGGCGGCGTGCATTCAATCCGACATCCTTCCCCCCACGCCTTTCTCTTATTCCGCAAAGCTTCTGGAGTTAGAAACTGCCGATTTTTGGATTCCCCCTTCCTCTCGGGGACAGGCCTCACACAAACGTTACACGAAAATCGAATCATATCTTTTTGCCCTCCGTATCAGATAGCTTCACGAAACCTTTACAGAGGATTAACAACCGGCATGTATACTTGTACTTGTTTCGAAAGCCATCTTGCGTCATCACGGTTCCGCTCTCGCGCGCCTTGCCATGCCGCGCAGCGAGTGAGGTGAATCCAAAGGTCAATCCTGTTCCTATATGTCCCGTAATAGGGATTACCTCATGTGCCGCACTGTGGAATCCGCAAAGAAAGGACGATGTCGAGCGACATGCACTGGTCACAAATCCTTATCACCTCACTCGTTCAAGGCATCACCGAGCTTTTCCCCATCAGCAGCGTCGGACATGCTGTGATCTTGCCGTATCTCGCTGGATGGTCGGACATGCTCGATTCGGACCAGTTCCTCCCGTTCGTTGTGATGCTGCATCTCGGCACGGCCTTAGCGCTTGTGATTTATTTCTTCCGGGACTGGCTGGACTTCATCGGGGCCCTCTTTCAAACCGCTCATCCCAATCGCAGTCGGGCCGCACGCAGGCGCACGTTGTTGTTGCTAGTGGTGGCGACCATCCCAGCCGCGATCATCGGCAAATTGTTTGAACATAAATTCAGGGAGTTGTTCTCTTCTTCCTTATCTGCCGCCATCTTTTTGATGGTGAATGGCGTCATCCTTCTCATCGCGGATCGGCTCAAGAGGGGTCCTGGTCATTTGCGGATTGCAAAAATGAGCTACGTTCAGAGCTTCCTGATTGGTTGCGCTCAGGTGTTGGCGTTAATTCCGGGGATATCGAGATCTGGAATCACCATGACTGCGGGACTCGGAACGGGTTTGTCCTATGAGGAATCGGCTCGATTCAGTTTCTTGCTGGCAACGCCCATCATTTTGGGAGCCGGCATCCTTGAGGTGCCGAAGGTTCTCAAGACCCACGAGACCCATATCTTGCAGTATGGGGTGGTTGGCGGGATTCTGGCGGGTATTGTGGCCTACGTGAGCACCGCATTTCTCATGAAGTATTTCAAAACCCACGAGGTGCGGGCGTTCCGTCCCTTTGCCTATTACTGCATCGGAATCGGGGCCATCGTCGCGGTGATGTCGATCGCGCACATCCACTTCTAATGAGGCCCGAAGAAGCGGCGATATGACGAGGCCTAAACTGGCGAAACGGCAAAAACATGGGTAAGAGTTTGTGAAGGGTTCGGCCTGGATGGCTGAACCCTTCTGTCGGGGCGGGGTCACTTCAGCAGCGGCAAGACTTCCTCGCCGATTTCCTCCAACACTTCCTCCGCAGGGCGTCGACCGTACTTGAAATTGAGGATGACGTGGTTCACGCCGATCTGCTCCAGCCCTTTCAGATAGGCCAGCACGGCCTTGCGACCGCCGCGGAAGCCGAGGTGAATGGGTTCTGGCGGAATATCGGGATCGTCTGTGAGATCGACATAGAACGACTGAACCATCGGCTTGAATTGGCCAGGAGCCGCTTGCGCCAATGCTTCCTGCCACCGTCGGGCGATCTGAGACTGGATGGAAAGTGCCCGTGGATACGTGATCCAGCCGTCCGCCTCCTTGGCGATCCAATCCAGGCTCTGCTGGCTGTGCCCAGTGACCAGGACGGGAATCTGCGCGGAGGGCTTCGGAACCAAGTCGGCGTCCTGCATGTGACCGTAATACGGGGAGGAGAGAACCGGGAACTCCTTGGACCAGGCTTCGCGCAGGATCTGCAGATTGTGCCGGAATCGGTCCCCTCGCTCGTCGAAAGGCACTCCGAAGGCGGGAAACTCCACCGGGCGATCGCCAGAACCGACGCCCAGCACCAACCGCCCGCCGGACAGTTGATCCACGGATGCCGCGGCCTTCGCCGTGTGCAAGGGGTGGCGCAGCGTCAATACGATGGAACCGGTGGCCAAGGCGATCTCCCGAGTGTGCGCCGCGATCCAGCCGAGATACACCCACGGGTCGAACACTTGGCCCACGTCGCCGAAGTTGGGATCGCGCAGCGGTACGTCCCGCACCCACAGGGCCGCGAACCCGAGTTCCTCTGCGCGGCGGGCAAGCCGTTCCTGGTCCTGCATGGTGGGCTCGTCGCCGGAGAAGTTTTCGATGGGGAAGAACAGGCCGAGTGTGAGTTTCTTCGGCGAAAACATGCGGCGGTAGCCCCGGTTGTCCGTCACCTGTGAAGAGATGGGCGGATGAAACATCAGTCACTCCTCCTCGGATTGCGCCTTATCGTATTTGGAATTCGATATATATCGATATAGAGACCAAAAAATTGACCCACCCTTCATGGTCCGAGCCGCCGCCACTACGAGGAATCCGATTCCCCTGGACCGACGGCTCGCTCCAACTCTTCAAGAAACCGGCGAATCCCCTCTTCATCCCGGCGGTAGTAGGTCCACTGGCCCACCCGTTTGGACTGCACCAGTCCTGCCCGCTGCAGATCCGTCAGGTACTGGGATACGGTGGACTGGGAGAGGTCCGCCCGCCGTTGGATCACACTGACACAGACGCCATCGACGTCGAGATCTCCGACCTGCTGGTCAGAGAAGTAGCGTCGAGGTTCTCTGAGCCAGTTCAGGATCTGCAGGCGGACCGGATTCGCCAACGCCTTCAATGCCAACATCAGGTCCATGCCTTCAATATATCGAGAATGATCGATTTAGGCAAGGGTCGCTGCAGTGAAGCAAGGACTGCTGCAGTGAAGCAAGGGCCGCTGCAGTGAAGCAAGGGCTGCAACAAGGGCTGCGCGGAACCGAGGATCGGCCATCGACAAGGCCTCAATCCGCACCGCTCTTGGGTGTCAATCCGTGCATGATAAAACGGACCACACGCTCAATCTCTTCCTCATCGTTCCAGTCATACTCCGGAAACAGAAAACACCGGGTCAGAATGTAGCCCAGCACGGCCGACACGCTCATTCTCACGACCGCGAACGGGGGCATCTCCACGATTTCCCCGCGAGCCTGAAAATGCGTGACGATGCGCCTGAGCCGTTCGGCCACCTGAGGGATGAGCTCCTCCTTGAACTTGTCCCGCAACTCGGGATGAAACGGGATCTCGTGCAGCATGATCTTCACAATCGGTGCATTCTTTTTCACGAACTCAAGCCGGTTGCGCATGGCGGCGCGCAAGAAATCCTCAAAGTGTCGGTATTCCGTGTCCAGGACCTTCAGAAAGTCCCGGAGCACGAACGGCGCCACCAGCTTCGACATCATCGGCGTGACAATCGACAACAGGAGGTCTTTCTTGGTCTTGTAGTGACGGAAAATGGTACCCTCGGCCACGCCGGCTTTCTGTGCGATCTCGGCCGTCGACGTCGACGCGTATCCCTTTTCCGCAAATGTGTCCACCGCGGCTTGGATGATTCGGATCTGCCTTTCGGTCATCTTCTCGTCTTCATCGATGAGACGGAGAAGTGACGACAGCCACTGTTCCATCTCGTCGGCCATGTGGTTCACTCCCAAGATAGATCCAGTGTGGGCGAGAAGACCATTCGCGCGACCAGGGACGAAACCCTCGCGTCAAAAACTGCCCCGACGACGATGCTCCTACACCTTCCGATACTTGCGCAGCGTCAACACGTTCAGCACCATGAACACGATGGAGAACCCGAGAAGCACGGCCAAATCCACCGCGATGTCGCCAAACGACTTGCCTCGGATCATGACGTTGCGCATGGCGTCCGCTCCGTAGTAGAGGGGCATGATTTTGCTCAGCCAGCGCAGCCACTGCGCCATCGTGTCGATGTTGAACAGCCCTGAGAAGAACACCTGCGGCACGATGACGAGCGGGATGAACTGCATCATTTGGAACTCTGAGTTGGCAAAGGACGACAAGAAGATCCCCAGCGTGAGGGCGGTGATGGACAGCAGCAAAGTGACCAGCAATAGATTGATGAGCATCCCGTTCATCATCATGCCCAAGATGTCGACGCTGAACCAGGTGATCAGAATAGCTTGAATGGTGGTGAAGAGGCCAAAGCCGATCACATAGCCGATGACAATCTCCCAGCGTTTGATGGGCGTGGCCACGAGGCGCTCAAGGGTGCCTGTGGTGCGTTCCTTCAGGAACGAGATCCCGGCGACCAAAAATACGAAGAAGAAGGCGAAGAACCCGATGAGGACCGGGCCGAAGTTGTCGAAGGAGGACATGTCGGCCGATCCGTACAGATACGAGATTTTCGGCTGCACAGACCCGGCCGGCGATCCCGGCGAAGCCTGAACGAGCCGCTGCAAGTCAAGAAGAATCGCCTTGTTCTTGGAGGGATCGCTCCCTTCCAACACGACGTCCGGCGTTCCGTTCTGCATGCTGATGTAGGCATCGATGGTCTGAGTCTTCAGGGCGTCGAGTGCGCTGGTCGTCGAGGCATAGGAAATCAGGTTGACGTCTTCCTGCGACAGGCGCTCTGTAATCATGGCGGGGACGTCGACGATGCCGATTTTCGGCCTGTACGTGCTTCCGTTGAAGACCAAAGATACCAGTGTGAGAATCAGGAGGGGTGCCACCAACATGAGCATCAAGGTGCGCTTGTCGTGCAGGAATTGACGCCAAATCCGGAAAGCCAGGGCGCGAATCCTCATCCGCGAACACCTCCATAGGCGAGGAATGCTTCTTCGATGGTCGCGGAATGCGTGTGCGCCTTGAGTTCGTCCGGCGTCCCAACGGCAATCAGCCGTCCATCGCGAAGCATGCCCAAACGGTCACATTTCTCCGCTTCGTCCATGACATGGGTCGTCACCAGGATGGTGGTTCCGGCCCTGCCCATCGCCCGCAATTCATTCCAGATGGAGGCGCGCAGGGCGGGATCGATCCCGACCGTCGGCTCATCCAAAATCAGCACGCGCGGCCGATGCAGCAGCGCGATGGCGAGGGAAAGCCGCCGTTTCATCCCGCCCGAGTAAGCGGAGACCAGCTTCTTCATGGAATCGGTGAGGTTGACCAGTTCCATGACTTCCTCGATTCTCCGCTTTCGCTGTTTGCTCGGCAGGCCAAACAAGGATGCGAAAAAGTCCAGATTCTCCTTCGCCGTCAGATCCGTGTACAGGGCGTCCGACTGAGCCATGTATCCGATTTTTCCCAACATGTCGATCCGGGGCATCTGGACGCCGCCCACGACGACGGTTCCTCGGGTCGCTTCGTCAATCCCGGCGATGATTTTGACGAGGGTGGTCTTCCCGGAACCGCTGGGCCCCAACAGTCCGAAGACCTCCGCCGGCTTGACCTCGAGGCTGATGTCTTGCAGCACCATTTTCTTGCCAAATCTGCGATCCACGTGGCTGACCTGGATTCCCCATTCCTCTGTGCGACCTTCCTGGCCGGGCATGCCATTCACTCCTCGAATTGAAGTGAGTAATCACTCACATCCATTCATACCGCAGACGTGCGGTTTTCGCAAGAGGACATCCAGGAATGGGGCGGCGCGGATGGGGGATACCCTCCGCGCCGTCGCACCTCCGGCCGTCAGGGGAGGAGGCTGCTCATCCGTTCCAGATCGCGAAACGCTGGTCAGGGCTGATTCAGCGCCGCGACGATGTCCGGTTCGCACGCTTCAGGCGGCACGTTTGGCGCGAACCGCTTGATGACGTTGCCCTGACGGTCCACCAGGAACTTGGTAAAGTTCCACTTGATAGCCTCCGTGCCCAGCACGCCCTTTTCCTGGGACTTCAAGTACTTGTACAGGGGGTGCGCGTGCTCACCGTTCACCTCAATCTTGGCGAACACCGGGAACGTCACCTGGTAGTTGACCTTGCAGAAGGTCTGAATCTCCTCATTCGTTCCGGGTTCCTGACCACCAAACTGGTTGCAGGGAAACGCCAGCACCTCAAAGCCCTTCTCGTGGTGCGCCTCATACAGCTTCTGCAAGCCGGCGTACTGAGGCGTGAATCCGCAACGGCTGGCCGTGTTGACAATCAACAGCACCTTCCCGCGATAATCCGACAGCGGTTTCAACTGTCCGTCCGCCGTCTCAACGGTAAAGTCGTACACGCTCATGTCCCGTGATCCTCCTTCCTGATTCTCCATGTGTGTCTGTCCAAGACCATGATGCAACGGGATTCCATTCGACTGTAGCACATCTGGAGGAGACTGGGCACGTGACGTGTGCGACAGGAAGGGGTCCCTCAAGGCGTCCATGTCCATCGCACCTGGCCGCCGGGCGAACGATGGCTGGAGGACGGATGGACGACGGATTGTTCTACAAACACACGGAGTCCTATAATATACCAGAGCAAGAAAAACACGTTGTGGCAGTATGTGGTGTGCTGAATCGGTTCCTGGGTTCTGCAAGACCGCTGAGAAGTTTTCCAGGGGGTTGCCGCACCGTGCTGTTACATCTGTCGGAGCGACAAAAATCCATCGCTGTCCACGTGTATGCTGTCAATCTCTATGCGTTCTCGCTCAACTTTCACACCTCGGCATTGCTCACCATCGTGGTACCGGCGGCCTTGGATCGCCTAACGGGGCCCCGGCACACCCAGGTGCTCGGTCAACTGGCCGCCATCAGCGCCCTCGTCTCCATGCTGCTTCCGCTCATCGCCGGAATCTGGTCCGACTCGGTCAAAGCGCGTGGCGGAAAGCGCCGTCCGTTCATTCTGTACGGAGGCTTGCTCAATGCCCTCGGGCTCTTTGGCATGTACGATACCCATCACTTCGGCCTGTGGGTGATCTCGTTTCTGCTTTCGATTGTCGGCCAAGGCATCACCGTCGCGGGATACCAAGCCCTGTGGTCGGACGTGGTTCCGGCGGAATCTCGCGGCCTGGCGGCCGGTGGACAAGGCGTCGCGACGCTGCTGGGCAACATCTGCGGGCTGGTCCTGTCAGGGGTACTGGGACCGGTCCGGGTCGTCGCCGCCATGGCCGCCGCGATGTTGGCGGGGATGCTCGCCACCGTGCTGTGGGTTCGTGAGCCCGACACCGACGGGATCGAAGGGGGAAGCGCGGACGGACCGCGGCAGGGCCATCATTCGGATACGGGGAAGGGGGCGCCGTCGATCACGCTGTCGCTGCGTCCACCTGCCGCCAACCGGCGCGACTTTTTCAGCGTCTTCTGGGCGCAGGCGTTTGTGACCTTCGGCATGACGCTGCTGATGACCTTTGTCATGTACTTCTTCCAAGACGTCCTGCACATGCACAACCCAACGGCAGGCACCGCGGGCGTCGCCACCCTGGCGCTGTTCGGGGCCGTCCTCTCCAGCATCTATCTGGGCCGTATCTCGGATCGGACGCAGCGCCGCAACCTGGTGGCCCTCTCCGGTGCTCCGATGGCGCTGGCCGCCATCGGATTTGCGTTCCTGCAGTCGCCGTCGTGGCTGTACGCCTTTGCCGTGCTGTTCGGCCTCGGCTACGGCGCCTTCCTGTCCACCGGTTGGGCGCTCACGGTGGACGTTCTGCCGGACGCCCGCAGCATCGCCCGCGATCTTGGCATCTGGGGCATCGCGTCCACCCTTCCCGCCGTCATCGCGCCTGTGGTCGGTGCGTGGCTGCTCGGGCGGTTCGCGCAGCCGAGTCACGGGTACCAGGTTCTGTTTGTGCTGGCGGGGGTCAGTCTGGGACTGGGCGGCCTGACTGTTCTGCGTGTCGGGACGCGGACGCGGTCCCCGCTTTGGGGTGTCCCGCTGCGCTTGTTGATTGCCGTCATCGTCGCGACGGCCGTGCTCGTCCAGTGCCGTGTGCGCGTCGACGGCCGTTTGCCGCTGCGGCGCGGGTCGACCCTCGTCATCTCCAACCACCTGCACGATCTCGACGGCATGGTCCTGCCCGCCTGGCTGACGTTGGCCGGACCGTGGCGCCACCCTGTCTATTACGCGGCGTCCCAGCGCCTGTTTGAGCCGGGCTTCCTGGCGCTGCGGTTCCCCAAACTCAAGCGTTTCCTGCGCCGCGTGAACCTCGGCCCCCTGTTCGCCGCGGTGGGCGTGCGCCCCATAGAAAACCAACCGCTTTCCCGCCCGTTCGCCAGTTACGGTTATCAGGCCCTGCGCGCGGCCGGAAACCGGCCACTCCGCGAGGTGTTCACCGAGCAGGCGCTGCAATCCTTGGGGCTCCGTGCGGAGGACCCGCTCTCCGCCCTGTGGAGCGCCGCCGCATTCGACGCGGCACAACGCCCCGCTTCGCTGACCGCGTTGCGGCGGGAGGTCCGCAGCCAGGTCCGGGAGGCGATGCGCACCGCCTTGACGGAACAGATCAATGGCCTGGTGAAGGAAGTGGAGACAGGCGGTACCCTGTTCCTCACGCCGGAGGGCAAGTACAGCGACGATGGCCTCCTGCACCGGTTCCGGCTGGCCTATGAACCGCTGTTCCGCGCCGCGCGCCAACACTACATCGCTGCCATTTCGTACGATCCGTTCGCATACAGACGGCGCCTCGGCGTTTGGGTGCGCATCGTGCCCGTGCCCCCTGCCCAGGATGTCGTCCAGATGCTGCGCGCCCACCGCGTGATCACGGTCAGCCAGGTGATCCTGCACGTTCTCACGACAGGGGGCCACCGCGATACCGGTTCCGGGGATGAGGAAGCGCGCCCCACGCAGATCCCGGGCCAACCCCAGGCGCATCCGGCGTTGGTGGCGGCCGGCCGTACACCCGCGGCCGGTGCCTCCACAGGGCTCACCCGAGCCGAGGTGGAACGGGGCGTGATGCACTTCTTGGCGCAGTTGCCGGAGTCCGTGCAGGCGGCTGCGGATCTTCGCGCCAACCCGCGCCGTGCCGTGCACCGTGCGCTCACCTCCATGGTCCGCGCGGGTGTGCTGCAGGAGCAAGACGGCCGGTACACCCTTGGCGCATGCAAGACGAACCGCCATTTCCCCAACGTGCCGGACATCGTGTCCTTTTTCACCAACGCACTGAACGAGACGCTGCAGGCGGCGGACGGTGGCCGCGGTTCCCGTGGGGATTGCGGCAGAGCTCCAGATCCGCACGACGATGTGTGACGAGGTGTTTCGACAGGACTCATACCGCAGAAATGAGGGAAGCCGGGTGACGTATGACGGCGTGGTGTACGGGCAGTGGATCGAACGGATCAACCGGTTCATGGCGCGGGTCCGCCTGGGCGGGGAGGAGCTGCGGGTCCACGTGAAGAGCACCGGCCGGCTGCGGGAGCTGTTCGTACCCGGGGCGACCGTGGCCATGGAGCCGGCGAAGGACGGGATGCGGGCGACCAGGTACTCGGTGATCGCCGTTCAGGCTCCGAGCGGATGGGTCAATGTGGATTCCCAGGCGCCTCACCGGGTGGCGGGCGACGCGCTGGGCGCGGATCGAAACACGTGAACGAGCTGATGGCCGCGGTGCGGGAAGGGTACGATGCTGCAGTGCTCTTCCTCATCCAACGCGAGGACGCCCGTGCATTCGCGCAGAATGGTGCGATGGATCCGGTGTTCGCCCGCGCCCTGGAGGAGGCGGCGGACTGCGGCGTGCGCGTGTTGGCCTATCGCTGCCGGATGGGTCCGGATGCGCTGGAGCTCGGTACACCGGTGCCGGTGGTTCATGCCCTGGCTGGTTGACTCGGTTCGGCCACCTTTACCAAGAGCTTGCCAATGTTGTCGCCGCGGAACAGGCCGAGGAAGGCGTCGGGCAGGCGCTCGAACCCTTCCACCACCGTCTCGCGGCACTTCAGCCGCCCCGACTGGTGCCACGCGGCGAGGCGGCGGAGCCCTTCGTCGAAGCGGCGGGCGAAGTCGCTGACGATGAATCCCTGGGCGCACAACCGGCGCATCACGAACAGCGGGAACAGGCGCGGGCCCACCTCGGGGCGTTCCAGATTGTACGCCGCGATTTGGCCGCACAGCACGATGCGGCCGAAGTCGTTCATCTGGAACAGCACGGCGTCGGTCACCGGGCCGCCGACGTTGTCAAAGTAGACGTCGATGCCGTTCGGGCAGGCGTCCCGCAGGGCAGATCGGAGGTCGTCCGTCTTATAGTTGATCCCCGCGTCGAATCCCAGCTCCTCGGTCAGATACCGGATCTTCTCGTTCGATCCCGCGACGCCCACGACCCGGCATCCGTTCATCTTCGCCAGTTGGCCGGCCACGCTTCCGACCGCGCCGGCGGCGCCGGAGACGACCACCGTCTCCCCCGGCTTGGGCCGGCCGACTTCCAGGAGGCCGAAGTAGGCCGTCAGCCCCGTCATGCCGACGACGCCGAGTGCGGCGGTCACCGGGCGGAGGTTTGGATCGACGGGGCGGATGCCGCGGCCGTCCGACAGGGCATACAGCTGCCAGGGCAGATCGCCAGTGATCAGATCTCCCGGTCTGTAGGCTGGATGGCGGGATGCCACCACCTCGCCGATGCCGCCGCCCCGGATGGGTTCACCGACGGGAAACGGGGGCGTGTACGACTTGACGTCGTTCATGCGGCCGCGCATGTACGGATCGACCGAGAGCCACAGGGTCCGGATCAACACCTGGCCCTCGCGCGGCTCGGGGATGTCGGAAGACACGAACTGGAACGTGTCCGGACCCGGCAAACCGACCGGACGTTTGGCCAAGAGAATCGCCTGGTTTTGCACGGTGCAACGCCTCCTCACGGAAGATTTCATCCGGGCGAGGGCTCATGGATTCCGCGCGATTGAGCTCCATCGACACAAAAGATACCACAAGAGATACCACCATGATCCACGATTGCGCGGCCGCACTCTTGAAGCACCCGCGGGCGCCACAGCGATGGTGCGGCGGAAGATGGTGAGGGGGCGGGGATAGGTCACATCACGCGCTTGCCGAGTAGCGACTCCACCAACTCCACGGCCATGCGTCCCGTCTGATTGCGGTGGTCGAGGATGGGGTTGACCTCCACCACGTCGACGGACAGGAGGCGCCCGGAGTCGGCCAGCAGCTCCATCGCCAGGTGGCCCTCCCGGTAGGTGACTCCTCCGTTGACCGGGGTGCCGACGCCGGGGGCGAACATCGGATCGAGCGCGTCCAGGTCCAGGCTGAGGTGAATCCCGTCCGTGCCGTCTCCCGCGATGCGGATGGCCTGTTCCATGACCGTGCCCATTCCGAGGCGATCAATCTCCGCCATCGTGAACACGGTGATGCCGGACTGGCGGATGAGGCGGGCCTCGTCGGCATCAACGGAGCGAGCGCCGACGAGCACCACGTGTTGCGCCTTCACCTTCGGCGCGGGGCCGCCGAGCTCCGTCAGCGACGGGTGGCCGAGGCCGAGGCTCGCCGCCAAAGGCATGCCGTGGATGTTGCCGGACGGGGTGGTCTCGTCCGTGTTCATGTCGCCGTGGGCGTCGAACCAGATGACGCCGAACCGCTTGCCGGCCGCCGCGACGCCGGCCAGGCTGCCGATGGCGACACTGTGATCGCCCCCCAACACCAACGGGATCTGGCCCGCGGCGACCACGTCCCGCACCCGTTCGCACAGGGCGGTGCAGACGGCGATCACCTCGTCGAGGTACTTCAGCTTCTCGTTGTCGATGTGGCGCGTCTCCGGCGTCGGGACGGGGACGTCGCCGAGGTCCGTCACGTCGAGGCCCATGTCACGCAACTTCTCGCGCAGACCGGCGTAGCGGATGGCACTCGGCCCCATGTCGACGCCGCGCCGGCCCTGGCCGTAGTCGGACGGCACCCCGATGATGCGGATCGGTTTCATCCTCGGATCCCTCCCTCGCTCGCCTCATTCAGCACCCGTTGTATCCGCTCGAACGCCCAGTCCAGCGTCTCCTCGTCGATGACGAGCGGAGGCGCGAAGCGGATGGTGTGTTCATGCGTCTCCTTGCACAGCAGGCCTTCTTTCATCAGCCGCTCGCAGTATGGCCTCGCCTTCGTGTGCAGTTCGATCCCGATGAACAGCCCCCGCCCGCGGATCTCCCGGATGACGGGGCTGTGCAGGGTCCGCAGTCGCTGCAGGAAGGATTCACCGAGCCGGCGGGATCGGCCGGGGAGATCCTCCTCTTCGATGACCTCCAGGGCGGCGATGGCGACGGCGCATGCGAGCGGGTTGCCGCCAAAGGTGGACCCGTGCGATCCGGGCTCGAACACACCGAGCACCTCCTGGCTGGCGGCGACGGCGGACACCGGGAACACCCCGCCGCCGAGGGCTTTGCCGAGGATGTACACGTCCGGCTTCACCCCTTCCCAGTCGCAGGCGAACATCCTGCCGGTGCGGCCGAGGCCCGTCTGAATCTCGTCGGCCACAAACAGCACCCGGTGGTCGCGGCACAGGTCGTACGCCTGCTGCAGGTAGCCGTCCGGCGGGATGACGATGCCGGCCTCGCCCTGGATGGGTTCGACGAGGAACGCGGCGGTGTTCGGCGTGATGGCTTGGCGGAGGGCTGTGATGTCGCCGTACGGGATGACCTTGAACCCGGGCGTGAGCGGACCGAAGCCGCGTTGATACTCGGGGTCCGACGAGAAGGAGACGACGGTGGTCGTGCGGCCGTGGAAATTGCCCTGGCAGACGATGATCTCCGCCTGCCCGTCGGGAACGCCCTTGACGTCATACGCCCACCGGCGCACCGCCTTGATGGCCGTTTCCACCGCCTCGGCGCCGGTGTTCATCGGCAGGATCATGTCCTTGCCGGTCAACTGGGCGAGTTTCTCGTAAAATCGGCCGAGCTGGTCGTTGCAGAAGGCGCGCGAGGTGAGGGTGATGCGATCCGCCTGGTCCTTGAGCGCCCGGATGATTTTGGGGTGCCGGTGGCCCTGGTTCAGCGCCGAGTAGGCGCTGAGCATGTCCAGGTAACGGTTGCCCTGGTCGTCCCACACCCACACGCCTTCGCCGCGCACCAGCACCACGGGCAGCGGGTGATAGTTCTTGGCGCCGTACTGTTCTTCCAACCGCAACGCGGGGGATGGCGTCCGCATGTCCAATTCCTCCTCTGCATGAAGCCCACCGCCCATAGTATTCCAAAGGGCGGCGCGCGGACACACGGGATCAGCAAGAAATGTGCCAAGGGCGAAGCGGACGAAGCGGAGGAAACGGACGAAGCGGCAGTCCCCGGCCGGGTCAGCGGGCTCGCCGGCGGGCCTGCCACGGACGGTCGTCCGTCACCAATACGAGGGTGTGGTCGCTGACGAAACACAGGCGGTATCCGCGCGCCAGGATGGTTTCCAGGGCGTATGCGACGGTGCGGCCGAGGAGGTCCGCGATCACGATGTCGGGGTCCATGCTGCTGCCGGCGGTGACCACCACCTCGGCGCTGCCGGTGGTGGCGATGGACAGGAAGATCACCTTCATCCTCATTCCTCCGTTCATTGGCCATCGGATGCGCTGGGGACGGGATTTGCCCGGGCGGACGGGGGACGCGCGCGAGGCGAGGGGCATCCGCGCGGCGGGCCGACTCGAACGCGCCCGGTGGATGCGAACGCGGGGGACTCAACGTTGGCGGGCGTGGGCGTCTGTTGTGAAAAACGGTTTTGCGCAAAACAGTATATATGCGCAAATAGTATTTGCACCGGGCGTCAGTCGGGCGTATCCTCAAAGGAGGACCCGAAAACGGAGGGTGGACGATGGAAGACCGTCAAGCATGGCGAACCCTGGCGGAGCAGGTGTTGGATCACCTGGAAGAAGGGGTGCACGTGGTCGACGCACAGGGGCGGACGGTGTTTTACAACGCAAAGATGGCGGTAATGGAGCAGATGCGTCCGGAGGACGTGCTGGGGCGGCCCATCCAGGAAGTGTTCCGGTTCCAGGAGGCGGGCGGGAGCACGCTCCTCGAGGCGGTTCGGGAGGGGCGCGTCACCCGGAACGTGCGCCAGACCTACTTCAACAGCCACGGGACGCGCATCACCACCATCAACCACACGTATCCGCTTCGTTTGGGCGATCACATTGTCGGCGCCGTGGAAATTGCCCGCGACGTGACTCGGGTGGAGCGGCTGCAGGAGCACCTGGTGGCGGGAACCGGGGCCCGGTACACCTTCGACGCCATCGTGCGCGCCAGCGCGGCCATGGACGAGGTGGTGGAACAGGCACGGCGGGCCGCTCGCACCGATTCTTCCATCCTCATCGTCGGGGAGACCGGGACCGGCAAGGAGCTCCTGGCCCAGAGCATCCACCAGGCCAGCCCGCGGGCGGCGGGGCCATTCGTGGCACAGAACTGCGCGGCGCTGCCGGAAGCGTTGATGGAGGGGATCCTGTTCGGGACCGCGAAGGGCGCGTTCACCGGCGCGATCGATCGGCCCGGCCTGTTTGAACAGGCCCACGGCGGGACCCTGCTGCTCGACGAACTGAACGCCATGCGCCCGGCGCTGCAGGCGAAGCTCCTGCGCGTCCTGCAGGAGCGCACGGTGCGGCGCCTCGGCGACACGAAGGAACGGCGGGTGGACGTGCGGATTGTGGCGACGATGAACGACGATCCGCTCGCCGCCCTGTCAGCGGGGCGGCTGCGGCGGGACCTGTTCTATCGGCTGAGCGTGGTGACGCTGGTGCTGCCGCCCCTGCGCGAGCGGATGGAGGACGTGCCGGTGTTGGTGCGCACGTTCATCGGCAAGTACAACCGCCTGTTCGGGCTTCACGTGCAAGGGGTGGCGCCCCACCTGATGCGGGCATTCTTGCGCTACCATTGGCCGGGCAACGTGCGCGAGCTGGAGCACACCGTTGAAGGGGCGATGAACCTGGTCCAGGGGGAGGAATGGCTGCAGATGCACCACCTGCCCCTGTATTTGCGCCGGCGGTTCGAGGCGGAGGCAGACGCGCCGGAGGGAAGCGGCGGCTCCGCGGTACAGGCACAGGCTCAGGGAGCCGCGCAGGATGCGGCGCAGTTACAGGCTCAGGCTGCCGTGCAGGATGCGGCCAAGGATGCCAGCGGGCGCCTGCGGGATCGACTGGCTGGATATGAACGGGCGGTCCTCGCGGACGTGCTCGCCCGCCACGGGGGCAATATCTCGGCGGCGGCGCGGGAGTTGGGGACGACGCGGCAGAACCTGCAGTACCACCTGCGCAAGGTGGGACTGCGGCCGCGGAGGTGATCTCGTCGTGGCTGCCCGTGCGCGCGAGGGGCGTCGGTTGGGAACGGTCCCCTCGCGCTGGTCTGCGTTCGCCGGGCCCGGGTGCCTCACGAGACGCGGGACTTGACGCGTGTCAAGCCTCGGTCAGGGGTGATGCGGGGGGTGGCAGCCGGGGCAACCGGGATCGATGGTGATCTGCTGCTGGGAAGGTTGCGTGTAGTACCTGGGCACGTTGACGATGACGTTGCGCCGCACATGGATCACCGGTTGAACCACCGGCACTTCGCGGCAAACATAGCAGTCATGATAAACGTACACCGGTGGACGCACAATCGGCGGACACGGTTTCATGAGTGTCACCCTCCTCTCTGATTTGTATCATGACATGCGTGGACAGGTATTTGTTGACAGGGACAGATGGCCGATGGCAGACGCCCCGTTCGCTGCAGACAGGTCTGGAACGGGCGGAAGGGATTCCGTAAACTGGTGGCAAGGTGACAGGCCCCGCGTCGCGAGCCTTCGATCCGCATCCCCAAGTAGCGTACCGGTCTGCGGGGTGCCAGTCGCGGGGTGCCGGTAGCGGGAGTGTCGGTCTGCGGCGCATCCTCTCAAGAGCTGGTCAAGAGCTGGCGAGCTTGCGGAGACTTGGATTGGATGGGGGTGGACGTATGGACGCAGATCAGGTACGCGAGGCGCTGCCGGAGCGGTACGAGGTCATTGGCGGCAAGGTGTACGACATGTCCCCGCCGCCCGCCGAGCCGCACCAGCGGATCGTCGGCGCAATCTATGCACATCTCTATGCGTTTCTGAAGGGAAAGACGTGCCGGGCATATGTGGCCCCGTTCGGCGTCTGGCTGGACGAGGCGAGCGGGGACTACGTGGAGCCCGACATCGCGGTCATCTGCGATCCGGCGAAGATTCAGCACAAGGGGTGCGTGGGGGCGCCGGATCTGGTGATTGAAATTCTCAGCCCGTCAACGGCGGTCAAGGATAAGTCGGTCAAGCGCGACCTGTACCGGGAGAAGGGTGTGCGTGAGTACTGGCTGGTCGATCCGATGCTCCAAACAGTGGAGGTTTACCGGTTCGAGGGCCCGGCCGGCGGCCCGATGGCAGCGCCGGCAGTCTACGGTGCGGCGGACGTGGTACCGGTCGGCGCATTGGACGGCGTGTCGGTGGACATGCGCGACGTCTTCGAGACGTGACAGGGGCCTGGCTCACGGGGCCTGGCTCTGCACGGGGTTCAGTTCTCCAGGGAGCTCGGCCTGCCACGCGGCTCCGCCGTCCGAGAGGCTCAGCCGTGTAAGCGGCTCCGCATGCCGCGTTGCTCAGCCCTCCGCCAACACCGCCTCCAGTGCCTCGACGTACACGTCGTAGTCGGCGCGCGTGAACAGTACCATCCGGACCTCCGCGATCCCGCCAGGTCCATGGTGGCTCGCAGTGGCGTCCCGTGCTCTTAGCCCGCTCTTTTCTGCCGGCTCGGACCGCTCCACCGCCTCTTTGTCGTCGGCCCCAGTCGCATCTACGCCGCGAAGGAAATCCACGATGGTCCCAAGCGCAATCCGCGATGCCCAGCGCACATCGCATCCGAACGCACCCGTGCTGATGGACGGAAAGGCGACGGATTTCAACCCCGCTTCCGCCGCCAACTGCAGGCAGTTCCGGTAGGCCGCCGCGAGGAGACGATCCGGGTGCGGATCGATCCCGCAGATGGGCCCCACCACATGAATGACGTGCCGGGCCTTGAGCCGGTAGCCGTTCGTCATCACGGGTTGGGCCGTCTCCACGTAGGCGCCGCCCAGCACCTCTTTGCGGATGCGCTTGCATTCGGCGAGCAGCTCTGGTCCCGCCGCCTGGTGAATGGCTCCGTCCACCCCGCCGCCCCCGAGCAGCGTCTTGTTGGCCGCGTTGACGATGGCATCCACATCCTGATGGGTGATGTCGCCTTGGACGAGCGTGATCGATCCGTGGCCGACTTGAACTTGCATACGGTGTTGCCGCCTTTCGTGGAGAGTGAAATTTTGCTGTTTTGGAACAAAGTCTATGCCTTGGCAGTTCCCCTAACATGGGACATGATAGAATGATTCGTGGGAGAGGGGGAGCCTTCTCCGCGTCCACTTCCTAGTGAAAGGAGGTGGAACGGGTTGAGTGCGTATCTCATCCTGCTGGGGATTGCAGCCGTGGTTCGCGCGGTCGCAACCCTGGTTTGGGCAACGAGAAAGGACCCCAGCGGCCACCACACCAAACGGGGTCCTCACTCAACCAACCGCGGAAGAGGGTAGTACCCTCTTCCGTTTGTTATTCTATGCACATTATACCACAACATCCGCTGGCACAAACACGTTTCGAACATCGGCGGACGGTGTGGCCGGTGGAGGCGGTGGGCAGGCGGGGGGGAGGTCGGGGGGAGGTCGGGGGGGGGTCGGGGGGCCGTGTGATGGCCGTGTCCAAAAATGCGGCTTAACTTCGTGGATTTCGGCCTTCCTTTGGCATCGAGACCGTCCGATAACCAGCATTGTCGTGCTATCTCACGCCTCGGCGAGGTTGACCCACGCGACTTTGTCAGGAAACCCGGCCTAAAAGGGCCCGGATCGCACTCGTATCCCGCCCGGACCCTGGGTTTTTGTCCGATTTCTCGATTTTCGGTTGGGGGTTTACGGGTTGGGGGATATGAATGGGTGCCGATCCGACCCCCTGTTCGGCGAGCCGCTTCATCATGGCATCCGGCTTCATGAAGGCTTCATGAAGGCGCAATGGACGCCCCCAGCACTGTTTCATGAGTTGATGTTTCCGCCCGCCGCCGCACAGGCGGGCCTGTTGTGGTTTACCTGGGGCCCCATGTGCGCCTGAAGCCACCCACTCCGTGTCCCGGACCCGCTCCATCCATCCGCGCCCCTTCCAGTACATGTCATCGTTTTGGGGACCTGGCGGGGACCCTTCGTTGGCGGTGGCGGTGCGTTCGGCTGGGGTGCGGAGCAACCGCGTATGTAAAAAAAGGAATCCGCCCGATGGATTTGGGAACCTGCTTCATCCGAGATAGAGGTCCGTTGAGATGGCTTTTTATGGAACACCACCATGACCGTGGAGTGGCTGGAGAGCACTCCTGTGCGGCCCATGAATGATACGTCTTTCAGACACAAATGTCATTTGCTAAAATGAATTCTTAAGAAGTTTACGGATTGATTTTCACAAAAATCCATCTGAGGGACCCCGATGGCCTGAAAGGATGGGTGATACCCTTGCCGTTTATTGAAGCCATTGAAATCCACAATTACAGAACATTGCAGCACGTGGTTTTGTCCGATTTGCAGCCCATCAATGTGTTCCTCGGTCCCAACGGCAGCGGGAAGTCGACGTTGTTCGATGTGTTCGGTTTCTTGGCTGACTGTTTGCAGACGAATGTTCGCAAGGCGTTGGAGTCCCGTGGTCGCTTTCATGAGGTGCGATCGAGAGGCTCGACAGGACCCATTTCATTCAAGCTGAAGTATCGTGAGTCCACGTTTGATAAGCGCCGAAAGTCAAATCCAATCACGTATTATTTGGCCATCGACGAGCGAGACGGGAAGCCCTATGTGGCGGAGGAGTATTTGGAGTGGAGACGCGGGAGGCAGTATGGAAAACCTTATCGCTTCTTGGATGTCAAGAATGGAGAGGGCATGGTGATCTCCGGCGAGATGCCCGAGGAGAAGGACGAACGGCGTCCCGTGCGGATTGACAGCCCGGACATTCTGGCCATCAAGGGACTGGGCCAATTGGCCGATCACCCGCGTGTGGCCAGTTTGAGACGATTCATTGAGGGATGGTACCTCTCGTATTTCATTCCTGATCAGGCGCGCACCATCCCGCAGAGCGGAATTGCCGAGCATCTGTCGAGAACGGGTGACAATTTGCCCAACGTCGTTCAGTTTCTCGATGAAGAGCATCCCAACCTGTTGCAAAACATCTTGGAGCGTATTTCACGCCGGATTCCCGGTCTGGAATCGATATGGTCCGAACGAACCGTGGATGGACGCTTGGTGTTGCGCTTCAAAGATGCGCCCTTTCAGGAGCCGTTTCTCGCGCGGCATGTGTCCGACGGGACCATCAAAATGTTCGCCTACCTGATTCTGCTGAACGATCCCAGTCCACCGCCGTTGCTGTGTATCGAGGAGCCGGAGAACGGCCTGCATCCCAAACTGCTGACCATCCTTGCGGAGGAGTTTCGTGCGCATGCCATGGGAGCTTCGGGGGGAGGAACGCAGGTTTTTGTCTCCAGCCACTCTCCCTTCTTCATTGACGCCCTGCATCCCAAGGAGCTTTGGATCATGGAGCGCAACTCCAACGGTTACGCCGTGGTGGAGCGGGCGGACAAGAAAAGCGGAGTCGCACAGTTCATGAGTGAGGGTGCGAAGCTCGGGGACCTGTGGTACGAGGGATACTTCGGGGGAGGCCCATTTTGATGCATCTGGAATTTTTGGTCGAAGAACTGTCTGCCAAGTTCGCCCTCGAACAACTCATACCCAAAATCGTCGGTCCTGACCACACGTTTGCGATCCGTGACTTTGGAAGCAAGTATGAACTCATGAAGAAATTGGAGAGCCGCTTGCGTGGTTACGCAAAGATGATGTCCGACTGGGATGCGCGCATCGTGGTATTGGTGGACGAGGATCGTCAAGACTGCCGTGCGCTGAAGAATGAAATTATGGACATGGCGAAGAGAGCTGGAATTGATGATAAGGTGCTCTGTCGCATTGTGGTCGAAGAATTGGAAGCCTGGTTTTTTGGCGATCTGGGAGCTTTGCGCAAAGTCTACCCGAAACTATCCGCTTCGCTTCACACACAGGCACGCTACCGCAATCCGGATCGGATTCCGGGAGGAACATGGGAGCATCTGGACCGGCTGCTACGTCAATCGGGGTACCCGGAGGGATTGCGAAAAACGGAAACCGCAGCGATGGTGGCGCGGTATATGGATCCTTGGAAGAACCGGTCGACCAGTTTCTGCGCTTTTCGCGATGGGTTGATTCGAATTACGGAAGAGACGAGATAGTCGTTGTTGGAAGGCATTGCCCCGTCGCCTGAACCCAAGCATTGAAGCGATGTTGGAGAACGAGTGATGGTCAGAAAACAGCGCTTATGGGGCATCCCAGCGAACCGTTGAGGCTTAGTGACCACCGGAAATCGGCGTGCCTTCACGCCCTCGGCACCGCCCAATGCGCCTCCCCGGCCATCGGCCCCCGAAAGCCCAGCCGCCCCTCCAGCTCCAATCTTTCACAAAATCGTATAATGAACTCATCCACTCCTTGCAGGAGCCGTGAAAGTCGGGGAGGGAACATCATGCGCTACACGTTTGCGGATGTGATGGCCGCACAGGCCAATCGGTTCGGGGACAAGCCCTATCTGGTGTGGGACATCGGCCAGGATGCGCCGCGATCCCTGTCGTTCGCGGGGTTCCACCGGGCGGCCGGGGTGGTCGCGACTTTCCTGCACCGGCTGGGCGTACAGCAGGGTGATCACGTGGTTGCAGCGGTATCCAATTCGCCGGAGATGGTGGTCCTCTACGGCGCAGTCACGTACCTGGGCGCGGTGGTCGTGCCCGTCAATCCCGGCCTGGCGCCGGAGGAAATGCGGTATGTGATCGATCACGCTGAAGCAAAGGTGGTCGTCGCGGACCCGGTGGTGCTGCGGGCGCTCCGGCAGCGCGGGGGATTGCCGCGGATGGCGTACTGGATCCCGGCGGTCGACGATACGGAGGTGGTCGTGGAGGCGGGAGCCGAGGCGGAGATCCTCCGTGACGCGGAGGCGGGTGCCGGGCCGGCCGGAGGCTGCCCGCATGAGTCGCCCGAAGGCGCAGGCCTCACTAATGCCATCCGCACCGTGATCGAGCGGAACGAATTGGACGATGACCTGCCACCAGGGGCCGACCCGGAGACGACGGCGATGATCCTGTACACGTCCGGCACGACCGGGCGCCCGAAGGGGGCGATGCTTAGCCACCAAGGCGTGCTGCGGACCGGGCAGGCCATCTGTGACTTTCTCGGATCGACGCCTGAGGAGCGCATCCTGAATCTCCTGCCGATGACCCACTGCTTCTCCATCTGCGTCGAGATCCTGCACGCGCTGCTCAGCGGCGGGACGCTGTACCTGCGCTCAGGCCGGTTCGCTCCGAGGGCGGTGCTGGGGGAGATCGCCCGGCACCGAATCACGTTCATCTGTGGGGTGCCGAGCATCTTCATGGTCCTCAACGAGGCCTTGGATCGCCGTGAGTTCGACGTCTCATCGCTGCGCGTGGGGCTGGTTGGCGGGGCACCGGTGCCGGTGGAGACGGTGCGCGAGTTCGAGGGGAAGACCGGCATCATCATCGTCGAAGGCTACGGGCAGACGGAGCTGTCGCCGCTGGCGAGCCTGCAGCCGCCGCACCCGGACAAGCGCCGCCTGGGGTCGTGCGGGGTACCCATCCCGGGCACTGAGGTGCGAATTGTCGATCGCGCCGGCCACGACGTCCCCGTCGGCGAGACGGGAGAACTGTTGGTACGCGGGTTCAATGTGATGAAAGGCTATTGGAAGCAGCCGGAAGAGACCGCGGCCGCCATCGAACCGGACGGCTGGCTGCACACCGGAGACGTGTTCCGCCAGGATGCGGATGGGTATCTGTACATGGTGGATCGCCTGAAGGACGTCATCATCTACGGCGGCTACAATATCTATCCGAAGGAGGTGGAGTCCGTCCTCTACCAGCACCCGGCCGTGGAGGAGGCGTACGTGGTCGGCGCGTCCGATCCGCTCAAGGGCGAGGTGCCGGTGGCGTTCGTCCGGCTCGACTCAGGTTCGGACGCCAAGGCGGTGCAGCCGGAGCTGGAGGCGCTGTGCCGGCAGCACCTGGCGGATTACAAGCGCCCGCGCCGCTACCTGTTCGTCGACGACTTCCCGCGCACCCCGAGTGGCAAGGTGTTGCGGCGCGAATTGCGCGAGCGGGCGTAGGGGGAGGGCGCTCGGGCGCGGGTCCGTTGTTCGAGGTGGACGCCCCAGCTTCGTCAATTCATCGCCCGCGGGAACGTCCTCGATCTTGCCATCGGCCTCATCCTCGGCAGCGCCTTCACGGGCATCGTCAACTCGCTCGTCAAGGACATCCTCATGCCGCCCATCGGGCTGCTGGTGAAGGGCATTCACTTCAGCGACCTGTACATCAACCTGTCCCGCACTCGCTACCCGAGCTTGCAGGCGGCCCAGGCGGCGGGCGTCCCCACCATCAATTACGGTGTCTTTCTCAATAACCTCATCAACTTTCTCATCGTGACGGCCGTCCTGTTCGTGGTGGTCAAGCAGGTGAACCGCCTGCGCCGGCCGAAGGAGGCGGCGCCGACGACAAAACCGTGTCCCTACTGTTGCAGCGACATCCCGTTGGCGGCCATCCGCTGCCCGCACTGCACGTCGTTGCTGGAGGTGGAAGGCGCCGGCGAGTAAGAGACTGCACCACCGCGGTGGAGGCGAGGAGGTTTCAGCGGCACGGGTTCACCGGGGTTTGTCGATCACGATGCCCTTTGCACCAGGATCCTCCAACAGCCGCCGCGTCCCTTCCGGCGGGATCTTCTGGATGACTTCGCCGGTGTCCTGATCAATGACGTTCAACCACAGTTGGTTGGGCGGGGCGGTGGTGTCGAACTCCACGCGCAACGAGGACTCGGCCAAACGGCGGTTGATGTCTTCCAGTGCCTTCGCGCGTTTATCCGCATCCAACATGTTCCCGGAAGTTTCTCCGCTGGCCTGAGCACCATGCCCCTTTGGGGAGATGGCGGTTACGACATCGGGGGTTGCGGGGATTCGAGCGCCGCTGGGCTGCGCCGCGTGCGGGGGGGCGACGGGATGTACACCTTCGATGCTCACCGTGGGTTCAAACTCCTCTCTGCGCAGGTATTCGTTCAGCCGCGCCGGTCAATCAGCGGCATGGCAGGCCGCGGGCGGCTCTGCGACGCCTTGTAGGTATGCTCAAACGCCTGGGCGTGGCGCAGGTGCCGGAGCGCTTTTTGTACCACTCCCATGCGTTGGCACAGGCTGTCTTCCAGCGCCTTGTTTTGGGCCAGTACCCGCTGCGCCTTCGCTTCTATTTCTGTGGCGACCTCGTGCAGGGCCGCGCTGACTCCGGATGACGCTTCATCAGCGGACAACGCTTGTGACGCCGATTGTCGCGCAGATGTACCCGATTGCAGAGGATGACCGCTGGCATCCAGGGCTGTGCAACCCGGCGCGGATCCCGTGAACCACATTTCGCTGTCCCGGAGAGCGGTTTGAAGCCGGTCAAAGGCGTCATTCCGCTGTTTCCACAGCGTCCACCACGCGGGCCAAGCATCGGCGTAGGGGTCGCAAAACGTCGGGTGTTGGAGCAAGGTGTCGCCGAGGGCCAGCACGTGGTCCAGCAGCTGGGAGCAGGCGCGAAGGGTCGCCAGAATCTCTTCGTCATCCACGGTCCTGCACCTGTGTACCCGGGCTGGAGCCAGTACTCGAATTGGCCGCCGACATCGCTTGCTCTTCGCGAGCCTTCGCCGCCGCCTGCAGCCAGGTTTCACGCCAGCCTCGCACGTGCGTCAACACCTCGTTGACGGGTTCCACGTCCTTGCGCAGATTGGCCTCCACGAGGCGGCGGTGGTAATACTCATACAGCTGAGCGAGCGAATGGGAAACCTCGTACCGCATGTCGAGCGGCGCCAGCAGGCCCTCGCGGATGATGTCCTGCGCCTTCACGAGTTGCCCGTGCGCTTCCGCCGCATCCCCTCGTTCGATGGCAGCCTTTGCACGCTCGAGCGCGCTGATGAGGCCATCGTAGAGCATGATCAGCAGCCTGTCCGGAGACGCGGTTTGGATGGACGTGTGACGGTAGGCGGCGTAAGCCGGATTCACGTGTCATCAACCTCCTTGGGATGAGGACAGCAGACCCGCCAAGAACCCGCTCTGGCTGCTCAACTGCGCGATCGCCTGCTCCATCTGGCTGAACTCATTCAGGTAGCGTTGACGCAAGTCGGAGATCTGCTGCTGCATATCGTCGGCGCGGGTGTCCATATCTTGGATCTGTTGGCCTAAGAAACTGATATTCAGCGGGTCCGTACCGAACAAGGTTGAGAGATCGGCATTCGGGTCAATTGGCGTGTACGGTAGCAGTCCTGCCCCGCCCACAGACGTCCCGTTTGAGAACTTGGTGATGATCTGGCTGTTGATGTCTGGGTTCGATCCCGCTTCATCCGTGAGTTGCTGAATCTTATCGTACAGGTCATTCGACAATTGCACCGCAATGCCGGTGCCCATCGACGAGTTTCCACCTATGGTCGGGTCGTTGGTGAACAGGCGCATCACCGCCTGTGGATCCGCCTGGAGGGCGGCCCGGAGTTTATCCGTGTCAATCTGCAGCAGCCCGTACGAGTTCCATCCGGTGGTCGTGACGCCCGGGGCGATGGCCCCGGCGGAGACGCCGGTCATGGGATCAATAGGCGTGATGCCGATAGCAGCGAGCGAGTTGAGCGTGACATTCTGCCCGTTTACGGTGGAGGCGGCCTGGCCGCTCACCCGCATACTCATGTCACTCTGCATCGTCGACATGATGCTGCCCAACAGCGAGTCGTTGGCGAGCACCCCGCTCTGTGCCTTCTGATACCACTTCTCAATCTGGTCCTGCGTCATCTGTGACGCCTGCTGCTGCGTCAGCGGCGCGTAGTCGTAGTTGCGTTGTTCATTATATAACCCCTGCATCAGTTGCAAGGTCTGGTTGTATTGCTGAACGAAGTTGGTGATGGTGTTAACGATGGCGTCCACGTCGGTGGAGACGCTCACCGTCACCGGACTGCTCGTCGTCGACAACAGATTGAGCGTCAGGCCGTTGTAGTTGGCCTGGTTGGTGCTGCTGGTCGTCGTGTAGCCGTTGATGGTGAAGACCGCGTCCCGCGCCACCTGACTGGCCGTCGGGGTGTCGGCGTACGGGTCGGCCAGCCCGAGGACATTGCTCGGGTCTTCGGTGGTGACGCTGATGGGAGACAGGAGATCCCATTGCTTCCCGTCTCCGTCGATGTAAGACGGCTGCAGCACGAGGTGACCCATCCCGTCGTCGGTGGCCGTGACGCCCGTTTGCGCGCTGTACTTGTTGATCTCTGCCTCGATGGAGTCCGATCCTACCGGTGCACTGAGCGGCAACGGTGAGGACGGTGTACCATTGAGCGGGATACGTACACCGTTGATGATGATCACGGCGGAGGATGCGAGACCCCCTGACAGGTCGGCGGTCGACGTCACCTCTGCTGCGGTTTGGATGCCGAGCGTGGACAGGAATGACTGGGTGGCGTCGTCCACCTGGATCTTGGCCCCTGCGCCCGTGCTGGTGGTCTGCATAACCACCTTGCCGGATGCGGAGTCGTAGAAGGCAGCCACTCCAGTCTTCGTGTTCGAGGTGATGGCGGCCAAGACGCTCGCCACAGTTGTCGATCCGCCGAGGGTGATGGATTGCCCGTTGATGGTGAGTGTCACTCCGTCGGGATAGCCCAGATTGGAGAGTGTGGTGTTGGTCGCCCAGTTCGGATCTGTGGACAGGCGGCTCGACGAGTACACGGTAGCGCCTTGGGCAAGCTGTTGCACGGTGATACTGTACGTGCCGTTGGGCGCGAGGGTGGATGCCGTCCCGGTCACCACCGCGCTGTTGGAGGAACTGACCTGGTGCGCCATGAAGGTCGACTGCAGTTTCATAGTAAGGACGGTATTATTCAGGTCGGACAGGGAGGCGTTGACCTGCTGGTAGCGCATCTCTTGCCATTGCAGGATCTGCCGCTGCTGCAGAAGTTGCACCAACGGCACCTGAGCCGCCTGGACCATGGCGTTGACTATGCTGTCGGTGTCGATGCCGGATGCCAGGCCTGAGAGTCCCGACCCGGGCGTATACGTCATCTGGTTTATTCCGTTGGCGGAGCTTCCGCCACCCGAATAACCCCCCGACAGGGCTCCGATGTAAGTCATGACAATGCCTCCTTGTCATGGATGGATGCGGATGTGCGCAGATTGCGCGACTGACATAGTTCTGGACAAGTTACACGCCAGTGTAGAAGAGACGGAAGACCGGCCTGTGGGGCCGGCCCTCCCGAAGAATGATGAGCAATCAGCCGAGCAGCTTGAGCACCAACTGCGGCTGCTGGTTCGCCTGTGCCAGCATTGCCACGGCCGCCTGCTGCAGCACGTTGTCCTTCGTGAACTCGGCCATCGCAGAGGCCATGTCTGTGTCGGTGATGCCGGATTCTGCGGAGGTTAGGTTTTGGGACGAAGCGTCCAGGTTGTTGATGGTATGCTCGAGGCGATTCTGATATGCGCCCAGCTGGTCCCGCTGTGTTGACACCGTTTGAATCGCTTTGTCGATGGTCGTTATGGCTGCATTTGCAGCTGACTGACTCGACACGTCGATGCCGCCGACCTGGATGGTTGTGTCACTGGCTGGTGCAGCATCCAATTTGAAGAGTGTATTCCCGGCAGCATCTTTGTAAGTCGTTCCATCGGTGGATGTAGCAACTATGTTACCGTTCAGATCTTTTAAGTATTGGTTTGTGCTATCCAACGTGTACGTACCAGCCTGCAGGCCGGTGTTGGCAACGTCGTGGTACCCAATAGCGGTCGTGCTGCCACCCGAGCTCGAGATCGTAATTTCGCCAGAGGTGACGGCTTCAGTTGCACCGCTGAACGCCAACTGATCGGTGCCGGACGGATCGGCCGTTGAAACGTAGGTAATACCACCATCCGTGCTGGTGGCAACCACTTTCCCGCTGCTGTCCACCAAATTGTAATTCGCTCCGCTCTGTACCACGATGTAGGTTCCATCCGTCAGAGTGCCGTAGGTATTCGTAACTGTCGCGCTGACCTGTTCGCCAACCGCACCGGCAACCCCCAGCGCAAACCCACGCATATCACCGATGGTGAGAGACAGGTTCTGATCCTGGTTCGCCCCAATCTGGAATGTACCGCTGAAAGAACCGTCTAACAGGTTCTTGGTGTTAAACTGCGTCGTATTGCCAATGCGAGAGATTTCCTGAGAAAGTTGGTCAACTTCCTTTTGAATCTGCGCACGATCCGCATCGGTGTTCGTATCGTTTGCCGATTGGACGGCCAATTCACGCATTCTCTGCAGGATGCTTTGCGTCTCGTTCAGGGCACCCTCTGCAGTCTGAATCAACGAAATTCCGTCCTGCGCATTGCGGGAGGCCTGGTCCAAGCCGTTGATCTGGGCCTGCATCTTCTGGGAGATCGCCAACCCAGCCGCATCGTCCGCAGCGCCGTTGATCCGCTTGCCCGTAGACAGCTGTTGCAACACCTTCTGCAAGCTGTTCTGGTTCTGGTTGAGAGCCGACAGCGCGTTCATCGAACCCAGGTTGTGGTTGATGATGAGACCGAAGCTCACGATGATACACCCTTTCTTTCAGATTTGCCGTTAGGCAGATGATCCAACTCACCGCTGGTGTGAGTGGATTCACTATGACTATCTGAAAGGTGAAGAGAAAACTTGCATTCATTTTTGCTGATAAGCTGCGGACGGTGGTTTACGGTGTGCCATTGTGCATAGTCAAAGGTGCGAGAAATGCTGTTTGCGCACGTATTGCAGGAGTTTGGAGTCAGGATATCGCTTGAGCGCGTCTTGCAGCCGACGTGTTCTTTGCTTGGGTTCAACGTCGCCAGCGAGAAGGTATCCTCGCACGGACAGATGGCCATCCGGCAGAACAGCTTGCGATAACGCGTCACTTGCGCGTTCCACAGAACCCTGGTGCAGATGAAGCATGGCGCGCCATTCCCATTCCTGGTGGGAGCCACTTGGGCCGTTTAGAAACGCTTCAGTGGTGAACGCACCTTTAAGGTCTGTATGAAGAAAAAGGCTGAAATGGTGGGACAAGTCTGTCGCGCTGGCACTGTACTGGGACAGTAGGCGAGTGGAACGTGTTGCCAGTAGATCGTCCAACAGTGTCGCGACCTCCCACTTCATATGTTCTTCCCCAGTTTGGACTAACCGGATTAGGTACGTTCCTTGCGGTCCGGCCTGTTGCCAGGCATGGATGGCCATTGAAACGTCACCTTGTTCGAACAACCAGAGACCCCAGCGGACATAATCCCCTGGCCGAGGTACGTTCGGTAAACATGGTTTGCTTTCATGACGGATTGCGTATGCGAACTCAGCACGACGAACAAATGCTTGGTCCCCCCACTGTTGACGTGCCCTCTCAATAAACACTTGCGCATCATCGTGTCCAGCGATAACGTAGGGTAACAAGAACTCTTCGTATCTTTGTGGAGTGTGGATGAGTCTCTCCAACTCGTGAGCTACTTGCGGCTCAGGCGTCAATCTTACGAGCCATGCAATCACCCCAGCCTGGGACATATTTTCAGAGAACGACGTCATAAACCATTCCCGGGCGGAGAGGTCATCTCCGAGCTGAAGCCAACAATAGGCCATCAACCTAGCAGAGATGTATGTACCCGCCCCCACTAGGTAATTGCTTGTGTCCATCTGTACATCGCCTATCTCGCGACAGATCTTCAGTACATCCATTGCTTCCGCGTACTGGCGCATCGTGACGTAGGTTTCCGCCAGTAATAACTGAGTATCCGTGTGCGCGGGAAAGAGCGAAACTGCCTCGCGGGCCGTGCGCAGCGCCTCTTCCAACCGGCCGAGGCGTTGTAGGCTGGTTACGCATTGATGGTAAATCCTTTTGAGAAACGGAAGTTTCCTCTGTGCCTTATTGGCGCGGATTTCCTCAAGTAACAGTCTTGATTGAGATGCTACCTCTTCCCAGCGGCCGGCGACCTGGTATTCTGCCAGGAGGTTCGTAATAGCATGCCATCGGTGAATTTTGTCTTGCTGGCGAATGGACTGTATCTGTCGTTTCAAGAGTTCTGTATTACGTTCATTTTTCCTCTTTATTTTGCGGTATTCATCGAGATACCCGAGATGGTGAACAAGCAAGTTTGACTGTCCGATGGTTCCCCCAGCACGGCGAATCGGCTCGACAATTTGCTCATGTATCATTCCGACGTATCGGTAATGGGAGCGGAACAGGCGGACCGCATCCAGTTCCACTTCGCCGCGAATGTCCGCCATGCTACCTGTATAATTGCGGATTTTGACGAGCAGACCATCGTGACGGGTCTCCTTTAAAGTGCTTCGAAGATCTGTAACGTTGCACGGTTCCAAGAACTCATCACCATCTAGGACCAATACCCAATCGCCGGATGCGTGGTCTAAGACAAAATTTCGGGCGGCGGAGAAGTCGTCCTTCCACTCGTAGTGGAGGAAATTCACCAATCCCTCATGTTCCACTGCAAACGACTTAATAACGTCAATGGTTGCGTCCGTCGATCCCGTATCCGCGATAACGATCTCGTCCACGACCCCAAGCACACTGCTCAGTAAACGAGGCAGGAGGATCGCATCATTCTTCACTATGGTACACAGGCTGATCTTCATACGGAGTTCTTCCTCCAAGTACTCCGTTCTGGCGGACGGAGGTCCGCATACGGAGGAGATTGTGACTTTAAGCAGGTGGCATGTACAATCCGCGTGCTACAGTTTGCTGCACGGGACGGCGTACACTTGCTTCCAAGAGCCATTCCATATGTATTCTCTTATCCGGAAGTTCTCTAACGCGTTTCCACAAATATGGTCTTGCATCAGCATCATGAAATAACTCACATAAGCCAGGTGCTCTTGGAATTCAGCTGTGTAAAGCATCAACCTAGTCACGGTTGTTCATGGAGTCGCGTGTGTGTTGCCCCCTTCTCGTCTCCTGATTCAGAAACCCTTCCTCATGCTTGCATTTCCACCAGGTGTTCCACGGGCGGCGGGATGATGCGGATCTCCGGCCTTTGTTCGAGGTACGTGTGCACCTGTCCCGGCACAAACTCAATCTCGGCCGGGTGGGGCTGTGCATGGACACGCACCGGCTGCACCTGCGCCTGGATGTCCACGCGGCCTGGCTCATAATGGATATGTACCGAAAATGGGCGTGGAACCAGGGCGGGGGCGAACTGCCGCATGTGGTCCCGGTAGCGCATGACCCAGGCGGGGAAGGCGTCGCCGCGCTCGATGTGCAGCAAGCGCTGGCCCCATTGTGCAGCCTCGGCCACGCCTTGGGCGGCGGTTTGGCGGGCGAGCGCCGCTTGGTGCTTGGAGAAATCGAGCGGAGTGCGCAGATCCTCGTCTGCGAAGGCCTCGGTCTGGTCAATGTCGAGCCGACCCGGCGTGGTGTGGATGGACAACTCGGCAGCGGGTGCCTCGATGGTGAGATCCGCCTGCCGTGTGCGGATGTCAAAGTGGGGCGGCGTGTAGGAGAGGCCAATTTGGCCGAACCTCTGCTCAATCTGGATCTGCGGCATCACCATAGGGGCACCCCTTTCTGGTTGACGAATAGAAATGCTCAACGGACCGTGAAAGTAAGAAGAGATCCGATCACTGTCTTGGCAGGATCCGATCTCTTTACCTCGCACGTCCAAATCACCGCACTGACACACTCACTTCAAGAAATCCACCAGCGTCGGCACGATGACGCGTGCGCCCACCTGGAGGGCCGCCTGTTGCACCGATTGGGAGGTGGTAAGGTCCGTGATGGCCTTCGCCATGTCGGCGTCCTGGACGCCCGCCAGCAGGGTTTGGAAATTGTTCAACAGGTCCGAGAGGCGGGACTGCTCGAACTGAACGCGGTTCAGACGGGCTCCGACGTCCGCCTGCGCGGCCGACATCTGATTGAGGCGGGAATCGAACTGGCCGAGCAGTTGGTTCACCGCCTGGCCGTCGTCGCTCTTCAAGGCGTCGCTCAAGTTCTTGAGCAGGGCGAACGCGTTGTCGGAATCACTCGCGTCTCCGAAGAACTGGTTGCCCGGCGTGTTCACCGTGAGGTGGATGCCGTCGCCGACGTCGTACAGAATGTCACCGCTGTCGGTCGTGACTGTTTCTGCGCCGGTGGATCCGTAGGGTGCTTGCTGGGTCTGCTGACCGTTGAAAATGTACTGCCCGTTGTACTGGGAGTTGCCGATGGTGACCAACTGCTGGTAGAGCTGATCCACCTCGGAGGCGAGCGCTTGGCGGTCGTCCGGGGACATCGTGTCGGAGGCGCCTTGGACCGCGAGATCGCGCGCCCGCTGCACGACCTGGTAGGCCTGGCTCATCACGGTATCGGTGTAATTCAGCCAGCCCTGGGCGGCGTTGGCGTTGTCCTGGTACTGCTGATAGTAGGCGATCTCGCTCTTGTAGCGCATGACAAAGCCGACGCCGACGGGGTCGTCGGCTGGCTTGTTGATGCGCTTCCCGGTTGCCACCTGGTTTTGCAGGCGCAACAGGCGGTCCGTATTGGCCTCGAGATCGAACAACATCTGTTGATTGAGCATGCCCTGCGTGACGCGCACGACAATATCCCTCGCTTTCGGCGTTAGCGGACGCTGTTGATGAGCGTGGTCAGCAAGTCGTTCACGGCCTGGACAACCTTTGCAGAGGCGTTGAACGCCTGCTGGTACTGAATCAGGTTGGACATCTCCTCATTGAGCGACACGCCGGTGACGGACTGGCGCTGCATGTCGATCTGCTGGACCAGTGCCTGCTGGTTGGAGACCTGTTGGTCCGCCTGTTGGCCCTGAATGCCGAGCTGTCCGACCACCGCCTGTAAAAAGCTGTCGAAGGTGCCCTGGCGAAGAGGCATGGATGCGGTGGCGTCGTTTGGGTCGGAGAACTGCACCTGGGCCAGCTTGACGCTGCTGACGGTCATGGCGAGTGTCCCGTCGCCCGCGGTCTTGGTGAAGGACGCCGCGAGGGTCGTGACGTCCTGACTGATGGCTGGGTTGACGGTGATGTTCGCGGCCGTGACGTTGCTGTCCGTCGTGGCCGGATTGATGACGAACAGCGGCTTGCCTTGGGAGCCGTTTTGATCGTATCCCATCTGGAGCAGGCCGTTGAGGCCGAACACGGTGATGGATTTGCCTTGCGGAATTGTGGCGTCGCCACTGACTGGGTCGATAGCAATCCCGAGCTCGGGGTGGTCTTTGGCCACGTCGGCCAGACGGGTGCTTGCCGGGTACTTGTCGCTGCCAATCTGGATGTCCACCGGCAGGGTCGCGGTGCCTGTGGCGTCGGCGTAAATGGTCCAGTTCCCGGCAAGCGTTACGGTGATTGGTCCGTCTGCAAGGCTGTATGCGAATGCGTCGAGATCGGACTGGTAGGATTTCACCGTGTTCAACGCCGCGACCAGACCCTGAAGTTTGCCGCTGGTCACGCCAATGGTGAGCGGGTAGTTTGGATTCGTCGTATCGGTGGTCACTTGGAGCAGCGGCTTGCTGCTGTCAGACGGGTCCGGAGTGACGGTCTGGTCGTCCAACACCACCTGGCCGCCGATGGACAGCGTTATGCGTCCGGCGGTATCCGTCTGCACCGACACATCGGCCAGATTGGAGAGTTGGTCAATCAGGTAGTCACGCTGGTCCATGAGGTCGTTCGGCTGCTTGCCGTCATCCAGCACGCTGTCAATCTGCTGATTGAGGCGGGCAATTTGCGTCAGGTAAGAGTTGACTTGGTCCACCGTGGCAGACAGGCTTGCATTGAGATCATCCTGCAACTGAGAGAGCTGGTTCGCGGTCTGGTTGAGTGTCTGCGCCACCGTGACGGAGGTCTGCACGACCAGGTTGCGGGCGGCGAGATCGTTCGGGTTGGACGAAAGTTTGTCCCACGCGTTCCAAAAGTTCTGCATCACTGTGGACAAGCCGGTGTCGGACGGCTCATTGAGAATGGCCGTCACTTTCTGCAGGGCGTCCTGCTGCGCCTGCCAGGAGCCGAGGTATGAATTCTGTTGGCGGTACTGCGTGTCCAAGTAGTCGTCGCGCAGCCGCTCGATTTTGTCCACCTGGACTCCGGTGCCAACCTGTCCCGGGATGGCGCTGGTCAGACCGGGGACCTCCAAAGGCTGGGTGGCCACCAAGTCCACGCGCTGCCGGGTGTAGCCGGGGGTGTTGGCGTTGCTGATGTTGTGGGCGGTGACTTCGATGGCCGCCTGTTGCGTCTGCAATCCGCGCTTGGCGATTTCCAATCCGAGAAACGTCCCGAGCACGCAGGTGTCCTCCTTGTCTGAGGCGAGATGGACGGACTTGGCTCATCCATTCGCCGAGGTGGCGCTCTTTCTATGCCTTCAGATCAAAGACCAGGTTTCGCGGCGTCCCGTCCGGCGATTGTGCCGGATGATATCCGGCGGTGCCGGTGTGGCGGGCCACCCACTCGAACATCTGGGTCGTGTATTGTGTCCACTGCTCCGTCAGGCGCTGGTTTTCACGGTTCTGCTGCGCTAGGAGCGAAAGCGTGTCGCGCAGGCGCCGGCCGGTGTGCGCCAAGCGCCCTGCGAGGCGCGGGTCCGTACGCCCGACGCGATCTTCAATCGTCGTGAGAGTCAAGGTGTCGACCGACAGGCCCCACGATTCAGCCAGAGCTTCGGTGATCTCCTGTCGCGAGGCTTCCAGCTCGTGCACACGGGTGATGGATGCTTGCATTTCCGCGGTGACGCGCTGAATCTCGTTCATCCGCCGCGCGACGAGGACCTGTTTCTGCCGTTGGCTCAGACGAAGCAACCGCTCGTGCTCGGCGAGCAGCTTGTCGAGCACTGTGGCCAAATGCTGCAACGGCTGGTGCACGTCCCGTCCTCCTTTGTACACCCGCTTCCTCCACCGCCTATGCCCGTTCGTCGAAGAAGATGCCGGTGTTGAGCAGGGTATCGGCGAGCTTCTGCAGATCAGGGGTCTGGCCGGAGCGAATGGCCTCCTTCAGTTTCGCAATCCGTTCAGACTCGCTCGGCCGCCGCGTTTCCTCCGCAGGCGGATTCGGCTGGGCCGCAGCCGTCTGGTTGGCGACGCGGAGGCGATCCGCGGGATTGGCGGGATTGAATGTATATCGGTTCAGGTCGTCGATACGCATGGCCTGGTTTCACCTCACACATGGGCAGCACCTGGTGCGGCCGACAGGCTCCTGTAACAATATATCGGCGATCCGCGTTTTCGGCGTGCGCCCGGAAATGGACGATTTTCGGGCGTAGTACGTGATGGGGCAGAACAGGCGTCGATTTTCACCCGTAATTGTCCGGTTTGCGCGCGCGGACGCGGCCACATGCGGTGTGTGTGGATCTCGGACCTGCCGGTGCGGTTTCGCGATCACCCGTCCCGGGTGTGACCGGTCAGCATGCCGCGCAGGCGGAGGATGGCTTTCGACCGGATACGCGACACCTGCGATTCGCTCAGGTCCAGGACCTCGCCGATCTCCTTCAGGGTCAACTCTTCCTCATAATACAGCCACAGCACCTGCTGCTCACGCGGCGTGAGCCGGTGCAGGGCCTGGACCAGCTGGGCGCGGGCCGCCTGGCGGTCGAGGCGCCGGGCGGGATCGAACGTATCTTCGGGAGCGGGCACGTCCGCCTGCCCCTGGGTTTCCAGCTCCTCGAGGGAGAAGGCGGCGGTCCAACCGAGATCGACCCACCATTCGTGGAGCTGGTCTAGCGGGATACGGAGCTCGGCCGCCAGCTCCTCATCGCTGGGCTCCCGCATCAGTTGCTGGGACAGGCGGTCGTATGCGGCGTGCAAGCGGTTCTGCCGCTCGCGCAGGCCGCGCGGCAATTGGTGATGCCGGGCGATCTCGTCGAGCATCCGCCCGCGCACGTGGCGCATGGCGAAGGCGCCGAACGGGACGCCGCGGGAGGCATCGTAACGATCCATCGCCTGGTAGAGGCCGATGACGCCTGCGTGGACGAGGTCGTTCAGCTCGAGGCCGCGCAATTCGACGCTGTTCGCCACGCGGCGGGCGAGACGGTACACGAGCGGCAGGTGCTCGCGCACCGTCTCTTCCCGGCGCAGGCGGTCCCACTGGGCATACGCTTCATGTTGAGGTTTCACGGACGAACCCCTCCGAGGGAGGGAATTCGCGAGCGGGGGCGGGGGTTCCTGCTATGGGTGTGGGGAGGCATCTGTACACGTCCGCACAATCCCGGGGTATAAAGCATATCGTCGGAGTGGAGAATAAAGAATTAGGATAAATTCTTTACTTTGAATGCATTTGTTGAAGTCATCATTTATCATGGTATCATGAAAGTGTACCTTACTGGCTGTCGCTGCCGCGTAAACCGCCTGTAGCGCGTAAACCGCCCGTGGATTACGGTCCTGAAAGGCGACTCGATGAGAATTGAAGGGTATGGAAAGAGGCGATGGAAATGATGGTCATGGAAGCGAGAATCTCCAAACAGGGACAGATCACGGTGCCGGCGAAGGTGCGCAGTGCGCTGGGCGTGAAAGAGGGGGATGCGATTCTGTTTTATGTGGAAGGGGATCAAGTGGTCGTAAAGGGTGCGCCAAAGCGGAAATTGTCGTCGATCATTGGGGTTTTGCCCAAACCGAACAGGCCATTGGACATGGCGGCTGTACGGGAGGCGTGGGCCAGGCGCGTGGTGGAGGAATACCAAGACCAGCTAAACAAGGAATGATGTTATGGGAGCAAGCCATCAAATTCTTGACACCAACATTTTGGTTTGCCTGCTTACAAATTATCCCGAAGAGCACGTGGCAGAACTCGCTCCCTGGATCGAAGCGGTTGAACGCGGTGAAATCATTTGGCACTTGCCCGTGCTGGTGATCTCCGAGACGATATGGGTGCTGACGAAATCCTATCAGTACGCGCCATCGGATGTGGTGCAAGCGCTGAAACAGGTCGTTGAGAACGAGGACATCGTGACGCAGGACATTGAATCGGTTCGCATCGCGCTGGACGCGATTGAACAAGGACTCGTTCCCATCGAAGAATTTGCGGACGCTTATTTGTCGGCATGGGCCAAACTGACAGGTTACCCTGTGCTGACGAGAGACAAGCATTTTCGTCAGTTGGGCGGGCCGTGGATTCATCCGAAGGATGATCCAAAGCGTTCGTAGGGTCGCCTTTCGTATTTGTCTCAATCCAATTCCGTGGCATCTACGAATGGTTCCGCTCGACCATCTTCATCCGCTCCACACAAGTCTGAGTTGTTTGAAGCCGAGTCATGTTTCCGCGTGCCCATAGGCCGCAAAATACCGGTTAAGTTCCTGGATCGGAGGCGGTTCGGTGCGTTCGGGTGCGGGTGTTAAGCCGGGATTTCGTACAAAAATGCCACTCGTGGGGTTCGAAGCGGGCGAGTTAGTCCGACAACCTGGCTAAGACCCGGGGATCACTTGGCTGAAGGCCCTCGAAACCAGTGAGATTATCCGAAAATCTGGACTAGATGCTGGTCTCCTCAACAATGATGTGGTAACACTCCCATGTCCAGCCCCAACACCAGCCTCCACAAGCGCGGTACCCGCCTCACAACTCGCTCTGGTTCTTTCTTCCCATTTTCGTCTGCGCATCTTGCGTAACGAAACATTGTTATGTTACACTCTCCCCATCGAAGGGGGATGGCACTGGTGGAGGAAGACCTGATCTCCAAGAAGGAGCTGTTGGAGGTCACCGGCATTTCGTACGGGCAACTGTACCGGTGGAAGCGCAAGCGCCTGATCCCGGAGGAGTGGTTCATCCGCAAGTCTACGTTCACTGGGCAGGAGACGTTCTTCCCGCGCGACAAGATCCTGGCGCGCATCGAGCGGATCAAGAACATGAAGGACGACCTGTCCCTTGACGAGCTGGCGGACGTGTTCTCGCCGAGCCCGGCGGGGGTGTCGGTGCGCTGGGATGAGGTGTCGGAACGTCACATTGTTACGGAGGTGGCGCAGCGGGTGTACCGGGAGCGGCACCCGGAGGCGCGGGTGCTGTCGTTCGATGAGCTGCTGTGCCTGTACGTGCTGGATGCGGCGCTCCAGACGGGCGAGGTGAGCCTGGACGAGGGCCGGATGGCGCTGCAGTTGATGGAGAACGAGTATCCGCAGTTGCAGCGCGGGGCCGAGCAGGGGCGGGCGGTGGAGTTGGTGTTTGTGCGCAAGCTCGGCATCGCGACGTGCCTGCTGGCGACGCTGCCCGGAGAGCTGCGGTTTGAGCAGGGTGCGCGGGTGGTGGCGCGGATCAACATCCCTGCGTGTGTGGAGCAGTTGAAATTGAAACTGGCCTGAGGAGGGAGAACGGTGAACGAAGACAAGCGGCATCCGGCGGACGAAGGCAAGCGGCCGGACCCGGTAAGGGACCTGGTGATGTCCGGGGTGGCGACGGCAGGTGGAGGCGTCTACCGGCGGGTGCACATCAGCGGCGTGGGCCGTGTGGTGGGCGACGTGGTGTGCGAGACCGCCCGCATCGACGGCGTGATGACGGTGCGCGGGACGCTGGAGGCCAAGGAGTTGGTGGCAAACGGGAAGACGAAGGTGGAAGGGGCGCTTCGAGGGCACACCCTCCGGTTGTCCGGGCAGATCCACGTGGACGGGGACTGCTCGGCCGAGGTGGTGGAGGTGTCGGGGGCCATTGAGATTGACGGACTGGTCAGTGCGGATGAGGTGACGATCCGGTTGTACGGCGGATCGAAGGTGCGGGAGCTGGGCGGCTCGCGCATCCGGGTGCACCGGAGTTGGCGATGGGGTTTCTTCTCCCGCTACCGGCGGCTGACGGTGGACACGGTGGAGGGCGACGACATCCGGCTGGAGGCGACGCGGGCCCGGGTGGTGCGCGGCGATAAGGTGCACATCGGGCCGGGGTGCGAGATTGAACGGGTGGAGTACCGCAGCGAATTCCGCCAGGACGACGGGGCCCGCGTGAACGAGCACGTGCAGGTGTGACGGCTGCAGGTGTGACGGCCCGGGCGGGCTGATGATGAGGAGGGGTGATGAATATGGAACAGCGGGATGGAACGAGGAATGAACACGGCGTGCGGCGCGACCTGACCATCACGGGCGAGGGGAGCCTCGGAGGCGGGGCGTACGGACGCGTGCGCATCCGCGGCGAGGGCGAGTTGCACGGAGACGTGGACTGCGAGGCGCTGTGTGTGCTCGGCAACTGCCGGGCGGAGGGACGCGTGGACGCGCGCGTGGTGGACGTGACGGGGACGCTCGAGGTCGCGGGCGGTGCGCGCGGAGGCCGGGTCCTCGGGCGCGGGGTCATCACGGTGCACGATGCGTGCGAGTGGGAGTTGGTCCGCTACCGCGGGGTGTTGACGGTGCACGGGGCATGCCGGGTGGACAGGCTGGATGTCCGCGGGGAGCTGACCGTCGAGGGCGATCTGACGGCCGAGACGTGCGAGGTGTGGGGGGTCATCACGGTGGACGGTCTCGTCAACGCCGAGACGCTGGAGCTGGTGCTGTTCGGGCCGTCGAGAGCCGGCGAGATTGGCGGCGGAACGGTGACTGTGCGGCCGAACCGGGTGCCGTTCGCGGGCGATGGAGAGCTGATGGTGGATGTGGTGGAAGGCGACCAGGTGTCGTTGTACCGGACCACCGCGAAGGTGGTGCGGGGCGGCCGGGTGACGATTGGCCGGGGCTGCCGCGTGGATGTGGTGGAGTACCGGGAGTCGTACGAGGCGGATCTGCGCGCGGAGGTGGGCGAGGTGCGCAAGGTGTAGGGCGAATGCGGGCGTTGTGGCATCGGGATCGAATGCGAAGGAGGAGCATGAATGGAAGAGCAGAAGCAGAGGCTGGGGCTCATCCTGGCCGGGTTGTTGCTGGGGACGTTCGTCTCCGCGCTGGATCAGACCATCGTGTCGACCGCCATCGGCACCATCGTGGGCCAGTTGGGCGGGCTGGATCAGTTCGTGTGGGTGACGTCGGCGTACATGGCGACGGAGATGGCGGGGATGCCCATCTTCGGCAAGCTGTCTGACATGTACGGGCGCAAGCGATTTTTCCTGTTCGGCATCCTCACTTTTCTGGTGGGTTCGGTGTTGTGCGGCACGGCCCACAGCATCACAGAGTTGGCGGTGTACCGGGCCATCCAGGGGATTGGCGGCGGGGCGCTGATGCCCATTGCTTTCACCATCCTCTTTGACGTGGCGCCGGCCGAGCTGATGGGCAAGTTCTCGGGCCTCATCGGGGCGGTGTTCGGCGTCTCGAGCATCGCGGGCCCGCTGCTGGGCAGCTTCATCACGGACCACCTGGGCTGGCGCTGGGTCTTTTACGTCAACGTGCCGCTGGGGCTCGTGGCGTGCGCACTGGTCGCCCTGGCGTACCACGAGTCGCGCCGCCACCCGAAGGAAACCATCGACTGGATGGGTATCCTTACCTTGGTGCCGGCGGTGGCCTGCCTGATGTTCGCGATGGAGTTCGGCGGGAACCGGTACGGCTGGACGGACGGGCCGGAGTTGGCGCTGTTCGCCGGCGCATTGGTCTGCTTCGCCGCCTTCTTCCTGGCGGAGGCGCGGGCCCGGGCGCCGATTGTGGACTACGGGATGTTCCGGTACCGGTTGTTCGCGGGGAGCATCTGGGTAGGCCTGTTCGCGAGCGCGGCGTTCATCGTGGCGGTGGTGTACATCCCGATCTACGTGCAGGGGGTGCGCGGGGGGACGGCCACGAACTCGGGCCTGGTGCTGCTGCCGATGATGCTCGGCAGCTCCTTCGCGGCGCCCATCGGCGGACAGTTGGCGAGCCGCTTCCGTTACCGGACCATCATGTGGGTCGCCTGCGCCATCCTGTTGGCGGGCGTCGCCGGGCTCTCGACCTTGACGCCACAGACGCCGCGCTGGCTGCTGACGGTGTACATGATTTTGGTGGGTCTCGGCATCGGACCGTCCTTCTCCGTGCTGGGCATGGCGAGCATGCACCACTTCTACGCGCACCAGCGGGGTGCGGCCAGCTCCACGGTCTCGTTCATCCGCGAGTTGGGGATGACGGTCGGGATCACGGTGTTCGGCGCCCTCCAGCGGGACGACTTCGCCGCACGCCTGAAGCAGGCGTTCGCGGGGATGCCCGGAGCGGGGAATGGATTTGGCGCGGGGGCCGGGGCTGGCGCAGGCACGGGATTCGGCGGCGGTGCGGGTGTGGGCGGATCCGGCGGGATCGATCCGCACGTCATCCTCGCCCCGGAGGTCCGCGCCCACATCCCGGCGCCGGTGCTGGACCGGCTGACCTCGGCCCTGTCGGCGTCCATCACGCACACCTTCTTGTGGGCGATCCTGTTGGCGGCGCTGGCCTTTGTCTTCGTCTTCTGGCTCGGCGCCGAGCGGTGGCAGGGGTTCGCGGATGCGCGAGGCGCGGGTGCCGGTCCGGGAGGCGTCGCGAAGGTGCCGGGTGCCGGGGAGGCCTCGCGGACCTAAAATGGCAGCGGACGCGCCGGAATGGGACCCATCCGGCGCGACGCCGAGGTACAGGCAGCGGAAGTGTTAAGGTTGCTCGTACGGACATCCGACTTTCCGAAAATCTTTGAGATTCCATGTTAAGACCGGTCTCCCGGAGAGCTTTGCCTTTGCGGCCAGATAGGCGTCCGGAAAGTCAACACTCGTCTTTTCGTAGTCTGTGAGGGCGTTGACGTTCTCCCCAGCCCTAAACGGCGGGGATTCTTTCTCGCTCATCGCGAGCTACGCGGGTGCACTGATGCGGATGCCACCGCACACCCGTGGGGGACGCCATCACCCCAACTACTGGGCCTCGGCCCAGATACCTGCGCCGAATGTTGATCGCCCCAACGCCATCCCGGTGAAAGCGGAACTCACAGGCCGGACAGGTATACACTCGTCCTTTCGGTTTATGGCGGCAGCCACATCGTGGACACTCCTGTGACGTATACGCCTCATCCTGAAGCTCCACCCGCATTCCGAGACGCTCAGCCTTGTACGTGATTAGCCAGCGAACTTTACCGCTGACCATCTGATGGATTCGCTGATTGGCCGCAGGTCCATAATCCACTCGCTTTCGGAGATCCCGTACATCGCCAATGACCACCGTCTGCACCCTGCTCGCGTGGAGGGTGGAGACCAGTGTTGTGGTCTGCTTATGCAGGATGTCCCAAATCTGATGATCCAGTTGTCGCAACTGCTTCCGCATGCTTCGCTGCAGTTTTCGCCAGCGGCGGGACCCTTTCTGCAATCGCGACAGCTTCGCAGCAAGACGGGCTTTGAGCTTGTTCTGATACTGTCGTTTGGCCCGAAGTTCCCGTCCATTGTAAATCAGCGTCCGCTCCCCGTCGTGAACCACCGCCAGGTGAACCTCTCCCAGGTCCACCCCGGCGGTTCCTCCCTCCGACACGGGTTCTGCCGCAGGTCTGGAGTATACAGCCCGTAGTTCATAAGCGGAATCAGTCCATCCCAGTTCGACCAAGACAGGGGCTTCCCAGCGCCACGGTACGACCAGCGGGGCGTTGCCGCGACCATTGGAAAGGATGAGCTTCCCGTCCCGAACCCGAATCGCAGACGGCTTCCACTGAACACGGAAGTAGCGCCGCCGACGGTACGGCGGTTTGGTTTGCGGATCCGTCTTCCT
>NZ_FPBV01000069.1 GCF_900116805.1 Paenalicyclobacillus macrosporangiidus | reverse complement strand
GGTGTTTTTCAAAAGTCAAGTGGTTTTCGGTGATTTCACGAATATGTCATATAATGTTCACAATCCAAGTTCATACAGCAACTGCATAGCGCCTGGGTTTTATATTACTAACCCATTCTTTGGTAATATGGGTAATCACTGCACTGCTTATGGGAATTGGTACAGCACTAGTGTATCCGGTACTGCTTTCTGCGGTTGGAGACGAGGCACATCCAGCATGGCGAGGCTCTGCCCTTGGCGTGTACCGAATGTGGCGTGACGGTGGATATGCGATTGGGGGAATCTTGATTGGCTTTGGTGTTGACTGGTTAGGAAATGAACGGACGATTGGCGCACTCGCTATGATCGTGTTCGTGTCTGGAGTGTTTGTATTGTTCGGGATGCAAGAACCATTACGAAAAACAAGGTAAACGTTCACACTCAAAACAGCGCATCTTGGGTAATGTTAACTCTACAGGTCAATGAATTCCAAACCACCGAGGGCCACATCAGAAATTCACGCCGAGTTAATGAAACCCGCCCTATAGTTCTAAAATTGTTCAACACAACGGACTGAGGCTTAACGAGAATCAATGGGGTCGGGCGATTACTCCGTCGTCCTCAATGCGTTGGGATAGCTTTATCCATCCGGGAAACTAGTCTAAGGAAACTACCCGAAGCTCCATATATAGTTCGAAATGATTATTAACATGAATTACACACGGGATGATAATGAGGCAAAGCGGATGGAGGTGGTATCGTGAAACTTCTATTTATTTTGAATGATTCTCCTTATGGGGCGGAACGCTCTTACAATGGTCTTCGCCATGCAACCTCAGTCGCAATACAGGACGGAACAGAGGTACGGATATGTTTGATGGCGGATGCAGTCAGTTGTGCAAAACGAGGGCAAAAGACTCCAGATGGTTATTATAACCTTGACAAAATGTTGACCGTTGTTGCACGGCGTAGTTCATCCATCGCCTGTGGCTCCTGCTTGGATGCACGTGGAATCACGAGCGAAGAGCTGCATGAAGCCGTGCACAGGTCTTCCATGGAGGAACTGACTGAATGGACCTTGTGGGCGGATAAAGTCATCGTCTATTAGGATTTACTACACACCGTGGAATGGAGGAGAAGACTCAATGAGGCATTCTGTAACAGTTCTCGGAGGTGGAGTTGGTGGGGTTATTACTGCAAACCTCTTGAGAAAACGGCTTCCGGACGAATATGAAATTGCCCTGATTGACCGAGAGACAAACCATGTTTTTGCACCGTAAAACGAGGAGGATCAGAATTGCAAACAATCTACCTTGATTACAATGCCAGTACACCCATTGCTCCCGAAGTTGCAGAAGCGATGAAACCTTTTTTAACGGATTATTATGGGAATCCGTCAACTACACACTGGGCAGGAAAACCTGCAAGGCAAGCGTACGAAAAGGCAAGGCAGCAAGTTGCCGACTTGCTTGGTTGTGATCCTGAAGAAGTCATTTTTACGAGCGGCGGAAGTGAATCGAATAACCATGCCTTAAAAGGGGTATTCTTTGCCCTTAAAGAAAAAGGCACCCATATTGTAACAACGCAGATCGAACACCCGTCTATTATCAACCCGTGTAAGTTTTTGGAGAAACTCGGAGCAAAAGTCACGTACGTCGGTGTGGATCGTTTTGGTCAGGTATCACCATCAGATATTGAAAAGGCGATTACGAATGAAACGATTTTAATATCGGTTATGCATGCCAATAATGAGGTTGGTACGATTCAACCGATCGCTGACATCGCTAAAATCGCCAAGAAATATAACATTCTGTTCCATACCGACGCAGCCCAAGCGGTTGGGAAAATCCCGACAAGAGTTGACGAGCTGGGTGTCGATCTATTGTCGGTAGCTGGACACAAATTATATGCACCAAAAGGCGTAGGTGCTCTGTACATTAGAAGAGGAACTCCGATTGAATCATTGGTACATGGAGCCGGACACGAGGGAGGAAGACGGGCCGGAACTGAAAATATTCTGCTTGCCGTTGGACTCGGCATAGCCTGCGAACTAGCGGCAGAGAACCTCAAGAATGCTACAACAAAAGAATTACGTGATTATTTGATGAGAAAATGGCCTCCTTTAAGGCAGGAGATGTCACATTACGCTGTTTTGAGACAATAGAATGCCCGGGACACTGAAGAGTTGCATCTGAA
>NZ_FPBV01000024.1 GCF_900116805.1 Paenalicyclobacillus macrosporangiidus | reverse complement strand
AAAAGACGCCGCAGGGAATCGTGGTGCAGCGGACGGAGACAACTGAAGTACAACGGGAGATTCTTGGTGCCCTGCAGGTCGCGGAGCCTTCGCGAGTTCTGGGCATCCGTATGAACACGCCGCTCGGGCTGTAGTTACTACACGAGTTATCTACAGGTCTTGCGAATCCATGTCGGGCTTGACTTCGCGGGACTTTGTGTGACTACCAACTGTCGAACTCGGGTGGAAGGTCGAACGCGACGCCGTCGAGGTCGATGATCCACAGGCCCCCTGGCCCCCACTGCCCGTTGGACCAACCGTAATCCTGGTGAACCAGCCCCCACTCCGGCTCGCTGCGTGTCACCAGTTGGTTGTACGGGGACTGTTGCAGACGAACCAACGCCTCCTGCGCCTGCGCTTCGTAGCGGTCAGCCGCGGCGAGCAGCGCCCGGCTGGCCGGGATGTCGGAGTAAATCTGGGCCAGTGTGCGAAACCAGGGGATTTTGTTCAGAATTTTCGCGTACGTTTTCGGCCATCGGTGCAGCCGACTCGCGCGGGCTGCGCCCGACGGCTCGACGTATCCGCGCGACAGGCGGTGGAACTCGCCGAGACCGTAGCACAGCTGCTGTGCACCGGAAAGGTCTGTCTTGGAGACCGGCGCGAGCGGCTCCACCCATTCCGTGACAATCCACAACTTGCCCCCCGCCTCGGTGGCCAGACGCCCTTTGGTGGTTTCGATCAGTTGAGGTACGCGTGCGCCTTTGCCGACGAGGTAGTCCTGGGCGCCGACGGAGAACAGGCTGCGCTCCGGGGCGCGGTGCAACAGCTTCAGGCTGCGCGGGCCGCGGTCGGTGTCCAGCTTCCAGATGGCCCCCCCCTTGTCGGACTTGGCCGTGATCAGTGTCATACCGAGAACACGCATGTCGTATCTGGACAGCACCTTTTCCGCCAGTACCGCCACCTCGGGCGGCACGGTCATGTCCGGCTCCGCATACCCGTCCTGTATCCAGGGACGAATCACGTAGTCCGCCACCCCAATCCCCCCTCACATATTGCTGTCAGTCTATTGGGGGCAGGCGGACGGGGTACAAGACATCCGGCCACCGACAGCAGTTGATTGGCGGATGTCCCGGTTGAGCTGGACCACTGGCGGCAATCGGTGGGGAAAATGAGCAGGCGGGCAGGACGCCCGGCGGGAAAGCCGCGAAGCACCTCCCCGCATCCGCTGGGAAGGTGCTTCGCAAGGAAGACGGACTGACGCACAGGGTGAAATGACAGCGGAAGGGAAACTGCACACGAGGTTTGCGGCGCAAGCGTGATCGTCGGCGGCCGCTGTTCCAAACGGGATCAGCCCTGAAGCCCTGTCTAAACGCGCAGGCCGCCCGAGCGGGCGGCCATCCCATTTTCTGAGTTGTCGATGTCAATGCCCGGTTCGGTTCGACCTGGCGGTGTTCAGCGCAGCTCCAACTTCGCGATTTGCCGCCGGTGCACCTCGTCCGGCCCATCCGCCAGCCGAATGGTGCGCGCATGCGCCCACATCTGTGCGAGTGGGAAGTCGTCGCTCACACCGGCGCCGCCGTGCGCCTGAATGGCCCGGTCCATCACGCGCAGCGCCACGTTCGGGGCAACCACCTTGATCATCGAGATCTCCTTCTGCGCGGCCTTGTTGCCGACTGTGTCCATCATGTACGCCGCCTTGAGCACCAACAGGCGCGCCTGTTCAATCTCGATGCGCGAGTCGGCGATCCACTCCCGGATCACGCCCTGTTCGGCCAGCGGCCGGCCGAACGCCACGCGCTCCTTGACGCGCTTGACCATCAGCTCGAGCGCCCGCTCGGCCATGCCGATCAGACGCATGCAGTGGTGGATGCGGCCCGGGCCCAGCCTCCCTTGTGCGATCGCGAATCCCTTGCCCTCTCCCCAGATCAGGTTCGAGGCGGGCACCCGCACGTTCGTGAAGGAGATCTCCGCGTGCCCGTGGGGCGCGTCGTCGTAACCGAAGACCGGCAGCACGCGCTCGATCTTCACCCCCGGGGTGTCGAGCGGCACCAGGATCATCGACTGCTGCTCGTGCCGCGGCGCGTCCGGATTCGTCTTGCCCATGACGATGGCCACCTTGCAGCGCGGATCGCCCGCGCCGGTCGACCACCACTTGCGGCCGTTGATCACGTACGTATCTCCGTCGCGGACGATGCTGGCGCGGATGTTGGTGGCGTCCGAGGAGGCCACGTCCGGCTCCGTCATGGAGAAGCAGGAGCGGATCTCGCCGTTGAGCAGCGGGATCAACCATTTCTCCTGTTGCTCCGGCGTGCCGTACCGGACCAACACCTCCATGTTTCCGGTGTCCGGCGCGGAGCAGTTGAACACCTCCGGCGCGATGAGCGAGCGTCCCATAATCTCCGCCAGCGGCGCATACTCCAGATTGGTGAGCCCCGCCCCCCACCGGCTGTCCGGCAGGAACAGGTTCCACAAGCCGGCCGCCTTTGCCTTCGCCTTCATCTCCTCCATCACCGGCGGAATCGTCCACCGGGACGGCGCCTGGGCCAACTGCTCGCGGAAAACCTTCTCCCCCGGATACACCACCTCTTCCATGAAGGCCGTCAGTTCCCGCTGCAACCGCTTTACCTTGTCCGAGTATTCGAAGTCCATCGTCTCTCCTCCCCTCCCCATCCGTGCGGGGCATGCGCCTTCTCCCGCTCGTGCCGGGCCATCACAGTTCCAACACCAGCCGCTCGGGCCGCTCCAACCGCGCCACCACATGCCGCAGGAAGCGGGTCGCATCGGCGCCGTCGAGCACGCGGTGATCGAACGTCAACGAGACAGGCATCAGGTGGCGCGGCACCACTCGGTCCTCGGCGTCAAACATCGGACGCCGGACGACGCGCCCGGTGGCGAGGATCGCCACCTGCGGGTGATGCAGGATCGGCGTGGCGAACATGCCGCCGAACGATCCAATATTCGACAGCGTGAACGTCCCGCCCTGCAACTCGGCCACCGTCAGGGTCCGTTTGCGGGCCCGCTCCGACAGGTCCTCTATCGCCCGCGCCAGTTCCAGGAGGCTCAGCCGGTCCGCGTCGCGGATCACCGGCACCACCAGGCCATCCGGCGTATCGACGGCAATGCCGATGTGGTAGCGGCGCTTGAGCACAATGTCCCCGCGCGCGTCGTCCAGGCTGGCGTTCAGGTACGGGTAGGCGCGAAGCCCCGAGATCACCGCCTTGATGATGAACGGCAGGTACGTCAGTTTGACGCCGAGCGCCTCCGCCTCGGCGGCGGCACGCGCCCGGAAGGCCACCAGTTCCGTGACGTCCGCCTCATCCATCCCCGTGACCTGGGCCGCCGTGTGCAGGGATTGGACCATCCGCTCGGCGATCACGCGCCGCAACCCGCTCAGGCGGACGCGCTCCTCGTCCGCGCCGGGCGCCGCGGCAGGCGCGGGCCCTCCGGATGTGCCCGACGGGCCGGGTGCCGCCGGCGGCCTCCCTCGCCGGACGCCGTGCCCCCCGCACCAGTCCTCCCTTCGGTCGCCGCTGCCGGGGCGACAGCCTGTCCGGGTTCCGTCTCAATCTCCACCAGCACCGTGCCCACCGGGACCACCGCCCCCTCCGGCACCAACACCCGCAGGACCCTGCCGGCGACGGGAGAGGGGATCTCGACCAGCGCCTTGTCCGTCTGGATCTCCGCCAGCACCTGATCCATCGCCACCGGTTCGCCCGGAGCGACGTGCCAGCGCACCACCTCCCCTTCGTGCACGCCCTCGCCTAGGTCGGGCAACGCCCACCGGTACACCATGTCGTTCACGCTCCTCACGCCTGCATCACCCGCCGCACGGCCGCCAGCACGCGGGCGGGCGTCGGCAGCCACAGGTCCTCCACCGCCGGAGGCGGGTACGGGGTGTCGAATCCGGTGACGCGCTCGACGGGGGCGAGCAGTGAATAAAACGCCCCGTCGTGGATGGCCGCCAACACCTCGGCGCCCACGCCGCCGCTGCGCACCGCTTCGTGCACCACCACCGCGCGGCCCGTCTTCTCCACGGATTGCGTCAACGCCGCCGCGTCGAAGGGAGAGACCGTGCGCAGGTCGAGGACCTCGCACGACACCCCCTCGGCGGCGGCCGCCTCCGCCGCCTCCAGCGCGATCGGCACGGTCGGCCCCCAGGCGACAATCGTCACGTCCTCGCCCTCCCGCGCCAACCGGGCGGGTCCAATCGGAACCGTGTAGAAACCATCCGGTACCTCCATCCGGCCGAGACGATACAGGCGCATCGGCTCCAACACCAGGACCGGGTCCGGGTCCTCCACGGCTGCGAGCAGCAGTCCCTTGGCGTCGTACGGGTTGCTCGGCATCACCACCTTCAGACCGGGGGTGTGCAGGAACAGGGCCTCCAGGCTGTCCGAGTGCAGTTCGGGCGTGCGCACCCCGCCTCCGAACGGGGCGCGGACGACCAGCGGCACCGTGCAGCGCCCCTGGGTCCGGAAGCGGATGCGCGCAGCCTGAGACGCCAGTTGGTCCATCGTCTCGTAGATGAACCCAAGGAACTGGATCTCGTCAATGGGGCGCATCCCGGCGAGGGCGAGGCCGACCGCCGTGCCGACGATGCCCGATTCGGCCAGGGGGGTGTCGATCACGCGGCCCTCCCCAAACCGCTCCTGCAGCCCCTCCGTGGCGCGAAACACGCCGCCGTTCTTTCCCACGTCCTCGCCGAGGACCATCACCCGCGGATCGCGGGCCAGGGCCGTTGCGATGGCGTCTTGGATCGCCTGGATCATCGTGCGCCCGGCCATCCGTTTGCTCCCCCTTCCGCCTGTTCCGCCAGAAATCCGGCGCGCTGGGCCGCGAGTGCGGGCGTCGGTTCCGCATACACGTGGCCAAACAGCACCTCCGCCGCATCCGGCGCCGGGTACGACTCGGCCCGCTCCACCGCCGCCGCAATCCGCTCGTCCGCCTCCCGGATCCAGGCAGACTCCGCCGCCTCGTCCCACGCACCCCGCCGCTCCAGACAGAGCCGCAACCGGCGAATGGGATCCAGCGCCTCGACCCAGGTCTGGTGCACCTGCGGATCACGGTAACGGCGCGGATCATCCGCCGTGGTATGGGGCCCCTGCCGGTAGGTGACCGCCTCCACCAGCGTTGGCCCGCCGCCGGCGCGGGCGCGCGCCACCGCACGGCACATCGCGGCGTACACGGCGACCACGTCATTGCCGTCGACGCGGATGCCCTCGATGCCGTACGCCACCGCCTTCTGTGCCACCGTCGGCGTCGCCATCTGCCGGGTCACGGGAACGCTGATGGCGAACTGATTGTTCTGGCAGAAGAAAACGGCCGGTACCCGAAACACCGCGGCGAAGTTGAGGGCTTCGTGGAAATCCCCTTGCGAAGTCGCACCGTCTCCGAAGAAGGCGGATGCGACGCGGTCTTCCCCGCGCTGTTTGCAAGCCCAGGCCGCACCCACCGCGTGCAGAATCTGCGCCGCGATGACAATCTTGCCCGGCAGCATGTTCAATTCCGCGGGCACCTTGCCCGCATCCGGATGACCCTTGCTGAACAACAGGGCCATCTCCGGCGGCAACCCGTGGTACATCATCCCGGCCACCTCCCGGTAGCTCGGGAACACCCAATCCGTCTTCTCCAGCGCCGCAAAGCTGCCGATTTGGGCCGCCTCCTGGCCGGAGAACGGCGCGTAGGTGCCCAACCGCCCCTGGCGGTGCAGGGTCAGGGCCCGTTGGTCGAAGCGGCGCGCGAAGACCATCCATCGGTAGAACGAACGGAGCCGCTCGTCATCCAAAGATTCAGGCCACTCTCCGACGACGGATCCGTCCGGCGCGAGCACCTGGTGCGCCGGAATCTCCTCCTCCCAGCTGTACGTGCGCAATGTCCTCCCCCTTCTCCAGCCGTACGACGGACTTGCCCCGCGCGAGCGCAGAGTCCGCCGACGCCGGCCGATGGCCGTCACACGCGGCCTGTGCGCGCCAGATGGACGAGAAACTCTGCGTTCAGGCGGGCCGCCATACGCTTCATTTCTGAATCCAAGAGCAACCGCGAAGGTTTGGGATTCATCTCAATGAACCAGACGCGCCCTGCGTCGTCGACGCCGAGGTCGAACCCGAGCAGGCCCGCGGACGGCCGGCGTGCACTGATGAGCTTCGCGATCGCCAAGGCACATTCCTCCAGGTCGGCGACCGGAATCACCTTTCCCTCGCGCGCCGCAAGTGCCCGGCCACGCGCCAGATCGAGCCGCTCCCCGCCGGCGACAAGATTGGTCACCACCCCGTCCCGCGGGGCCCGCTTGGGAATGACGCCGACGATGCGCCACTTGCCCCCGAGGCCCCGGCAGACCACCACGCGAAAGTCCACCTTCCGTCCAGCGAGGGTGATCAGGGCCAACCCGCGCTGCACCAGATGCGGGGTGCGCGCACGGCGGGCCAACCAGGCGGCCAATACGCGCTCGGTCATCCGTCGGCGCATGGCGCCTCCTTCGCGCAGGCGATCGGCGCAGACGCGAAACCTCCCGTCGCGAGACGCTTCAATCCGCGTCACACCGGTGCCGCCGTAGCCCCCGACAGGTTTCACGAAGGCGGTTCGCCACGCGCGGATGTACGAGATGGCCTGGGCGGGAGCGGTGAGCCAGTGGGTCTCCGGCAGATAGCGGGCCAAATCCGTCCGGCGCAGCCACCGGAACATCTGCCATTTGTTCGGAAGCACCGGATTGAACACCGGGATGCCGTTGCGCCGGGCTTGTGCCCGCAAGCCCCTGGTGTACCCGCGGACGGCCAAATGGACGAACACATTTTCGTAGAGGGCCTGTGGGAGCGGACGCCAGACCCGGCGCCAGGGTCCCTCCGGACGGTCCAGATCCGCCGGTACCCAGGCGTGCACGCGGCGCGCCGGCCAGTCCACATCCTCAGGGGAGAACACCAACAGCTCCGCACCCAACTCGGCAGCCCGCACAGCCATGCGGCGGAAGTATGCAACCGGCCGCGCCCCCGAGGGTCCTCCGCCACGCGGCAGGACCGTGGTGACGACGCCCACGCGCACCATGGAATCGCTCACACGAGTCACCCCTCACAAATGCCTTGCACATGATATGTCGGGGCATTTGGCAAGGGCTGGACAACCGCCCAGGGGTGGATGGAAGGAGGAACCCGGTGCTGAGAACGGTGTGCAAAGGCAAGATCCACCGTGCCACGGTCACGCAGGCCGACCTGAACTACATGGGCAGCGTCACCATCGACAAGGTCCTGATGGACGCAGCGGATATCCGCGCGTTTGAGATCGTGCAGATCACCAATCTGTCCACCGGGACCATCTGGCAGACGTATGCCATCGAGGGCACCCCCGGATCGGGCACCCTCTGCCTCAACGGCCCGCCCGCACGGCACTTCCACGCGGGCGACAAGGTGATCATCCTGTCGCTGTCCATCGTCACGGAGGAAGAGTGGGCCCGGCTGGAGCCGCGTCTCGTGTACGTCGACGATCGCAATCAGATCCTGTCGGTCGTACGCCACAAGACGGCCGATCCGTGACGGCGCCACGCAGGCGGCCGGGTTACACAGACGGCTGCGCCACGCCCTGTCACAAGCACCGATTCGTATTCGTTCTGCGGGCTTCTCTTCAAGGAAATTTCGAAGTCGCGGGGGTATGAATGGGGAAAGCCGCAGCGGGGCGGGCCTCCCGCCGCCCGCCCGGCAACCTTGGCGACGGGAGGTCCCCCATGCCCACCGCGATGCAGAGATTTTGTCTGGCACTGGGAATCCGCGGAAGCCACCGCATCCGCGCCGGCGTGCTGAAATTTGCTTGCGTCGGCGTGCTCTCGGCGGCCATCGATTTCGGCGTGCTCAACGCCCTCCTGTGGACCGCGCCGGCCGGCGGATGGCTGCGGACCCTGTATAACTCTGTCGCCGTCGTCTGCGCGCTCGCCAACAGCTACGCGTGGAACTGCCGCTGGACGTTCGCCGAGCGAGCGGACGGCAGTCGCAGCGAACGGCGGCGATTCTTCCTGCAGGCGGTGCTGAACGTCGCCCTCAACGACGCCACGTGGCTGACGCTCGGCGGTTGGTTGTCGCACCTCGGCCACCTGCAGCCGCGTGTGGCCGACGACGCGGCCAAAGCGGCCGCGATGCTCATCTCATCCACCGCCAGTTACGAGCTGATGCGGCGCTGGGTGTTCAGGCGGGATCCGGCTGCCGGTACTCCACCGTCACCTTCGTGTGAATCCCGCCACGCACGGTGAAATCGCCCGTGACCCGGCAATAGCGCGGCTTGGCGGCGGCGACGAAGTCATTGAGGATGATGTTCGTCACGTCCTCGTGAAAATGCCCTTCGTTCCGAAAGCTCCACAGATACAGCTTGAGGGATTTCAGCTCGACCAGGAACGGCCCCGGTTGATAGTGAATGGTGATGGTCGCGAAGTCCGGCTGCCCGGTCATCGGACAGACGGTCGTGAACTCCGGCGTCGACATCTCGACATCGTACACACGGTCCGGGTGCGGATTGGGCACCACGACCAGCTCTTTGCTCGGCTGCGTCGGCATGGATAACCCCCCTTTGGTCCACCCACACTATACGAACGAACGCCCGTGCGTGCAACCACCTGGACGTCGCCGTCCGTCGACTGCCCGCGCGACGCCCGGGCCTCCCATCCACCGATGCCCCCGAAGTGCGCTCCAAACAGATTCCGAACCGTCGTGCCCGCTGTCGCCAATGCTCGCCTCATGCAGATGACCGGTGGGGACAACGTGGATTCCTCTTCAGACAGATTTCCTTTGGGGGAATGTTTAGATAAAATTCTAAGCAACTGTATGAAATCAAATGAAGGATAGGCGAGGATGCCAATGAATCTGCAAACTCAATTGTTTCTGGGCAGGTTCGGGAATCTGCTCGCATTTGGTTATGGGATTTTTCTTATCGTGATCTGTATACCGATGCTGGTTTGGCTTGTTGTCTCACTCATTCGGTGGAGGACATCAGGAAAAAGAGCACTCCTCAAATGGTGGGCGATTACCGTTGGCGTTCTTTCTGTCTTCGGGTTAGTCATCCTGGCCGTTGCCAAGATATTTGATGATGCTGCGTATACCATCGCATCTCGGACGAACATTTATGTTCCAAGATCAGTGGACGTACTGGAAAACGACCATTTGGTTGCGTTCGATCAAGAACAGGACTACGTCGTCGTGCGGTTCAATCAAACTCAAATGGATACATTCATCCAAGCCGCTCAGGAAAAAGGATGGAAATATGGAACCGTTGTGCCGTACTCCTTGACACATCCCTCGCCCGGGAAGGAAGATTCAATGTCTGGTAAACGTAATCCATTACCTCAAGTGAAACGGGATGGATATTATGATTCGCTCGTCACGACCAGCGGCCGATATCCGGCTTCGTCCACGACACGGGAAGCCTATTTCTTGGACACAGAGACCAGAACGCTGTACATGTTCTTTGACCGCTCACAGTGGGGTTGACCTTGTTCACGACATCTGTCGACTTACGTCATTTGCGTTTGCTGCACCCCCTGGTCGCCATTCTACTGCTGCACCACAACCGGTATTTTGATCATGTTTTTGTTCAACTCCGTCTCATTCCCCACATTCATGCCGAGCACGATTTGCGGAACGACCAACAGAAACCCGTGATCCGCGGGATTCACCATCGTGTAAACGATCGCGTTCGTGTACGGCGACGGCTCGCACTGCGCCACAGCGTCCGGGCCGGGACCGGGATCACCGTGGTCGCTGTACAGGAGAAATGCCAACGGAAGCTTTGGCCCTGAGTCGTAAACGACCAATCACCAGATGTTGGCCAACACGCATGTGCAGCGGGGAAAGGTCACCAGTGATATGGAAGTCCGTCGCGCCTCCCTTTGTTGTGCCGATCACTTGCAACGTCCTCGTCACACTGTTCGGTACCTCTCCTGCCGTGGGAAACTCCTGCGAGACAGAGGATGGATGGACGCCCTGGGACGTGAAGGTGTACATCACCGGAGTCTCAAATCCCACGGCAGAGCTGCGCAACAGAAGGTGTTGGTCATCCAGCTTGTACGAGATGCCTCCAGGGATGATCTTGTCCTCCTGGAGGTGCCGTGTGTTCCATTGCCCTTGACCATGGTGATCAAATTGTTCCAGGATCAGCTTTCCTCCGCCGAATTCAGGGGCTATCGCCACGTTCTGCACCATCGCCAAATAGTCGGATGATCCCGCCGTGAACCAAAAAAATCTGGTCACGGTTGATTCCATTATCGTCGTGGACGTGGTAGAGTACCTGAGGTGATTTCCCGTCGGCATCTGCGACGACATAGAGCTCCTGGGCATAGACTTTAGGCAACCCGGAAACGTACCCGAAAAGCTTCAGCTGCCCATCGGGCGAAGTGGTCACAAACGCTTCCGACAGTCCGGTGGGAGGCGTGAACGGGAGACAGGTCGCCGCGTTGGAGTCTTTCTCTGCTACAACAGGCAGTCCGGTCGTATGAGTCGCAACGGTCAGGCCAACAACCAGGATTGCAACCGCGGCCAGTGCGGCTGTGGCTGTGCTCCATGCATGGGAAAGCCATTTTGACTTCGATGGCCGTATGTCATTCGATTGTCGCCGGATGATGGCTTGCATGCGTTCTCTCACAGCATCGAGCATCCTTGCGTTCGCCAATGGCTTGTACCTGTTTCTCCAATCGTCAAGGTTGTTCAAACACGATTGAGAACATTTTGCAACCCAACCGACATAGGGAACATGGACAGCCGCGCCGCTGCGCGGTATCGGTTTCGATCCCGTCCGCCCCTTGCGGTATTCTGGTCATACATCCGCAAGGAGGGACACTGCGTGAAGGCACCCCGCGCATTTTCCGATTGGATGCTCCGATGGCTCGGCTCGGAATGGGACGAGTTCGCGTCGGCGCTGGAACAACCGCCGCTTCGCGCCGTCCGGCTCCACCGCGTGAGCGTGCAGCCGGCCCGGCATGGCGATCCCGCGGCCGCTGACGGCGACAGCCCGCTCGCTGCCGCCGTGACGTTGCCCGTGCCCGAAGCGGTACGCCGCGAACTGGGCGATCCGGTGCCGTGGGCCGACGGCGGTTATTATATCGCGCCCGACAGCCCGCTCGGCCGCCTGATCTACCACGACATGGGCCTGTATTACCTGCAGGAGCCATCCGCCATGGCCGTCGTCGCTGCCCTCGCCCCGCAGCCGGGCGAGTGGGTGCTCGATCTGTGCGCCGCCCCCGGCGGCAAGACCACCGCCATCGGCCGCGCGCTGGCGGGCAGCGGGTGGCTGGCCGCCAACGAGATCCATCCCGGGCGCGTCGAGATCCTGGCGCAAAACCTGGAGCGAACCGGTCTGGAAGCCACCATCTTCCAAGAGACACCCGAACGTTTGGCGGACGCTCTCGGCCCGTGTTTCGACGCGGTCCTGGTGGACGCACCCTGCTCCGGGGAGGGGATGTTCCGCAAGGACCCGGCGGCCGTTGCGGAGTGGTCGCCGGACGCACCGGCGCGCTGCGCGGATCGCCAACGCGAGATCCTCGGGCACGCCCTGCGCCTGGTTCGCCCAGGGGGGCGATTGGTGTACTCCACCTGCACCTTCAATCCCGTGGAGAACGAACAGGTGGTCGCGTGGGCGCTTCGCCACCACCCCGTGGAGGTCATGCCGCTGCCCGAGTGGCCCGGGTGGACGACCGGGCAGCCCGATTGGGCGGATGGCGATCCGCGCCTGCTGCACACCCGCCGCCTGTGGCCGCACCGCGGCCTGGGCGAGGGGCACTTCGTCGCCGCCCTGCAGGTGCTCGATACCCCGCGGGACAGGAACGCCCGGGCCGTGCGCGGCCGCGGCCGACCACAGAACCCGGTTCGGCTGGAGAGTTGGTGGGACGATCTGCTCAGTGTCCCCGTCCCCGAGTCCTGGCGACGTCCCTTGTGGCGCGGGGACTTCGCGTACACCCGACCGCCCCGCCCGCTGCCCGACGGACTGCGGGTTCTGCGGCCGGGTGTGCCGATTACCAGGCGGCTGCGGGATCGCATGGAACCGCTGCACGCCTTGGCGATGGCGCTCGCGCCTGGGGCGGCCCGGCGGTCCCTGGCCCTGGACGAAGCCGAGGCGGCCCGCTACCTCGCGGGAGAGGCGTTGGCGGACAGCGGAGAGAAAGGGTGGGTATGGCTTCATGTCGACGGCCTGCCCCTCGGCTGGGGAAAACGCGCGGCGGGCCGCGTGAACAACCTCTATCCGAAGGGCCTGCGCCGGCCGGGGGTCATCGGATAGGGTGCCACACGGGCCCGCCGCGGGTCCGCCGACATCCGATGAGGCGCTGCGTCAATCCGCGGTGGATTCTATCACCATTGCGATGCCCTGCCCGCCGCCGATGCACAGGGAGGCCACGCCGATGCGTTCGCCGCGCCGGCGCAGTTCGTACGCCAGCGTGAGCAACACGCGCGCCCCGCTCGCACCGATGGGATGACCCAGCGCGATGGCGCCACCGTTGACATTGGTGCGGTCGCGGGGCAGGCCGAGTTCCCGTTCGACGCTCAGGTATTGGGCCGCGAACGCCTCGTTGACCTCCCACAACGCCACGTCCTCGAATGACACCCCGGCCGCCGCCAGGGCCTTGCGCACGGCTGGCACGGGGCCGATGCCCATGTACGCCGGGTCCACGCCGGCCACACCCCAGCCGAGGATGCGCGCCACGGGTTTGAGCCCCCGCTCGGCCACCGCCTGTTCGGACGCCACCACCACCGCGGCCGCCCCGTCGTTGATCCCGCTGGCGTTGCCCGCCGTCACGGTACCGCCCGCCTTGAACGCAGGTTTGAGTCTTGCCAGCGCCTCGAGGGTCGTGCCGGGGCGGATGTGCTCATCCTGTTCCACGAGGGTGTCGCCTTTTCGGCCCGGCACCGGCACCGGGACGATTTCTTCCGCCAGCCGCCCCGACGCCCGCGCGGCCGCGGCGCGTGCCTGGCTCAAACACGCGAACTCGTCCTGCGCCTCCCGGGTGATGCCGAAACGTTCCGCCAAATTTTCCGCCGTGATGCCCATCGGCAGGTTCCCGCGGCAATCGGTCAGCGCCTCCGTCAACACGTCCACTGCAACGGCATCGCCCATGCGGTGTCCGAACCTCGCCCCGCGCAACACGTAAGGCGCCTGGCTCATCGACTCCGCCCCGCCGGCCAAGGCAATCTGGCTTTCCCCCAGCAGGATGTCCTTGGCCGCCGTCACCACCGCCTGCAACCCGGACCCGCACAGCCGGTTGACGGTCAGCGCCGGCGTCTCCACCGTCACGCCCACGTCGAGTGCGATGTGGCGGGCGAGATACGGCGCCCCGTTGTGCGACTGGATCACGTTCCCGAAGACCACGTTGTCGACGGCTTCCGGTTCGACGCCCGCGCGGCGCAGCGCTTCCGCCCCCGCGATGGCGCCGAGTCGGGTCGCGGTGACATCCTTCAGGCTGCCGCCGAACGATCCGAACGGTGTGCGCGCCCCGTCCACCACGTACACAGACTTCCGATCCATTTTATCCCCTCCCGCCCCCATTATCGCATGGGCCCGGCCGCGTGGATAGGGGCCAGCCGCCTGTTCGCCCGCCCCCACCTGTTCGTCCGAGGGGTTTGATATTTTGAATTGAAATGTGCCTAATTTTAATGATCCTGTTTGACAATGTTCATTTTCGAGTTCATAATCAAAACAACCCCACCGGACCAGCCGGATCCCGCCTCAGGGCGGTCAGCCCGGTGTCCGCCGGGAATCCGAGAGGAGGTTTACCCTGTGGCTTATCCGATGCCCACACGCTGCCCCGCGTGCCAAACGGCGATGCAGGTGACCGAGCTGGCCTGCCCGCAGTGCGACACGAAGGTCCAGGGGACATTCACCGCCCCTGCACTGTTCCAGTTGAACCCGGAGCAGGCGCAGTTTGTCGAAGTGTTCCTGCGCTGCCGCGGCAACTTCAAAGAGGTGGAACGAGAGCTGAAAATCTCGTATCCGACCGTGCGCGCCCGGCTGGATCAGGTGATTCAGGCGCTCGGTTACACGCCTGCGCCGGAGGCGGCACCGGCCGACATCCCGGCCGAAGCCGGCGAGGTGTTGGACGCGCTCGGCAGCGGCGAACTGACGTTTGAGGAAGCACTGCAGAGGTTAAAGGAGGACCGGTTGTCGCGATGAACGAGCAGAGGAAAATTCTCGACCTGTTGGCGGAAGGCAAGATCACGGCGGAACAGGCAGAGATGCTCCTGCAGGCCCTGGGAGGCGACAGCGGGCGCGCGGGAGGCGCGAAGCCGTGGCAGGAATGGAGCCGCCGCATCCCCCTCCAGGACCTGAAACAGGTGGGTGCGCAGATTGCCTCCACGGTCACCCAGTCCCTCAGCGAAGTGAAGCGCACCCTCGAACAGCAGAAGCGCGTGGTCGAACAGCAATTGGAACATCTGTCATGGAACCAGCCCGTCGTGTCCGTGTCCCATGACCTGCGGCTGCCGGAAGGCGTCACGGACGTGTGTGTGGAGACCGGCCACGGCAGCGTGCAGATCACCGAAGGGGACGGTCCGGCCATCGCCATCCATGTCCGCGCCCGCGTGCGGACCGACAATCTGGCGGATGGCAAGCGAGCCCTGGAGCAGGCGCTGCAGTCCCTCCACAATGACGATCGGTTTGACTTGACGGTTCTGCCCGGATTCAAGGACGCCGACTCCGGTGCCACGGTGGTGTCGGCCGATGTGGACGTGTTTCTTCCCCGCGGCGTCCGCCGTGTGTCGGCACGGACCCGCAGCGGACGGGTGTTGGCCGATTCCGTCCATGCCGGAGAGCTGCGGCTGGAGACGACGCGCGGAAATGTGTTGGCCATCCGCTGCGCCGTGGACCGCCTCCATCTGGACAGCGAGTCCGGGTCCATCAGCGTGCACGCCGTGGACGCCAAAACGCGAAGCGTATACGCCCAGACCAAACATGGCACGATTGACATCGACGGGGTTCCGGACGGCGTGACCGTCACGGGAACCGCGCAGACCAGCATCGGGACCGTCGATATCGACGCCGAGCGCTTTGAAGTGGAATTCGGCGAGACTTCGCGCCGCAACCATGCCCGGTTCCGCCGCCAGGCGGACGCGGGAGAATCGGAGCTGCACATCCAACTGACCGCCCGCACCGGCGGCATCAAAGTGCGCGGGTAGCGGCCGGAGCGAACAGCGGATGTGTCGCGCCCAGGCGGCACGCGGCAAGCCGGCGGTCCCGGAAGGAGTGGGACGAGATTTGGATCGGACACATCCGCTGTACGCCGTCGTTTGTATCCTGGCGGCCGCCGCCATCCAGGCGGTGCTGTTGTGGAAGCTTCGCGGGGGGATGGAAAAGGCCCGCGCGGACGCGGACCCGGAGGACCCGGTTTCTTAATGCCGGTGTTCCTCTGGGATCACGCCCTCACCTGTTCCAGCCACTTCACGAACCGTTCCACATCGTCCTCGTGGTTGTACAGCCCGAAGGAGATCCTGATCCACCGCCCGTCCGGGCTGATCCCCACCTCGATCCCGTGCGCCCGCGCGTCCTCCGCGCAGGCCCCAGCTTCCCGCCCGGCGACTTCCAACGCGAGCATGCCCACCCGTGCGTCCCGCGGCGTCATGACCCGGACGTGCGGAAGGTCGAGCAGCCGCTCCATCGCCTGCCCGGAGAGCCCGCGGACGCGGGTGAACACCAAATCCCACCCGGCCTGGCCGCGCAGAAAGCGCAGGCTCTCCAGCCAGCCGGTCCATGGCGCCAAATCGCCCGAGGCCAGTTCAAACCGCCTCGCGTCGGGCGCGAGGAGAAAGGATCCCCACGCGTCGAGGGCAGACGGGCTGGCCAGTGCCGGCTCGCCAGTCCACGCCGGTTGCAGCATGGACCACACGTCGGGACTGACGACGACCGCCCCGACCCCGAACGGACCGCACAGCCACCGCCGTCCGTCCACCACGTATACAGGGATGCCACTCTCCTCCAGCGTGATGGGATCGGCCCCTGCGCCGTAGGAACCGTCCACGATGAGGAGGATGCCACGCGCACGGCACAGTTCGGCGAGCGCCTCCACCGGCAGGCGCCGGCCGCTCTGGGGGTCGACGTGCGCACAGATCATTGCGCGGGTCCGCGGGGTGATGCTCGCCCCGGCCTGGGCCACCAACGCATCCGCGTCCAAGCTGCCCGAGAGACGCCGGGTCACCACCCCCCGCCGCTGCGCGAACGCGTACAGCGGGAGCACTGCGTCCGCGTCTCCGAGGCCCGCGTACACCACCTCGTCTCCCGCCCGCAGCGGTAACGCCCACAGCACCATCCCCAGGCCGTGCGCCGTCCCCGTCGTCAACGCAATCCGTTCCGCATCCGTGTGAAACAGATGGGCCAACTGCTCGCGCACCTGCTGCCGGACCGCCGCGAGCCGCTGCGCATGCACCGGTTCCAGCCGACCTTCCGCGCACGCCTGCGCATACACGGTCTGCATGGCGGAGGCGGCCGCTTCCGGCAACGCACCCGCGTAGGCCGTGTTCAGATACGTCACTCCACGCACCGCCGGAAAATACCGGCGCAGATGATCCGCGTACGCCATCCTCTCACCCCTCGCCGGATACTCCCTCGGGCGCGCGCCATCCGCCCGCAGGCGCCTCTTCGCGGGCCCGGATGTCGCGGCCGCCGGTGACCTGCGTGACGGTCCCGTTCAACTGCTGGCTGTCCTCGTGGCAGAGGAACGCAATCAACCGCGCCACGTCTTCGCCGACCGGTGCCCGGTCGCCGCGGGGACCGGACGGCACCTCGCGGATCATGCGCTCTTTGTTCTCCCCGCGGATGTCCCCAGGGCAGACCATGTTCGCCGTGATCCCGAAGTCGCGTTCCTCCCGCGCGATGGTGCGCGTGAGGCTGGCGAGGGCGGACTTGGCCGCCGCGTAGGCCGAACGGTGGCGCCAGCCCGCCGCCTCCCCCGCCCCGTCATACCCGACCGTCACGATGCGGCCAAATCCCCGCGCCCGCATCCCGCCGATCAGCGCCCGGTAAATCCAGAAGAAATTGTTCAGGTTCCCGTCCATCATCCGCGTCCACATCTCGTCAGTGTACGCGGCCAGCGGGATGCGCTCGAACACGAAGGGCCCGAAGTTGTGCACGAACGCATCGATGGCGGAACACTCAGAGAGGAACCTCGCGACAACGTCCGACACCTGGGCCCGGTCCAGCAGATCGGCCTGCGCAAACCACACGCGCCGCCCCCGTTCCCGGGCCAATCCGGCCAAACGTTCGGCCTGCGCCAGGCTCGTCCGGTACGTGAAACACACATCCCAGCCGGATTCCAACAGCGCGCGCACGACGGCGAAACCGAGCCCGCCTGCGCCGCTCGTCACCAATGCTGTGCGGACCGTCATGCGCTATGCGGTCCCCCTTTGCGGCATCGCCGCTCCCGGTCCCCGGGACGGAAGCGGCGAAATATCCAATGTTGTCCGCGGCGCACAGATTCACCTATGATGAAAGTATCCCAACAGATCGCCATACACATCACTATACCCGACCTTGCAGGAGGTGCGCCGATGTCCTTCAAACTCGACCCCAGGCTCGGCATCGAGCTGCCGGATTTCGAGCGGCCGTACGAGGAACTGGAACCCCGGGAGCAAGAGGAGATTCTCGTACAGTGGGAACAGATCCGCGCCAAAATCCCCGACCAAATCGTCCATTTTGAACACGTCATCGAAGACCTGCTGCAAGAGGTGCACAAGGAGGAGGACTGGGACGTCATCTCCGCCTATTTCGCCGACATCGCCGACTACGCCAGCCGCATCCACGAGTTGAACACCTGGCGCCGTGTCGATCCGGCGCTCGGCGCCCTGCCGGCCCAGGGCCACGCCCAGGAACACCGGGATCGGGAAAAGACCACGTGACCCTGGACGCCGCCCGGCCTCCGGCTCCCTCAGCCCGCGGGGCGGGTGACGATCTCCACCGAGATCATCCGCACGTCCTCCACGGGCCGGCTCACCTCGCCTGTGGCGGAACGGGTGACCGGCGTCGCGGCGATGCGCTGCACCGTGTCCATCCCCTCCCGGACGCGGCCGAACACCGTGTAGTTCGGATACCGGTTCAGGTGCCGGCACTGCTCGCCGGTACAGATGAAAAACTGCGATCCGTTGGTGTTCGGCCCCGCGTTGGCCATCGCCACGATCCCCGGCTCGTACGGCCGCACGGGCGGGAGCTCGTCCGCAAACCGGTAGCCCGGTCCGCCCGCCCCGGTGCCGGTCGGATCGCCCGTTTGAATCATGAACTCGCGGATGATCCGGTGGAAGATCACCCCGTCGTAGAACCGGTCCCGCGCCAGCGCGACGAAGTTGTTCACCGTCAGCGGGGCCTCTTCCGCAAACAGCTCCACGGTGAAGTCGCCCTCGCTGGTATGAATGACCGCCTCGTACTGCGTGTCCGGCAACAATTGCATGGCGGGTGCCCGCCCATACGTTTTCGGCACCAACAACACCCTTCCCTGCCTGCGTTGTGGGAGCGGCGAGCGCCGTGCGCCGCTCTCGCCCCTGGTTCGATCCTAACACACCGTAACTGGAAACACACCCATCCGTGTCAAATGCGCGCCCCGCATCAACGCCGTTGAAGGCCCCTCCGTCCGCACCTTGGGTTTGTCCGGGCACGGTTCGGAAACAATGGTACACTGGGATCAAGAGAATTCCATCCTGACGTTGGAGCGTGCCCCGCATGCAAACGCTGAACCGTCTCTGCCCGTCCCTTGCGCCGGCGAAACAGGCGGGCGGCCACCCGCCGTGCCCTGGCCGTCGGTCCTTGCCGCTCCCGCAGGCCGCCTGGGTCGATGCGCGCAAGGCCAAGTCTCTGCTTTCGAACGTGCTCAACGCCTGGCACCAGGACACGGGGGGCGCGTACGCCGAAGCAGCAGCCATCCCATCCCTCGCCGCGATTCGCCACCAGTTCTGGTTGGCCGATTGCGGGCATCATCCGCCTCCGATGCTGGCTGCGGCCATCTGGCCGGACGGGCGCACAGCCGGACTGTTGGCCGGCTGGCCACGGCACGCGCTGCGGGACTTTTTCATCACCGGCGTCGCGCTCCATCCCTCGCTCGACCCCGCGTCTTCGGAAGGCCTCCGGACCGCGGAAACGCTGCTCGAGTGCGCGATGGATGCAAGCCTTGGGGCGGGGTGTGGCGGTTGGCTCGCCTGCCTGGCGGGTCCGGATGACGCCTGGTGGGAAGCGCTCGGTTTTTCGCCGGACGATCCGTTCACCCTCCGCCGCCTCGGCTACTTCCAACGAAGCCCCCTTCAGTGAGCCGCCAAATCCGCTTTGCCTGGGGAACCGGGTGGGGTACAATGGGGAGCGGAGGTGGACGTACATGGAATACCGCAGACTCGGCAAGAGCGGCTTGAAAGTGTCCGAGATCGCGCTCGGCAGCTGGCTTACATACGGTACCGTGACGGAGCAGGAACAGGCCATCGCCTGCATCAAGACGGCGTATGACCTGGGCATCAACCACTTCGACTGCGCCAACGTCTACGGCGCGACCCCGCACGCCGCGGAGCAGGTCCTCGGTCAGGCGCTGCGCGATTACCCGCGCGACAGCTACGTGGTGACGACGAAGGCGTTCTGGCCGGTCGGCCCTGGCGTCAATAACCGCGGGCTCAGCCGCAAGCACATCTTCGAGGAAGTCGAAAAGAGCCTGCGGGCACTCGGCGTCGACTACGTCGACATCTTCTATTGCCACCGGTATGATCCGGAGACGGATCTGGAGGAAGTGCTGCGCGCCCTCGACGACCTGGTCGCCCAGGGCAAGGTGCTGTACACGGGCATCAGCGAGTGGCCGGCCGACCGCATCGCGGCAGCGGTCAGCCTGCAGAAGGAGCTCGGCCTGCGCAAACTGGCGGCCAGCCAGCCGGTGTACAACCTCTTCAACCGATACATCGAGACGGCGGTCATTCCCATCTGCGACGAGGCGGGCATCGGCCAGGTGGTGTTCTCTCCCTTGGCGCAGGGTGTGTTGACCGGGAAATACAAGAAGGGCCAACCGCTCCCGGAGGGCTCCCGCGCCGCCACACCGAAGGTCTCGAAGACCATGCAGCAGTATCTGGACGACGCCTTACTCGACAAGGTGGAGCGGTTGCGCACCGTCGCGGAACGGCTGGAGATCACGCTCGCCCAGTTGGCATTGGCCTGGGTGCTGCGCTTGCCGAGCGTGTCGAGCGCCCTCATCGGCGCGTCGCGTCCGGAACAGGTGGAGGAGAACGTCAAAGCGTCCGGGTACAAACTGGACGAGGCGACGCTCGACGAGATCGAACAGATCCTGCAGGCGTGACCCAACGCAGGGCGGTACGGCGCACCGCCCGCATCACTCGCGCGGGAGGGGGACGTTCGGTTCCCCTCCCGCTTTGGTGCACGCCGGTCACCGAGGTGATGACCATGGACGCCTACTGCACCTTTGAGGACGCCGTACGCCGCGTGACGGCCCTGGGCCATGCGCTGCCCGGGGAGGAGGTGGCGCTGGCGGAGGCGGAGGGCCGCGTCCTGGCTGCACCGGTCCTCGCCCGCATCCCGGTGCCGCCCTTCACGCGCGCCATGATGGACGGGTTCGCCGTGCGCTCGGCGGACGCCCAGGTGCCTCCGGTGCGTCTGCGCGTGCGCACCACCACCGCGGCGGGCGACGCGGCGGCCCCCCCGCTCGGCCCGGGTGAGGCGGTGCGCATCCTCACGGGCGCCCCCCTGCCTCCGGGTGCCGACGCGGTGGTGCGGTTCGAGTGGTGCGACGAGCCGGAGCCCGGCGTGGTGACGGTGCTGCGCCGGATATCTCCCGGGGAATCGGTGCAGCCTGAGGGCGACGACGCCCCGGCGGGATCGACGCTCATCACCGCCGGCACCCGGCTGGGGCCGTTGGAACGGGCGTTGGCGCAGACGTTCGGCGTCGCCCGCGTGCGGGTGCGCCGGGTGCCACGGGTGGCCATCGTCGTCACCGGATCGGAGCTCGTCACCACCCCGGAAACGCCGCTTGGCCCCGGCCAGATCTACAGCTGCAACGACACGTTGATGGCCGGCCTCGTGGCCAGCGCCGGTGGCCAAGTGATGGCCGTCGACGTCTTGCCGGACCATCCCGACCGCATCAAAGAGGCCATCGCCCGGCACGCGGCGGCCTGCGATTGCGTCATCACCACGGGCGGCGCATCGGCCGGCGACTACGACTTCATCCCAAGCGTGCTGGCGGACCTCGGCGGGGAGATGTCGGTGCACAAGGTGTGGTTGCGCCCTGGCTCGCCGTTTCTCGCCGCCCGCGTCGGCGCCTGCACCGTGTTCTCCCTCTCGGGCAACCCGGCGGCCGCGCTGGTCCAATTCGAATCGCTGGTGCGGGTGTGGTTCGACGCCGCCCTGGGCCGGCCGGCCAAGCCGTTCCCGGCAACCGGGCGCCTGGCGCACGCACTGCACCTCAAGCCGGTCAAACACACCCGCGTCTTGCGGGCCCGCGCCGCGCTCACGGACGGCGTCCTGACGGTGGACACGAGCCTCGCCCAGTCTTCCGGGGTGCTCTCGAGTCTCGTGGCCAGCAACTGCCTGGTGCGCATCGACGAACCGGACCTGCCGGCGGGCACCCCGGTCCCCCTGCGCTGGTTGCCCGGGTGCGCCCCATAAGAGGTTGGCGTACGTCGTGCTCCGCTTCTGCGCTTTCTGCGCTTACGCGAGCGGCTCCGCGCAACGCACCCTCGCGCACATCACCGAACTCACGCCGACCGTAAGCGGCGGATCCACCAGCGGCGCACCTGGTGCAGCCCGACCCAGGTCAGTGCGGCCATCGGCAGCCAGACCGCGGTCAGCACCGGGGTCCGCCGGGGATCGAAGTCCATTCCCCCGACCGCCAACTCACCGCACACGGTCCCGACAATCAACCCGACGCCGGCGAACAGCACGTGCCACAAGGCCGGATATGCGAACAGCGCCCCCTCCCGCTCCAGTGGCAGACGGCGGAACAGGGTCTCGGCGGCGATGTACCACCCGAGCGCCCAGACGGCGTACCAGCCGCCGAGGCACCACAGGGGCGCATCCGACACCCCGGGCCCTGCCAAGGGAGACAATGCCATCACGTCGTTCGCCACCCGCCATACCACTTCGTCAAACGGCACCGGTTGGATGCTGGTGTGGGCCAATTCCTGAATCATCAGGCTGACATAGATGGGGAACCCCGCCAGTCCAAGTGCGCACAGAATGGCGGCGATGAGGTTGCCGACGCTGGTGGTCACGGCGAAGCCAACCATGAACACGGCGGATTTGAGGAGTCCTTGAAACAGAAACCACCCGGCGATGTCCCCCGTCGTCACCACGTGTCCGAAGGCGGCGTTGACCACGAACAGGTACACGGTTAGGAGCAACAGCGCCACCCAGACGCCGGCGAGACAAAACACCGCCTGCACGCGCACCACGTCCTGCCGCCGCACGGGCCCGGAGAAGGTCAACAACAATCCGCCGCGCGCCCGCTCCAAGCTCATCGGCACCACGCCGAGGACCAGTGCGGCCGCGGCCGTCCAGCTCACCGATGCGAAATGCGGGTGGAGCCCCTGCAACATCTGTACCACAGATGCGGCCAGAAGTGGCTGCTGCTCTGGGTGCGCCTGAACACCCGTCCAGTACCGGACCACGGTCTTGACGGGCGCAGCCCAGAACACGACCGCCAACAGCACCAGCCAGCCGCGGATCTGGCACCACTCCTTGTACACCACGGCCTTAGGAAAGGAGAATCCCTTCACGGCGATAGCCCTCCTTGTCCATGAAATGCCGGAACAGTTCGTCCAACTCGAGATCGAGCACCTCGCAATACTGGGCCCCCGCCTGGCGCAGCGCCGCCATCACCGCATCCACATCGCCGTCGACGGTGACGGTCACCATCTGGCCGCTGCGCACCACATCGACGACGCCCGGGTGCTGGCGGACGGCCTCCGGGATCTCCCCCGGCAACACCGCTTGCACGCGCTTGACGCGCTGCTTCAGGGCGTCCAACTGGCCAGAGGCCACTGCCCGCCCGTTGTACAGGACGGTGATCCCGTCGGCGATCCGATCCAGGTCGTCCAGATGGTGCGTGGCGATCACGATGGTCGTCCCGGCCCCGGCCGCCTCCTGCACCAACAGTTGCAGGAACTGGCGTTTGACGACCGGATCGAGCCCGTTGGTCGGTTCGTCGAGCAGGAGCACGTCGGGCCGCGCGGACAACGCCGCAGCCAGGCGCAGTTGGGTCTTCATGCCCTGTGAGAGATGGCGCAGGGAACGCCGCACCGGCAGCTCCAGCGCCTCCAGCAGGCGCTGGCAGCGCCCGTCGTCCCAGCGGTGGTAGAGCAACCGATGGTAGTGCAGGTAGTCGCGCACGCGCATCGCCCGCGGCAGGTCGCCCTCGCTGGCCACCAGGTGCACCCGCTGGCGCAGTTCGGCCGCCTCGTCGCCCACCAGCTCCCCGAGCACCCGCACCTGCCCGCCGGTCGGTCGGTACAGGCCCATCAGGATGCGCAGCAGCGTGCTCTTGCCGGCGCCGTTGGCCCCCACCACCCCGTGGATGCTCCCGGCCGGGACGGCCAGGCTCACGCTGTCGAGGACGATGCGGCCGTCGAACACCTTTCTCAGGTCAATCGTCTCCACGGTCCACACCATGCGAATCCTCCCCCCTGTCCACGTTCCTCTGTCCCTGCTCCTCTTCCCACTCGCGGACCACGTCCGCAAACAGAGCCAATGCCTCCCCCGGCTGCAGGTGCAGGTGATGCGCTTCGACGAGCAGCTTTTTCATCGCCTCCCGCAGTGCGGCGCGCCGGCGCGCCTCGTCCGACGGGATGGCCGGCTCGGCGATGAACGTGCCGCGCCCGCGGATCACCTCGATAACGCGCGCGCGCTCCAGCTCCTGGTACGCCTTGGCCACGGTGTTGTGATTGATGGCCAACTCCACCGCGAGCTCGCGCACCGACGGCAGCCGGTCCCCCGGGACCAGCATCCCCTTGGCGACGGCGGCTTTGACGCCGTCCACCACCTGCTGGTACACCGGCACGGGCAGCCTCGGGTTGACGCGCAACCACATCGGAACACCTCCTCAGACTGTCCATGTGTACCATTACAACTAGTACATACAGACAATACGGCAACGCAGCCGGGGTGTCAAGGCACCATGGAGCAGAGCCCAAGCCCTGTCGGCGCGACCCGATTCGCAGCCTGCATCCTCGCACATCCCGGGCACAAAAAAAACGCCCCCGCGGGCATCCCGTTCTCCCGCGGGGGCAGTGGCCTCCGGACAGCGCGCGTCCGGCCCAAGGTCCGCTCGTCTCACACCGACAACGTCTCAAACAGCGCCAGGCGCTTGCGGAACGCCTCGGCCAGGCTGCTGCGCGCCGCCTCGTACGACCGGGCGTCGGCGAACCCGGTCTGCGGACGCAAATAGACGTCCGGGATGCCCGGGATGGACACCGGGACATTCAGGAACAGGTCCTCATCCCGCTCCGTCGGCACGTCGTCGAGGGCACCAGCCAACACCAGATGCACGATCTGGCGCGTGAGCGCGAGCGGCATGCGATCCGTCTGCCCATAGCCGCCACCGACCCAGCCGGTGTTGAGCAGGTACACGGGCACGCCGTGCCGGGCCACGCGCTCCATCAGCATGTCCGCATAGCGAGCCGGGCGGTCCGTCAGGAACGGCGCGCCGAAGCACGCGGAGAACGTCGGCTCCGGATTGACGACGCCGCGCTCCGTGCCGGCCAGTTTGCTGGTGTAGCCGAGCAGGTAATGGCGACGGGCGTCTTCCGGCGACAACCGGGCCACCGCCGGCAACACGCCGGAGGCGTCCGCGGACAGGAACACGATGGCCTTTGGGTGGCCGCCGCGGCCGCTGGGCTCGACATTCCGGATAAACGAGAGCGGATAGGCCGCCCGCGTGTTCTCCGTGCGCGTGCGGTCGTGGTACAACGGGCGGCGCGCCTCGTCGTACATGACGTTCTCGAGCACCGACCCGAACCGGATGGCATGGTAGATGTCCGGCTCCCGCTCTTCCGAGAGGTCTATGCACTTGGCGTAGCACCCGTTTTCCATATTGAACACGCCGTCGTCTCCCCAGCCGTGCTCGTCATCCCCGATGAGCCGCCGCGCCGGGTCCGCGGACAAGGTCGTCTTGCCCGTCCCGGACAGGCCGAAGAACAGCGCCACATCCCCGGCCTCGCCGACAGACGCCGAGCAGTGCATCGGCAGCACGTCCTGCTCCGCCAGGTGATGATGCATCAAGGTGAAGATGGACTTCTTCAGTTCGCCCGCGTACTCCGTCCCGCCGATGAGGACGATCCCGCGCGCCAGGTGCAAAACAATGAACGTCTCCGACCGCGTGCCGTCCCGCGCCGGATCCGCCTTCAGCGTCGGAACCCCGTAGACGGTGAACCGCGGCGCGACGTCCGGATCGCCCGGCATGAACAGGCGCTGCACGAACAGGTTGTGCCAGGCGAACTCGGTCACGAACCGGACGGGCACGCGGTAGCGCGGGTGATGATTGACGGCGCCGTCAAACACGTAGCCGCCCTTCTCCGCCAGGTGCGCCTTGACCTTGTCGAACAACCGCTCGAACTGCGACTCGGTCAGCCAGTTGTGCGCCTCCGTCGGCAAGGGGCAACCCTCGTAGGCGACGAAATACTTGTCCTTTGGCGATCGGCCGGTGTACTTTCCGGTCTCGGCGCAGAGGGCCCCGTTCTCCAACAGGACCGCTTCGCCCCGGCAGACCGCGGCCTCAATCAGTTGCACCGGTGTCAGACGCTGAATGCTTGCCTGATTCACAGGACCACTCCTCACCATCTCCGTATGGCTCCTATTATGACATACTATATACGCCTGTCGCCACTATTTCTGACATACTTTTTGACCCATTTTTGAACAACAATGCGGCTCGTCAAAACGTGGTATCATGAGGGGGTCTGAATGGACAGACAAGCGACAATTGTTCCGATCTCAAATCTAAGGGAGGAACCGTCCATGCACGTGGTGGTGATTGGAGCGGGGGCGGTCGGGGGGTACTTCGGTGCGCGCCTGGCCCAGAACGGGATTCCGGTGACATTTCTTGTCCGGGAGCGGCGACGCCAGCAACTGGCGGAACGGGGCCTTCGTGTGCGCAGCATCCATGGCGACATTCAGTTGTCTCCGCAGCTGGCCGTGCGCCCGGAGGACATCGCGAACCCGGGCCTGGTCCTGCTGGCGGTCAAACAATACCACCTCGAAGGCGCACTGCCTCAGGTCCAAGCGCTCGCCAAGCAAGGGGCGTACGTGCTGCCGCTGCTCAACGGCATCCGGCACCTGGACGCGCTCCGTTCCGTCATGCCGCCGCGCCAGCTGCTCGGCGGCCTGTGCCACATCGAGGCGACGCTCGATCAAAGCGGCGACGTCATCCACACCAGCCAACTGCACGATATCACCTACGGTCCGCTGGCAGAGACGGATGCCCGGGACCTGCCCGCCATCGACGAGACCCTGCAAGGACGCGGGTTCATCGCCCGCCGGAGCGAACAGGTGTTGGTCGACATGTGGATCAAATACATCTGCCTGTCGACCCTCAGCGGCCTCACCGCGTCCACCCGCAAACCCATCGGCGCGGTGCGGGACGACGGACCCGCATCCCGCCTCATGCGCCAATTCGCCGCGGAAGCGGCCGCCGTCGCGCGGGCGGAGTGCCCCGAGGTCCCGAGCGATGCGGCGGACCAGGCGGTGCGCTGGTTGGAGCGCCTGCCGGCGTCGATGACCGCCAGCATGCACCGGGATCTGGAGAAAGGGTTGCCCATCGAGATCGAAAGCATTCAGGGCGTGCTCGTCGAGCTGGCCGAGCGGCACGGCATCGACACCCCGGCCATCCGCGCGCTGTACGCCATCCTGCATCCCCATCGGGATGGCGCCCGCGAGCCGCTTCGGCAGGCCTGACGCCCGCCCCGGGCCCGGTGCGCATCACCGGGCCTCCCCGGCTTCGCCGGCGCGACCCTTGCACCGGGCGATCTCCGCCAGCAAATCCGCCCGAAAGCGGGTGATCTCGGCGCCCGGCTGTTGCAACTCCCGCTCGGTGAACGCCCGCAGCCAGGGACCCCCGCGAAACGGCGCCACGTTGTGCGGCGCCACGCGCACCTCGTACTTCGGCCCCTCCCCGCTCCCGTCGTCGGGAAGCCGGCGGATGGTGCGCACCAGCACATTCGCAGTCTGCGGATCCATCGGCTCCGCGACCAGTTCCATGTCGGCCAGCGGAAACCGGGTGAACAGCCACGTCCACTCCCCCATGTCGTTCACCTCCCGTCTACTTCCTCGCGCTGGATGGGCACTGGGTGGGCGCTGGATGGCGCCCGTTCCAACGTATGTCCGCCCTGGTCCTGTGCCGCCCTGCGTGATAACATGGTCGTGCGTGCGGTCCCGGGTGTCCGCGCCGCTCCCTCTGCCGAGGGCGCACACCCGCTTCGATTGACCCCAGTATACACCACCGGGTCGTCGTGGACCGTGCCCGAACCGAATCGCCGTGTGGCTTCCACGCACTCCCCGTTGTCCCGAGGTGAACCCATGGACGCTCGCCTGATGTCCTACCTCTACTGTTTCAACATCACGCGCGATTATTTCGAATGCCACGAGTACGGTGAATCCCTTTGGCTCGACAGCGGCCGCCCCGTCGGGCTCAAAGGCCTGATTCAGACAGCGGTGTGCCTCTATCACTTGGAAAACGGAAACGTCCGCGGCGCGTGGCGGATGTGGCAGCGTGCCCGCACGTACCTCACTCCGTTGCGGCCCGAGTACGAATCCATCGACGTCGGCCGGCTGATGGACGACATCGACGCGGTGTTCGCACAGGTGCCCGTGGATTGGCGCCCGATGCAGGTCAGTCCGGCCCAGGTGGAGGCCCTGCATTTGCCCCGGGTTGACATTCGCATCACCGATCCCGCCATCGCCGCGCAACTCCCCCAATGGTCCCCGGAACCGCTCCCGGATCGGGATTGAGTCTGTAAATTTTTTACCTTTCTAATCCACTTTTATTTGATTTCAAAAGTGTATCCTCGTACAATCCGGTTGCAATCGTTTACACCGTCAGATTGGGATTGGGAAGGGAGGAAGACGGCTTGCGCCGATTTGCCGTCTGGATTTTGTTCATCGTCCCGTTTCTCGCACAGTTGGTGGCGCTGCCTTGGGTGAACCGGATTCATCCGATGGTGCTGGGCTTCCCGCTCTTGCATTTCTGGCTCCTCATCTGGATGCTGCTCACGCCGCTGTTTACCCTCGCCATCCACTGGGTGCTGAGAAAGGAGGAACAGGCATGATGCACGGAAATGCGCTGGCTTTCGCAGTCACCGCCGGGATCGTCCTCGCCGTGGTGCTCATCGGCTTTCTGGCGGGACGCGACAAAGAGGCGCGCAGCTCCGTGGAGGAGTGGTCCGTCGGCGGCCGGCGCCTCGGCAGCCTGTTCGTGTGGTTCCTCGTGGGCGCCGACGTCTACACGGCGTACACGTTCCTCGGGTTGACCAGTTCCGCGTACAGCGGCGGGAGCATCGCCTTCTTCGCGACACCGTACGTGGTGCTCGCCTATCCGATGGCGTATTTCTTCCTGCCGAAATTATGGCGGGTGGCCAAAGAACACGGCTACATGACCCTGGCCGATTACGTGGGCGGCCGATTCGACAGCAAGCTGCTGTCCTTCTTGGTGGCCATCACCGGCGTGCTCATGCTCATCCCGTACATCGATCTGCAGCTGAGCGGCATCCTCGACACCCTGCAGGTGGCGGGCGCGGGGTTGGTCAACGTCAAACTGATTGTCATCGTGTCGTTCCTTCTCGTGGCGCTGTACACGTTCTTCAGCGGCCTCAAGGCGCCGACGTACACCGCCATCATCAAGGACATCCTGGTCTGGGTCGTGATGCTGTTCCTCGTCGTCTCCCTGCCCATCCTCCACTTCGGTGGCTGGGGCCAGATGGTGCTGGCGGTCGCGACGCAGCATCCGAAGCTGCTCGTCCTGCCGGCCTCGGGTCCGAAGGGGATCCTGTGGTTCTCCACCGCGGCCCTCATCTCCGCCATGGCGCTGTTCATGTGGCCTCATACGGCGACGGGGACGTTCAGCTCGAAGAGCGCGGACATCCTGAAGAAGAATGCCATCGTCCTGCCGCTCTACAACATCGTCCTCATGCTGGTCACCTTTCTCGGGATCCTGGCCTTCATGGTCGTCCCGCAGGGGACCAATCCGCGCCTGGCGTTCCTGACGCTCATCCACGACTCGTACGGCGGCTTCACCCAGGGCCTCGCCTACGCGACCATCGCCCTGGCGTCGCTGGTGCCTTGCTCCATCATGGCCATCGGTGCCAGCAACCTGTTCGCGAACAACATCTACCGCGACTGGATCCAGCCGGACGCCAGCCCGAAACGGCTGACACTGGTGACGCGTTCGATGGTGTTCGTGGTCATCGGCCTCGCGCTGCTGTTCGGTCTGGCGTTCCCGACCGCTCTCGTGTCGTTGCAGTTGATGGGCGTCTCGGGCATCGTCCAGACCTTCCCGGCAGTCGTCTTGAGCCTGTACGTGCGCAACCTGCCAAAGGAAGCGGTGACGGGCGGCCTTCTGGCCGGCCTGGCGACGGTGTTCTACCTGTACGCCAGCCACAATGCCCACGGCGCCTACGAGGGATTTTGGGGGCTGTTGGTCAATCTCGCCGTCATCGCGGTGCTGACGCCGCTGTTCATCGGCAGGGCGCGCCAGCGCACCAACGCCGTGATGAAGTCCCTGTTCGGCGGCCGGAGCGAGCAAAGCCGGGCTCAACAACCGAACATCGCGTGACTGCGCTCCATCCCGTGGATGCCTGGTCACGCCGGGAGAGGGCGCTTCCACGCCCCCTCCTCCTCTCCTCCCCGGTTCGCCACGCAACACCTTCCCGCCGGCCGCGCCCCGTCATGTGGCCGTGCCAGACCTCACCGACGGGTTCTGCAGCGGGCGCTTGCCGCGAGGGACCCAGCGGCTGGACCAAAACGCCACGCCGCTCGTCACCAGCAGCAGCAGACCGGTGACAAGGAACACACTGTGCGGCCCGAACGCACCGCCGATGGCTCCGCCCACCAGCGGCCCGACCATGTTCCCCACCTGGTTGGCGGTCTGGTTGAGCCCGAACGCCCGGCCGCGAAACTCCGGTTCCGTGGTGGAGACCACCAGACCGTTGAGCGCCGGGAAAACCGCGCAGAAGAACGCCCCGTACAGGAAACGGACGATGGAGAAGCCCCAGATGTCGTGAAACGGGATCTGGGCCAGATTGCCAATCCCGCCGCCGATGAGTCCAATCAGGAGCACCTTGTGGAACCCGGTTCGGTCCGCCCAGCGGCCCCATCGCGGCGCGAACAATACGCTCGCCACCCCGGCGAGCGAGAACACGATGCCCGCCAACAGCGAGGCGTCCTGCAGGGATCCGCCCAGTTGGGCGATGTACAAGGGCAACACCGGCTCAATCGTCATGATGGAGAACGTCGTCAGCACTGTCAGACCGAGTGTCATCAGAAAGGCACGATTGGCGGCTGCCAAGCGCAGCGCCTCGATGACGGAGCTGCGCGTCTTGCTTGGGACGAACTTTTCCTCCGTGACGAAGAACAGAACCAGCAGGGTCGCCAAGAGCACCAGCACGCCCGCGCTCGCGAACGCCACCCGATTGCCGAACCACCGGGCGATCCCGCCGCCCAACAGCGGCCCGAGGATGCCGCCCACCGCGTTGCCCGTCGACATCAGGGCGAGCGCGTACCCCACCCGCGCCTCCGGCGTGTTCGTCGCCACCAGCGCGATGGCCCCCGGCACGTATCCCGCCAGAGCCCCCTGCAGCGCGCGCAGGATCAACAACTCGTACGGATTGCTCACCAACGCAGTGAGGATGTACAGGATGCAAAGAGAAAAACCGGCTCGCAGGATCATCGGCTTCCGGCCGTACTTGTCGGCCAGGGACCCCCAGTAGGGGGAGACCAGCGCACCGGTCAGGAAGGTGATGCTGTACAGGAGCCCGGACCACAGCTCCGTGTGCTGATTGACGCCAATCTTCAAGAGAAACAAGGGCAAAAACGGAACCACCATCGAAAAACTGGCCGACGTCACCAGGACGCCGAACCACAACAGCCACAGATTTCGTTGCCAGGTCTCCATCGCCGCCTCCGAATTCCGCCTAGGATGTCCTAGATTCTACGCTCTTTCGAAGGACGAAGGAATTCGAAAATCCGTTCACATGGCGCCGATTTGCCCGAAATCCCGCAATTGGCGGCGAACAACCCGGCGAGACGCGAATTCTCGCCGGGTTGCGGACCGTTCCCTCATTTTTTGTCGAGTTTTGTCGTGGCCGACGGGATGCAGAATCCATGCCCGGATGGGGAGGACCATCCACAGGCCACGCCCACCGGTCACCCCTCCGGCGTGCCCGGCGTTTGCACCAGCGCGTCAATCACACGGCGCAGCGGCACCCCGTCCACCTGCACGGCCGCCCTCGGGTGGACGAAGTACAGGTACGCCTCCACGCGCCCGTCCCCGAGTGCCGTGCGCACCGCTTCCACGTACGCCGCCACCTGCGCTTCGTACTCCCGCGCCTGCGCTTCCAAGGCACGCGCCCCGATGCGGTCCGTCTTGTAATCGATGATCAACCACCCATCCTCCTCTTCGGCGAGGCAGTCGATGACGCCCTGCACCACGACAAACCGGCTGTCCGCCGAATCCGCAGGCCCGAGCCGCCCCCCGGCTGGCGCGGGTTCGGACACCGGGATCCGGTAGAAGAACGGCTGCTCCCGCCACACCCGCCGCGCCCGCGCCAAGCGGCGGCCGAGCGGCGAGGCGAGGAACGCCCAAGCATCCTCCACCAAGGCCGGATCCCGTTCCCGTTCCGTGAGGATGCCGGTGCGCACCATCTCGTCCAGCGCCGCCTCCACCACGCGCCGGCTCGGTTCCGCAGCGAAGTCGAGCCGCTGCATCAGCGCGTGGAACAGCACCCCGCGCTCCCGTGGGGTGACGGCGTCCGGCCTGTGGAACGCGGGATCGTCGAGCAGATGCGCGGCGGCCGACGGGTGGACGGCTGCCTCCGGGACGCCCTGCGGATCCGTCCGCCGCAGGTGATGGGCCCATATGCGGCGCAGATCGGTCGCCGACACCTTCCCCGGAAGGGGTGTCCGCGCCACATCGGGCTTCCAAAGCGTCAAACCGTCCGGCCATGGCTCGGAGGAAAGCGCGCCGGAGGAGGCCGCGTCTTCCGCAGCCGCCGCCTGCTGCGCGAGCGCCGTCTGCCCGTCCCTCTGCCCAACGTTCCCCTGCCCGGGAAGGCCGGCCGGTTCCGTCAACTGCGCCAACTCCGCCAGGTGCGCCCGGATCCGCGCCGTGTCGCCGCTGGCGAACACCTCCGGCCGGAACGGACAGCCGCCCGCCGGTTCCGCCGCGGTCTCCGCCACCCCGGCGGACGGCCACGGCAACCGGCGTCCGGCCGCCGTGTTCCACAGGGTGACCGTGAAGCCAGCCGGGTGATCGTACACCGGGCCGGGATGCCAAGCGGCCGCCATCCCCGCCTCTTCCGCCAATCGGCGCAAGGGCCCGCCGTCCCGGTGCCGCAGGAGAGCCGGGCCGATCCAGTCGAGGTACGACTTGGCCCTAAGCATCCCGTACAGGGGCAGCGCCATGGCGTCCGACTGCGCCAGCGGAACCCAGCGCGCCGCCTGCTTGGCCAGGTCCTTCCCCGAGCCGACCAGGATCAACCTCTCCCGCGCGCGGGTCATCGCCACGTACAACACGCGCGCCTCCTCCGCCAGCGTCTGCGTCAGCTCGAGCTCCTGGATGGCGATGGACGGCAAGGTCAGCCACCGTTGCTCCGTGTCGACGTCGACCATCACCGGGCCCACCCCGAGCGTGCGGTGCAGCGGCAGGTTCGTGTCGACGCGGAACTGCTTTCCCAGGTCCGCGACGAACACCACGGGATACTCCAATCCTTTGCTCTGGTGGATGGTCATCACGCGCACCACATCTTCGCTCTCTCCGAGCGTGCGGGCCTCGCCTTCATCCACGTCCCGCTCGAGCGCCTCCTTGGCCCGGCGGATGAATCCGAACACCCCGTCCGGGTAGCGGCGGTCGTACGCTCGCGCCTTCCCGAGCAGCGCCTCCACGTTCGCCCGCCGGCCCGGGCCGCCCGGCATTCCGGAGACAAACGCCAAAAAGCCCGTGTCCTCGAGGATGCGCCGCAACACCGCTTCCGCCGTGGCGCGCCGCGCCAGGGCACGCCACTCGCTCAGGCGGTCGTGAAAGGCGCGCACCTTCGCCACCAACCGCTCCTGCCACCCGGCCGCCCCGGTGTCCGCCACCTCCGCCCAGGCCTCGACGCGGCCGGCCGCCGCCCGCCGCCACGCGTCGTAGAACATGCCGCGACCCAACAGGCGGATGCGGGCCAGTTCATCGTCCTGGAACCCGCCGATGGGGGAGCGCAGCAGCGTCACGAAATCCAGGTCGTGGCGGGGATTGTCAATCACCGTCAGCGCCGCGAGGAGCCACTGCACCTCCAGCGCCCCGTAAAATCCGACGGACGTCGCCCCGTACGCAGGGATCCCGGCCTGCGCAAACACCTCGAGGAAGACGTTCACCTTTACCCGGGCGGCGCGCAGGAGGACCACGATGTCCCGGCAGCGCAGCGGCCGGTACCGGCCCTCGTCGCGGTCCCACACCTCGGCCGCCGCGCAACCCGGCACCCGTCCCAACAACTCCTGAATGCGCCGGGCGACCACCAGCGCCTCTTTCTCCAGGTGGCTGAGCTCCTCCATCATCGCTTCGAGATCGCCTTCGCCCCCGGTCTCCTCGGCGCTTTCGTCCCCAGCTTCCCCCTCGCCTTCACCGGCGCCGGGCAGCGAGCGGTCGCTGAGATCCGCCTCCGGCGCCCCGTGTTCCTCCCCCTGGGAACCGCCCGCCGAGCCATCGGCCTGCGCCGCGTCCTGGCGCTCCACCAGATGCACCTCGACCGGGCCGGCCAGCGTGCCTTCGCCGCCGTCCGCCGGATACGGAGCCGCGGCGTTCATCGCCCCGCCGTCGCCATAGTCGATGCCGCCGAACGGAGGCGAGAAAAACTGGGAGAAGAAGAAATTCACCGCGTCGACCACCTCGGCCCGGCTGCGGTAGTTGTCGGTCAGGTCGATCACGCGTCCCCCCGCCTGCCCCCGGTACCGTTCGAGGAACAGCTGCGGTTCGGCCATGCGGAACCGGTAGATGCTCTGCTTCACGTCGCCCACCACGAACACGTTCCCGTGCGGCCGCGCGATGGCCGTTACGATGGCATCCTGAATGGGGCTCGTATCCTGGTACTCGTCGACGAAGATCTCGGCGTACTGCGCCTGCAGGCGCCGCGCCTCACCCGTCGCCGGGTCGCGCAGGACCCGGTGCGCGAACTGCTCCAGATCGCTGAAATCCAGCACCCCGCGCCGCCGCTTGGCGGCATCGTAGTGGTCGGCGAAGGCGGCCGTCAGATCGACGAGCGCCGTTACCGCGGGTGCCAGTCGCGCCACGTCGGCGCGCAGGCCCGCCTCGCCGCGCGACAGGATGTCCAACACCGCTTGGATCCGGTTCCGGCCCTTCGTGCGCAGGTCCTTGACGGCCTTGAACTCCGGCCGGTTTGGGGCGGAGACCCGCTTTCCGCTGAAGATGGCGCCGAGGCACCTCACCGCCTCGGGCACGCCCGCCCAGCTGCCGAGCCGTCCGGCGGCCTCGCCGGCCAGAGCGCGGGCGTGGGCGAGGTCGCGGCCGTACGCCTCGAGCTCCGGCCACCCCGTGGTCATCCGCAGCGCCTCTGAGAACATCTCTGCCGCTTCCTCCACCTGCCGCGCGGCCCACTGCAGGAACGCCGGCGTCCAGGGCCAGCGGGCCGTCTCGACCGCATCCGCCTCCTCGTACATCCGCCGCACCGCACCCAACCAATCCGCCGGGTTCGGCTGGCTCTGGGCGAAGGTGTCCAGTCGGTCCACCAGCGGCCACAGGCCTTCCAGGTCGTCCGCGCACAGGATCCGCGCCACGCACCGCACTTCCTCCGCCCGGCCGCCGGACAGCCACGCCTCCACCAGTTCTTCGAATACCCGCGCGCGCAACGGCGTACGCTCGTCCTCCGGCAGGATATCGAAGGCCGGTTCCAGCCCGAGTGTCAGGAAGTTGCGGCGCACAACCTCCATGCAAAAGCTGTGCAGCGTCGAGATCTGCGCCCGGTCGAGGAGATTCAGCTGCCGGTGCGCCTGCCGCACGGCCGCCGCGTCGCCGCGGGCGGCGGCCTCCTTCGCCAACGCCTCCAGGCGCCCGGCGATGCGGTGGCGCATCTCGGCCGCCGCCGCCTCCGTGAAGGTGACCATCAACAGGCGATCCAGATCCAGTGCACCGGGCCAGGTGACGCGCTGCACCACGCGCTCCACCAACACCGAGGTCTTCCCGGACCCGGCGCCGGCGGAGACCAGCACATTCTGGCCGCGTGTCAGGATGGCTTCCCGCTGCCGCGCGGACCACCGCGCCTCCAGCTGCGGATCCGTTCCACACGTTTCCCGAGGCGAACTCACCGTCTCTCCTCCTCCCCGGCTGCCCAATCCGCCAGGATGTCTGCGCGCTCGCGCCGCTCCAGCCGCCGCATCGGCCGTTCCCAGCGCCGGTCGAGGTGGCACACGGATTGCAGCGGGCAGCGTTTGCACGCGTGATCGTCCAAGCTCAATTGATACGGCGCAATCTGAATCTCGCCGCCGGCCACGCGCGCCGAGACCTCCCGCACATGGCCGAGCACCTTCCGCAGCATCCCGCGCCATGCGTCCGCCCCCGCCACCGGCGCGCCTTTCGTGAAACGTCCGTCTTTCGTGAACACCTTGCCGAACAGCTCCGTCTCCGAACCATCCGGCAGCCGTTCATCCATCCACGCCACGAGTTCCGGGTCCGCCAGCAACAGCCCTCGCGGCCGCATGCTCCGGTACGCATGCACCCGCGCCTCGTCCCCCGACTCCGGCACCCGCACCGTGCGCGGGCTGCGCCCCACGGGCATGTACAGGACGGCGGCCGGTTCCGCCTCGGTCCCGAACAGCACGCGGGCGTGGCGGGCGACCACCGCCGCGTACAAGGGAAGCTGCAACTGCAGGCCATGGTGCACCTTGAGCAGGTCGAGCGCGATGCCCATGTTGCTCTTGTAGTCCATCACCCGGAAGGCCAGGCGTCCCTCCGCCTCCGCCACGTCGACGCGGTCAATCCGCCCGTGCACCCGCACCACCCCGCCACCGGGCAGTGCCACTTCCAGCGCAGGTAATCCCGCTCGTGCGTCATCGCCGAACGACAGCTCGCTGTGTACCGGCAGAAAGCGCCCGTGGCGGACATGGCGCGTCAGGACGACAGCGGCCTTTTCAATCACCCCGAGCGCAGTCCGGGCCGCCTCCAGGCGCGTGGCCAGGCGCCGCCAGGCCTGGGTGCGCGGCTGCTGCAGCACCTCGGCGAAGCGGGCCCGGACCCGTTCCACCGCCTCATCGTCCGACAATGCGCGCCAAGCCTCCGGCGCCGCCGCGTGCTCCTCGACGAACCGCTCCAGCACGTCGTGGATCAGGTTCCCCCGCGCCGCGCGGGCGGCCCGCGCGACGTCCTCGTCGCCGACTCGCAGGCCATAGCGGACGAAGTGCTGGAACGGACACGCGGCGAACGCCTCCAGTTGGTGGACATGCACGTGGAGCGGCTGTCCGTACAGGGCGCTTGCCAAGCGGGCCGGCAGGGGCCGGGCGACCGCCGTGAAGCCCAGGCCGGCCAGCGCGGCGTCCAGACGGCGCTGGACGGCGTCCTCTCCGCGGAGCCAATCGAATACCCAGACCGCCGCCACGGGGACGCGGCCGGTCCGGCGCGCCTGTTCGATCACACCGACCCACGTGTCGAGCGCGGCGAGAGGCGTCCATACCTGAGGCTCGTCCCACAGGGCGTCCTCCACCCAGATCTGGGTGTCGACGGCGCCGGCAGGCAAGGCGCTCACCCGTTCCACCACCCGCGACGGCCGGGCCGCCTTGCCCGCCTCATCGGACAGCGGATAGGTGAGGAAGAGCCGCTCTGTCCCGCGGGTGAGCGCGGTGTGGACGACGGCGCGCTCGCACAGCTGCAGCTCCGCGGACGTATACCCGACCGGCCGCCCGAACAGCCGCTCGAACGCCAGGCGTTCCTCGTCCTGCAGCATCCCCTGCGGCCGCACGCGCCTCGGAAAGACCCCGTCGACCGCGCCGATGAGGAACAGCACCGGCACGTGCAGCGCCCGGGCGCGGCGGATCTCCGTCACCAGCACCTGATCCATGCCCGCCGGAATGGTGGACAGCGACTGATGGACCAGATCCGTGCGGATTAGTTCAAACAGGAACGACCGGCTCAGGCGCGCAGCGGGAAGGGTGTCGGCGAGGTCCTCCAGGAGCACCAGCACGCGCTGCCACGCCTGTTCGTGGAGGCTGGCCTCCAAAGGGCTCATGGCACCCGCCTCGCCCACCATCCACTCTGCGACGATGCGCTTGGCATCGGTGCGCTGGAGCGTCCCCCAGACCGCCTCCGCCACCTCGCCCGGGGTCACCCGCTCCTCCTGCAGCCCCTGCCACAGGGGGAGGAAGCGTTCCGCCAACTGCCTGCGCAGCGCATCCGCCTGTGCGTCCTCGGCCTGGGCCGCCCCCGCTCTGGCGTCGTCCGCCCTGGCGTCATACGCGAACTGCCACGGCGCCTCCGTGGCCCACGCGGCCACGCCGGACACCTCATGGCGCCGCACGTACGCCTCCAACCAGTCCGCGTCCTGGCGGCGCAGGCCGCAGAACTCCGTCTTCAGCAGGCGCGCCACGGCCTCGGTCGACGCGTTGTCCTCCACGCTGTCGAGGGCAGCGAGGATGAAGCGCCCGAGCGGATGGGTCGCCAGCGGCGGGAAATCGTCCACGTAGGCGTCCACGCCGTGGCGCCCGAACGCGTCCCGCAACAGCGGCGCGTACTCGGCGAGGTCGGGGACCAACACGGCGATGTCCCCGTATCGGAATCCCGATTCGTGGACCAGACGCAGCGCCGCCCGGGCCACCCCGTCCGCTTCGCGCCGCAGGTTTTGCGCGGCGGCCACGACGATGGGGGCCTCACGCCCAGGCGCTCCATTCGCACGGGCTGCCGCGTCCCGCCGAACGCCCGCGTCCTCACGAACCTCCGACCTCGCGCGAACCTCCGCCCCCACACGACCCTCCGACCCTGCGCCAACCTCAGACCGTGCGCCAGCCTCCGATCCATCCGGGACTCTTGCGCCGAACAGCCCCGCCTCCAACCACCGGCGGACAGGTTCGGGGCCATCGGGCGGCGCCGTCGACGGCTCCACCGCAATCGGCAACCCCCGTTCGCGGCACCCCTTCAGCAGGCGCACGGTCCACGCCAAGGTCTGCGGTGCCCAAACCGCCTCCGGATCGGGCAACTTGGCCAACAGGCGCATCAGGGGCGGCAGGTCCGTGCCCCTCGCCCCGGCCCCGCCCGGCTCGTCCGGCTCCCCGCCCAGCGCATGGGAGAGCCATGCGGGATCCATCGTCACCGAGAACACCGTTTCCTCCGCCGCCTCGGCGATCGCCAGCAGAAAGCGCGTGTCCCTGGGCGGCAGATCGTCGAACCCGTCGACGAACACGCGCGCGCCGGCCAGCGCCGGCCAGCGGGCCACGTGCTCCGCCAGCAACGCAGGCAACTCGTCCGGATCGTACAGGCCGAGGGCCGACAGGCGCGCCTGAAACCAGTGATAGAGGGTGCACACGTCGCGCAGCTTGCCGATGAGCGACGGCCCGGACACCGTCACCGCCTCCATCCCCGCCTCCGCCAGGCGGGTCGCGGCCGTCTCGAGCAAGGCCTCCACCTGATGCAGCGATACCAGGTGGCTCGACATCTCGGCGAAAACCTCGAGCACGCTGTCGAGAAACCGGATGGACGGTTGCTCCCGCCACAGCACCTGCAACGCGCCGCCGCTCTCCTGAAACACGTCCGCCAGAAGCAATCGCTTGCCGGTCATGTTCACCGGCTTGCCGGCCACCACCCCGAGCGCCTGATTCACCTGCTCAGCCAGGCGCGGCACGGTCAACACCTCGGCCCGCATCGCGGCCGGCGCGTAGCGCATCAACAGCCGCTCGCACGCATACGACGCGTCCTGCGGCACCACCCACAACAGGCGGCTGCCGAATGGGCTGTCCGCCAGCGCACCGGCGATGGACCGGGCGATGCGCGTGGATTTCCCCGTCCCGGCATGTCCACCCTGGATCACGACTCGCCCCACACGGGTACCTCCTCATCGTTCCGAACAACGGGCATCCGCCCGGTTGTCTCCACTCTAGCCCAAGCCCACCGCCGTTTCAATGAAGGGCCTCGTCCCACGGGCCGCTCGGCGGCCCTCGCCGGCCCTCGCCGGCCCTTGGCGACTCCGGCGCACGGGGCGCTTTCGCCCGCGCTCCGCTGCGGGACCCTGCACCACCAGCCCGGGGTGGGCATATGACGGTATATATCCACATGTCGATGACAAAGGAGTGACATGGATGAGCGTCGAACCCGCGGTGATGTCTGCCCGCATCAAGCCGGTCCCCTCCGCGAAACGGTTGATCACGGTCTCCGGCATCGGCCTGTTGTTCGACTCCATGGACGTGAACCTGGTCGCCTACATCCTCGTCGCCGTGGCCGCTCAGTGGCATCTGAGTCCGGCGACGCAGGGGTATCTGAGCAGCATGGGGTTCATCGGGATGGCCGTCGGCGCCGCACTCGCAGGCCTGTTGGCCGACCGGTTTGGCCGCAAGGCGGTGTTCATGTGGACCCTGCTGATCTACAGCGTGGCCACCGGTTTGACGGCGTTCGCGTGGGGGGTTGGCATCTTCTACTTCCTGCGTTTTCTGGTGGGGTTCGGACTGGGCGGGGAACTGCCGGTCGCCACCACGTACGTGCTGGAGTCCTCGGCGGACGACCGGCGCGGCCGGCACGTGGTGCTCCTGGAGATGTTTTACGCCTTCGGGTCCCTGTGCGCCGCGCTCATCTCCAATCTGGTGATCCCGTCGGTGGGCTGGCGGGTCGTCTTCCTGATTGGCGCCATCCCGGCCCTGTACGTGTTGATCCTGCGCCGTCAGCTGCCGGAATCCCCGCGCTTCATGAGCTTGGCGGAACGCCGTTCGATGCGTGACGCCTTTACGACCCTGTGGGCGCCGGGCGTCACCCGGAGCACCGTGGTCACCTGGGTGCTGTGGTTCGCGATGAACTTCGCCTTCTACGGCATGGTCCTGTGGCTGCCCTCCATCCTGTTCCTGAAAGGGTACTCGCTGGTGCACAGCCTGAGCTACACCCTGATCATGACCCTCGCGCAGGTGCCTGGGTATCTGACAGCTGCCTGGTTGGTGGAGAAATGGGGGCGCAAGCGGACCTTGCTGCCCGCGATGCTGTGCTCCGCCCTCGCGGCGCTGGGCTTCGGGTTCGCCCACAGCACGCTCTGGCTCTTCGTCTTCGGCATCCTGGTGAATTACTTCATGCTCGGCGCCTGGGCAGGCACCTACATCTTCACCGTCGAGCAATTTCCCACGAGGGCCCGCGCCTCCGGCATCGGGTGGGCGTCCGGCTTCGGCCGCATCGGCGCCATCATCGCGCCGTCTCTCGTCGGCCTCATGATTGGGGCGAAGATCGGGTTCGGCGCCGTGTTCACGATGTTCTTCGCCATGATTGCCATCGGGTTTCTCGTCGTATGGGCGTTCGGCCGCGAGACCTTGGGCGAGCGCCTGCGTTGACCGACGCACCGTCCGGCCTCCGCGCGCGCCGTGCGGGATTCCCCCAAATGCCAACGGTCCCGTGCCTTCCGGCACGGGACCGCGTTCAAACCGCCAGCGGGACCTGTTCCAGGAAGCTCCACAACACCGCCTCCATGCCGGCCAGCGTGGTCTGCTGGTTGATGACGTCGCGCATCCGCGCGGCCCCCGGCAACCCCTTCACGTACCACGCGGCGTGCTTTCGCATCTCGCGCACGCCGATGACCTCGCCCTTGTACTCCACGAGCAGATGCAGGTGCCGCACCGCGACCTCGATGCGCTCCCGGGCCGGCGGGGCGGGCAGCTTCTCGCCGGTGCGCAGGTAGTGGGTGATCTCGCGGAAAATCCACGGGTTTCCGAGCGCCGCCCGGCCGACCATCACCCCGTCGCACCCGGTCTCTTCCAGCAACCGCTTGGCGTCCTCCGGCTCGACGACGTCCCCGTTGCCGATGACCGGGATCTTCACCGCCTCTTTCACCTTGCGGATGATGGACCAGTCGGCGCGCCCGGTGTACATCTGCTTCGCGGTTCGCCCGTGCACCGCCACCGCCTTGGCGCCCGCCTCCTCGACCGCGAGGGCGACCTCGACGGCGTTGACGTGATCGTCGTCCCAACCTTTGCGGAACTTGACCGTCACCGGTTTGCGGACGTGCGCCACGACCTCCCGCACAATTTCCGCGGCGTACTTGGGATCGCGCGCCAGCGCCGCGCCCGACCCGTTCTTGTAGATCTTCAAAACCGGACAACCCATGTTGATGTCGATGATGTCGGCGTTCGTCTCACCGACCATGCTGGCCGCCAACACCATCGACTCCTTGTCGTACCCGACCAACTGCAGGCTGACCGGGTGCTCGTCCGGCAGGATGGTCAACATCATGTGGCTCTTCAGGCTTCCGTGCACCAGGGCTTTGTCGCTGACCATCTCCGCACACACCATCCCGGCGCCCAATTCCTTGGCAATCCGCCGGAACGGCGGATTGCAGACCCCCGCCATTGGAGCCAGGATGACCGGGGTGTCGATGACGACGTCGCCGATGCGCATCGGTTTCAACACGATTGTCCGACCTCCTTCCGTTCCCGGGAAGAAGGGTACCAGATGCGGCCGCGGGGTGCAAATGGAAACTCACCCCCGCTGGGCCATCCCCGCCGTCAGGAACAGGTCGATGAGCCACCAGACGCCGACGATGAACAACAGCAGGTGCCCCACCAAGATGGGGAACGTCAAACAGCCAATCACGGTGCATGCCAGCATGGCCACGCCGCTGGCCACGCGTCCGCAGTACATGCGGTGAATCCCGAGATAGCCGAGGAAAAACCACAGGACATACGCCAGTGCCACGGAACGACGCTGCACGCCCATCCCCTCCCACGCGGCAGCCTGCGGCGGTCCCCGTCCCGGTTCACCGCCCAATCACCGTATGTGTATGTGGGCACGGCTTGTTTCCATTCGTTTCCTTATGGCTTGTCAAACGGGGGATGGGATCGGTTCGCCCGTGCTTCACACCAACTGGACGCGGGCGTCCTGCTGCGCATACTCGAGCAGCCGGCGAGTCTCCCGGTACATCAGGCTCTTTCGGGGAGCGCCGAGCACCACCGAGATGCGGACCCTGCCGTCCTGACGCGCCGCGAACGCCAGACAGTACATCGCTTTGGAGGTGTATCCGGTCTTGCCGCCAATCACTTCGCCGAACGGCGGAGCCTCCAGGTACAGGAACCGGTTGCCGTTGCGGAAGGTCTTGCCGGCCACCGTGTACTGCTTGGTCTGCAGGGCTGCGACGATGCGCGGATGGCGAAGGGCTTCGCGCAGAATGAGCGCGATGTCGTGCGCGGTGGACAGGTGTTCATCCTCGTGCAGCCCGTTGGGCGTGACGAAGTTGGTGTGCGTGCATCCGATGAGGCGCGCCTTGAGGTTCATCATGCGCGCGAACCCTTCCTGGGACCCGCCGACCGTCTGGGCGACGGCGTAGGCGACGTCGTTGGCGCTTTTCATCAGGACGGCGTGCAGTGCGTCCTCGGCGGTGATAGTCGTATCCGGTTTGAGCCCCAACCGCACGCTCGGCTGCCGCGCCGCCTCCTCACTGACGTACACGGGATCCTCGGGATTCAGATGGGTGACCAACAGGATGGCGGTCATCAATTTCGTGGTGCTGGCAGGATACAGCGGAAGGTCGGCGTTCTTGCTGTACAGGAGGGTTCCGCTCTCGGCGTCCATCACCACGGCGGCCCGGGCATTGATCCCCACGCGCCGGGCCGCTGCGTCGGCGGGCATGGCGAAGAGCACGCCCAGCAGAATGGCGCACAGACCACACAACCAACCTCTCCGAAAGACAACACGGCGCATGTGAACACTCCCTTTGCGGCTCCGCCCTTTAAGCTGAACCACACCGGCCGCTTTTATGCCGGATCCGGGAGCGCCACCAGGATGCGCCGCGCCACCTCCTCGTCCAGCGCATACCGCTGGCCGCCGACCTCGACGGGAACGCCGGCCTCATAAGGGCTCGCAGCCTCTCCGCGGCGGATGGCCGCCCCAGGCACGATGCCAGCCCGGTACAAAAACCGCAGGAGGTCCAGATCTTCCTCCGCCTGCTCGAGGATGCGCACCACCTTCACTTCGGCCGGACCCTTCACCTCCGTCAACGGCTGGCTCGGCGGCAGGTTGGCCCCGGAGCCGGGGATGATGTTGCCGTGCGGACAGGTGGTTGGCCGGCCCAGGCGTTCCATCAGGCGCTCCTCGACGAGCGGGGAGACAGCGTGCTCCAAGCGGCCCGCCTCGACGTGGGCGTCCGCCCAGTCGAGGCCCAATTCATCCGTCAGCCAGCGCTCCAAGAGCCGGTGCCTGCGGACGATGGATTCGGCCAACTCCAGCCCCCTGTCCGTGAGCAGCAGCTCCTTGCCCTCCCCGAATCGCACGTACCCGGCCGACGTCAGCCGCGCAATCGTCTGCGACACGGTCGGCCGTGACACGCCCAGGTAGTCGGCCAGCACGGAGGAGAGCACCGTGACCCCTTCCGCCTGCAGGACATAGATTCCTTCCAAATATTCTTCCATCCCGTGCGTGCGTGGCATCGGCACATCCCCTCCTTACGGTGGCCCTTCGACGGCGCCAACGTCACTGGGCGACACGACAGCGGCCCCAGACGCGCCCGTCCATGACGAGCTCCAGCTCATCCCCGGCGCGGAGCGGGCCGACCCCGGCCGGTGTCCCCGTGAACAGCAGGTCGTCCGCATCGAGACCGAAGTGCGTGCGGACATAGCCAATCAGGGTGTCGAACGAAAAGATCATGTCCTTGGCCTGCCCGGACTGGGCGATTCGCCCGTTGATGCGCAACTCAAACGGGGTCTCGAGCAGGGCGTTCCAGTCGGCCACCTCGTAAAAGTCGGTGATCACGGCCGACCCCTGGAACCCCTTGGCCAGCTCCCACGGATGCCCCGCCTTCTTCAGCTCCGTCTGAGCGTCCCGGTCGGTCAGGTCGAGGCCCAGGGCGATGCCGCCGACCACATCGGACAGCGCCGCTCCCGGCTGGTAGGGTCCTTTCATCCACAGCACAATCTCCAGCTCATGATGGATGTTCTCACGCCCCGCCGGCACACGCACCACCCCGTCGGCGACGGCCAAGGCATGGGTTGACTTGCCGAAGATCATCGGCTTGGACGGGACGTCGTTGCCCAACTCCGCCGCGTGATCGCGGTAATTGCGCCCTACACAAAAGATGTTCTTCACGTGCGTCAACGCTTCCTGCGCCGTGCGGTACGGCTTCTCCCCCGTGATAACGGCCACCCGCGGTCCCCCCTCGGACGATGTCCTATCCATTGTATCACAGCCCAGCGCGCTGGCACCTACACCAATAAAGAGGAAAGCCGCCCATCCGGGCGGCCCCTTCGCTATGCCGAACGCTCAGCAGTACTGGTTGAACATCGCCCGCAGCCGATCGGCGACGTGCTCGGCGCTCGTCCCCTCGATATCGCTGCGGTGCAGTTGGTCCACCAGCTTCCCGTCTTTGAACAGCCAGATGGACGGCGACGAGGGCGGGTTGTTCTCAAAGTATTCGCGCGCCCGCGCGGTCGCCTCTTTGTCCTGGCCGGCGAACACCGTCACCAAACGGTCCGGGCGATTCTCCTGTTGCAACGCCAACGCCACACCCGGCCGGGCGATCCCGCCGGCGCAGCCGCACACGGAGTTGACAAACACCAGGGTGGTGCCCGTCTTCTCCTGCATCACCCGGTCCACCTCCTCCGGTGTGCGGAGCTCCTCGAATCCGATCTGCGTCAATTCATCCCGCATCGGCTGCACCATCATGGCGTAAAAGTCGAGTTCCATGGTCACTGTCGGACACCTCCCACTCAGCCGGTGTCAACCCCGGCCTCCCTATCCGTATTATACCTGGCCGCGCGGGCAATTGACAGTTCGGCGAACGTCCGTCCCCGATTCCGCCACCCTCGTCCCGCCGCGGTTGCATCACCGCATCTGCAATCGGTATAACTAGGGAAGAAATGCCGGATGAAACATGCTCTCCGGTATCCGTATGACAGACAGAGAAGAGGACGCTGATGGCCGAACACCCGTTTTTGCTCGCCTGCCGGCGGCAGTCCGTGCCGTACGTGCCGGTGTGGTACATGCGCCAGGCCGGACGCTATCAACCGGAGTACCGGCAACTGCGCGAACGCTACTCCTTGCTGGACATCTGCCGCATCCCCGAGCTGTGCATGGAGGTGACCCGGCTGCCGGTCACCCAGCTCGGGGTCGACGCGGCCATTCTCTTTTCCGATATCATGGTCCCCTTGGGACCCATGGGGATCGACTTCGACATCGTGGAACACGTCGGGCCCGTGACCCGCAATCCCGTGCAGTCTGCCTCCGACGTGGCGCGCCTTCGGGTGTACGATCCCGCCGCCGAACTGCCCTACGTGGCCGAGAGCGTTCGCCTCATCTGCGACAACGTCGACGTGCCGTTGATTGGATTCGCGGGGGCCCCGTTTACACTCGCCAGTTACATCGTCGAAGGCCGGCCATCGCGGGATTACCTCAAAACCAAGCGCCTCATGTGGTCCGAGCCGGCGGTGTGGCAGTCCCTGATGGACAAGCTCGCGGACGTGGTCATCCGCTACCTCCGGATGCAGATTGAGGCCGGGGCCGCCGCGGTGCAAGTGTTCGACAGCTGGGTCGGCAGCCTCGCCCCGGAGGATTTCCAGGCGCACGTCCTGCCCGCCATGCGGCGCATTTTCGCGGCGATCGCGGACACGGGCGTCCCCGCCATCTATTTCGGGGTGGGCACCGGCGAACTGCTGCCGATGTTCGCGGAGGCCGGGGCGAACGTCGTCGGAATCGACTGGCGGGTGTCCATCCGCGAGGCAAGACGCCGCACGGGCGGAGGCGTGGCCATCCAGGGCAACCTGGACCCCGCCCTGCTCCTGGCCCCCTGGTCGGAGATTGAGCGGCGGGCGCGCAGCGTGATCGATCAAGGTTTGGAAGCCGACGGCTTCATCTTCAACCTCGGTCACGGCGTGGTCTTTCACCAGCCACCGGTGGCCGTCGACACGCTGCGCCGTTTGACCGAATTCGTCCACGAATACAGCGCGCTGCGCATCGGCGCGGGGAGGAATGACGCATGACAGAACCGAGGGGCGTCCTCCTGATGGCCTACGGCACTCCCGCGAGTCTCGACGAGGTGGAGGCGTACTATACCCACATCCGGCACGGGCGGCCGCCGACCCCGGAGTTGCTGGCGGATCTCAAGGCCCGTTACCAGGCCATCGGCGGGGTCTCCCCGCTCAACGACATCACCCGCCGGCAGGCGGCCGCTCTGCAGGCGCGGCTGGATGCCATCGACGGACCGGGGCGGTGGCGGGTGTTTCTGGGCATGAAGCACACCCGGCCGTTCATCCAGGACATCGTCCGGGAGATGGCTGCGTCGGGCGTCAAGACAGCGGTGACCCTCGTCCTGGCGCCGCACTACTCGACGATGAGCGTGAAGAGCTACCAGACCGCGGCAGACCAGGCCGCGGCGGAGGCGGGCCCGCGCCTGTGGCACGTGGACAGTTGGCACCTGCAGCCGCAATTCCTGCAGGCGCTGGCGGAGCGGGTGACGGCGGCCCTCGCCCGGCTGTCCGCGGGTGCGCCTTCGGACGGCGCGGTGTCCGATGGCCGGTCCGCCCCCTCGGCCTCTGACGGTACGCCTGGCGGCACGCCGGCCACCGTCATCTTTTCGGCGCACAGCCTGCCGGAGCGGATTCTGGAAGCGGATGACCCGTATCCCCGCCAACTGCGCGAGACCGGCGAAGCGGTTGCGCGCCTGGCCGGCGTCACGGATTACACCTTCGCCTGGCAGAGCGCGGGCCGCACCGACGACCGTTGGCTCGGGCCGGACATCCTCGACGTCATCCGGCAGTTGGCCGGGCAGGGCCGCCGGCGCCTGGTCGTCTGCCCTGCTGGTTTTGTGGCTGATCACCTGGAGGTGTTGTACGACGTGGACATCGACTGCCAGCGCCTCGCCGCCGAACTGGGCGTCCAGTTGGTGCGCACCGCGTCGTTGAACGACGATCCGCTGTTCATCGCCGGTCTCGCGGACGTGGTCCGGGCCCGGGCGGCCCGGGGCGATCACGATGAGTGATCCGGCAGGACAGCGCACGCGGGTCGTGATCATCGGCGGCGGGATCACGGGCCTCGCCGCGGCGCTCGCGTTGAAGGACCGCGCGGATGGCGAACGGATGCCCATCCGCGTCACGCTGTTGGAACAGGCCAGCCGGGTCGGCGGGAAGGTCCGCACCTACCGGGAGCACGGCTTTGTCATGGAGGCGGGGCCGGATTCGCTGCTGGCGCGAAAACCCGCGGGCGTGGGCCTCATCCGCCGCCTGGGTGTGGAAGGGGAGATGGTCGGCACCAGCCCGCAGGCCACCAAGACGTACATCGCCTTTCGCGGGCGGCTTGAACCCATCCCGCCCGGGACCAACATGGGCATCCCCACCCGTTGGACGCCCTTTGCCCGTACACGCCTCCTGTCCCCCGCCGGCAAGGCGCGAGCCCTGTGGGATCTCGTCCTGCCACGCGGAAACCGGGACGAAGACGAATCGGTAGGGGCGTTCCTCCGCCGCCGTGTCGGCGATGAGGTGGTCGATCACATCGCCGAGCCCCTGTTGGCAGGCATCTACGCGGGGAGCATCGACCGGCTAAGCCTCCTCGCGACCGCCCCTCAGTTCCGCCGGCTGGAGGAGCAGTACCGCAGCCTCATCCTCGGCTCCATCCGCGAGCGCCGGGCAGCGGCCCGCGCAGCCGCCTCCCGTGCGGCCGCTCCGGAGCAGCGCAGACCCGGGGAGAACGTCCGCAGCGTCTTCGTCACCCTGCGTTCCGGGTTGGAGACACTGGTGGAACGGCTGTACGACACCCTGTACGAGTGGGCGGACATCCGGACCCGAACGGCGGCGGTGTCCATCCAACGGACCGTCGACGGCTACGCCGTCGACATCACGGGTCCGGACGGGGATGAGCGGTTGACGGCGGACGCGGTGATTGTCGCGACCCCAGCCCACGCCGCCGCACGCCTGGTGGGACCGCTCTGCCCCGTCGCCAGCCGCCTGGAGAACGTGCGGTACGTCTCCACGGCCACCGTGATCCTCGGCTTCCGCCCGGACAGCGTACCCGCCCGTCTGGACGCGTCCGGATTCGTCGTGCCGCGCCAGGAGGGGCTCGGGATCACCGCGTGCACTTGGGTGTCGAGCAAGTGGCCCCACGCCGCCGGCGGAAAGGGCATCCTGCTGCGCTGCTACGTGGGACGGGACGGGCAGCAGGAGGGCCTCCAGCAGACCGACGCGGAGATGGTCGCGATGGTCCGGCGCGAGCTGAGCCGGCTCATCCAATTGGACGCCTCCCCGTGGTTCACCATCGTCACCCGCTGGAAGCACGCCATGCCCCAGTACGACGTCGGACACCTGTCCCTCGTGGCCCAGGTCGACGAGTCGGTCCAACGCACCCTTCCGGGTGTCGCCCTCGCGGGCGCGGCCTACCGGGGCGTCGGCGTCCCGGACTGCATCGCGGACGGACAGCGAGCTGCCGAACGGGTCTTTGAGCACCTGGTAGCGCGCCGTCGTGAGCAACCGCCAACCGGGCAGCCCGGCGGACAGGCCGGTGAGTAAGGGCCGGCGAATCATCCGTTGCACGGCCCGGTGAATAATCCGATGCACGGGCCGGTGAATGAGCCGGTGCATAGGCCGGTGAACAGGCCGGTGGACACGGACAGGTGCCGCCCTCCCCTACACAGTCGATGGGCCCAGCAGCACCTGGCCGATGAGCGGTCCTTCGGGACCGCTGTACTCGTCCACCGCCCGAGACACCGCGAAGGAAAAGTGGCCGGAGTTGTCGCGCGGAGGCGTACTTGAGTTGAGGGCCCGTCCTGCCTATACTGGGGACGGGCCGACGCCGTGGGAACGGATGGGGTACTGGTGTCCCTCCTGGCCTTCAAAGCCAAGTGGGCGGCGTGGTGCGTAGCCGGTCGGTTCGATTCCGACACGTTCCCGCCAAGCCTTGTGGGTCAAAGATTTTTGGATTGTGTGAAAAGGTCGAAGTGGTGGTCACATCATGGTGTCAAACTGTGCCGTGGTCACCACAGGGTCACGAGAAAAGTCGCTCGGACTCCTTCACCGCCTCCTGCATGCCCGAAACCGCACAGACGGGCCACCGACCTCTTTGATAAACGTGCCAAACGCCCGGACCAACTCAGGAGTTGGAAAAATTAAGTTGGTTCTCCTTTGCGCGGAACACCGATGTGTGCTCCGTGTGCAAGGATTTTGCATACCTGTCTACAAACACGCTCGCACATCAATTCACGTCCTGGGCCCAAAAACCCTGGCCGATAGAGGACCTTCCGTTCGTTCAGCAGACCCCAATCATAGCGTCACATTCACCCGCCATACGTCACCGTTGGGTTAACAGAACATCACGTCAAACCACGTCGTGTTAAAGTCTCAAGTAGTGGTGTAAAATCCGTCGTTCACAATTGACGACGAAGCCACCGTGCGTGTCTACTAGAAAGTGACGCAACCAACTAGT
>NZ_FPBV01000018.1 GCF_900116805.1 Paenalicyclobacillus macrosporangiidus | reverse complement strand
CTTTCGTCACGATGATCCCTCCATGATTGGGTTCTGGGGGAATCATCTCGCAGACCAAGGCTTGGCGCTAGGTGTGGACTATTTGACGCTTACGTTGTCGTTTCCGGAATGTGTGAGGCGGGCGGGACGGTCGTAGCTGTGGTGGCTAACGTAGCATAAGAAGAGGACGTCCAAATGCGACTAGGCCGATGCGTGCCATCCGGCGTATGCTTTCCATCACGATTGAGCAGGGCGGCCTCATCATCAACAAGGAATCCGTAGGTGGGGTGTATGGTTCGCGAGTTGGCGCGGCTTACACGGCTTCGAAACACGCCCGTCATCGGGTTGACGCTGTCCACGTGGACGACGCAGGGTGGAGGCGTGCTGACCGCTCGCATCCCATCCACCAAACACGCGGGCAAGGCGAAAGTCGTAGCCTGTGGGTTTCGGAGTGCCGTAGTCGTCAAACCAGAGACACCTTAAAACCGTCGTCGGATGGTACATTAAGAGATGAACTGCGACTACACTTTTGGGCAACTGAGTCTGATGGTGTGGCGGGGTCGTTGTCTACTGTTACTGATGCGGTCTCATCGTCTCTGTGCAAATCCGATCTTAAGTACTTGCGTTTTACCAGGGTGTCGAATATTACGTCGATGATTTTGGTCATTATTGTTTGAATTCCACTTCGGAGGCTATTGTACTCCTGTTCATCGACACCATCAACCTTGGCGCCATGTGCAATATCATTTCTGTAACGGAGTAACTTGTGAATCGTCCCATAATAATCCTGAAATGCATGGTGATCAAATCCTAGTCTATACAGGATCTTTTCTAATACTCGTGGCTTTAGGTTCGCTTCCGTGTCCACGATATCCTCTGGAATCCGGGCAGTTTGGGCCCACAAGTTATCGATCTTCTCAATGAATTCCACCTGTCGACCATATCGATGAAGGCGCTCGTCATCCGCAGAAATGTCTTTAGTAAGTTGGGTTTTTCTGTTTGTATTCTCTAGATCGCCAAATTCCCTAGCCAACGATGCGACTACAAGCCTGATGTTTGCTTGAGATCTAAGAAGTAGTTCATCATTAATAGCCTTAACATATATCAAGAAACAAGCCTTGCAAAAGCCTTCGAAGTGTGAGTAAAGCATGACAACCAAGGCCTTCCTATAGCGTCTCTTGTCCTCATCATTAGAGACGAACGAAAGTTGATTCTCCAAAAGTTTTAACTCGGAAGACCTCCAAGTTAGCTCATCCTCGAGTTGTGACCGTATGGAGATGATGTTCATATGACCTCACGAACCTTTTTCGTAACGAATTCAATCCGTTGATTTAGAGGGTTTGGATAATTTTTCCCTCCGCCGGTAGTGATCTGTCGAAACTCCGGATCGTTCTTAATATCTATGAATACTTTTTTCAGTTTATCTATGCAGTCTGAATCGTCCGGGTCTAACCGGTCCAGAACTGGTTGGATACCAAGAGTGAACGCTTCAAAATGGTAGACCAAAAACTTGGACACTAAACGGCCTTGCGCGTTTGTTGCAGAGAACACTTGTTCACCCAACGTCTTTGCGAGTATCTCAAAGGTTTTCTCAAAACACTCACGTTCCTTGTCATAATCAAGGATGACAGGTTGCTCGGGATCGGAGACCTGCTCCATGTACTCCGTCAAAAAGTCTCCAACGTCGTGACGATATGCTTCACGTGCATTCTTGAACGCGAAGAATCGGAGGACGAGTTCTTGATCCCCCTTTTGTTCCCATTTTTCATCTGAGAGATTAGCAATGCACGTTTTGAAGTCAGGGTTTTTACTAAGCTCAATAATAAATTTATTAAAATCGTCGCTTAGTAAACGAATGGTGCAGTTTCTAATCTCTTGAGGGCTAAGAGTCTCGCCTCCAGTATTAAGACGTTTAAACATATAGTATCGTAGTCGCTTATCGCTTTCCTTTCTGAGTACCTCGACACGAATGAAGTTACGTTTCAGCTTTATCTCTAGTGGCTTAGGCAAATCATTGTAGGTTAGACCGTTTAGTTCTTCAACAATATCGCAATCGACCAATTCTAAAAAATGAAATGTTCCATCTGGATTCTTCCGCATGGGATGTTTTCCGCGGAAGTGCATGTATGATGAGATTCGCTGCAAACCATCAATGAGTTCATATATCCCCTCGTCGAGTTCTATAACAAATATCGGGGGAACAGGCATCTCTAGAATAAGTGATTCAATAAACCTAGATTGGGCGCCCTCCGTCCAACGGAAAAGGCGCTGATAATCTGGGTCGATCTTCAACTCCCCATTCTCAAACATATCCAGCAATTCGTTGAAGGATAAATCCAGACTACGTGTTCTGACCTTCTTAATTTTTTGATCTACTGCGAGCATGAGTTCTACTTCGTTCACATTGTTCGAATGTCCCATTTCACGATCCCTCACTTTCTGAAAATAAGAGCTGTTTCCACCGTGCGCCTGGAACTCTTATATGTTTGAGCCCGCCTATTTATAGATGCGAGTGTACGAGATGTCGCAAATTCCTGGTGACCAATCAACGACCACCCGTAATTGCTTGCCATTGAAACGAAGATAGAAGCCAAATCGATTGCGATTTCCTTGTAGTAGGAGTTCTGCACTACCATGGTACAATATGCACCCTCCTTCAGGGATCGGTTGATTTCCCCCAAAGAGCGGTAGATGGAGTCGAAATATTGCACATAGTGCTTGTAATAGTATGATACCGATGCTTTTGAGGGGTGCCGTTGGATCTCATTGAGGACTTGAAGGCAAGCGTCACCCCAGTGTGGATTAGGTTCAGGAGTATTAGACTTAATAGTCGGTGTACCAGTCATGGCATGTCTAAGCTTACGCATTTCGTCTATGGAATATCCTAGTATGGCCAATTCTGGTTGAGTCGCAATAACATAATCGATCCGCGTACAATATGGAGGCGATGTGATAACTGCGTCAATCTTACTATTCTGTATGGGAAGGGATTCGGATGCAGCAGTCGTGAGGAGAACAGAAGGCCTTGAGACGACATTAGAACGCCGCATCCCCTCTTTAGCCATATAGCAAGTCATGTCGTTAACGGTGGTACGAAACATCTCGAAGACAACGTTTGCTTCGATGTTTACCCGTTCGGAGTCTTTACCAGGCGTCTTGATCCAGGTAGGGTTCGATCCTCTAAAGGCGCGGAGTAAGTTTTTTATAACACGAAATAGAGCCACATAGAAGAAGGCAGCCAAGCTCGATACTGTACTAATGTCAAGGATTTGGATTCCGGATCGACGGATTCCTTGGGGGTGCATCAGCTGCTGAATCGCGAGCTCTATGCTGCGAACGGTACACGAAGTGCCTTCTGTTAACCATGTATGCAATGGATCATTGAAGAACGGTTCCATCGATGCATTATACAGCATTGCCTTGGCAATGACGTCCTCAGCGAGGCTCGGTAGGCTACCACAAGCGCTCGAATCCAATAGGCCCGCTCTAGCGACAACGACCATCACAGGATTTAGGTCATATCCGATAGCAGAGTATCCGCAATCGATTGCTGCACGGGTCGTGGTTCCGCTCCCGTTCCACGGATCCATAACCACTGAATCAGAAGATAGCTTGAGGTATCTCAATACGTCGTATACAAATTCCTTCGTGTAGCCAGCGTAGTATTCGTATAAGGGAAGTTCATATTTTCCGTTGACTCTTCTTTTCGGATTACTGAACAGGATGGGAGTGCTGTTATGATCCATTAAATACACCTAGTCCAGGATGAGGTTGTTGCGTTGATTACAACGCCGTCACGACCTCAATTATACTTTACCCTGGCCTGATTGGCATCAATACATCGGATTTACGGCCCCCGGTCACCGGGGCACTATGTGGTGTAAATGACTTCGTCCTGACATGTGCCTTCTGAGTTTGATAGCGAATGGAGGAGTATGAGGGGAATTCACCGCAGCTTAACCCACCGTCCGGCCTTGGTCAGGTGGGCTAAAGCGACCCGCGTTGTATCACCAGATCTAGGCATCATCTGCCAGGATCGTCTGTCGATCCCGCTTGTCCACACCCACCAACCCACCCGCCGAGGTCTGCACGACCAGTCCGTCTGCCGTTGAGGCGACGTCCGCCATCCGCCCATCCAGGTGGAACGAAGCCACTGGTGGTCCGGTCAGGTCGGCCGGATCGAGGACCTCTGCGAGGGTGCGGGAGCCGTCAGGGGTGACGACGAACCAGCGGTCGGAGCCTGGGCCCCACTCCTACCGGCCGTGCTCCGGGAGGTCGACGTAGGAGAACCGGCAGCGAGCCGTGTCGTACACCACCAGCAGATCACCTGCAGAGGCCGCCAGGTACCGCCCCGAATGGACTCTAGTGTCCCGTAGCGAGACCGCCTGCGTTCGCGTCTCCAGAGAGCACTTCATTGGTACATGGGGTTTCACACGAGCCCAGACCGCCGCCCGTCTTTCGGCGAGACCCGGCTCACGGAGGGCGTCGCGAATTTGTTCGGCCATCGGATCGCCCTGCATGGACGTCACCTCCCAGGGGATTGCATCCATTTTGACGCCGAACTCCCCCGGGGTGTAACCGATGCACCCGCCGTGGCGGAAAAAAGTTCGGAGCATGAAAGCGGTTCACCCGGCACACGTGCCCGTCTGGATCCCTGGCGGGACGGCGTGAACCCGTGGTATGATGGGTATTGTTATATTTCGGGTATCGAAATGAAAAGAGACAAACGTCCAATGTCAAGGAGGTTGAGTTCACGTGGGGCGAAAGTTTTCGCCGGCGGTCTGGGCGACGGCGTTTGCGACCCTGATTGCCTTCATGGGCATCGGCGTCGTCGATCCGATTTTGTCCTCCATCCTGAAGGCCATGCACGCGTCTGCCTTTGCCGTCGAGTGGCTGTTCACCAGCTACATCGCCGTCATGGCGTTGGCGATGCTGCTGTCGGGCGTGCTCTCGACGAAGTTTGGCGCCCGCCGGGTGCTGATTGTGGGCCTGTCTCTGGTCGTGATCTTCGCCGGGCTGTGCGCGCTGGCTCCGAACATCGGCGTGCTGGCCGTGTTCCGCGGCGGCTGGGGCCTCGGCAACGCGTTCTTCACCTCGACCGCTCTGTCCATCATCGTCGGGGCGTCCTCCGGCGGGATGGCGGCGGCCATCACGCTGTATGAAGCCGCGCTCGGCCTTGGCATGGCGTCCGGGCCGCTGCTCGGCGGTTTCCTCGGCAGCATTCACTGGCGCATGCCGTTTGCGGGGACGTCCACCCTCATGCTGATCGCCCTGATCTTGACCTTGACCCTGGTGCGCGACACGGGCCACAAGGAGGCGCCGCGCACCGCAGCCGACCTGTTCCGGGCGATGAAGCACCCGGGCGTCATCTCCAACGCGCTCATCGGCCTGACATACAGTTTCGCCTTTTTCACGATTCTCGCCTACTCGCCCATCACGATGACCTCCGTCAGTGCACTGGGCTTGGGCTTCGTGTTCTTCGCCTGGGGCGTGTTGGTTGGGATCTCGTCGGTCTTCGTGGTGAACTGGCTGCGCCCGTTGATGGGACCGGTTCGGATGCTGGACCTGAACCTGCTGTGCATGGTGGCCGTCCTGGTGGCCGCTGCGTTGGTGAATCAGCGCTGGCTGGTCATCGTGATCATCGTGTCGGGATTCTTCTGCGGCATCTCGAACGCGCTGTTCACCACGCTGGCGATGGAAGTGTCTCCGTTTTCGCGATCCATCTCGTCCGGGACCTACAACTTCCTGCGCTGGTCAGGGGCGGCGGTGGCGCCCGTCCTGGACGGGCTGCTGAAGGACGCCTATGGCGTTCAGGTCCCGTTCTGGGTCGCCGCCGCGGTGATGTTCCTCGGCTGGCTCGGCCTCAAGTGGCGTGCCGGCGTACTCGACCGGTGCCTGGCCGAACAGGGCCACGCCGAAGGCCATGGCCACGGTTCGGGGCACGCGTTTCAAGTCAACCGCACGTGATAGCGGCGCATCCACTCGTCGATTTCCAACAGGTAGTGGAACAGTTGGGCCGTGCCGAGGATCTGGCCGAACCACGGCCGGTGGTCGCCCGGCTGGCGGCTCGCTTCCGCCAGCGCGCGGACGGCCGCCACGTCCACCAGAGGGCGGAGCGGAGACGCGGGATCGTCCAGGGCCTGCAGGGCTCGGGTGCGCGTCGCCTCCAGGTATTCCGGGTTCGGCGTGCCGGGGTACGGGCTCTTCTTGCGGTACAGCACATCGTCCGGGAGCATGCCCCGCGCCGCGCGGCGCAGCAGTCCTTTGATCTCGCCGTCGCACGCTTTCATCGCCCAGGGGACGTTGAAGACGTACTCCACCAGGCGGTGATCGCAGAAAGGCACGCGCGCCTCCAGGCTGGCCCCCATGCTCATCCGGTCCTTGCGGTCGAGCAGCGTGGGCAGGAAACGGGTGATGCTGAGATACCCGATCTCCCGCACGCGCGCCTCGTGCGGGTCCTCCCCCGGCAGTGCCGGCACCTCCGCCAGCGCCTCCCGGTAGCGGTCGGCCACGTACTCGAACGGCCGGATCCACCCCTTCAGTTCCTCCGACAGGATGTGCACGCGGTCGCGCAACCGAAGCGACCACGGGAAAGTGTCCGCCTGCAATGACTCCTCGCGATGGAACCACGGGTACCCCCCGAACACCTCGTCCGCCGCCTCGCCCGTCAGGGCGACGGTGTGCGTGCGTTTGATCTCCCGACAGAACAGGTACATGGACACGTCGATGTCACACATGCCCGGAACGTCGCGCCAGGCGAGCGGCGTGAGCAGGTGGCTGATCATCTCCGCCATGCTGAAGACCACCCGGTGGTGCACCGTTCCCAGGTGCTCCGCCACCCGCAGGGCGTACGGGGCGTCGAGGCTCTTTTGGAAGGCGTTCGCTTGGAAATACTTCTCCATGTCCTCGATCTCGATGGCGAACGTGTGCAGCGGTTCCCGACCGTGCGCCCGGCAGTATTCGGCGGCGATGGCGGTGACCGCGCTCGAGTCGATGCCGCCGGAGAGGAACGTGCACACCGGCACGTCGGAGACCAGCTGCCGTTGCACCGTGTCGATGAGCAGACCGCGCACCGTCTCCACCGTCGCGTCCAGGTCGTCGGTGTGCTCGCGGCCCTCCAGCTTCCAGTAGGCGCGGACGCGGATGGCGTCCTGCGTGGCCACCAGGGCGTGGCCGGGACGCAGCTCGCAGACGTCTTTGAAGATGCCGTGGCCGGGCGTGCGCGCAGGGCCGATGGCGAACACCTCGGCGAGGCCCTCGGCGTCGACGACCGGATCGATCAGCGGATGGGCGAGCAGTCCCTTCAACTCAGAAGCGAACAAAAAGCTCGATCCGCGCCGCGCGTAGAACAGCGGCTTGACCCCCAGCCGGTCGCGGGCCATGAACAGCCGCCGTTCGCCTTCGTCCCAGATGGCGAAGGCGAAGATGCCGTTCAGCTTCCGCGTGCACGCCTCGCCCCAGGCGATGTACGAGACGAGCAGGACCTCGGTGTCCGAGTAGGACTGGAACGTGTACCCGAGGGCCTTCAGCTCGCGGCGGAGCTCCTCGGTGTTGTACAGCTCGCCGTTGTAGACCATGGTGTAGCTGCGCTCGCCCCAGCGGCGCGTCATCGGCTGGGCGCCTCCGGCCGGGTCCACCACCACCAGGCGGCGGTGTCCGAACGCCGCGGACTTCGACAGGTAGACTCCGTCTGCGTCCGGTCCGCGGCAGGCCATCGTGGACGCCATCGCACGCACCACCGCCTCCTCGCGCCGCAAGTCGCGCTCCCAGTCAATCCACCCTGCAATTCCGCACATTCCGTCAGCGCCCCCCTCGATTCCCAGCTTGCGGACGCTGCCGCGCCCAGATGACGCCATACTTTATGCAGTCCCTGGGCGCGAGGTGACGGGGGCGAGGCATTCATGCCTCTTCTGGTGTCGTTGGGGCAGCGGGCATCGGCCCCACATAGACGGACTGCGGCCGGATGAGCCGGTTGTGGGCCGCCTGCTCCAGGATGTGCGCGGTCCAGCCCACCGTCCGGCTCGCCGTGAAGGTGGCGGTGTACAGCGGCTTCGGGATGCCCACCGCGCGCAGGACGGCTGCCGCCCAGTACTCCACGTTCGTGTACAGGCGCCGCCCCGGCTTGTGCTCTTCCAGCAAGCGGATGGCGACATCCTCCACTTGGGTGGCCAGGGAGAACCACGGATCCTCGCCCGCCAGTTCCGTCACCACGTCCCGCAGCGCCAGCGCGCGCGGATCGGTCGTCTTGTACACCCGGTGCCCGAAGCCCATCAGCCGTTCGCCCCTCGCCAAGGCGGAGCGGATCCATGACTCGGCCCGTTCGGGAGTTCCGATCTGCTCCAGCATGTCCATCACACCGGCCGGCGCCCCGCCGTGCAGCGGCCCTTTCATGGCGCCGATGGCGGCCGACAGGGCGGAGGCCATGTCCGATTGCGTCGAGGTGACGACGCGCGCCGTGAAGGTGGACGCGTTCATGCCGTGCTCCATCGTGATCACCAGGTACGCCTCGAGCGCACGGACGTGGTCCGGCGCGGGATGGCGGCCGGTGAGCATGTACAGGTAGTTCGCCACATGGGGCAGGTCTGGACGCGGCGCCACCGGCGAGCGGCCTTCGTTGCGCGCGTGCCGGTAGGCGATGATGGTCGGGACGGCTGCCGTGAAGCGGATGGCGTCGGCCAAGCTCGGGGGCCAGTCCTGCGCCGCGCCGAGCGCAGAGACCGCGGTGCGCACCACGCTCATCATGTCCAGTCCGGCCGGGAGGGCGTCCATCACTCGGTACACGTGTTCGGGCAACGTCCGCGCCGCCGCCATTTGCGCCTGCCACGCCGCGGCCTCCTCCGGGGCCGGCAGCCTGCCTGTCCACAGCAGGTGGGCCACGTCTTCAAAGCTGCGGGATCGCGCCAGCTCGCGCGCCCAGTGCCCGCGAAACACTAGGTGGCCCCGCTCCCCGTCGACCAGCGACAGTTCTGTCTCCGCCGCCACCACGCCTTCCAATCCACGCGTGTTCGCCATAGTGCTTCCTCCTCTTGAAGCTCTGATGGGGTTCCCCTGTCAGGGTTCTGCACGTTCAGCATAGCGCCGTCCATTGATTTTGTATAATGAATATAATTGGTTATTTTGATTATGAAACGTAATGGGAGGTTCCGGCATGGACCTGCAATGGCTGCGCACGTTCGTCACCGCCGCACAGACCGGCAATTTCAGCCGGACGGCCGAACGGCTGCACTTGGCGCAACCGACCGTCAGCGTCCACATCCAGAAGCTCGAACAGACGCTCGGCGTCGCGCTGTTCGAGCGCACGGGCCGGAGTGTGCAATTGACGCCGGCCGGGCGGCGCTATCTGAACCACGCCCGGGCGATGGTGGAAGCGGATGACGCCGCCCGAGAGGATCTGTTTCGGTGGCAGCAGGGATATGCGCACACCGTCCGCGTGGCCGCCTCCCCGCTGGTGGCGACCACGGTGCTGCCCGATTGCATCCGGCGCTTCACGCGGGATCGGCCGGACGTGGAATTTGCCATCCAGGTCATGGAATCCGTCGACATCGCCCAGGCGGTGATGGAGGGGCTGTGCGATTTCGGGCTGTCACGCCAGGGGGTCGAGCATCCGCACTTGGTCGCGGAGGCGCTCTATGCGGACCCGGTGGTGTTCATCGCGCCCGCGGACGTCGGCGACGTGGACGGCGTCCTGCCGGCAGTCGACGAACTGTTGGAGGCGTACCCGGTGCTCACGCACAACCACCCGGAGTATTGGGATGATCTCCTGCTGCGGCTCCGCCAGTTTCATCCGCTGCGCACGCTCCGCGTGAGCCAGGTCCACGTCACGGTTCAATGGGTGGTGGAGCGCCTCGGCGTCTCGTTTCTGCCGGCGTCCACCGTGCGCCGCGAGCTGCTCCGGGGCACCGTGCTGGAGGTGCCTTTCCCGCATTTTGCGCTGCCCGTGGCGCACACCCGTCTCGTCTGCATGCCGGGCGCATTGCGCGGGGTGGCGGCCGAATTCGCCGAACACGTTCGTGCCTACTGCCGCGCGCGGACCTTTTAAGCGGGGACAGGGTGTTGTATGATGATGGCACGAAGCGGAAGCCGAGAGCCCAGGCCGCCGGACGCGGCCTGCGCTGACGGACGGAGGCGGGGACGGATGACCGTGTACAATGTCACGGAGGCGATGGTGCGGTCGTTGCTCGAGGACGCGTACTTGAAGCGGGGGTTGGTGCGCTGCGGGTGCAGTCAGTGTATCGACGACATCCTGGCCATCGCCTTGAATCACCTGCCGAGCCACTACGTCTCCACGGAGCACGGGACCGCGTACGTCAAGGCCAAGTATTTTGAGCCCCAGATGCAGTCGGACATGTTGCGGGAATTGGCGCTCGCCGTCGACATTGTGGCGCGCCGGCCGCGCCACGCCATCCCGGAGGGGGAGGCGCCGGGATCGCAACCCGGCGCGAGTCCGGTATGAACCCGCGCGCTGCCGGGGGATTGGGCTCGAACCCAGGGACACCGGGTGCGCGGGACGCGGGACCGGGGCCCACCGACGACGCGCGCATGGAGGAGCGCCCGGATGCGGACGAGCACTGGATGCGGGAAGCCCTGGCGGAGGCCAGGCGTGCCGCTTCCTTCGGCGAGGTGCCGATTGGGGCCGTCGTCGTCCACCAGGGCCGGGTCGTCGCCCGGGCGCACAACTGGCGGGAGACGTGGCGGGATCCGACGGCGCACGCCGAACTCATCGCCCTGCAGGAGGCCAGCCGCCGCTTGGGGGGCTGGCGGCTCGCCGAATGTCACCTGTACGTCACGCTGGAGCCGTGTCCGATGTGCGCCGGCGCGGCGATGTTGGCCCGCGTCGCGCGGATTGTCTTCGGAGCGGCCGATCCGAAGGGCGGGGCGCTGATCTCCCGCATGAACGTGCTTACGCCCGGCTTGTGGAACCACCAGCCAATCATTACCGGTGGCATTCTGGGCGAAGAGTGTGGTATGATACTCAAGGAATTTTTCCGGTCGCTGCGACAGGCGCGGCCGTGAAAGACAACTGAATCGCCATTTGGGTCGACGCGGAGAGATGTCTGAGTGGTCGAAAGAGCTCGCCTCGAAAGCGAGTAGCCCTTCACGGGGCTCGTGGGTTCGAATCCCACTCTCTCCGCCATCCGTGTCTCCGCGGGGGATGGGCGGATGCGCGCATCGCCGCACCGCCCGAACCCCGGGGACAGCCTCGAATGCACCACGCGTTTTGCGACCAAGGACCAAACTGGGTCCCGCGCGGCGAAAACTTCCGAACCGTGTCAGGTCCTGACGGAAGCAGCACTAAGGAAGACCTTTCGGGCGACGCGGGGAAGCCTGGCTTGGTTCTTGGTCGGAAAGCGCGTTTTTTTGTGTGCCGGCTTGGCCCGGGGTGTCGAACCCTGTCTGCTCCCGGGAGCTTTTGTCGACCGGGCAGGAATCGCCCCGCACAGCCCGAAATCTCCCCCATTCTCGGCCTTGGGGGGCTGTGCATGGCGGTGCGGTGTGACGCGGATCCGGGGGTGGGCGCGGACGGTTGGAATGTGGTCGGGCGCATGAACTCCGGCCTGCTCTACGTGGACAAACGGGGGACGGTGACGGTGTTCAACGAACTGGCTGCCCAGCTCCTGGACATCGAGGCGCCGCTCGGCAAGGCCGTGCCGCTCGGAGACGTCCTCCCTGCGGATCGGCAGGAGCATCAACTGTTGTCCGGACTGCTGGCGTCCGGCCGGGAATTGAAGAACCACGTCCTCACCTGGACGAGAGGTGACCGCATCCGCCATGTGTTGGCGGATTCTTTCAACAAATTCGATCCGCTCGGCGTGTACGCCGGCTTCTACATGATGATGAAGGACCTGGGGGATCTGCGGACGCTGGAGCAACACGTCCAGCGGACCGAAAAGATGGCGACGCTGGCCAAGATCGCCGCCGGGCTCGCGCACGAACTGAGGAATCCCTTGACGACGGTCAAGGGGTTTCTGCAGGTGATGGAACAGAAGTTCTCCGCCGCGGGCCAGGCGGGAGACCTGCAGAACACGCGGATTATGCTCAAGGAGATCGGCCAGGTCGAGGCGCTCATCGACGAGCTGATGCTGCTGTCGCAGGCGCACCAGGTGCAACCCCGCCCATGCTCCCTGCAGGCCGTCCTGGAAGCGCTGGAGCCGGAGCTGTCGGCGCAGGCCGAAGCGGCCGGGATCCAGGTGCGCCGGCGGGTGGAGGTGCTGCCCCCTTTCCTCGCCGATCCGGTCCTGCTCACCCAAGCCATCCGGCGCCTGGCGGAAAATGCCATCGAGGCCATGGAGCCCGGCGGGGTGTTGACCATCGCCGCGCGGAGGAGCGGCGACTGGCTCGAGATCGACGTGTCGGACACGGGGCCCGGCATCCCGTATTACCTGATGGATCGCATCTTCGACGTGTTTTTCACCACCAAGGACCGGGGGACCGGCCTCGGGCTCGCCATCTGCCAGCGGATCGCGCTCGATCACGGCGGTGAGATCCGGGTCTCCTCCAAAGGGTTCGGAACCACCTTCCGCTTCCTCATGCCGTTTCGGAGCTTGCCCGGCCCCTCGGATTGTCCGCACGGACCCCCTGTGTTACTGTAGAGGATGCATGGCCCGCCCGGCACCCGCGGCCGGGCGCCGGCATTTCTGCGCGCGGAGGAGGGGTGGCCGTGCCGTACCAGGCCCTGTACCGGGCGTGGCGGCCGCAGACGTTTGCGGATCTGGTCGGGCAACCGCACGTCAAGCAGACGCTGATGAACGCCATCCTGCGCGGTCAGGTGGCGCACGCCTACCTGTTCTGCGGGCCGCGCGGGACGGGAAAGACCAGTGCCGCGAAGGTGCTGGCCAAGGCGGTCAACTGCACCCATCGCCAGGGAGCGGAACCGTGCAACGAATGCGAGGCCTGCCGAAGCATCACGACGGGGGCCAGCGTGGATGTCGAGGAAATCGACGCCGCGTCCAACCGCGGCGTGGAGGAAATTCGCCTGTTGCGGGACAAGGTGCAGTACGCCCCCGCGTCGGTGAGCCGCAAGGTGTACATCGTCGACGAGGTGCACATGCTCACCACGGAGGCGTTCAACGCCTTGCTCAAGACGTTGGAGGAGCCGCCGGGGCATACGCTGTTCATCCTGGCCACCACGGAGCCGCACAAGATCCCGGGCACGATTGTGTCGCGGTGCCAACGGTTCGACTTCCGGCGCATCGAGCCGGAGCAGATTCTGGAGCGGTTGCGGACCGTCTGCGCCGACCAGGGGTGGACGTACGAAGAGGAAGCCCTGTGGAAGATCGCGGAGGCGGCGGACGGCGGCCTGCGTGACGCCTTGGGCCTGCTGGAGCAGGCGGCCGCCTTCGGCTCGGGCCGCCTGACGGCCGAGGAGGCGGCTCAGGTGCTGGGCGGCGTGCGCTCCTCCGCCTTGCTGGAGCTGGTGAACCGGCTGGTGGCGGAGGATCTGCTGGCCGTGATTGAACTTCTGATGGATTGGTACCGCGCCGGCAAGGACGCCTCTCGCATCGTGCACGAACTGTTGCAGGTGCTGCGCGATTTGTTTATCGTCAAGCTGTCCGACGGACGGAGTGAATGGGCGAACCGGCCCGGGTACCGGGAGACTGCGGATCGCTGTGACAAAGCCTGGCTGCTGCGGGCCATCCAGGCGCTCGGCGAGACGTACGTGCATCTGCGCTTTGTCGACCAACCGCGCTTGGCGTTGGAGACGGCCCTGCTGTCGCTGGCGCCGAGCCTGACGGGCGCAGGGACCGCACCGGCGCAATCCGCCGGGCCGGCCGGCGGCATGTCGGGGGCTGCCGCAGGCGCCACCCGTGTGGCGAGTACGGCAAACGCGCCGGCGACACCGGCGGCCCCAGCCGCGGCGGCCACACCGCCTGCGTCCGTGAAGCCGGGTGCGGGAAGTTCCGGTGGACCCGTGCGGCGCCCGGGCGCATCGCGTAAGATGGAAGTATTGACGGCGCTGTCGCAGCAGGCGTCGGCGGCCGTGTTGGAACAGGTCCAGGGGCACTGGGAAGCGTTGCTGCGGCGGGTGCGGGAGCGCCGCATCCAAACGCACGCCTGGCTCATCAACGGGGAGCCGGTGCTCGCGACACCCGACGTCCTGGTGTTGGCGTTCACCAGCCGCATCCACCGCGACGCCGTGATGAAGCGGGAGGAACGCGGCGTGATTGAGGCCGTGCTGGCGGAGGAGATGGGCACCGCCATGCAGGTGCTGGCCTTGCTGCGGGCTGACTGGGAGTCGTTTCAACAGACGCTTGCCCCGGCCTCGGCGCCCCAGGGGACGCAGGAGGAACCGAACGCGACCGCCCCGGCGGATGATCTGGTGGCGTCCGTGGTGCGCTTGTTCGGCGCGGATCGCGTGGAGATCATCGAGGACAAGGAGTGACCCTCCGTGAAAAACATGAATCAGTTGATGCGCCAGGCCAAGAAGATGCAGGAGGAGATCCTGAAGGCGCAGGCCGCGCTGGCGGAGCGCACCGTGGAAGGGACGGCCGGCGGCGGTGCGGTCCGTGTGACCATGAACGGACACAGGCAGGTCGTCGCGGTGACCATTCAGCCGGATGTGGTCGATCCGCAGGATGTCGAGATGCTGCAGGACCTCCTCCTGGCGGCCCTGCAGGACGCGGGTGAAAAGGTGGACCAATTGACGGAGGCGGAGCTGGGCAAGTACACCCGCGGCCTGAACATGCCCGGGTTGTTCTGACATGTGGGGATACCCTGAGCCCATCGCGCGGCTCGTGGAGCAGTTCATGAAATTGCCGGGCATCGGGCCGAAGACGGCTGCCCGGTTGGCGTTTCACACGCTGAACATGAGTGAACAAGACGTGGCGGCGTTCGCCGCTGCCCTGCTGGACGTCAAGCGCAAGCTGCACGAGTGCCCGGTCTGCTGCAACATCACCGATCGCACGCCCTGTTCGGTGTGTGCCGACACGGGCCGGGACGGCCGGGTTCTGTGCGTCGTCCAAGATCCGAAGGACGTGTTGGCCATGGAGCGGACGCACGAGTACAACGGCCGGTACCACGTCCTGCACGGGGCCATCTCTCCCATGGAAGGCGTTGGCCCCAACGACATCCGCATCCGGGAGCTGCTCCAACGAGTGGCGGACAGCGAGATCGAAGAGGTGATCCTGGCGACCAATCCCACGGTCGAAGGCGAGGCCACGGCGATGTACATCGCCCGCCTGCTCAAACCGTTCCCCATTCAGGTGACGCGCATCGCGCGGGGAGTTCCGGTCGGCGGGGACCTGGAGTACGCGGATGAGGTGACCTTGGCGAAAGCCCTGGAGGGACGGCGCCAAGTCTAAGCGAGCATCATCGGGGCATACGCGTTGTCATATTCGTCCTCTTCCCTGTCTATGATCTATTAGCCTGCGACAGGGGGAGGACGTTTGTCTTGAAAGAGGACAGGCACAGGTCTTTTGCGGCCGGACCGGCCGCGACAGCCGGCGTAGAGTCCGCGGCGACCCTGGCGGGGGGACAGGATGCCGACCAGGTCATTCGGGAGCTGCGCCGCGCGAAACGCGAGCTTGAGATGGCGCGCCTGCAGTTCGACACGGTGACGGATCCGATGCTGATTGATCACATGGTCTTCCGCCTCGGGGCCGCGGAGCGGCAGTTCAACTACCTGTTCCAGCTCGCGCGGCGCCACGGGATCCGCGTCGAGGGCGTCCGGTGGGATTGGAACGAGGCGGATTGACCGGAGAAGGGAGGGAAGCCGGGTGCCCAGTCCCCATCTGTTGCTGTGGACGGGATTGGCGTTGATGGGTGTGTTCGCCGTCGTCCAGGTCGTGCGCCATCCGGGCCCGGTGTTCTGGTGGATGGTCAAGAGTGCGGTGCTGGGATGTCTGTTCGTATTGGCGGTCAACTGGGTGGGGCAGTACGTCCACTACCACCTGCCGTTCAATCCGATGACCGCCATGGCGGCGGGATTGCTCGGGATCCCCGGCATTGCGGCGCTCATCGTCCTGCATCTGTGGCTGTACGCATGACTAGGATTGTACGGACGAGGGGCGCAGGCGCCGGGCGATCCGCGCCAGCGGGCGGCCCACCGCGGGCAGCCGCTGCAATTCGTCCGCGTGCACGGCGCCCAGGGCGATGGCGGCCGTGACGTACACGGCGCCGCCGAGGGCGATGGCGAACACCACCTGGGCGGTCGCGAGCAGGTCGGGGATCCGGGTCACGAGGGCCATGGCGTGCCAGCCGAGCCAACTGCCTGCGGCCAGCGCCGGGCAGGTGATGGCTGCGGCGGCTGCGGACGGCAGCGCCAGGCGGATCACCGAGAAGCGGACGTGGCCGTACTTTTTCACCGCCAGGACGTTGAGCGCGGACGAGAACAGGTAGCCGATGGTCGTCGCCATCGCCGCGCCCAAGATGTGAAACGGAAAGATGAGGGCGATGTTGAACACGAGCTTGACCAGCACGCCGAGGAACATGTTGCGCACGGGCCTGTACATCTCGCCCAGGCCCTGCAGCATGTAGGTGGAGACCAGCTCAAGGCTGCTGAACACGCTCATGAACGAGACGCTGGAGATGATGAGGGCGCCTTCGGTGGAACCGTACAGCATCTGATCGATGGGGCGGCCGAGGACGAGCAGCGCCGCGGCGACCGGGAAGGTCATGAAGAGCATGGACCGCAGGGTGCCGTTCACCCGGTTGTCAATGGCGGCCTGGTCGCGCAGGGCGCGCGCCTCTGCGATGGCGGGCAGCACGGATGCTCCGATGGCCATGGCGAAGGCCAGGGGTAGCTGGATCAACTGCATGGCCTGCCGGGAGAGCACGCCGTACGCCTCGGTGGCGTGCTGAAAGCTGTAGCCGGCGAACAAAAGCGTGTTCTGCACCGTCAGCGCGTCCACCAAACCGGAGATGGGCACCACCAGCGTGCCGAGGCTGATCGGCAGCGCCATCTGCCACAACTCCCGCCGCAGGGCGGAGGCGGAGGTGCGGGAGGACGGGCGGCGCCAGCGGGATCGAAATTCCCGCCGGACCATGTGCACCGCCACGAGCAGCAGGACGAGCCCGGCGAGCGCGCCGACAAACGCCCCGAATGTGGCGGCGGCCGCCCCCAGGGCGGGGGTGCCGCCGTCGCGCATCACCCACCAGGCGCCGACCACGATGGCCACCACGCGCACCAGTTGTTCCAACGCCTGGCTGTACGCGGACGGCTCCAGGCGTTGGAATCCCTGCAGATAACCGCGCAGGGCGCTCATCAGCGGAACCACCAACAGCGCCGGGACCAGCGCCCGGATGGAGAGGGTCAGGGCCGAGACCGCCTGTGCGGATTCCCGCAGGGCCACCATCCTGGCGTACAGCGGGGCCCCGAACCACATCAGGATGGCCAGAATCACCCCGAGCCGAACGACCGTCCGAACCGTGATGCGGTAAAGTCCCTCGACTTCTCCGTACCGGCGCAGGGCCAGCCGTTCCGACACCAGCTTCCCCATCGCGGTCGGGAATCCGGCCGTCGCCAAGGTCAACAGGATGACGTACAGGGCGTAGGCGTTTGAGTAGATGCCGATGCCTTCGTCGTGGATCAGGCGGGTGAGCGGGAACAGGTAGATGAGGCCGAGGAGTTTGGCCGCCGTCACGCTGGCCACCATGACGGACGCACCCCGGGTCAAGCTGGACGTCTTCCTCCCTTGCACGCCGTCCCCTCCTCGTTCCCGCATTCCGCCTCGCACGAAGGCCCTCTCTGGAAGCAAGAGCATTATAGCACGGAAACCCCCAAGCCGGCCGGACCGAAACAGCGACGAGCCGTGGCTCATAAGGTGTAAAGAGTCCACGGGGGGTGGAGCCGGATGGGTTCGACCGTTCTGACCATCTGCGCCATTGCGCTGGCGGCCAACCTCGACAATGCGAGCTTTGGCATCGTCTACGGAATCCGCAACATCCACATCTCGTGGTGGGCCAACGCCATCATCGCCCTCATCTCGGGGGTGGCGACGTTGGTGGCGGGCTGGATGGGCGCGGCCATCACGCGCTACGTCCCGCCCCATCTCGCGGCCTGGACCGGAGCGGCGGTGATGTGGCTGGTCGGCCTGTGGGTCCTCACCGAGCCCCTGCACGGCCGCCGCGAGATGCAGCCGGGAGAGGGGAACGTGGTCAAGCGGATCCTGCGCGATCCCGCCGCTGCCGACTTCGACCATTCGCACACCCTCAACCTGGGTGAGGCGGTGATCCTCGGCGTGGCAGCGGCTCTCAATGCGCTGGCGGGCGGCTTCGACGCCGGTGTCGTGCACATCGGCATCGTCTGGACGGCCGCCGCGGTGGCGGTCACGAGCTTTGTGCTGCTGGGCGCCGCGGCGTACGTGGGACGGCGCTACATCGCCAAGCGGCTGGGGAACTGGGCCACGTGTGTCGCTGGGTTGGTGATGATTGCCATCGGGATGCACCAAATTTGGTAGGTATGATTGCGAGCGGGGCAAGCCATACTGGCTGTTGGAGGCACCGGACGACGCGCGGCTTGGCGGCCGACGCTACGACCGGGGCTGCGGATGGGACGGGTGATAGGATTGGACGGAAAGCAGGCACCACAGTGCATCGTGTGTCAGCAGGAGAAGGCGGACGGCATCACGGTGTGCGGACAGTTCATCTGCACGGACTGCGAGCGGGCCATCGTCTCCACGGACGTCTCTGACGTCCGTTACAAACATTACGTGGATTGCATGAAGCGCATTTGGTGGCGGGTGTGTCCGTGACCGCTCCTGAGCCCGGCCGGGTACGGGCCGTCGTGCTGGACACCGTGGCACCGTGGGGGCGGTCCGCAGCCCGCGGCAGGCCGCCGAGAGCGGAGGCGCCGGCCTGTGCCGGCGCCGGATGCCTGGGCTTCAGTACGAGGGCACCGCGTGTTCGCGCCGCGCGACGCCGGTGCGGACCGCGGCCTCGGCGACCGCCCGGCTGACGGCCTTGACGACCGCTTCGTTAAACACGGACGGAATGATGTACTGTTCGTTCAACTGATGCTCCGGTACACAGGCCGCAATCGCTTCCGCCGCGGCCAGTTTCATCTCCTCGTTGATCTCCCGCGCACGCACGCGCAGCGCCCCGCGGAAGATACCCGGGAAGCAGAGGACGTTGTTGATCTGGTTCGGGTAGTCGGAACGCCCCGTGGCCAGGATGCGCACGTAGGGTTCGGCTTCCTCCGGCAGGATCTCGGGAATCGGATTGGCCATCGCGAACACAATCGGATCGCGCGCCATCGCCTGGAGGTGCTCCGGTTTGAGCACACCCGGTCCGGACACGCCGATGAACACGTCCGCCCCGGTGATGGCGGCCATCAAATCGCCCCGGCGGCCCTCCGGATTGGTGTGGCGTGCATACCAGTTCCAGATGGGATTCTCATAGGCGCGATCCCGTTCGATGATGCCGGCGCGATCGACGCCAATGACGTTCTTGACTCCCGCCGACAGCAGGATTTTCGTGCAGGCGACGCCGGCCGCCCCGATGCCGCACACGACCACCCGCAGGTCGGGCAACCGTTTGCCGACCAGTTTGACGGCGTTGAGCAGGCCCGCCAGGATCACCACCGCGGTGCCGTGTTGGTCATCGTGGAACACGGGGATGTCGAGCTCTTCGCGCAACCGTTGTTCAATTTCGAAGCAGCGCGGGGACGAGATGTCCTCCAGGTTGATGCCGCCGAAGCCGGGCGCGATGGCTTTGACGATGGCGACGATTTCGTCGGTGTCCTTGGTGTTCAGGCAGATGGGAAAGGCGTCGACGCCGGCGAACTGCTTGAACAGCATGGCCTTGCCTTCCATCACCGGCAGGGCCGCCTCCGGCCCGATGTCACCCAACCCCAAGACGGCCGTCCCGTCGGTGACGACGGCGACCGTGTTGCGCTTGATGGTCAGCTGAAATGCTTTCGAAGGGTCTTCGTGGATGGCTTGGCAAACGCGGGCCACTCCCGGGGTGTACACGCGGGAGAGGTCATCGCGGTTCTTGACCGGGGTCTTGGCCTGGACCTCAATCTTACCGCCCAAGTGGACCAAGAACGTGCGGTCGGAGACGTTGATCACTTCGATTCCGGGGCGCTGGGCGAGTGACTCGACGACGCGCTCGCGGTGGGCATCGTTGTGCACGTTCACGGTCACGTCGCGGATGACGTAGTCTTTCTCGACGTGGATCACGTCGACGGCAATGATGTCCCCGCCGGCTTCCCCGATGGCCGTCGCAACCTGGCTGAACGCGGCGTCCGTGCTGATCTTCAGGCGCAGGATGAGACTGAGCCCGTTTGTCTGTTGGATGGCCACCCTGATTCCTCCTCAGACTTCCTAGCAGCTTGATGTCCAACATTGTATCATAGGGGGCAGTCAATGCCGTGGACGGGAGGGTGACGATTGACCGGAACCGTTGACACGGACGGGAAGCCCGGGTGGGACGAGGCGGAAGCGCCGATTTTGGCGGCGCTGGTCCGGACGGCAGGCCGCATCCGGCTGCCGCTGTTCGTCCCGGGCCACAAACAGGGCCGGCTTTTGCCCGGGGTGCTGTCTTCGTGGCTGGGGGCAGCGGCGAAGATCGATTTGACGGAACTGCCCGGTTTGGACAACCTCCACCGCGCCGAGGGGTGCATCTTGCGCTCCGAGGCCTTGGCGGCGGCGCACTACGGGGCGGAGTGGTGTCTGTTCAGCGTCAACGGATCGACCGCCGGGGTGATGGCCGCCTTGCTCGCCGCGGCACCGGGCGGCAAGGTGGTGTTCGCGGGCCCCTTCCACGAGAGCGCGTGGCGGGGTCTCGTCGTCGCAGGGGCCGAACCGGTGTTGATCCCGGGCACGTGGGACGCCGAACGTCAGGTGGTTCGCCCGCCGGCTCCGGCCGAGGTGGCGCGGATGTTGGCGGACGCGCGGGGGATCCGGGCGGTGTACGTCACGTCGCCCACCTACGCGGGGGTGCGCGCCCCGGTGCGTGAGCTGGCGGAGGTGGCGCACCGACACGGGGTGCCGCTGATTGTGGACGAGGCGCACGGGGCGCACTTCGGGCTGGTGCCGGAACTGCCGCCGCACAGCATCCAAGAAGGTGCGGATGTGGTGGTGCAGAGCGTGCACAAGATGTTGCCCGGGTTGACGCAGACGGCTTGGGTGCTCGGCCAGGGCGGGCGGGTGGACCGCGCGGCCGTGGTGGAGGCGCTCTCCATGCTGCAGACCACGAGCCCGTCGTATCTGCTGCTGGCTTCCCTGGACGCGGCCCAGCTGTGGTTGCGCACCGAGGGGGCGGACGCGGCCGCCCGCGCGGTGGCGGCGATGGATGCCGTGTGGCAGGCGTATCCGCATCATCGCCTGGACGATCCGCTGCGCCACTTCCTGCCGACCGGCGGCATGGCGGCGAGCCGCCGCGTGCAATCCGCGTTGCAGGAGGCGGGCATCTGGGTGGAATACGCCGATCCGCTGGGGGTGCTCAGCGTGTTCGGATTGGCGGCCGAACCCACAGGGGTCGGCCGGTACCTCGACGCACTCACCGGGGTGGCGCCGCCGGTTGCCGGAGGGCCGGCTGCGGGTTCGGCCGCCGGCCTGGCATCGCCGCTGGTCCGGCTGACGGCGCACAGCGCCGCTCCGGTGGCCGCCGCGCCGCGCGAGGTGTTTCTCGCGCCCCGGACGTGGGTGCCCGCGGGTTCGGCCGCGGGACGTGTGGCGGCGGGGCTCATCACCCCGTATCCGCCGGGGGTGCCCGTGGTCCTGCCGGGGCAAACGCTCGACGAAGGGCTGTGTGCCGCCCTGTCGGAGCTGCTGGAGACGGGGTACGAGGTGCACGGCGTGGACGCGGCGGGGAGGATCCCCGTGATGCAGGAAGGAGGGGCCGCAGGTGTTCATCACGTTTGAAGGATTGGATGGCGCCGGGAAGAGCACGCAGATTGAACGCTTGCGCGCCCGTTTGGAAGGGTCCGGCCGGCGGGTGGTGTGCACCCGGGAACCGGGGGGGACGCCGCTCGGGGATTCGCTGCGGGCGCTTCTGCTCGATCCCGCCCGGCGGGACATTGCCCCGCGCACCGAGGCCCTGCTGTACGCGGCCTCGCGGGCGCAGCTGCTGTGGGAACGGGTGGGGCCGGCGCTGGCGCGGGGGGACGTGGTGCTCTGCGACCGGTACGTCGATGCCAGTCTGGCGTACCAGGGCGAAGGGCTCGGCCTCGGGATGGACGCGGTGGCTGCCGTTAACCGGTTCGCCACAGGCGGGCTGACGCCGGACCTGACGTTTCTGCTCGACGTGCCGGTGGCGGTCAGCCGCGGGCGCGTGCGGACGGGACGCGGACAGGCGGATCGCATCGAACAGCGCGGAGATGAATACTTTAGTCGTGTCAGGGACGCGTTTTTGCGCATCGCGACGGCGGAACCGGAGCGCGTCGTGGTCCTGGACGGCACCCTGGACGCGCAGGCCCTGGAGCAGGAGATCTGGTCCCGCGTGGAGAAGAGACTGTAATCGCGAATGGTCAACCCATGCGCGGAAAAAGGTGGTGTGTGGGATGAAGATGGTCATGGCGGTCGTCCAGGACAAGGACAGCCCGCGCCTTGCCCAGAATCTCGTCAAGGCCGGGGTGCGCGCCACCAAATTGGCGAGCACCGGCGGGTTTTTGCACGCAGGCAACACCACGTTCATGATCGGCACCGAAGAGGACCGGCTGGAAGAGGTGTTGGACATCATCCGCCAGAGTTGCCGGTCGCGCGAGCAGGTCGTGACGCCGATGGCGCCGATGGGCAATCAGATGGAGTCGTTCATCCCGTACCCGGTCAGCGTGCAGGTCGGCGGGGCCACCGTGTTTGTGTTGGATGTGGAGCGCTTTGAACACTTCTGAAGCGGGCGCCACACGCCGGGTTGCCCCATTGTCTGAGTGGCCGATTCAGACCGACCTGCTGGGCCGGCTGCGGGAGGACATCGCGTCGGGACGGGTGCCGCACGCCATGCTGTTCGTGGGGGAAGCGAGTCAGAACCGTAGATTTGTGAATTTTCTGTCTCAATTGCTCCTGTGCACCGGGGAGCCCGCCCCCTGCGGCCGGTGCGCCGCATGCGCCCAATTCGAGTCGGGCAACCATCCTGATTTGTATGTGCTCGATCGCGAGGGCACCGCGGTCAAAACCGGCCAGGTGGAGGCATTGCAGGAGCGGCTGAAACTGCGCGCCCACGCGGGCGGGCGCGTGGTCTACGTCGTGCACGGCGTGGACGAGATGACGCCGGTGGCGGCGAACCGGCTGCTGAAGACGCTGGAGGAACCGTGGCCCTCCGTGATCGCCCTGCTGACCGCAGGGAGCGTCCGGCGGGTGCTGCCCACCGTTCGATCCCGCTGTTTCCTTTTCCCCCTGCCGCAGGCCGGTTCGGCCCCTTGGGACGATGCCATGCCGGAGGAGAGGGGCGCGGAGCCGGAGGGAGATCCCTGGTTTGCCAGCCTGATTGAGCCGGTGATACAATGGACGGAGATCCTGTTGAAGGGCGCCGAGCCGGCCGTCATCCTGGCCGACCGGCTTGTTCGGGCGGCGGAGGATGCGGAATTCTCCGACGTGTTGTATGTCCTGGCGATGTGGCTGCGAGACCTGATGCACACGAGCGCGGGGGACAGCCGGCACATTCGGTTCGGCGAATACCGTGCGCAGTTGAAAGAGCAGTCGAGCATGACAAACGTGGCCGAACTGGCCAAGGCCGTCGCGGTGGTGCTGGAGACGAGAGTGCGGACACGCTCGCACGTCGCCGCTACGCTCAACGCGGAGCGCATGTGTGTTCGACTCCAGGAGGTTTTTGCCAGTGTATACGGTCATCGGCGTCCGCTTTAAGACGGCGGGCAAGATATATTACTTTGATCCGGGTCCTCTGACCCTCCGGCGCGGGGATCATGTCATCGTGGAGACAGCGCGGGGCATTGAGTACGGTGAGGTGGTGGTGGGCAACAAGTCCGTGGCGGAGGAGGACGTGGTGCTGCCGCTGAAGCAGGTCATCCGCGTCGCGGACACCAAGGATGCCGAGACCGTCGCCGAGAACCGCCGCCGCGCCAAAGCCGCGATGCAGGTGTTCCGCGACAAGGTGGCGTCCCACCAGCTGGAGATGAAACTGGTCGACGCCGAGTATACGTTCGACCGCAACAAGCTGATCTTCTACTTCACCGCCGAGGGGCGGGTGGATTTTCGGGAGTTGGTCCGGGACCTTGCCTCGGTGTTCCGGGTCCGCATTGAGTTGCGCCAGATCGGCGTCCGGGACGAGGCCAAGATCCTCGGCGGAATCGGGCCCTGCGGCCGCCTGTTGTGCTGCAGCACGTGGATGGGCGAGTTCGATCCGGTGTCCATCCGCATGGCCAAGGATCAGAGCCTGTCCCTCAATCCGACGAAAATCTCCGGTCTGTGCGGAAGGTTGATGTGCTGCCTGAAGTTCGAGAACGACACCTACCAGGACCAGGGGGTCGCCTCATCGCACTGAGGCGGCCCCGGGCGGTGGACCGGGAGAACGCGTATGGACAAACACTCGCTGTTCGTGCAGGTGGCGAACCTGGAAGAGCGAATCGGGGAACTCTATGAGGAACTGGGTGTCCTGCGCCAGAAGATCCTCGAACTGATAGAGGAAAATCAGCGCCTGTCCCAGGAGAACGCCCGCTTGCGTGAAGCGGGGAATTCTCCGGAGGAAGGGTATGACAATCTGCTGCGCATCTACCAGGAAGGCTTTCACATCTGCAATGTGAAGTACGGCAGCCTTCGAACCGAAGGCGAGTGTCTGTTCTGCATGTCGATTCTGGAGAAATGAGGACCCAGGGGCCCGTCCCGCAGCCGGGGGCGGGCTTTTGCGCACCTTGCGTACCTGCGGGCGGAAGGAGGGGATGGCGTGCAGATCCGAAGGAGCTTTACCGGGGAGGGACCCAGGTTGTACGTGTGCAGCACGCCCATCGGCAACCTGGCGGACGCCAGTTTCCGCCTGGTGGAGACGCTGCGGTCCGCCGACGTGATTGCGGCGGAGGACACCCGTCACACCCGCAAGCTGTTGTCGCACTACGACATCCACCCTCGCCGGTTGGTCAGCTATCATGAACACAACCGGCGCCGGCGGGCGGACGACCTGATCCGCTGGTGGCAAGAGGGCAAGACGGTGGCGCTCGTCACGGATGCCGGGACCCCGGGCGTCTCCGACCCAGGGGACGACGCCGTCGCGCTGGCCATCGAGCACGGCGTGCCGGTCATCCCGGTGCCGGGGGCCAGCGCGGTTCTGGCTGCGCTGACGGGGAGCGGATTCCCGGTGCAGCCGTTCACGTTCCTCGGCTTTTTGCCGCGCGGACGCACCCAGGCGCTCGACGTGCTGAGTCCCTACGCCGGCACGCCGGGGGCCCTGGTGCTGTACGAAGCGCCCCACCGGTTGGTGAAGACGCTTCGCCTGTTGGACGAATTGTGGCCGGAGCGCCGGGTGGTCCTGGCGAAGGAGCTGACGAAGCGCCACGAGTCGTTTCTCACGGGCATGCCGGGAGAGCTCGCCCGGCATCTGGAGGAGGAACCGCCGCTCGGCGAGTACGTGCTGGTCCTCGAGCCTGCGCGGACCGGCTCGGGGTGGCGCTCCCCCTTGCTGGACACCGTTCGGGCGAGCGGCGCGACGGCGTCTTCCGCCGGCGCATCGGCAGAGGCCGGTTCGTCTGCGGTCGCGGGCGGCCTCGGGCCGGACGGGGCAGCGCCGGCCGATCCGCTGGAGAACGCCATCGCCCTCGTCCGGCAGGCGATGGCGGAGGGGATGTCGCATGCCGACGCGGTCCGGGCCGTTTCCCGGCAGACGGGCGTCCGGCGGAAAGAGCTGTATCATGCGACCCTTGAAGGCGGATGCACAAGGGCTGGTCCGTGACGGACCAGCCCGCGTTGTCGAATCTCGTTGTTGAACTCGAATTCCCCTTGCCCCTGGCGCGGTCAGCCGCGCACGGCTGTCGTCAGGACTTCATCTCGGCGATACAGGCGGGACAGATGTTCTTCCCCTTGAAATGGATGATCTCGTCGGCATTGCCGCAGAAGATGCACGCCGGCTCATACTTCTTGAGGATGATCCGGTCGCCGTCCACGTAGATCTCCAACGCGTCCTTCTCGCCAATACCCAACGTCCGGCGCAGTTCGATGGGAATCACAACGCGTCCCAGCTCGTCCACCTTGCGCACAATCCCTGTAGATTTCACTGCACAGCACCCCCGCGATAAAAATGGATGTTTTTTTTCTTTGTTGTTCCCGCGCGAAGGCGGGCTTTGCATGCTGGCATGATAGGGAGTCGCTATCATCGCATGCAAAAACTTGAATTTTATCTAACTATACACGATCAGGCGGTTTTTGCAAGAGGCATGGTTGAGTTTGTTGTGATTTGGGCAAAATTCTCTTTTCCGCGTCCCGCGCACGAGTCGGACGCATTTGACCGGGCTGGTTACGGTATCCTGTTGTGTTCGTGAGTGGTTTTATATAAACTGTGAAAGCGGATTCGGTTGTCAATTCAGGGATGATTGGGGGGTTACACGTGAAGAAGGGGACGATGTTGGCGGCGCTGTTGTTGGCCGGCGCGACGCTCGCCGGATGCGGTGCGGGCGGCGGAAACGCGGCGAACTCGGCGGACAACGGCACCCAGAACGCGACGGCGGGTCAAGGTTCGCAACAGGAGACGATTCTCGTGGGCGCGGACACCACCTTCCCTCCGTTCGAGTCCATGCAGGGCGGCCAGGTGCAGGGGTTTGACATCGAGCTGGTCCAGGATATCGCTCAGGTGGAGAACCTGAAGATTGAGCAGATCAAGACGATGCCGTTCGAAGGCTTGATCCCCGCTCTGCAGACGGACCAGGTGGACGTGGCGGTGGCCGGGTTCACCATCAAGAAGAGCCGCCTGGAGAAGGTCAACTTCTCGAACGCCTACTACAAGTCCGGTCTTTCCATCTTGGTGAAGAAAGGATCCAACATCAAGGGCTTGGACGACCTGAAGAGCAAGGTGGTCGCCACTAAGAAGGGCACCTCTTCCGTCGACCTGCTGAAGAAAAACGGGATCACGAACATCAAGCAGTTCGACAACATCGACCAGGCTTACAGCGCGCTGGAGTCGGGCGGCGCGGACGCCGTGGTGTTCGATAACCCGGTCAACATCAACTTCAAGAACCAGCATGACGACGTAGAGATCGTCGGCGGCCTCCTCACCGGCGAGTACTACGGCATCGCGGTCACCAAGCAGAAGCCCGAGCTCCTGCAGAAAATCAATGATGGCCTGCAGAAGCTGCAGCAGGACGGCACCTATGAGAAGCTGTTCGACAAGTACCTCGGCGGCGACAAGTCGGGCTTGGTCGAAGGCGTGAAGGCGCCGGACGATGTCGCGCTCGACAGCTGAGCCAACGCTTCGTACAGCAACACGACCACACGGGGTGGCGTAGCAGGGCTCCGGCTACGCCACCTTTCTGCAGGAGGTGCAGGGAATGAGCCACATCTGGGAGCAGTGGCCGCAGATCTGGGCCGGTTTCCTGAGCACAGTTGAGTTTTCCGTGATCGCCATTCTCTTGGGTACCGTGATTGGTCTCATCGCCGCGCTGATGAAACTGGCCCGGTTCGCGCCGGCGCGTTGGCTCGCGACCGTCTACGTCGAGCTGTTCCGAGGCACGCCGCTGTTGGTGCAGCTGTTTTTCATCGCGCTCGGTCTGCCCGCCGTGCTGCCCTTGAACAAATGGTTCGGCCCCCAGACGTATCCGCTGGTGGCCGGTGCCGTCGGCCTCGCGCTCAACGAAGGGGCGTATATCACCGAGATCATCCGCGCCGGTATCCTCGGCGTCGACCGCGGGCAGTGGGAGGCGGCGGCCAGCATCGGCATGTCCCGCTACCAGACCATGCGCTACATCATCCTTCCGCAGGCGTTCAAGCGCATGATTCCGCCGCTTGTCAACCAGTTTGCGCAGACGGTGAAAGACACCTCCCTGTTGGCGCCCATTGCCATCACGGAGTTGGTCTACTCCGCGCAAGAGGTCATCTCGGTCTATTTCAACGCGTTCTCCATGTGGCTGATTGTCGCCCTGATGTACTTCGTGGTGATCTTCCTCATCACGCGGCTGGCCGCGTACCTGGAGAGGAGGTTGCAGATTGATAAGCGTTGAGAATCTGCACAAGTCGTTCGGCCGCCTGGACGTGTTGAAGGGTGTCACCACCCATGTGGATCCACAGGAGGTCGTGGTGGTCATCGGCCCCTCCGGCAGCGGCAAGAGCACGTTTCTCCGCTGTTTGAACGGATTGGAGACAGTGACCAGCGGCCGCATCGTGATCGACGGGGTGGAGCTGACCGATCCCAAGGTGGACATCACCAAGCTGCGCCAGCACGTCGGCATGGTGTTCCAACGGTTCAACCTGTTCCACCACCTGTCGGTGCTCGACAACATCACCATCGGGCCGCGCAAGGTGCTCAAACGTTCCCGGGAGGAGAGCGAACAACTGGCGTACGAACTGCTGGACAAGGTGGGGTTGCGCGATAAGGCGCACAGCTTCCCCGACGAGCTGTCGGGCGGCCAGCAGCAGCGCGTCGCCATCGCGCGGGCGCTCGCGATGAAACCGTCGGTGATGCTGTTCGACGAGCCCACGTCGGCGCTCGATCCGGAGATGGTCGGCGAGGTCCTGCAGGTGATGAAGGATTTGGCGCGCGAGGGCATGACGATGGTCGTCGTGACGCATGAAATGGGATTCGCCCGCGAGGTGGGCGACCGGGTCCTGTTCATGGACGGCGGCGTCATTGTCGAGGAGGGCAAGCCGCAGGAACTGTTCGCGAATCCGAAGGAGGAACGGACGCAGGCGTTTCTCAGCAAAATCCTGTAGCGAGTTGACACCCCCGGACGGAGTTGCTATATTGAAGCAAAGTTTCCGGGCAGCGGATCACACGTGCAGGCGGCGCTCGCCCCGAAAGGGGCGAGTTTTTTGGCGTTTGGCGTTGCGCGGGCATTTCACTCCGTTTGTGCTGCGCAAGTCACTTCGTGAAATGCCCGCGCAACGGGCGAGAGCGTGAATGCGGCGCCTACAGCACTCGCCGGGGCCTTGCGGATGGAGGGACTGTCGTGGGCGTTCGTGCTGACGCACGAACTACTCCGTTTGTGCTGCGCAAGTCACTTCGTGAAACGCCCACGCAACCGGCGAGGGAGTGAATCCGGCGCCTTTTTGGACACGCACTCGCTGGGGCCTGCTGAGGGGGGACTGTCATGGCGAAACCGACGTTTTATATCACGACGCCGATCTACTATCCGAACGACAAGCTGCACATCGGCCACTCCTACACCACCGTGGCGGCCGACGCGCTGGCTCGGTACAAGCGCCTGCGCGGGTACGATGTGATGTACCTGACGGGCACCGACGAGCACGGACAGAAGATCCAGCTGCGCGCTCAGGACGCGGGCAAGCCCGTCATGCAGTTCTTGGACGAGATCATCGCGTGGATCAAAGACCTGTGGTACAAGCTCGACATCTCGTACGACGATTTCATCCGCACCACCGAACCGAGGCACACCAAGGTGGTCGAGGAGATCTTCGAGCGGCTGATTGATCAGGGGGACATCTACCTGAGTGATTACGAGGGCTGGTACTGCACCCCGTGCGAGTCGTTCTGGGCCGAGCGCGAGCTGGTGGACGGCAAGTGCCCGGACTGCGGCCGCGAGGTGCAGTTCGTCTCGGAGGAGAGCTACTTCTTCCGGATGAGCAAGTACGTCGACCGCCTGCTGCAGTTCTACGAGGAGCACCCGGATTTCATCCAGCCGGAATCGCGCAAGAACGAGATGATCAACAACTTCATCAAGCCCGGTCTGAAGGACCTGTGCGTGTCGCGCACGTCGTTCGACTGGGGCATTCCGGTGCGGCGCGATCCGAAGCACGTGGTCTACGTGTGGCTCGACGCCCTGACCAACTACATCACCGCCATCGGCTACGGTTCGGACGATCCGGCGCAGCGCGCGAAGTTCGAGAAGTACTGGCCGGCCGACGTGCACTTCGTCGGCAAGGAGATTGTCCGCTTCCATGTCATCTACTGGCCCATCATCCTGATGGCGCTCGGCCTGCCGCTGCCGAAGAAGGTGTACGGCCACGGGTTCCTGCTCATGAAAGACGGCAAGATGAGCAAGTCGAAGGGCAACGTGATTGATCCGAAGTTGCTCATCGACCGCTACGGCAGCGACGCCATCCGCTACTTCCTGCTGCGGGAGATCCCGTTCGGGCAGGACGGCGTGTTTACGCCGGAGGCGCTGGTGGAGCGGCTGAATTTCGATCTCGCCAACGACTTCGGCAACCTCGTGCACCGCACGGCGGCGATGCTGCACCGCTTCCTCGGCGGCCGCATCCCCCAGCCCGGCCCGCGCACCCAGGCGGAGCTGGAGCTCGCGGAGCTGGCTGAGCAGACGGTGCGCGACGTGGAGCAACACATGGACGAAATGCAGTTCTCCGTGGCGCTGGCCGACATCTGGCGGCTCGTGCGGGCGGCCAACAAGTACATCGACGACATGGCGCCGTGGGCCCTGCACAAACAGGGCGACGAGGAGCGGCTGCGCACGGTGATGTACACGGTGGCGGAGACCATCCGGCTGGTCAGCGTGTGGGTGCAGCCGTTCATTCCGCGCGCGGGCGCACAGGTTCTGGATCAATATGGGATCTCGCCGGAGCACCGCACGTGGGACAGCACGCATCGGTTCGGCGCCGAGATTGGAGGCAGCGCTGTTGAGCAACGGCCGCCGTTGTTCCCGCGCCTCGACGTCGAGCAGGAGCTGGAGGCCTTGGCCGGCTTGACGCGCGGGCCGGCCCCGGCCGCGAAAGAACAGACCGAACCCCGGGCGGATGCGGGGGCCGGCGAAGACCGGCGGGAGAACGCAGGGCAGGAGGGACAAACGGTGGAGACGCAAGCCCCGGCGGGGGTTCAGACGAAAGACACCATCGGAATTGACGTGTTTGATCAGGTGGAGCTGCGGGTCGGCCAGATTCGAGCGGCCGAGCGGATTCCGAATGCCGACAAATTGCTGCGCCTGGAGGTGGACCTGGGGGCGGAGACACGCCAGATTGTCTCCGGCATCGCCAAACACTTCCAACCGGAGGAGTTGGTCGGCAAGAAGGTGGTGGTCGTGGTCAACCTGAAGCCGGTGAAACTGCGCGGGGTGGAGTCCTCCGGGATGATCCTCGCCGCCTCGACGGAGGATCAACTGCAGTTGGTGACGGTGCCCGACTTCATGCCCAACGGAGCCGTGGTGAAGTGATGCTGTTCGACACCCACTGCCATCTGTTTGACGAGCGGTTCCAGGACGACCTGGATGAGGTGGTGGCGCGCGCCCGCACGGCGGGTGTGCGCCACTTCGTCGTCCCCGGGGTCGACGTGGAGACCAGCCGGGCGGCCATCGCCCTGGCCGAGCGGTATGACGGGGTGTACGCGGCGGTCGGCGTGCATCCCGAGTCGTTGGCCGAATACCGGCCGGAGATGCTCGACGACATTCGGCGGTTGGCCGCGCATCCGAAGGTCGTGGCCATCGGCGAGATCGGGCTTGACTATTACTGGGACGTGGCGCCGCGCGAGGTGCAGAAGCAGGTGTTCCAGGCGCAGATGGACCTGGCGCGCGAATTGGGGCTGCCGGTCGTCGTCCACAACCGGGACGCCACCGAGGACGTGGTCCGCATCCTCGAGACGGGCGCGGCCGGGGTCACCGGCGTCATGCACTGTTTCACAGGGGACCTGGAGACGGCGATGCGGTGTGTGCGCTGCGGCTTTTTGATCTCGTACGGAGGCCCGCTGACGTTCAAGAACGCGGAGGGCGTTCGGCAGGCGGCGGCCGGGGTGCCGCTGGACGCGCTGGTGGTGGAGACGGACTCGCCTTACCTGTCGCCCCATCCCTTCCGCGGCAAGCGCAACGAACCGGAGCGCGTGCGCCTCGTCGCCGAGAAGCTGGCGGAGATCCGCGGCCTCCCGCTGGAGGAGCTGGCGGCCATCACGACGCAAAATGCCCTTCGCCTGTTCAGGCGGGTACCGGAATGACGCGGCGAGGCGAAGGCACGTCCGCCGCCGCGGAGCGGGTGCGCATCCGCGAGATCGTCGTCGTCGAGGGGTGGCACGACAAACAGGCGGTGGACCGGGCGCTCGAGGCCGACGTGTGGGTGCTCGGCGGCGATCGCGTCGCCCGGCGGACGCTGGCGGAGCTGCGCAGGGCCAGCCAGCACCGCGGCGTCATTCTCCTCACCGACCCGGACGGTCCCGGGGAGCGCATTCGCAGGAGGGTCGCCGAGGCGGTGCCGGGGTGCAAACACGCGCACCTGCCCCGTTCGAAGGCCCTCGGGCGCGGTCGCGTCGGCGTGGAGCACGCCGATCCCGCTGCCATCCGCGACGCGGTGCTGGCGGCGCGCCCTGAACGCGCCGGCGCGTTGCCGGAACCGGTGTTCCATCTCGTGGACCTGGCGGACGCAGGGCTGGCCCAGCACCCCCGGGCCGCGTTGCGGCGCCGGCGGGTCGGGGAGATGCTCGGCATCGGCTACGCCAATGCCAGGTCGTTTCTGAAAAAGCTCAACGCGTTGGGCGTCACCCGCGCCGAGTGGGATGCCGCCCTGGCGGCGTTGGCGTCGGAGGAGGACGGGCATGGAGACCCGCGTGGACGCGGCGAAGCCCGGTGAGTTGAAGGCGCTGTTGGCCGAACACGGGTTTCGGTTCAAGAAACAACTGGGACAGAATTTTTTGATTGACGAACGGGTGCTGCAGCGGATCGTCGACGCGGCGGAGGTGGGGGCCTCCGACGGCGCCTTCGAGATCGGACCGGGCGCGGGCGTCGTCACGCAGCGGCTGGCCGCGCGCGTCCACCGCGTGTTGTGCGTGGAGAAGGACGAGCGGCTTGGCGCGGTGTTGGCGCGCACCCTGGCGGGGTGGGACAACGTCGAGGTGCGCTTCGCCGACGTGCTCGAATTGGACCTGCAGGACGTGTGGCACCGCTTCGACGACTGCGCCCGGGTCGCCGTGGTCGCCAACCTGCCGTACTACGTCACCACGCCCATCCTGTTTCACGTCCTGGAATCGGGGGTGCGCTTCGACACCATGGTCATCATGGTGCAGCGCGAGGTGGCGGACCGGCTCTCCGCCCAGCCTGGCGGCAAGGCGTACGGGGCGCTGACCCTCGCCGTCCAGTACCGGGCCACCGTGGAGCCGGTCTGCCGGGTCGGTCCCGGGGCGTTCCTGCCGCCCCCCAATGTCGAGTCCACGGTCGTCCGGCTGCGCCGCCGTCCCAGGCCGGCGGTCGAAGTCCGGGACGAGCGGCTGTTCTTCCGGGTGATCCGAGCCGCCTTCGCCACCCGCCGAAAGACACTCCTCAACGCCCTGACCGGGCAGCTCTCGCTGCAGCGGGAAGCCTGCCTCGCGGCGCTGGCGGAGGCGGGCATTGATCCGGGGCGGCGCGGGGAGACGCTCAGCCTGGAGGAGTTCGCCCGGTTGGCGGAAGCCGTCGCCGTCGTCCCCGCAGGCCGCGGGGATGGGTGAATCCCGGCGGTCCGCCGCGCGCCCGGGGAGGCGGAAACGCGGCGGACGGTATATACTGATAGCCAAGCGATACGCAAGCGGTTCTGGCAAAGGAGCTGTGATCCATGTGGACGTTTGACAGCCCGAGCCGCGGCACCCTGACGCTGGACGAGGTCACGGAGGATGTTCGGTCGCTGGTGGCCCAATATCCCCAGGACGAGTTCCGGGTGATGGTGGGCACCGACTCCCAGCCCAAACCGGGGCGGCGCCATGTGACCTTCGTCACCGCCGTCATTATCCACCATGTCGGCAAGGGGGCCCGCTATTACATCCATCGGGAGCAACAGGAGCACATCTATTCCTTGCGCCAGCGCATGTTCACGGAGGCGTCGTACTCACTCCAGGTCGGCGGCTTGCTGTCGGAACAGTTGAACAAGCTGGGCGGGGACTGCCGGTTGGAGGTGCACCTCGACGTCGGGGAGCGGGGGCCCACCAAGCAGTGGGTGCGGGAAATCGTCGCGTGGATCACGCAGAACGGATATGACGCGCGCATCAAACCCGATGCGTTCGGCGCGTCCAAGGTCGCCGACCGATACACCAAGCATTGACGGGTTCATGACCCGTCCGGGTTCCATGAGGCACTGACGCGGCGGAGGATGTCCACGCGCCGCTGGGAGTGGTACCCGTCCCACCACACCCCCTGCCAGCGGCGCGTCGGCCGCCGTCCCGTCAGCAGGCAGCAGCCTTCCATCGCGTCCCCCCACAGCGTCTCCTGCATCCGCTTGGCGTGCTGGCGATCCCGCGTGCGATTCCCGGTGAGCCGGGCGTCCCAACCGCGCATGACGGCCAGGCGCAGGTCCGGACCGGCCGCGAGCACGCAACGCGCGAACCACTGGCCGGGATGGTGCAGCCAGAACGGAGAGAGATCGAGAAACGCGCGCCGGTGGATCAACCACGGACCCTCCGCGGGAGACACGTCCGTCCACTGGGGCCAGCGGACCCTCAGCACCCGGTGCCACAGCCACAGATCCGGCCGTGTGGCGGGCGGGGTGCGCCGTTCCGCCATCCGTGCGGCCGCCGGCCGCCCGACAAATACCATGTGGGCGCGGCTTCCCGTGGCACGAGCCAGCCACTCCTGCAGCATCGGGCCAAACCCACCGCCCCAATCCCCGTCCACGTGCAAAAACCAAGCGGTATCCGGAAAGGTCCGCATCGCCGCGTAGGTGCCGATGGCGCGCGGGACATCCGGGCCGAGGGCGGGTTTCCATTCCATCACCCGGGCTTCCCAGCGCAGCCGTCTCAGCGCCGTCTTCGCGGCGTCTGCACTCCCGTCCCGGCTCCCGTTGACGACCAGGATGGCTCTCCGGACGCCCGCCCGGTGCATCTGGGCCAGGGCGTTGCCGATGCGGTCGGCCTCGTTTCGAACCGGCACAATGGCGCACAATGGCAAGGCCATCTCTATCCCCCTTGAGCTTCCCGGCACGCGGGCTGGGCGGTCGTCCCGGTCCCCGTCACGCCCCTCTCCGGCGGGACGTATGCTATGGGAGCGACGAATGTCTCGAGGAGGGGCGCGCCTTGTGGAAACCCGGTGACATTGTGACCCGAAAGTCCTACGGACACGACCTGTGTTTCGTGATCGTCGAGGTGGATGAACCGTCGGCCACCGCCATTTTGAAAGGGCTTGACATCCGTCTGATGGCTGACGCGCCGTTCGACGACCTGGATGCGGTTTCCGAAGAGGAGATGAAGCGGTTTGAGGCCAACCGCAACCGGGTGGAGAGCGAGTGTCTCCGCCTCGTCCAGTCGCGGCGCGCGATGGAGTGGGAAAAGCGCGCACTCCGCAGAGAAGCCCGGTTTGAATCGAATCCCGATTTTTTTGAGCGGCCCGGGCGGGTTCTTCATTTGGACGGAGATGGCACATACCTTCAGAAGTGTCTCCACATGTACAGAGAACTCGGGATCCGGGCGATTGGGCAACATGTGCCGGAGTCGCAGATGCCGAACGTGATCGCCGGATTGTTGGAGAAGTACGCCCCCGACATCCTCATCATCACCGGTCACGACGGCGTGATCAAAAAGGGCAAGGACTGGTCGGATCTGTACAACTACCGGAATTCATGCCATTTCGTCAAGGCGGTCGAGGGCGCCCGCCGTTGCGTGCGCAGCATGGACGATCTCATCGTGATTGCGGGCGCCTGCCAATCCCACTTTGAAGCCATTCTGGAGGCGGGGGCGAATTTTGCGAGTTCACCGCAACGCATCATGATCCATGCGCTCGATCCGGTGTTCATCGCGGAAAAGATCGCCTACACCCCGATCAACGAGACGGTCAATGTCTATGATGTGGTCCGGTCCACCTACACGGGAACCGACGGCATCGGCGGCCTCGAATCACGCGGAAAATACCGTCTGGGGCTGCCGAAATCATTGTATTAGACCGCGGGGCGCCCTATGACGCGGCATGTTCGCCGGGCAGGCGGATGCCCAACCGTTAGGGATACCCATTGACAACGAAAAACATGCGTTGTTATAATTATAAACCTTTATTGACACCTCACCTTTCCGCGTGGTACAATACCGGGTGGAAAGAGGTGGTGTGTGTTGGCACGGAATGCGCTCCACGAGATCAAGCGCAGCCTGGACGGCCTGATTGGCGAAAGGGTGTTATTGAGGGCCAACGGTGGCCGCCGAAAGACCATTGAGCGGACGGGGGTTTTGGAAGAGACATACCCGTCTGTATTCGTGGTGAAATTGGACCCGCCCGACGGTTCTTTTAAACGGGTGTCCTACAGTTATGCGGACGTCTTGACGGAATCCGTCGAATTGATGGTGTACCGCAACGGAGACCAGGTCCGCGTGACCTACACACAGTCATAATTCCATGAAGAGTGAATCTCTGGACGGCCTTGCGGCCGTCTTTCTGTTTTTTATGGTGCGGGCGTGGTTACCGTTGGGCGCGTTCGTGCTGACGCACGAACTGCTCCGCTTCTTGCGCTAAAGCGAGACGCTTCGCGCAACGCACCCAACGTCAAAGAAGGGTGTGGCATGAGTCGTGCGGGCGTGTCGCGGAATGGCTCGCGTCAGCGGAGGAGTGGAGCGACACGCCCGCACACGTATGCCAACCATCCCCTGTGTGGACAGTGCTCAGGGCGCGCAACCTGTACATGGGCCGCAGAACGCGAGGAGGCGGTTTGCGATGGCGAGACGTGGAGGCACCATGTCGGAAGCGATGAAGATGGAGCTGGCGAAAGAGCTGGGGTTTTACGACACCGTCCAGCGCGAGGGATGGGGCGGCATCACCACGCGCGACGCCGGCAACATGGTGAAACGCGCGATCGAAATTGCAGAACGTGCCTTGGCGCAACAGGGAACGGACCGTTCTTAGGCGGACGATCACTGAGCTGCGGCCCCGGCCGGGGAGACCCCCGGCCGTTTTTGCGTGGGGTGCGTCGCGGCGCTCCGCTTCTGCCTCGCAAGCCGCTTCGCGCCGTGCCTCACCCCCCGCCGTCAGGTTCGCGGGCGTTTCGCGAAGTGTCTTGCGCAGCACAGACGTGGCGAAACCCCCGCGCAGCCCCTCCGAATAACCCGTCTGGGCCTGACGCATGATAAGGACGGTTTTTTCCATCCTCCGGAAAACGGAGAGAACGCCTGCCGCTGCGTCGCGCGGCCGCGGGTAGGGGGGACGGTTTTGCGCCGGAGATCCGGCACGCTCGTCATCATCGGCGGCAACGAGGATAAACAAGGCGAGTGCAAAATCCTGCGCGAGGTGATCCGGCTTGGCGGCGGCACGGAGGCGCGCGTGCTCGTGATCACGGTGGCCACCGAGTTGCCGATTGAGGTCGGGATGGATTACGTGGAGGTATTCAAGCGCCTCGGCGCCCGCGACGTGCGGACGTTCGACGTCTCCGACCGCAAATCTGCGAACCGCGACAGCGCGGTCGAGATGATTCGGGAGGCGACGTGCATCTTTTTCACGGGCGGCGATCAGATGCGCATCACCAAGCTGCTCGGCGGGACGCGCATCGATGCGGTCCTTCACGACGCGCTGGGCGGGGGGACGGTGCTGGCAGGCACCAGCGCAGGCGCGTCCATGATGTCCAGCACGATGATCGTCGACGGGGAGCCTCAGACCAATCCCCGCATCAGCGTCGTTCAGATGGCTCCCGGAATGGAGTTTCTGGATGGTGTCGTCATCGACCAACATTTCGCCCAACGGGGGCGTTTGGGGCGCCTGCTGTCCGCGGTCTCCCAGTACCCGCATCACCTGGGACTGGGCATCGACGAGGACACGGCCATCGTCGTCGAGGGCCAAGCGTTCCGGGTGCTCGGAAGGGGGGCCGTCAGCGTCGTCGACGCCGGGGCGCTGACGCACTCCAACCTGGACAGGGTCCGGTTCGACGACGCGTTGGCGCTGTGCGGGGTGAAGCTGCACATTCTTCCCGAAGGATACGGGTTCCACCTGCGGACGCGGGAACCCATCGTTCACTGGGAGCAGTGGCAGTCGAACCAGGGCAAGGAGTTGACGGAATGAACATCGTCTCGGTACGCCACTTGGATGGCCCGAACATCTATATCTACAAACCGGTCATGGTGGCCCGTGTGGACCTGGAAGGGTTGACAGAACGGGAGAGTTACGAGTTTCCGGGGTTTCCGGACCGGCTGTTGCGCACCCTGCCGGGGCTGCGGGAGCACCACTGCGCGAAGGGCGCGCCGGGCGGCTTCGTGGAACGGCTGTACGGCGGGACGTACTTCGGCCACATCGTGGAGCACGTGGCCATTGAATTCGCCTGCCTGGCCGGCGTCGATGTACACTTCGGCCGCACGGTGTACGCCGGCAGACCCGGGCTGTACGACATCGTGATGGAATGCAAGGCGTATCCCTGCCAGCGCTATCTCTTGCAGGCGGCCATCGGGCTGGTGGAGGACCTGCTGGAGGGGGTGTCGCCCTCCCTGGACGCCGTGCTGGCTGAGGCGGAGCGCATCCTGGCCGGGACGGAACTGGGGCCGAGCACCCGGGCCATCGCGGAGGCGGCGAGCCGGCGCAACATCCCGGTCCGCCGGTTGAACGAGGGCAGCCTCATTCAACTCGGTTACGGCAAGCATCGGAAACTGGTGGAGGCGACGGTCACGGAGCGGACCTCGGCGGTCTCGGTGGACATCGCCTGCGACAAGGAGCTGACGAAGCGCCTGCTGGCCGAGGCGGGCATCCCCGTCCCGGACGGAGAGGTGGCGGACGATGCCGAGGGCGCCGTGGCGGCCCTGCGGCGGATGGGCCCTCCCGTGGTCGTCAAACCGTTCAATGGAAACCAGGGGCGCGGGGTGAGCCTGGACCTCCATTCGGAACAAGAGGTGCGGGAGGCGTACGACATCGCCAGCGCCATTTCGCCGCGCGTCCTCGTCGAGCGGTACGTGCAGGGGCGGAACATCCGCTTCCTGGTGGTCGACGGACGATTCGCCGCCGCCAGCGAGCGCATTCCGGCCCGGGTGTTCGGCGACGGTGTGCACACGGTCCGGGAGTTGATTGAACGGGCCAACGCCGACCCCCTTCGCGGGATGGGGCACGAAAAGCCGCTGACGCGCATCCAGGTGGACGCCGTGGTGACCTCGACCCTGCGCCGGCAGCGCCTGTCCCTGTCCTCCGTCCCCGCGGCGGGGCAGGAGGTGTTGCTGCGCGCCAGCGCCAACCTGTCCACCGGGGGCGAGGCCATCGACGTGACGGGCGACGTGCACGAATCCTACGTCCGGCTGGCCGAACGCATCGCCCGCATCATCGGGCTGGACGTGTGCGGCATCGACATGGTCGTCGCCCGCCCGGAAGCCCCCTGGGACCGAAACGGGTGCACGGTTATCGAGGTGAACGCCGCGCCCGGCATTCGCATGCATGAGCACCCTTCCTACGGATTGCCCCGGGCCGTCGGGGAACGCATCGTCGAATCTTTGTTCCCAAACGGGGCCGACGGCCGCATCCCCATCGTGTCCATCACCGGCACCAACGGAAAGACGACGACGACCCGCCTCATCGCCCATGTTCTGGCGGCCACGGGCCGGACGGTGGGGATGACGACGACCAGCGGGGTCTGGATCGGCGGAGAACGGGTTCTGGAGGGGGACACGACGGGCCCGAACAGCGCCCGGGTGGTGCTCTCCGATCCCGCGGTCGAGGTGGCTGTCCTGGAGACGGCGCGGGGGGGCATCGTGCGCGGCGGGCTGGCGTACGATCGCGCGAACGTCGCCGTCATCACCAACATCCGCGTGGACCACTTGGGTCAGGACGGCGTGGAGACCCTCGAGGATCTGGTCCACATCAAGTCCCTCGTCGGCGAGTGCGTCTGGGAAGACGGCACCGTCGTCCTCAACGCCGACGACGAACACCTCGTCGAATTGGCGCCGCGGCTCCCTGCCCAAGTCGCTTACTTCTCGATGTCGGATCAAAACCCGGTGTTGAAGCGGCACCTGGCGTGCGGCGGCGTCGGGTATTACGTGTCGCGCGGATGGATTGTGGAAGGGCGCGGGAACCTCACCTGGGAGGTCGCGCCGGTCCGCGACATCCCGTTGACCATGCAGGGGCTGGCCCGGTTTCACACCGAGAACTGCCTGGCCGCCGTGGCCGCCCTGCGCGCCCTCGGATGCACACGCCAGCAGGTGGCCAGCGGCCTGACCACCTTCCTGCCGAGTGAACACAACCCTGGCCGGTGCATGCTCTACCGGCTCCCCGGCGGCGCGTACGCCGTCCTCGATTACGGCCACAACCCGGATGGCTTTCAGCGGATGGGGGAGTGGCTGAAGCAGGTCCCGCACCGCCGTCTGATTGGGGTGGTGGGCGTGCCGGGGGACCGGATGGACTCGGTGATCCGGCAGAGCGGCCGGCAGGCGGCCGAGATCTTCGACGCTTTTGTGGTCAAGGAGGATGCGGACAAACGCGGCCGACGGGACGGGGAGGTGGCGGCCCTCCTGGCGGAGGAGATCCAGGCGCTGGCGCCGGGGAAGCCGTGCACCGTGATCGCCCGTGAACCCGAGGCGCTGCGGTTCGCGCTGTCTCAAGCGGTGGCCGGGGACGTGGTGGTGATGTTTTTCGAACAACTGGCGCCGGCGCAAGAGGTGGTGCGGGCGTTCGACGGTGTGCCCGTGGCCGGCTTCGACGTGACGCCGGCGCAGCCGTTCGCCGCCATACCGCTGTGACTTGACTCCCCCGCCCCGCTCCAGCATGCTAGAGGGTGTTGTGGGGTGGGCGCATTGTTGGTCGAGCACGCGTTTGCGAAAATCAATCTCACCTTGGATGTGTTGGGACGGCGGGACGACGGGTATCACGAGGTCGACATGGTGATGCAGACGGTCGATCTCGCCGACGTCCTGACGCTGGAAGACGACCCTGGCGGGGACATCACCATCGACGCCAGCGTCTCCACCGTCCCTTTGGACGAGCGCAACCTGGCCCACACCGCCGCGCGCGTGTTTCGGATGCGCAGCGGTGTGGAGCGCGGGGTCAGGATCCATATCGACAAGCAGATTCCGGTGGCGGCGGGGCTGGCCGGCGGATCGGCCGATGCGGCGGCTGTGCTGCGCGGCCTGAACCGGCTCTGGGCGGCCGGCCGCCCGCTCGCGGAGTTGGCGGAGTGGGGGGCGTCCGTCGGCTCGGACGTGCCGTTCTGCGTGTGGCGCGGCTGCGCTGTGGCCCGGGGGCGGGGGGAGCGCATTGAACCGGTCCGGCATACCATGAACGCCTGGGTGGTGCTGGTGAGGCCGCCCGTCTTTGTCTCGACGGGAGACGTGTACGCCGCCCTGACGCGCGCGGACTACAGCGGGGCGCCCCGCAGCCCGTTGATGAAGGCCGCCCTGGTGGCGGGCGATTTTGAGGCTGTGCGGGCGAATGTGTTCAACGCGCTGGCTCCGGTGACGTTCCGCCTGTATCCGGAGGTCAGACGGGTGGCACAGCGCGTGCAGCAGGTGGCGCAGGTCCCGGTGTACATGTCGGGCAGCGGGCCCACCCTGTACTGCCTCCTGCCCACGCGCGGTGCGGCCCAGCGGGTGTACCACGCACTCCGGGGATTCATGCGCGAGGTCTATCTGTGCCGGTTCCTCACGGCGGCGCCCCTGCCGGCCCCGGCGGCCGGCGCCCTCCCTTGATCACGGCGCGCTTTTCCTGGTGGAGGCGGTGTGCTATATTCGCTTCGGACCTGCCCGCATCCCTGGGGCGGGGCCCGCGAGGAGGATGGATGTGCGCCGTTCGGAACGCTTGATTCGCATCACCAAAGACCTGCTGGATCACCCCAACCGCGCCTTGTCGCTGTCCGATTTGGCGGAACGCCTGGAGGCGGCGAAATCGTCCATCAGCGAGGACGTGGCCCTGGTGAGGGGCGTGCTCGAACGGGATGGCAGCGGCGTCGTGTGGTCCATCGCGGGCGCTGCGGGGGGTGTGAAGTACCAGGTCCGTGTGCCGCCCGCCCAGCGCGAGGCGTTCCAGCAGAACATCGTGGCCCGGTTGTCCGATCCCTCCCGCATCCTGCCGGGGGGATTTCTCTACATGTCCGACGTCCTCGGCGATCCGGACGTGTTGGACCTGGCCGGGCGCCTGTTCGCCGAAGCCTTCGCGGACCGGGACATCCAGGTGGTGGTGACGGTGGAAACCAAGGGCATCCCGCTCGCGGTGTCGGCCGCGCGCTACCTGCACGTGCCGGTGGCGGTAGTGCGCCGGGATCACCGAGTGACGGAGGGCGCGTCGGTGAGCATCCACTACATCTCCGGCTCCGAGCGGCGGATCCAGACCATGTCGATTTCGAAGCGCGCCATGCCGCAGCGTGCGCGGGCGTTGGTGGTGGACGACTTCATGAAGGCCGGCGCCACCGCCAAGGGCGTGGTCAACCTGCTCGCGGAGTTTGAGGCGCAGGTCGCAGGGGTCGCGGTGTTTGTGGCGACCCAGGAGCCGGCTGAAAAACTGGTTCCCGAGTACGTGTCTCTGTTCACCCTCGGCCCTCTGCAGGAAGGCGCGGGGGTTATCCTGGCGCCGGCGCTGCCGGTGCAATCGTGAAGGAGGTCTTCGCATGGACGAGATTTCAACCCAGCAGGCTCCTGCGGCCATCGGGCCCTACGCGCAGGCCGTTTCGGCAGGCCCCTACGTGTTCACCTCCGGTCAGATCCCGCTGCGGCCCGACGGGACGTTCGTCGACGGATCGGTGGACGAACAGGTGCAGCAGGTGTTGGCCAACCTGGACGCCATCCTGACGGCGGCCGGCGTGACGCGCAAGGACGTGGTGAAGGCGACGATTTACCTGACCGACCTGGCGAACTTCGAACGGGTGAACCAAGCCTACGGGGCGTATTTCGGGGATCACCGTCCGGCGCGATCGACCGTGCAGGTGGCGGCCCTGCCGCGGGGGGCGGCCGTGGAGATTGAGTTCATCGCGCTGCGCCCCTGACCCTTTCGGGTCCCCAACATGATTTTTTGAAAATTTGTACGTGACAAGCAGGAATTCGGCCACCCGCCGCGAATAGGGTAATCCAGGATCATTCGCGGACAACAAGGGTGGTGAAACAGGTGCAGATCACGGATGTCCGCCTTCGCAGAGTCAATGGCGAAGGCCGTATGAAAGCCATCGCGTCCATCACCATCGACAGTGAGTTCGTCGTCCACGACATCCGCGTCATCGACGGGAACAACGGCATGTTCGTGGCGATGCCGAGCAAGAAGACGCCGGATGGGGAGTTCCGCGACATTGCACACCCGATTTCTTCGGCGACTCGGCAAAAGATCCAGGAAGCGGTGTTGGCGGAGTACTACCGTACGGATGTGGCCCAGCCCACCGCGTGACGTTGTCCGTTCCTCTGCGTCAAGCAGGGATGGGGGACCCCAACGAACGTTGGGGTTTTTTGTTTGTCTTCTGAATTCGTTTCCAGACCGATGCGGCCCGTGCCGCGTAAATTGAAATCGCGGCGAGGCTTCAGGTACACTGGGATGGATAGCGGGGATGGAGGCGATGGTGTGGGCAGAGCGGCGATAGTGTTGGCAGCGGGACACGGCACGCGCATGAAGTCCAAGCGCCACAAAGTGCTTCACCCCGTCTGCGGCAAGCCGATGATTTTGCACATCCTCAGTCAGTTGGAACGCCTGCGGCTGGACCAAGTGGTGGTCGTGGTCGGGCAACACCGCGAGGCCGTGGAGGCCGCGGTGGCAGGGCGTGCAGACGTGGTGGTCCAGGAGGCGCAGCTCGGGACGGGACATGCCGTACAGGTGGCCTTGCCCGCGCTGGCCGGCGGAATCGACACCGTGGTGGTACTGTACGGGGATGCCCCGTTGATAGAGGCGGAGACGGTGGAGCGGCTGCTCTCGGAGCGCGAGGCGCGCGGGGCGGCCGCCTGCGTGCTGACCGCCGAGGTGCCGGATCCTACCGGGCTTGGACGCGTGGAACTGGGCCCGGACGGACAGGTGACGCGCATCGTTGAGGAGAAAGACGCGTCGCCCGAACAGCGGCGCAACCGGCTGATCAACACGGGCATCTACGCCTTTGCGCGGGCGGAGTTGGAACCCGTGCTGGCCCAGGTGCGCCCGGACAACGTCCAGGGCGAATACTACCTGACGGACACGGTCGCCATCCTGCGCGCGGCAGGCAAGGCGGTGTACGCGGTGCAGGCGGCGGATCCGGACGAGGTGGCGAGCGTCAACGACCGCTGGCAACTGGCGGAGGTGGAGCGCATCCTGCGCAGGCGCATCAACCGGCGCTGGGCTCGCGAAGGGGTGACGTTCATCGATCCGGATCACACGTACATCGGCACAGATGTCGAGATTGGGCCGGACACGGTGATCTACCCGGGCTGCGTCCTCGAGGGGGCCACGCGCATCGGTTCGGATTGCGTCATTGGGCCCAATACGCGGTTGGTGGACAGCGTGGTCGGGGACGGCGCCGTGGTGGAGCAGTCGGTGGTGCTGAACAGCGAGATCGGCCCTCGGGCGTCGGTCGGGCCTTTTGCGTACGTCCGGCCCGGCAGCCGGGTGGGGGCCGGCGTGAAGATCGGCGACTTCGTGGAGATCAAGAACAGCGTCATCGGCGAAGGGACCAAGGTCAGCCACTTGGCGTACGTCGGCGACGCGGACGTCGGCCGCCGGGTCAACGTCGGCTGCGGCGTCATCACGGTCAACTACGATGGGGAGAAGAAACACCGCACGGTGATTGGGGACGACGCGTTCGTGGGGTCGAATGTCAACCTGATTGCCCCCGTCACCGTCGGGGATGGTGCGTACTTGTGCGCGGGATCGACCATCACGGACGACGTGCCCGCGGACGGATTCGCCATCTCCCGCCCCCGCCAGGTGACCAAGCCCGGTTACGTGCGGGCGTGGAAAGAGAAACGACAAGCCAGGGTGCAAACGGAAGGGAGAACCGGGGATGCAGAAGGACGGTGACCTGAAGATCTTCACGGGCAACGCCAATCCGGCGTTGGCCCAGGAGATCGCAGACTACGTCGGGGTGGCCCTCGGCGACTGCGTGGTCGGCCGGTTTTCGGACGGCGAGGTGCGCATCAAGTTGGGGGAGAGCGTGCGCGGCTGCAACGTGTTCGTGGTGCAGCCCACGTCGGCGCCCGTCAACGAGCATCTGATGGAATTGCTGATCATGATCGACGCCCTCAAGCGGGCCTCGGCGCGGGCGGTCAACGTGGTCATCCCGTATTACGGATATGCCCGCCAGGACCGCAAGGCGCGCGCCCGCGATCCCATCACCGCCAAGCTCGTCGCCAATCTGCTGGAGAAGGCGGGGGCCAACCGGGTCATCTGCATGGACCTGCACGCTGGCCAGATCCAGGGCTTTTTCGACATTCCGCTCGATCATCTCGTCGGGCTGCCCATCCTGGCGAACTACTTCCTCGAGAAGGACATCCGCGATCCGGTGGTGGTCTCGCCCGACATGGGCGGGGTCACCCGCGCCCGCCAACTGGCGGAGCGCCTCGGGGCGCCCTTGGCCATCATCGACAAGCGGCGGCCGGACGCGAATGTGGCCGAGGTGATGAACATCATCGGCCAAATCGAAGGGAAAACAGCTATCCTGGTCGACGACATGATTGACACCGCGGGCACCATCACGCTCGGGGCGAAGGCCCTCTTGGAGCGGGGGGCGCGGGAGGTGTACGCCTGCTGCATCCACCCGGTGCTGTCGGGGGATGGCGTGGACAAGCTCCGCCGTTCGGAGATCCGCGAGATTGTCGTCACCAACACCATCGCGCTTCCGCCGGAGAAACAGTTGGACAAGATCACGGTGCTCTCGGTGGCGGAACTGATTGCCGAGGCCATCATCCGCGTGCACACCCAGCGGTCCATCAGCCAGTTGTTCGACTGATGGACGGGTGGAATGGAGGCGTTCGATGAAGGTCATCGTCGGTTTGGGCAATCCGGGGGCGATGTATGAAAAGACGAGGCACAACGTCGGCTTCTGGGTGGTGGACGAGCTGGCGCGCCGCCTCGGCGCCTCGTGGGGAAAGGTGAAGTGGCGCGCACACGTCGCCGAAGGCCGCGCGGGCGGGGAAAAGGTCCTCCTCGTCAAGCCGCAGACGTACATGAACGCCAGCGGCGAATCGGTGCGCGAACTGTTCGACTTTCACCGGGAGTTGGATGCGGCGCGGGATCTCATCCTGGTCTACGACGACATGGACTTCCCGCCCGGACAGATCCGCCTGCGCGAGCGCGGCAGCGGCGGCGGGCACAACGGGGTGAAATCGGTGATCCAACACCTCGGCAGCGAGGTGTTTCCGCGCGTGCGCGTCGGCATCGGGCGGCCGTCCGGGGACGTCCGGGTGGTCGACTACGTCCTCAGCCCGTTTTCCGCGGCGGATCTGGCGCCGGTTCAGGAGGCCGTGGCCCGGGCGGCGGACGCCCTGGAATGCGCGCTGGAACAGGGCTTTGCGGCCGCGATGAACCGTTTCAATGTGCGCCACGGGTGATCCCGCACTTGGCATGCGCATGATATGGGAGGGTTGGGCGAAGCGGCTCGCTTTAGCGCAGAAGCGAAGCCCAACCCTCCCATCGCTCAGCACGTATGGCTTTCCTCCCCCGCTTCCATACTAGTAGTGCGAACCGGCCGGCTGTTCACCGGCGGCACGGGGCGCAGAAGCGGAGGGATGGGCGTGCGCATCGAGTATTGGTGCGGTCACTGCAAGCATCTGATTGGGCAGGTGAACCGCCCGGAGTGGACGCTGGAGCAAGCGGAGTGGTTCTGTGGCTTGCACACCCTGTCACCCGTGGAACATTCCGAGTGGGTGGCGTATGATAAAAACAATGGGGTTCTGTCGGTACAGACGGTTTGCGATTATTGCCAGAGTGCGATAGAACGAAACCCAGAGTTGTTGGTAGAGGGCAAGCTGCTCCAGTAGGTCGATGCCAGCCAATGGTCATGGACGCTGTCAATCGCCTTGGCAGATGTGCTAAGGCGATTTTCAGATTGTCCGGGGTGTTGGGCTGCGAGGAGGGGTAACGTGATTGATCTGGTTCGCTACATCGCCGCCGACGCCGAGTTCCGCCGGACGTTCACGAGCCTGACACCGACCGGATTGGACGGTTTGGTCACGGGGACCAGCGGCAGCGCGCGGCATCTGTACTACGCTGCCTTGCACACCCTGCGCAAGGAGGGCAATCCCGGCGCTTCCACCGTGATTGTCACGCACAGCCAGTCCCAGGCGGGGCAGATTGCCGATGACTTGCGGGAGTTCCTGCCCGGCGAAGCGGTCTTCCTGTTCCCGGAACGGGAGTGGTCGCTCGTCGACGCGCTGGCCTACAGCCGGGAAGCGGTGGCGGACCGGATGCACGTGCTGCAGCACCTGGCGCAGGGCCGCCCGGCCGTGGTGGTGGCGACCATCCAATCGGCCGTTCAGCCCGTGATGACGCGGGATGTCCTGCGCAGTCTGCAGTGGGTCGTCAAGCCCGGCGATGTGGCGGACCTGGAGCAAGTGCAGCGGAACCTGGTCCAGAGCGGATACGAGCGGGTCGACATGGTGGAGACGAAGGGGCAGTTCGCCGTGCGCGGCGGCATCTTGGACGTGTTTCCGCTCACCGAAGAGATGCCGGTGCGCATCGAACTGTTTGACGACGAGGTGGATTCCATCCGCCGGTTCGATCCCGATACCCAGCGCTCCCAGGCCAATCTCGAGCAGGCCGTGATTGGGCCGGTGCTCGATTTCCTCGTGCCCGCCGCCCGCATGCAGGAGGCTTCCGAGCGCCTGCAGAAGGCGCTTGAGGAACGCGTGCGCCTCGCCACGGACCTCGAGGTCCGGGAGCGGCTGCAGACGGTCGTCGGGGAGGACATCCGGAGGCTCGCCGAAGGGCAACCCTTCGCCGGTCTGCTGCGCTACGACGCCCTGTTCCCGGGGGCCGTGCACACCCTGTTTGACTACCTTCCGTTCGGGACGTTGGCCTGTCTGGACGAGCCGACACGCCTGCAGGAGCGCCAGAAGGGGTTGGAACGGGAATTCCAGGAATGGCTCTCCAACGGGTTGTTGCGGGGCGAGTTGTTGTCGGGGACGCAGCGTCCGCCGCAGTACCAGTTGGTGTGGGAACACCGCGGCATGGCCGGGGTGGAGTTCTCCATGTTCGCCCGCAGCGGCGGGCATCGCCACCGGTTCGTGTGGAATGTGGCGGCCAAGCCCATGCAGCAGTTCCACGGCCAGATGAACGTGCTGAAAAGCGAGGTGCAGCGCTGGCAGCGCAGCGGGACGCACGTGGTGCTGACGGCTGCGACCGAGGAGCGGGCCGACCGGTTGGAGCGGGTGCTGGCCGATTACCGCATCGAGGCGGTGCGCGCCACCGCCTTCACGCCGTCGCGCACGCCGCAGATCCTCGTCGCGAGCCTCTCCTCCGGGTTTGAGCTGCCGATGCAGCGGCTGGCGATCATCGTCGAGACGGAGGTGTTCCCGTCCCGCAAGAAAGCGCGCCGGGTCCGCCGGGAGATGACCGACGCGGAGCGCATCCGCAGCTATCAGGAGCTGCACGTCGGCGATTACGTGGTGCACGTCAACCACGGCATCGGGAAGTACCTCGGCATCCGCACGCTCGAGATCGACGGCCGCCACCAGGACTATCTGCACCTGCAGTACGCCGGCAACGACAGCCTGTACGTCCCGGTGGACCAGATTGATCAGGTGCAGCGGTACATCGGCGCCGAGGACAAGGAGCCGAAGCTGTACCACCTGGGCGGCGGCGAGTGGAACCGCGTCAAGCAGAAGGTGTCCCGGTCGGTCCGGGACATCGCCGAGGACCTGGTCAAATTGTACGCCGCGCGGCAGGCCTCGCGCGGCCACGCCTTCTCTCCGGATACGCCGTGGCAGAAGGACTTTGAAGCCATGTTCCCGTACGAGGAGACCCCGGACCAGCTGCGCGCCATCGAGGAGATCAAGCGGGACATGGAAAAGCCGACGCCCATGGACCGGTTGTTGTGCGGCGATGTCGGCTACGGCAAGACCGAGGTGGCCATCCGGGCCGCCTTCAAGGCGGTGATGGACGGCAAGCAGGTGGCGGTGTTGGTGCCGACCACCATTCTGGCGCATCAGCACTATGAGACGTTCAAGGAGCGATTCGCCGGGTTTCCGGTGACCATCGAGGTGCTGAGCCGGTTTCGGACGAAGTCGGAGGCCAGCGCGGTCATCAAGGGGCTTAAGGACGGCAGTATCGACATCGTCATCGGCACGCACCGGTTGTTGCAAAAATCGGTGCAATTCAAGGACCTGGGGCTGCTCATTGTCGACGAGGAGCAGCGCTTCGGCGTCACGCACAAGGAGCGGCTCAAACAACTGAAGACCAACGTCGACTGCCTGACCCTGACCGCCACGCCCATCCCGCGCACGCTGCACATGTCCTTGCTCGGCGTGCGCGACCTGTCCGTCATCGAAACGCCGCCCGAGAATCGCTTCCCGGTACAGACGTACGTGGTGGAGTTTCACGAGGACCTCGTCCGCGAGGCCATAGAGCGCGAGCTCAACCGCGGCGGCCAGGTGTATTTCGTGTACAATCAGGTGCAGAACATCCACGCCATGGCGGAACGCGTTCAGCGCCTCGTCCCGGACGCGCGCATCGCGGTGGCGCACGGTCAGATGGCGGAGGACCAGTTGGAACGGGTGATGCTCGATTTCCTGGAAGGGGAGATCGACGTACTCGTCACCACCACCATCATCGAGACCGGGCTCGACATTCCCAATGTGAACACGCTGATTGTCTATGACGCCGACCGTTTGGGGTTGGCGCAGCTGTACCAACTGCGCGGCCGCGTGGGCCGCTCCAACCGCATCGCCTACGCGTACTTCACGTATCAGCGCGACAAGGTGCTGACGGAGGTGGCGGAAAAGCGGCTGCAGGCCATCAAGGAGTTCACGGAACTCGGCAGCGGCTTCAAGATTGCGATGCGCGATCTCGCCATCCGCGGCGCCGGAAATCTGCTCGGTGCCGAACAGCACGGCTTCATCAATTCGGTCGGTTTCGACCTGTACAACGACATGCTCGCCAAGGCGGTCAAGGAGATCCGGGGCGAACAGGAACAGGAGGTCCCCGAGCCGGTCATCGACCTCGGCATCGAGGCGTACATCCCGGACACCTACATCTCGGATCCCGCCCAGAAGATCGCCATGTACAAGAAATTCAAGTACGTGCGCAGCACGGAGGCCGCCGAGGAACTGGAGGAGGAGCTCATCGACCGCTACGGCGATCTGCCGGAGCCGGTGATGAATCTGCTCGATGTCACGCGCATGAAGAGCTACGCGGCCCGCTTCGGCGTCGAGGCCATCGCCGCGCAAGGGGGAGAGGTGGCGGTCCGCCTGCGGCCCGAGATGACGGCCGCGGTCGATCACGGCCGTCTGTTCAGCCTCGCCAAGCAGCATGCCGGCCAGTACCTGAAGCGCCCGAACGGCTCCCTTCAGGTGGTGTTCCGCAGCAAAGGGGTATCGGATCGCGAGCTTTGCAAGCGGCTGTTGAACTTTCTGGAGTCGTTCGCGGATGTGTTCAAATCTGCCAGGGAGGTCGAGGAATTTGCAAAATAAGCGAATGCACGCGCTGGTGGCATGCCTGCTCGGAGTGGCGCTCGTGGCCGGTTGCGGCGGCCCGGGAAAGGCCGCCAACCAGACCGGCAATGCGACGGGGACGCAGAATGCCACCGCCGCGGCGCCCATCCCGCCTGAACCCGCCTACACCGGCCCCGTGGTCGCCACCTATACCGGCGGCGAGGTGCGCAAGGACGAGCTGGACCGCCAGTACAACCTGCAGGTCGTCCTGCCCGGGCTGCAACAGCAGGAGAGCAAGAAAGATTTTCTCACCTACTATGTGGTCTGGTATAAATACTTGTATGGCAAAGCCCAACAGCTCACCGGCGTGAAGACGGATCCCGCCCAGGCCCGCCAGTTGGCGGATCAGGCGATTCAGGAGCTGGTCGGCTCCCAGTACAAGAGCGCAGACGAAGTGAAGCAAAAGATGCAGTCGCTCGGGGTCAGCGAAGACGACTTGGCCAGGCTGGCGCTCAAAAGCCAATACCTGCAGCAATACCTGCTCGACCAGACCAAGGACCTTCAGGTCACGGATCAACAGGCCGAGACGTATTACAATCAGCACAAGGACGATTATCTGCAGGTGACGGTGCATCACATCCTGGTCTCCTCCCTGGACCAGGCCAAACAGATTGAGGCCAAGTTGAAACAGGGCGCTGACTTCGAGAAGCTGGCCGATCAGTACTCCACGGACCCTGCCGTGAAGGACAATCACGGTCAGTACGCGGATCAGCCGGTATCCTCGTTTGATGCCGATTTTGCCAAGGCGGTCAAGACGCTGCCCATCGGCCAGATCAGCGATCCGGTGCACACCCAGTACGGTTACCATATCATCCGCGTGGACAAGCGCACCCAGATCCCATTCGACCAAGCCAAGGATGAGATCAAGCAGACGCTGCTGACGCAGGCGCAGAACGACAAGGAGAAGGCGATTTACGCGGACGCCCAAAAAGCCGCGCACATCCAGCTGAAGGTGGCGGAAGGGGACCTGTGATCGCCCACGGCTGCGCCTGGCCGGTAACGCCCGCCCTTGGCGTGGGGTGCATACGGGGATGGAAGCCGCAACATAATAAGTGCACGTCAGGAATCCGCAGAGGCGTCAGACACAAACTGGCATGTACCAGGTCTGTGCGGGAAGTCACGGTGCAGAGGTGAGCGAGCGAGAAGGGTTTTGCAACTTCAGGATAAAAAAGGTGGGGATCAACATTTGAAGGCAACAGGCATCGTACGGAGGATTGATGACCTCGGCCGGGTTGTGATTCCGAAAGAAATTCGACGGACGCTGCGCATTCGGGAAGGAGATCCCTTAGAAATCTTTGTCGATCGCGATGGAGAAGTCATCCTGAAGAAATACTCGCCGATCGGAGAACTCGGTGATTTCGCGAAAGAGTATGCGGAATCCCTGGCGGACTCGACGGGCCATATCGCACTCATTACCGACAGGGACGTCATCATTGCCGTGTCTGGCGCCCCCAAGAAGGACTTTTTGGACAAGCCCATCAGCGACGACGTCGAGCAGGCGATGGAAGATCGCAAGACCATCGTCAATGCGCAGGCGGGTGAGTACACGGTGGTGCGCGAGCGGAGCGAACGATTCACCTCCCGCGTGATCGCGCCCATCATCGCCGCGGGGGATCCCATCGGCGCGGTCATCCTCCTGTCCCGGGAAGAAGGCGTGAAGATGGGCGAGCTGGAGAAGAAGTTGTGCGAGACGGCGGCGGGTTTCCTGGGAAAACAAATGGAGCAGTGAGTTCTTCCGGAGCAAGCGGCCCGCTGTGACCAGCGGGCCTTTCTGTTTGGCGCTGGACTATCCTCCCCTGGCTGTCCATATAGATTAGCGATACGCTGGACACGAGGGGGGATTCGGCGTGCCGCCGCAGCGAGGGTTCGTCCACGGCGCCATGCTGTTGGCCGGGGCGGCGATGGTGGCCAAACTGCTCGGTTCTGTCTACACCATTGTGCTGCAGAACGTGATCGGGGACAGCGGGATGGGGTTGTTCCAGATGGCCTACCCCATCTATGCCACCCTGCTCGCCATCGCCACTGCCGGGTTTCCGGTCGCCGTCTCCAAATTGGTCTCCGAACAATTGGCCCGCGGCGAGGATGCGGAGGTCCGCCACACGCTCCGGGTCGCCGGATGGATGCTGACCGGGGCGGGGGTGGTGACGTTCGCCATCCTCTTTTTGGGTGCCGACCTGTGGGCCAAGGTCGCGGGGGACGCGCGGGCCGCCTGGGCCATCCGGGCGATTGCTCCGGCGCTCTTGCTGGTTCCCGTGATGAGCGCGCTCCGGGGATATTTTCAAGGATTTCAATGGATGTATCCGACAGCCGTGTCCCAGGTGGTGGAACAGTTCGTACGCGTCGCGACCATCCTGGTCATGGCGGTCTGGCTGATGCGGCAGGGATACGGCGAAGCGGCCGCGGCCGCCGGGGCGGCATTCGGCGCGGTCACCGGCGCCTTTGCCGGATTGCTGCTGCTCGGTTATTATTGGGTGACACGGCATCCCGAGACGGGCGCCGATCATCGCCTCCGGCGGGCGGGAGCGCGCCCGGGGGCGGCCCGCCGTCTGCTGTACTACGCGTTGCCCATCAGCCTCGGCGCGCTCGTGGTGCCGCTGATGAACAACGTCGACGTGGTGACGGTGGTCAATTTGCTGAAGCAATCCGGAGAACCCCAGGCCACGGCGACGGCGGAGTTTGGCCTGCTCACCGGCCGGGCGTTCAAGCTGATGATGCTGCCGACGACGCTCGCATCCAGCATTGGCATTGCGGTGATGCCGGCGGTGTCCGAGGCGTTCACGCTCGGTTTCCGCCGGTTGATGGAGGACCGGGTTGACCAGGCCGTCCGGCTCACCTTACTCCTGTCGCTGCCGGCGGCGGTGGGCTTGGCGCTCCTGGCCCGCCCTGTGGACCTGGCCCTGTTCAAGGACACGGCGGGCAGCGACGTCATTCAGGTGATGGCGTTCGCCACCGTGTTCGCCAGCCTTCAGACCACGTTGGCCGCCGTCTTGCAGGGCGCGGGATGGGTGTACCTCCCGGTCCTTCACCTGCTCGCCGGATCCGCCTGCAAGGTGGCGGGGAACCTGGCCTGGGTCGCCGGCTCAGGCATCCGCGGGGCGGCGCTGGCGACGGTGCTCGGCTACGCCGTGGCCACCCTGTTGAACCTGTGGGCCGTCCGGCGGTATCTCGGCGTGCGAATCGACTGGTTGAACTGGGCGGTGCGCCCGGGACTGGCCACCTTCGTCATGGGCGGGTTCGTTTTCGCCATGAGCCGCCAGTGGATGATGTGGGGCGGGCTGTCGCAACCGCGGGAATGGGTGGCCGTGGCCGCCGCGGCGATGGTGCTGGGCGGGGGGTTGATCTACTTCCTGGCTTTGGCGGCCTGCGGCGCCCTGTCCCGCGCTGAACTGGAGGCGGTGCCCAAGGTCGGGCCGCGCTTGGCCGCCTGGTGTTCCAAGCTCGGGTTGTTGCGCACTTAAGGACGCTGCGCGAGGAGGGCTTCCATGCCGAAGATCCACGTCATAGGCCTCGGCCCGGGAAGCTGGGCGGGGGTTCCGGTCGGCAGCCTGGAACTGCTCGGCGCCGGCTTGCCGGTGTTTTTGCGCACGGCAATGCATCCTGTCGTTCCGGAGCTGCGCCGGAGAGGCCTGAAGTTCCGGGCGCTGGACGACCATTACGAGCAAGGAGAGACGTTTGCGCAGGTGTACGCGCGCATCGCGCGCACGCTGCTGGACGAAGCGAAGCGCGCGGGCGGGCTGGTGTACGCGGTGCCCGGACACCCCGGCGTGGCGGAACAGTCGGTCCGCAATCTGTTGGCGGCCGCACCTGGGGAAGGGGTCGAGGTGGTCCTGGGGCCGGGCCAGAGTTTCCTCGACGGGGTGTTGAGCGCACTTGGTGTCGATCCGATTGACGGCCTCCTGATGCTGGATGCCACCGTCCTGCGGTCCGACCAACTGCAGCCCCGATGCCACACCCTCATCGCGCAGGTGTTTCAGCGCGCCGTCGCATCCGACGTCAAGCTGACGCTGATGGAGGTCTACCCGGACGACCATCCGGTGACCTTGCTGCGCGCCGCAGGTGTGCCGGGTGAGGAGCGGATGGAACGGATGCCGCTGTACGAGATCGACCGTGTGGACTGGGTGGACCACGTGACCACGCTGTACGTCCCGCCGGCCGAGCCAGGGGACGAGGCGCTGCGGAGAGACCCGTGGTACCTGGCGGGGCTGGTCCGCCGTCTGCGGGAGCCGGGGGGCTGTCCCTGGGACCGGGAGCAGACACACCGGTCGCTCCGCCGCTACGTCATCGAGGAGGCGTACGAGGTGGCGGATGCGATTGATCAGGACGATCCGGACGCGCTCGCGGACGAGCTCGGGGATCTCCTCCTGCAGGTGTTGCTCCACGCGCAGATCGGCGCGGAGGAGGGAGCCTTCGCATTGCGGGACGTGTATGCTGCCCTGGCGGACAAGCTGATTCGGCGGCATCCCCACGTGTTTGGCGACGGGACGGCGAAGGACGAAGCGGAGGCCGAACGGATGTGGCGTACGGCCAAGGCGCGCGAGCACGCGGGTGAGGACGAAGATGGGTCCGCCTTGGCGCGCCTGAAATGGGCCCGCCCGCCGGCCCAGGTGGCGGTCCAGGCGGGGCGCCTGGCGGCCGAGGCCGGGTTTGACTGGCGGCGGGCAGAGGACATCGTCGACAAAATCGAGGAGGAAGCGGCGGAACTCCGCGAGGAGTTGGTGCGGGGGGACCGGGATCGGCTGGAGGAGGAGTTCGGTGACCTGTTGTTCGCCGCGGCCAATCTGGCCAGGCGTTGCGATCTCGATATGGACCGGGCGCTCCTTCAGGCCACCCGGAAGTTTGCCGCCCGTTTCCGCCAGATGGAGCGCATCGCGGCAGCGGATGGGGTGAAACTGGCCGATCTCCCGGATGATCGCCTGGACGCGCTGTGGCGGCGGGCCAAAGCGGGGGCGCCCGGGCGCGGAAATTCCTCGTTCGGGGCGCGACGGTAGCAGGATTTCCGGGGAAGAAGACGAATAGATCGTCTGACATGCAACGAAGGGGGCATTGAGACGTGAATAAAGTGGATCTCATCAATAAGGTTGCCGAGCAGACGGGACTGAAGAAGAAGGACGCCGAAGCGGCGGTGAACAGCGTGTTCAGCGCCATCGAGGAGGCCCTGGCGGCTGGCGAGAAGGTCCAGGTCATTGGGTTCGGCACGTTTGAGACGCGCAAGCGTTCCGCTCGCTCCGGCCGCAACCCGCAGACCGGCGAGGTGATCTCGATTCCCGAGTCCACCGTTCCCGCGTTCAAGCCTGGCAACCGCCTGAAGGAACTGACCAAGTAAGTTGCGGATCGACAAGTTCCTCAAGTCGTCCCGGTTGGTCAAACGGCGGACCGTGGCCAAAGAGTTGGCGGACGCCGGCCGGGTCTCGGTGAACGGACGCGTCGCCAAGGCGGGTACCGAAGTGGCGCCCGGCGACATCGTCACCCTCCGGTACGGAAATCGCACGGTCGAGGTGAAAGTGCTGCGGTTGTTGGACAATCCGCGCAAGGAATCGGCCGGCGAGATGTACGAGCTGTTGAGCTCGACCGGGCCGGGGGTGGCGGAGGACGCGGACGCGGAGGACGAAGAAGAATGACGATTCCAAGACCGGCGCATGGGCCGGTCTTTTATGGTTGTGGCCGCGTATCTGATTGAGTTTTGGGCTGTGGTCAGCCGACCCGGATCCGGTCTGTCCCAGGTGTGACGACGCCGGGGGGTTCCGCTCCCCTCCTTGTCTGCCTCCGGCGGCGATGTTCTATCCCGGTGCATGGGATCATACACTGAAGCAGAGACGGGACAGGTTGGGGGGCTGACACATGGCTTCTGCCGAGCCGCACGACATCTCCATCAAAGGCCGCAAGTGGGTGCAGGTCACCGGTGTCTCCAGTGTCGAGAGCTTCGACGCCCACGCGTTTTCGCTCGTGACGTCCGCCGGACCGTTGACCATCCAGGGGACCAACCTGCACATGAAACACCTGGACTTGGACCAGGGGATTGTCGAGATTGAAGGCACGGTGTCCAGTCTGACGTACGTCAGCGAGCAGGCCCAGAAAAAACGGGTCGTCGGGCGGTTGTTCCGGTAAACGCCATGGCGGCGCAGTGGACTTACCTGACGGCTCTGATGGCGGCCGGCCTGTTGATGGGCACTGTGTTTGACCTCTACAACACCGTGACGGGAGCCAGCCGGTGGTTCCGGTGGATGCGCCCGGCGCTCGACCTGTTGTTTTGGCTCGTCTCGGCCGCTGTGGTGTACCATTTGGTGTTCCGTTTCGACGACGGGCGCGTCCGGCTGTACGTGTTTCTCCTGCTGGGCGCCGGGTACGTGTTGTACCGAGCGACGGTGCGCACCCTGGTCATCCGGAGCGCGTTCGCCGTCGTCCGCGCGGTCCGCGGACTGATTCATCTGGTCTGGCGCGCCGTGTACGCGCTGTTGGTGGCTCCCGTCCTGCTGTGGTTCCGCCTCCTGTGGCGGTTGTTGCACCTGGTGTACCAGGTGCTCTGCCGCGCGGAGGACGCGCTGTTTGGGTTGCTCGGCCTTGCAGCCCGCCTCACGGGTTTGAAACGCCTGCTGAACACCGCATTCATGAGGCGAATTTTCCACACCATTCACACCCATTGGGAGGACTTTTGGACGGCTGCGTCGAAATGGGTAAAATCAAAGTGCGTTCGGGACTGACCGGCCGCGCCAATCCTTATCAAGGGGCTGACCATGGTCGTGGGAAAAATCGCTACGCTCACTTCCCGGACTCCCTCCAGAGGGCCGGCGGAGAAGTCGGTGCGTTCCCTGCGCAGATTCAAGCTCCGCTACCTGATGTTGGCCACGGTGTGCGCTTGGGCGGCGTACCATTACTGGCACGTGCAGCGGCCCCAGTTGACTCAGCTCTCCGCCAAACAGGCGCAGCTGGAACAGCAACTGGCCGCTCTGCAGAAGCAGCACGACAGCTTGGCCAAACAGGCTCAACAACTGCAGGATGACCGGTACGTCGTGCGGTACGCCAGCGACCATTACAATCTGGCCTTGCCTGGCCAGGTCCTGTTCGACGTGCAGGAGAAACAACCCTGACAGGGGCGGTGGAAGCGGGGAATGTGCACGCCACCGCAGTGGGACGCTTGATGCATCATCGTGGATCTGTGTATGATATGGATGGGAGTCTTAAACCTTAAGGGAGGAACCGCCTTTTTATGACCATTGAGGTCGGCAGCAAATTGGAGGGCAAGGTCACCGGTATCACGCATTTTGGCGCGTTTGTTTTGCTGCCGGGAGGTGTCACGGGCCTCGTGCATATCTCGGAAATTTCCCACAACTACGTGAAGGATATACATGACCATCTGAAGATCAACGACTCGGTGACGGTGAAGGTCATCCACGTCGACAAGGATGGGAAGATTGGCCTCTCCATCCGGCAGGCGATGGACAACCCGAATCCGTCCCCGGGCGGCCGGCGCCGGCCGGGCGGCCGCTATGGCGGCGGGAGCCGGCAGTCGTTCGAAGATAAACTGCTGCGGTTCATGAAGGACAGTGAGGAGCGGCTGCAGGCGCTTCGACGGAGTGAATCCAAGCGCGGCGGGCGTGGCGGCCGCCGGGGCTGAACACCGTGCAGACATACAGAGCGGGGCACCGCGGTGCCCCGCTCGCGTCATCTGGGGAGGGCACCGTGGAACGCTACTATTTGGAGTATGAGTTGAGCGACGGGACGCGCGTCATGTTGGCGTTCGACGACATCAATGATCGGGACGGCTGCCATATTTCGCTCGATATGTACAAGGTGCAGCTGGGACCTGTGGACATGGAGGTGCTGTTGCGGGTGGTCGGAAAATTCCGCGGCACGCTCCTCGCGCCAAAATCCTGAGACCGCTTTCAGATTGGCGCTTCAGACGATTTTGACCATCCGTGCCCGGTTCATTATAATTGCTGTCGTGGTCTTGGGACGTTGCAATCGGATGAGGCGGAGGTGAGGCGTGGTGGAACACTACCTGCATCCTTGGGTGGTTGCCGTCTTCCTGTTGGCGTTTACCGTGATGTCCTTGGTGGGCCTGATCCGTCTGCTGCGGGATCGGAACCTGTTCGGGAGCGTATTGCTGTTGCTGTCCACGTGCATCTTCGGCTACAGCACCTGGATTGCCGCCACGCTCCACGTGACCGGCTGACATCGCGCCGGCACAGGGCCGGCGCCGAGCCGGCGATGCGTGAGGGCCTGCGCGACCGTGATCACGGCTGCGTGAGGCCCTTGGTGTTCCGGTAACGAAAAAAGGCTTGGTTCAACATTTGAATGGAGCGCGTGTCGTGGTTGAGGAACGCCCTCCGAAGTTGGCTGCACAGCCACTCTGGCATCCTCTTCCCCCTCGCTTTCCCGAGCTGACGCCCGCCCAACCCGGATGGCAGGCGTTTACTTATGTATATGGGGGAGATCCAGTCCATGCTCCTGTCTGGCGAGGGCGCGCAACAGGGCGTTGAGGTCGCTGTGCACCTGCTCCACCGGGATCCCCGCGAACTCGAACAGTTCCGCCGCATAGGGATCCGGACGGTACACCTCCTCGTAATACACGCGCCGAATCCCGGCTTGAATGATGCTCTTCGTGCACTGCAGGCAGGGCAGATGCGTCACGTACAGGTCCGCGCCTTCCGTTGAGATGCCGAACCGGGCGCACTGCAACAGGGCGTTTTGTTCGGCGTGAATCGCCCGCACGCAATGGCCGTCCACCATCTTGCATCCGACGTCCAGGCAGTGGACATCCCCCCGGATGGACCCGTTGTACCCGCTGGCGATGATCCGCTTGTCGCGGACGATCACGCACCCCACCGCCAGCCGGCGGCACGTTGAACGCAGCGCCATCACCCGGCTTTGGGTGGCAAAAAACGTCTCCCACGACATGCGCGCCTTCTCTTCAGGAAATCCCTGTTCCATCATTGATGCCCCGTTTCCGCAAAGGTTTTTGGTCCATTATAAAAAACTTTGTCCGGCACCGCGCGGATCGCCCGGGAGCGACACGCCGCCCCGTCCCCATCGCGGGAACGGTGTCGGCTCGAGCACATCGGCGGCGATAAGTGTCGGAACATTTCTTTCATTCGACACCGCGAACTGACAAAATCCACCCATTCCCTCTCCGTATAATGGCCCTACACCTCACAGAGGGGGAAGGAACGATGGCTTACCAAGTCGTGGTGACGGGCAAGGGGAAGAACCTCCTGAAGGGTTCGTTCCCGTCGCAAGCGATGCCCCTGGCGCGGACATGGTGGGTGCGTACGGGAGCGCTGTTGCTGCTGGCGTTGCTGCTCGGCCGCGCGGACATCGAACACGTGATCTCGCCGTTTGCCGTGGCGTACTTCGCCGTGCTGGTGGAACTGTTGGGAATCCGGCGCAGCTGGCCTGCGCTGGCGGCACTGGCCGGCGCCTATACACGCGGCGGTCTGGGAGCTGCCGGGTTGCTCGCCGCCGACATGGCGTTGTACCTGTTGTGCCGCAAGGCTGTGTCTCCGCGCCGGCCGCCCGACCTGCACTGGGCGCCGTTCATCGCTGGCGCCGTCGATACCACCGCCCGGCTGGCCGCGGTCGGAACCGTGTGGACCCGTTATGATCTGATGATCGCGTTCGCCGACGGCGCCCTGGCGGCGGTACTGGCCCTCATCTTCATTCAGTGCATGCCGATCTTCACCGGCCATGCGGGCGGCCGCACCCTGCGATTCGAACAATGGGTCAGCATCTCCATCCTGATGGGATCGGTCATCACCGGGCTGGCAGGCCTCACGGTCGCCGGCATACCGGTGGCAGGCGTCGCGGTGGACTGGCTGGTGTTGTTGATGGCCTCCGCCGGAGGCGCGGGGGTGGCCACCACGACGGCGGTCGTCACGGGCACGTTGGCGGTGGTCCACCACACCAGTGGGCTGGCCGATGTGGCGGTGTTGGCCTTCGCGGGACTGCTCGCCGGCGTCCTGAAGGAGGCGGGCCGGCTGTGGGGAGCGGTGGCGTTCACCGGCAGCTCCGTGCTGCTCGGCGCGGCTGCCGCGAACAGCTTCGCGGCGGCCGAGGCGAGCGCGCTGGCGAGCGGTGTCGCCTGTCTGCTGTTCCTGTTCACTCCACAGCGGCTACGGCGCGAATTGGCCTCCTACGTCCCGGGAACGGCGGAACACCGGGAGTCGGAGCGGGCTCACGCGCGCAGGGTGCGCAAACTGCTGTGGGAGCGGGTCGACGGCCTGGGAAAGGTGTTCGACGAATTGTCGGCCACGTTCGCCGAGGGCGGCGCCAGCCCGGCGGCTTCCGCGCAGCAGTTGATGGACCACACCGTGGGCCGGGTGGCCACGACGGTCTGCCAGGCCTGCTCGCGGCGCGAGAAGTGCTGGGGAAAAGAGGCGTATCTCACGTATCAGGCCATCGCGCACACCCTCGAGCGCCTGGAAGCGGACGGATCGCGTTTCGCGCCGGCGACGCCGGACCTCCGGGAGCGCTGCGTCCGTCTCGACACGATGATGTCCATGCTGCGCCAAAACCTGGAGATCACCGACCGGGACGCCAAGTGGCTCGCGAAGCTCAACGAACAACGGCAGCTCGTCTCCCAGCAGTTGGCCGGCGTGGCGGAGGTGATCCGGGCCGTGGCACACGAGATCGACCGGCGCAACGAGTCCACGCTGTGGGGCGAAGAGCAGATCCTGGCCGCCCTCGAGCAGCTGGGGCTGTACGTGGACGATGTGCACATCGTCAGCCTCGACCCGGGGAAGGTGGAGGTGGAGGTCACGCAGCCGTCCCAGGGCGCGCACGAAAACTCGGCCCGGGTCATCGCCCCGCTGCTGTCCGGCATCGTCGGCGAGCACATCACCGTGCACGAGGTGAGCGAAGGGCCCGGTCCCTGCCGCGCCGTGTTCCGGTCCGCGCGCCTGTTCGACGTCCAGACCGCTGTGGCCACCGTCGCCCGGGACGGCCGCACCGTGTCCGGCGACTCGTGCACCGCGCTCGACATCGGCAACGGCCGGTACGCCGTGGCGGTCAGCGACGGCATGGGCAACGGTGAACGTGCGCAGCGCGAGTCCAAAGCCGCGATTGACCTGTTGGGGCGCCTGCTCCAGGCGGGGTTCGACGAGCGGTTGGCGGTGCGCACGGTGAACTCCGCCCTCTTGTTGCGATCCCGCGACGAGGTGTTCACCACCCTCGACATGGCCTTGATTGATCTGTACAGCGCACGGGCGGAATTCCTGAAGATCGGGTCCGTGCCCTGCTTCATCAAACGCGGCGGCGACGTGCACACCATCAGCGGCAGCAGCGTACCCATCGGCATCTTGCGGGACATCGAGGTCCAGTCCATCGTCAAACAGTTGGAGGCAGGGGACATCCTCATCCTCGTGTCCGACGGCGTCTACGACGCGCCGCAGCACACGGAGGACAAGGAGGCTTGGTTGAAACACCGGATCGCGCAGTTGGAGACGACCGATCCGCAGGCCATTGCGGACACGCTTCTGGAATCGGCCGTCCGGCTCAACCACGGGGAGATCCGGGACGACATGACGGTGATGGTGGCATTGGTGTCCGCTCATCAACCGGAGTGGGCGGCCATCTCCCTGCCGAATATCAGCGGGCTTCGCCAAGAAAAGCGCCGCGGGGCGTGACCGCCGGAATGACGCCCGAAAAATCCGTCCATACTGGCTACTAGTCCGTATGGGGGGTGGAAGATTTGGGAGGCCAGCAAGCCGTCATCCGGCAATTGTTGGTGATCACCGACGGGTGTTCGAACGTCGGGATCGATCCGGTCGCCGCCGCGGCCGAAGCGCGCCGCCGGGGCGTGGTGGTCAACGTGATCGGCGTCGTCGACAAGGGAGACATGGGGCGCCACGGGCGCGAGGAGGCGATGTCCATCGCCGACGCGGGGGGCGGCATGTGCAGAGTGGTGGAACCGTCGCTGCTGTCGGCCACCGCGCAGATGATGACGCAGCAGACGGTGCAGATGACGTTGCAGCAGGTGGTCAACCAGGAGCTGATGCAGGTCATGGGCAAGTCGGCCGAGGATCTGCCTCCGGTGGAGCGGTCGCGCGTGATGCAGGTGGTGGACAAGTTGGAGGAGGAGCTGTCCCTGCACGTGGTGGTCGCGGTCGACACCAGCGCGAGCATGAAGGACAAGATGGCGACGGTGCGGGAGGCGATCCGCGATCTGGCCTTCTCCCTCCAGGCCCGGCAAGGGGAATCCCGGGTGGCCGTGCTGGCGTTCCCCGGCAGCGGAGATGAGCCGGTCCGCCTGGTTCAGCCGTTCTCCGAACAATTGAACGTGACAGCGCTGGAGAACATGCTGGTGGCGCGCGGGGGCACGCCGACGGGGCCCGCCATCGAGCGGGGGCTGGCGCTGTTCGACGAGATCCGCGGGCGGGACGAGGAAGACCGTCCGCCGACGGCGGACGACCAGCCGGTGCGCCGTTGGGGCGACGAGGCGGTCGCGCCGTGACGTGAGGAGTTGGCCTGTGTGCAGTGCGGCGATTGGGTGGTGGGCAAGTGGACCGGCGAGCCGTTTCAGGTGGAACGCCCGCTCGGCACCGGGGCCAACGGCGAGGTGTACCTGGTGCGCACGCGCCGGGGCCTCGCCGCGGTGAAGGTCTGCCCCAACGCCTCCGACATCGCCTTGGAGTGGGCGGTGTTGGAGCGTCTCCACCGTGTGTCGGGGACCTTCCCGAAGCCGATGTGGATTGATGATCACGGCCCATCGGCCTTTTTTTATGTCATGGAGTGGATCCCGGGGACCCCCCTGTCCCAAGCGGCCGCCCGGCTGACCGGCCACGCGGCCGCCGCGGTGGTGCGTGGCATCGCCGAAGGGTTGGCGGAGCTCCACGCCGCGGGGTACGCCTTCTGTGATTTGAAACCGGACAACATCGTGATCGCGGGGGACCCGCCGCACGTGCGCTTTGTGGACGCGGGCGGGGTGACGCCGTTCGGGCGGTCCGTCCGGCAATTCACCCCGTACTACGACCGGGCGTTTTGGGGCCTGGGCACCCGGCGGGCGGAACCGTCGTACGACGTGACGGCGTTGGCCCTGGTCATCGTCATCTGCTTGGGCGGGCTGGCGCCGCCCGTGTCGTTGACCGGGCAGACGCCGGCCCAACGTCAGTCATGGCTGCGCCGAGGGATCCGCCGGTGGCCAGAGGGCGTGCGCCCATTGCTGGAGCAGGCGCTCGCGGGCAGGATGGACGCGCGGCAGTTCGCCGCAGCCTGGTGTCGGCAGGCTGCGGCACGGCCGGCCCGACCCGGGCCGCGCGTTCCAACCGCCCCTGGGCACCCAACCGCTTCCAGGGGCCGGCCGGCGGTCGCAGGCGCATCCGCCTCCGTCGCCGCGGGTCGGGGCCCTGGGGCTGGGCGGAAACGGGGCCGGGACTGGACGGAGTGGCTGATGTGGATCTCGCTCATCGGCGCGTTGACGTCGACCGCCTGTGCTTGGCTGACGTCTCTCGGCTGGCTGCGGTGATGCCGCGGCAGGGTCGCGGGGGCGTCACGCCGCCGTGGGACGAGGGGTGTACGCCCGGGCGGTTTCCCCGTGGTATGATCGCCGCAGAAGCGAGGACACCCGCCGCGCGGGCGGTTTGGCGGGATGGCAAAGGGGGGACCCCAGGTGGTTCCAGGTGCGCCGGGGCGGCGCGTGACGGAGGCCGTGCGACGGGCGTGCGCAGATTGGGCCGCCGTGGACCGCGGGGCGGGGCGGCCGTGGCTCGTGGCGGTTTCGGGCGGCGTGGACTCCGTGGTGCTGCTGCACACGTTGTGGCTGCTGCAGCCGTGGCATGGCGTGGCACTGCGGGTGGTGCACGTGCACCACGGGCTGCGGGCGGCCGCGGACGAGGATGCCCGGTTCGTGTCGGAACTGGCGCGGGCATGGGGGATTCCTGCATCCGTGGAACGGGTGTCTGTGGAATCCATCCCCAGCCGCGAACGCCGGGGCCTGGAAGCGGACGCCCGCCGCGTCCGGCGCCAAGCCATCCGGCGGGCGGCCAAGCGCTTTGGGGCCGAGCGGGTGTGGCTCGCGCACCATGCGGATGACCAATTGGAGACCATCCTGTTGCGGCTGGCGCGGGGCGCGTCCCTGGGGGGACTGGGGGGCATTCGCCCCGTCGCGGACGACGGCGGGCTGACGTGGGTGCGTCCGCTGCTCGGCGTGGAGCGCCGGGACATCGAGGCGTACGCAGAAGCGCACCACCTCCGCCACGTCGAGGACGAGACGAACCGGTTCACGGATCCGCTGCGCAATTACCTGCGCCACGAAGTGATCCCGCGCTTGCGGGAGCGCCAACCGCGGATCGCCGCCACGGTCGCCAGGGCCGCCCTCGGCGTCCAGGACGAGGATGCCCACTTGGAAGCGGAGGGCCGGCGCGTGTTCGAGCGTTGCTGCACCCTGGAGGCGGGCGGCGCGACGGTGGACGTCGCGGCGCTCGCGGCTGAGCCTGTCGCTTTACAACGGCGGGCGATTAAAATACTATTGTATTGTTTAACCTCCAGAGGGAACCCCGTTCTCGATTGGACGTTCGCGCACATCGAAAGCGTGCGGCGGCTGTGCGTGCAAGGCCGGCCATCGGCTGCGGTGCACCTGCCGGGCGGCTGGGTGGTGCGCCGGTCCTACGGCCAGTTGCACGTCGAGCCGCAGTCACACGCTTGCCCAATATCGGACGTGTCCACGTTTTCCCCGGTGGAGTGGCGGTTGGCGGACGGCGCGGAACTGTGTCTCCCGGCCGCGGGGCGGGCCGAATGGCGATTCGTCTGCCGCGCGTGGCACGGGAGAGAAGGGGTGCACGTGGCACCGTGGACCCTTCTGCTTCCACAGTGGCCCACCGTGGAGGTGCGGCCGGGTCGTCCCGGAGAGCGCATCGCGCCTCTTGGCCTGACCGGCACGAAAAAGGTGCAGGACGTGTTCGTCGACGCCAAGGTCCCGCGTTCCCTGCGCGCGGGTTGGCCCAGGTTTGCGCGGGAAGGCGAGATCCTCTGGCTCCCCGGCTTGTCGCGCGCCCGCCACGGGCTGCTCGATCCGGAGGCCGGGCCGGGATGGCGGATCGACACGGTCCGGGCACCCGAGGCCGTCCGGGCGTTCATGCCGCCGGGGTGAGGCGCGGATGGGCAGATGAGGGACTTCGCAAGACACGGGAGGCTTGTATGCATCCAGATTTGGAGAAGGTTCTGTTCAGCGAGGAGGAGATCCTCGCGTGTGTTGATCGCATGGGCCGGCAGTTGTCCGCGGACTACGATGGCAAGAATCCGCTCTTTATCTGCGTCCTCAAGGGCGCCGTTCTGTTCATGGCAGACCTCGTCAAACGCGTGACCATCCCGCTCGAGATGGATTTCATGGCGACGTCCAGTTACGGGGCCGCTTCGAAGTCCTCGGGCGTGGTGCGGATCCTAAAAGATTTGGAACGGCCCGTGGAGGGGCGTCACGTCGTCATCGTCGAGGACATCATCGATACCGGGCTCACGCTGGCCTATCTGAAAGAAGTGCTGCTGCACCGGCGGGCGGCCAGTGTCAAGGTGGCCGCATTGTTCGACAAGCCGGAGGGGCGGAAGATGGAGATCGAGGCAGACTACCGGGGGTTTGTCGTGCCCAACGAGTTCATTGTGGGATACGGGCTCGACTACGCGGAGCGCTATCGAAATCTCCCCTATGTCGGTGTCCTCAAACCCGAGGTGTACGAACGCTGAGATCCTGGCCGGATCTGTGTCCGTCGCCGCTATCGGAGCGGGTGCGCGGTATGATACAATGAGGGCGCCATGGCCGGGAGGAGGTAAGGCATGAACAGGTTCTACCGCAGCATTGTCTTCTACGTCCTGATCTTGCTTCTCATCGTGGGCGTTGTGGACTACATCACCGGTCAGGATCACACCCGGAAAGTCCTCTCCTACACGGAGTTCGTCAATAAAGTTCAGAACCACGAGGTCAAGGGCCAGGTCTATGTGACACCCGAAGGTCTGACGGCCACCATCGACGGCACGTTGACGGACGACACCAAGTTCACCACGCGCGCCTTGCTCGACCACGATGTATCCGATTTTCTCGTCAACAACAAACTCGACGTCGTCAACGAGGCGCAACCGAAGGCGTCCGTCTGGATTCAGGTCCTCGAATCGGTCGTGCCGTTCATCTTCATCCTCATTCTCATGTTCTTCCTGTTCAACCAGGCGCAGGGCGGCGGTAGCCGCGTGATGAACTTCGGCAAGAGCCGGGCCCGGTTGTACTCGGAGGAGAAACGGAAGGTGACGTTCCGCGACGTTGCCGGTGCGGATGAAGAAAAGGCCGAACTCGAGGAGATCGTCGAATTCTTGAAGGACCCCAAACGTTTCTCGGCCTTGGGCGCGCGGATCCCGAAAGGGGTCCTGCTCGTCGGCCCGCCAGGAACCGGGAAGACGCTGTTGGCGCGCGCCGTGGCCGGTGAGGCAGGCGTACCCTTCTTCAGCATCAGCGGCTCCGATTTCGTCGAGATGTTCGTCGGCGTCGGCGCTTCGCGCGTGCGCGACCTGTTCGAGACCGCCAAGAAGAACGCTCCCTGCATCATCTTCATCGACGAGATCGACGCCGTTGGTCGCCACCGCGGGGCGGGACTCGGCGGGGGCCACGACGAGCGCGAGCAGACGCTGAACCAACTGCTGGTGGAGATGGACGGTTTCGCGGCGAACGAAGGCATTGTCATCATCGCGGCGACCAACCGTCCGGACATCCTGGACCCGGCGTTGCTGCGGCCGGGCCGCTTCGACCGGCAGATTGTCGTTAACCGCCCGGACGTCAAGGGGCGGGAGGAGATCCTCCAGGTCCACGCGCGCAACAAGCCGTTCGCGCCGGACGTGCGACTGGACGTCATCGCCAAGCGGACTCCCGGGTTCACGGGTGCCGATCTGGAAAACGTGCTGAACGAAGCGGCGCTGCTGGCGGCCCGCAAACAGCAGTCCCAGATCACCTGGGAGGACATCGACGAGGCCATCGACCGCGTCATGGCCGGGCCGGAAAAGCGCAGCCGCGTGATGTCGGAGAAGGAACGGAAGCTGGTCGCCTATCACGAGGCGGGTCACGCGGTGGTGGGATACTTTCTCCAAAACGGCGAGACGGTTCACAAGGTGACCATTATCCCGCGCGGCATGGCGGGCGGATACACCATCACGCTGCCGAAGGAAGACCGTTATTTCGCCACCAAGCAGGAGATGCTCGACCGCATCTGCGGGCTCTTGGGCGGGCGGGTCGCCGAAGAGATCGTGTTCAATGAAATCAGCACCGGTGCGTCGAACGACTTGCAGCGCGTGACCGGGATCGCCCGTCAAATGGTCACCGAATACGGGATGAGCGAGCGGCTGGGACCGATGCAGTTCGGGAGTCGCCAGGGGACGGGCCAGGTCTTCCTCGGCCGCGATCTTTCCCTCGAACCCAACTACAGCGATCGCGTCGCCTACGAGATCGACGAGGAGATGAAACGCATCGTCGAATCCTGTCATCAGCGGACGAAACAAATCCTGACGGAGCGGCGGGACAAACTCGAGGCGCTGGCACAGCTGCTCTTGGAGAAGGAGACGGTCGACGAAGAGGAGATCCGCGCGTTGATGGAGTCGTGAGCACGCGTGGGAAGGGGGCCCTCGAATCTCTTCGGGGGTCCTTTCCTCGTTCTCGGCGCGTGCCATCCACGGGCGGGAGAACCGGCGGTCTGTCGGGACCGCCGGCTGGGAGCAGGAGGGGTTTGCTTGCGGTGGGTGTCGCTGCGCACCATCGAACCGAACCGGATTCTGGCCAGACACATTCTGGACGAGCGCGGACGCGTGCTCTTGGCGCGCGGGGTGACGCTGACGCCTCACTGGGTGGATCGACTGCTGGCGCTCGGGATCTCATCGGTGTGTATCGAAGATGACCGGACGGACGACATCGAACCGGCGGAGCCAATCACCCCGGAGATGCGGCAGCGGGTGTTGGCCGCCACGTACGACACATTGACGGAGCTCGCCTCGCCCCCCTCGCCCCACCGTATCCGGCCCAGTCGCGTGCGAGGACGGCTGCGGCCGTTGGTGGAGGAGATCATCGCCCAATTGCGCGACCTTGGGCAGGTGGGGCAACATTTCGGCAACGTGTATCTGACCGACGGGGAGCTGTACCACCACTCGGTGAATGTGACGCTGTATGCGCTCGGGCTCGGCATCGGGTTGCGCCTCTCGCACGACGACCTGGTGAATCTGGGGCTCGGCACGCTGCTGCACGACGTCGGCAAACTGCGGGTCCCCAAATCCATCCTGAAAAAGCCCGGGCGCTTGACGGATGAGGAGTACGAGACGGTCAAACTGCACACCGTGTACGGATATGAACTGCTGCAGGAGACGGGTGAACTGGCCTCGGCGTCCACCATCATCGCCCTGCACCATCATGAGCGGATAGACGGGTCTGGGTATCCGCACGGACGGGTGGGGGCGGACACACATCTGTTCGCGCGCATCGCGGCGGTGGCAGACGTGTACGAGGCGCTGACAGCCAACCGGGTGTACCGGCCCGGCTATCTGCCGCACGACGCCTACGAGATGCTTCTGGCTGGAAACGGGACCCTGTTCGATTCGCGCGTGATCGAGACGTTCATTCGCACGATTGCCGTCTATCCGGTCGGGATGACGGTGCGGCTGTCGAACGGCTTCAAGGGCGTGGTGGTACACAGCACGGGCCGGCAAACCCATAGGCCGGTGGTGCGGTTGCTGGAGGGGCCGACGGGGGAACCGGTGCAACCGCCGGTGGACCTGGACTTGGCGAAGGAGCTGTCCGTGGCCATCGTCGGCTGCGAAGTGTAGAGAGGAGCCGAAACACCGCCTGGCGTGGCGCGGGCAGGATGGAAAGGAGCGCTGGGATGACGGCGGAAGACGTGGTGGTTCGTGCGACCGTGCCGGGACGGCCGGTCCGCGGTTTCGCATGCCGGACGACGGAGTTGGTGAACACGCTGCAGCGGTTGCACGGAACATGGCCCGTGGCCACGGCCGCGCTGGGCCGCACGGCCAGCATCGGCGCGATGATGGGCATGTTGTTGAAGGACGCGGAACGGTTGACGCTGCAGGTGGACGGAGACGGACCGCTCGGCAAGATTGTCGTCGATGCCGACGCGGCGGGGCACGTGCGGGGGTATGTCGAACATCCGCATGTGCATCTCCCCAACAACGCGTTGGGGAAGCTCGACGTGGGCACGGCCGTCGGCCGCGGCATGCTGTACGTGATGCGCGACATGGGGTTGCGCGATGTCTACCGGGGCAGCGCGGAGCTGCAGACGGGGGAGATCGGCGACGATTTCACGTATTACTTCGCGGTCTCGGAACAGACACCGTCGGCGGTCGGGGCCGGGGTGCTGGTGGACACGGACCACTCCGTCCTGGCGGCGGGCGGGTTCATCGTCCAGCTGATGCCCGGTCACACGGAGGCGGATGTGGAAATGGTGGAACAGTGCCTGGCGGGGCTCGGGAGTGTCACGGACATCCTGAAAACCGGGGCCTCGGCCGAGGACCTGCTGGAGCGGGTGTTGCCGGGTGCGAAGGTGTTGGAGCGGCGCCGGGTGATGTACCGGTGCACCTGCGAACGGGATCGCATCGCGTCTGTCCTGCGGAGCCTCGGCCGCGCCGAACTGGAGGGGATGATCCGGGACCAGGGTGGGGCCGAGGTCGTCTGCCACTTTTGCAACAGCCGGTACACGTTCACGGCGGAGGAGTTGTCAGCTCTGATGCCGTCCGAGTGAGCCGGCAGGGAGGTGGAGAATGTGCCGGAGAGGAATCGGCGGGATGGGTTGACAGGCGGCGGGACGCCGTCCAAGACGTTGGTGATGGGGATCGTCAACGTGACGCCGGACTCGTTTTCGGACGGGGGACGGTTTTACCATCCGAAGGATGCCATCGCGCACGCGTACCGTCTGGTGGAGGAAGGCGCGGACGTGATTGACGTCGGCGCGGAGAGCACCCGCCCGGGGCACACGCCGGTACCGGAAGACGAAGAGTGGCGGCGGTTGGAACCGGTCCTGCGGGAGCTGTGCGCGCACGCGCCCGTACCGGTTTCCGTGGACACGTTCAAGGCGTCGACGGCCGTGCGGGCCCTCGAGTTGGGGGCGGACATCATCAATGATGTCTGGGGCGGCTTGGCCGATCCCCGCATGTTGCAGGTCGTGGCCGACGCCGGCTGTGTGTACATCTGGATGCACAACCGTCCGGAACCTGCCCCCGAGCGGGCGTTTGATGTCCTGATGGAGGAGACGCGGAGAGGCGTCGCCCGCTGCCTGGAAGCGGGGATCGCGGAGGACAAGCTGTGGATCGACCCGGGGATCGGATTTGCCAAGACGTACGAGCAAAACCTTCAGATCTTGCGCCGCCTCTCCGAATACTGTTCACTGGGATGGCCGGTGCTCCTGGGCACGAGTCGCAAGGGCGTGATCGGCAGAACGTTGGGGACGAGCCCTGCCGACCGTCTGGAAGGCTCGCTCGCGACGGTGGCTTGGGGGGTCGCCGCAGGGGTGCAGATGGTCCGTGTCCACGATGTTTTGGCGACGGTGAGAACGTGCAGAATGGTGGAGGCCATCCGGGATGTGCGGGAGTGATCCGGCGCTGCACACGGTGTACCTGGGTCTGGGCAGCAATCAGGGCTCGCGTGTGCGCAACCTGCTCGGCGCCTTGGATGAATTGCAGCGCATGGCGGTGGGGCCGGTGGCCTGTTCCCGAGTGTATGAAACGCGGCCGGTCGGGTATCTGCAGCAACCCGATTTCTTGAATTTGGTGGTGCGCATGCAGGTCACCCTGCGCCCGCTGCCTCTGCTCGGCGCGCTCCACGCGATAGAACAGCGGTTCGGCAGAGTCCGCGAGGTCCGGTTCGGGCCGCGGACGCTGGATGTGGATATTCTTTTGTACGACCGGGAGTACGTTTGTTTTCGTACGTTGCAGATCCCGCATCCGCGGATGTGGACGCGCGGCTTTGTCCTCATTCCGTTGGCGGACCTGGCGCCGGGGCTGCGCGGGCCCGGCGGACGGACGGTTCGGGAAATGGCGGACGCGATGGCCAAGGACGGGGGGGTGCGCGATGTCGGACGTATTTGCTAGGCGGTTGCGGGCGTACCGCAAACTGAAGCATTGGACCCAGGCGGAATTGGCGGCCGCCGCCGGCGTGAGTGTCGCCATCATCGGCGGATTGGAACGGGGGACGCGCGCGCCGACGCCCGCCTTGGTACAGCGGCTGACCGAGATTCTGCAGGTGACCGAGGCGGAACTGCTCGGGACCTCGCCGCAGGTGGGCGGAGCGATGGCGCCGGGGGCGGAAGCGCGCCAACGGGAGGACCCGGGTGGCGATCACGGCCGGGGCGACGTGTGACGCCGGGATCGACGCCGGCATCGTCAATGGACAAAGGCGGGGATTGACCGGTACGACCGGATGAATTTGGCTGATTCTTCTCACCGGAACTTTAAGAGAGTTTTACAACTACCGGTCTTTGGCTGCACATGAATGCGTTGACATCCCGGGGACCGCTCTCTATAATTGCGCATAGACGACGCAACCGACCCGTGATCGCAACACTGTTAGTACGCTTTCGGTACTGGCAGTGTTTTCACACTGAGGGACAAGAATATTCAGATGTCACCATGGCATATGTACAAGGGGTATCACAGCGGTTGCAAAGGAGAGACCTGAATGGCTGACAAGGAAGTCCTGCTGACGCCGGAAGGCCTGCAGAAACTTGAGGAGGAACTGGAGCACCTGAAGAGCGTGAAGCGCCGCGAGGTGGCGGAACGGATCAAGCTCGCCATCAGCTACGGTGACATCAGTGAGAACTCCGAGTATGAAGACGCGAAGAATGAACAAGCCTTCATCGAAGGGCGAATCATGACGCTGGAAAAAATGCTGCGCAACGCGCGCATCATCCAGGACAACGACGTGAACACCGACGTGGTCAGCATCGGATCGACGGTGCGGCTGCGCGACATCGAGTTCGACGAAGAAGTCGAATACACCATCGTGGGGTCCGCCGAAGCGGATCCGGCGAGCAACAAGATCTCCAACGAATCTCCGGTGGGGCGCGCGCTGCTTGGCAAGTCCATCGGATCGGTGGTGGAAGTCGCGGTTCCGGCCGGGACAATTCAGTTCAAGATCCTCAGCATCAAGCGCTGACCGTCCGTGAGCGGACGGCGGATCACCGCCGGTTGAGGCACTTCGTCCCGCCGGCGTGTCCGCAGGCGGACAGGCTTCGTGGTATGATGAACATCAGACTGAGTTGTGACGGGCGAGGGTGGGAAGCTCCACGACCTCGTCCGTTTCGTTGGACTGGAGAGGTGAGTTGTGGACGAGCGGGACCTGTATCAGACGCGTATCAATAAGCTGAGGGAATTGGAATCCCGCGGGATCGATCCGTTTGGGCACCGTTACGAAGTGACCCATCACGCGGCCGAAATTCTGGCGTTTGGGGCGGACAAGTCCAAAGAAGAATTGGATGAAATTGGGCTGCGCGTGCGGATCGCCGGCCGCATGATGGTGCGTCGGGGCCACGGAAAGGCGACGTTTGCCGTCCTTCAGGATCGCACGGGGAGCATTCAGATTTACGCCAAGTACGACGTCCTGGGGCAGGATATGTACGAGGTGTTTCAACTGCTGGATCTGGGCGACTTCCTGGGGGTGGAAGGTCCGGTGTTTCGGACCCACCGGGGCGAGATCACGGTGCTGGCGGAGTCCGTCACGGTGCTCGCCAAGTCGCTCCGGCCGCTCCCGGAGAAGTGGCACGGTCTGAAGGACGTCGAACGCCGTTACCGGCAACGGTATCTGGATCTCATTGTGAATCCGGATGTCCGCGAGACGTTCATCGCCCGGTCGAAGATCGTGCAGGCGATGCGCCGCTTTTTGGATGACAGGGACTTCCTGGAAGTGGAGACGCCGACCCTGCATACGGTGGCCAGCGGTGCCCACGCCCGGCCCTTTGTGACGCATCACAATGCGCTGGATATGACGTTGCACCTGCGGATCGCGCTGGAGCTGCATCTGAAGCGGCTGATCATCGGCGGCCTGGAACGGGTGTACGAGATCGGGCGGGTGTATCGGAACGAAGGCGTGTCCACGCGGCACAATCCGGAGTTCACGATGCTGGAGCTGTATCAGGCGTACGCAGACTTCCACGACATCATGGATTTGACGGAGGACATGATCCGCTACGTCGCGCAGGAGGTCAACGGCACGCTGGACATCCCCTACGGGGACGAGGTGGTGCATCTCGGCGGACCGTGGGCGCGCCGGCACATGGTCGATCTCATCCGCGAACACACCGGCGTCGATTTCTGGAGCGTCCATTCCACGGAGGAGGCGCGGGCGCTGGCGGCCGCGCACGGGGTGCACATCACCCCGGGGATGGAATACGGGCACATCGTCAACGAGTTCTTCGAGCAGAAGGTCGAGGACAAGCTCATTCAGCCGACCTTCGTGTACGGTCATCCGGTCGAGGTGTCCCCGCTGGCGCGAAAAAACGCGCAGGATCCGCGGTTCACGGACCGCTTCGAGCTGTTCATCGTCGGCCGGGAGCATGGCAACGCGTTCACTGAGCTGAACGATCCCATCGACCAACGGCAACGGTTTGAACAGCAGGCGCGCGAGAAGGCGGCGGGGAACGACGAGGCGCTCGAGATCGATGAGGATTTCCTGACGGCCATGGAACACGGAATGCCGCCGACGGGCGGGCTGGGCATCGGCGTGGATCGCCTGGTCATGCTGCTGACCAACCAGCCCTCCATCCGTGACGTGCTGTTGTTCCCGCTGATGCGGGAGCGGACCGAGGAGTAGGGCGAGCGCGAGAACCCGCCGGCCGACGGCGCTATCCTCCTGCGGCGGATGTATCCTGCCGTTGATGCGCCGCTCATGCGGAGCGGACTTGAAGAGTCGAGTGAGCGCGGCCTCCGAGGTGTACCCTCGCGTACCCTTGCGGACCGTACGGGGGCTGGACAGCGCAGGGTCTGGGCAGGCGGGGAGACGGCCTGGAGGGGCTCTGGACGGGAGCCGGATGGGTCCCGGCGCGGCAAGGGAATATGGGAAAAGGCGTCGGGCGAGCTGCGGATGGACTGTGGATGAACTCTGAATGAGTTCGGAACGGGCTCTGTGTCGCCTTGAATATGCGGGACGTCGCAGTGCGGCGTCCCGTTCTGTTCACAGGAAGGGTTAGGGCCGCATAAGCGATTTTGATGGACGACGGACGATGGCTATGGGGTTTGCCTGGGATGTGTGGTTTACCTGATTTTACCCTGTTGATCTCGCGGCCCAGGCGTGGTATAGTACTCGACGTCGCTGCTGCGACGGCTTCGCCGCATCGGCCACAGCGCCAGTCAGGCGCTCGGGGGCGAGCGGTTCGGATGTCGGCAGCGGAACCATCCAATAGGATCAGCCGGTGTAAGCCTTCCAGTGAGGGCTGCCAAGTGAAGGTCTTCCAAACACTCCCGCTTCCCTTCGGGGTTGCGGTGTGGTAAGATGAATGGCGCCGCTTGACGGCAGAGAAAGCGACTGGTTCCTTGAAAACTGAACACGCCCTGAG
>NZ_FPBV01000088.1 GCF_900116805.1 Paenalicyclobacillus macrosporangiidus | reverse complement strand
TGTGTGGTAATGCTTGAGCTTCTGGACGAAGTGTGCGAACGGGCTCGCCGCGCAGGCCAAGTTGGTCGGCGAGTGGGTCTTGGTTTGACATACGAGGGATTGAGCGGCGGATTCTATCGGGCAAGGACGATTTCGCAGCCCTCAAACAGGCCGGAGGAACTGTATCCCACATTGTTGGCCTTGCTCGACCGGCATTGGGATGGGAGTGGTGTTCGTGCGGTATCCGTATCTCTCGACCTGCTGACATGGGATACAGCGGTACAATTGTCCCTGTTTGACGACGTACCGCGGCGAAAGAGGTTTTGGCAGGCCATTGACGGGATTCGCGCGCACTTTGGTGAAACGGCTGTTATGCGTGCCAGCAGCTTGATGCCTGCCGGGCAGATGCGTGAACGCGCGCAGAAGATTGGGGGTCACTGGGCGTGACGTCGATCCGGGACGGCAACATTTTCGAGGCAATGCGGATCTTGCTTCCAGAGCATAGAGCAACAGTGGAACGATATCGTGAACGGAGGTCGCGCAGGCGGCCACCGGACCTGTCTGAGGACGAGCTTTCCGAGATGCAGTACGTCCTGGCGGAAGCGGTTGAGGAGCGGAAGGTGGTTCGACTGACGCTGTTCGGCCCGATTCAAGACGAAGTGTTAGAGGGTGTGCCGGAGTTGCTCGGGGGTCGTCTGTGGCTGTCGCGGACAGGCGGTAAACGGGTGCCGATAGATTGTCGCAGGTTGGTTCGAGTTGAATTCGACTGAGGTCTACGCACGAGGAGACGTAATTTGGTGCACTTACTCCGGTATCCTAAAACAGGGAGGCGCCCCCGTCTGGATGAGGACGGGGCTTCTGTGTGCACTGTACCTTTTCATTAGCATCGTATCCCGATGAAGTAACCGCGTCCATAATGCGAAGGAGAAAAACGGATCATCGCGGAATATCGTTTCTTCTCCTGCCAATCCGGATAGACTATGAACAGGCACACAAGCGCCCGTGACGTTTCCGCCCCCAGTCGAAAGGCCGGGGCTTCTCATTCTACGGCCTGGATACACTCCGGCACGTCATTCCGAGGATTTCTGACCTGACCAGTCGTCGTATGCGAAAGAGAAGCGGCCACACACAATCATTTCCCCCTTGTCAATAGCGGATTGAAACTCCCAAAAAATCGCGCTCGATTCCCCAAAAACCCCCATGCCCCTTTGGGGCACAACATTATGATGAAAATGTAGTCGTAGTTGTTTACTGGTGGGTGATCGTGATCCAACATGAGGCCAAGC
>NZ_FPBV01000023.1 GCF_900116805.1 Paenalicyclobacillus macrosporangiidus | reverse complement strand
AAAAGCGCGGTACCGGACTGAGCGAAGCGAGGGAGGATAAGGAGCGCGACCCTTTGTGGCGGGGAGGAGCTGGCGATAGCCTTGATAAGGCGGAGCCGATCGGAAGCGCGAGCCAACCAATCCTAAGTTTCTCACCCTCACCTTGAATGCCTATAAAGCACGATATAAAGGCATTAGAAAGGCATTTACATTAGGCATGAAAATGATATACTGGAGGTACCACAATGTAGGGAGTGATCCATATGGCCCGGCGCACTGTCGATCTACCGGATGATTTGAGCGAGGAACTGGAACGGATGTCGAATGACTTGAGAATTTCGCAAGTAGGACTGTTGACAATTGCGGGTTATTCCTTGGTTGCGCGCTACAAAACGCACGGCCCGACGCTTTTTGAAACCTCGCAGTCCAATGTGGACGACCGTGTTACGTTGGTTGAAAGCGGTATTACAGAGGAAAACATCCAATACGTGAAAGACCACATTGAAGAGTTTGGCCGAATCACCTTAGTAAAGGTCTTTGGTGTAAAGGCAGTGCCTAAACAGTATCATGTACCGACTGTAGATGGGCAGCACACGTGGTACACAGACTATCGGTTGATTCTCGCCAATGATAAGGGCCGAGAATGGTGGTTCGCGGGATGTGCCTGTGGTTACGGTGGCGAAGGAGTGAGAGGGACACATCAAATATTGACGCTACTCAACATTCCTTTTCCGTTTGTACGGCTGGCCGAAGAGGATCGTATTATGTTTGAGCCGTACCAGGATCACACGATCAGAGTGGCGGTAAGCCGTTTGGGAAGTTCATTGGAGCGTCAGCCTATCGCACAGTATGAGCTCACTTTTGAAAGTGCAGGGGACCTCTACCGGTTCAAAGAGATCGCCGAAAATTTAGGCTATGTGAATGAACTTATTACGCCTGGTCGTGAGCATGACGACCGTTGGGCGTATATTCGAGACATCGAAATAGCGCGATACAGCGACGTTGACACTGGCGCACTGAAACGATGGTTCACGGAGAGCCTGGGATTTATCGTAAAGCATCGGCTGAGGGGCACTCTGAGAGTCATCAACGATTCCGATAGGCCATAGACAGGAACAGAAGTAAGGTCTCAGATTCGAGAGACACCAAAGCCCCAGGACTGGCCTGGGGCTACTTGTAATCGAATGAATAGGCTGCTGATGAAAACACTGTGTAGTGTACTGTGCAATACACAGTGCTATATTTATGGTTTCATTTGTCCGTTGCAATTCTATCTTGCTCCTCGAAATACGCACGTAGTAATCCGTTGATGAGCTTCGTGGGCCACCCGCGCGGCCGTCGTCTTGCCTCGGCCTCAAGCCGCTCCACCAGGTCGTTTTCAATGAGATACGTTCTCCTAGTGTGTGTTTCTTCGACACGTTGCTTTCCGACGTCTCCGGCAATCTCTCTCACGAAGTTCACGATCCCCTGACCGGGCTCTAGTGTTGCCTCCTGTGCAGAAGACTGTGCGATATTCTGTTCAGTGGTCTGTGTTTCATGCTGTGCAATATTTTGTGTTGAGGTGTTGGTCGCATCCCGAAGTGACGTATCTTCGAATGGAACGGGCGTAGTGCTGTCTTCGGTTAGGGTATGTTCAGACGTCTGTGTCATAAACTGTTCAGTATGCTGTGCAGAGTGTTGTGCATTACCTGGTGTTATATTCTGTGTAGTACTGAGAGTGGAATGTGGTTCACTCTTTCCTGTTGTATTCAGTGTACTACTCTCATCCGATTGGTCCTCAAACACCGGCATGGCCCGTGCCGCCAAGTTACGCTCCCGGATAGCTGCCCTAAGGTTGGTCTTACTGGACACGCCGCATTACCTCCTCAAACAAAGATTCATATTGGGCCAGGGCCTCCGCCATTTCTGGATTCGCTTCACCAAGACCATAAATGGGGAGCCGACCGGTGGCGGCCTTTCGACGGATGATAGTTTCGAAAACTAGATCAGGATACGTCTCTGCGATGAGTTCGTTGAATTCCTTGTTGTCCGAGCGGCGTATGTCATTGAGAGTCCTCACGATGCCGGCGACCTGCAGGTGAGGATTGAGTTTGCGAGCCACCTCGACGGAATCCATAAAGTTTGGGATTGCGGAAAAGCACCATTGCGAACACTCGAACATTACCACGACCCAGTCCGACGCCACGAGAGCCTGTACAGTGTGTTCAGACAGAGCAGGGGGGGTGTCGATGATAATGTAATCGTACTCGTCTTCGACCTCCCTTAAGAGATCTCGGAGTATCGTGTACACACGGTTAGAGTGGAATCCGTATTTCTGATACAAGAGACGCGGCAGTGTGGCTAGGAGATTATTTGCGGGCAGAATGTGTAGCTTGTCCGTGATCTTGTATATATACGGATGGATGTTTTCGTCTCGTATCGCCTCAAGAACGGAGCGGTCTGCAAACTCGTTGGCGCTTTGATTGGTCAGCAGCTCTGTGAGGTTGCCCTGAGAATCCATGTCGATCGCGAGTCCGCGGAAGTCGCGGGTTACAAGCTGATGAATGAAGATGCCGCTGGTGGTTGTTTTGGAACAACCGCCTTTCTGAATCCCGAAGGAAATTTTTGTCGCCACGGTCGCACCTCCTATTCAGTATTCTGTGTAGTGTTCTGCAGGATTCACTGTGAATGTAGCACAGAGGGGATATAGGTTACCAGAGAGCTTTTTTAACTAATTATCAGACCTGTTAACCTGTGGCATGTATCGTGTCGAATAGGCTGAGAGTCTAACAGAACCTCTAATTGCTGGTGGGGAAGTGAGGTGTCGCTGTAGCAGGAGCCATGGTTAAAAAGAAAAAGAAAGGTGGAGTATGAATCAATCAGGGTCGAAAAGATCAGGATTAAGTGTCATTGTAGCAGCCCCGAACTTTGCTGTAGTGGCAAGGGAAACAGGTAGGCGGAGGCAACCAAGAGATGCGCACCGGTGTCCAGGCATTGCGCTTGCTGAAAGGTGTACTGGCCACGAAACGTAATAAGTGAAGTCATGGTGATACAGGGAATGGTAGGACAGCCAGCCATGTATAAGTCTGGGATCGAAAAGAAGCGCTATGGGAAAAGGAAGACATGCTAAAGCCCACCGCTTGATTCAGCGGTGTTGACAGGGGATATGGAGGTCTGCGATTACGCGGCGTCCAGGTAGAAAGACAGGTCCAGCCGGCGGAGAAATGCGATAACGAAAGCAACAGGCTTGCGCACCGGTTCGCGAAGGTCCGCAATGCTGGTGACGAACTCGCGCGCTACGCGCCTTGCGAGCTCACCCTGGAGGCGCTTGAGCTTTATGTAATCCCACATCCGGGCGACAACCGCGTTCAGGTATGTGGGCACCGCAGGACGAAGGATTTCCTTCATCTCGCGTTTCAAAAGCCACTCATTGCGCTCAGAATCGCGCATGTGAGCGTCTTTTTCGTAGCGGAAGTGTAACACATCGCGGTTCTTGCCGGGGAAGGCCACAATGGCATCACGGAGGTATCCAAGGTACTTCCGGATACGCGACCGCCTGGAGCCGAGACGATAGGTTCGAGTGAGGGTGGCATATGTATAGTGTGGATCGGCATCTGGCACGCGGAGCTGGTTAAAAAGCTGTAAAGCAAAGTCGTAATACGCGGGCAATGCAGCCCGAACGTACCGCGCGAGTCCGTCGAGCGCAATGGACGGGATGTAGGTATATGATGCTTCGATGGCCCTGCATTCTGCGTATAGAGGGAGTGCTGCCTCGTTACCTTGGACTAGGAGCAATCCAGCCGATTGTAAGACATGGCACGCAGCGCGGACAGTATTAGGGGCCAAGTGGCTTACTTCTGCAAGGAGTGTCACAGAAAACGGAGCGGTGCCGGTGTCGTTGTCGAATCGTTCCAAGCAGTGAATGGTGGTGTAGATGTGCTTCGCGGATACCGGCAAGGCCTTCAAAGCCTCGATCTCGCGCACGTACATGCGCCCAAATCTCTTGGTGTAAGTCATGTCTTTGCGCGGAATACCTTTTTTGGGTTGACTTTAACCAAGCCCGCATGGTATCCTTTTTTTGCGAGTTTGTTTCGGATTTCCATGTGGGCGGCTGCTAAAGCCGTTCTTTTTTTTCGTCAACCGGTAGGTACCGCTCTACCCTCCTTTTGAGAGCTTCATCGAAGCAGTGTCGCGAACATGAAAGCGGGCGTCCCGTTGGTCACATATACCAAGGAATGCCCGCAGATTTTCTGGGTCAAGTAGGAGGAGTTCCGTATATTTTGTAGTATAATATACGTGAATCCTCGATGATCCAGGAATGAGGCGACATTCCTTGATCTATGGACCAGGGATTGCGGCCCTGGTCGTCAAACGCTCACCTTGGCAGGGGTGGGCGTTTAACTTTTGTGTTCGCGGCTAGGTTACCAGTTTCGACACATGATGGCGATCTCCTGCTCCCATCCCACAACACTGGCTTGTCGTTTCGTCCGTTCGGCCGACAGACCGTCGTGTTGCCGGCCAGGTCTTTGTTGGCCGGGTTTCAGACGAGCAGTTGCTCGTCATACCTTATCGAGTGTTGCCAGCGCGCGGGCTGGCACTTCTCGATTTGACGCCGCTGGGTCGGCGTGGCTTCTCGCAATCATAATTGCTTGATATAAGAATATAGAAAACTTGTTTGGATGGCAAGTCTGATAGCTTCAAGAGATTGGATGGGTATGGAAGGCCTCCGTTTATGCGGAGGCCTCAACAATGCTTACGAAAAAATGAGGATCGCTGGGGTCCACGAGAACTTCCACTTGAACCAAGTCATCGGGGTCACCGTGGTCACGGTGAGGAGGCCCGAGAAATTTTCTCCGGAACCAAGCTGGTATGACCAACTTCCCGTCGCGTACAGAGGGTATACCGTGATCTTTGCTGATCATGAGAGCAGAGGCATTGTAACGCGTACCGTTGATGACATACTCGGACACGTGGAGCATTCCCACATGGCCATTCTCCAGCCAGGACCGAATCTGCGCGACGGAGAAACGACCATATTCCGCGTCGTATCCTTCGTTCGTGATGTACCGGCCTTCGATGAACAGGTCTGAGCTGCGACGTTCGACTGTCATTGTGTAATTCCTCCCTTCGTGTTGGGCTCGTGCGCCCCCTAGGGGGGCTCCGCCCAAGGCGGAGGAATCGCCAGCTCAGGGGCCCCCACACAAAGGGGAAAAGCGCGGTACCGGACTGAGCGAAGCGAGGGAGGATAAGGAGCGCGACCCTTTGTGGCGGGGAGGAGCTGGCGATAGCCTTGATAAGGCGGAGCCGATCCGAAGCACGAGCCAACACAAAAAGGAGCCCCAGGATGTCCTGGGGCAACCTTTTTGCGGTTCCACCCCGATGGGTCTCCGGAGCGAGAGCAGGTGGCGGTGAGGTAGCGAAATCGAGTCCTAATCCAATGGCACTCCACCGACCGAAGGCCTGCAGATGAACTCAATGCTGGTTAGGATGAGGACCTCATGTTCGCACTTTGGGCAAGTGACAATTTGGTCCTCTGCCCAATCAGGGCTCCCGTCCACATCGCAGGGAGAATTAACCGAGCGACACCAGGGGCATTTCCAGTTATCGATCATCTTCGTTTGCTTAAGGGGTTTCTTGTATTTCGGCATATGAATTCCTCCGAGTTACCTCTTGCGCAGGAGAGGATTGTCTCGTGAGGCCTGAGCGGTCCCGGCAGAAAGCGTGGTGCGCCGCTTGAGCAACGGATTGTCCTCGGAAGCTCCTGCTTTGCGGCGCAGCAACGGGTTGGTAGTCGAGCTGAACGCAGGCAGATCGGAGACATCGAGATCGAGACGTTTGACCTGGCGCGATTCCACAACCTTGATCTGATCTTTGAATTGGAACACTCTTTCAGGTAGACCAAGGCCACTGACCACGGACAGCACGTGATTCTTGTGATTGGTGTAATAACCAAAGAAGCTGTCGGTGGCGTTCGGGAAGAGAGACTTTAAATGGGTGACGAAGTGCTGTTCGTATGTGGACGAGCGCACCTTAGATCCCTCTTCGTTGAGCGTGAAGCAAAGCGCGTAGTACTCGGCCTCTTCCAACCGGTACCCTGAGGAGAAGAATCCCTTTTGGATCGAGTTACGGATCGTTTGATAAACGCTGTCCTGGTCTAAGTCGCGCAGATTTGCGCTCCCGATGGCAAGGCAACCGCTCGAACAGAGGATCTTGAGCAGATCGGTGCGGTCGAAGTTACTCTGTCCGCTCTCAATGGTGATCGTGTTGAGGTCGTGAAGCGTCTTGGCCAGCAACAAGTTACTGTGATCACGCCAGTCACCGGGGCGATTCTCCGCGGCAAATTGGCGGAAGAAGCGGTCGTTGTCGACGATGAGGACGGCACCAATGCGCTTTTCGTTGATGGCGTCCTGGATGTACTTGAGCGCCCCCATGGCATTGGCCTTCTGAACAGCTCCATCGTCGTCACGAGGAATCGTGATAATGAGCCCAATGGGCTGCTCAAACAGCTCCGTACCGTGCTGTAGGAAGCCCTGGAGCGCCCCAGTACCAGTTCCGCCCCCAAGGCCTGCGACAACCCAAATAAAATCGCAATCCTTGGTGACCGTCTGCGCCGTCGCAACGAACTCCGGACCATTGTCGAGAAACGCATTGTACGCCAGCTCCGGAGTGCGCCCGGCACCAAAGCTGTTCCCTTTCAACTGAAGCCGAAAGCCGTCGGGGACGTTCGTGAGCCCTTCGAGGTCGTTGACGGCTGTGTTGACGGCCATACCCGTGTAGTGTTCGCTGAGGGGCAGTAGGACGTCAACCTGCCGACCACCGTACTGTCCAAAACCGATAAACCCGAACTTGAGCATCCTTAATTCCCCCTGTGCTCGCGAAGTTGTAGCATCCTTAACCCGTTTTCCGTGATCTCAACGTCTTTTGTCCGAGCGTCGGCGAAGCCGGCATTGACGCGGATGGCGTTGGCCCCTTGGAGCATCGCCACGTGGACACGAAAATGCTGCGGGCTGATTTTGATTCGGTCGGCGAGCTGCATCATCGTGAGTGTGACCGGCTTCGGATTGGCCACCTGTTCTCCCGTCTCGTCTACGAGACCAGCCAGGATCTCAAGAAGTGTCCAGGTGGGCAGCGTGAAATTTTGCATGAGCTCCAGCAGGATCTCGTCGGGGTAAAGACTGATCTTCTGCCCGTGCATCTATTGACCTCCCGTGTTGTAATCTGCCATCATGATACCACTATAAAAATTTATATACAAGTACATTATGATAACCATATTTATTTTCTTGTTGTATGAGAGCAAACGATAGGCCACGCTGAACGTGGCCCTATGGTTTAATGGCTGTTGATGTAAGCCTCTATACTGTGGAAGATGTCCTCGACGCCGTAGGCCCAGTGAGGGTCCTCGGCGTATATACCCCAAGGGTTGAGTGGGTCGTTCAGCCACTGGATGGCATCCTCGTTCTGAGGCGGAGGATTGAGGAGTTTATGATAGATGGTATTCGCCGCGATCATCGCCGAGTCTGCGAGAGTGGTGTTGTATTCCTGCCAGGAGTGGTAGACATTGAAAGGATTGTTTCGTATCTGCTGCGCATTGGGCCAGTTAGCAGGCACGAAACTCTCCTCCTGGCCGGTGATGGCGATGAGAAGTGCCGGGTTAATATCGTATGCCTGGGCAGCAGCCTCAATGGTCTGGATGTCTTGCAAAGTAAAAATGGAGCCGCGTTGGTGAACGTAGTCGTAAAGTTTTTCGGGCGGAATGGGTGTATAACGCAGCTCCGGTACGGAGATGTCTCCGATTGGGCCGGCGGGCATATCTGCTCCTCGAAGAATCTCTTCTAGGGATATGGCCATCTCGTAGTCATCGTGGGTGTATCCGGCTTGAGTCATCACGTCGAGGAGACTGAGAATGATAGTCTCGGTGTCATATTCCGCCTTACCATCGGACCCAGTTACACGGACACGTTTCTGTTTGATGAAGCGCCGAGCGGCATTCTCGATGTCAGTGTCGGTGATATTTTCGAAGTCATTTTGTCGAACAAAGTACTCGAACATATAAACATCCATCCAGTTGATTTGCGTGGACACCTTTGCCGTGATGTCCTGGAATCGTTGAATGACGTCAGGCGATCCGGACGGCATGAGTGCCGTAAATGCCCCAGCAAATAGGATGATGGGAAGACCGACCGCAAGAATGGCGGCGGGCAGGAGGTGTCGGGTCAATGGTCACGCCTCCTGTTCGATCCCGTAAAGTGCGTGGTACCGCTCGGGGTCGTACTGACGCAGCTCCAGCGGCGTCATAAAGGTGCGAATTTCTGCGTGTTGGCCGCCCACGATGAGAATGCCTTGACCACGCGTAGCTTCGGGGTCCTTTCCACCGGCGAGAAGCTTTTTTTCCCGTTCGGACAACGTCTCGAATTCAGCGATCTTCTCGATCTCCTGCTTGTTCATGCGCAGCAAGAGCTTGACTTGCGAGTTTGTGATGATGGCTTGGCCAGGCGGCTCCGGCAGGTCTTTGGACGTCCGAAGAAAGTCGCCCACATTTTGAGTGGCCCCAGTGAGATAAACCCCGTACTTACGCCCACGCTTGACCATCTTGTAGATGAAGTCGAGGCTTTGAGGATTACGGGGGTCCGCGAGGACGTGCTCTTCGTCGATGATCATGTTCTTGGGCACCTTCGGATACCGCTTCATAAACTCCCACATGTCGTGAACCAACAGGTGCATGAGGGGACGGAGTGCCGGTGTGTCCGTATCGTACAGATCGCGGATGTCCAGGCGCGTATATGGGTAGATGACTTCCTGCACGACGGACTGAGAGCCACGGGTCACGGTGCGTTGGTAGGTGTAGCTCCAGTTGGTCGGGCCGTCAAACATGCGGGCATACACACCGTCACCGTGATACGGGTCGAGAGCCAGGAGCAACCTGTCAGTTTGAGGCATGTCGCGCAAATAGGTCACGAGATCCGACATCGTCGGAAAGGCTTCTGGATCGTCAGGGATGGTGGTCGAGTCAAATGTGAGACCTTTCTGCTGATACGCCTGGATCATAGCCTTTTGGAGCGCTGCCTCGTCGATGGCGTTCATCTCCGGATGAATCCAGCGGAAAAAGGTCAGCAGATGGCCGATCTTGAGGCGGAGGTAATCTCCAGCGGTCGTGGGTGTGACCGTCGTCCGCTCATCTGTGTCCACCACGGCAGAGCGAATGTGGAAGGGATTTACGGTGTTTTTGTGGTTAAGCCCAAAGTAGATGTGATTTCCGGGTATCGTCGCGCGTTCGCGCTCGACGTCCATATCAATGACGTGCTCATTTTGGTCCAAGTGCCGGAGGACTTTGTAAAACAAAAAATAGGATTTGCCTGAGCCTGTAACCCCGAGAACGATCATGTGGGGATAGACCTCGCGTACACCTTTCCCGAGGATCACCAGGTCGTGAGACTGGCTGTTTTCACCGAGGACGAAACCGTCATTGGCAGCGAGGGTGGAGGAGTTGTATGGTTGCATACTGGCCAGGCTTTCAGCAGGAAGATTGTAGTAGATCACTTTCTCCAGATCACCTTTGTAACAGAGCGGCAGCGTGTACCAAAGTGGTTGCTGCGCCCAGCGCAGTAGAGGGCGGGAAGCCATCTGCTTGGAGCTGATGCGGGTACGCAGGCTCTTCTCGGCGTGCTGTAGCTCCTCGAGGGAATTGGCCCGGATAGTGAGAACGGTGGTAACCTGGAACAGCGCCTCATTTTCATTGGTGAGGAGCTCCAGGATGTACTCCGCATCGGCCTCTTGTCGTTCGAGCTTCTTTTGCTGCAACGCGTCGCGTTTATTGGTTGACTTCGCAAAGCGAATGGTGCGGATGGACTTGTTAAAGGCCTGCAGAATCTTTTCCTTGTCCGTCGCGGCCAATGTGATGCTAATGTCCACGTCGATGGGAAGTTGCGAAACAGGCGCAAGCCACCCTGCCCGCGACTGTTTGGTCGGGTACGAAATGATCGTGAAGCTCTTGCAGTAGGTCTCATCAAGAATGTAATACCGTGGGCTGCTCTTCGTATCGAAGAGGGCGGGATATATGTCAGGTAGCTCCATGTTGGGTTTTGGCGGCTCGACCAAGGATGTATTGGGATTCAGCTTCTGGTACCAGAGGGCGAGGAGCTGTTGCTTGGTGAGCCGTCGGGTGGTGATGGACTCGTTCTTGAGAATGTCGTTGATCTGTTTACACAGGTCGGCGAGTTCCGCCAAAGCAGGTGCCTCTTTCTCGAACTGACTCTGGATTACCAGGTAAAACTTGAGAACCTTTTCGTTTTGCACAGATCGGCCCCGGATGTAGTCGATCATGGATTGGATGCGCTCGAACTGAGCGGCGTCGGCCGCGTCGTCAAGGAAAGTCTGAAGATAGGAGATGTAGTCATCGAGGTTCAGGCGCTCACTGGAGACGAGCATTTGAATGCGTTCGGGAGCTGCATTTAAGGCCTCTCGAAGTGCCTGAACAACCCGGTCTGCCTCCTCGTCCTCCAAAAGGGCCATATTGACGGGCGTGACCGACATGCAAGCACAGAAGCGTCCATCTTTCCGCTTGAAGTAGTCTGCCCCCACCTCGGCCACAGGAAAAACTTCAGCAAACGACGATTGCTTGTTACTGGCGGCGGCCTTGGATTTTTTGAAGAACAGCATTCGGATCACTCCTCCAACGTAGCATGGTGGCGTGTTTTCTGTGGTAGCGGACTTGTCGTAGAGCTGAGAGCAGCGTTTCATCTGATAGGGCGATCCAGGTTAGAAAGACGACGAGCGCAGCGATTGCAAATTTCTTGGCCAGCCACCCGAGTTGGTGTGTACCAAGGAACACGAAGAGGATGGCCAGAATGACGACGAGAGAAAAGATGATCCAGCCCGTGACATCCAGGCGCCAAAGCGTGAGTTTGGTGCGGATGTTTTTGGGGATTCGGTACACAGTCGTAGGTTTTGGGTTAGACACCGAGTTTCACTCCCTTCGCGGCAGTTTGAATGATCGACCCGACAGCCCGGAGACCTGTTTGGTTACCGGCGGAGATAATTCCGCGGAGGGTACGAGGGCCAGCAATGGCAAAAATGAGGAATCCAATAATCATGAGAATCTTGAGCGCTGCTTCGATGGGTAGACCGTTGGCACGATCCATGAAGTCGGGATGTGCGAGGACGGTCAATGCCATGACACAGCCGAAGTACTGAACGATCTGCGATAGAGTTGTAGCGACTGTTTCCCGGAGCCAGAGGTTCCAGGAGTTACTGAAACTCGCCTTGCTCAGTGCGAGAATGGGGCCAACGAGGGCCAAGAAGTATAGCTCTGCCCAGCGCAGGCCAGCCTGAACGCCGATGATGAGTACTGCGAGCAGGATAATGGCAGTGACAAGAAGGCCGCTCCAGGGCCCGATTTCGGGCGCTATCCGGAGCAGGACAGCGCTGACGCCAGACGTACCAATGGCGAGGCCTGAACTGAGGTCGACGGTTAAGTTTGGTGTGCTGCCAATGGTCGCGTTGACGATATCGATGAGTTCCAACGTGATGGGTATTAGAACATCCGTGATGAGCATTGGACTGAGCCAAATAAGCACAGCAGCTATGAGTGTGTTTTTTAGGATCACAAGAGGCGAGACGGCGCTGTCCCCAAGCTCTTCTAACTGGTTGAGGAACAGTTCCTTCACCAAGACGAATGCGAGAGCAAGCGAACAAAGGTACTGTATCCACGCGATAATCGCGTCAAAGCCAGGTAAAGCGTTCATTTGGATGGGATTGACGAGTAATTCATTCAAAATGCTCATGATGAATTTCAAGAGGTCGTTGATGACGTTATCAAGGAAGGTCGTGATCATGTTGGTAAACTGCTGGGCTAACCATGACATAGACGAACCTCCTAAATGTAACGGGATGCCTTGGGCTGTGGTTGTGGCTGTGACTCAGCGACGATAACTGGCTCCGTTTGCTGATCTTCGTCCGGACCATTCTCTTCGGTTGCCGTGCTCTCCGTGCTCTCGAAGTTGGCGGCAGGAGGGTGCGCATCGGCGGATACGTTGGACTCCAGACCGTAAGAGGGCAGGTCATCGAGCGAAGCATGCGGGCAGATTTCGTACTCCCAGTAGCGGTATTGCAATTTGTTGAGGAGTACGGGCGGCCGGCCGCTCTGGATTACTACGCTGAATCGGCGGTCAAGGGCCATGAGTTCGGCGGGCTGGAGCAGTCGTCGCCCGGTGAATTGATTTGTGGCCTGGGCTGTGTCGACGAGGATGGTGCGGCTTGCCCTTTTGCTTTGCGTCTCAATGGTGGTATCACCGAGAATTTTGCTCACGAGTTCGGCGGTTGGCATGTCACCGCAGGCCAGAATGATCTTTGTGTCGCAAGCACCCATGATCGCGTCGGCGTAGTCGGTGCCGTACTTGAGTTTTAACTGGGGATAGGAATGCCAGATCATCATTGGATAAATCTTGCGGCTACGCATCGTCGTGAGTTTGACGTCAAAGTCTGCAATCTTGCCAATGTTGCCCATCTCGTCCATGAGGCAAACAACAGGATTTGGGAGTGAGCCCCGATTCTGACGCGCTCGTTCGTAGAGGGCCGTAAACAGTACGGTCCAAAAAACACTGATGATCGGCGCGTACGTCTTTTGAGAGTCACTGATCCAGACGTACAGAATGGTCTTTTCATCAGCGATGCGGCTTAGATCAAAGTCTGTTGCAGAAGTCTGCGCTTGGACGTTGCTCAGCGTGAAGAGATTGAGTTTTTCGCTCAGGGTGCCCACGACGCTGGCCATCATGGCTTCGGCTTTGGCACCTCCGAGAATGCCTTGGATGAGCAGCATAGGCGCGCCGTGTACACCGTTCTTTTTGAAGAGATGTAGAAGTTTGTCAGGATTGTTGGCAACGAGAGCAAGCATATTGTAAACGTCCGTGAGAGTCCCCTTCTCCCGAAACACTTGATGGACGTACCCGATCAAGGCCGTCATGAGCTCCTGAGCCTTGCCCTCCCAGATATCACGTTGATCACCCTCGTTTCGAGTGGCGGAGAGGTACATCGAAGCGAGTTCTGCATACTGTTCTTCGGCGTAGATGTAATGGAGAAGATTTTGCCGGTGGCCGTACTTAAACCACAGGTAGTCAAGGACAAGGACGTTGTAACCGCGTTGGCGGGCATATTCGGCTGTGAGCTCGTACAGCTCGCCCTTCGGGTCGGTCACCACCATGGACAGACCTAGCTGAGCCAGATGAAAGATGTTGGGCAGGATGAAACCTGTGGTCTTCTGGCTTCCAGGCGGTCCGAAGATGATGTACTGCTGATTAAGTTGCGACGCAAACGGATGCACGCTATAGGTGGCAATCCGCGGATTGTGGAAGGCCTCATCCGGTAGCGGCCGGTAGACGGCCTTGTCGTAGTCTCCCAAAAGGATGCCCTTGTTATCCCGATGGTAGAGAGCCCTGGTCTCATGTTTCTCCTGCCAGTGGGCGGTACCGTGACTGGCATATCCGTGGCGCTGCTTGTACTTTTTGCGTGTATCGCTGTAAGAGCGGTAGAGACGAATGGACTGCCACAGGACGAACACGCCCGTTGCGAGGAGGGCAAGGTTGGTCCACTCCTGCGGGTGTGTAAAGGCCCAGAGGAGATACGTTCCATGTTCGGCATGGGTTTTTATCTGGACCAGGTCGGCGGTGGTGAGGTGCCTCAAGTGCAAGACCGCCTCCTGGAACGCTCCTGCAAGAGTTGTGAGTCCGGCAAAGATGACGAAGGTTAAAGAAGCAATGGCTCCAATGCGTAGCCAGAGAGTCCGGTCTTGCACGTTGAGGCCTCCTTTCGTTTACATGCCGTAGGCGTTGCGCACGTACGCGACGATAGCATTGCCGAGGATGCCAATGATGAGGCCACCGATGGAGCGTCCGAGCATCTTCTTGCCTTGTTTCATGTCGGCCTCGTCGTCGGCACCACTGATCTTGAGGCCGGCCCGGATGATGAAACCGACCGCACCGGCCGTAAAAAGGATGAGAAACCATTGGACGCCCTGACCAATGAGGTCTTGAGTTGTGGTAATCCCCTGGTCTAGGCTCGTTGGGGCAGCCATAGCGACACTGGCGGGAAAAGTGGCCGTGGTGATGATCGCGGACGCGATGCGCTTGATGGACTTCATAGAGATCCTCCTTGTTATAAAATATTGTATACAAGTTATAAATACCATATAGGGCAAGAGACGTGCCATTATTCGATGGATGGACTGACTATGAACCGGAATTCGACTTGGTGAATCGAATCGCTCCTTTCTCGTCGAGTTGCAAGCCTGCGGCGAATGTCGTACCGTCCTTCTTTTTGAATCCTTTAATGTTGGGAATGGACTTGCGGTCGAGCAGCCGTCGAATCTGGGCATCGGTAAGATTGACGCCGGCGACCGTGCGAAAGAGGACCCAGTCGCAACGGTTGCAGCCGCAGATCTTGGGCGTTTTGGAGTACACGATGCCATCTGTGCACATGGGACAGCTCCCGAGGCTGCGCTCTTCGACGGTGGGGAACGCGATGGATACGCGCTGACCGTCGAGGACGAGTTTTGCCTGATACGTCCGCCTGCCGTCTTTTGTTTTGAAGGTTAGGATGGTCGTGTGGCCGTGAGTTACGAGGTCCTGGATGTCTTTCGGTTTGAGGGAGTATCCGTTGTAGACCTTGGGAATCTTGAACGAACAGTCCGTGTTGGCACAGGCGTAGAGCCGGCCCTTGTCAACGATGTCGGCGTGAGCATCGCAAAAGGGGCAGGCGACGCCGACCTTTGGCAGCTTGAGGAAGCTAGAATCGGCTTTTTTGCAAAAAGAGACGTTGCGTTGCACGAGCTCGAAGACATCTTTGAGGTACGTATCGACTGCATCAGGGTTCGTGAAGTCGTTAAGGAGTTGCTCCATCCTGGCGCGCTGGACAGCATTCCGGAGCTCGGGAGCCACGGTAGCAATGACTGCTCGTCCAAGCGGCGTGGAAATGAGAGATTTTTTCTTCTTCTGAAGATAGCCGCGACGTAACAACAAGTCGATGATGGCAGCTTGAGTGGCGGGTGTCCCCAGGCGACCGCCAACTGCCTTCATGGCCTGTCGGAGTTCTTCGTCTTGGATGGTGTTGGCGATGTTCGCCATGGCTTTGAGGAGGGTTGCCTCGGTGTAGCGCTTGGGCGGCTCGATGGTTTTGTGCAATAGCTTCGGACGGTCGACGAACTTGAGCACTTGGCCCTGGCGCAACTTAAAAAGGGCTTCGTGCACCTGGTTATCCTCCTCATCCTGGGATGGGGCATGTCCAAGCTGGCGCCATCCAGGCTCGGTTTGGACGCGCCCTGTTGCTTCGAACTGGGGAGCGTCGAGGGTGTTCACGACCTTGAGAGTGACCTTGATCTTCTGGTCCATGCCCGGCAGACCGAAGGCCTGAAAGAAGCGGATGAGAACCAGGTTATAGATCTTCTTCTCGCTTTCGGAAGCGGTCTCCGGAAGCGGCTTCAACGGCAGCAAGGCGTGATGATCAGTGAGCTTGGCGTTGTTGACGTTTCGTTCGGTAAAATGCAATTCGCCGTACTGAAAGCCGTAATGTTGGGCGAGTTGCTGTGCGAGGGTGTTCACCATCGTCAGCATGGAGTCGCCGATGACCTCAGAGTCGGTGCGGGGATAGCTCAAGTAGTGCTCGTCGTACAATTTCTGTGCAATTTTCAGAGTGGCGGACGCTGAAAACCCGAATTTACGATTGGCGTCCACCTGCAGGGTGGTGAGACTGTAGAGCAGTGGCGGCGCGACGGTGGTAGACGTGGTTTCGATGGATTCGACTCGCGCTGTCTGACACTGGAGAAAGTATTCCAGCCATTCTTGGGCCTCCTTTTCATCGAGGCTGTACGGGTGGTCAGGATATTTTGGAGCTAGCGGCTTGTAGCGGGCAGTGAAGCCTGGAAAATAGACCTCGATTTCGGCGTACGGGATGGACGGGAAGTTTTCAATGGCGTCGTCTACGCCAACGACAAGGGCGAGTGTGGGTGTTTGGACGGGGCCGACGCTGTAGAGCGTGCCGGCCATGGCCGAGTAAGCGACGGTGAGGTTCATTCCGACGTACCAGTCCGCTTGTTGGCGGGCGTACGCGGCTTTTCGGCGCGGCTCCCAAAAGTCTGGTCCCTTGAGATTTTGGAGGCCTCTGAGCACCACCGGGCGGGACAGGGACTCGGACTCCCAAAAGCGCAGGACGGGCTTGTCGCAACCAGCGTACTGATATACCTCCCAAAATAGGAGCTCTCCTTCCCGCCCGGGATCGCAAGCATTGATGACCGTGTCGATCGCGGGATCGAGTAGATGTTTGGTAACGGTTTTGAGTAATGCCTGGTCCGTGACCTTGTACATGGACTTGTGGGCAAGATCAGGGAAGACGGGCAAGTGGTCGAGGATCGAACGGTCCCATTTTCCTTGGAAGACTTCGTAGAGCTCCTGAAGACCTTTGAGTGCCAAAAGGTGTCCACGGAGATGTACGATCCTGTACTCATGGCATTCGTAGGCCTGGGTGTCTTTGTTGAACCGAGCCCCGAGAGCAGTGGCGAAATCCTGTGCGGCACTGGGTTTCTCAGCGACGATTAGGCGCATTATCATCCCCCCGAAGAAGTTCAGCGACGGCGTGCAGGGTGTTGCGGGTGTGCCGGTGTGTGAGATCAGCCATGGCCCGTTGGAGTGAATAAATACGCCACATCAGGACAGCGAGTATTGGAATTGGGGCGAGGAGCAGGATAACCAAGGCGAGTTGCATGAGGATCCCTCCATCGGGCTCCAGTTTGTGCAAATAGTATACCTCTATATATGATGTATGACAAGTTTTATTAACTTGTTTTCATGTGATGGGCGACAATACATGATATAAATGTGGTGATGACGAGGGCAGAATAGATGTATAGAGATGCACCCCGCAAGACAGGGGTAAGGAGATAAAGGGTTTTCAATACGGGGTGTGGAACAAGATGGATATGACACGGGAGATCGGACGAGCGGAGGTAATGCGGTGGAGCGGGATTTGCATGAAACGGAACTGACGAATCGAATAAAGGCATCTGGCATCATAGAGCGGCTGAGGGAGGCGATGGATAGGGAGGACCGCGATGCGGTCGAGGCCATTGTACGCGAACTGGTGCACTTCATGGAAAGTGAGGAGGAGGAATACGAGAAACGGACGTTTGAGATCCGCAAGAGTCTGCACAAGCGGATGAAACAGTACTGTGCGCGACACGGATATACACAGAAGACGTTCATCAACGTGGCGATTGAGGCATTTCTGGATTTAGAAAACGATTGACACTCCGCACGGCTAAAGCCGTGGGATTCTTGGAAGCACTCCTGCAACCAGGAGTTCTGCCGAGAGGCCCCAAGCTATCCCCGTGTGTCCCACGGTTGAGTCCGCTCAGGCGGACAAAAGACGCAATCCTTCGTGGAGAATGTTTCTTGCGGCGTTAATATCCCGATCGTGTATTTCGCCGCACATTGGGCACGCCCATTTCCGGACAGACAAGTCTTTTGTCTCAGTGTTACGGTGTCCGCAATTGGAGCAAAGTTGGCTGGAAGGGAAGATAGGCGACACGAACACCACCTGCCGACCATACCATTTCGCTTTGTACTCCAGTTGCCTCCGTAATTCCGACCAACTGGCGTCGGCAATACTTTTAGCCAGGCGGTGATTCTGCTGCATGTTCCGCACACGCAAATCCTCCAAGCACATCACTTGGTTCTCGCGAATCAGCATGGTGGACAACTTGTGCAGGAAGTCAAGTCTCGCGTTTCGAACCTTCTCATGAAGCCGGGCCACTTTCAGCCGGGCCTTCTCCCGGTTCTTCCCGCCCGGCTTCCGACGGGAAAGAATCCGCTGCCATCGTTTCAGTTTCTCTTCGAGTTTCCGGAGGTGTCTAGGATTTGCGATCCTCTCTCCAGTGCTGAGAACGGCGAAATCCAACAGTCCAAGGTCAATGCCAACAGCATTTGTCCTTGGCTTCAGAGGCTGAATCTTCGTGTCCACCAACACAGAGACGAAGAATTTGCCTGACGGAGCAATTCGCACTGTAGCAGAGAGAATGCGTCCCTGTACTTCGCAGGATTTAGCAAACTTCACCCATCCCACTTTCGGGATCCGAATCCGGTTGCCTGCAATGCGGATGGTCGCTTTGTCATCCTCTCTGCCATTGCGTTTGGACGTATAGGACTGCTTCGGGTGCTTCTTGCTCTTGAAGCGTGGGTAGCCTTTCTTCTCCCGGAAGAACCGCCGGAAGGCATCTTCCAGTTCTTCCACGGCTCGTTGCAGGGCAGTAGAGTCCACTTCCTGAAGCCAAGGGTACTGCCGTTTCAATTCAGGCAATTCCCGCATACAGGCGTACTGGTTCAGGGTAGTACCGTCCCGTTCATAGACTTCTTTCCGGCGAGCGAGGAAATGGTTGAACACGAACCGGCAACACCCGATCGTGCGTCGAATTTGCCGCTCCTGCTCTTTGTTTGGATAGAGGCGAAAGGAAAAGGCTTTGTGCATGTTGCTCACCCGCGCTTCTTCTGGGCTTCGACATATCGGCGAATCGTATCACTGGACACTTGGCCGGATTTCAGACGAGCAGCTGCTCGCCATACCTTGCCGAGTGCCGCTTCCGCACAGGGCAGCACTTCGTCGGCTTTGCGCCGCTGGGTCTGCGCGAGGAGATCGGTCATTGTTCAATTCCAAGTTGCACGAGACCGAGGCGGTAACAGGCCTTCTCCGCTGCCGCAACAGGGATATTGCTAAGCTGCGCCAGGGCCTCGACGGTGATCCCAGCTCGATCCTTGAGGACCTCGAGGATAAAGTAGATCGCAAACGCGTCGGGTCCTGCCGTGGTGAGCACCTCATACGCCTGTTCGGTGTCGATCAGTGCCGTACTTGTGAAGCGGTCCATGTCCATCCCCCTGTCCGTTCACAAAATGAAAACCGGCTTCCCAGCGCAAGCCGAGAAACCGGTAGTACATACCGAAGACAGGGGTTGTACATGTACCCAAAGGACAGGTACAATATTCCCAAGTCTCTCTCAGCCTGTATCTGAGAGAGGCACGCGCCTCTGTTGGTGTTCCCGCACCAGCAGGGGCTTTTTATGTGCCGAGCCGATTCATTTGTTGGGAACATTCTATCACAAACCGGAGAATCATGGCAATAGATTGGGCGAACGTGTTTTCGGATTGAGGTGCGCGAGGATTTACAGAAATTCCGCGCGAAAGCCCACGGTTTTAATCGTGGGATGAAGCGCGGGATCTCTTGTAAGGGTGAGGATTGGCTGTGTATGATCACAGCCTTTTAAGTTGTCGTGTACAATGATACACAATCGCATTGTGTTGCATTCAGCAGAAACCCGAGATCCTAAGCCACATAAGGGATTTTCGGCACTTCGGATACGAGTGAGCGGGAAGCGGTGGTGATGAATGATACAAAACTTGTGTTAGACTGATGATATGTATCATGAGTTGGGCGGTGTTTGATATGGAGTTCGTGCAGCCAATTCGTGACAGAAGACAGATCGAAGCGATGAAAAGGGTGCTCCGCGGATCGAATTTGCGGGACTGGCTGCTGTTTGTGTTGGGCATCAATTCAGGTCTGCGGGTGTCGGACCTGTTGAGTCTAAAGGTGGCGGATGTGTGGGAATCGGGGAAGGTGAAGGATCGAATCAGTTTGCGGGAGCGGAAAACCGGGAAGATGAAGGACTTTCCACTGAGCCCAAACGCGAAGAAGGCGATACAGGAGTACCTGGCCAGTCGAGATATTGGGAGCGAGGATGAACCGTTATTCATGAGTCGAAAGGGAGGGGCCTTGCAGCGGCAGCAGGCCTGGCGAATCCTAAACCGAGCTGCTCGAATGGTGGGGATTAAGGAACGGATCGGCACGCACACCCTTCGGAAGACGTTCGGGTACCATGCGTACCGACAAGGACAGGATATTGTCCTTCTGCAGAAGCTCTTTAACCACAGCTCCCCGGCGATAACGCTACGGTACATTGGGATTCAACAGGACGAGATCGACGATGTGTATTTGACGGTCAATTTGTGATGGGGGCATATAACACGAAATCGGCCGGAGGGAAGGCTTCCCCACGGCCGGATTGATACCTTGAACTGCCGTTCAACGGTCAGGAATAAACCGTCATAGCCGCAGCCTCTTCACGCCCGTGATCATTTTTCGGTTCTAGCGTGAGATTGAGGTCGAGCGCGTCGGCAACTCGGATCAACGTGTCCAGTTTCGGGACAGTGTTTCCACTCTCCAGTCTTGCAACAGCGGATTGTTTCAGACCCGTCCGCTTCGCAAGCTCCTCTTGTGTTAGGCCAATACTCTTGCGGCGCATGACAAGTGCCCCAATGAGTTGTACGATACGGTCTGTCTCTCGGCGCTCCTCTTCGGTGTAGAGGTCCTTTCGAACATCATCCCAGTGCAGGAGACCGTCGTCTCTAACATTAGAGATCCCCCGCCTCTCTTCGTGCATTGTACATACCCTCCCAGTATTTTTTTTGAACACCCTCTATGTCCCCGTGGGGGGAGGGGGGAGTTCCCCCCTCATTTCCCGTGCCGTTCGATCCAGTCGGCCAGCTCTCGCTTCGCTTTTTCGATTTCTCTCCGTGGCGTTTTTCGTGTCGTCTTTCGAAATTCGTGCAGCAGCACGAACCGTCCATTGGACCACGCCACGAAGAGAATCCGATGACTGCCAGGACGGAGTTCCCAGATGCCGTCGCCCAGGTAATCCACGTACGGTTCCCCGATTCTTGTCCCGTACGTCTTGAGGATTTCCAGATGCAAGTCGACTTGCTTCTTTAACGACACCGCATCCTTTTTCCCCTGAGCTGCCTTCGTCGAAAGGTCCTTCAGGAACTCATACACTGGACTTCGGCCACGGGCATCCACGTAGAACACGATGTCGTAAGTCACGAGGGTGCCCTGCCTTTCTCCATAGTATGACCTTCTACGCGGTAATTATAACACACGCGTTATATTTGGGCAACCCATTTTACATCGTTTTCCATCTGTGAAATCTAAATACTCTCCATCCTATAACATCGACCCGTAGGAATCGCGCTTTTGTTCGGCTCCGCCTCGGCCCAGGCTACCACGGCTGCCCCCGGCACGAAGGGGCGCTCCTTATCCTCCCTCGCTTCGCTCAGTCCGGTACCGCGCCGTTTTCCTTCGTGCCGGGTCCCCGCAGCCGTGGTTCGCCCGCCTCGGGCGGAGCCCCCCAAGGGGGCGCGCGATCTACAAATACAGGAGGGATTTTCATGACGGAAGTCGCACGAGTCATTCGACTGACGGGGGAGAGCATGGTCATGATCGACATCGAGCAGGCATTTGACGTGTTGCGGTCGGCTGGTCCGGCGGCGTTCTCGGTGTACTTTGCATTGGAGTCTGGCACGCTGTCGGAGAAGTCCATAGAGGGACTCGCGGAGGCCTGTAATATGTCGCGTGAAGCAGTGAAGGAGGCTTGCTACCGGCTGGGCCTGTTTAACCTGGGAATTAAGGAGTGAAGCTCGTCGGACGAATGGTAAGGCATGAAGGGAGCGGCTGAGGAAATGCTTCGGTCGCTCCCTCGCTTTGATGGGGAACTCACCGTGACCGGATGAAGTCTGCGATCTGCTGTCTCGTCCACACTGGGCCGCTTGCCAAGCGGATGGCCGGCTCCGGGAACGCGCCGCGGCGAATGTACACAGCTCAAGCAAAAAACTGTCTCGCGCGCCCCCTTGGGGGGCTCCGCCCAAGGCGGAGGAATCGCCAGCTCGGGGGACCCCACACAAAGGGGAAAAGCGCGGTACCGGACTGAGCGAAGCGAGGGAGGATAAGGAGCGCGACCCTTTGTGGCGGGGAGGAGCTGGCGATAGCCTTGATAAGGCGGAGCCGATCCGAAGCGCGAGACACCAAAGCCCCAGGCCTAGCTTGGGGCTTCCATTTCCGCTATGTGTGAGGAAGCATGCAATGAAGTCCTCCTGCGCAGAATACGATTGCACTTAACCTCTACAGGAGGGTGATTAAGATTGGGAAATCGTAATCAGTACGTTTCCGCTCAATTGAGGAACGCCATCGAGCAGATGAAGTGGGAGATCGCGGCAGAATTTGGTATCGATTTGGGACCTGACACCCCGGCGCGTCTGAACGGTTCTGTCGGTGGAGAAATCACCAAACGGCTTGTGGTGTTCGCTGAACAGCAGATGTTCGGTCGGGTTAGACGATAGCTCGTTTTCGAAGGTCGCTATCCGTCAGGGTGAGGATTTTTACTCGCTTGGGACGTTGTGCAGGATGGAAAAGCGCTTTTTTGGGCTAAAATGTGGTTGCGTTTATTGCACTTGTTGCGTATATTTCAGTTAGGGGGAGTAAATACTACGCGAAGACGGGGAAGAAGTGGAGAATTGAAGGTTGCTGATGGCTGAGGGATATGAAGGGGATGTATGGGATGACGATGAAGACGGTGAGTGTGACACGAAACCTGATTGCCCCCGATGAGAAGGAAGTCACGAATATTAAGGAGGTGGTTCGCAAGCTTGGTTCAGTGGCGGAGTCTGAACAGAGATATTTGTTGGTAGATCAGGCCAAGGGACAGGAAATTGAACTTCCGCGCGCTTTGTTTATGGTGCTGTTAGAGGCAGCGAAGCAATTGGCGAAAGGAAATTCCGTTTCCATCCTGCATTACGAACAGGAATTGACCACACAGCAGGCTGCGGATCTATTACAGGTGTCTCGTCCATACCTGATTAAGCTTTTGGAGAGCGGCCAAATTCCGTATCACCATGTTGGCTCCCATCGCCGGATACGCATGCGTGACGTGCTCGAATACAAGAAGACGAGGGACGCACTGCGCCGGGCACATTTGCAAGAGATGGTACGTGTCTCCGAAGCCCTCGGGTTGTATGACGAAGACAACCAAGACTTTTTGAAGGAGTAGAACCCGATGGCGTTTGTGGCGTTTTTGGATGCTTGTGTCTTATATCCTGCTGCGCTTCGCGATGTAATTTTGTCTATTGCTGAGGCAGGGATCTGTCAAATACGATGGAGTCCAGATGTGTTGGACGAAATGGAACGGAACGTAGGAAACCGAGCAAAGGCAAAATCTTTAAAGGCAGCACGGGCTGGGGCAAAATACGTCCGTTCAGAAATGGAGAACGCGTTTCCAGATGCGATGGTTCCACGGAAAATGTATGAAATGTTGATACCCACGATGCCAAATGAGGAGAAAGATCGGCACGTTCTGGCGGCAGCCATCGTGGCTCGTGCCGATGTCCTCGTAACTGCGAATCTTAAGGACTTTCGGTTTGATCCGGAGTTCGCCACTATTGACGTCCAACACCCCGACAAGTTTCTGTGCCATCAGCTAGAGCTGTCACCGGACGCATTCTTTGCCACCTTGGAAGACTTGGCTTCCCAACGGCATGAACCCATGAACACGGTCGAGGGCATCTTGAACTCTCTCGTCAAGACAGTCCCCGAATTCTCGAGAAAAGCGCTTGAGATGTACGAAGGGCATTCGCAGAGTGATTAACGGCGAATTTTCGATATCCGCGTCGGTCAAACCACGAAATGAACAAAACTGGCCGAGCGCAGCAGGCCGTTCTTCGTGTAGGACTGAAACTTCACCTTGCATCGGACCGGCTGGATAAACAGCCAGTGCTTGTTCTCCGTGTACACCAAGGCTTTTGTTCTCGCATACTGGATCAAAGCTTTCCGTGCCACAGGCGGAGCAAACTCAAGCACGCCGAGTGGTTGACCTCCATCGCCAAGCAGCCAACCGAACTCGCCTTTGCGAATCCCGATGATATCCACTACCCTGTACTGGTAGTGCTTCACCTTAAGCCAATCCATACTGCGAACGCCCACGACGTATCTGCTACCCAGCCTCTTCGAGACAATCCCCTCAAGCCCCATTTTCGCTACGGCATGGAACAATGCAGAGCCGTCATCAAACGTCTTGCACACCGAAATGTACTCTGAGGGCTGTACAACACGCTCCAAGAGCTCCAGACGTTCCTCCAGAAGGCGACGGGTCACGTCCTGGCCATCCACACTCAAGACATCGAAAGCCACAAAATGCGCTGGCATCGTTTGTGACAGACGCCTGATTGTCGATTCACTTTGAGCACGTAAGCGTCGTATCACCGACTCAAAACACAGCTTTCCCTGGTCCAGGACAATCATCTCTCCGTCCAACACGGCCGACTCCGCACACAACCGAACAAGCTGCAGCTCCGGATACTGGCGAGTACAGTCATTTCCAGTACGCGTATAGAGCTGAACACCGCGAGAGCGATAGTGCAAAATACATCGATGGCCGTCAAACTTCACCTGGTGCACGTACGGGCCTTTCGCCGGCGCGTCGGCTGATGTAAGCAACATAGGCTGGATCGGTGGTGCCAGGGTGCGCATGGGATACAGTCTCGCCTCCTGGTTCCACCGTATCATGCTGAAAATGCGGGGCAATAGGAGAAGCATGGCAGGGACGGAAGAGTATGGTTAGCTGACCGGCTGTATACACTGTCTGGGGAACGTCATTTCGGACTCGTCCAGGCTGTGTACCGAACGGGACGAGACATCAAAGCCCCAGGCTGTGCCTGGGGCTTCCATGTTGCTTTAGGTTCTCGCCGGGACTTTGCCTGCGAGGTTCGACAAGCCAGGCGGTTTTCCCGCTTGCCTGTCGTAAATAATAATGTCTTTTAGAAAGGATGTCAACGGTTTTCGGTACTATTTGCAAAAGAAATTGTCGTCGAGGCATTGCCAGGCTACAAGTTTCGGTTGAATAAATGGTATTGAGTCTAATGGTGGATGGTCCGGAATAGCAAGGACGGTCTTGTGCATGTCGATGTTCCAGATGTACCTAGAGACCATGACGGCGAGAAAGTCAGTGATTTCATTTCCTGCATGGGTAATACCCCCGTTGGGGGTTGCTTGGGCGACTTCATTTTTTCCAATAAACCGGATCTCATCGAAAACCCTCTTGACGAGTTGGGGTCTGAAATGACGGGTACCTAGAGAGATGCAATGATTGAACGCTTCTCGTACATCATCCCTTTCACCAAAGTCCACGTCACCGTCGAAGCGGAGCTTGGTAAAGAAGCAGTTTCGGGCGTTGTATGTACCACTGTAAAGATTCATAAGGTAAAGGGCCATGAGATTCATGTGTTCCTTAAAGGCATGGTATGGCGGACGGTATGTAAAATCCTGGAAATAGTTGAGGTTAATCTGTCGAATTAGTCCGTTCCTGTCGGACTTGATTCCGGTGGCGTGTATTTTGAGTGGTTCGGCTTTGATAAAGTTCAACACATCGAGAAAAAAGGCGTACAATCGCGGATAATCAATCTCTATGCTTAGGGGAGAACGGCTTTTGGAAAAGAGTTGAAGTAAGTCGGGACTGTACTTCTGAAAAGGTTGCCCAGGTTGGAGTAAAAGTCGAAGGTCCGTGAAGTGTAATGTCAGTCCATCTGGAATTCCATGTTTGATTCGTAATGAATGCCAGTGGGGCTCGATGGACGATAGGTAGTCTGAAGTGGTGGCGGTGATGCTTACAATGGTGTAATGGTGAATGGACCGGTGCTGGCCACGGCCGGAATGCTTTGCCTCGTCTAAATAGGTGATGCACGGCGTAGAAGCCAACGATAACCCCCCCCACAGTCGCGGAATACATTTGGAGTGTTGGTGCATACTGTAGTGTAGGTAATCAGGCACAGTCCCGGATTACCGACCCTCGCGGGCAATGTCCTGGCGAGTGTTTTTATTGTCTTCCCATCCCATCCCACAACACTTGCTGGCGTGTTCGTCCGTTCTCATGGTGACCGGTGTGTTGCCGTTCAGGTCTGTGTTGCCTGAGCTTCACGTGGGGACATGGCCCACGATACCTTACCGGCTGGATGTATATTAGCTGGTTGAGGTTGAGGGCTTCACAAACTCCTCTCGACAATCTTCCGGACAGATGAAGACGTAATCGCCCTCTTCCCATTCGTAGACGATAAAATTTCCGTGTTTGTCCCGACGCAAGACACGAAATGTTTCGCCGACGAGTTTTTCGTACCACCCTGAGCCGCGAGTGATTGTGACGACGTGAACCGGCTCGTTTCCGTCGAGTACGGTGAGGGTGGAGAGAAGCGTAAGGTTTTTCTTTTCATGGCAATGAAGGCAGAATACATCGTTGATGCGGTCGTCTTTGACTAAGGTGAACGTCCTCGAACACCTACCACATTGCCAACGGCCGATGACCTTTGGTGGCAGCATATCCGCGAGAACACCCCTTGCGGTTTGATGTGTTTTGGTTGTGGCCGGCGTGGCTTGTCTCAATCATACACCCGATACAGGGTCCATTTACCACCCTGGAGTTCGAGCTCATAGATCGCCAGGGTGTCCGTCATGACGCGGTAGACCGTCCTATAACGCTCGCCCTCCCACCATTTGCCGGACTCGATCCACCGGTCAAGGACTGTCTTGACAACGTGTTTGTGGCCGCGGTCGATGAAGACAGCAGGAGCACCTGTGTCTGGCATGGTTTCGGTGACGATGATGGGCCGGTGGACGAGCCTGGTCATGGTAGATCGAAACCTCCGGGAACGCGTGTGGGACGTTCGTCCAGGCGAAGGGTGAACTGCTTGACGACGATCCGGCGCATCGGGGTCTTGCAGTCCCGGCAGCGGGGCCCTGAGATCACTTCACCTTGGGCTTCTACGCGGTAGACGGACTTGCAGTTCGAGCATTGAAAGTAGTGGCCTTGCAAGGCCTCGTTCAGTTTCATGGGTTCACCCCCCAGCGGGGAATGGGACTGCCTCTCGTTTAGATGTCAGAATTACGTTCGAGCTCCTTCTGCACTCGGCGGATCGTGACCGGATCGAAGACCTCCAAAAAGGTAGCAATGGCTCGTTTCCGTAAGTCACGAATTTTCTCTGTTAAATATTCATCGCCTTGCTGTTGATCGGTCTCGTAGTTGCGACGGCCTAACAAGATGTCTATAGGGCTAAGCGTGAGAACAAAAGGGTTATCGAGTTCGATGCTCTCTTCGATTGTGGATGATGAAATGTCTTGAACCTCGGCTTGTATAGCATCAAGCATCAACGGAGTGAAGGACCGCATAATATGCGCGGTTTCACCGAGATGGTAAAGAATTTCATTTTCAATGGACCCCAAGTTGATGCCTTTGCCATGTGATGCCGCAAGAATTGTCAAGCCGTTTACGACCATGCGCAAGGCATAATATTCCCGCAGGATTTCATCAATACGAGATGTCTCCAATTGTGCAGCCCCCTCGTTGAGGATCTCGTTGCCGAACCGTTGAGTTGTTCCCCACAACACTCACTTGCGTGGTCATCCGTCCGGATGCTGGCTGATGTGTTGCCGGCCCGGTCTTTGTAGGCCGGGTTTCACGCGAGCACAGGGCCCACATACCTCATCGAGTGTTACCCTCACGTGGAGGGCACTTCTCGATTTTAAGCCGCTGGGGCGGCTTGAAAGGGAATTGTTACACGACGCTTGCCTTGTTCAATGCAGCAGCGATGAGTTCCTCTATGCCTTCCGTGGCGATGTTCCGCGCCGCGTTGTAATCCGCGTTGGTCTCGAACCCGCACGCCAGGCATCGAAACTTGGCTTGCTCAGGCCGATTATCCGGATGGATGTATCCGCAGTCGCTGCAACGCTGGCTGGTGTACTGCGGCCGGACGTACCGGACTTCAATGCCGTATTCTCGCGCCTTGTACTCAATCTTGCGCTGCAGGTCGTGATACGGCCAGTTCGCCAAAAACAGGTTTTCTTCGCGGATACCGGTGAGATCCTCCATCTGGATGACCCCACAACCCAGCTTCCTGGCGGTTTCGACGACGTACCGGCTGTATTTGTGATTGATGGTGTCGCGGAACCGCGCGATCTTGTCGGCGATCTTGTCCAACGGCCTGGTGCGGGTGGCCCGCCCGTGTCCAATGCGGCCGTCGCCGCAATATTTGCCCTGGCGCAGAAGCTGCCTCCTCCGGGCCTCTACCCGTCGGCGAAACTCTTCGATCTCGCCACCGGGGATACCGGCGCGAAAATGTCCGTCTGCGACCGCCATGTACACGGGGAACACCACGCCCAGGTCTACGCCAAGGATCTTCGTTTTGTCCAGTTGCTCCGGGCGGGCCTCGAAGTGGTACGCAAGGTTGACGAACCATTTTCTGTTCCGCTTGTCCCAGACGATCTGCGATCCGGAGACGGTGTACTCGCCCGTTAAGAGGCGAGCCAGGATGACACGCTGGGTCTTGTCGGGTGTGCCGATGAGAACTTCGATTTGGCATTCCGGCAAGCCCAGCTCCTTCTTGTAGGCGCGGCTGACGAGGCCAAGGCTCAGTATGTAATCGTGTCCACGCCGCTCGATGTGGATGGAGTCCTTGCGGAGGTCAAGGGGTACATCCTTTTTGTATGACGGAATGGATACCTCGCCTTTGAAGATGGCCTTGCTGTCTGCACTCCATTTGAGCATGGCGCGCTGGATGGTCTGCGACAGATTCGGGGTGTACATCTTCGGAAACTGAACCTTCAGGCGATCGTAGACGTATCCTTCGAGAGAACGGCCCAATGTGTCTTTTGGGGTCGGATAGGTGCCGTTCGCCGCCTTGTACTCGCTGCTGTAGCCCTGCCATTCCCAACAGAGCTGGATCGTTTTGTTGAGCACGCTGTGGGTGTCACGCTGGAGTTCCCGGAGTACGGTACCAAGCGTGTCCCAGTCGCAGGAAAGCGGTTTGATGATCTGATACCGCATGGTTTTCACGAGTTTCACGGTGTTCGCCTCCTGCGAGCGCCTCCGGATGTTTCCGCGTTGAGGAGGTGCTCGCTAGGTTTCGTGTGCGTCCTTTCATTCGTTCGGACGCAATCCGGAGCTTCTTTTGACCCACCCACAACACTCGTTCGCCCTTTTATCCGTTCGGACGGCCTGAAACTCTGCGATCCCCCACAACACTCGTTCGCCTTTTTATCCGTTCGGACTGCTGGCCGTTGTGTTGCCGGCCTGGTCTTTGTAGGCCGGGTTTCAGACGAGGAGCTGCTCGCCATACCTTGTCGAGTGTTACCAACGCGCAGGCTGGTACTTCTCGACTTAACGCCGCTGGGCCGGCGCGAAAGAATGTATTATTGTTCGATCCCGAGCTGGACGAGGCCGAGACGATAGCAGGCCCTCTCTGCCACGGCGACCGGGATGTGGCAGAGCTGTGCCAGGGCCTCGACGGTGATTCCCTTACGGTCCTTCAGGGCTTCCAAAAGGAAGTAGATCGCAAACGCCTCGGGTCCTGCTGTGGTGAGCACTTCGTATGCCTGCTCGGTGTCGATGAGTGCCGTGCTCGTAAAGCGCTCCATTTCCATCCCCCTCGTCCCTCAAAATGAAAACCGGCTTCTCAAGCGACAACCTGAGAAACCGGTAGTACATACCGAAGACAGGGGTTGAGCATGTACCCGCAAAACAGGTACAATGTACCCAAGTCTCTCTCAGGTGTCCTCTGAGAGGGGCACGCGCCTCTGTTGGTGTTGCCGCACCAGCAGGGGCTTTTAATGTGCCGAGCCGATTGATTTGTTGGAAACATTCTATCATAGCGCGGCTAATGTGGGCAATAGATGAGGCGAACATGCTTTCTGCTTTCGAGGGACGAGGCGTAACGAGAGACGGAATGGGACGCTCTGACATTAGATGGGATCAGAATGAACTACACGGCACAAAAAAGGACTGAATGGGACGAAAAAGGTTTACACGGACGAACGGGGAGTTCATAATATAAGTGATCAACCGAGCGCATTATGTATACTGCCCGCCAGATGGCGGTCTGACGGGCAGTAGAGCGGGACCTGCAGCACCGGCGCTCGGGCCGATTGGGCGAAGATGACAGTCACTCCAAAAGGTCCGGCAACCTTTTAGGCGGAGTGGCTGTCGTCCCTTTTCAGGACAATCTCGAGTTTGAACTGAAGCAACGTGAGATGCGACAGCGGGATCGGCACCTTCAGCTCGAGAAGAAATCTCCGCTCCAGTGGGCCTCACCTCCCGGTACCCGCAGCGCGGGAGGCAGGTCCCTACGTTCGGGAGGCGAGTGGCCAGGCACAGTACTGATTGTGCTGGAAACACAAGCCTCAATGTCTATTATATTCAGGGCGGGCGAGAATGCTAAACATTACACGTGTCAATAGGTTTGGGATGTGAACGGTTCGCAGTATTGGATGTCTACCATTCGACGCGAATTTAATGATCGCCGGTGATTTTGCCGATTTTCCCCGTTTACCGCGACGGATAATGTGTTAAAATGTGCGTAGAATGAATAACGGAAGAGGGATTACCCTCTTCCGCGGTGGGTTGAGTTGGGACCCCGACTGGTTTGGCGACTCGCGGGGTCCTTTCTCATTGCCCAAACCAGGTTCGCCACCGCACGAATCACGGCGGCTACGCCCAGCAAGGCGAGAAACACACTCAACCCGTCCACCCCCTTTCCATAGGGAGTGCACGCGGAGAAGGTTTCCCCTCCCCCGAAGTCTATTCTACCATTCAACCCCACTTTAACGATCCCTTGTAATTTGGTCAGTTTTGTAGGCCTGCGATTTTGCGAGGGTGGTTTGGACCCGAGTGCGTTTCCGCTGCCATGTCTGATGGACTGACCTGTCGGCCGGGATCTTTTTCGTGAGTACCCCCCACAACACGAGCTTCCCGTTTCGTCCGTTCGGACGACAGACCATCGTGTTGCCAGCCAGGTCTTTGTTGGCCGGGTTTCACGCGGGCACCTGCCCGCGATACCTTGCCGAGTGCCACTGCCGCGGAAGGGGAGCACTTCTCGACTTTGCGCCGCTGGGTCGGCGCGTGGTTAATAGGATTGAAGCTTCAGGAATATAGTACCTTTCGGATTTCGATTTCAAGGCGCCTTCGATTCCATACCTCCACATTGGATTTTTTCGCAAGATCATAGGCTGCATCTGTTAAATAATTGTTCGTGATCAGGAGCGCACGCTGGGCGTTGTAGTAGGCCTTCGCTCCGATCACTTCCTGCACAGCCTTGATGCCCACACGTTGATTCCAGCGCTTCGCCTGAATTACGCAAGGTACTCCCTGCGGGTCCGTACCGACGAGATCCGCACCGAAGTCCCCGGATCTGGGGGTTGTTCTGACCTTCCATCCGGTTCGCTTGAGATAGTATTGCAGGGTCAACTCAAACTGCTCACCGGACATCTTGTCGATCTCGTTGAGTGTTGCCTTCCGTCCTCGCGGTGAGAGCGCAAAGGCCAACATGATCAATGCGAGGATGAGGATCGTAAAGGCAATGATCGCCCACCAGGGATACCTAAGATAGCCGTAGGCCCGCATGACAATGAGAAAGCCGGGAAGAAGCAGTAGACCGACAGCTTCCTCGACGGGGTCGCGCGGACGTCTCCTAGCCATAGATAGGCTCCTTCCTGTTGATTGCCGCCACCGGGACGGCACTGTTTTATTTTGTCTCCATTCATAGAAATTCCTCCGGTTATTTAAAGAAGTGCTGCCACTTGTCTGTCTCGGAGTCACGGAGAATGCCGGGCATCTCCGTCCACGCCTTTCCGTCTCGATGGTAGGCATCGGGCACGGGGATAGACGCAGTGCTATAGAGGTTTACGGCATCCGGGAGGGGATCGCCATGATACCCCAGTGCGGCCCACTCCTTTTTGGCAAGCTCGGGTGTGGTGTTTGTCCACACCACAACGGGTTTCTTGGTGAGCTGTGGCCAAACTTGTGTGAACTGTTTCACGGCGTAGCCCAGTGAAGGGTTGATGAAGAGTACATTGTCGCCCTCGATGGACCGCGGTTTGCCCGCGGCGTCGTTGGCCTGCGTAAGAGGCAGGGAGGATACGGTTTTGAGGCGAGACTGATAGCTTGAAAGATGATCCGAGACAGCCTGCGGGAGCTTTGTCTGGGGAGTCGTATAGACAGGTTCGGCGTGTTTCTGTGCTTCAGTGGAAGCGGGAGCCGCGATCGCAGTTTGGCCGCGGTTGACAGTGAGAAGCGCGGCAAGTACCGAGCCAACTGCGCACACACCGATGATGGACAGGATGAAAATGCGTTTTTTGATGTTCAGCTTGTGACTCATGAGTGATCCTCCTTAATTCCTTAATAGACTTGAGCGTCTTTCCAATAGTCGGTCCATTTACCTGCGATGGCGAACTGGGCGGTGAGAGTGGCAACCTGGTTGTCCGTGCTCTTTGCCCAGAAGGTCGCGGTGTAGACACCATCCTGTAGGTACTGGAACCACGTGGACCAGGATGGATCTGTATTGGCCTCCAGGTATCCCGTGGAGGAGTCGTACGCCAAGTGGAGCTGCAGAATTGCCGGTGCGCCTTGGGGCACATACGGGCTATATTGCAGTCCAACGACGGTTACGGTTGCGGTGGCGATAGGTAAGTTGCTCTTTACCTTGAAACGGAGCTCCTCTCCAGCCCAGAAGTCTCCAAGGCTCCTTTGTTGAGATGGATACTTGGCATTCCAATCGTTCAGGTTTTCGAGCCAGTGATCCGTGTGGTACACCTCAGCCTCGGTCAGGGTGAGCGGAGCTTGCTGCCATTGGACATCGACGGTGTTACTCGATTGATCTTGCTTTCCGGTGGACGGATGCACGAAATAGGCGATGAAGGTATCCGTCTGCGGTTTATTCTCGGTCCAAGGCGCGGTGAAGGTCTTGGCATTGGGTGCACTTGTCCCGACAACCTGGTTCGTGGTCAGGTCGTATATCTCGATCACGTCCCCGACAGGTCCGCCCGTCGTGGACGTGGCCGTTATCTGGGTTGCTGTCCCAGTAGGCAACGTGGTTGGATTTGCCGACAACTCCAGGTCGTAGGCGTACCACGTGACGGACACTGGCGACGACGTTGCAGAAACGTTCTGCGCAGTCGTCATCAGCGAGAAAGACTGCTGCTGATAGATCGGTTGCGATTGGTTCTCTTGCAGCAGAGACTCAGTGAAGTTGTAGGTTCCGACGCCACCCGAGAACCATCCAGACGGGAGTTGCGTGACGTAACCCGTGGTCATCCATGCGGACGCGGAGTTTGGTACCAAGACCCCGTTCTGTCCAGTGACCTGTAAGCTGACACTCGCGGAGTTGGCGTTTGAGTTCGCAAAGGCGTTGGTGTTTGTCCCCTCGATGATGACCTGGTGCATTCCAGCGGGCAGTGTGATGGTCACAGACGTTCCCTGGATAGCTCCGGACGGCACCACAGGAGCGTAACCGTTTTGCAGGACGGGTTGTCCATCAACGTAGACGAGCTCACCGTCATTGGCGGCAGTCGGAATGGTCAGAGTCACCGCTTGAGTGCTCGGCAAATTAAACGTCGCCTCAAAGAATGCGGTGCCATTCGGTGCATTCCCGGTTTGTGTCCAGAAACCGCCGCCACTCGCGACAGCCTGGCTTGGGAATAGAGATGTCGGAACATAGCTCGGCATGTTTTGGAACGTCCAGTAAGGGAAATACTGGACGGCTTGACCTGAACCCAACGGTACGTACACGGAGGGTCGAAAGCCGGAACTGGAGGACGGTGCATTTTGAAAGACAGTCCATGTTCCATTACTGGGCGAATACTCCTCCAGTGTTGAATTCAAGAACGTGATGATATCGCCATTCTGCGGGTTTACGATAGGATAAGAGATGCAGGAATTAAGCCCCCCAGGAAAGGCATACACGCTCCCCGATGAGATCGCTACCGAATCGTAATAGATTGAATCGGACCCAACGTAGAAGGTTTGGTTAACGGAGCTATAAGCAACTCCGGAACTCCCAAGCACCGCTAGGCCATATGCCCCAACGTAGCTAAACTGGGAAGTTGCAGGATTATAAAACTCGTAATAGTCCCCGTTGTTCCAGCCTATTAGTAATAGTTGCTGGTTAGCCGGATCTAAGAAGACGTAATAACCCAGTTTCAGTTGCGCTGTCGTATCTGCAATCCACTTCCTAGAACCAAAACTGTAATGGATTAACGGCGCAGGTGGATAATTATCCTTACCGCCTGCGGTAAATCCCGCATAAATAGCGTCATTGTACGGATCGTAGGCCGCATTTTTGAGATACAGATTAGTCCCTGTTTCCGGTACACCAAGATTCGTCCACGTGTGTGTGTTGACGTTGAACTCGTAGAATGTAACTGTGCTAGGTCCTGTTCCCGTAACCGCAATAATGCTATTTCGAGTGGAATCATAGTCCTCTGGTACCATTTGACCACTCGGAGAAGGGTAATTGGTCCACTGCCCGGTTGAGAGCGAATAGGCAGCAAGTCCGGTATCTGAATTCGTCCAAATATAACCATTCTCCGCTTCGTTCATGACAGCCAGCGAACTAGTACCAGAATAATAGGGATTTGCCACCTGAGTGAATGTACCATTACTGGTGTTGTAAATCCCTAATTTTGTACCGACGGATCCAAAGATAAGCGCTTGCGGAGGCGTCGACGGAACGGTAAGCCCCGGTATGGGCGGATTGCCCGGCTTTACAATCCGGGCGACATACTGATCCGTTTCTGGCTGTGTTTTGGTCTGCAACGCCTGGAGAGTTGTCTGTCCAGGTTGTGCGGTTGCGATCACCTGGTTGGTGGTCTGATCCACAATGTCCACCACATAACCACTGGGCAGATTTTGTGCCGTCGCGGTCAAAGTGCTGGTGTTGTTGATCGGCAACCGCGTTGGGTTTGCAGTAAGCGTTATCCCGTACCAAACGACGCTCACTGCATTGGACTGGATGGGCGCTCCGCTGCTGTTGGGTGCGGTGTTCAGGTACGCGATATAGGTGTCGGTTTGTGGCGTCGGTTCGGTTTGCGTAACCGTGTAAGGCACTGACTGGCTAGATCCTACCATCTGCCCCGTTGTAGCGTTGTAGAGCACGACGTACGCGCCGTTCGGGACATTGGCCGCGCTTACGGTTAAAGTCGTCGCCTGACCCGCAGGGAGCTGCACAGGATTGGCGTTCAGCGCAAGTTGGCTCCACGTCACTTGGACGGTGTTTGAGGGTGTACCCACGTTCTCATAGCCGTCCGAAACAACGGCAATAAACGTGTCGGTCTCTGGGTTAAAACTCGCATACTGACTGTTCTCCGGCGCACTCGATGATTGGGAGACGAGCTGCCCGGTTGTTTGATCGTAGATGTTCAAGGTGAAACCGGCGGGAATCGCCTGAGACGTAGTAGCCGTCAAGGTTGTGGAATCCCCGGTCGCTAACCACAGCGGATTTGCGGCCAAGGAAATGGTGCCTGTCCAAGGATTCGTCCAGGAGACGCTCACACTGGCCGTAGACAGAGGATTGCCTGTCGCACCGTCATAAATTGTTGCCGTGTAATTCACAGTGATGGTCTGTCCAGCCGCAGGGTCTTCCTTCTCGACATAGCTTTCCTTTTGTTGTGTTTGATGCGACGCGTGCCAAGCATTTGAGCCTCCCGTCCCCACGACGTCCACGTAGTCAATCGGCGGAAGCTGCTGGTCCACTTGATAGCTGATCGTCGCCGGTTCCCCAGGCAGGTTGGATTGCGGAACCGCCGTCATGGTGATATGTGGAACCGTACTGGTCCAGGTGACCGTCGCGGTCCGAGTTTGCAACACGGCCCCGGTGGAATCATGCAGTTGGCATGTATACTGGACGGTGGTCGTTGCCCCATTATATGGAGTTTCGATCTCCGTGCTCTTGTCGGAACTGTTGGTGTCTTTTGTGACACTCCACATGTTTTGACCGCCCGTGCCCTGCACGGTCACATAGTCCCCGCCACCCATGTTGGTTACGGAGTATGACAGAGTCGTCGCTTGGCCGCTCTGCAGATTAGTTGGCGATGCGGTGAACGTCAAAGACGGTTGAGGGCTTGTCCACGTGATCGTCGCAGTACTGTCCGTGGCCAAGACCTGCCCGGTATCGTCGTCAATCAGTTGAGCGGTGTAAGACACGGAACTGCTCTGACCGTTGGCAGGACGTTCGACCTCGATGTATGTATCGCTTTGATTCTTGTCCTTGGGATTATTCCACGCCATGGTGACGTTGTGAGGATTGTTAGGCGTGATCACGACATGGAATTGCCCAAATGTGAGTGATCCCGGATACGCATAGTAGTAGATATTTACGGATTGGCCAGTGGTTACGGTTGTGGGTGTTTTTGGGTAAATCGAGATTGTCGCATTGTTAGTCCAGGTTACTTGGACGTTCGGAGATGTAGCATCCACCTGGCCTGTAAATTTGTTGATCAGTTGAGCGTTATAAGTTACGGTCTCCGCGGTCTTATCTGTTGCCATGGTGGTCAAGCTGGTTTCGCCAGCATGACCGTCTTTGTACGTATTACTGCCGGATAGTGTGTTATGGTTGCCGACCTCGTTGATCTGTATGTAGTCACTGGCGGGAACATTGCTAGCCGTAGCCGTAAGTTGGGTATTGGTTCCGACAGGCAGACTGGTTGGATTCGCGGTCAGCGTAACCGCAGGCCCACCGTTGTTTGACGAAATGGTAAACGTTGTCGTGGCAGGCGTGGCCGCGGGGCGGTCCACACCGTCCCGGACGTAAAAGTAGGCAGTGTAGGTTCCTGCAGTAAGGCTGGACGCGGCAAAGGTCAGGGTGTCGGTCTGAGATCCGTTACCGCCGCTCTGGACAGACATGTCTTGCATATCATCCGCATCGGTACCAATGAGCCAGGATGCTTGGCCAGTGGAGTTGTCTATGACCTTCACCGCGTCATAATGATGGGTGTACGTCCCCCAGGGGATGTCCTCGGTTGACTTGAGCGTGAGAGTCCCCTGATTTCCCTGTATGGTTACTGTGATACTGTCGGCCGTCGGCGGGTTCGTTGTCTGGATGTGCCGGAGCCACTTGTAAACCGGGTTTCCATAGGCATCCGTCTGACCCGTGGGAGTCATGTCGTTTTGCACAACCGCCGCCGCGCAAGCCGTCAGTACAGCAGCGAAGGAAGAGAAATGAAAGGTGTTTGAGTTGACCCAATCGTATCCTTGGATATCATCCAAACCGTTCTCTTGTAGATAACGCTTTACATAGTTGATATTGCCTCCTAAGCGATTAACCCAATCCTCCACGTTGGTGCTATCGCCGGCCGAGTTGCCGATCAGTAGATACCCATTGTTCGCGTTTTGACCGAGAATATCGGCTTGAGCGAGCTGCCACTCACCTGCGGAGTCGCTGTCGACAATTGCGTATGTTTTCATGAAGTTGACGTCTTGGTTATTTAGCGCTGGATAGCCAGCCGCAGAAGTTATCTGGACATGGTCACCACCGTCAATCTGGTAATCGCCTTGTTGGTTTTTTACAAACACGCCATATCCGAGCTGACTAGAACTGGGATACGGAGAATAGGCATACGCAGTCCCTTGGGACAAGAAGCCGAAGGTTGTGATGCCAGCAAGGGCCGCAGCCGCAATCGTTGACGAAAGTCTTATCCTTTTCTGCATTCTCGCCCCCTCCCCCTTTGAGGCAGGTCAATTGGACGAACTTGGATATTGGAGATCCATGATGTCGTACGGCTGGCCGTAGACCAATCCGCCATCCGTGTTAACGTAAGCGATTGTTAAGCCGTGAGCATCTGCATTAAGAGAAGCCATCCGGATGGTCAATCCCGGCCCCTTATTGGGAACGGTTAGGGTAATCCCGCCATAAAAACCCTGACCAGATGGTCCGTGCGAGTAACCCCATGTGTAGGATCCATCGCCTACTTGCCACGCCAAGTTGCTCTTCGACGCATCGGGAAGAGCAACAAGCAGGTTCGAGCCGGATTGCTTCACCTTCACCTCGTCGAAGTAAGTCGTATCATCGGCCATCATCTGGTTGTACTGCGCTTGTGTCAGGACATTACCAAGCACCAGTTGCCATTCGTTGTAATGAGAGTAGAAGGGCAAGTGGAGCTGAACCCACCCATCGGAGGTAGTCTTGTACCCAGTGACCCACCAACGGAGGTTCGCAAGAATCGTCGACTCGTCCGCCGAGGTGATCACCGACGATCCACTGCTCACACTGGTTCCCTGATAGAGACCGTTGATCGTAGCCCAGGTATACGGGTCCTGAGAAGCCTCATATTGCAGGGACCACGGACGGTAACTCATATCGCTGCTGTTGTTGTACGGATGCGCAACGTACCCCTTGGCCTTGCTGGCCCAATCCCCCAGCCAGGTCGCCACGTCTCCCGCCGTCACAGGAGCGTTTGTCGGATTCACACCCGCGTCCGACATGCTCGGATGACTGTTGACATCCCACGTGGTAGCGTTTAAGACCTGCCACATCGCGTTCGCCATGTCCTGTTGCGTGACGGGCTTGGTCTGCGTCAATCGCCAGTTCGTCCCGTCCCACGTGGAGGAGATACCCAATCGGTTGAGCACCTGCGACAGATACCAGATCGGGATGAAGGTCGTGTCCTGGCCGCTCGCAGGGTCCTTGGCCACCAGTTTCGGCGCGGTCTGCACCACCTTCCCATTGATCGCGATGCTCATCTGGTTCGGGCTGGTGGCCGGATTGTCCAGGTTGACCGTGATACTGCTCGGGACCGTCAAGCTCCACGTATGCCCATCCCAAGCAGACTGAATGCCCAACTTGTTCAACACCTGCATGGCGTAATAGATGGGCAGGAAGGTCGTCGGTTGCTTGGACGAAGGATCGACCGCCGTGGTATGGACCGGATTGGTGACGTCCTGGCCGTTGAGATAGATGTGTGTGGGCGAGAACGTCTGCGTGGCAGCCTGCGCACCAGGTGCGAGGACGGAGAGAACTGCCCACGCGGTTGTACTGGCCGTCAAGAAAGCGACTGGTTTACGCATATTTGGGACCCCCTCAGTTCGGATGGAGTGTTTGGAGCGCCCCCAGGGGGGTGCCGCCTGAGGCGGACAACTCACCGGCCTGGGGGTCCCCACACAAAGGGATAAGCAGCGGTACCGGACGAGCGAAGCGACGGAGGATAAGAAGCTGCCCCTTTGTGGTGGGGAAAGGCCGGTGATAGCCTCGGCGAGGCGGCACCGCCTCCCCAAGCGGAAAACACTCAACCTCTTATGTACTTTTTGATTGTCTATGTTTTAGCCCCTGTTTGCGCGTCTTTCAGAAATGATTTTTTATTTGTCTGGGTACGCCGCGACGGTGGACCACTCTCTGTCGTATGCCGCATTCTTGGTCCACACCTGCGGAATCGGAATCTTGACCACGTACACAATGCTTGGACCGTTAAGCACTACATCAATCCCGTATGCCGGATTGCTGTAGTGGTATGGAAAAGATGGCGTGTTGCTGTAATCCACGAACTGCTCCAGCTCCACCGTGAGCGGTTGCTTAAACATGCTTCCGGCCAGAGGCGACAGGGTATTTGCGTCCAACTTCATGTTCGATGCAATGACTTCACGGAAGATCGCGTCGGCCTGGGTCTGGTCGAATACCGGATAACCGTCGCTTACACTTGCGGAAGTGACCTGCATGGAAGCCGCGTGACTGGCGTTTTCGAGAGCGTATGTCACTCGCTGCAAAGCCTGCTCTTGGTATCCAGTGTTTAGGACCGAGAGGTGCACCTGCACAAAGAACACGATGAGTATCGAGATCGCGATGACGTACCTCATTGCAGCGCCTCACTCATGGCGGTTGCAGACCGCGAGAGCGTGATAGTATTGCTATCCGGCGTAAGATGCAGGAATGTGAGCTTTGTCGGTACGCTGATACTCAAAGTGATCAGGCTGCCTCTGGTCTGTGGTGTCGTCGTGCCTTGGACATAAACCCACGAAGGTGGATACCCCAGGTGTTGTGCGACCGTATTTTGAATATTTTCGAGGTCGGCCTCGGTGAAATACCCCTTGATCTTTGCTTGCTCCAGTGCCACGTGCACTTCGGTCTCCAGGAGCATTCCCCTGGCTTCGTTGAGCTGGTCCATGAGCGGCTGGTAAGCAAAGTAAAAAAACATTGGCAGCAGGAGTATAAAGACGATGACCGACCTCATCGGATTTCACCTCGTAGAACTTAACTGATTGCCTGTGTTACCGCGGTATCTGCACTGTTTTGGACCTTACTTTGTTGATTGTTGAAGAATAGCTGGGCCCCAGCGTACATTGAGACTGCGAGGATGAGCAGGAGCCCTGCGATGACAATAGATCGCATGTAAGTTTCCCCCTCTTAACGTTGTGCGAGAGTCTCATGAGTGGTGATGGTTGACTGAGTGAAGTTTTGAACGCGACTTCCGGAATATTGGTAGGTTTGACCCACGGTTTCGACTATCCCAAGGATGGCTACAAGTAGCAAAGACGCCACGATGATTTGCCGCATCATCCCTCCTCCGTTCGACAATATTTTATAACTTTATATGATGTATAGCAAGCATTATTTCCCATCATTGAAACTGCATCATAGAGTCTGTGTAGAGTTGAATGATAGCCGCAAAGTCCCAAGCCGCAGCAGAGATGCCGAGAAAAGCGAGGGCAAATCCGACGAGACCGCGGAAGTACATGCGTTGTCGAAAGGCAGCTAGGCGTTCTTCCTGGAAGTCGTCATGGCGCTGTTCGAGGATGTCGAGGGCTACCTCAGGAGCGCTGGATTCAACCTCTTGAAGGATTTTGGCGAGTGCGGAGGCCTGTTCGGTGCCGATGCGCTCCGCGAACGTGTCCAGTGCATACTTGGGATCACGTGACCAGAGAGTGAGGCATTGATTGAGTGCCTGCGCAAGTTTCGGAAGCCGGGGCGTAAGCCGTTGGAGAATGGCATAAAGGCTCCGGGGGCGCGTGGCGTAAAACTGCAGTTGTTGCTTGATGAGCACGTAGAGCAGATACAGTTCTTTGTTGATGACGAGGGTGTGCTGTCGCTTGAGTAAGCGGAAAACATAATACATGGGACCATAAGAGTGGTACGAAAAGAACCACCAAACCCCGGCTGGCAGGACTAAGACGAGAGGATTTCCAACAGTGACGACAATCCGGATGCTAAAAAGAGCCACGAGCAGGGTGGCAAGAGCACGTACATAGTAGTACGTGGCCGCAGTGATGCGAAGTCCGCTTTGCTGGAGGTAAGTGGCCAAGGTCTCATCGTGCATCTTTTCGCGCACGCGGACCTGTGTGATTCGCCACTGGCTGGATATACGGGCACGAATCTGGGACTGCGTATATTCGGTGGTGTTAGCCACGTAGTAGAGATACACGCTGGTCGAGGCAGCGACGCCGAGAATGCCATACGCGATGAGATCCACTGTGAGTCCCCCTTAAATGTCCTGCTTGGGACGGAAGAAGATGATGGCCACCGCCAGGCTGAAGCATGCAATCAGGGCGGTGAGAATGAAGAGCGCAAGTCCTTGGGTGGTACCGAACTGATACTTGAACGCGTTGTGAGTCACGCCGGCGTACAGGTACCAAAGTCCGACGGGGAAGGCCACAAAGGGTGTCACGGCCACCATCAGGGTGTCGGTGCGGTCCAAGCGTTGCCGTTTCAGCTCGGCTTGAACATGGGTGATGTCTTCAGCCAACTCTACGAGAGAAGTATCGACATCAATGCCCTCGACGAATCCATCGTAGATGAGGCTGGAGAGCTGCGTGGCCCAAACGGTGCCGGTTTGGTTGTTAAAGCTGCGCAGGGCTTCGAGAGCGTCCCTCTCGCCCACATGCCGGCTGAGCCTTACAAGAAGTCTGGATAGGGCGCGACGAATCGCGGAAGGCGGAAGCTCGTCCACCGTGGCGGCAAGGGCATGCGCCATGTTGAGATGCTCTGCTCGGTACTTGGTGACCAATAGTGAGATCGCCGGAGTGATGTCGTACGAATTCTTGATGGATAACCGGTACTTCTGCACACGCAAGACTGCGTACGGCAGAAAGAACGAAAGAGTGGCAGGGACAACGGGTAAGAGGTAATTGGCGGTCACGAGATAGAAACCAATGTACACGACCGCGGCGACCGCCAGACTGAAGTAGAGAAAGGCCCTCAAAGGATCGGGCGTCTTGTAATCAAGAGTGGCTTCGAGGACATCCAGTATGTGCTGTGTCAGACTGATTCTCGGCCGCACCTGCCCTGTACTAAAGCGCTGATTGTACAGGGACGCTGTCTGCAACCTGCGACGCTGGGCGACACCGGTCCAGGCGATACGCGTGCGTTCCCAGGCAGAGATCCAAACGCCGCGAAATAGGTATACGGCCCCGCCGAAAATCGCAACGTACAGCAGCAGTCGAATGAGCGCGTCAAGAATCCGAAATGCCATTATCGTTCCTCCCGAGCAAGCGACTTGCGCGTGACACTGGCGCTGGACGGATAGGTGTGTGCGAGTCGTGTGAGTTCGGTCTTGAAATCACGGTAGGCAAGCGGATCGTTGCGTTTCATACGTTGCTCGATTGCAGGAGTGAGACGGTCGAGGAACGCCCACTGTCCGTTTGATTTGTCGTATTCCATCCAAGGGATCATCGTGAGTTCGCCGGTTTCTGAGTTGAAGTCGAAACCGTAAACTCCTGTTACCACCTTCCTGCCATTGTCCAATTCCGTCATGGACACCACCACATCAAGGGTCTTGGCAGCGCGGACGTACTCCGCGTAATAGCTGCGGGTTGGATAGTCGTTCAGACTCAAAGTTGCGAACTCCGCAGGGATGTCCAAGATGTGTGGGCTGTGATAAGTGCCGAGGTACCCACCACCCCGTTCCGCGGAGAGGAGCAGCATTTCAAGCTCTCCGGACCGGACTTCTGGGACGATGATGTAGTGCGCGTCCATACGCAGGAGGCTCGGGAAGAGAGTTCGCATCTCTTCGAGCGTGGTCCGGATGGCGATCACGTGCGCGGCACGTTCAGGGAAGTCCTGCTTTAAGCGGATCTCGAAGGAATCGCGTTCAAGCGTAATGACGGTGAGATCCGGTTCGCGGGCAGCGTAGAAGACCTTGAGAAGAGTGGATTTGCCAGTGCGAACGGGACCGGTGATGATCGTGTTTAGCATGAGTCTGGCGAGGGCGTTGAACCACGGGACAGATTCAGTGGGTATGGTGCCCGTTTCAGCTTCGTGTTCGAAGGTAAACTCCTTGAACGTGTACTGACGAAAAGTAATGATGGGTTCCTGGACCGTTGGCGGGACCATGATAGATACCCGCGTTCCATCGAGCATCTCGACTTCGGCCGATGTGTCGACCGATGACACGTGAGACAACGAATCCCGCAGTGTAATGGACCGGATGAGACGATACACCTGATCCAGCGAGTCGAAACTGAACGGTTGCCGAACCTTACGGCCGCCTTTGTGGAACAGAATGGCAGTTCCATTAACTTGCGCTGCCTCCGTGGGCTGCCTGAACCAGACACTCATTGGCCCGAAACCCAGGCACGTTTGAAAGAGGGCGTCGGTGAGGTCCAGGTAATAGTTGGGGTACGTAACCGTGCGAAACTCCGGATGCTGACGGAGGAAGTCCTGGATTCGGTCGCGGAAGAATGACCGAGCTGCCGGATCACCAATGATGGCCTGGTGTTGACGTTCACGGTACGAGTCCCCGTGTTGCTCGAAGAGCTTGTCGAGAAATTCATTCAGCGCGGCTACTGCCTTGGTGAATCCATGATCACTGCGATAGGTACGGATCGTACTCTGTTGCTCAAAAACATACGCGTGTGCATCAAAGTTGTCCGGAGCGTGAGTAAGGTCGACGATGGTCTTATTCGTGGTCATGGCCTTCACCTGCTTTCTGCCTTTCTGCTGGCTGCCGCCGCCATGGCATATTTGGCAGCGATGCCTTCCGTGATTAAGCGCATGGCGTCCTTCCAACGTCGCTGGTCGAGAAACAGCCGGAGCTTGTCTGGCTGCTGTTCCGCGTAGTAGGCGATCTCCCGCATCTCGGGAATTGCAGCCAGCGGAGTGACCCCCATCGCTTTCGCATGAGCGGTGAGGAGCTTTACTTGCTGCATGCGATTGCCGACAAGGAGGATGTGTTCGGGATCGATGCCCAGCGGTGACAGCGCGTGCTGGGCGTGCAGTTGAAATTGTGTCTGCGCATACAAGAGGTCCGTGGTCACTGCGTATAGGCAACTGGCAGATAGTAGAGCTTGCAGGGCAGGCGCGGTATTGAGGATGGAGCCTGCATCTAAGACCACAACCTCAAAGGCGCTTTTGGCTGTGGAAATCAAGTAGGACATGTCCTCGGGTCGGAACTGTAACGCGGCAGTCTGGTTTCGGTTGCCGAGAAGATACGACACCCCGGATGGGAGCACGTCCATGGAGGACTTGAGTTTCTCCGGTGTGAGTTGCTTGAGCCGAATGAATGATCTGAGGTCATCGAGGTAGTAGGATGGATCGGTCACGGCCCAGGAGCCAGGATTGTAGCAATTTAATCCCAGAACCCCAACAGAAAGGTTGTACTCCTGAGCGAGATAAGTGGCGACGGATAGGGCGATGGTGGTGGTACCGAGCTGCGGGAGAATGCCCCAAAAGGTAAGCACAGGTTGGTCATTCCGTGAACCTTCCAGGGTTCGGAGGTAGGTCATCAGGCTTGCCGCATCTAGCACGGAGATTTTGTAGGCGGTGCCGAAAGTCTCTTTGGCTGGTGTAATGCCATTGACGAGATAGACCATCGTGAGCTCCGGACGCAGCTCCCGATATTCCCGCAGATCGGCAACATCGACAGCAGCCTCATCGACGATGACGACGTCGGCCAGGGCTTCAGTCGGGACATCGGCAAGGGAAGCCAAATCGTGGAGCGTATAACGTGTACGCACGAGAGCCTTGAATTCGTCTCGAAGGCCTACGCTGTATAAATTCACCGCTGTATCGCAGCGCGGAGCCCCCAGTGTTGAGAGATGGGGGAAACGCTGCGTCCCTCCCTTCGTTACATTGACTTAACTTGTTTTATTTACTTGTTCGGAGCGTACACAAAAACCAATTGATTGTTGGCTTGGACAGCCGCATAAAGCTTGTCCCAGTCGGTTTTCGTCATAAGAAGTTCCATCTCGCTGGGATTCGCTGTGCCATTTTGCCGTTCTGCTAGCACACCGCCTCCGAGTGTGACGGGAGGGGCATTTTGGACTTCCTGGTTGGAACCATTGCGCACAAACTCCACTGGGACATCTTGAAGTAAAGGTTCCTGGGATACCTGGCTCATAAAGTTATTGGGAGCCGTGGGAGCCGGTGTAGAATGCTGCGAGACCGCGGGAGGCGCAGTGGGAGATGTCCCAGAAGTTGATGAGGGCGCAGGACGGACGTAAATCGTCACTTTGTCGCCACGGCGCAAGCTATCCGGCATGGCAGCGATCCACTGGGAGATGATCGGGACGATATATTGACCTTTCTGGGGGACTAATGGGTCAGTCTCCAGATCGACAGGAGTGATCTGCTGGTTGACGACAATGGTTTGTGCCGCCATCTTCCCGACAATGGCGTTGGGGTCTGAAATCGCAGACGGAACCACGATTGCACGCGGGACATGGACAGCTTTGATGTCACCCGCCTGAATCACGGTATTGGGCTCGATATTCCGAGTTGCCACGTAGGCTGGTGCATCATTGATGATGGGAGACAGATACTGATTGTACACGATGGTACCACCCACGCCGACGAGAAGAGTTGCACCGGCCAGGGTATTCTTGAGCCAAGGTTTCATGTCCGTTTCCTCCTCCACGGGATTGGGAGTCGCCTCTTTTGGGACTTCGGTGAATCATTTGGTCCCGCACGAGTTCGGGGAATCCACTGGTCCACCAACTTCTGCTGGAGGATGGCGAAGGCCTCTGAGGCCTCCGGAAGGGCGGCTACACATTGTCCCGCCCAGAGCGCTCGTTGCACAAGCTCAGGGGAAAGATACGGGACACGCAAGGCCTTCGGGAAATAAGGTTCTCCGGTTTGTGGGTCCTCAAGGACTGCGTGTTTGGTCCATTTGTTCAAGATGGTTCGCACCCGCTCCCCGTATTTGCTGTGGATTTCTTGATAGAGCTGCGCGTACGCGACTAGATTGAGCATCGTAGGATCACAATCCATCACCAGGAGGAAGTCATCTGCCGTTTCGAGGAGAAGGTCATCATCGAGGTTAGTCCCCCCGTCCACGAGGACGAAGGGTCTTCTAAGCTGCCGGTATAGGTAAGTGATGAAGGCCTCCTCCGTTACGTCTTGCGAGAAGTCGGGCTTCAACGGGACGAGGGTCACTCCGTCTTTGGTGATGGTGTCTCCCTTGCCGTTCTCCGCCCAATGGACATAGTCCGGTTTCAGGTCGGCACACGTGAAGTACTCCCACATACGAGGGAGCTGCTTTGGGTGTTCCACGAGAGTGACACTACCCGGCGGCATACGTCGTGCCAGGATGTACGCCAAGTTTGTCGCCACAAAGGTCGCTCCAGCTCGTGGCCAAAGATTCACAACGACGATGAGCCGTGGGCTCATGGTCAATGGGACATGCTCGGTTATGTAGACCGGTTTCTCGACGGGAACCTCGATGACTTTTTCGATGACTCGTTCTTGGATCACCGGGGAGGAGACCGGTGTATTTGTAGTCGTGGCTTCCGCAGCCCCAGGCGATGGCGAGGCAGGACGCTTCCGTTTTAGCAAAGGATTGTCCTGGCGGGTCCGTAGCTGGGGAACCCGATCGGAGCTGTTCGTCCCTTCGGATGGTTCGGAAGCTTCCTGTGCAGGAGCGGCATTCGACGTATCTGTGTCTATCTGTGCTTCCGCTTCCCGTGCGATGGCTTCGGCATGGGAGGTTATCCAGCTCTCCGCGATGGTGAATTCGCCTGTAAAGGCTGTTACAGGGACGCCCAGGCGCGTAAACAACTCCTGCGCGCCGGCAGCATCAGGCCACTGGGGATCGAGCAGCACTGCGACCGGAACGTGCGCCTGCAGCCACCTTTGCACAGCCGGAAGGTCACTGAGGTATTCAGAGATGTGCTGGTGCGCAGCATCTCGTGTAAGTCGTCGGTATATGGCTTGACTTCTCACAAGCACCAGGACTTTCTGTGCCACCGACATATATCCTGCGCCGGGAGCCACTGGCTTTAACCATGGGGAGGAGGGGCCGGAATCATTCCGTCGCGTACGCATATCCATCGCCTCGCTGCAGGATTTTAAGGTACTTGGGATGCACGTCGAACCCATTCAACCTAAAGCTCGGTCTATGACGTATGGCAATGCGCCCGACGTGTCTTCCCGTATTCTTCCCTCTCGGTATAGTGGCTCGCACCAAGTCACCCGTCCGAAAACCCATATACGACTTTGCGGCGGGTGCGTGTCGGATAGGGAATCCGTGCTTGTCCGTCCCGCACCGTCGCCTTGTACCATGTCCCTTAGCGACAATTCGCGTAACCTGCATTTCCGGGTGAAGCCGCATACGTTCACCCAACTCTCCTACACACGCTGCGTCGATCCAGTGCGCTTTCGGATACCCCTGCACGGCGCGGTTGTACTTCGTTCTCCCGCCGCTTCCCACTTCGAGAGGCAACCCGGTAGCCTGCAGACGCCTGAACAACGCCCATCGGGTTGCATTCACGACAGCAGCTCCCTTGAGAGACGTCTTGAGCCCCGCCTTGATCTGACGCAGGCGTTCAGGGTCGTGGTGGAGAAATTCCTCAAGGGACTGGTTGCCTTTGGCCTGGTTGCACTCGTGGCAAGCCACAGTGAGATTGGACACGCGATCCGTGCCCCCTCTCGACCGCGGCACTACGTGCTCAACCTCCAAAGGGACATCTTCCGCGCCACAATAGACGCATTTCCTGCCCCACTTCTCCAGCAGGTATTCCCTCACCTCGTATCCGAACAGCGTGCCCTGCTGATACTCCACGCCGTGGATCTCCGGGTCTTGGAGCTTCTGCGTGTCGAACCGCACCAGCTCCATCGACAGGTGTGTGAGGGGCGCGAACCGGCGCAACCGTTCAACCCATGTGACGACGTTCTCCACTCGGCTGACCAAGCTCGGCGGCAGCCACCCTTCCGGTCGCCGCCGATTGTCGAATCTCGGCTTGCGATAACGTGTCTTGCGATTCCGCCGGGCATGTCGCAGCGCTCTACGTGTCAGCAGTGCTTGCCGGATCTGGTCGCCCCGATGATGGAGTTCAGCCGCCCATACCACTGTATCGCCCCGCTGGAAGGCGGCGGTCACTGCAATTCCTGTGACCTTGGCACCGGGATCGAGTTTCAACCGCACTGACTGCACTTCTCCCCTGTCGCGGTCGTGGAGGATGATGGTGAACGGATACCATCGGAACACCGACGCCCGGCCTGCTTTTAGCAATTGTCTCGCACGTGCCGGATGACAGGGCATCAAAGGGTGGTGATTCTTGTCCAACACCAAAACGCGGTTTTGTTTCATGGCAGTTACCTGCCCTTCTCCCCGATTGGGGGTAACGTTGGCCTCGCCCGGTTACCTCGGCTTGTGATGTCCGGCACACTGGCTTCAACCCCGTATGCCTGTTTAATGCCGGACGGCAGGGCCTGGAGCTGGCCTCGCACCCCAGGGTGCCATGACCGGGATAACGGCTGCGCGAAGGCCGTCGCCTTCGTGCGGGCTGGTCAACCCCGGGCTTACTCATCGTAAGTCCCCGGCTTTAGCCGTGGGGTGGTTGACGCCTGGATTTTAAAACAATATGACTGTATCATGAATGACAATAATGTGGTGACACTCTTATATTTACGATATAAGTTCTATAAAAACAAGGAGGTTTTACGTGTTGACTACGTACAAGCCGTGGATCACGAAGGTCCCAGAGTCGTTGCGTCGGGACATCCGTTTGGCGTCAGCCACCAAGGAGCGCAGAATCCGCGATGTGATCGAGTCTGCGCTGAACCACTACTTTGCATCCGTGGATGAGGGTGGCATGCCCGCGGTGGATCAGGAAAGCCTGGATCGGTATGCGGAGGAGCGATGGGTGGACTGGGGCATCCAATTGAGTCGGGACGTATACATCCAACTGAAAACCCTCAGCTTGCAGACAGGAAACCGGATATATGACCTCTTTGTGACGGCGATGGTGCGATATCTTCGAGATATCGCGGTCGGCAGTTAACGGTCGAGATTCGGTTGAGATTGTTGGATCTGGATGCGAGTCTTCGCGCGCCGTCTCCTCCTTCGTGCATTGGTTTGCTCCGCGAACTTTGTATTGTGTTGCAGCGGCTGGGTATGTTCGGCCAGCCTCTTGATGTGGTGCCCAGCCATACGTTGAGCACGTCGAAGCCGAACGCTGTGAGAGCCGATTCTTGATTTCTCCATTTCGGTTTTGCGCTCTGGAACGTACCGTTCAAGTTTTTTATCCAAGGCTTGACGTAACCATTCGCAATCTTCCTTGTTGAGATACAAACGCCGGTTGTGCCCTTGTGCATCCGTACCAACACTCATGATCGACAGATGAATATGCGGGTGCCTGGATTTTTCGTGGACGGCGCCGATCCAAGTGAGCTGAATGCCCTTGCGTTCCTCAAGGTCTCTGATGAGCTCCCTCGCCATGTCCTTAAAGCTGCCTCCTGCCTCCAAGAGCGCTCGGTAATCCGTTTCCCGGAGAGAGAGGATCATGGTATGCGCCTTCACCGCGGAGGGATGCTGGAGTGCGGGGTGGTGCTCAATCTGGCTGAGGAACGTACGATAGTCCGCTCCGTGGTCGAGTTTGGCATTGAAGAAACCGCGTTCCTCTTCCTCTTGTTCGCGGGCGCGAAAGCCGATGTACTTGACGTTGGCCCGGACACGGTCCATCGTCTTCTTGTATCGCACCAGGACGACGGTACGCGCACGCGACTTAGCCATGCTTCATCATCGCCCCCACTTGGAAGGCACGCTTCCTGTTAAAGAGCGCCACTCCCTCCTCACGCAGTTCCGCGTAGATCTGCTTGGGATCTACTTCTGTTCCTGGCGATTCACTTATCCTCTCGGCCTCTCGCTGTTCCAAGACGTCGTACAGGATCATGCACACATCAATGGCGACGGAAGAAATGAGGGTCCGAAGACCGGATTCCATCCTCATCAGTCTGCGCTCGATGATGTTTTCAATCACCTGTTCTGCATGGTTCCGGTTCTCCATCAGCACGTAATTGACGATGGCCTCCGAGACGATATCCCCCAACGTCCTATCGGGATGGCTCTGCTTGAACTGGTCAAGCATGACGGAGGCCTGATCGGTTAGATGCAGGTTCCGTTTGGGCATGATGGTAACACCTCCCTATACGTCATCGAGTATACCACGTTTCTTCCCGAATATCACTAGAATGGCGAGGAATATCTAAGATAGCTTCCAGTAGGATAATTGAAATCTTCCTGTTCAAGCCTTGCTATGCAAGGCTTGTTGAGACGCTGGAAGCGTCTCTTTATCCTGCACCCCTTCGGGGTATCGGCTCCGTTCCTTCGCCGTGCCTCATCTACCGCTTGAGGCACGGCGAAGGAACGGGAATAAGCCGATAGTCCCGAAGGGTTGGACCGCGCCGCCCTGGCGAGGGCGTCGCGGCCGTTTCATGGACCTCGTCCGGAAACGGCCGCATTCCGCCAGAGCCCGCAGCCAGGGCGAGCGCGCGATCCGTTCCGTCTTAGCGTCTCAGAGATGCCATCAGCGGAGCCCGCAAGGGAAGGCCGCCGAATAGAAGAAATAAATTTAAAAAAGACTACATCACATAACATAAAGTCATAAAAAACAACACTACATCACATTATGTACCAGTATAAAAAGACAACGTGTAATAAAACCCAGGGTTTAAGCACCCTGGGCCACCTGTCCGGAGCACTGACGTTTCAACTGCGCTTCAAGAGCAGTTATGATGGTATTCGCGGTCTGCTGGATGGTTGTTCCAACCTTCTGCACCAGCTCCACCCCGTTTTCCTCGTGTGCCCAGCTTGCGACATATCCAAAGCTGTAATCGCTGGTGTCCAACCCGAAGTAATTCGCTACCACGTAGGCCGTACCCTCGGCTTCTGCTTCAACCTGAGAGCGTCTCTTCTCCTTGCGGTCGCTGTCCTTGTGATGCAGCAGGCTATGGACATATTCATGAATGAGCGTCTTCGCTGTTTGGTCGGTGGCCATGCCAGGTTTGATCACGATTCGATGCGCAGATGGGTCGTAGTATCCTTTCGCCTTCCCAGTTTCCGCGAAACTGACGGGCACATCGATGACGTGTTGCAAGGCCTCCAGGAGTTTGGCGGCCACCTCGCTGTTGCCCGTGAGCTCTTCGGTGAGTGACGGGAGAGGCTTTCCCTCCGTCTGGCTGACATCAAAGACATTGACCACGCGGAATCCACACAACCGTTGACGAGTGACAGGCTGCTCGGCACCGTCTTCCTCGTTTTCCTCAACAGTGACGGTCTTGATGAGAGGGGCAAAAATCTTGAGGGCCTTTTCGCCTTTCTTGACGTGTCGGCCCAACTCTTTCCACGTGTGGAAGCCGGCCACCCTGGTAGCCGTGGGCATCTGGAGCCAGATCAAGAAGGTGTTGTTGAAGGAGTAATTGTGAAAGCGAGACTGCACAGCCAGCACCTCTTTCCAGGTCGCGGAGTCGTAGACCTGGGCCACACCGGATACCAACCGCTCGTAAAGTTCTTGGACCTTCTCGTTCTTCATGCGGATCTCTCTCCCTTCAGTGTCTCGTGCGCCCCCAGGGGGGTGCCGCCTGAGGCGGAGGAATCACGGCCCTGGGGGTCCCCACGCCAAGGGGAAAGCGCCGGTACCGGACCGAGCGCAGCGAGGGAGGATAAGGAGGCGCGACCCTTGGTGTTGGGGAAAGGGCCGTGATAGCCTCGATGAGGCGGCACCCGACTCCCGAAGCACGAGACACGGGAGAGACGAGGGGCCCAGGCGTGGCCTGGGCCTACCTTTTCCGGGCAGATGTGACTTCTCAATGGCTGTGAAGTGTGTTACGCTTGGCGCATAGGGAAAGCCCAGGCACCCTGTCGGGCACCTGGGCTTGAGGGGCGGCTCCTAACGCTTCTTGCGTCGGGAGCCTTTGCCTTTTCTTGCCGCGAACACGGCTGCGACACCGCCCAGCAGCGTACCGAGGCTGGCGAGCACCGCGGCGAGGCATTGACAGGCCTTCATGTGGCCACCCCCCTTCGGCCCCGGTTGGGGCGACCCGAAGGGGCGGGGCGCGAGTCACCGAAGGCCGGAACGAAGTGGAGGACGGCGCGAAAGCGCCGTTGACCGCGCCCGCACAATGAGGGGAGCCAAGCGGGGCCGCCAACGCCAAATAGATGATTCCGGGCTTGTCGCGGAATCCTCCTTTCTCCTGTCGCTCAACTTGATCCTCGATGACGAGAAGCTGCCCTTACCATTGCGCATCCCATCAGTAAGACACTGAATCCAACAACCAGGTCAGTGAGATCCCGCAGGCCTTGCCATGTGAGATACGGACGAACGATGAAATAATACGCGATGAGACCCCAGATAAACAGTAGAATGCGCTTTGTCCAGGTCACAGAGGACCCTCCCCTCGGGCGGATATGGAATGAGATGGACGTGGTAAGCACCGAAATCGGGACTTGGATCGAAAACCTGCTGCACGACGATTTTCACATGCGGCGATTTGGTTCATGAATCACTCACTCCCCTCCCGGAGGCGAAAGTATAATTTTCCGCCTTCACGTTTACTCTCGCACCAATGATGCTCGAAGTTCAACAACGCTCGCGCCACGGATACTCGTGGATTGGCGTAATGGGTCTCAACACGCTCGCAGATTTCACGGACAGACAGCCAGCCGTCTGAATCGCGGCGATTGCGTTCCCACCGCAAGACATTGCGGATTCGCTCCATCGTGATCCTATAAGAGGTCACATACCCCCCTCCCCGATGTCCTCCTGGTGGACCGTAACGCTGTTCTTCGTATAAGTGCTTGAGCAAGTAATGTGTTGCAGCGTGACGATTCAATTGTGCATGGACGTGGATTTGAACATTCCACCAGTCTTCCTGATGCAACCAATCTGCTTTGTGATGCTCGACGGTGAGAAGGCCAATTCCTTCTCGACGCAACAGATCACGCGCGTACGAATTCAGATGACGTTTCGGCCGAGGGACCGCCGCATAAACGTAGTGAGTGTATCTACGCCAATCCACGCATTGTTGAATCAGGTCTAACGAAAGGGAGGTCTTCAATTCGACGACCACGAGAAGATTCCCCAGTCGTCCCACCACGTCAGCACGTCTGTCGAATTGGACCTCACTGTAGACAGTGAAGTCCCGTTCTTCGAGCCAATGCTTGACCGGTTCGAATAGTTCCGTTTCTTTTATGACCGCGAGCATCATGCTCTCTCCTTTGTGTGATACCCTACAGCGCGGTTCGCTGCATAACTTGACTTTTCAGCCAATACATGCCTGAAGATAGGGCGGGCCCCCCTCATATCCCAAGTGTCAACTGTGGTCGAAGACCCTTCTGGATGACATACTCGTCCAGTTCTGCGCGGCTCGTGAAGATTGCGTCCGACATGTCCGGCCGGTCCAAGCGCGCCCACTCCAGCCGCCATGGATACCGGCTCTGTGGATGGTGCTTAACGGCGTACAGACATCCATCGTGCTGCCAAACCTCGATGGCGTCTTGCTTGACGGCGCGCACGAAATGCCCAATGTATCCATATGGCTCCCTCACTTCACGCACCTCCTCACTCTATGAGGTCCTCTACCGTCGTCCGCGGCGCCGGGACCACCCGGAAACTCCGTCCCGCCGCGTCTAGCTGTTGTCCCAACGCATCGGCTTCCTCACGAGTCATCCTTGGGGTGGGTATCCACCCATCCCATCGCTGCATCCAGATCAAGTACCGTTCGGGAGTTTTAGGAGCCTCGCGCATTTCGACTGCCTTCATCGATCTCCACCTCCAAAAGTCAGTGCTCGCTATCAAATATATATAAAGAATATATAAATATTGTTTTTATAGCAAGGTTGATGAGCGTAAAATGGGCCGTCGGAACATTTGAAACTTCACTGTCGGAATGTCTTTTTCAGCAGCTTCTCGTTACGCACACGCCTCCACTTGGTGTAAGACCAGAACCAGACTACGACCATGAGGACGGCAAGCGTGTCGAACTTCCAGCCACTCTGGATGAGATACCCGACCAAGATGAATGGAAGTGCCACGACACGATACAGGCGAAACAGTTGGAACATGGGCGATTCCCTCCCCAAAACTCCCCAAAAGGGTCGTGATCGATTAATGTACTGCCTAACTGATGCATCAGCTTTCCTCGGAACCGAGTTTCCAACGTCTAATTTCCGGTAAGAGGTCCTTCTTGAACTTCGACCTCCGGATGACCTCAATCCTTGTTCCATCGGTGCACACCACAGTAAAGCGGACAAAATAAGGCTTCTCACGCATATTAGTCTCTACCATCACATCGCTTATGGGATACACATGTCCGTCAATGTGTACGTGCGGTTTATCACGCATGTATTCAACACGTACCTTATTTTGAGTCTCTATCCACCGGCCGATCGGATAACCATGGTCAAACATGCGGATTCTGATTGGTGCTCGCGTAGAAGCCCTCCCTACAGCGGCTTGGGACGCTTGGAGCCAATACATCAGGATGTCTGGTGAGACGTGTTTACCGCCCCTGTCTGAGTGGACCGGGTGAGGCGCGCGCGTTTTGGATAGAGCGGGCACGCCAGCTGGATTAGTCACTACAGGAGCCTGCCAGGTCTCTAAGCGTGTTTTCCACTGTAGCAGCCGAGTGCGTTCCACCTGTCGCAGAACGTCCTTGATGGGCTCCTCGCCGTCCAAGGCCCGGGTGATCTCCTCCAAGGCCTTAGGGACCGGTCCCAACGAGGCAATGTACTTACGTTTGGGCTTTTGGCCTGGCTTGCGTTCTGAGCGACAGACTTGGATGTAATGGGTACCCTTGACTCGCGCTCGATAGAGGAACATCACTTGCACTCCCTGGTCGTTTGAATTCTTACGTGTACATTGTACACAGACTCAACCCAATTAGTCACTACAAAGATTTGCAGGCTGGTTGTTTCAAGGCCTGCCGCTTACGCCACCTCCTTTCTTAAATTGTCTCGCGCGCCCCCTTGGGGGGCTCCGCCCAAGGCGGAGGAATCGCCAGCTCGGGGGACCCCACACAAAGGGAAAAAGCGCGGTACCGGACTGAGCGAAGCGAGGGAGGATAAGGAGCGCGACCCTTTGTGGCGGGGAGGAGCTGGCGATAGCCTTGATAAGGCGGAGCCGATC
>NZ_FPBV01000009.1 GCF_900116805.1 Paenalicyclobacillus macrosporangiidus | reverse complement strand
TTCTTCTCCAACACCACGTTGCGGCCCTTGGGGCCAAGGGTCACTTTCACCGCATCGGCGAGCGCGTCGACACCGCGCAGCATCGCCCGGCGGGCTTCTTCGCTGAACTTGATCTGCTTGGCCATGTCCTACCGCCTCCTGACGAAACCTTGTGTCCAATCACCTGGGGATGGCATGGGATGCCTAGCCACTGTCACTTTTCGATGACGGCGAGCAGGTCGCTCTCCCGGAGGATCAGGAGCTCTTCACCGTCGACCTTCACCTCGGTGCCGGCGTACTTGGAGTAGATCACCCGGTCACCGACCTTGACCTCGAGAGGCACCCGCTTGCCGTCCTCCATGCGGCCGGGGCCGACGGCGATGACCTCACCTTCCTGCGGCTTTTCCTTCGCCGTGTCGGGCAGCACGATGCCGCTGGCGGTCTTCTCTTCGCGCGCCACCGCGCGCACCACCACGCGATCCGCCAGAGGTTTCAAGGTCGTCTTGCTCCCCACCGTGCTCATGTCCGTACCTCCCTTTACAGACGTGTTAGCACTCGAAGGCCTTGAGTGCTAATATCCGATTCCCATCATAGCTACGCAGATATTTGCTTTCAAGTGGAGAGATTTCAAGCGCTCAGGAACGTCGCCGTGTAACGGCGCGCGTATGGGGAAAGATCGCCGAAATCGGCCGGGAACCGGGTTTCATGAATGCAGATGCGGCATGTCCGTACGGGGGCCGGAAAGGGATACGGGTACGTCGCTCGGAAAGGCGAGGCATGTTGCAGATTGGCGGACGCCATCCAACGGGTGGGGGGCGGTGGCAGGGAAGGGGGGACGCGGCGTGCGCCACCCCCGGCCACAGGGTGCGGGCTCAGAACCCGCCGTACTGGGGTTCCTCTTGTTCCAACTGTTGAACGCGCTGCTCCAGCGTGTTGACCAAGGTCTGGGTCTGGTTGGCCGCGTCGGTGTACAACTGCTTCGCCTGTTGGTTTTGCGTCTGCAGGGCGAACTGTTCAAAGCTGGCTTGCGCACTCTTCAATCCGGCGAGGGTCTGTTTGACCTGGCTGGCAACTGTCACGCGGGATTCCCCCTTGTGGAAAGGTTCTCCCGGCTGCGGCGTGACGCGCCGCAGCCGAAGTACGATGTTGATTATGTGACTGGCGCCGGGACCCTATGCGCACGGGCGGCACCCACCTTTCACCATCCTATGGACAGGGCGAATACCGCTTCCAGTCGGGCATGGACCTCATCCGGCGACGCGTGCCACAGCATCACGCCCCCGTATTGACGGGCAATGGACGGGGACCGGTTCACGCTCGCGTGAGCCGGTCCCCGCCCGTTGTCCATGGATGCCGCTGTGCGGTTGAGCCTTCACACCCTCGGCAGGGAGCCGGACAGGTGCTGCTCTGCGAACGCCACCAACCGCTTCGTGATCTCTCCTCCGACCGAACCGTTTTCGCGGGAAGACGTGTCCGCCCCCAATTGGACCCCGAATTCCGCTGCGATCTCGTACTTCATCTGCTCCAGGGCGTTCTTCGCTTGCGGTATCAACTGTTGATTGCGGTTGTTTGGCATAACGGACCTCCTCGCTGGATGGTGGATCTCTCCGTCGGTATTGTCTTCCTCATCGGGTGTCGTTATGCAGCGGCTGCCGGTGTTTCCCGGCCCGGCTCATTTTCGCCTGTCGGCTCTTGACGCGTATGTCATCGCGCATCGCGTCCAGGATGCAGCGCGCGATGGCCGCGTGGCCTTGGTCGTTTGGATGGATGGGGCGGCGGATGGGCGAGATCAGGTCGTCCAAGTGCCCGCTGCGGTATCCGTCAATCCATTCGGCCTCATGGCCGGAGAACGCCCCATGCACGTCGGCCACCGTGAATCCGTGCGCCTTCGCCAGTGTGCAGATGATGTCGTTGAGTTGGTCAATCCCGCCGGACGCAAGAGGAGAGTGCGGCACCGGATTGTAGATGGTGCACAGAACCACCCGCGGGATCCCGGAGCGGGCCATGAGCCTGCACAAGGGGCCGAATGCCTGCGCGAATCCGTGGATGGACCGCGTGACGTGGTCCGGCGAGATGGTCGACAGGGGCGGAGGCAGGTACTGCCGTCGCAACAACCTGCGCAGGTCGTTGCCACCGATCATCACGGTGGCGAAACTCGTCCGCGCCCACAGGGCGCTCGGCAGGGACGACGCGGCGGCCAGCAGGCGTTGCGCGGTCCACAGATGCTGGGCCAGCACGAAGCGTCCCGCCACCCAGCCTTGCCGGGCGGCGTGCCGGTGGACGAGCGCGGCATACGTCCGCTCCGGGCGGGAGGCGTTGTAACCGTATGTGATGGAATCTCCGAGCGCCAGGTACACGTCCCGTGGCATGACCACCCCTCCGGAATCAGTACATGCCAAAGGTGCCGAACCGGGCACCACAGTCGCACAAAAACGGCGTCTGCCGGGGTGCCGCCGGAATGGCGTCAATCCCCCTCGGTGACAGCGGCGGCCTCGAGACGGTGGCCGCCTTGTTGAAGCAGGTACATCTTGTGGTAGAGGCCACCCAGTGCCAGCAGTTCCTGATGCGTGCCTTCCTCGACGATGCGGCCGCGGTGGAGAACCAAAATGCGGTCGGCGTCCTGAATGGTCGACAACCGGTGCGCGATGGCGATGGTGGTCCGGCCCCGCCGCATCTTTGCGAGCGCCGACTGGATGGCCTCCTCTGTCTCCGTGTCGATGCTGGCCGTGGCCTCGTCGAGCACCAGGATCACCGGGTCCCCGGCCATCGTCCGGGCGAAGGACAACAGTTGTCGTTGCCCGGCGGAGAAGGTCGCTCCCCGTTCCCCGACCGTCGTCCGGTAACCCTCGGGGAGGCGTTCGATGAACGGGTGCGCCTGCACGAAGCGGGCGGCGGCCACCGCGTCGGCCTCGCTGACTTCCGGGCGGTGGAGGCGGATGTTCTCCATGACGTCGCCCGTGAACAAGAACGGGTCCTGCAGGACGAGGCCCACTTTGCGCCGCAGCTCCTCGTCCGAAAAGGCCTCCAAGGGCCAGCCGTCGATGGTGATCCGTCCGTGTTTCAGCGGGTAGAACCGCATCAAGAGGTTGACGATGCTGCTCTTGCCGGAACCCGTGTGGCCCACCAGCGCCACCGTCTGGCCGGGCCGAACTTCAAATGAGATGCCATCCAACACGTCCGTCTCCCCGTCATACGAAAAGCGGACGTCCTCGAACCGGATGTGCCCCTCGGTGATGCGCGGTTCGCCATCCCCAGACTTTCCGGGGGCAAACGACGTGTCGTCGAGCAGGTCAAACACCCGCTTGGCCGAGACGATGGCCTGTTGATACAGATTCAGGCGCATCATCATCTGGTTCACCGGTTCGAAAAACCGGTCGAGATAGTTGACGAAGACGTAGAGGACGCCAACTTCGACCGGGCCCGTGAGGGACTGAAGGCCGAACCAGGTCAACACCAGCATCAGCGCCAACGTGTAGATGAGGTCGACGAGCGGACGGAGGAGCCAGCCATTGAGCCGGATGGTTTTGAGACGGGCGAGAAAGTGCGCCTGATTGATCTCCGCAAACGCTCGGCGCATCCGCTCCTCCTGGCCGAGGGCCTGAATCACGTGCATGCCTTGCAGCGACTCGCCGAGCCGGGTGTTCAACTGGCTCAGCCATTCGCGCGTCCGGCGGAACACCGGGCCGCTCAGACGGCCGTACACGGCCATCGCCAGGCCGATGATGGGCGCGAGCAGCAGGCAGAACGCGGCCAAGCGCGCGTCAAGCGCGAACATCGACACGAAGATGCCCGCTAACAATACCGTATTCTGCACGAACGTGGACAGAACGCTGACGAACAGGTCTTTGACCGCCTCGGTGTCGTTGGTGATGCGAGAGATCAGGGCGCCCGCAGGCGTGCGGTCGAAGAAGCTGAGCCCAAGCCCTTGCACGTGATGGAAGACGTCCACCCGCAGCTGCTGCACGATGCGCAGCGCCACCGTCTGAAACAGGACGAGCTGCAGGTAGTTGAGGACCACCGTGGCGATGAGCAGCGCCAGGTATCCTCCGCCGAGGGCCGCCAACGGCCCGGCCGGAAACCGGCGCGGTGTCAAATAGTCGTCGATAAACACCTTCGTCAGGACGGGGTTGATGACGTCGGCGGCCGTCGCCAATCCGAGCAGCGTCAATGCGACGGCCAGGGTCTTCCGATGCGGCTTCGCATACGCCAGCAGGCGCCGGAGCACCGGGCCGGAGCGGGTATCCGTCCGCACGCCGGCCGCGGACGGGCTGCCGTCAGAGGTCACGCTTGCCATGGATGCCCTCCCTCCTCGACCAGCGCCTCCAGCTGTTGACGGGCGTAGGTCTGCGCGTACCAGCCGCCTGCGGCGAGCAGATCCTCATGGCGGCCCATCTCGCGGATGCGCCCGCCTTCGAGGACCACAATCAGGTTGGCATGCTGCACCGCGCTCAACCGGTGAGCGGCGATCACGGTGGTCCGGCCCGCCCGCTGCTCCCGCAGCGCAGCCAGGATGCGCGCCTCGGTGCGCGCGTCCACCGCCGACAGGGCGTCGTCCAACACGAGGATCTCCGCGTCCATCAGCAGCGCGCGGGCGATGGAGATGCGCTGCTTCTGTCCGCCGGAGAGCGTCACGCCTCGCTCACCGACCAGGGTGTCGTAACCGCCCGGGAATCGCCGAATGTCCGCATCCACGTCGGCCATCCGCGCGGCCGCGACGATTTCGTCCCGCCCGGCCTCCGGCTTGGCAAACGCGATGTTCTCCGCGATGGTGGCGGAGAAGAGAAAGTGGTCCTGTGGCACGTAGGCGATGCTGCGGCGCAGGGCACGCAGCGTGACCTGGTAGATGGAGCGCCCTCCGATGGCGATGTCGCCGGCTTCCACGTCGAACTCGCGCAGGAGCAGCCGCAGCAGGGTCGTCTTGCCGCTGCCGGTGCGCCCGACGACGCCGAGCGTGGCGCCGCGCGGCAGGCGGAACCGGACGTCCGACAGGGCGGGTTCCGCGGCACCGGGATACGTAAAGCGCTCGATGCGAACCTCCAGATCTCCTGCGGGCGGGGTGTCGGTGGCGTCCGGGTGGTCCAGGATGTCGACCGGCTCCTCCAGGAGTCGGCGAACGCGATCGTAAGAGGCGCGGCCGCGCTCCACGATGTTGATGAGGAACCCGAAGGCGAGCATCGGCCAGATCAGCTGGCCGAGGTACATGGTGAACGCCGTCAGATCCCCGATGGTCAGTCCGCCGCGCACCACGAAGACCGCCCCGACCGCCACGGCGAGGAAGTAGGACAGTCCCACGATGAGCTGGATGGTCGGGTCAAACAGCGCGTCGATGCGGGCGACCGCCACGTTCCTGGCGACCACTTCCTCGGAAAGTTCGGCAAACGCGCGCCGCTCCGCCGCCTCCTGCCCGAAGGCCTTGATGACGCGGACGCCGCTGATGTTCTCCTGGACCTTGCCGTTGAGGTCCGAAAAAGCCGCCTGCGCCAGCAAAAACCGGTCGTGCAAAAGCAAGCCGTAGCGGCTCGTGGCCCAGGCCATGAACGGCATCGGGATCAGCACCACCAGTGTCAATTTCCAATCAATCGTGAACGCCATGGTGCCGACCACCAGGGCGCCCGTGGTGATGGAGTCCGCCAGCGTGAGAATGCCGTCGCCGGCCGTCTGTTCAATCGCCTGGATGTCATTGGTCGCGTGTGCCATCAGGTCCCCGACGCGGTGTTGCTGGTAAAAACGAGGGGACAATTGCGAATAGTGACGATAGAGTCGATCCCGCAGCAACCGGGCCAGCCGTGCCGAAGAACCGTAGAGCATGCGGCGCCACGCCTGGCGCAGCGCGTACACCACCAGGGCGATGGCCAGCAACAGCGCCAAGTCGCGGAGCAAGAGCGAACCCCGGATGCGCTGGTGGCTGATGTCGTCGACCAGCCCGCCGACGATGCGCGGCGGGATCAGGTTGAGCACCGCCACCGCCGCGAGGATGGAGATCCCGAGCAGATAGCGGTGCCATTCCTGCCGGAAAAACCAGGCCAAATCGAGAAAAATCCGCAAACCAATCCTCCTAGCGTGCCATTTGGAGCAGCGCCTGCTGCAATTCGTTCCACTCCGCCTCGTCCGGGATGTTGGTCAGGCGCTCCTGCCCGTCCGCACCGCGGACCACCTTCAACAGCGCGTAGCGCTCCTCTTCCTCCAGGCTCACCGCCAGCACATACTGGCGATCCCCGACCGTCAGCCGGTCCGACACAAAAAAGGTGTGCACCTGTCCGTGTTCGTCCTGCAACAGGATTTCCTGGGGCGCGGCGCATCCGCACGTATCTTTTCCACATCCGCAAGCCATGGGATCGTCTCCTCTCTCGATTCCTTCTTATCTTACAACAAATCCGGGAGGCGTGGCGAGCCGTCCGGCCGGTCAGAACCGGGAGGCGGAGGCCGCGCGCCGGATGGCGTACAGGTAGAGGGCGACGCCGGTCAATACCAACAGTCCGCCCGCCGCCTGGGGCCAACGCACAGGTTCGCCGAGCAAGAGCGCCGCCAACACGATGGCGCCCACCGGCTCACCGAGGACCGTCACCGAGATGGTCGCCGCGTCGACGAACCGGAGCAGCCAGTTGAAGAGGGCGTGGCCGAACAGGGTGGGGACGACGGCGAGGAGGACGAACCATCCCCAGTCCCGGGCGGAGTAGCCCGTCAGCGGGATTCCCGCTCCAGCGGAGACGACGGTGAGGACCAGCGCCGCGACGGTGAACACGACCACGTTGTAGACGACCGAGGGCAGGCGGGTTCGCACCCCTTGGCCGACCAAGAAGTACCCCGAGACGGCGACGGTGCCGAAGAGGGACAGGAGGTCTCCGTACCAGGCCCCGCCGGCTTGGGATCGATCCCCGAACGGGATGAGCGCCGTTCCCGCCAGCGCCACGGCCACGCTCCACCAGCCCATGGGGGGCGTGCGCTCGCCGAACGCAAGGAAGGCGCCCATCATGACGAACAGCGGCTGGAGCGCCGTGATGATCATGGAGCTGGCCACCGAGGTGGTGTGCAGGGAACCGATCCAAAAGAGAAAGTGCAGGGCGAGACATCCCCCGGAGGCGAGAAGCAGGCCCCAGTCCCGCGGGGACAATGCGGCGAAGGCGCGGCGCTGCCGCCATGCGGCGGGGGACAGCAGGAGGGCGGACAGCCACAGGCGCCAAGCGCCGATGACGGGCGCGGGGGCGCTGCACCATTTGATGAAGATGGCCGAGAACGAGATGGCGATCACGCCGCAGGCGAGGAGGATGGCGGGAGGGACGGGGGCCGTCGCCCGCGCCGCCGTCCCGGAGGCGCCGGACGCGTACGCCTGCCGTGCTTCGTTCGTCACCCGGATCGCCTCCCGTTCGGACGGAGTTGGGTTCATGATGGAGGAAGCCCGGCCGCCGGTCCACGGGACGGCGGCCGGGCTGAGCGGGCGTCTCGGCGGTAGGGAGGGTTCAGTGCTTCAACGCATCGAACACCGGTACCACCGAGCCGTGATAGTGCTGTTCGATGAACTGCCGCACGGTGTCGGACTGGAGCGCCTCGTCGAGCTTCTGGATGGCCGGCTTGTTTTCGTCTCCTTTGCGCACGACGACCACGTTGGCGTAGGTCTTGGCTGCCAGGGAGTCTGCCGATTCCTTGGTCAGGGCCTTGTCGATGGTCAGTCCGGCCTGTACGGCGTAGTTGCCGTTGATCACCGCGTAATCGACGTCCTTGAGGTGGCGCGGGATGGACGCCGCATCCAGCTCGACAATCTGCACGTGGTGCGGATTCGCCGTGATGTCCTGCTTGGTCTCATTGATGGTCAGCGGCTGTTTCAGCGAAATCACCCCGGCGCTCTGGAGCAGCAGCAGGGCGCGCGCCTCATTCGTCGTGTCGTTGGGCACCGCAATCTTCGCGCCGTCCGGGATATTCGACAGCGACGTGCTGCGGCCGGGATACAGGCCGAGCGGCTCGAAGTGAACGGACACGGTGGGCACCAGGTCGGTGTGGTTTTGCTGGTTGTATTCGTTCAGGTAGGGCACGTGCTGGAAAAAGTTCGCGTCCAGGCTGCCCTCCGCCAATGCCCGGTTGGGCTGAACATAATCTTGGAACTCGACCACCTGCAGGTCGATGCCTTCCTTGGCCAAGATCGGTTTGACGGCGTTCAGGATCTCGGCGTGCGGGACAGGGCTGGCGCCGACCTTGAGCACGACCGGTTCCGTTGAGGCGGCCGTCGACTCGTTGGCGGCCGACGGCGTCCCCTGCTGGGAAGCGCCGCAACCGGCGACAAGGGCGGCGGAGGCCAGCAAGGCAGCGGCCCAGCGAACGATGGATGTACGTGGCATGGCGAAAACCCCCTCCGTGGTGTCGATGGTGTGATTCGACCTCCGGGTGTCCCGGAGGGGTGACGAAAAAGCCCCCGTTCCCAGAACGAGGGCGAAGTTTTCCTGACGCCTCTCATCTCTCGGAAACACCTGGGTTCCGCAGGAGTTAGCACCGTGCGCATCGCCGGTGGCACGCGCCGGTTGCCGGGCTTCATCGGGCCAGTCCCTCGACCTTCTCTTGATAAGAGCGAACCTTCACATATGCATTTGTCTGTCCGGAACGGGCCATCGGGCCCGAACCGGTTGCCGCGCGGCGTTATATGGACTCATGCTAGCGGTGAGGCGGACATTTGTCAATAGCTGTGCGAGACTTTCCATGCGAGACTTTCCAGAGTGTGTAAAGTTTCGCGGGTGGTTGACAAACCGATTCCCAGGCGATATGCTCTCGTTTGAGACAACTGAAATCAGCGGGATCTCATCCAGAGCGGCGGAGGGACAGGCCCCATGAAGCCCAGCAACCGGCCTCGAGTCGGTGCCAATTCCTGCGGACCCTGTGTCCGAGAGATGAGAGAAGTGTCGCGTAGACGCGCCCTTCTCGGGCGCTTTTCTGTTTCGCGCGCCCTTCCCGGGCGCGTTTTTACTGGACGGTTTCTGGAATACACGACAGGTCCGCTGCATGGGGGAGGGCAGCCATGTCCGCGATAGAGCTGGAGTCCATTCACAAGGTGTATCAAACTGGCCGCCAGTCCGTGCACGCGCTGCGGGGTGTGACCCTGCGCGTGGAGGAAGGGCAGGTGTACGGCATCATCGGCCAGTCGGGCGCAGGCAAGAGCACGCTCCTGCGCTGCATCAACCTGTTGGAACGTCCCACGGAGGGCACCGTCACCGTGGCGGGCAAGCGCCTGACCGACCTGCCGGCCCGGGCCCTGCAGCGGGAACGGGCTCGCATCGGGATGATCTTTCAGCACTTTCACCTGTTGCAATCGGCCACCGTCGCCGACAACGTCGCCTTCCCCCTGCGGCTGGCGGGGGTGGCGCGCAGACAAGCGCGGGCCCGGGTGGGGGAACTGCTGGAGTTGGTCGGCCTCGGCGGATATGAGCACAAGTATCCTACGCAGCTCTCCGGCGGCCAGAAGCAACGGGTCGCGATTGCCAGGGCGCTGGCCAATCACCCGTCCGTCCTGTTGTGCGACGAGGCGACGAGCGCCCTGGATCCGAACACCACCCGCGCCATCCTCGATCTGTTGCTCGACATCCAGCGGCGTCTCGGGTTGACCATCGTCATGGTGACCCATGAGATGGCGGTGGTCCAGCGCGTGTGCGACCGCGTGGCGGTGATGGATCACGGGCAGGTGGTGGAGGAAGGGCCGTTGACCGAGGTGTTCGTCTCTCCCCGCCACGAGGTCACCCGCTCCTTGCTGGAAGCGGACGACCCGGAACCGGATCAGGTTCGCCCGCGGTCCGGCGGCACGGTGGCGCGCATTGTCTGCGCGGGCGCCGCCGCGGAGGGGCCGTTCCTGAAGGAGGCGGCCGCGCACACGTCGACCCAGTTCACCATCCTCCACGGGAAGGTGGACAGCGTCAAGGATCAGCCGTACGCCCGCCTGACCGTGGAGTGGCTGGGCGAACCGGCGCACGTGCAAGGCGCGTTCCAGTGGCTCCGCGAGCGAGGTTGCCGCGTGGACGTCCGGGACGAGGAGGGATGGCGCGATGCACGCTGATATCGTCTGGCCGGAGATCTGGCAGGCCACCGGAGCCACCTTGTACATGGTCGGGGTGGGCACCCTGCTGTCCACGCTCATCGGGCTGCCCATCGGCATCCTGCTGGTGCTGTTCTCGCCGAACCATCTGTTGGCCAACCGCCCCGTGTACCAAGCGCTGTCGCTCATCGTCAACGTGCTACGGTCGGTGCCGTTCATCATCCTGATGATTGCGCTCATTCCGTTCACGGAGTGGGTGATGGGCACCTCCATCGGCACCACGGCCGCCATTGTGCCGCTGGTGGTCGGCGCCGCGCCGTTTTACGCGCGCCTCGCCGAGACCGCCCTGCGGGAGGTCGATCCCGGTGTGATTGAGGCCGCGCAGGCGATGGGGGCGTCCACCTGGCAGATTGTGTGGTGGGTGCTCCTGCCGGAGGCGAGGGCCGGCGTCCTGTCCGGCATCGTGATCACCGCGGTTGCGCTCGTGAGCTATTCGGCGATGGCGGGCGTGATCGGCGGGGGCGGACTGGGCGACCTGGCGGTGCGGTACGGGTACGACCGCTTCCAAACGGACGTCATGTTGGTTACCATTGTGGTGATGATGGTGTTGGTACAAGTGATGCAGGGCATCGGCGATTGGTGGGTCGCCCGGCTGTCCCGGCGGGGAGGTTGATGGGGTGTTTACGCACATCGTGTTTTTCAAGTTGAAGGATCCGCGGCCGGAGACGGCGGAGCGCCTTCGCCGGCTGATCCTCGACATGCAGGGCAAGATCCCCGAGCTCAAGTCGATTGAGGCCGGTGTCGACGTGCTGCACGAGGCGCGCTCCTATGACCTCGCGCTCATCGCGCGCTTCGATTCGCTGGCCGACATGCAGGCGTACCAGGTACACCCGGTGCATCAGGCGCTGTTGTCCGAGCTGAAGGGGGAGGTGGCCGGATCGGCCGCCGTCGATTTCGAGTCGTAAGGGATCGGACGGGACACGCGCGGCGAAAGAAAAGGGTGCCTCCGCCACGGGGTGTGGCGGAGGCACCCTTTTGTGCGCCCGGCATGGGCGTTGTCTATACGGTGAAAGTCCGGAATGGCGAAGGTAGCAGTAGCCATTAGCTTAAGCCAAGGGTGTCCATCGCGAGGTGGAATCTGAAGGAAGGCGGCGGCAAACCTCCGGCCCGAGGGTCACGAACCCCAATTGAGGCTAGCGACAGTTGGGTAAGTCTGCAAAACAAGACAAAGCCCTTGCTACCGAAGGCTGTCGAGAGTAAATGGGGCGGGTATATGGAGGGAAAGACAACGCTCTTACCCGGGGAGGTCTGCCGGTACGCCAGCAGGTCTGGCAACCATCGTCGTGAGGCGATGCTGAACCGGCAGAAGTCAGCAGAGGTCATAGTACCTGCAAGGAGACGTCCGGGCAGGGAAGGACCGAACATGATTGTGAGGGTTGTCCATGGCAAGTTCGAGAGAGAAGCACAGACAGCCGAAAATCCCGACAGGGAGCTATCCTCAGGAGGAAGTGGTGAATCCACGGGGGACTGAGGAAGCGCCGAGTTTCTCTCCGGCACGACCCAATGGACCAACCCGCGGAGAAGGTCGTATCAACCTGATGGAGCAGGTAGTAGAGCGGGAAAACATGCTCTTGGCCTTGCACCGGGTGGAGGGGGACAAAGGAGCGGCTGGTGTCGACGGAATGGAGGTAAAATCTCTTCGACCATTCCTGAAAGAACACTGGGACCGCATCCGGGAAGAACTTCTTCAGGGGACCTATCGGCCTACGCCTGTACGTCGAGTCGAAATCCCGAAACCGGACGGGGGCGTTCGGTTGTTAGGAATCCCCACCGTGCTCGACCGCCTGATCCAACAGGCCATTCAACAAATTCTCACACCGATCTTTGACCCGGAATTCTCACCATTCAGCTACGGCTTTCGTCCGGGATACAGTGCCCACCAAGCGGTGAACCAGGCGCAGCTGTACATTGCTCGCGGGTACCGGTGGGTAGTGGACATGGATTTGGCGCAGTTCTTTGACCGTGTCAACCATGACATACTCATGGCGCGGGTTGCGCGGAAGGTCGCAGACAAACGGCTGCTCAAGTTGATACGAAAGTATCTGCAGGCAGGCGTCATGATAGGCGGGGTATGCGTGGCCACGGAAGAAGGTACCCCCCAAGGGGGCCCCCTGAGCCCACTTCTCGCCAATATCATGCTGGACGACCTGGACAAGGAACTGATGCGGCGCGGTCACCGATTCGCCAGGTATGCAGATGACTGCAACATCTATGTGCGGAGTCGCCGAGCCGGGGAACGGGTCATGGAAAGTGTTACTGAATTTGTTGAAGGACGATTAAAGCTCAAGGTGAACAGGGAGAAAAGCGCAGTAGACCGACCGTGGAGACGCAAATTCCTCGGGTTCTCGTTTACGCACCACCTTCAGCCAAAGATTCGGGTTGCACCGAAGTCCCTCAAACGCTTCAAGGACAAGGTGCGTACGCTGACGAAGCGCAGCCACAGCCAATCCATGAAGGAACGTATTGATAAGCTCAACGCGTACTTACGTGGATGGAGCGGGTATTACCGTCGGGCTGAAACGCGAAGTGTATTCGCGGAACTGGACGAGTGGATACGCCGCAGACTTCGGATGTGCTTGCTGAAGCAATGGAAGAAGCCCAAAACGAAGCGGAGGAAGCTGGTGGAACTTGGTATATCCGAGGAATGGGCCCGAAATATCAGCGGCTCGCGCAAGGGATACTGGCGCTTGGCATTAAGCCCACAAATGAACAAAGCCCTTGGCCTCGCGTACTGGCGAGAGCAAGGACTCGTGAGCTTGGTCGACCGATACGACGCACTTCGTTCCACAACATGAACCGCCGTATACCGAACGGTACGTACGGTGGTGTGAGAGGACGGGGGCTAGGCGCCCCCTCCTACTCGATTGACGGCGTCAGGAGGGATTTGCGGATTGAATGGAAATGGTGCCGTCATCCGACACCTGGATGGCGGCGGGATCGACCGGCGCGTCCAGGGTTTTGACGAGGCTCGACGTGCCGGAACCGGACGCCGTCCCTGCGTCCGTCGCGTTGCCGGTGGATGCCGGCGCTGCGGGCGGCGCGTACCGGTAGACGGCGGTGGCTTCGCCGCTGTCATTGAGGACGGCGTAGTACAGGTCGTTGTCGACGGCGCGTAACAGCGCCGCGTTGCGCCGGATCAGGGTCAGGCCGGACTTGCTGTTGTAGACCAGGACGTTGTGCGTTCCCTCCGCGAAATCCTGCACGTACAAGTCGTTCGTGGTCTCGCTCACCGCAATCCGATCAATGCGGCGGCCGCCCAGCGGGACCTGCGACATCTCGCTCATGATATTGAAGTGGTACACTTGGTCCGATTGGCTGCTGCCAATCAACACGTAAATGTCGTTGGTCGTATCGCTGAACTCAATGTCTTTGAACGTGGTCGTCGCGTACAGGCGGGTAAACGTCTGGATGAGCCGAACCGTCTGCGTGGAGACGTCGATGGTCGCCAGCGCCAAGCGGTGGTCCGACCCGGCGTCAAACTTCTCGCCCACAAACAGGGCGCTGTCCTGCACCCACTTCAGGTACACGACGGGCGCTTTCATCTGGACGGAAGCCACCTCGTCCGGCTTGCCGAGCTCCACCACGTGCACCTGGTGGCTGTCGTCGGCGTAGGCGGCGTACCGGCCGTCGTCGGAGACGGCGAGCGTCGGGTGGAGTTGCTTGAGCTTGGCCAACTGCTGTTTCGCGCTGTCATCCGGCGGGGACGGCGCTTGGCTCGTCTGACGGTCGCCGGACGGCTGAGCCCCCGCCAAAATGGCGTTGTAATGGTAGAACGTGCCAATCTGCACCGCGGTCACCACCGTGACGAAGGCGAGGATGCGGCGCCCGGTCCTGCGCTGTTTCCGCTCCACGCGCTCACCCCCTGTTCTCGTTCGGCATCACGATGAACGCCGTGGCGACCTTGCGTTCACCGAGGATGTCCACCGGTTGGTTCACCAGTTTCCCGTCATACACCATCGTCGACGAGGAACCTCCGTCGAGGTTCACCGCGATGGTGGCGCCGTACTCGAGCATGATGTCCTGGACGTCCTTCAGAGACGCGCCCAGGTTGTCCGGTCCATGGATGAAGCGGCCGTCGGTGACGACGAAGATGATGGTGCCGTCCGCCGTCTGGCCGATGGCGGTGCGGGGCGCCAAGCCCCAGCCGCCGTCCCCCTGGACCAGGCCCTTGCCGTCGCGCACGAGCACCGGTCCGAAGGAGACCGCCTCCTGCACGTGCAACTGCTTCAACTGGGCGACCGAATAGTTTCCGGCGACGAGCACGCCCTCGTCCGTGATGCCGATCACCGGTTGTTGATACCACTGGCTCTGGTCGTTCCCAATCAGCTTGCCGTCGTGCATCGTGATCCCAAGCGGCATGCCGCCGGTCCCGTGCCAACCCACGTCCTGGAACGCGCCCGCATTGACGCCGGCGATGGCGTGGTTTTCGGCCACCATCTCGGACACCGTCTGCCCGGCCACCCCCAGATCCTTTGTGACCGCCACCTTCACCAGGTTCGGGTTGTGCACCAGCATCACCTTCGCCTGGAAGGTACGTCCGGTGTAGTCGTGGATCTCGATGGAGTTGTCGGTCACATTGCGAAAGTCTTGCGTGACGTTCATGTCCGCGCCGGTGACCCGGGCGTTGGTGTCCAGAATGTGCGGCATGTGCGCCGCGATCTCCGCGTCAGACAGCAAAAACAGGGACAGGGGCTTCAGCAGGTACTGATGTCGCGTCGTCGCCAGGGAATCGATCACGAATCCGCGCAGGGCCGAAAACGGTCCGGCGAAGACCAGCAGTGAGGACGAAACGTATATATACAAAAGCGCCGCGATGCCGGCGACCAGCTTGCGCATGGCTCCTCCTCCCGAAGACCGGGCCGTCCACAACCCATGAATATCGAAGACATTCTACCACATCTTTCGACAGGCTCGCTAGACGGGGCGGGGGCGGCCGTCGCGGCCGCCCCCGGAGAGGAATGGGTTCACTGTCGCATGGGATTGCAGGAATTGCAGACCTGCCGATGCGCGGGGGCCTGCGGCCTCGCCCCGGCTTCACAGGGTGCCGAACAGCCCCTCGCCGACAAAGCTTCCCGGTTGGGTCCCGGGCGGGATGGCGAACACAGCGCTGCCGAAGTGCTCCGTGTACTCGTTGAGCGCATCCTGCTCTTGCAGGCGGCGCAGCACGGGCACGAACTGGCGCTGCAGGTCGCGCTGGAACGAGAGGAAGCACAGGCCCGCGTCGAGGAGGCCGGTCTTCGGGTCGATCCCGGCGACGTACGAATAGCCCCGCCGAAGCAACTGGATGCTGCCGTCACCGCGCGCCAGCCGCACGTGGGCGTCCTGCGGAAGGCGGGCGGGATCGACCGGATCGAACTCGTCGCTGGCGCCAAACGGGGCGCCGCTGTCCTTGCGGCGGCCGAAGGTCTGTTCCTGGTCGTCGAGCGAGGTGCGGTCCCACACCTCCAGGTGCATGCGGATATGGCGGACGGCCAAGTACGTCCCGCCCCGCATCCAGGCGGGACCGTCGGACGGCCCCACCCATACGTGTTGCCGGAGGCCCGCGTCCGTGAGCACCGACCGGTTCGCGGTGCCGTCCTTGAATCCGAACAGGTTGCGCGGCGTCTGATTGCGGTCCGCGCTGCCGGCCGCGGCGCCGGCAGTGCCACCGCCGCCGTCACCTCCGCCTGCGCCGGGCATGCCGAGAAACCCGCGCTGCATCCATCGGATGGCGGCCGCGCCGGCGGCGGCGCGGGTGAGGTTGCGGACGGCGTGAAAGGCCACCTGCGGATCGTCCGCGCAGGCCTGGATCAACAGGTCGCCGCCGCACCAGGCGGGATCGAGCGCTTCACGCGGCATCGGCGGGATGTCCTGCAGGGTGTTCGGCCTGCGGCTCGCCAGTCCAAAACGGTCCACGCCGTCGCGCCGGAACAGCCCGGGCCCGAAGCCGAACGTGAGGGTCAGGCGGGCGGGCGGAAGCCCCAACGCCTCCCCTGTGTCGGCCGGGGGCAGCGCGGTCAGGGAAGAGCTGGCAGGCAGGGGTTGGCCCTGCGTCATGCGCGCCGCGGCCTCGGTCCACGCGCGCAGGAGATCCTTGAGTTCGCCGGCACGGGTCGTGAGCACGTCGTACGCGGCCAACACCAGGTGCGCCTGCTGCGGCGTGGTGATGCCCGCCTGGTGCTCCCCGTAAAACGGTACCACCTGCACTGAGCCCGCCTCGGCCTTGGTCCCGCCGCCGGCCGGACGTGTCTCGGCGCCCCAGCCGATGCGGGCCGCGGCGGCTCCGACGGCGAGGCCGAGGGCACCGGCGGCGCTGGTGCGCAGCATTTGCCGGCGCGTCATGGGCCGGTTCCACCACGGGGTGCGGCCGGCATCTGCACCCTCGGGGGGTGTGTGGGTCGTCGCCATCAGCAATCCTCCTTGCGGGAGGGCGGCCCGCCCTCCCGGTGTCCGATCCTGGTGTCAATCGAGGATCTTGGCGGCCTGCGACAGGGGCTCCGCGGCGGCCTGGATGGCCTGGCTGATCTTCCTCGTGTCGTCGGGCTTCAGCCGGTTGTACGCGACCCATCCGTCGCCCTCCCGGTACGGCTTGAGCGCGTCGTGCAGGGCCGCGAAGCGTGCTTGGATGCGTTGGTTGAGCGCGGGATCGCGGGCCTCGACGAGCGGTTGGATGGCCTGGTAGGCGGCCTCCGACCCGTCGACGTTGGCGGCGAGATCCACCAGGTCCAGGTGCGAATAGCGCTCCTCCTCGCCGGTGATCTTCGAAGTGGCCGCTTCATTCAGCAGCTCCACCGCTCCCGCCACGACTTCGCCCGGCTGGATGGTGCGGGCCTGCACCTGCTCCACGAGCTGCTTCACATCGGCATCGAGCCGGTCGGCGACCGGGCCCATGCCGGCGAGGGACGATTTCACCCACAGGGCCTGCTCCAGCTTGTGGAACCCGCGCCAGGAGGCCGCATCAACGTCCCCTTCGCGTGCGTCAATGTCCGGATCGAGATCCCCGAACGTCTCGGCGATGGGTTCAATTCGCTCGTAATACACCCGCGCCTGCGGGTACAGCGCCTTGGCCTGGGCGATGTTGCCGCTGCGGACCGCGTCGGTGAAGCGCTGCGTGGCCTCGGCCAGTTGCTTGACCTGCTCGACGGTGTACGCGTGGTACCGCTCGGCGGCCTGGGTGAGGCCGGCATCGTCCTTGCTTGCTCCCGGCTTCGCCGCGCTGGCGGCCTGTGCGAGGTCCTGCAGAGCTCCGGAGAGTCCCTGCGCCAACTGCCGCAAGGCTGCGGTGTCGGGTTTGTCCGCCTGGGTCCCGGCGGTCAGCGGGCTCAGGTATTTCTCCACGTTGGCGTACTGAACCGGGAACTTGGGCCGCACGGCGTCCTCGAAGCTGGCCCAGGCGTCGTTGAGCTGTTTCGCCAAGGACTTCAGTTGAGCGGCGTCCCCGCTCTGAAGGGCGTTGTCGAACTGCTGGACCAGGTCCAGCATCGTCTTTGTGCCCTGCGGAATGCCCGCCGCAGCGGCGGCATCCCCGGCCGCGTTCTGGACGGGGGCGGCTGCCTGGTTGGCGGTGCCGGCTCCGGTCCCGCAGCCGGCGAGCGTGAGCAGCGTCAGCACCGTAAGGCTGGCGCGCAACATCGGATGAGGTCGGGTCATGCGGAATCCTCCTGGGGTCTGGCCGTCTGCAGGGCGGGCCTGAATTCAATATGGATCAAACGGCCAATAGATGACTAATTTAATCATGTATTCCACGACGGAAACGTAACAATTTGCATGGACTAAGTAAATATGTTTACGGAAAAGAATTGTGAAGGATTTGTGGCGGCGCCCGGGCATGCTCCATGGCCGCCTTTTGCGAATTCTTCGTCAACCCTTTACAGTGCCTTCACTGGAATTCCACACGGCTCCGCTAGGGTAAAAATGAGCACAAAAACCGGAGGGGTTGCTGTGGACGGAACCATCGGCGTTGTCGGCTTGGGGTACATCGGGCTTCCCTTGGCGCTGTGCCTTTGCGAAAAAGGATACCGAGTCGTGGGGGTGGACATCGACGAGGACAAGGTGAACGAGCTGTGCCACGGACGAACCGCTGTGTCGGAGACGTTTCACGGAGAGACCCTGGAGTCCATCCTGCAACGCCACTTGATGGCGGGCCGATTCATACCGACCACGCACATTTCCGTCGCGGCTTGGGAAGGCAGGGCCTACATCGTCACGGTGGGGGTTCCGGTCGGGCAGGACGGGACGCTGAACGAGACGCCCCTGCTCAGCGCCATGGAACAACTGGGCAGGGTGTTGAAGCCGGGCGATTTGGTGTTGGTCCGCAGCACCGTCGTCCCGGGCATGATGGAAGAAAAGATCATTCCCCGGTTGCGCGAGGCCAGCCATATGACACCGGGGGTCGACTTTCACGTGGCGTACGCCCCCGAGCGGGTCGCAGAAGGGCGGGCAATCCACGAATTTCAGACGCTCGACGTGGTGCTCGCAGGTCTGACCCCGCAGTGCACAGCCAAGGCGGCCGAATTGCTCTCCCGGTTGACGGCGGGCAAGATTCATGTGACGGACCTCCGGACGGCCCAGTTGACCAAGGTCATCGAAAACGTGCAACGAGACGTGAACATCGCGTTGGCGCACCAGCTCAAAGAGATCGCGGAGCACCATGGCGTGGATGTGTACGAGTTGATTGGGCTGGCGAACACGCATCCGCGGGTGCGTCTTCTCGAGCCAGGCATCGGCGTCGGCGGCTACTGCATCCCGAATGCCTACGCCTACCTGGCTGCGTCCGTGCCTGCGGACCGCGCATTGCCGCTCCTGCAGTTGGCGCGCCGCATCAACGAAACCGCGCCGGCCCGCATGGTCGAGCGATTGGCGGTGCAACTCACCGCGCTCGGCAGGCGCTTGGAGGCGTGCACCATTGCTATCCTCGGCCTCGGGATGAAGGACGGATCGAACGACGTCCGCCACAGTCCGGCGTTGGCGTGCGCGGAGCACCTGCTGCGGCGGGGCGCGGTGGTCCGCGCGTTCGATCCGACCGTGCCGATGCAATACCCGTTCCAAGTCTCCACCTTGGAATCCTGCCTGTACGGGGCGGACGGGGTGATTGTCGAGAAGATCCTCGCGGAGGCCGACCTGCGCCCCGCGTGATCCGGCGCGCGTTCCCCGGCGGGGCGGCGGGATGTGTATCACCCGGCCAACACAGGGCACCGGCTTGAAGAGGCGGTGCTCTTTTCCTGTACAGGGTATACTGGATCTGCAAGCCGCCTTTCTGGCAAGGGCGTGGCGGTGTCCACGTCGGATGTCCGCAGGGTAAGTTGAGTTTGAAAGAATGAGAATATGATGGAACAAGGGGGTGATGCTCCTGACCACCCAGCAGAAACCCAATCGGCTGGCCAACGAAAAATCCCCCTATCTTCTGCAGCACGCCTACAATCCCGTGGACTGGCACCCGTGGGGAAAAGAAGCTTTCGACCGGGCGAAACAGGAAGACAAGCTGGTGTTCCTGAGCATCGGCTATTCCACATGCCATTGGTGCCACGTGATGGCGCACGAGTCCTTTGAGGACGAAGAGGTGGCCGCGTACCTGAACGAACATTTCGTGAGCGTGAAGGTGGATCGCGAAGAGCGTCCGGACATCGACCACATCTACATGACCGTCTGCCAGGCCTTGACGGGGCAGGGCGGATGGCCGTTGACGGTGATCCTCACGCCGGAGCAAGAGCCCGTCTTCGCCGGCACCTATTTCCCGAAGCGACGGCGCTTCGGCCGCATCGGGCTGATGGAGCTGCTTAAGCAGATTCATCTGGCGTGGACGCGGGATCGCGATAAGGTCCTGTCGGCCGGACAGGACATCGCCCGCCACGTGAAGCAGGCGTTTGCCGCCCAGGGCCGCCCGGGGGACGCCGACGAAGGGTTCGTGCGGCGGATGTACGAACAGCTCCGGAGTCAGTACGATGCCGAATACGGCGGATTCGGCGATGCGCCCAAGTTTCCGACGCCGCACCAACTCATCTTCCTGCTCCGCTACGGACATCTGCGCGGCGAGGCGGAAGCCACGGAGATGGCGTCGAACACCTTGGAGCGGATGTACCGGGGCGGTCTGTACGATCACGTCGGTTTCGGGTTCGCCCGCTACAGCACCGATCGACGCTGGCTGGTGCCACATTTTGAAAAGATGCTGTACGACAACGCCTTGCTCGCCCTCGCGTACACGGAGGCGTACCAGGCGACCGGCAGGCCGCTGTTCGCGGCGGTGGCCCGCGACGTGCTGACTTACCTCTTGCGCGACATGCGGGACCCGGAAGGTGCCTTTCACGCCGCCGAGGACGCCGACTCTGAAGGGGAGGAGGGCAAGTACTACCTGTGGACCGTCGACGAGGTCCGGGCGGTCCTCGGCGACGAACTCGGCGATCGCTACTGCCGGTGCTTTGACATCACGCCGGCCGGGAACTTCGAAGGAAGGAGCATTCCGAACCTCGTCGAGCGGACGATGGAGGCGTTCGCGCGCGAGGAGGGCTTGGATCCGGACGAGTGGCGGGCGCAGGTGCGCGAGGCGCACGAGCGCCTGCGGGCCGCCCGCGAACGGCGGGTGCGGCCCCATCGGGACGACAAGATCCTGACCGCTTGGAACGCCCTCGCCGCCGCGGCTCTCGCGCGGGCGGGCCGGGTGTTGGCTGAGCCGGCGTGGGTGGAGGCGGCCGAGCAGGTGTATCGCTTTGTGCACCGGCACCTCATCCGGCCCGATGGGCGTCTGTTGGCGCGCTATCGCGACGGCGACGCGGCTCACCTGGCCTACGCCGACGACTACGCCTTCTGGGTTTGGGCCGCCCTCGAGCTGTACGAAGCCACCTTCGGGATGGACTACCTGAATGGTGCCCTTCGTCTTCAGCAGGACATGCAACGTCTTTTTTGGGATGAGGCGCGGGGCGGCTACTACTTCTACGGCTCGGATGGGGAGGTCCTCCTCGCCCGGCCGAAGGAGATGTACGACGGAGCCATTCCGTCCGCCAATTCGGTGGCGGCGTGGAATCTGTTGAAGCTCGCGCGCATCACCGGCCAGCCGGAGTGGACCGCGCTGGCGGAGCGGCAGTTGTCCGCCTGCGCGGGGGAAGCCGCCCGCCATCCGGCCGGGTACACCCAGTTCGGGATCGCGGTGTTGATGGCGCTCGGCCCGTCCCGGGAGATTGTCATCGCTGGACCGCCGGAGGATGAAGACACGGCCCGGATGCGAGCCGTCCTCCAGCGGACGTATCTGCCCAACGCCATCCTGCTCGCCCACGACGGGGCGGAGGGCCAGCGGCGGTTGGCGGACCTCGCCCCGTTCGTCGCCAGCCAGGGCCTCGTGAACGGGCGGCCCGCGGCGTACGTGTGCGAGCAGTACGCCTGCCAGCAGCCGGTCTTCGATGCGGGGGCGCTGGCGCGGTCGCTTTCCTCCGGACATCCTTCCTGATCTCCTCTCCATCCCGAAGCCTCCTGAAGGTCCTCGGCCGCCCCGTGGCAGCCGGGGGCCGGCCTGCCCCGCGGCGCTCGCGTCCGTTGGGCAGGACTTCCCACCCCCGCGTCGAAACAAGAAAAGGCCGATTGGCGTTTGTAACAAGCCCAGCCATCCGCCCGTCTAAAACAGGCGAGGCGGATGCATCCGCGCCGTCTTCTCGTGACGCTGCTGGATTTCCGGGTTGAGAAGGTAAGGAGGATGGGAATGAAAAGGAAGGTTTGGATGGCGCTGTGCGCGGCAGCGGGCGCCGTGATGGCCGGATCTCCTGCGGTGTGGGCGCCGGTGGCCGTCTACGCCCAGGAACCGGTCCTCCACCTCGGCGATCACGGCCAGGCGGTGGCAGACCTGCAGAATGCGTTGAAAGCCGCCGGTTACTACAACGGGGCGGTGGACGGTTCGTTCGGTCCGGCGACCTTGAACGCCGTGAAATCGTTTCAGAAGGCCAACGGCCTGACGGCGGACGGCGTGGTCGGACCTGCGACGTGGAGCGCGTTGTCGTCGCGCAAGCTGCAGCCGATGCAGATTCTCCTGAATGGCCAACTGATCTCGGCGCCCTCCGGGTTTGCGTGGCAGGGGACCACGTATATGCCCATCTGGTATCTGCAGCAGGCCCTGACGAAGCTCGGCATTCAGAGCAAATGGGATGGCACGTACTGGAATCTCCAGGTGCCTGCCTCGATGCACGCCGATCTCAGCAACATCCAGATTGGAACCGGCGCGCAGGTGATTGAGATCAACGGAACGCCGGTGAAGCGGGTCAACGGCATCGCGAGCAAAGACCCGGCGGGCGGCAGCATCACGACCTACATGCCCATTTGGTATTTGATGGGCATCCTCGACCGGTTGGGCATCCAGCACGACTGGGACGGTTCCCACTGGAATATGACCACCCACGTGTCCTACTACGCGTACACGTCTGACGGGAAGGTGGTGGGCGGTCCGTACTCCACCCTCGACGCGGCCAAGGCGGCCATCGCGGGCATTCCGGGCGGGGTGATCAAGGACGGGGCCGGCAATGTCGTGTTCACGCAGGCCGGTTTCGCTGCGTATACCGCGCCGAACCAGGACCCGGTGGTCGTGTCGACGCTGGATGCGGCCAAGCAGCGGGTCAGCGGGTCGAGCACCGGCTTTGTGGTCGACCTGGCCACACACAAAGTCGTCCAGTTTCCCCAGAATTATTACTACTTGAACAACAACGGGTCGTTTGTCAGCACCGTGTACGGGTGGATCGGCGCGGCTCCGCCGAGCTTCGCGAAGCCCGGCGAGCGCTACGTCGCTGTGGACGTCAACCCCGGGCACTCGCCGCATCTGGCACAATTCTACCTGCTCTCCCAGAGCGACGGGACGTATGTCGGCAAGCTTCTAGGTACATACGAGAATCCATTCCGCACGGTCGATCTCCGCTTCCCCGCCCCTTCCGGCGTGACCGCGCAGGCCATCGACCAGTGGTTCGCCGACAACAACTCCCCGCTCCAGGGGCTGGGCGATTCGTTCATCCGGGCGCAGCAGCGCTACGGAGTGGATGCCGCCTATCTGGCTGCCCACGCTGTGCTGGAGACGGGCTGGGGCAAGAGCGCCATCATGCAGGCCAAAAACAACCTGTTTGGTTACGGTGCGTATGACTCCGATCCGGCGCACGCGGCAGGGACGTTCCCGTCGGCGGACTACTCCATCCAGTTCGAGGCGTGGTTTGTCCGCAACGTGTATCTGGACTCGGACGGGCAGTTCTTCTACCAGTGGCCGACGCTGGACGGGATGAACGAGCACTACGCTACCGATCCGGCGTGGTCGCAGAAGATCGCCACCCTCATGACGGATCTGACGCAGTCCGCTCAGGTGCCTGCGGGATCGTTCCCCCAGTACGTCACGGGCCAGTCCGCGCCGGCGCCGCAGTCGTCGGATGAGCCGGTGTTTCGGATGCCGGGCGCCCTGGGTGTGGTGCAGGCGAACCCGTACGGCGGCCTGCCGGTCTGGAGCGACCCGTCCCAAGGGGGATCCCAGATGTTCCCCGGCAATCTGAAGATGGGGGACAGCGGCAATGGGGTGAAGCTGTTGCAGCAGGCCCTGAACCGGGCGAGCGGCGCGGGGCTCCAGACCGACGGGGTGTTCGGCCAACTGACGCAGAAGGCGCTCGTCGCCTATCAACAGGCGCATGGCTTGCCCGCGACCGGTGTGTGCGACATCCGCACCTGGCAGAGCCTCATCCCCGCGCCGGCGCAGTCGATTCCGCAGGGGACCCAGGTGATGGTCGACCAGGCGCGCATGGGGATGGTGGGCAACCTGCCGACGGAGTGGTACCACGTGACGGCGGGCGGCGTCTCCGGTTGGGTGGACTCCGCCTACATCGCGCTCAAGAACGTGTATCGCGTCATGTCGAGCGGGTCGAGCATGATCAACCTCTACAGCGCGCCCAGCCGGTCCGCACAGGTGTTGTCGAAGGTGCACAGCGGAGACTGGGTGGTCAGTTTGAATCCCACGCCCGCGAATGGGTTCATCGAGGTACAGTTCGTGGACCAGAGCCAACCTTCGGCTTCTCCGGTCACCGCCTATGTGGACGCGAGTGCGGCCCAACTGGTCGCGGTGCCTGCCCCGACGGGCAATTGAACGAAATCACCCGCCTCATCCCCGGCCGGAAGGGACCGGGGTGGGGCGGGTGTGTTTTTGAGCACGGGTGTTCCGTTTTCCGCGGGGACGTTTTCAGCGGAGGCAGGAGCCGCTTGGCGCGAGCCCGGTTCTCGCCTGGGGCTTTCAGCCTGAACCCGGTTCAACCGGCGGGGAACCAGGCCGCCACGAGCAGGCCGGCGAACATCAGCGTGCCAAACCGAAACAAGAGCACCGAGGTCCCTTTGACGGCCGGATGCAGCTTCACCGGGTCCGAATAACGGTAAAACAACTTCACCACGTACACTGCCGACGGGATGGTCAATAGCACCAGCAGGGCCCAGGGGGTCAACAGGCCCAATAGGACAAACCCCAGCGTGAGCGCGTAGGCCAACGTGAACACCAGTGCAAAGAGCATGCGGCCGCGCTCGCGTCCCATCAGAATGGGGACCGTGTGCCGTCCGCCGGCGCGGTCCTGCTCCATGTCGCGGATATTGTTTCCCAGCAGGATGGCGCCGATGAGCAGTCCAATCGGGACGGACGCCGCCCATGCGGACGGGCTGATGTGTCCGGTCTCGATGTAGTACGCGAGCAGCACGATGGTGGGCCCCATCGACACGGCCGCGGCGATCTCGCCAAACGGGGTGTACGCCAGCGGCTTCGGGCCGCCTGAGTAGAAGTAGGCCACCGCGATGCAGCAGACGCCGACGACCGCCACCCACCAAGAGGTGGTGGCGCAGATGTACACGCCGAGCAAGAGGGAGATTCCGACCAGCGTCCACGCGGTCCGAAGGACCACCGCCGGCCGGATCCCGTCCCGCACGATGGTGCCGGAGATGCCGACCATCTCCTCGGAATCGAGGCCGCGCCGGTAGTCGAAATATTCGTTGAACATGTTCGTGGCCGATTGAATCAGGACGGAGGCGAGGATAAACGCGAAAAATTCACCCGGGCGAAAGTGACGTTGCGCCAGCGCCAATCCGGTGCCCACCAGCGCCGGCACCAGGGAGGCTGTCAGGGTGAACGGGCGCAACATGCGCCAAGCCACGTCGACACGCTGCCGCCAAGACAAGTCCATCAACTCCCAATCCTCTTTGTCCCGTCTGGCAGGGCACACTTCCATTTGGATGATAGCAAATGCAGAGTCCGTTTGGACAGTGGGAGCGGGAGGCGGATAGGACCGAATTCGTATTGGCCGGCGGCGGTTTGTTATACTGAAAAGTGGACTTGGCTTCGGCGCGGTGCACGGCGGCCGGGGCGACGGGAGGGAACCAGATGATTCCGGACTGGAAAGTTGTGAAAGAATATCAGGACATCATTTATGAGAAGGCCGAGGGAATCGCGAAGATCACCATCAACCGGCCGGAGGTGCACAACGCGTTTCGCCCAGAGACGGTGATGGAGTTGATTGACGCGTTCCAACATGTGCGCGACGACCCGGAGACGGGCGTGGTGTTGTTCACGGGCAAGGGGGACAAGGCGTTCTGCTCGGGGGGCGACCAGCGTGTGCGCGGCCACGGGGGCTACGTCGGCGCAGACGATGTGCCGCGGTTGAACGTGTTGGACTTGCAGCGGTTGATCCGCACCCTGCCGAAACCGGTGATTGCGGTCGTGGCCGGCTGGTGCATCGGCGGCGGCCATGTGCTGCACGTGGTGTGCGACCTGACCATCGCGGCGGAGAACGCCCGGTTCGGCCAGACCGGGCCGAAGGTGGGCAGCTTTGACGCAGGCTACGGCGCGACGCTGCTTGCGCGGACCATTGGGCACAAGAAGGCGAAGGAAATCTGGTTCCTCTGCCGCCAGTACACCGCCCAGGAGGCGCTCGAGATGGGATTGGTCAATGCGGTGGTGCCGCTCGAACGCCTGGAGGAAGAGGCGGTTCAGTGGGCGCGGGAGATCCTCGAGAAGAGCCCCATCGCCATCCGGTTCCTGAAGGCGGCGTTCAACGCCGACACAGATGGCCTCGCCGGGCTGCAACAGCTGGCGGGGGACGCCACCATGCTGTACTACATGACCGATGAGGCCAAGGAGGGGGCGCGCGCTTTCCTGGAAAAGCGCAAGCCGGATTTCAGCCAGTTCCGCCGCCTGCCCTGATGGGCGACCGTGGTGACGGCCGGATGCACGACCAGCCCCGCCGATTCCGGTGGGGCGGTTGTGTGCCGGCGGAGGACCGACAGGGGGGGTGAACCGATGCACACGTCGTGGCTTCAATCGGCCGCGTCGGTGCCGGATTGGCTGACGCGGCAGATGGACGTGCGAGGCGGCGAGGTGGCTTTGGAAACGGAGTCGGTGCGCTGGACCTACCGGGAGCTGGGCGAGCGGGCGGGTCAGGCAGCGGGTGTCCTGGCGGGATTCGGCGTGGCACCCGGCGACCGGGTCGCGCTGGTGGCGCAGCGGCCCGAGGTGGTGGTGCTGGCCGTCCACGCGGCCGTGCAGCGGGGCGCCATATTGGTGCCGGTCAACTGGCGCCTGAGCGCCCGGGAGATCGCCTGGCAGCTGGAAGATGCCGGGATTTCTCTGTTGATCTGCGACGATGCGCAGCGCGCGTTGGCGTCCGCGGTGGCCGAACAGGGGCCGGGGACGTGGCCCGTTTGGGACGTGAGCCAGCCTTGGCCGGATGCGTCAGCGGTGTTCCGCGATCGCATTGAACTGGACGCGGTCCAGGCCATCCTGTACACATCGGGCACGACGGGGCATCCGAAAGGGGCCATGATCACCTACGGAAACTTCTTGGCCTCGGCGTTGGCGTCGGCGCTACAGCTCGGAGTCTTGCCCGGGGACCGCTGGCTGGTGCCCATGCCCCTGTTTCACGTCGGGGGCCTGTCGGTCCTGATGAGGAGTCTGATTTACGGGACCACGGCCGTGGCGCACGAGCGGTTTTCCGCCGAGGCTGTCAACCGGGCCATCGACGAGGGGGGCATCACGCTCGTCTCGGTCGTGCCGACGATGCTCAGCCGGATGCTTGCCGGGCGCGGCACCCCGTACCCGGAGCGGCTGCGCTGCGTGTTGCTCGGGGGCAGCTACGCACCGAAACCGCTGCTCGAGCGGTGCCAGGCGCTCGGCGTGCCGGTGGCACAGAGTTACGGCTTGACCGAGGCCACATCGCAGGTGTGCACCCTGCTGCCGCAGGACGGACTGCGCAAATTGGGATCGTCCGGGAAACCCCTGCTGCCGACGGAGATTCGGGTGGTATGCGAGGGCCGGCCCGCTGCGCCAGGGGAACCCGGGGAGATCATCGTCCGCGGCCCGACGGTGACGCCGGGGTACTGGCGGCGGCCGGACGCGACCGCAAACGCCATCCGGGACGGGTGGCTCTACACGGGGGACATCGGATATCTGGACGAAGAGGGCTACCTGTATGTGCTCGATCGGCGGACAGACCTGATTGTCTCCGGAGGGGAGAACATTTATCCCGCCGAAGTGGAGAATGCCATCGCGGCCCACCCGGGCGTCCTGGAGGCCGCGGTGGTGGGGGAGACAGACCCGGAGTGGGGACAGGTTCCGGTGGCATTTGTGGTCCCCGTGCGCCCAGGCGCGGTCGATGAAGCGAACCTTCGGGCCCATCTCGAAGGCCGTCTGGCGCGCTACAAGGTGCCGAAGCGGTTCGTGTGGATGGAGCAGTTGCCGCGCAACGCATCGGGGAAACTGTTACGAAGGAGTTTGAGAGAATGGCTCGTCAGCTCGACATCCCGCTGACCGGGATCGCGGCCGCGCTGGACGCCCTGCGGCCGTGGACGGAACGCGCGGCGGAGCGGGCGCGGACCCTCGGCCGGCCGGTCCTGGCGGCGGTGAGGGTCCCGCTGGACCCGGCCGACGACCTGTTGGCGGCGGCGCTCGCCTGCCCGCCCGGCGTGCCGCGCTGGTACCTCCATCAACCGGCGGCTGGCCGGACGTGGTTGGGGTTGGGGGCGGTGGCGGCCGTCCGCCCCGGGCCGGCGTGTGCGCTCGGGGGTTTGGCAGACGCCTGGCAGGCCTGGCGCCCTCTCGTGGAGACGGACGTTCCTGAAGCTCTGCATTGGGTTGGCGGCGCCGCGTTCGACACCGGTCCGCGCCTGGACCCGTGGCGCGGCTGGCCGAGTGCGGAGATGTGGCTGCCGCGGGTGATGTTCACCAGGGACGGCGACGAGGCGGCGTGCACGGTGGCGGTGCAGGCCGTTCCTGGGCAGAGCGCGGCGGAGGTCTGGGCGGCGGCGGCCGATGGCTGGCAGCGGTGGTCTGGGGTGCCACCGGAGCGAGCGGAGGACCCAGGGGCTCGGCTGTCCGCGGCGTCCCTCGCGCGGTCCGATGGCGACCGGCGGCCAGGCACGGCTTTTGAGGACGCGCGCGACCGATGGATGCGGCTGGTGGCGGAAACGGCGTCCGCCATCCGCGCGGGCCGGTTTGACAAGGTGGTCCTGGCCAGGGAGGAGGTCGTCCCCCTGGGGCGTCCGGCGGACATCGCGGCCGCGTTGCGCGCGTTGGGCCGCCGGTACCCGGAGAGCGGGGTGTTCGCCCTGTGGCGGGGGGATCAGTGCTTTCTCGGGGCCACGCCGGAGCGGTTGGCACGCGTTGGGACCGGCAGCGTCGAGGTCGACTGTTTGGCAGGTACGGCCCCGCGCGGGCGGACGCCGGCCGAGGATGCCCGCCTGGCGGACTGGCTTCTCCACAGTGGGAAGAACCTGCACGAGCATAGCGTGGTGCGCGAGTGGCTGCGCGCACGGCTGGCGCCCCTGTGCACCCACCTGGAGATTCCGGCTGAACCCGGGCTGAAGCGGCTGGCCAATGTCCAACACCTGCACACACCGCTCGCCGGCCGGCTGCGTGCCGGTCAGAACATCCTGACCGTGGCGGACGCGCTGATGCCGACGCCGGCCCTGGCCGGGTCGCCCCAGAAGGAGGCCATGGCGTACATCCGGGATCGCGAAGGATTTGACCGGGGATGGTACGGCGGCGCCATCGGCTGGGCCGGCATGGACGGCAGCGGCGAGTTCATGGTCGCCATCCGGTGCGCACTCGTCGGGTCGGTCTCGGCACATCTGTACGCCGGGGCGGGCATCATGGGGGATTCCGACCCGGCGGCGGAATGGGAGGAGACGGTGTTGAAACTGCGGCCGATGAAACAGGCGCTCGGGTTGGAGGTGGGCGATGACGGCGGAGAATCTTGACCTCATTCCGGTGCTCGACTTCGTGGAAGAACTGGCCAGGGCCGGGGTCCGGGACGTGTGCGTGTCGCCCGGCTCGAGGTCGACCCCGCTGACTATGGCGTTCGCCCGCCACGGCGGATTTCGGCTGTACACCTTGCTGGACGAGCGATCCGCGGGTTTTTTCGCGCTTGGATTGGCCAAGGTGAAGCGCCGGCCGGCGGTCCTGGTCTGCACCTCAGGGACCGCGGCGGCCAACTATCTGCCGGCCGTGGTGGAGGCCCACGAGGCGCGCGTCCCGCTGGTGGTCCTGACCGCCGACCGGCCGCCGGAGCTGTATGAGACGGGCAGCAATCAAACGGTGGACCAGGTGAAACTGTACGGCACCTACGTCAAGCTGTTCCTGCAGATGCCGGTGCCTCGGGCGGACCCGGGGCTGCGGCGGCAGGCGGCGGCGAGCGCCTGGCGGTTGGTGCATGCGGCGTGGGCCGCGCCTGCCGGACCCGTGCACGCAAACTGGCCCTTCCGCGAACCCCTCGTGCCGCCGCGGGAGGATGCACCCGTCCGCGCTGGCATGGCCGGGCGTCGTCCCGGGGCGCCGGAGGCGGTGTATCCCGCGCTCTCCTCGCCCGATCCGGAGGCGATCACGCGCGTCGCGTCGCACCTCGCCGAGGCCCGGCGCGCGCTGCTCGTCTGCGGTCCGTGGGACGATCCCGCCGTCGCCCCCGCCGTGGCGTCGCTCGCAGCCCAGTGGGATGTGCCCATCCTCGCCGATCCGCTGTCGCAGGTGCGGATCGGGCGGCATGATCTGGGGCGCGTGATCGACACCTACGACACCCTGCTGCGCGGGCCGTCGGCTGACCGGATTGGGCCCGACCTGGTGATCCGCCTCGGCCACCCGCCGGTGTCGAAGGCGCTCGGCCAATGGCTCGGCCGTCAAGCGGACGCGTTCCAGGTGGTGGTGGATGTCGGCGACCGCTGGCGCGATCCGTTTTTCTCCGCGGGCCTGGTGGTGCAGGCGGACCCGGTCGCGTTCTGCCGTGCGCTGGCCGAGGCGCGTGCCGCGGTAGAGCGCCCCACCGAAGCCGCGGCTACCCAGGCGGCCTGGTCCGCCGCGTGGCGCGACGCCGACCGGCGCGCCCGCCGGGCCATGGACGCGGCGCTCGAGGCGGCGGACGACCTCTTCGAAGGGCGCGTCTGGACCGAGTTGGCGCCGCTGTTGCCGGAGGGGGCGGCGGTGTTCGCCGGCAACAGCATGCCGGTGCGGGACCTCGACAGCTTCCTCGGAAAGCGGGCGCAGGCGGTCGGTGTGTACGGGAACCGGGGCGCGAGCGGGATCGACGGCGTGGTGTCGACCGCCGCGGGGGTGGCGGCCGCCGGAAGAAAGACGGTCCTGGTCATCGGAGACGTGTCGTTCGCGCACGACCTCGGGGGACTGCTGGCAGCCACCCGTCACGGCGCGGACCTAGTGGTGGTGGTGATCCACAACGACGGCGGCGGGATCTTCTCCTTCCTCCCGCAGGCGGAACACGAGGACACGTTCCTGCACTTCCGCACCCCCCATGGCCTGACGTTCCAGGGCGCGGTGGAGATGTACGGCGCCCGGTTCCACAGGGCCTGCGATTGGCCGTCGTTCCGCAAGGCGGTGGCGGAAGGGCTGCATCAAGGCGGGGTCCATGTGGTCCTGGTGCCTTCGGCGGACGTGGACAATGTCGGTCGGCACCGGCAGGTGTTCGAGCGGGCGTGGTCGGCAGCGGAGGGCGTCGTATGGCCGGGTTGAGGGTGCTGGACGGTTGGACGTGGTACGCGGAGGTGCATGGGGAGGGGTGGCCCCTCCTCCTGTTGCACGGGTTCACCGGCCGGGCGGAGGCGTGGTGGCCGGTGCTGGAGGGGCTGTCCGCCCGCTACCGCACGGTGTGCGTCGATATGCCCGGCCACGGCAGGTCTCGGTTTCCGGCGGACCCGGCCCAGCGGACCATGGACGGGGCGGTGGCGTCTTTGCTCCGGCTGATGGAGGATCTCGGGTATCCGCGGTTTCATCTCCTCGGCTATTCCATGGGCGGCCGGACGGCGCTGACGCTGGCGTCACAGGCGGCGGACCGGCTGACCGGGTTGGTCTTGGAGAGCGCTTCACCGGGGCTCGAGGATCCGGAGGCGAGGCGGGATCGCCAGCGACAGGACGAGGACCTCGCCGACTGGATCCTGGCGAACGGCCTGGAAGCGTTTGCGACCCGGTGGGCGGCCCAGCCCCTGTTCGCCTCCCAGGCGCGTCTGCCGGGCGCGGTGCGCGACCGACAACGGCAGATCCGGCTGGCTCAGACGCCGGAGGGGTTGGCGGCCAGTCTGCGCGGGATGGGGACCGGCGCCCAGACGCCGCAGTGGGATCGGCTGTCTTCCCTGTCGATCCCGGTGCTGCTGGTGACCGGATCCCTGGACGCGAAGTTCTGTGCCATCGCCGCCCGCATGGCGTCACGCCTGCCCGATGTCCGATGGGTAAAGGTGGAAGGCGCCGGGCACACGGTGCATCTGGAGCGGCCCGACGCATACCTGGACGCCGTGCTGGCTTTTCTCCAGGCGTGCGACGAAAGGAGAGAGCGGACATGAAATGGACCGCGTTGCTGTGCGGTTTGTTGCTGCTCGGCCTCGCGGGATGCGGCGTCCCCGGCGCAGGGGCTGAGCCGGCGCAAAACAGCGGAGTCGCCAACACTTCAGGCCCGGGGCAGACGGCCACGCTGGAGCCGATGCAGGGGAAAGAGGCGCCGGATTTCCAACTGCCGACCGTATCGGGGGATGGTGATGTCCGGCTAAGGGATCTGTTGGGCAAAGAGGTGTTGGTGATCAACACGTGGGCGTCCTGGTGCGGTCCGTGCATCGACGAGATGCCGGTGTTGGTCCAGGCGAGCCAACGGTACAAAGGGCAGGTGCGGTTCGTCGGTGTCAACATGACGGTGGAAGACTCGCCGGCCGACGCCAAACGGTTCGTGGATGAGCACCACATCCCGTATCTGACGCTGCTCGATCCGAAGGGGCGGTTTCTCGAGGACTACCACATCGTCGGCACGCCGACGACGTTCATCCTTCGGCCCGATGGGACCATCGTCGGCGTCATCCTCGGCCCCGCCACTGCGGATTCCCTGGACAAGTGGATCCGCCAGGCGCTTTCCCAGGCCTGACAGAGCGGACGCCCCGGCGCAATCCGGCTTGCACCCGGAAACCGAAAGACAGATGCGGCCCCGTTCCTTGGACGGGGCCGCCTGGACTCATTGGACCGTCACCGTGCCCTCCGGCGTGGTGATGGTCGGCGCGGTCGCATGGGCGTCAACGTCGAACTCGTCCCACATCCCCGCCGCCGCGTGGCCGGGTACTCCGCAGACCATCGCGTACTGGCCGGCCTTGTCGGCGGTGAAGGAGTACTTCTGGCCGGCGCTCGTCACACCGTTCTTGAACTGGCTCTCATCGCCCACCGAGCCGTCGAACGCCGGGGTGAACTGGCCGGTCGAGGACTCCCGGTCCGCCCACTGGACGAAGCCGACGCTGTGTGCCACCTGTCCCTGCTGGTTGACGAAGGTGACATTGACCTTCCAGCCGACGGGCACCGTGATCTTCAGCGCACCCTTGCCATAGCCGTTGAAGTTCATCGGGTTGTCGCCGGACTGTGCGGTGATGGTCAAGTCGATGGACTTCGGCTCTTTGCCGAGGGCGTACCAAGCGGCCTTTTGGCCCGTCTGGCCGCCTGCGGCACCTCCCGCCGCTTGCCCGGAAGTGGTGTTCACGGATGTCTCCACCTGCGGGTTGTGGGCCAGGTCCCGGTGCGTGACATCGTTGGGCAGGCCGATGTAACCGACGATCCAAATGATGATGGCAACCAGGCCGCCTAATGCCACGACGAGCACGCCCAAGGGTGACAGCTTCATGCGCATCCTCCGTTCCGTACGGGCATTGAGTATGCAGGCGACGGGCAGCGCGAGGACCGCCCGCTCCCCCGGAATGGGGAGGTACGAAAGCAAACAGACCGTAAAAACAAGGACACAGGATCTAGTATAGCCTCAAGAGACGGTTGAGAAACAAGCCGAAAACGCGCGAACCGCAAAAAAAGCGTGAACTTGTCGGGAATTGTTCAGAAAAACAATTCCTGACCGTGTTCCCGCAACCACCGCTTCGCCCGCTGTGCGTCCGGGATGGCCGCGTGCACCAGCGCCCAGAAGCGCGGAGAGTGGTTGAGCTCGACCAAGTGGCACAGTTCGTGCACAATCACGTAATCCGCCACCCATTCCGGCGCCTGTACGAGGCGCCAGTTGAGGTTGATGTTGCCGGCCGAACTGCAGCTGCCCCAGCGGGATTTTTGATCCTTGATCCGCAAGGAACGGTAACGAAGGCCCAAGGTCTCCGCCCATTGCGCCACGCGCTCGGGCAGGAGGACCCGCGCCCGCGCCTGATACCATTCGGTGAACAGGCGTTTGAGGATATCGTCCGGCACGGCGGGGCCGGGTCCCGATACGTGGATGGCGCCGGCTTCCCACCACATGCGCCAGGATGTCCGGCCGGGGCTCGGCACGTAGCGGACCTCCACGGGCTGACCGAGAAACCGCCAGACGCGCCGGTCTTCCCGGCGCTGCGCGGCGGCGCGGGCTTCGTACGTCTTCCGGATCCAAGCGCGGCGCTGCTCCAGGATGCGGGCGATGTCCGCATCGCTCAGGTGGATGGGCGCACGGATCCACACCCCCTCCGGCGTCACCTCCAAGGCGACGGTTCGCCGCCTGCGCCGGCTGCGGATCACGTGGACGGGCAGGTCAGGGTCCAATGGGATGGCCACGGATGGGATTCCTCCTCGGATTCCGGGCGCGGCTTTGGGCAGACGGCTTGTCCCCGCGCCGGATGCGCCGCCAGTATATCATAAACCGGCCGACCGGGTGGTGACGGACGTCCCGGGGCAGGCCGCGGAGCCCTGCGGAAGGCATCCAGGCCTGAGGCATCCGGGCTCGCCGATGGCAAAAACGTGTCTCTGCTATACTGGGTCTCAGACCATTGGGTCCAAACGGATACCGGGTCCCATCGCGGCTCGTCGGGGAGGAGGATGCGCGTGATACAGATGAATACCTGGGAGAGCGCCATCACCGTGCTGCTGTTGGTGCTGGCGGGCGGCCTCGTGGTGGGGAAGCTGACGGAGCGGCCGCGCATTCCTGATGTGGCGGCGTATTTACTGTTCGGCATTCTCGTCGGGCCGGCCGTGTTGCACTGGGTGGCGGAACCGGGGCGCTCCGAGGTGAACCAATTCATCCTGAATGTCGGGGCCACCTTGATCTTGTTTGATGGGGGCCGGTCCACCCAGTTTGCCGTACTGCGCCAGGTGTGGGTCTCCATCGGGATGCTCGCGACGGTGGGCGTCCTGGTGTCGGCCTTGGTCGTCGGCGCGGCCGTCCACTGGGCGTTCGGGATGCCGTGGCTGTTCTCGCTGCTGTTGGCCGCCGTGCTGGCGTCCACCGACCCGGCCACGCTCATCCCGGTGTTCAAGCGCGTGCCCATCGAGGCCCGGCTGCAGCAGACGGTCGAGTCGGAGTCGGCGTTCAACGATGCCACCGCGTCCGTGCTGGTGTTCACGTTGTTGGGCTTGTTCGGCGCTGCGGGGTCGGCGAATTTCGCCGCGCCTGTCTGGCGGTTCATCCAGTCGGCTGGCGTCGGGCTGTTGGTGGGGGTCGCCTGCGGGCTGCTGTGCCTGTGGTTGGTGTCCCCGCGCGGTTGGGGGAGTTTCCGAGAGTTCGGATCCGTCGTCATGTTGGCGGTGGCCCTCGGCGCCTATCAGGGCGCGGAGGCGCTGCATGCCAGCGGGTTCATGGCGGCGTTCACCGCGGGCGTCATCACGGGGAATGGGTCCGCATTCGGGTGGGACCTCGAAGGGCACACCCAAGACCATACGGATCACTTTTTCAACGGCATCACCATGATCATGCGGATGCTGATCTTCGTCCTGCTCGGGACGCAAGTGGATTTTGGCGTGGTGCGGGCGAACCTGTGGGTCGGCATCCTCGCCGTGGCGGTCCTCATGGTGCTGGCGCGGCCGCTGTCCGTACTCGCTTCCGTCTGGGCGGACCGCAGGGCGCGATGGCGATGGCGTGACGTGGCCTTCATGTTCTGGGTGCGCGAAACCGGGGTGATCCCGGCCGCCCTGGCAGGGATGCTGGCGGCGCAGGGCATCCAGGGGTCCGACGTGATTGGTGCGGTGACCTTCATGGCCATCTTGGCCACCATTCTCATTCAGGCCACCACCACCGGCATCGTGGCCAAGGCGTTGGGGGTCGCGCGGCCCGCCGAGGAGGAAGAGGAGGTCTGATCCGCGCGCGGATCGACCGGGCCCCGCCGGACGGGGGGACCAGCGGGGCCTTGGATCACGAGGAGAGCGGCGCGAGCCGGTGGTATTGGCTGTGGTAGTACAACAGCGGCCGCTTGGACTCGTCCACGCCTGAGGCCTCCACCTGGCCGAGGTACAGCAGATGGTCGCCGGCGTCCACCTCCCGAACCACGCGGCACTCCACGTAGCCGAGCGTGTCTTCCAACAGGGGTGCACCGAGCTGGCCCTGGCGGAAAGAGACACCTGCGAATTTGTCGGCGCGTTTCGACGCGAAGTGGTTGGACAGGTGCGCCTGGTCCTCGCTGAGAAAGTTGACGGCGAATGCACCCGCCGCGCGCAGCACGGGAATGGTGCCGGACTGTTTGTCGATGCAGATGAGTATATACGGCGGCTGCAGGGAGACGGATGCGAATGCCGATACCGTGATGCCCGCCATGCTTCCGTCCGCCTGGGCCGTCACGACCGTGACGCCGCTGGCAAACCGCCCGAGGGCCCGCCGGAACTCGTCAGGATTGACTGGCAAGGAAACATCCTCCTCTCGTCATTCCCACCCATTGTACCAGACGAGCCCCAAATTGCACGTCGGCGGCAACGCCCCTCCCGGATTACGCGGGGATTACGCGGGCTGCGTGCGCATCACCGTGACGCCTTCGGCCGGGATGCGCAGCGGCGCCGCGGTGAGCGCCTGCACCTCTTCCGGCGTGTGCCCCTCGGCGACCTCACGCAGGACGAGGCCCTCGGGGGTCACGTCCATCACCGCGTAGTCGGTGATGATCCGGTGCACGACCCGCTTGCCGGTCAACGGCAGGGTGCACGTTTTCAAAATCTTCGGTTCACCCTTCTTGTTCACGTGCTCCATCGTGACGATGACTTTTTTGGCGCCATTGACCAGGTCCATGGCGCCGCCCATCCCCTTGACCATCTTGCCGGGGATCATCCAGTTGGCCAGGTCTCCCTGCTCCGACACCTCCATCGCCCCGAGGATGGCGACGTCGATGTGTCCCCCGCGAATCATGGCGAACGACTCCGCGGAGTCGAAGAACGCGGCGCCCGGCAAGACGGTCACGGTCTCTTTGCCGGCGTTGATCAAATCTGGATCTTCCTCGCCCTCGTAGGGATAGGGACCGGTGCCGAGCAATCCGTTCTCGGAGTGAAGCACGACGGTGATGCCGGGCGGGATGTAGTTGGACACCATCGTCGGCATGCCGATGCCGAGGTTGACGTAGTCTCCGTCCCGAATCTCCAGGGCGGCGCGCTGCACAATCTGTTCACGCGTCAGAGGCATGGTTGGATTCCTCTCCTTTCTCACCGTCCAGCCGGCCGAATCGGCGGTCTCGCCCGCCGGCCGGACACGCCAGTGCGGTTTCGGACCGCGTCAGGGCCGGGGCCGGACCGTGCGCCGCTCGATGCGCTTCTGATACGACGGACCGACGACGATGCGCTGCACGTAGATGCTGGGGGTGTGGATGGCGTCGGGATCGAGCTCGCCGGGTTCCACCAGTTCCTCGACTTCCACGATGGTGATCTTTCCGGCGGCGGCCATGATGGGATTGAAGTTCCGCGCCGCCTTCCGGTAGATCACGTTGCCGAGGCGGTCCGCCTTCCATCCCTTAATCAGCGCGAAATCGCCGCGGATGGGGCGCTCCAGCACATACTCCCGGCCGTCGAATACGCGGACCTCCTTGCCTTCGGCCACCGCCGTGCCCACGCCCGTCGGGGTGTAGAAGCCGCCGATGCCGGCGCCGCCAGCGCGGATGCGTTCGGCCAGGGTGCCTTGCGGTACCAACTCCACCTCCAGCTCGCCCGTCAGGAATTGGCGTTCAAACGTCTTGTTCTCGCCCACGTACGAGGCGACCATCTTCTTGATTTGGCGTGTCTGGAGCAACAGGCCGAGGCCCCAGTCGTCCACGCCGCAGTTGTTGCTGACGCAGGTCAGGTCCTTGGTGCCCTGGTCGCGCAGGGCCAGAATGAGATTTTCGGGGATCCCCGACAGTCCGAAGCCGCCCACCAAGATGGTCGCACCGTCTGGGATGTCCCGGACGGCGTCGGCCGCGGAAGCAAACACCTTGTTCATCTGCATCCTCCTTCGCGCCGCTGCGCCCGCCGCCCCCGAACGTTGGGCCGGCGGCCGTCAACCGTCTATCAACCCTCGCTTCAACTTCATTTCTGACATAGCGAAGGCGCTTTTGCAAGCGCCTTCTTTTCCAAATGGCGCGGCCCCGCGTGCTATAATGGCCGCAGTTCCGCAACGAGGAGGGAATGGCGTGAAGAACCGGGTGTGTGAGATTCTCGGCTGCCGGTTTCCCATCATCCAAGGCGGCCTGGCGTATGTGGGCAACGGCCGCTTGGCCGCGGCGGTCTCGGCGGGCGGCGGGTTCGGCCAGGTGGGCTCTGGCGGGCGCAGCCCGGAGGACCTGGAGGCGCAGATCCGGATTGCGCTGGCCGCCACCGACGCAGGCTTTGGCGTCAACGTGCCGCTGAGCGAACACCGGGATGTCTCTCCGTATTTCGAGGTGATTGAGCGGATGGTGCGCCAGCATCCCGGCCGGATCCGGGCGGTCAGCCTGTCGGCAGGCAACCCTCGGCCCTGGATCCCGGTGGTGCGCGGGTGGGGGCTCGCCGTGATGACGCTGGCGTCGACGCCGGAGCAGGCGCAGAAGGCAGAGGCGGCCGGTGCGGATATCGTCATCTGCGAGGGGACAGAAGCGGGCGGGCACAACGGCCCCGCGGAATTGACCACGTTCAGTCTGATCCCGAACGTGGTCGACGCGGTCCGCATCCCCGTGGTGGCAGCCGGCGGGATCGCCGACGGCCGCACCGCGGCAGCCGCCATCTGCCTCGGGGCCGAGGGCGTCCAGATGGGCACGCGCTTTGTTGCGACGGAGGAATGCCAAGCGCATCCGAACTACAAGAACCTGTTGGTCGCGTCCCGTGCGCAGGACACTGTGGTCATGGAGCGTTCGTTCGGCCGGATCACGCGGGTGTTGCGATCCCCGTTCGCCGAGGCGGTTCTGCGCCAGGAGGCCGAGACGCCCGGCAGCGAGGCGCACCTGCTGCCGATGATCAGCGGCCGCATGAACGCCCGGGCGGCGTTGGAAGGCGATGTCGAAGGCGGCTGGATGAATGCGGGTCAAAGCGTGGGATTGGTGCACGATATCGTTCCAGCCGCCGACGTGGTGCGCCGTGTCGCCGCGGAGGCTGCACGCATTCTCCAACAGCGCAGTGCACAGTGGCAGGCTTGGACGGACGAATCCATCAGGTCAACAGATGAAGGGACACATAACCCGCCGTCCCGATGACCAACAGGCTGGCCAGGGTGACGGTGACGCGCTCCGCGATGCGCCACACTTTCTCCAAAACAGCGATAGGATTGCTCAGCTTTCGCTCTTGCATGCGATTTCCCCTCCTCGGCAAATGGCCTGGATGGTCGCACTTCCAGTGTAGCACGCGGGCTGGGATGTGTTGGCGTCCGGGGAGGTTCTGTTTGTGAAGGTTGTGTTTCGGATCCGTCGAACCATCGCGAATTTCGGCGAAGCGTGTGAAGAGATGAGGGGAAAGGGGGCCCCGACGGGGGCCTCGGCGGGGACCCGGCAGGGGTCCGCGTCCGCTTCCTCTGAGACGTCCATCGGGCCACCCATCGTTGAGACCTTTCTGCGCGGGGCAGGCAGGTGCACACACCGTCTGCAGAGGATCCGCTTACAGTAGGCTTAACAGGGATACAGTCACCCTGGTTTCCGGGTGCGCGATCTCGGCGGCACTGCACCGCTGGCGACGGGTCATCGCGCACCCGGGTTTTGTTTACGTCAGTTGCCGAATGATGTTGCGGGCGGCGTAGACGCCGCTGGAGGCGGCCTGCGAGATGCCGCGCGAGATGCCGGGTCCGTCACCGGCGCAGTACAGCCCCTTGACCTTGGTCTGCAGGGTGCGGTCCACCTCCGCGCGGGCGGCGTAGAATTTGGCCTCGACCCCGTAGAACAGGGTGTGGTCGCTGGCAATGCCCGGGGTGACGTGGTTGAGCGCGGACATCATCTCCTGCAGCGCCACCAGCGTCTTGTACGGCAGGACCAGACCGAGATCGCCGGGAACCGCCTCTTTCAACGTGGGCTCGATGAACCCTTCCCGAATGCGCTCCGGGGTACTGCGACGGCCGCGCAGGAGGTCTCCATAACGTTGAATCATGATGGAACCGTTCGACAGTTGGTTGGCGTGCCGGCAGATTTGGCGCGCGAATTCGTTCGGGCGATCGAACGGCTCCGTAAACCGGTGGCTCACCAACAGCGCGAAGTTGGTGTTGGCAGACGCCAGCTCCGGGTCTTTGTACGCATGGCCGTTGGCGGCCATGACGCCGGTGTGGTTCTCCACGACCACGTAACCGCTGGGATTGGCGCAGAAGGTGCGCACGCGCAACCCGGTGGACGGCGATTGGAAGATGAACTTGCCTTCGTAGAGATGCTCGTTGATCTCCTGCATGATGACGTTGGACGTCTCGACGCGCACGCCGATGTCCACCTGGTTGTTGGTCATCCGCAGGCCGTGCCGCTTGAATACCTCCCCGAGCCAGGTGGACCCGTCCCGTCCCGGCGCCGCGAGGACGAAGTTCGCCGCGATCCGTTCGCCGCCGCGCACCTCGATGCCGCGGATGGCCCCGTCTTCAATCCACAGGTCTTCGACGAAGGTGCGGAACCGAAGGTCGACGCGGGGTTCGAGATACGCGAAGATGCTCTCCATGAGCTCCAGGTTGCGGTCCGTGCCGATGTGCCGGACGCGCGCCCGCAGCAGCTTGAGCCCCGCCCCGGCGGCACGGCGTTCGATGGCCGCCACTTCCGGTGTCGTCGGGTCGGTGATGGTGTCGGGCGCTCCGTGCTCCAGATTGATGCGATCCACGTACAGAATCAGGTCCATGACCTCCGACGGCGGCAGATAGTCCGTCAGAAAGCCCCCGAACTCAGCCGTGATGTTGAACTTACCGTCGCTGAAACTCCCGGCGCCGCCCGCACCGTTGATCACGCCGCAGGCCGGCCAACAGCTGGCGTACGTCTTGATGCGGTTGGGCGGCGGGCACTTGTCAATCTTGCCCTCCATGATGGGGCAGTGGCGATGTTTGGCCTCGACGCCCTTGTCGACGAGCAGAACCTTGGCCGACGGCGCCTTGCGCGTGAACTCGTACGCCGCGTACAGGCCGGCGGGGCCGGCGCCGATAATGATGACGTCATACTTTTCGGCCATTGGGAACCAACCCCCCTTGCACGGATGTGCGCTGCGGGGTGTGGATCAGCGCAAACCCGAATGATTCGTGGCCGGATGGACAGTATTGTTCGTTCCGCCCAACGAACCTTATTATACCGGGTTTGCGCGCGCCGCAAAGAGTGGGCCGAGGGTACGGTCACTTTTGGTCGGTGACGATGAACCAGCCCCGGAACTCCGGGGACATGTTTCCGCCCGGGTCGGATGCCATCTCGTACCGCCCCTGGGTCCACGGGGCGAATTCGATGTCGGTCACCTCGCCCGGCCCGAGGTTGCGCGAGAAGATCCGGTAAAACGGGATGGAGAACTGGTGCACCCGCGTTCCCTTGTTGACCACGTGCAGGTGGATGGGTTGGTCCACCATCGCGATCACGTTGGCCGGCACAAACCCCTGGTCGGTGGCCTGGATTTCGACCGTGCGCGCGGCGGCCTCGGCGTTCGCCGGGAACACGCAGACCAAGCATACGGCGGCAGCAGCCATCCAACGAGGCATGGAAATCCCTCCTGCGTCCGGCCTCCGCCGTCTGGCGCGGGCCGGAAATGACGTGCTCACGGGTTAAGATTTGCCAGGCATGAATCGTTCATGCGCGGAGCATAAAAAGTCCAGCTATGGCGATGTTTTCACACCGACGCAGCTGTGCCGTGGTAGAATAGGGGCGGAAAGAGGGGATGGCGAATGTGGTGGAGACGACACAGGAATGGCGGCCAACCCCCTCAGCCGGACGGAGACGCTGCGGCGGAGGTCGTGGTCCTGGACGAACAGGGCGTGATTGACGCCTGCGCCGTGTACGTGGCGCGGCGGCACGGGTGCCATCCGCAACAGGTACAGGTGGAATTGGTGTTTGACCCGGATGCGCACGACCCGTTTTCGGCCGACGCGCGGATCGACCGGGTGCATCCGGTTCATCTGCGGGAGCAGGACGTCATCGACGCGGTCGCCGAGTGGGTGGCGGAATCGTCGGCACAGGCGCCGCACCAGCTTTCCGTCGATCTTCAGTATTCGGAGTCATCCGGGATCACCGCCACGACGGTGGTGCGCTGAGCGCGGGTGGCGCAGGGAGTGGAGAGTCCATCATGGACGGTCGGAGAAGGGGGTTGTGCGCCTGCGCGCTCCTGTGGGGGGCGGCGGCCGGGGGGGTGGTGGCGTGCGGAGAGGACCACCGCGGCCCGGTGCAGGCTCGTCCCGCCGCCGTCGCGCCGGTGAACAGCGCGGACGAGGTCCCGGGCGGCGGTGCAGGCGGGGGCGCAGCGGCTGAGCCGAATGGGGGACTGCAGACGGGCGGCGGTGCCGTCCCCACGGGGGGTGACCAGGCCATTCTGCCCGGGGAGCAGCACGCGCCCCCGAAGGCGCAGCATCCGCAATATGCGACCAAACATCTGGTTCCCGAGGTGTGGAGCGTCGCCAAGGGCGAGGTGGCGCTGACCATCGACGACGGGCCGTCGCCGTACACCCACCGGATCCTCGACGTGCTGGAGCGGTATGACGTGCCGGTGACCTTCTTCTTTGTCGGTAACCGGGTATCGCAGTGGCGGTCGGCGGTGTTGCGGGCGCAGCGGGACGGAGACGTCATCGGCAATCATTCGGAGTCTCATCCCTTGCTCACGGATCTCTCCGCGGCCGAACAGGCGGCGCAGATTGAGACCGCAAAGGGCCAATTGGAGGCGGTGATCGGCCGGCCGGTCACCCTGTTCCGCCCGCCGTACGGGGCTTACAACGACGACACGGAGCAGGTGATGGCGAAGGACCATCTGACTCTCGTCCTGTGGAACCGGGATCCGAGGGACTGGGAGGCCAAGGCGCCGGCGCAGGTGGTCGATGCCGTCGTCAAGGGGAACCCGTCGGGCGGCGTGTTCGACCTGCATGAGAATGCGTTGACGTTGGCGGCGCTGCCGGACATCATCGCGGGGCTGAAAAAACAGGGATTGCGTTTCGTGGTGCTGGGGGACGGTACCGGCCGCGGCACGCCCGCGGGCAACAGCACCGGTCCGTCGGGCGGCGGGGGATGGCCGCCAGGCAACCGGACCTCGGCGCCGGGCAATCAGGCGGGACACGCGTGAGTCGGACAAGTGAAACGGGGGTGCGGCCACACCCATGCGGTGCGGCGCACCCCCTTTGAGCGGTTTGACCCGTTATCGCCAGCCGTCTTGATAGGTCAGGACGGCCGGCGTCCGGTTGCCGTTGGAGACGTTGAGGATGTCGATCACGCGGTCCGCCTGGCCGGGTGTGGTCACGACGAGGGCGTACAGGCCAGCGTGGTTGGCCCGGAAGTTGAGCGCGCGCGACACGCCGGGGGTCCTGGCGGCCGCCGCGCCCACCGGCGCGGTGCCGTCCCGGTACGGGACGACCGCCAGCCCATGGTTCCACGCGCTAGCGGCGGGGGCCGTCACGCGCACGGTCCAGCCCGTCGGCACCGTGACGGTCGGGGCCAAGGCCGGGCGACCAGGCGCTGCCGCAGTTCCGGGTGCGACGGCCGCTCCGGGCGTGACGGCTCCCGGGACCGCCGCGCCGGCTCGGGTGCCCGGCGCGACGCCATCCGTCCGCGTCGTACCCGCCAGGCGGATGTTGACCGTGCGTGTACCCGGGTCGACCTCCACACTCTGGCTCGCCACCGGCACACCGGCGGCCGTGAACGGATGGCGAGTCCAGGCATTGCGGTCCCCGGCGGGGCCGAGGCGGGTGGCATCCGTCACGGCGTTGCCCGCGCCGCGGATGACATTGGCCGTCCCCCGGGCCGCCAGCCCCGCCGCGTTCCCGGTGGCGTTGACGGCGTTGGCCGTGTGGTTGGCCGCCTGCCCGCAACCTCCTGTGGCCAGCGCGAGGAGTGCACCGGCCGTCGCGGTCCACAACGCGCATTTCCTTGTATGTCGATTCAATGTCGTGTCCCCCTCCATGCTCTGGGATTGGCTTCGTCCTGATTGTTCCCTGGATGGCGGGGGGTATCCGGTGCACGGTGTGCCAGATTCCGGAAAGCCAAGCAATACAAAAGGCCGGCCGGTACATCCGAAAATGTACCGGCCGGCCGGCTTGGTGCGGTCGAAGGGACTTGAACCCCCACGGTGTTGCCACCACAAGAACCTGAATCTTGCGCGTCTGCCAATTCCGCCACGACCGCATGTCTTAGTTTTCTCTCGTCCGCGCTCTCGCGAAGACAGGACTGATTATAGCAGCGGTCCACCATTCGTGCAACCCCTCATCCATATGGAAATTTGATACAAACCGGAGGGGGGATAACCCGGCATCCTGGTGGCTGACGCCGTGTGCGTGTGCGCACCACGGTGCGTTCGGCGCATCGGGCCGGTGACGGGCGGAGGCGGGGAACTTGTGATAGACTCATGCCAGGAGGCGAGCCCATGGTACGCGTGACGAAGATGCACGCTCTCGGCAACAATTACGTCTACGTCAGCGAATTCGAGCAACCGCTCGATGAATCGGAGTTTCCGCGTCTCGCGGCGGCGGTAAGCGACGTGCGGCGCGGCATCGGGTCGGACGGACTCATCTGGATTGGCCCGTCGAATGCGGCCGACCTGCGGATGCGCATCTTCAACGCCGACGGTTCCGAGGCGGAGACCTGCGGCAACGGGCTGCGCTGCGTGGCGAAATTCGCGTTTGACCGGGGCTTCGTCGACCGTCGCCGATTCACCATTGAAACGCGCGCCGGCATCGTCACCGCCGAGGTTCACCCCGAGGGCGGTCAGGTCCGCCAGGTCACCGTGGACATGGGCATCCCCCGCTTTGGGACCGACGCCGTGCCGTACCGCGGGCCCGAACGGGGGGATTCGGTATCCGTCGCGGCTGCCGGCGAGACGTTTCACGGCGTGCTGGTATCCATGGGCAATCCGCACTTCGTCTGCTTTGTGCCTGAGGTCGGCGCGATTCCCCTGGCGCAGGTGGGGCCGGAGATTGAACGGCATCCTCATTTCCCGGAGCGGATCAACGTGGAGTTCGTGGCGCCGCGCGGGCGGGGCGAACTGGATTTCCGCGTGTGGGAGCGGGGATCGGGGATCACGTACGCCTGCGGGAGCGGGGCGTGCGCGAGTGTGGCGGCCGGGATCCGGTTGGGCGTGTTGGATCCGTCCGTCACGGTCCACCTGCAGGGCGGCGACCTGCGGATCGAAGTGAAGGACGGCCGCGTGTGGATGACGGGTGAGGCGGTCGAGGTGATGACCGGCCAGTTTCACTGGCCGCGGTGAACGAACAGGCGCAGGACGACGAGGAAGAACAAGGACAGAACCCCGGCCGTGACCGCCACCGCGAGGGCGCCAATCAGCAGCACGAACCCCGAGACGGCGCTGGTCACCAGCCACAGCCCGAGCCCGGAGAGCGGTCGCTTGTGGAACACCGCCGCGTACCCGAGTCCCATCACCCAAGCGGCGTAGAGGGCGAACGCGGACGATATCAGTGCACCTCCCCAGACGCTCCAATGGGTCAGCGCCACACCGGCGGACACAGGGGCGGTCAGGGTCAGCGCGGTGCATTCGACATTCAGAAGCCGCAGGCGCTGGCCGCGGGTCTTGAAGACGTTGGTCGCAATCACGTGGGTCACCAGCGTGTACAGACGCAAGAAACCGTAGAGGGCGACGGCGATGAGCGCAGTCAAGGCCACCCACGCGGCGCTGGTGGCCATAAACGCCCAGCCCTCCGCGGGCAGGCGCAGCGCCTGGCGCAGGGCCGCCCAGGCATCGGGGCACGCGATGAGCCCGGCGGCCACGCCCAACGCGGCGACCCACAGCGCGGTCCAGCGGCTGCGGCGGATGCCTTGCTCCAGCGGGATGTCCAACTGTTGGTGCAGGACCCGTGTACCGCGCAACAGGCGCCCGAGGGTACACCAATACCCGGCCCAGTCCGCGCGGAAATCTTTGTCCGTGTGCACCCGATTCCCTCCTTCGTTTCATCGAGCCTCATTATACAGAATCCGGCGTTCCCGAAGGCGAAACGGGATGTGGCGAAGGCGGACCTTCCGGGGAGACGGGAGAGGAGCGAGGGAAGATTGGCGCAAGAGGAAGAACGTCCGGAAACCCCCGGCCGTCCGGTGGAGGAGCCGGCCGCGGTAAAACGGCATTCGGGCGGCGCGGTTCCGCGACCGGCGGCCACGCTGATGCTGGTGCGGGACGGGGCGTGCGGAATTGAGGTGCTCGCCGTGCGCAGGGCCCGCGCGATGCGGTTCCTGCCGGGGCATTTGGCCTTTCCTGGCGGCGCGCTCGATGCGGAGGACGACACGCCCCCCGAAGGGGCGTGCCTCGGCCAGGTGCAGGGGCCGGAGTTGCCCCGCACCGCGTACGCCATCGCCGCGGTGCGGGAGTGTGCGGAGGAGACCGGCTGGGTGTGCGCCGCCGTCACACCGGAGGGCAGCGGCTGCGTGCCACTGCCGAGCGCGCAGCGCGAAGCGCTCCTGCAGCACCGGATCACCTTTTGGGACGCGTTGCGGGCGCTGCGCGCGCGCATCGACCTCAGCCGACTCCGCTATGTCGGGCATTGGGTCACGCCGGCGGACCAGCCGGTGCGCTTCGACACCCGGTTTTTCGTCGGGATGGCCGCGGACCGCCTGGTGCCCTCACCACACGCGGCGGAACACGATTGGGTGGGGTGGCGTCCGGCCGCCCATCTGCTCGTTGCGCTCCAGCGGGGCGAGGCTCAGGCGGTCCGGCCCACGCGGGCGATGCTCCAGGGCATCGCCGCCTGCCGGAGCGCGCAAGAAGCCTTTAATACGCTGTGGGTGCCCGGTCCGGGATGCTGACCGGATGCGGCAGGCGGTAGATGAACCCTCGATCCGCGTCAAATTGACGCGTCACCCGACCGGATGACAGCAGGCGTTGCAGGTGCGCCTGCACGGTCCGGCGGGCCGCCAGGCGAGCCCCGGGGGGCACCGTGTCCCCGTAAACGGCGTCGACGATCTCGCCGAGGGTACGGGGGCGCTCGGCCAGGAGGTCCAGCATCTCGGCTTCGCGGCCCAGGCGCCTCTCCTTCAATTGCCGGGCGGCGGCTGCCGCGTCCTCCAAGACCGGGCCGTGTCCGGGTCCGGCGAGGCGGCATCCGCTCGCCGCGATGGCATCGAGTGCGTCGAAGTACGAGGCCATGTGGCCGTCGGGTGGGCCGATCCACACCGACCCTTGGCCCGCCAGGTGGTCGCCGACCAGGATCACGTCCTCGCCCGGGATCTCCACGTGCAGGTGGCCGTGGGTGTGTCCCGGACAGTGGCGGAGGTGAAGCGCGATGCCCGCACAAGACAACGCAGGCGGCGCATCCGCCAAGGCGGCCGCACCCGTCTCAGGCCAGGTCAGCCGGGCGCGATCGAGGGGATGGATGTATACAGGGACCCGAAAGAGCCGGTGCAGCGCGGGCAATCCGCTGGTGTGATCGCGGTGATGGTGGGTCGCGATGAGGGCGGTGACACGCCGGACACCGGCGGCGCGGATGGTGTCCACGAGCGCCTGAATGGCGTCCGGATCGTCCGTGCCCATGTCCACCACGACCCCCTCGCCGTCCTTGGCGACGAGATAGGTGTTCGTCGAATACGCCGGCGGCAGCGTGGGCGTGGGGACCGGGCATTGGAAGACGTGCGGGGCAATCCGAATCAACGGGATGGCAGCAGCACACATGATAGGATCCCACCTTTCACCGTGATTATATCCTGCCAGCCATCCCATGGAAGCGGAGGGATCACCATGCGTATCTACACCCGATCCGGGGATGAAGGGCAGACGAGCCTGATTTACGGGCGGCGGGTCAGCAAGGCGTCGGCCCGGGTGGGGGCGTACGGCACCCTCGATGAGGCGAACTCCGCCATCGGGCTGGTGCTGTCGTGGTTGCCGGAGGACGCCCAATTCGATGATCTGCGCCGATTCTTGGCGCGCGTGCAGCGGGATCTGTTCGATCTCGGGCGGGATCTGGCCACACCGCTGGACAAGCAGGCCGAGTTCCACACGACGGAGGCGGACGTGGGGCTGTTGGAGCGGATGATTGACCGGTTGGACGCGGACAATCCGCCGTTGCAGCGATTCCTCTTGCCGGGCGGCCACCCAGCGGCGGCGGCCCTGCACCTGGCGCGCACCATCGTCCGGCGCGCCGAGCGGGAGGTGGTGGCCTTGGGCGAAGTGGAACCGGTGCAACCGTGGATCCGCAGGTACCTCAACCGCCTCTCGGATCTCTTGTTCGTGATGGCGCGCAGCGTCCACACCAGAACGGGCGTGGCGGAACCTTCGGTGGATTTCCAGGCGCCGAAGCCGGATCCGTTTCAGACGGAGCAGAAGTAGCAGACGCAGACAGGGAGTGGAGAGACATCATGCGGCATGGGGAACGAGCGTGGCAAGCGGCGTTGTTGGATCTCGACGGCACCCTCTACCGCGGCGACGAGGTGGTGCCCGGGGCGCCGGAATTCGTCGAGCGGCTGCGCCGGCGGGGCATCCGGCCGGTGTTTCTGACGAACAATTCGACGCGCACCCCCCGTCAGGTGGCGGACAAACTGAACCGCATGGGCATCACCGCGGAGCCGGATGAGGTGTGCACGTCGGCGGAGGCCTCCGCGCACCAGCTGCGGGAGCGGTTCGGACCGGCGTACATCGGTTTCGTCGGGCTGGACGGCGTGCGCGAGGCACTCGTGGAATTCGGGCACCGGGCGGTGGAATTGGGTACGCCGGAGCACGACGGCCATCCCGGCGTGGCGGCCGTCGTGGTCGGGCTCGATCCGGAGATCACGTACCGCCGCCTGACGGCGGTGTGTGCCGAGGTGTCGCGGCTGGGCGCCTTCATCTTGACGAACGGCGATGTGCGGCTGCCGGCGGGGGATCGGTTTGTGCCTGGCAACGGCGCCCTCGGGGCGTTCATCGAGACCGCGACGGGGATTCGTCCGTACGTCGCGGGAAAACCCAACCCCGATTTCGTTCAGTTTGCGCTCCAGCGCTACGGGCTGGACCCGGACGGGGTCCTGCTCATCGGCGACAACCGGCGGACGGACGTCTTGGCGGGGAAGCTCGCCGGCGTGTACACGGTACAGGTGCAAAGCGGGGTTCAGTACGCGGAGACGGAGTCTGCCTCCACGCCGCTGGAACCGGACGAGGTTCACCCGTCGGTGGCGGATCTGTTCCTCCCGTGAGCCATCGGACGGGCCGGTCCCGGCAGACTTGCGAACCATATATCTGGTGTGTATAATGGGCCATGAACCGGATGCGCACACTAGATATATGGGATTATGGTAACCTGTTCGGACGGCGGGCGCCGAGCGCCCGTCTGCTCCACGCGGCTTGCGGCGGCCTCGATGGCCGCCGCGGCCGCCATCCCGGAAGAGAGGCGGCAATCATGCGCTGTCCCTACTGTGAGACCGACAATTCACGCGTGATTGAGTCCAGGGCGAGCGAGGACGGCACCACCATCCGGCGCCGGCGGGAGTGCACCAATCCGTCTTGTGGCCGCAGATTCACCACGTACGAGCGGATCGAACAACGCCCCCTGATGGTGGTGAAGAAGGACAACAAGCGCGAGGAGTTCTCCTATGAGAAGCTGTACCGCGGGTTGATGAAGGCGTGCGAAAAACGTCCCATCTCGGCGGAGCAGGTGGAACAGGTCGTCGAGCGGATTGATCGCCGCCTGCGCCTGGAATTCGAGCGCGAAGTGCCTTCATCGGTCATCGGGGAACGGGTGATGGAAGAGCTGCGCGCCCTGGACGGGGTGGCGTATGTGCGTTTTGCCAGCGTGTACAGGCAGTTTCGGGATGTGGAGACACTGGCGCAGGAGGTCCTCTCGCTGCTGCAAGAGACGGCGGGGAGAACCAAGCCGGGGAATTGAGGGTCGTGCGCGTCCGACAGCTGTACATAATGGAGCAAGCGCCGGCATTCATGGCCGGCGGGGAGGCGGAGACATGGTCAAAGCGACGGAGGAGAGCATGCTGCCGTTCACCGAGGAGGACCGGTTGGGCGCGACGGGAGAGCGCATCGTGGCGGACCGGTACCTGCTCAAGGATGTGCGTAAGGAGACGTTGAAGGTCGGATCCCTGGTGGTGGCCGTACTCGACAAAAAACGGGCTTACCACGAGCTGGCCCGCGTCGTCGCCATCGACGATGCGCGGAAAACGGTGACCGTGGAGCTGAAGGACGGCCACCGCGAGGAACTGCCGCATCACCAGGTGGACGTGCTGCTGGAGACCTCACCGCGCGAGATGTGGCGACGGGTGGCCACAGGGGCCGCGGCGGTCACGCGCGACCCGGAGCGGTGGGCGGAGCGGTTTTACCAATTGCAGTGCGGATGGAAGTACGTTCCCGGCGGGCGCATCAACGCGTCGCTCGGCACAGGGATGCAGGTGACGAGCTACAACTGTTTCGTCATCCCGAGCGTGGGACCGACCATGCGCGAATACGCGGAGGCGTTCGGGCAGACCCTGGAGATCCAGGCGAGGAGCGGCGGCGTCGGGATGAACCTGTCGCGCATTCCGCCACAGGGCACCTATATCCCGGTGTTCCCGGGTTCACGGCGGCCCTATCTGCATCTCGTACTTGACGTCTGGCATCCCGACCTGCTTGAGTTCCTGCAGGCGGAGTATCCGAACAGCACCAAGGTGGTGCGGGTGAACCGCGAGTTCCTGCGGGCGGTCGAGGAAGACGCGGAGTGGCGGTTCGGCTTCCCGGAGACGAGTGTCGAAGGGTACGACGACGTGTGGACAGGCCGCCTCGAAGACTGGCTGGAGCAAGATTTGCCCGTCAACTGGCAGGAGCCCACACCGGCACGGCGCCTGTACGAGTCGATTCTGGCCAGCGGCGCGCTGGTGTTGAGCGACGTCATCGGCACGGTGCTCGTCCCGGGCGATCAGCGCAGCACCATCGCCGCGACGCTCGGTGACATGTGGGAGCGGATGGCGGAGGGCAAACAGGTGTCCGTCATCCTGTCCTCCCTGCGTCCCCGCTACAGCTACGTGCGCGGGGTCAACGGACGCAGCTCGGGCGCGTACTCCTGGGGCACCCTGTACGACAAGGGCAATCAGGTGTTCGGAGAAGGGTTTGGCCCGGTCGGCGTCGGCGAGATCATGAGCGTCGGCTGCCAGTTGACCCTGCAGGGGGGATCCCGGCGCGGCGCGCTGATGCTGATTCTCAACGACCGCCATGCCGATGTGCTGAAATTCATCCGCTGTAAACAGGTCGACGGGGTCATCACCGGGGCCAACATCTCGGTCGGAATCTCAGAACGCTTCATGGAGGCCAAGGAGAAGGGTGAGCGGTGGCCCATCGGCTTCGTGCCGAAAGAGCACTGGCAGGCGTTCGACGGAGATTTCGACACCTGGGTGGGGGCGGGCAAGCCCTTCGAGGTCACGGACTCGCTCGCGGCCGATGCGCTGTGGGACGAGCTGGTGCTGTCGGCGTGGAAGTCGGCGGAGCCCGGCGTGGTCTTCCTCGGGCGGGCAAACCGGATGAGCAATTCGTGGTATTTCAATCCGTTGGTGGCGACCAATCCGTGCGGCGAGCAACCGCTGCCGGCCAACGGCATCTGCAACCTGGGCGCGGTGGTGTTGAGCAAGTTCGCGGTCGGGTTTGCGGACTGCGGAAAGCGGGTGGAATTCGCCGATAAGGAAAAGGAAGCGTATGTCCGCTCCTGGCTGACCAAGCACTTCGACGCGGAGAAGGCGGAGTTTTTCCTGCACCACGTGAAGTGGGAGGCGCTGGAGGAGACCACCCGCACGGGCATCCGGTTCCAGGACGCGGTGATTGACGCCACGTACTATCCGTTCGAGGAGAACCGGCGCAACCAGATGCAGGAGCGGCGCGTGGGGCTCGGTATCATGGGTCTGCATGACCTCCTGCTGTACTGCGGCATCCGCTACGGATCGGAGGAGTCGGTGAAGTTCATCGACGTCCTGATGGGCCTGATGGCCGAGTGGTGTTACCTGGAGTCCGTCGAGATCGCCAAGGAGAACGGTCCCTTCCCGGCGTTCGACGCGGAGAAGTTCCTGGCGTCGGGCTACATGCGGCGGATGGCCGAGGAGCGACCGCACGTGGCGGAAGCGGTGCGGCGCCACGGGGTGCGCAACGTCACGCTGATGACCATCGCGCCGACCGGCACCACGGGGACGATGGTCGGGTGTTCGACCGGGTGCGAACCGTACTACGCGTGGTCGTACTTCCGCAACTCCCGGCTCGGCATGTTCGAGGAGAACGCGGCCATCGTGCAGGAGTACTACGACACCCATCCGGGTGCAGAACGGCTGCCCGACTACTTCGTGACGGCCATGGAACTCACGCCCGAGGATCACGTGCGCGTACAGGCGGCTCTGCAGAAGTGGATCGACAGCTCCATCTCGAAGACGTGCAATGCGCCGAACTCCTACACGGTGGAGGATACCAAGCGGCTGTACGACTTGGCGTATGCCCTGGGCTGCAAAGGCATCACCATTTACCGCGACGGGTCCCGTTCGGAACAGGTGCTGTCGTTGAAGGCCGAGGATAAGGCGGACGCGAAGGCAGAGGAGACCGAGGTGCGGGAGGTGGCGCCGGCGGCCGATCACGGCGGCGCCGAGGCCCCGAAACAGCCGGTCTATCAGAAGCGCCGCCGTCCGGACGTGCTGTACGGTGCGACGTACAAGAAGGAGACGCCGTTGGGCAAAGCGTACATCACCATCAACGACGATCCGGAAGAGCACGTCGCCCTCGAGATGTTCGTCAACATCGGCAAGGCGGGCAGCGATGTGTATGCCGCCAACGAGGCGTTGGGCCGCGCCATCACGCTGTACCTGCGGGATTCCCGCAATCCCAACAAGGAAGCGGAGCTCGTCAAGCACTTCGCGGGGATTGGCGGATCGAACTCGGTCGGCTTCGGAGACCGGCGCATCACGTCGGTGCCGGACGCCATCGCCAAGGCGCTGATTGAGCACTCCGAGACGTTCCCGCTGCGCAAAGCGGCATTCCGGGAGTGGGCGAGCGGACAGGAGACGGCCGCGGAGGACGTCGAGCGGCCGGCGCTGCGCGAGTACTCGGTGGGGAAGGACCTGTGCCCCAACTGCCACCAGCACGCCCTGGTCCGGACGGGCGGATGTTACGAATGCGAGGCGTGCGGGTTCAGCAAGTGTTGAGCAACTCCCATCGCGTCGGATGAATCGTCGGGTGAATAACGGACGGTGATGCACCGGACGGATACCGCCGGGCGGCCGCGGAATGCGGCCGCCCGCTTCGCATTGGCACGGCTCCTCCTCGAATCCCAACATTTGAGTCTCGTCTCAGGTTGGTTTCTCTATGTATAATTGTAAGAGCCTTGCTCTTCACATCCATATCAGCCGAATCTCCGGCGCCTGCGCGTCGGAGTACGGGGGATGCCATACAGGGGATTTCCCTTGGGGTGAATCGTGCGGGGTGGACGCTCACCGCGCGCGAGGGGCGGCTCGTGCCCCAACCCGACAACTAACCCCGGAGGCAGACGAGAGGTGATGGAGTCGTGTCGTTCAGGACGTGGTTGTGCGGGGCCGCTGCGGTACTGTCGATGACCGCCGCGCCGGAGGCGATGGCGAGTGTTGTCACCGTGCGCCCGGGGGAATCGCTGTGGTCCATCGCCAGGGCGCACCAGGTGTCGCTGGCGGAAGTGCAAAAGGCCAACCCGAACGTGGATCCGATGCACCTGCCGGTGGGCGCCCGGGTCAACGTTCCGGACAGGAATACGTACGTGGTGCGCAAGGGCGATTCTCTGTGGACCATCGCGCGGCAGCACCACGTGTCTGTGCAGACCCTGCAGGCGGCCAATCCATGGGTCCGTCCAATGAATCTGCCGGTGGGCGCCACGCTGCGGTTGCCGGCCAGCGCCGCGCCGTCGGGATTGGCGACGGCGGACAACCTGTACTGGATGGCGCATATCATTCACGCGGAGGCGGGCGACGAGCCGCTGGCGGCGAAGATTGCGGTCGGCGACGTGGTGGTGCACCGAATGCACGACCCGGCTTATCCGGACACCGTCAAGAGCGTGGTCTTCCAGGTGGTGGGCGGCCACTATCAATTCGAGCCGGTGATGAACGGATACATCTACTCGGAGCCGGACGAGGAAAGCCAGAAGGCGGCCGAGGCGGTGCTGCGCGACGGCCGCGACGTGGTACCGGGGGCGATGGTGTTCTACAACCCGGCGCAGACACCGGCGCACAGCTGGGTGTGGTCGCGGCCGGTGATCGCCAAACTCGGACACCTCAATTTCGCCAAGTGATCCGCCCTGGCGGGCCGGAAAATCGGTACGCTTCCGCGTGAAATGCCGATATGAAATGCCGATGCCTGGTGGCATCGGCATTTCACGTTCTTCCGGGGGCCGGGCGCGCGTGACAAGGGCGCACTCGCACCGGTTGGCGGGAGGGGCGGGATGGGCTAAACTGGGGAAGGGCTGGGGCGAGGGTCCCCCGCCGCTCATCAACAGGCTGGAGGGGTTGTCGTGCAACCGAAGTTCTGCAGGGAATCCCGATGCGTGAAGATCAGCCGCGTGTTCCCGAACGATCTCAACGATCACAACACATTGTTCGGCGGCAAGCTGATGGCATATATCGACGACATTGCCTCCATCTCCGCATCGCGCCACGCCCGCACCGACGTGGTGACGGCGTCCACCGACTCGGTCGATTTTCTGTGCCCCATCCGGCAGAGCGACTCGGTGTGCCTGACGTCGTATGTCACGTGGACCGGAACCACCTCGATGGAGGTGTTCGTCAAGGTGGTGGCGGAAGACCTCAAGACGGGGGAGCGCCGGATCGCTGCCACGGCCTTCTTGACCTTCGTGGCGCTCGACGATCAAGGCCGGCCTGTCCCGGTTCCTCCCGTGCAACCGGAATCGGAGGAAGAGCGACTGCTGTACGAGACCGCACCGCGACGCGCGGAACGGCGCAAGCAGCACCGCGCGGAGAGCAAACAGTTGGCCGCCCGTCTCAAGACGGAGAAGTTCTGGGACGAAATGTGATCCACACGTTCTCACCCATCCCATCGTCAGGAAAGACGAAGGCCAGCGAGTGAATGCTGGCCTTTCCGTATTTCTTATATCTCGTCCGACACTGACTTCACGTCTCCCGCGCTCGCGGCTCCGTCCACCCGCGGCTGGAACCACCTCTGTGCGATGAGGGTGGGTACGAGGGCACTCAGGATGACAACGGTAACCAGTACCGTGTATTGGGTTTGGCTGATGATCTGATGGCTGAGACCGTACAGCGAAGAGATGGTGCCGAACGTCAGCCCAGTCGCCATCAGGGCGGTCGTATAGTTGCCTTCACGCGGCGTGTACCCGAACAGGGCGGTCAGCGGTCGCACTCCCGCCACCTTGGTGACCATCTTCAGCGTAAAGAAGACTCCGATCAACCACGCGTTGTGCCGCACCGCGGGCAGCAACACGTACAATCCAGCCTTCAAAAAATAGAATGGGGTCAGGAGCGTAAACGCGATCGCTCGAAGCCGCCTCCCCAACACCAGTGTGTGTTGAAACACTCCTGCGAGCACTAAGCCAACCAGGTACGCCGGAAGCACGGCCTCGCTCTGCGCTACTGTTGCGAGGGCACCGAGCGCAAATAGGACGAGGAACAGGAACTTCGTCTCCACTTCCTGAACACGTCCACCGAGCCTCCCCAGGACAAGTCGCGTCAACTTGGGCAAGCACACCAACGCCACAGCGGTCACCACCAGGAATACAACCATCCAGGGATTGAACCCGGAAAATAATATCCCCAACGCCAATACCGTACCAAGGTCGGTTACGAAGCAGGCCGCCAGAATCGCTTTCCCAATATCGGTCTGGTTGAGACCTGTCTCCACCATCACCGCATACACCACCGCGACCGATGTCGTGGAGAGCGCTATCCCGGCCAACTTGGCGGCTGCGAACGACCAGCCGGCGATGTAATACGCGTATAGCCAGGCGCCCACAAACGGCAACAAGAATGAGGCTATCCCAATGGGGATGCTGATCCGGATATGCCGCCGGAAGGAAGCGGGATCGATCTCTGAACCGGCCAGAAACGTCAGCAACACGGATCCGAAACTGGCCAAAAAGTCGATCCACGGCGTCGTCTGCAGATGTAATACGTTTCCTCCGAATACCCCGACCAGGATCTCAATGAGCGCTACTGAAATACCAATCCGCACCGAGATGAAACTCGCCGCCACCGCCAACCCCATCCATACCGAAGCGACCATCCACACGTTGTCCATCCGGCCACCCTCCTGAATCGTTGTGTACCGGACGCGTGGGCGAGTGGATGCGGGCAAGCGAAATCAGCCAAAGACCCCTCGCCTTTGCGCCGGCAAAGACAGGAGTCATTGGCGGAAACCGCGCTTCGAGTGGAAAATTCCACTCCAGTGAACTCCACCACTGTCGTTGTGTGATTGTGATGGTTCATCATACTCATGGGCACGGGCGGCGTTACCCGGTTCAGGTGCAAATGGGCTGGTGCATACTCCGACTTCGGGCATACGGCGGTACCTGAGCGAGGCATGCTATGAAATCGTGCTCGCCCTGGTCATGAAGCGGGATGTCGGTCTGTATACATGGAACATGGGTGATGGGGCTCACCTAAACCGCCTGCCAAGGCTGATGGCTCCTGCGAACCGTTCTCGATTCGCAGGGGTTTTTTCGTGACATGGCCGAAGGAGGAGTTGCCCGTGAACGTATTGGCTATCGCGCTGTTCGGGGCCGTGGGCGGCGTGCTGCGGCTCCTGCTGGAGGACGCTCTGCCAAGCAGCCACTTTCCGTTCGCCACGCTGGTCATGAATCTGATGGGGTCTTTTGCGCTTGGCCACATCGCCGTCGTCGCGATACGAAAGGCATGGCCTGATTGGTTACGGCTCGGCATAGGCACCGGGATGATTGGCTCGTTCACCACTTTCTCTACCTTCTCCATGGACGTACTCACGTTGTTCCATACCAGCCTCCTCCTGGCCAGCATTTACGTGTTGGCCAGTCTTCTCGGCGGTTGGGGCTGTGCTTTAGCGGGCGATCGTTTAGCCGTGTGGATCTACACTGTGGACCGCACAGCGCGGGTCACCGAGCCGGGCGAAATGGAAGAGGTGTACCCATGACCGTGACGGGCGCTGTCTCAGTAGCCATCGGGGCGACCGCAGGGTCAGTAGCCCGATACCTCAGCGGGATGCGTCTCTCCAGGATTTCCCGCTCCCCCTTCCCTTGGGCAACCTGGTCGGTCAACGCGATCGGATGTCTCCTGCTTGGCCTGTTCTTTCGCGTTCTCACGAACACGCATCGTGCAGGAGATGGGTGGCTGTTTCTGGGAATCGGGTTCTGCGGAGGCTACACGACGTTCTCCACGTTGTCTGTGGAGATGGTCCACCTCGTACGGACACACAAACGGTTGGCTATCGTGTACGTCGCCAGCTCGATTTGCGTCGGCTGCGTGCTGACCTGGATCGGGGTGTTCCTGTTGTAAAAACATACTGGGTGGGACCCAGGTCTATGCCAGTGCTGTCTACATGGCCATATGTTTCTCCTCAACCCGGATCCCTCCCCGAAATCATAAGGAAAAGGGCTCCTACGGATTGAAAGATCTATCCGTAGGAGCCATCATCCTTTGCAGGAAGTAAACGGTGAGCTCCATCACCTATCGAATTCAGCTGAGTATAGCACGAGACTGTAAAATTGCATTGTTCCTACGACTTAGGCACAGATCATGTATACAACACCACTCTATCATTTGACACAGTAACTCATGAAAAGGGTCCGTGCCAAGTTCCGGTAGGTGAGACGATCGTGTAAAGTTTCAGTACGGGCTTTTCCCCGAGAGCAAGGGGGAAGGCAAAAATAGAAGAGGCCTCACTACGACACCCAAATCAACAGCCGCTCCGCAACAAAGCTTGTATCTCAAGTTTCGCACCCTTAGGCAGCCAGCTTTTCCTTGATAGCGCTGGGTAAATGGGTGATAAACTGTTCAACAATCATGTGATTCGGCAACTCGTGCAATTTCTGCAGATCGGTGTCGACCGCGGGGAGTTCTCTGGGGCCTTGCCGCTGGAGCTTTGCGAAGGTCATTGGCGTCCCAATTCGAGGGCATTATGATCCACACGCTCGCGCTCGGTCCCGAGCACGCTGACACCGTGCGGCAGCTCGATGTCTTGATCGCCCATATGAAATCTCTACTACTACCATCGAAATGAGGTTGATTTGCCATGACTATATTGAAAAACCCACTGTTTGTCCGTCTGTTCATCGCGAACTTCGCCTCCCAGCTCGGGACGGTGGTCGGCAATATGGCGTTCGCCTTTTACTTATTGGATCGGTTCAGCACAAAACCCTACTATACGACGTTGGCGGAGCTCATGTACGCGCTGCCTACGCTGGTCGTGTTTCTCTTCGTCGGTGTTCTCGCGGATCGGCTAGACCGAAAGCGGATTGCGGCAAACTGCGACTGGATCCGCGCAGGCCTGACGGCACTGCTCCTCGTTACGCTGCACTACCAATTCATTGTCGCCGCCTTCGCGGTTTTGTTCCTGCGCAGCGCTGTTTCGAAGTTTTTTAGTCCTGCTGAAGCGGGCTTGTTGCAAGGCATCATGGAGAAGGACTTATACACGCAGGCGGCCGGCTTGAACCAGACGGTCATGGGACTCTTTATGCTCTTTGGCATGGGGCTCGGCTCGCTCACATACCACTACCTCGGCATTGAGGGAGCCGTCCTCATTGACGGCATCAGCTTCCTCCTGTCCGGGGCGTTGATTGCCTCTTGCCGCTTTGCCACGGAGGTACGTATGCCGAATGGGCAGACTTCTTTGCGGGGTCTTCGCTTCCGCCAGGTTACCGCTGATTTTGCCGAAGGCTATCGCTATATTCGAAGAAGTAGACTACTGCTTGCGCTTGTGATGGGTTTCGTGCTTTTCGGGTTCGTGAACGGGGTGTTTTCGGTTCTACCCATCTTCACGATGAAATATAAGCTGAGTCCGGCGCATTACCAGAAGTACTCGGCGTTGATTACCATTTTCCTCGGCATCGGTTTTCTCGTCGGGAGCACACTCGGCTCCTTCCTTATCCAGAAGCTGAATCGGGTCATTGTTCTCGTGGGCGGCTTGTTACTCACCGGTATGCTTTCGGTGGTGCTTGGGATAACGAGTGAAATGTGGATGTACCTGTCGCTTGTTCTTCTTACGGGCGCAATCATCGCTCCAGTCAATATCGTGATTGGCGGCTGGATTCCCGAGCTTGTAGACCCGAGCAACATGGGGCGCGTCAACGCGTGGAACGATCCGTTGCTCATGCTGGGGCAATCACTTTCCCTTGCCATTGTGGCGATTGTTTTCCCGAACCTGATCAACGTGGATGTGCTCTACATGGTCGTGGGGATGATCATCTTCGTGGTCAGCGTTTTTTACGGGGTTACGCTGCCGACTCTAAGCCGCAAGCAGCCTGAAATCCACGTCAACAGTTAAGTTTCGATTGCGGGGAGGAAAATTAAGAACTCAAGTTTCGCACCCGGTCTGAGTCAATAAATCCTTGGTGCGACTGGGATTTCAGGCGCTGAAAAGGCAAAAACACCCTCATTTTCTGGTAGACTGAAGTTGACGAGACAATAATCTACAGAGAAGAGGATGTTTGCGCTTATGGTACGTGAACCTCAACACCAAGATCAACTCCAATCCATGGTTTTTTCCTTTTTCAAGGAGTACAGGATAGCAAGACTCCTGAAGCAGTCAAATGTCACCAAGCAAGCTGGTTCCGAGCTATATTCTGTCTCGTATTCACTCAGCGAAGCCTGAACCATTGGCTAAAGCAGTCAGGCGGAGACGGGTTTGGCAAAGGGTCTACGACGACGTGTCTCACAAATTCGTGCGTGGTTTCCGATATGCTGACACTGGGCTGGTCAGACGGGAATTCGTTCGTGTCGATCGCCTTTGCATCTACGGAAAGCGGTGGGACATTGAGACCTTCTTCAAAGTCAGTAAATCCCATCTTCGACTGGCGAAAGAGTTGCAGGGACATACATACGACCAATTGTTTGCCCACACCACCATCGTCTTCGCACGATACATCATGTTGTCGGCGGCAGCAGATGTTCATAACGGCACCGTGATCGACATACGGCCAAGTATGGAGCCAACACTGCACCGTACCCAAGCTGTACCGTGCACGACATCACATCTCCTCTCCGGGGAGTGCAGGCTAAACCTGAAGGATCCGGGTTACTGCGTCGGGACGAATACGACGCGTTCCTTGATGTCGGAGAGCGCATGCCACACTGTCTCCACTTCGGAAAGCGGGAAAGGTACGGCGTTCACCTGCAGCTTGTCGGCGGCAATCGCGTCGACGAGTGCGGGCAGCTCGGCAACATAGTTGGCAGTTGAGACCGAACCCTGGCCGCTTCCCAGCACATGAAAGTTGGCAGCGCGAAGTGCGACGGAAGGCACAGCGGCAGTCGGGCCAGCGATGGAACCGATTTGGACCCAGGACAACTTTCGGCTCCGATCCGATCGTTGAGTCAGTATGGCCAACATCGCACGTTCGGCAGGCTGCCCCCAGAGATAGTCGAGCACAATGTCGACTTCAGATGCAGCTTCCCCTAGCCGTTTGGCAACCCTCTCTGGCTCGTCTGCCAGCGAAACGATCTCGTCGGCCCCCAACGCCAGAAGTGCTTTGAGGCGGTCCGAATCACGTCCCGCGCCAATCACCTGACTGGCCCTCAGAAGTTTGGCAATCTGCACAGCCATCTGACCGGCATTTCCAGTCGCTCCAAGGACCAGAATCTTTTGCCCGGGTTGAAAATCGACGCGGCGGCGCAGTGCTACCCATGAGGACATGGCTGGATTCATGGCTGCAGCGATGCGAACTGGATCGACGGTTTCAGGCAATGGGACACTACGTCGCAAATCCACGACCGCCTTTTCCGCGAATGTGCCGAGAGATGTGTCGGGTGCCACAAAATAGACCAACTGCCCGTTCGCCATTCGTCCGACACCATCAATCCCAGGAATGAGTGGTAGCGCGCGCGGACGCGTGTAGTGAGAACCGTCTGCCTGAGAGCGGACACGCGGGTGCAAGCCTGCGGCGAGCACGTCGACAAGTACTTCGTTTTTTCCGGACGGCTCTGGCGTGTCGAACCATTCGTACTTCGGCGCAAGGCCGAACGAACGTACAACAGCAGCGTTTGAACACAGCAGTCCGGAGTGAATCGACACATGAACCATGACTCGTGGACAGACTCACATGATCTTTCGATTGTGGATGGCTTGGTACAACTGTCGTACCTGATCCAGTCTGTACTTGCTCGTGTGGGATCCGAGCATGATCTTTCAAACATTCAAATTCGACTCCTCGGTATTCTGCGGGATCGAGAGCCAAGCATGTTTCAGCTTGCCCAGTATCTGAACCTCGAAAAATCCAGCGTTACTGGGTTGGTGGATCGGGCGGAGCGTCGTGGACTCGTGGAACGTGTTGTCTCGCCGAATGACCGGCGTGGATTCAATGTGAGATTGACTGCTGCCGGCCGGCAGCTGGTACATGTGGCGGGTGCAGAGATTGAGCGACAAATCAATGCTGTCTTGGAAACGCTCACAGAAACGGAACGGGCATCCCTCGCCACCCTTGCAACGAAAATCTTGAGGTCTGCACATGCACAGGACTGAGGGTACTTGCTCTTGCTGAGCCGGGCGGGGCAATTGAAAATCAGCTTGTGCCACGGGCATTGATGGAAGAAATGGAAATTTGGGAACGGCTGAACCTCGTGTCGCTGCAGGGATTTGTCGACCTGGTTACGAGGTCTGTCCACGATGGAGCCATCCCGGTGAATTCCCCAAAGTTGCCGCAATTGGCTCACCATGCGGTGTCTGGTCGCGGAGATTGGCCCGGTTTATACTGATGATGCAGAGGGAACGATGAGGATACCGAGAAAGGCCCATGACATGGTTGCAAAACATTTGACCGGCGCAGCGCCAAAGAATGTGGGGGATACGGTACGTGAATTTGGAAGACCTGAGCAAGGTTGTTTTGACGCGGCGTAACATCAAACTCTTCAAGCCAGATCCAGTGGATGAATCACTCGTTCTCTCCCTGCTGGACATTGCGAAATTCGCGCCCAACCATCGCATGACACAGCCCTGGGAAATTGTCTTCATCGGACCAGAAACCCGCCGCAAACTCAATCACAAGGCAGATTTCGGCGGCGCTCCCTTGGTGATGGCCGTCCTATCCGAAGGAGCTGCAAAAGATGAAGATCGAGTGGAACAAATCATCGCGACCTCGTGTTTCATACAGAACTTTTTATTGTTAGCCCATACTGTGGGCCTCGGAGTGCGATGGACTTCCATCGGAGCTCAACCGGAAAACCGTACCCTTCTCCACGTGCCGGAGGGATACGATGTGCTCGGCGTCTTCGGAATCGGTTATCCAGCAGAAATACCGCAGGCGAAAGAACGAACCATGATATCGGAAAAAGTGCGTCACATGCCGTGACTGCTCTACAAGCATATTGATCGACCCGACCTGCATTTTTGTCTATAATTGTTGAAAGCGCCGCATGGTCCTGCGCAGGCCATGCGGCGCGCCTGTTGCGGGTGGAACAACCATTGTGAAATGCCAAAACAAATATATCGTTTATTCTGAAAGTTACGACTCAATGGTGCGAGTGGTTTTGCTAATCATTATGTTCGACATATTCACTTATGGTTCCGTCTGGATGTTGTACAGTGAGATTCGTTCCCGTTGGAACCCGGGTAAGGCCGCAAATGACTTGGCGTCCCGATTCTATAATAAAATCATAAAACTCATGAATGGAACCTACTGTAAATGTCGCAGTGGTCTCTCGAAAAGGTTCCAGCGCTTTATCCGATCCAGCCAAAATGAGAAGGTTACCCACGGATGCTAATTCCAGCCCCACAGCTTCATACTTGAATTTTGAATCTCAAAGTCGCAGATTGTCCTAACAGATTTTCATAGAACTTCAGGGCCTTGTCCATATCGTTCACATACACGCGTATGTAAGTTTGAAGTACTTTCATTCATTCACTCTTCTTCATTTTGCTGGCATTCTGCCCCCCGAAACGATTCATCCTACGATGTGACTCTATCAGGAAATCGGGGACAAAGTAGCTGCCCGTCTCGATCACGGAGTTGGTGTGCCAATCGTCGCCAACTAGGCATTAATCGCTTAGAATCGCCCGGATCGCCTCCAGTGTCGTATGGACATCCTGGTGTGGTCCGTCTTCACTGCACCAGCGACCGTCCGGCTCCTGTTTGTCAAGGAGCAGGGCCCTTGATTTCTCAATCAGGGGGTGAGTACTTGATACACCTGCACCTCGCAAGCTGTTTATTAACCACGCCAAGTTCCCAGAGTCCAAATCATAGATCCGGCCATGCAGATAGGACATGATCTGCTCTGCTCTCGCCTGATGCATTTCGGAATAGAGAACGCCTGCCGTCAGCCAGTGTGTATGAAGGAATGATGGCATTTGACCGTGCGAGTTTACGTGCTCAACCAGAAAGTCAATCGCGCGACGAACGTTCTCCGGAGCGGTATGAAAGAATGTCAGCCAATATGCGCAATTGGAAGTTAAATAGAGTTGGGCGGAGAGATCACCTGGTTAACACCACGGCGGCGCAACTTCTGCCAGTCGGTGATCTTCTTCCCAGGAACCGTCATTTCTTTGCTTTTGGATGATAAACTGTAAGGCTTGTCGTACCACATTTTCGGTACCGGTTACAGAGAGTTGTTCTAACTGTGCTAGACGAAAGCAAGTGGAATCCAGTGCGCTTGATTCTGCCCAGAATGGTGCCCAGCCGCCATCAAAGGACTGTGTTTGGGCTATCAAATCTATTGCACAAGAATTTTCGACTTGCTCACCTACCAACATCCGTAATCTGATTTGTTCGACCTCGTTCCCGTTCGTTTTCACGAACGCAAACGCCTGCTCAAGCCGTTGCATGCCAATCCCTCCCTCAGTGCTCAATCCCTCCGCAACCTGCTTGTTCTTCCAACATACCACCGGAATAGTCCTGAGAACAATAAAGTCTGGGAACAGTACTCTTTCTCGTTCTTTTTTGTCGCCATACGAGTTCCCAACAGATGAGGAAGCATTCTGCACAGAAGGCCGAGACGCATTTCTTTCCTCGACTCAGTATCTGTACACGACTTGCCAAGTCTTACCGCCATCCGTGGTTGTGGCATTGCAGCATCCTTCCAGGTGGTCTCGCCATCGTTCGATGTGTACAACGTGTTCCCGATCATCACGTAGGCAAAGTTATCCGCAAATTGAATTCGGAACGTTTACAGCCGGACCGTTCACTTCACGAAAAGCCGTACTCGTGCGCTCCCAGTAAATCCCCCCATCCATGGTGCGAAACAGATATACTTTGCTCCAATCGTACTGCCCTAGGTCCATCGTCTCTGCGGCATGCGCCCCGGGCTTTAAGGCCGCCCCCAATGCCGTCGTCTGTCCAGTAAACTCGACTGGGATGAAATCCGATGGTGGCAATGGCAGTGCTTGCGCCAGTCGCCACGAGCTGAACAGCGGTGTCGCTTTTTCCTTGGACTGTGAATGGGCCCCAGGGTCAATCCGGGTGTCCATTTGATTCAATTCGGAAGTGACATTTACCCACGTCTTTCCGCCATCGATGGTCCGGAGGATTAGGTGATCCGGCGTTAAGATCCAACCGTGCTTGGAATCGACCATGAAAACTCCGTTGAAGGAATGAAAGGGAGGGGCAGCCTGGACATCGAACTGATGCTCTTGAACCGCAGGTGTTCGTTCTTGAAGCGACGCGGATTGTACGTACTCATACACACCTGCTGCGACGCAAACAGCGACGAATGGGTTGCCTCGGCAATTATCGGGAAAACAGGTGTCAGCCATCAGGGGGGATGAGAAGACGCACAGACAGCATCTTCGTCTACTTTTCCTATCAAATTTTTTGGTTGCATGTCTTGTCAGACAAGCGTTCACTTTTTTATAATCAACTTGAGTTTTTTGTCTCTACGGATTCAGAGACCATCCGAACTCCGGTTTGGAGGCGGGGGAACTGTTTTTTGGGGCGAATCCTGCTCAAAGCGCTGCGTACTGCCGGCAGCCGCAGGCAGGCAGGGAGGAGAAGCCGCTCCCGAGCCCGTCAACTAACCTCGCAGGATGTAAAGGGGCTTACAGAATGTTGCGATCTTGGCGCGTGGCCGCGGGAACGGCCGTGTGCGCCACCGGTCTCGCCGTGTATGCGGGTACGGGGCCTGTGGGCGCTTCCCATGAGTCTTCGAGTACTGTCACCGTAAGCGGTGTTGCACCCGTCGTACGGTTCCAACCTGCATCGTCATTCTCTTCTCCGCCCCGCCAATGGGTGGCGGTCGCGGATACGGACCCGCTCCTCACCTTCGACACCTCCGACGCCAACTTGACGTCGTCTGAACAGTCGGTGCAGCGAGCCCGCGTGCAAGCCGTATTGGATGAAGCCGCGGCGCATCGAGACACGCTTCCTTCCAACTCCGATGCCAAGACACCTTCCTCGCAAACCCGGCGAAACCCGCCCCAGGCAGGCGACAGCCCTGGGCGCGCTGCGGGCGCAGGAAACGCCCGGTCCGCCGCAGGTACGCCAAAGCGTTCAGCGTCACCGGCGCCCACAAGCAGTTCCGCGCTGTCCAGCCGAGGGAGTTCTCCCGTCGCGGACTTGACATTCGGTGTTCGGGTCGCCCAGACCGCCCAGCAGTTTATTGGGGTACCCTACCGGTGGGGAGGGGCCTCGGATCGAGGATTTGATTGTTCGGGGCTGGTCCAGTACACGTTGGCGCGCGTTGGCGTTCACGTGGGCCGGACCAGCTATGATCAGTATCAGGAGGGCCAAGCGGTCGGGCGGTCCGACTTGGAGCCTGGAGACCTCGTGTTTTTCAATACCGACGGTCCCGGGGCGTCTCACGTCGGCATCTACATCGGGAACGGCCGCTTCATCAACGCCACGCCTACAGGGGTGCGGACGGATTCGCTGGGCAGTGGATACTGGGGTTCACACTATGTCGGTGCCCGCCGCGTCCATCCCTGATGCCAGGAGTCCGTGAGGGTTCTGGCGATACCGGTCGACGATGGTGCGGACCTCCTGAACCGCCTCCCATGGAAGCGATTTAACCATCTCCGCGGTGCGGACCACCTCGGACCACTGTGACGATGTGAGCGCATCTTGCACGAGATTCATCTGCAGGCGTTTTCGGTTGACTTCGTTGACGGTCACTCCGAACATCTGGGCGATCTCGGCGTCTGTACGCCCTTCCTCCCAACTCAGGCGGCGCAACTCCTCCTGTGAAATCAGCGGGAATGGCTTCGGCGGAGCGGCCTGCCTGTGGCCGATCGTGGACGGTTCTCCGTCACGCATGCCGGTCACCTTCCTCGTCATCCTGTTTGATCCAATGGTGGCCGAACGTTCCGAGGAATATGCACGCGTGTCAGGGCCTGTCCAACAACGGCCGCCGAGCCATGAGGTAGGAAAGATGGCCAAGTGACGCCGATTCAGGCGTTCTTCACAATCACGGAATCGAGCACGTCCGCCACATCCTGGCAACGGTCGGTGATCCCCTCCAGGATCTCGTAGACCTCTTTGAGTTTGATGACCTCCAGTACATCTCGGTCCCGATCTTGAAAGAGCGCCCGCAGGGAATCCCGCAACAGCTCGTCTCCCGACTTCTCCAAGTGATTGATGCGCAGCGTGTGCTCGCGGATATCCAACAACCGGCGCGCGTTGAGTTTCGCGATGGCCTCGTGCACTTCGCGCGCACTGTCCACGATGTTCCGGGCGAAGTCGAACATCGGCGGGGTGGCCGACGTCACCCGGTACAGGTCGAACCGCACGGTGCAAGCCTCGAGACCGTCCACCACGTCGTCCATCTTGATGGCGAGCGCGAGAAAGTCCTCCCGTTCCAACGGCGTGATGTAGGTCGCGTTCAGCAGGGAAACCATATCACTGGTCAGGTCGTCACCGCGAACTTCCATATGTTTGATGGAAGCCGCCAACGCTTCGGGATGTGACAGATTGTGCAGACCCCGTTCAAATTCGGCAGCCGCATTGCGGACGTTGTCCGCAATCTGTACCAAGTAATCGAACAGCTGCTGATTACGCTTGGCCAACGGTATCCTCTCCCAGTGTGGATTGGGCAGGACGCCAACCGCCTGCCCAAACAGGTTCCTATTCATTATACCGAAATGCCCTGAGACAGACCTATCGATCCCGTGGTGACGCGGCCCGTGGAGACGCGGGGCAGCATTGGCGGATGGCTTCCCCCGGTCTCGGCCAGTGCCACCACCTCCTGAACTCGCGCCTGCCAGGTATGTTGCCGTGCGAATGCCTGTCGTTCGGCGCGCCGCGACGGTGCCTCGCCTTTGACTTCCGCCCATGCCCTGCGGACGGCTTCCGCCAATCCCGTATTCGGCGCGGCCTCGTACACCAGGCCCCCGAGCGGTGGCGGCACAGGGACGCCCGAGACCACCGGCGGCTTGCCCACCGCCAGGTATTCGCCTAACTTGAGCGGGTTGGAGGCGGCACTGGCCGGCGACGGGATGCGGGGCAGGATCAGGATATCCATTGCATGCAGGTATGCGGGCAAACGTTCATACGGCACGGGGCCGAGCACATGCACGCGCGGGTGCGCCTGCAGGCTATGAAGCGCATCTTCCAATTCGGGATCTCCGATGTGTCCCCGGCATCCCATCAAATACAGTTCGGTATCGGGCAGTTGTTCCATCAACGACAACAGGGCCGGATAATCGATCCAGTGGTTGAGCGTCCCCGCGAACCCGACGCGAATCCCTCCGCATGTCGCGGACGGAAGGTTCGGAAGTTCCGCATGCGCGGCGAAGTGGCCGGCGTCCACACCGTTGGGCAACAGGTGTGCGGGTCGGCCCAGATGGGCCTCGCTCCAAGCCTGCAGCGCCGGTGACACGGCGATCACCGCGCTGGCCCTGCGCGAGATCCGACGCCACCGTTCCAGCACCCGTTGCCGCGGCAGCCGATAGGGGAAGCTGAGGACGTCATCCACCAGGTCAAGCACCAGGTATTCGGGGGCCAAGCTGGAAACTAGCGGTTCCACCGCATATGACCAATTGGTCAGGTACACGAGCGTTGTCCTGCGCCAATCGCGCCCCCATTCGGCCTCCAACGTCCGTTCCAGTGCGCGCGCCTGAAGCTGAATTCCCCAGTTTGCCACGTCGATGCGACCTGGAATGGGGAGCGGCGGCGTGAGCACCCAGGTCTCTCTGCTGCGGCGGGAGCGCCACCGGAGGACGGGGGTCTGCAACCCCCGCCAAGCGCTGTACGGCGGCGAGGGTTCGACGTAGGCACGGGGAACCGGTGCAGCGGACGTCATCCACCGCGAGGTGTCGTGAAACCCCGGGGTGTCGAAGGCCGACATGCCGAAGGTGAGCCAATGGGACAGACGTTCAGACACGGAAAGTGCCTCCTTGGATGAAACGACCGATGGTGATCCGGACGGATCGTAGCACATGAGGACGCGTGGTGGTACAACCATTTGTCGAGGCGAGGAGAACGGCGACGAAAATCTTTATTTTTCGAGAAATGGAGCCCGCGAGTCCTCCCGCGTCGCGCCATACTGCCATTCCCCGTGGCCCTGGAAAGCGGCGGTTGTTGTCGACAAATACTTCAATTGCTAAAATGGGTGCAGAGAGGACAGACCATGGGAGTGACAGGGCTGTGCAGCACGGTGAACCCCAGCGTACACTGCAGGACGGCGGGATGTCGGAGTACCTGCGGCAGATGGAAGAGCTGTTGGCGCGTTTGCAGCGGGTGATGTCCTCGTCCAAGACCTTGATCGCCGAACACGGGTTGACCGGGAGCCAGGTGTTCATCCTGCGCTACCTGGATCATTGCGCCCAGGCGAAAGCTTCCGACATCGCCCGCTTTGCCGGGTTGAGTCCGGGCGCGGTGACGCAAGTGTGCGACGACTTGGTGCGGATGGGGTTGGTGGAACGGACGCGGTCCAATGACGATCGCCGTGTGGTGCACATCCACATCACGGAGGAGGGCCGCCGCCGCCTCGAGCAGGTACGCATTCTCCGCGGGCGCCGCATTCTGGCGGTGTTGAACAAGCTCGGGCCCGAGGATACAAGGGAGTTCGTCCGGCTGATTACAAGGTTTGTGGAGATCGCCGAAGCGGAGTTGGGGAAGTGAACACCGGATGGCAGAAAGCGAGGGGAATGGATGCGCGTCGCATGGATTGGCTTGGGGGCGATGGGGGCGCCGATGGCGGCCCGGGTGGCGCAAGCGGGCTTTGATGTTCGCGCTTACAATCGGACGCCGAAGCCGGTGGATCTGGGACCGGGCAAAGTGGTCAGCCGACTGGCCGATGCCGTGGATGGGGCGGATGTGATCTGCCTGATGGTGTCCGATGCCACCGCGGTCCGGAGTGTACTCGAGGACGGTGGCGTGGCGGAGAGGCTTGCGCGGGGCACCGTGATCGTCAACTTTAGCACCATCGGCGTGGCGGAGACGCAGGCGTTCGCGATGTCGATGGCGGATCACGGCGTGGAGTGGATCGACGCCCCCGTTTCCGGGTCGGTTCAACCGGCCCGCGAGGGCAAGTTGGTCGTCATGGCGGGCGGTTCCGAAGCTGCCTTCCGCCGCGTGGAACCGGTGCTCCGCGCGGTCGCCAAGTCGGTGCACCATCTGGGGCCCGTCGGGTCCGGTTCGGCCATGAAGCTGTTGGTCAACGCGTATCTGGCGACCGTGATCACCGGCGTGAGCGAGTGCTTGGCTGTGGCCGACAAAATTGGCCTCGGCCGCGGCCGGTTGCTGGAGGTGTTGTCGGAGACGAGCACCTGGTCGCCGGTGCTCGCGGCGAAACGGCCATTGTGGGAGAACGACGAGTTTCCGGCGTCGTTCGCGCTCAAGCACATGGCCAAAGACCTCCGGTTGGTGCAAGACCTGTCCGGCGCTTGGATGGCAACGATGCCGCTGGCGTCGGCCGCGTATCAACAGATGCTGGCGGCTTGCGCGCACGGCTTGGCTGAAGATGATATGGCTGCTGTGTTTCGCCAGCTCGCGCAGACGGTGGGGAGCCGTTGAAACGGGCGGCGATCCTCGACCGGGACGGCGTCATCAACCGGAACGAGCGTCCAGTCAACCGGCCGGATGAACTGGTTCTGTTTCCCCGTGCGGCAGAGGCGATTCGCCTCCTGAACGGTGCGGGGTTCTTGGTGTGCGTGGCGACCAATCAGGGCGGCGTGGGACTCGGCTACATGTCGGAGGCGGATCTCAAAGCGGTGCATCGCCGCATGTGCGAACTGCTAGCGCGGGAGGGGGCTCGCGTCGACGACATCGTGGCTTGCACACACCGCCCGGACGCGGGATGCCCGTGCCGCAAGCCGAAGCCCGGAATGCTGTTTGCGTTGGCCAGACGGCATGACCTCCATCTGGCGGCCAGCTACATGGTGGGTGACCGGGACACCGACGTGCAGGCGGGCCTCGCTGCGGGCACGAAGACGGTGTTCATCGGTACGGGGCCTTCCGAAGCACACTACGAAGCCCGGGATTTGTTGGATGCCGCCGAGTGGATCGTCCGGGACGGAGGAGGAAGCGGGCTGCCGCGCCAGGACCCGTGACGGTGCGGCCCTGGGCGGCGGGGCGCAGTGCGGCGGGTGAAAGCATACATTGCCCTGATCAGCATCTCCGGCAAGCCCGGGGAGATCAGGGGGGAGTCATGGTGTACACGCCGCCGTGGGTGGACGGCGATCTCGACCTCATCTGGGACCTGCGGGCCCCGCAGCCTTGGGCCGCCGGGCAGTTGCAGGTGCAGCCTGGGTGGACGCGCGCACAGCCGCTCTGGTGGTCCGGCGCGTATCCGGTGCTGGGACCCTGGCACGCCTTTGCGGGACCGGATCCGGCGTGGTGGGACGCGTGGAGCTTGCAACCGTATCACGGATACTGGGCCTGACCCGCCGAGGGTCGGGCCCTTCGCCTGATGGCGAAGTTTGCTGGAGGACGGGCTCGCAGGGTACAATAATCTTGGGCGGTCGCGGGCGTTTTCCGGTCGCGTCCCGATCCGCTCTGTCGGAAGGAGGAATGGGCATGGTTCAACCGTTTGTCAACGAACCGTTGACCGATTTTTCGGTTCCGGAACAGCGCGCGGCGTTTGAACAGGCGTTGGCAGAGGTCGGGGCGCAGTTGGGACGGACCTATCCACTGTACATAGGCGGCCGGGAAGTTTTGACCGAGCGGCGCACCGCCTCCATCAACCCATCGCAAAAGGACCAGGTGGTCGGGTACGTCGCCAAGGCCGACCAGGCGCTCGCCGAAGAGGCGATGCAGAGCGCACTGGCGGCCTTCGAGACGTGGAAGCGCAAATCGTTCGCCGAACGGGCGCGCTACCTGTTGAAGGCAGCCGCCATCATGCGGCGCCGGAAACATGAGCTGTCGGCCTGGATGTGCTATGAAGCCGGCAAGACGTGGCCGGAAGCGGACGCGGACACCGCGGAAGCCATCGACTTTTTGGAGTTTTATGCGCGGGAGGCCATCCGGCTGGGCGAGGTGCATCCCCTGGTGCGCATCCCCGGGGAGGACAACGAACAGCACTACATTCCGCTCGGCGTGGGCATCATCATCCCGCCCTGGAACTTTCCGCTCGCCATCCTCACCGGGATGACCAGCGCCGCGGTGGTCACCGGGAACACGGTGTTGCTCAAGCCGGCGACACCGACGCCCGTCATTGCGTCCAAGTTTGTCGAGGTGATGCGTGACGCGGGGATCCCCGCGGGCGTCATCAACTTCGTACCTGGAAGCGGCGCGGAGATTGGGGACTATCTGGTGGATCACCCGAGGACCCGGTTCATCTCCTTCACCGGATCGAAAGAGGTGGGCATCCGCATTTACGAGCGGGCGGCCAAGGTCCAGCCGGGGCAGATCTGGCTCAAGCGGGTCGTCGCGGAAATGGGCGGCAAGGACGCCATCGTGGTGGACCGGGAGGCGGACCTGGAGGACGCAGCGCGCCAGATTGCCGCGTCGGCGTTTCACTTCTCCGGTCAGAAGTGCTCTGCCTGTTCGCGAGCCATCATCCACCAGGACGTGTACGACATCGTGGCTGAGCGCGTCGTGGCACTGGCCCAATCGATGCGCGTGGGGCCGGCGATGGATGGCGCGAGCCAGGTCGGGCCGGTCATCGACGAGTCGGCGTATCGGAAGATCTTGGAATACATCGAGGTAGGCAAGACGGAGGGCAAGTTGCTGGCCGGCGGCGGCAAGGCGGAAGGCAACGGATTTTTCATTCAACCGACGGTGTTCGGGGACGTGGATCCGCACGCACGCATCGCCCAGGAGGAGATCTTTGGCCCCGTGGTGGCCCTCATCCGCGCAAAGGACTTCGAGGATGCCATCCGAATCGCCAACGACACGGAGTTTGGCCTGACCGGATCGGTGTTCAGCAACAACCGCGAACACCTGGAGTATGCCCGGCAGGAGTTCCACGTCGGCAACCTGTACTTTAACCGCAAGTGCACGGGCGCTCTGGTCGGGGTACATCCGTTCGGAGGGTTCAACATGTCCGGCACCGATTCCAAGGCCGGCGGGCGGGACTACCTCCTGTTGTTCACCCAGGCGAAGGCGGTGTCGGAGAAGTTGTGAACCCGACATGGGCGGGGGTTCGCTGCGGAACCTGTGCGTGGGCGGACCACGTCGCGTTTTACCCGAAGGGGATGCGCCCTGAGGCGCGGTTGTCTTACTACGCTCGCCATTTTTCGCTGGTGGAAGCCGACGCCCCCTACTACCGCATTCCGCCTCCGGACGTGGTCGCGCGTTGGGCCGAGCAGACGCCCGAGGGGTTCGTGTTCGACGTCAAGGCGCACCGGACGATGACCTTGCATGACCGAGGCGAGGCAGGTGCGGCCCAGCGTGCGGCCGATTTTGCGGCATTCCTCCGCGCGATTTCGCCGCTGAAGGAAAGCGGACGTCTCGGCGCGGTGTTGTTTCAGTTCCCACCGTGGTTTGTGGCGAACGAGGCGAATCGCCGCTATCTCGACGAGGTGGCCGAGCGGATGGACGGCTTTCTGCTCGCCGTGGAATTCCGCCATCGCAGTTGGTGGCAAGGGGATGCGGCGCTGCAGACGGCCGATCACCTGCGCCGACTGGGGGCTGTCAATGTGGTATGCGACGAACCGCAGGTGGGGCAGGGGACCATCCCGTTCGTCCCCGAGGTGACGCAACCCCGGCTGGTCATCTTCCGCCTGCACGGGCGGAACGCCAAGACGTGGTATCAGAAGGGATTGCGGTCATCGCAGCAGCGGTTCGACTATCTATACACACGGGAAGAACTGGCGTCGTTTCTTCCGTACGTCCGGCGGTGGACGCAGGAAGCCAGCGCGGTTCACATTCTCATGAACAACAACCAGGGCGACTATGCGGTGCGCAACGCCTTGGACTGGCTGGATCTGTTGGGCATCGCCGCGCGGGAAGCGCGGCCACAGGATGATCCACCGGGCCGCCAGTTGCGTTTGTTCGATCCAGATTGAGTCGCAGGGGGCAGGTATGAACTACGGGTGGCCCGATTGGATGTTTGCCGCCTTTGCCATCGGCGGTTGGGAATTGTTCGATCTCATCGCGCGCCGGTTCGCCTGGCCGCGCGCCCGCTGGCTGGGTGCCGCGGTGGTGGCGGTGTGCCTCGTCATTCTCGCCGTCCGCTACGCGTTGCGGTGGTGGCGGCGCCGCAAGAATCCGCCGGTGGAAGACCCGGACGCGTGGAAGCGGTACTGAGCGGCGGAGCAGGGACCGGCGGCATGGGACGCTAGGGGAACGGCCGGACCGGCATGCGCCATGGCGCGCCGGCGGCTGCGGGAAGGGGGAACCGATGTGGCTGAAGTACGGGTGCAGGTGCAGGATCAGGTGGCGGTGTTGGTGCTGGACAATCCGCCTGTCAACGTGTTGTCACGGGACATGGCGAACCGCCTGCGGAGGGCGGTCGATGAGGCGGCGTCGCGGGAGGACATCGTGGCACTGGTCGTCACGGGGGCGGGGGATCGGGCATTCGTCGCGGGGGCGGACATCAAGGAGTTTCCGCGGGTGATGGCCGAGGACGGGGCGGAAGATTTGGCCTTGGATCTGGACGCGAGTCTCGACGCCCTGGCTGCCTGCCCGAAGCCGACCATCGCGGCGCTGAACGGGGTTACCCTGGGCGGCGGTCTGGAGCTGGCCTTGGCGTGCGATTTTCGCATCGCAGAGGTTCAGGTACAGCTCGGCTTTCCGGAGGTGAAGTTGGGGCTGTTCCCCGGCGCCGGCGGGACTCAGCGGCTTCCGCGCCTCATCGGCGCGAGCCGCGCCAAGGAACTGATCTTTTGCGGTGAGCCGATCTCGGCGGAGGAGGCCCACCGGATGGGGCTGGTCAACCGCGTCGTGGAGACGGGTCAGGCCGTTCAGGCGGCCGTCGGCTTCGCCCAGGTCTTCCGCGCCCGCAGCCTGGCGTCGTTGGCGTTGGCGAAGCGGGCAATTGATGAAGGGCTGGAGATGACTTTGGCCGACGGCATTCGCAACGAGGCGCACCTGTTCGGCGAGGTGTTCCGCACCCGGGACGCGGCGGAAGGGGTGCAGGCGTTCCTCGAGAAACGGGCACCCCGGTTCACCCACCGGTGAACCGGCCGCGTCCGGTCCTCAGACCCTCGGGCGTCACGCCGTCCAGCCACCGCCCGTCGGCCGTTCGGACCGGAGCGTGCCGCGAGGCGGGCGGCAGCCCCGCCCGGGCCGCTGCGTCCGGGTGGATCAGCATGAACAACTGTTCTAGCCCGTCGATGAGACGGGGGGAGGGCCGGCAGTACAGGCCTTCCGCCAGGATGAACACCCGCCGCTCGCGAATGGCGGGGATCTCCTGCCAGCCGGGGCGGTGAAGCAGTTTGGCGAGCGGGACCTTGTGCTGCACGACGCCCGTCCAGACGGCGAGCAGGAAGTCCGGCTGCGCCTGGATGACGGTGCCGCCGTCATCCCGCACCTGATCTCCCGGATGGTCCGCGAACACGTTTTCGGCTCCGGCCAACCGCGAGATCTCCGTCAACCAGTTGCCGGACGCCGGGGAGAAGATGGGGTTCGGCCACCATTCCCAGTACAACCGCGGCCGCGAGTCCACGGTGGCTGCGGCCTCCTGAACGCGTTCGATCCGTTCCCGGAGTCCGTCGATGATGGCCTTCGCTCGCCCCGGGGGCACGGCGCCGGGCAGTCCGTCCGCCAGACGGCGCAGATCCGCAAAAATTTCGGCGACGGAATGCGGTGAGAACACCAGGTGCGGCAAGCCGGCAGCGGAAACGGCCCGCACGACGCGCTCCATTCCGGGGACGGAGAGCGAGCACAACGTCAGATCGGGCCGAAGGGCAACGACCTGGTCGACGTCGATGTCGAGATCGGGCCCGACCCGGGGCAGGCCTTTTACCACGTCCGGAGGGTAGTCGGAGTACAGATCGACGCCGACGAGGCAGTCGGAGAGGCCAAGGGCGTGCACCAACTCGGTGTTGCTGGGGCACAGGGAGACGATGCGGGGGCGGGCAGGCATCGGATCACCTCCGGCAGGAAGGAGTACACAGGATGGTCGGTTATTGGCTCATGCTCAGTATCCTCGCCTTTGTCACCTTGTTCGGCGCCGGGATGGCCGTCAACATGATCTTTCGGCGCTGGTGGGCCGCATCGTTGCCGTTTGCGGCCTGTTCCGTGTATCTCATCGCGGCCGCAGGCGCCCGGATGGTGTGGCCGGAGTGGATCCTGTACGGCGTGGCGGCGGCCGGGGTCATCCTCTCCTGTTGGACCGCGCGGGTGCTTGGCAAGCGCGGATACCCGCTCTTCTCTTGAATTTCATTATAGGGTTCGGCGGCCCGTGGAGCCACCGCTTTTCCTTGCGGCTGGGCCGGACCCGGCAATCGGCTGGGAGGAATGACGTGTTGCGCCGGTGGGTGTGGCCGCTGACGGCGGCACTGCTGATCATCGCAGGATACGCGAAGTTTGTGGAAGCTTCCGGGGTGCTTGTGTTTCTCTTCTCGGCGGCGGCCATCATTCCGCTGGCGGGTTTGATGGGCCGGTCGACCGAGACCATCGCGGCGCATGCGGGGCCGCGGGTGGGCGGACTCCTGTCGGCGACGTTCGGCAACGCCGTGGAGCTGATCATCGGGATCATTGCGCTGAACGAGGGGATGTCGACGCTGGTCAAGGCGTCCATCACCGGCTCCATCCTCGGCAACCTGCTGTTCGTGCTCGGTGTGAGCTTCTTCGTCGGGGGAATCCGCCATCCCATCCAGCGGTTCAACATTCGCGCCGCCCGCAGCAACGCTTCGATGCTGATGTTGAGCGTCGGGGTCGCCTTCATCGTGCCCGCCATCTTCAGCACGAGCCAGGATCCGGCGAGCCTCACGCTCTCGACGGTCGTCGCCCTCGTGTCGCTGGTCCTGTACCTGTCCGGGCTGTATTTCACGCTGTTCACGCACCGGGAGCTCTTTGAGTCCATCAACCATTACGCGGGTGAGGACGAACAGCACGGGCGCCTGTGGCCGGCCGTCGGAGTCCTGCTCATCACCACCGTCTGTGTGGCCTTCGCGAGCGAATGGTTGGTCGGCAGCATCGAGGAGCTCGCCACGGGCATGGGATGGAGCGAGGTGTTCATGGGCGTGGTCATCGTCGCCGTCGTCGGGAACGCCGCGGAGCACGCGTCCGCCGTTTGGATGGCGTGGAAGAACCGGATGGACCTGTCCTTGGAGATCGCGGTGGGCAGCACCCTGCAGGTGGCCATGTTCGTGGCGCCGTTGTTGTTTCTCGCCAGTCTCGCCCTGGGGCACCCGATGCCGTTGCTGTTTTCGTGGCCGGAACTGGCCAGCATGGGGGCGGCCGTGCTGCTGGTCGTGGTCCTGATGATGGACGGGGAGTCCAACTGGTTGGAGGGCGCATTGGCCCTGGGAGCCTATCTGGTCATGGCGGTGGGCTTCTACACCCTGCCGTCCATGTTGTGAAACAGGCGGGGGAGGGCCCCGCCTGTTTCGTCACCGGAGTTTCGGCGTATACCCTTTGGCCGACAGCCGCTCGAGGATGATCTGGACGTGATTCGCGTCGCGCGTCTCCAGGTCAATTTCCACTTCGGTCTGCCCGAGGGAGATCCCGGTGCCGACGCGGTGGTGTTGGATGGACACCACGTTGGCGCCGAGCGCCGCAAACACGTCGAGCAGGTCGCGCAGCGCGCCCGGGCGGTCGTACAGGTGCACAGCGAGCCGCAGATACCGGCCGGCGTCGGCCAAGCCGTGTTCGATCACGCGCGACAGCACGGTGACATCGATATTGCCGCCCGAGAGCACCACGACCACGTTGCCGAGGCCGGAGGGGAGCTTCTTGGTGACGCAGGCGGCCAGCGCGGCGGCGGCCGCTCCTTCGACCACCAACTTGCTGCGTTCCAGCAGAAGCACGAGCGTCCTCGCGATTTCCTCCTCTTCCACTGTCACCACGTCGTCCACATACCTCTGAACCAGGTCGAACGTCAGCTCGCCCGGCCGGCGCACCGCAATGCCGTCGGCGATGGTGGGTTGCGCGGGGATGGTCTCCACTCGCCCCGCGTCGAGCGCGTGCCGGAAGCAGGCGGCGTTCGCGGCCTCCACACCGTACACCCGCACGCTGGGGCGGAGGGACTTGACCGCCAGGGCGACCCCGGCCGCCAGACCACCGCCGCCCACCGGCACGACCACCGCGTCGACCTCCGGGAGCTGCTGGAGGATCTCCAGGCCGATGGTCCCTTGCCCCGCGATCACGAGCGGGTCGTCGAAGGCGTGCACGAACGTATAGTCATGCACCTTCTGCAGCTCCAGGGCGTGCTGGTAGGCGTCGTCGTAGCTCGTCCCCGACAACACGACGGTGGCGCCGTACCCTTGGGTGGCCGAGATCTTGGCGAGGCTCGCCCCCTCCGGCATGACGATCACGCAGGGACTTTGGTGGCTGGTCGCCGCGAATGCGACACCCTGGGCGTGGTTGCCGGCGGAGGCGGCAATGACCCCGCGCTCTCGCTCTTCTGGCGACAACTGGGCGATTTTGTTGTAGGCCCCGCGCAGTTTGAATGATCCGGTCTTCTGCAGGTTCTCCAGTTTCAAGAAGACGCGGTTCCCGGACAGGGTGGAAAAGGTGTGAGAGGGATCGAGCGGCGTCGGCTGCACGACGCCCGCCAGGCGTTCCTGGGCCCGCCGCACGTCCTCCAGGGTGGGCCGTTCCAGTGGTTGAACCGACATGAGCCGGACTCCTTCCCGCGGTCGAACCGGTAGTTGTGTTTCTAGCAGGGCTCGTTTAAGCTAAGGTCAGCCGGCCGGCCGGGCCACGCGCGAAGGCGGATGCCGACGGTCACGGCCGATGTAATTGTAGCAGAGCTGGGAGAAGAGAGAAACTCGGGCGGGGCGCGTGCCCGCCGAGGGGAGGCGCTGGCATGGTCGACGTGGCGAGCCGGGTGAGGCCGGGCATCAGCGGGATCGATCCGTATCAGCCCGGCCTGACCGACGACGAATTGAAACACCGTTACGGACTGACGCGAGTCATCAAACTGAATGCGAACGAAAATGCCCTCGGTCCTTCTCCGTTGGCCCTGGAGGCCATCCGGCGGGAACTGGAGACGTTGCACCATTATCCGGACGGCTCGAGCGAACTGCTGCGGGAGGCCATCGCGGCGTTCCATGGGGTGTCTCCGGAAGCGGTGCTGGTGGGCAACGGATCGGACGACCTGATCAAGTTGATCTCGGAGACGTTTCTCGATCCGGGCGACGAGGTGGTGGTCCCCCAGCCCTCGTTTTCCCAATACGGATTCGGCGCGGCCATCATGCGGGCGACGGCTGTTCCGGCGGCGCTTCGGCCGGATTTCACGTACGACGTGGAGGCGGTCCTGGCGAAGGTGAGCCCGCGCACCAAGCTGGTCTATCTGTGTACGCCCAACAATCCGACGGGGACCATCCTCACGCGGCGGGAGCTGGATTGGCTGCTGGAACGGCTGCCGGAGGATGTGCTGGTGGTGTTGGATCTGGCGTACAACGACTATTCCCAGCACCCGGAGCGGGTGGTCGAGGACGCGCGGCTGCTGGCGGATGCGCGCATCATCGCGCTGCACACCTTCTCCAAACTGTACGGATTGGCCGGGTTGCGCGTCGGCTACGGGTTGGCCAATCCGGAGGTGTGGTCGTTCGTCAACCGCGTGAGGGAGCCGTTCAACGTCAATCGGGTGGCCCAACGCGCGGCGGTGGCGGCGCTCGCGGACGAGGAGCACCGGCGCCGGTCGCAGGCACACGCGCAGGCCAGCCGGGCGTACTACGCCAAGGCCTTGGCGGAGCTGGGGGTGCCGTCCGTTCCGACGGAGGCGAACTTCGTGCTGGCGGAGACGAAAGACGCCAAGGGCACCGTGCAGGCTTTGATGGCGCACGGGGTGATGGTGCGTGCGGGCTTCGGGTTGCCGGATCACGTGCGCATCACGTTCGGCACGGAGGAAGAAAACGCGGCTTGCATCGAGGCGTTGGCGGCGGTGCTGCGCCAGCGGGGCTGACGCCTAGGCGCGAGCGAGGCTTTTGCATCGGACGGGCTGCATCAGAAGGGCTGCATGGCCGCCCCCGGCACGGTGACTTGGCCGGAGGCGGCTTTGTTGTCCCGTGCGGGGGTGGCGCGGATGCCGGGCGGACAGGGTTCGTCCGCAGGGACGGACGCCATCCGGCAGCGGTTAATCCGGTTCGCCGGGGCGTTCCGCCGTTTCCGCAGGGGAGGGGGTGCGTCGCCGGTCGCGCCAGAAGACATAGACCGCCAGGACGAGTCCGGCGAGGACGAGCGGCGCTGCGGTCCATTGGGCGGCGTCCCAGTGGAACAGGTATCGAGGCGAATCCCCCCGGAGCATTTCGAGCAAGAAGCGGACGGCATTGTACGCCACCAGGTAATAGGCGAACAGAAAGCCTTTGGGCCAACGGCGTTGTTTCAAGATCAACAGCAGGGCGAAGAGAATGACGTCCGCCTGTCCCTCCCACACCTCGGCGGGCCACAGGGGTTGATCGCCATAGGTCATGCGGGCGAGAGTGCCCTCGGGATAGAGCAGGCCGAAGTCGTGATGCGTGGGATCTCCGAAAGCGTCGCCGTTCATCAGATTGGCATCGCGGCCGATGCTCTGGCCGAGCAAGAGTCCCGGCGCGACGATGTCCGCCATCACCCACAGGTCGAGGCGGTGGCGCCAGACATACCAAAGGGCTACCAAAAATGCGCCTGTGACGCCGCCCTGGATGGACAGGCCGCCGTGCCAAATCGCCGGGATCTCGGCCGGATTCTGCCGGTAATAGGGCCAGTCGAAGAAGAACACCTGCCAGAAGCGCGCGCCGACCAGGCCCCCGATGAGCAGGCCAGGCGCCATGTTCCAGAAGTGGGGGACATATTCTGATTTTCCGTCCGCGCGGGCAAAGTAGAGGACCGCGCCGAGGCCGAGGAGAAACGCGGCCGCGAAGATGGTGCTGTAGGCGCGGACCGGAAAGTGGCCGATCCAAAACCAGTACTGATGCAACGATTTCGCCTCCTCATACAGGCGCACATACCCAGCTTATCTATTATAACACGACTGGGCATGGTACAATGGAGCCGGTCCGCAGCCCGGGGCGCCCGGGCTGCGGCAGTTTCGGAGGCGGCATGCGGAGACGGATCGGAGGCGGCGGAACGGCGTTGGAGGGGCGGCGCAGGAACGGTGTGCCGGCGGCGTTCGGAGGCGGTTCAGTTCTGGCCTTCGATGGAGCCGGACGGCGCGTTGTGGGGCGGTTCCCGGCGGGGACGTTTGCGGTCGGAGAACACCGGGTTGGCATCCCAGTGGGGCGAGACGGACGCCTGCCCGGGTCGCCACGGCCCGGACTTGCCGAGGCCATCCGGATGCGTGGCCGCGCCGTACGGGCCGTCCGGGAACTCCTCCGGCATCAGGTCGTCGCGCTGGGCTTGAACGGTCGCCAGCTCCGCGTTCGGCGCTCCCGATTCCACCATCGGTCCGGGATCATACCGGCCAGAGTTGACACTTCGCGTGACGTGTGTCTCATTTGAAACTTGACGGTGTTCGTCCACGGACACGGCACCTCCTGTCTGGGTCCGGCCGTACGGCCGTCCAGTCCATAGCGTGTGGTGTGGAAGGCCAAACTATCCTCGGCGGCAGTGCGCGTCTCTGCCGCTGCCGGGCTTGCAGCGAGTGGTGGAGGAGCCGAATCTGAAGGAGAAAGGATGCATGGACATGGCACAGACGCAACCCGGACCGGTTCGGGTTCGGTTCGCACCCAGCCCGACCGGATCGTTACATATTGGAGGGGCCAGGACCGCGTATTTCAACTGGTTGTTCGCGCGCCAGCACCAGGGTGTGTTCGTCCTGCGGATCGACGACACGGACCTGTCCCGTTCCACGGAGGAATCCTACCGGCAGATTCTCGACGGGTTCCGATGGCTCGGCATCGATTGGGATGAGGGGCCGGATGTGGGCGGGCCGCACGGGCCCTACCGGCAATCGCAGCGCCTCGACATCTACCGGGCGCAGCTTCAGCGACTGGTGGAGGCGGGCAAAGCGTATCCGTGTTTTTGCACGCCGGAGCAGTTGGCCGCGGATCGGGAACGGGCGCAGGCGGCGGGACAGGCGCCGCGTTACACCGGCCGTTGCCGGGATCTACCCCGGGAGGAGGTCGAGCGGCGCCTGGCGGCCGGGGAGCGGCCGGCGTACCGTCTGCGGGCCCCGCAGGAAGGGACGACGGTGGTGCACGATCTCATCCGCGGAGACGTGGCGTTCGACAACGCCGAGATCGACGATTTTGTCATTTGGAAAAGCGACGGCATGCCGACGTATCACTTCGCCAGCTGCGTGGACGACTACCTGATGGGCATCACGCACATCATCCGCGCGGAGGAGCATCTGTCCAATACGCCGCGGCACATTCACCTGTTCCACGCGCTCGGCGCCCCCGTTCCGGCGTTTGCCCACGTGCCGATGATCCTAGCGCCGGACCGCAGCAAGCTGAGCAAGCGCCACGGCGCGACCAGCGTGCAGGAATACCGGGAGCAGGGGATCCTGCCGGAAGCGTTGATCAATTATCTGTTGCTGCTCGGATTCTCTCCGGGGGAAGACCGCGAGATCATCGGCCGGGACGAGGCGGTGGCGGTCTTCGATCTCGAGAAGGTGACCAAGCACGCCGCGGTGTATGACGTGAAGAAGCTCGAGTGGCTGAACGCCCACTACCTGCGGACCATGCCCGCGGAACGGGCTCTGTCGCTCGTCTGGGAGACCCTGCGGGATCGAGGTTGGGTCGAGGCGGACCCGGGACGGGAGACGTTGGCCTGGTTGCTGAACGTGGTCCGGGCCGTGCAGGAGAGAAGCCGCAGCGTGGATGAACTGGCCGCCAGCATGGCGTACTACTTCGAGGCTCCGGCTGCGTACGACGAAAAAGGGGTGCGTAAGCATTTCTCCGCAGCGGCCGCGGACCGCCTGCTCGAGGCTGCGGACGCGCTGGACGGCGCGACTCCTTTCACAGCGGCGAATGTGGAGGCGGTCTACCGGTCTCTCATCGCGGCGTGGGGCATCAAGGGCGGCGAGCTGATTCACCCCACGCGTCTGGCGCTCACCGGCGTGACGGTGGGGCCGGGGCTGTTCGATGTGATGGCGCTGCTCGGCCGGGCGGAGTGCCAGACCCGGATGCGGGCCGCCGCCACGTGGATCCGGCGGTCCGTCTGACGGACCGCCGGATGGCGACGAGTGCGATTGGTCGTAATTTCCTGCCGGCAGACGGGTTGACAGCGGGGTGGGCCCTGGCTATAATGCAAAAGTGTCGGCGGGACGGTGCCGAATGGTGTAATGGTAGCACGACTGACTCTGGATCAGTTAGTCTAGGTTCGAGTCCTAGTTCGGCAGCCAGTGGCCCTATCGTCTAACGGTTAGGACGCCGCCCTCTCACGGCGGTAATAGGGGTTCGAATCCCCTTAGGGTCACCACCTGGGTCATTAGCTCAATTGGTAGAGCATCCGACTCTTAATCGGCAGGTTGAAGGTTCGATTCCTTCATGACCCACCAGCCCGATACCGACGGAGTACGACGCCGCTGCGGGAAATCCCGGGCGGCTTTTTTGCGTCTGTTGTCCTGGTTGTGGTGCGCGGAGGATGGGCGGTGTCCCCGTCCCGTCGGTTGCCAGAATGCGTGGCGATGGGGGGCCTAGCGGGTGATACAATGGAAGCAGACGAGACCCGGGGGAGGGTCGTTGGTTGCATCCGTTGGATGAGGAAAGGCGGCGGCTGACAGCCCACTGGTTGGAAGCCTACGGGGAACGGGTGCTCCGGTTGGTGTACCTGTACACCGGCGACGAAGGGCAGGCACAGTACGCGTTCCAGGAAACGTTTGTGGCGCTGTGCCGGCGGCCGCCGCGCGTGGCGGATTATGTGCACGAGCAGGACGCCGTGATTGCGGCCGCCCTGGCCGTCTGCGCGACGGCCGGAAGAGGTTCCGTGCTTGCCGAAGACGTGGCGTCCGTCGGCGATCCCGGTGGCCAGCCGGGCACCCCGCCGCCGGCGGAGGCGCATCCGGCTTCGGCGTTGGCGGAGGTCGTTGCCGGATTGGAACCGGCGCTTCGGACCGTGTGGCTCGCGTCCGTGTTCAGTGATCCGTCTGTGCAGCGCCTGGAACGCCTGCTCCTGCTTCCCGCGCGGGTGATCACGCGGAGGTGGGCAGCCGCACAGCGGCAGTTGGCTGCGGAAGCGGCCGCCCGCGGGTGGCCGATGCCGGAGGATGCGCTGGAGCAGGTCCGGTGGGTGGAGGCGCATGTGGCGGACCTGCAGGTCCCGGAGTGGCTGTACCATCGGACAGAGCAGTGGATACGAGCGACCGCCGCCCAGATTGAGGCGGAACGGCACCACCGGGGGCCGGTGGTGTGGACGGTCGGTGCCGGCTTTCTGCTGGTGTTCGGGTTGGGGGCGGCGGTTTACGGCGCCCATCGCCCGGAGGCCGCGGCGGTGACGGCGCCGCCACCGGTCACTCGCCCGAGCGCCCCCGGTCTCCCGGCCCCCCTCGAAGGCCTGCCGGTGAGCGAGAACGCCCAGTTCCGGCTGCCGAATGACTTCCGTTTGGACATGCTGCAACGTGCGGCGTTGGCTTCCGATGGACTGTATTTGCCTCAGTTGCTGCAGGCGACGGACAGTTGGCCGGCCATCCGGCTGCAGAAGGCTCCTTACTCGGGCTCCGGATCCGAGTTGGACAAGGCGCTCGCGGACGCCGGCCAGATTGAGATGGTCCCGCCGCTGGACGACAGAGGGTCCGGGCAACCCGTGAATTGGACCATCGACGACTGGTCCGTCCACATCACCGGAGACTGGGCGGTCGCCATCGTCACGTGGAAATCCGCTGCCGGACCGGATGTCGTCACCCAGCTGTACGGATTGTACCTTCCGAGCGGATCCTCGGGCCTCTTGCTCTCCTCGGGGCCTGCCGCGGCGCCTCCGGCGGTCGCGGTGGGCGGCGGCCGCATCGTCGTCCAGGCTGCCGAACGGCCGCAGGGGGCCTCCGGCGGGGCGCCCATTCAGGTGTACACCTTATCGGGAGAGGCGCCGCTGCGGGCGTTGGTCCACGCGGGACAGTTGAACGCGCCCTTTGGCGTGATGGACAAACCGGCCATCGTCGGCGGGACCCTTGTGTTTCAAGGTATCCGCGGCCAGTCGGATGGTCCGGCGCCGGTGACCACCGCCTGGTATACCCTCTCGTGGTCGGGTCAACTGGCGCGGTACGTCGGACCGCCGGCGGACGGACAGCCGCACTGGCCGGTCCGAGGGGATGCGGGCGATCTGTGGTGGTGCGAGACCACCCCGGATGAGGATCACCGCGGCCAGGTCCACGTCTGGATGGGCGCGTTGACGGACGCCTCCGGGGCGCAGGCGCAGGAACCCGCCGGTCAACTGGAGGCTTCGGTCCCCTTCTTCACGGCGTCCGATCAGCGGGTCGCGTGGGTCCAGACGACGGGCGGAGTGACCCAGTTGGTGGTCGCATCAGTCAATTGAAGTGGAAAGGGGGGCGGTGAAATGGATGAGCGAATCCGGGCCAAGCTGGCGCTCTTGCCTGCGAAACCGGGCGTGTATCTCATGAAGGACGAACGGGGCCGGGTGCTGTACGTGGGCAAGGCCAAGGTGCTGAAGAACCGGGTGCGCTCCTATTTCACCGGATCGCACGACCGAAAGACGCAGGCGCTCGTATCCCGCATCCGGGATTTTGAATACATCGTGACCGACACCGTGGTGGAAGCGCTGCTGCTCGAGTGCAACCTCATCAAGCAGCACACCCCGCCGTACAACATCATGCTGCGGGACGACAAGGCGTATCCGTACATTAAATTGACCAACGAGCCGCATCCGCGCCTGGAGATCGTGCGCCGGGTGCAGAACGACAAGGCCAAATACTTCGGCCCCTACCCGAACGCCACGTCCGCCGCGGAGACCAAACGCCTGTTGGAACGGCTGTACCCGCTGCGCAAGTGCCGCACGCTGAAAAAGAAGGTATGCCTCTATTACCACATTGGGCAGTGCCTGGCTCCATGCGAGTTTCACGTCCCGAAGGAGACGTACGAGCAGATCACCAAGGAGATCACCCACTTCCTCAACGGAGGCCACCGCGCCGTTCAGGAGCGGTTGAGGGAGCAGATGGAGCGGGAAGCGGAGGCCCTGCGCTTTGAGCGGGCCAAGGAATTGCGCGACCTCATCCAACACATCGACCAGGTCATGGAGCAGCAGAAGGTGACCGTGGCGGACCAGGTCGACCGGGACGTGTTCGGCTTTGCGGCCGACCGGGGCCTGTTGTGCGTGCAGGTGTTCTACGTCCGCGCCGGCAAGTTGATTGAACGCTCCGTCGCGATCATGCCCCATCACGGCGAACCGCTTGAGGATTTCATGTCGTACGTGGAGCAGTATTACTTTGCGCAGCACGACATCCCGAAGGAGATCCTGCTGCCGCAGGGGGCGGCGAGCGACGCGCTGGCGGGTTGGCTCCACGCAAGGTGTCTTCATCCGAAGCGCGGCCAGAAGCGCCAGTTGGTCGATCTCGCCTGTGAAAACGCCCGCCTGGCGCTGGAAGAGCGCCTGCGGCTGATGGAGCGGGACCAGGAGAAGACGCTCGGCGCGATCGCCGAATTGGGGGACATCCTGGCCATTCCGGTGCCGCACCGGATCGAGGCGTTCGACAACTCCAACCTGCAGGGCGCGGACGCTGTGGCCGCGATGGTGGTGTTCGTCGACGGGCGGCCGGCGAAGGCGGAGTACAGGAAGTACAAGATCCGCACGGTGCAGGGGCCGGACGACTACGCCTCCATGCGGGAGGTCATCCGGCGCCGGTACACGCGGGTCTTGAAGGAGAAGCTGCCGCTGCCGGATCTCATCGTGATCGACGGCGGAAAAGGCCAGTTGGCGGCCGCGCTGGACGTCCTGGAGAACGAATTGGATCTCGACATCCCGGTGTGCGGGCTGGCAAAAGACGACCGCCACCGGACGAGCCAGCTGTTCTTCCGGGACGACCCGGAGCCGGTGGCCATCGACCGGCACTCGCAGGCGTTCTACCTGTTGGAACGGATCCAGGACGAGGTGCACCGCTATGCCGTCACCTTCCACCGCCAGGTGCGGAAGCGGACGGGTCTGGCGTCGGTGCTCGACGAGATCCCGGGCATCGGGCCGCAGCGGCGAAAGAAGTTGTTGGCGCACTTTGGATCCCTGCAGGCGATTCGAGAGGCGCCGCTGGAGGCGTTTCGCCAGGTGGGCATCGGCGAGAAATTGGCGGAAAAGATTCAAGAGCACCTGGCGGCGAAGGGTTGAACTCCCGCTTTGCCGTTTCTTGACGGTGTCATGTGCAATCAGTACAATTTACGAGGGAATCAGGAAGGCCTACCCTGGCGAGGCAGTCGTCCGCGACTGCCGTTACATATGTCGTCGGCCACGCTGTCGGGACCGGGGAGACCTCGAAGGGAGGCACTTAGGTGGCACAAGCGCAATCTCACTCGGAGTTCGTACTGCGCCGTCTGCACACGCTTGCCGGGGTGGTGCCCGTCGGGCTGTTCCTCTTGGAACACCTGTTCACCAACGCCATGGCGACCACCGGTGCGGCGTCGTTCAACAGCGCGGTCGATACCATTCAACACATCCCGTTCCTGCACTTCATCGAGTTCTTCTTCATCTTTCTGCCATTGACGTACCACGGTGTGTACGGCCTCTACGTCGCGTTCACGTCTGGTTACAACGCGGGGCAGTACTCGTGGGGCCGGAACGTGTTGTTCGTGCTGCAGCGGGTGACGGGTGTGATCACGTTTGTGTTCATCATCTACCACCTGTGGACCACGCGCTTCTCCGGGCGGGCGCCCACGTTTGACATGGTGCATCAACTGATGTCCAATCCGGCCTATCTGTGGTTCATGGTGATTGGCGTGGTCGCGGCGACGTTCCACTTCGCCAACGGCCTGTGGTCGTTCTGCATCCACTGGGGCATCACCGTGGGCCAGCGCGCGCAACGCGTCACGGCGTACGTGACGATGGTCATCTTCGTCGTGCTGGCGGCTGTCGGCATCGAAGCCATTTTTGCCTTCACCCGCGCAGCCTGAGCGGGCGATAGGACCATTCGGGCGCGGATATGTCGGTTGCGCCTGGCTGAGGTAAGGAGGGACCCCACTTGACGACTCAACGCGTGATTGTGGTCGGCGGCGGCCTGGCGGGCTTGATGACCACCATCAAGATTGCCGAAGCAGGGATACCGGTCGACCTGTTTTCTTTGGTGCCCGTGAAGCGGTCGCACTCCGTGTGCGCCCAGGGGGGCATCAACGGTGCGGTGAACACCAAGGGTGAGGGCGACTCGCCCTGGATCCATTTCGACGACACCATCTACGGCGGGGACTTTCTCGCCAACCAGCGGCCGGTGCTCGGCATGTGCGAGGCGGCGCCGGGCATCATCCACCTGTTTGACCGCATGGGGGTCATGTTCAACCGCACGCCCGAGGGGTTGCTCGACTTCCGGCGGTTTGGCGGCACCAAGCACCATCGCACGGCCTTCGCGGGTGCGTCGACCGGGCAGCAGTTGTTGTACGCGCTGGACGAGCAGGTGCGCCGGCATGAGGTGGCCGGCTTGGTCCAGAAGTACGAGGGCTGGGACTTCCTGAGCCTGGTCCTGGACGACGAGGGCGTCTGCCGCGGCATCGTCGCGCAGGACCTGCGGTCCATGGAGATCCACACTTTCCGGGCGGATGCGGTGGTGGCTTGCACCGGGGGGATCGGCCTCATCTTCGGCAAGAGCACGAACTCGATGATCAACACCGGGTCGGCGGCCTCCATCATGTACCAGCAGGGGGTCATCTACGCGAACCCGGAGATGATCCAGGTCCACCCGACCGCCATCCCGGGCGACGACAAGTTGCGCCTGATGTCCGAGTCGGCCCGCGGCGAGGGCGGCCGCATCTGGACGTACAAAGACGGAAAACCGTGGTATTTCTTGGAAGAGTGGTATCCGGAGTACGGGAACCTGGTGCCGCGTGACGTGGCCACCCGCGCCATCTTCAAGGTGTGCGTCGACATGGGGCTCGGCATCGACGGGCAAAACCAGGTGTATTTGGACGTGTCCCACATTCCGGCGGACGTGTTGAACGTGAAACTGGGGAACATCCTGGAGATCTACGAAAAGTTCGTCGGCGACGACCCGCGGAAGGTGCCGATGCGCATCTTCCCGGCGATGCACTACAGCATGGGCGGGCTGTGGGTCGACTACGACCAGATGACGAACATCCCCGGTCTGTTCGCGGCTGGTGAAGCGGACTACCAGTACCACGGCGCCAACCGCCTCGGCGCGAATTCGCTGTTGTCCTGCATCTACGGCGGGATGATTGCGGGACCGGCCGCGGTGCGCTACATCAAAGGCCTCAAGCGGTCGTGCGACAGTCTGCCGGAGACGTTGTACCAGCAGTACCGGCGCCGCGAAGAGGAGAAGTTCGAAGCCATTCTCAAGATGGACGGGCCGGAGAACCCGTACCAGTTGCATCGTGAGCTCGGCCAGTTGATGACGGAGAACGTCACGGTGGTCCGGTACAATGATCGCTTAAAGAAGACGGACGAAAAGCTCCAGGAACTGAAGGAGCGGTGGAAGCGCATCGGCGTGGTCGACAAGTCGCGCTGGGAGAATCAGATGGCCCAATTCACGCGTCATCTGGGGAACATGATTGAGATGGCCCGGGCCATCACCATCGGGGCGCTCATGCGCAACGAAAGCCGCGGCGCGCACTACAAGCCGGAGTTCCCGGAGCGGGACGACGAGAACTTCCTGAAGACGACCATCGCCAAGTGGACGCCGGATGGTCCGAGCATTTCGTATGAGGATGTGGACGTGTCGCTGATCCCGCCGCGGAAGCGCAATTACGCAGTGGCGAAGGAGGCCTGACGGATGACCGAAGCGACGGCAACCCGGACCGACGCCCAGGCGACGGCCCCAGCGAAGCAGACGAAAAAGGTACATCTGATTATCGAGCGGCAGGACAATCCGAACTCTCAACCGTACACGGAAGAGTTTCTGGTCGACTATGTGCCGGGCATGAATGTCATCGCCTGCCTGATGGCGATTCAGCGCAATCCCGTCAACAAGGACGGCAAGCCCGTCGCACCGGTGGCGTGGGAGATGAACTGCCTCGAAGAGGTGTGCGGCGCCTGCATGATGGTGATCAACGGCAAGCCCCGGCAGGCATGTTCCGCCATCGTCGACAAGCTGCAGCAGCCGATCCGCCTGAAGCCGGCGCGCACCTTCCCGGTGGTGCGGGACCTGGTGGTGGACCGCAGCCGGATGTTTGAGGCGCTGAAGAAGATCAAGGCGTGGATCCCGATTGACGGCACGTACGACCTGGGGCCCGGACCGCGCATGCCGGAGCGGGATCGCCAGTGGGCGTACGAGCTGTCCCGCTGCTTCACGTGCGGCGCGTGTGTGGAGGCGTGCCCGAACGTCAACGAGCGCAGCTCGTATATCGGGCCGTTCGCCATCTCGCAGGCGCGCCTGTTCAACGCGCATCCGACGGGAGCCATGCACCGCGAGGAGCGGTTGGAGGCGTTGATGGGCGAAGGCGGCATTCACGAGTGCGGGAACTCCCAGAACTGCGTGCAGGTCTGCCCGAAGGGCATTCCGCTGACGACGTCCATCGCGGCGATGAACCGTCAGGTGACCTATTACGCCTTGGGATCCTGGCTGAAGAAATAAACCGAACGGATCTGGGCCGGCGGAGCGGGGTATCCCGCGTCCGCCGGTTTCTTTTTGATGCAAACGGGTTTACCGGGGCTGGCCTGCGCCGATACTGGACCTTGAGGTGGTACTTTGTGCGCAGGCTGGAAGCAGGTTTGGTGGTGGCGATGGCGACGCTGACGGTGATGGCCGCTGCCAGCGTGTTGACGACAGGCGTGCCGTCCTCCGGACGGGTGGACGGGATGATCCGAAGCGGGTGGAACTCGATGGTTCGCTGGATGCGGGCGGAACCGGCGGTTACTCCGGCGACGCAGGACACGCGGGGGAACGTGCCCGCGGGCCCGGCGGCACCGGCCCCCGGCGCGGACAGCGGCGACTCTGTGACTGGCTCCGGGGTGGACGGCGGAACCACGGCAGGGACGGGTCAGGCAGGGGACGCGGAGGCGGCGGCCGGTACGGGGGCCGGGGCCGTGGGAACGGGAGTCGCCGGGGCAGGGGACGAGGCGGGGGATGCCTCGGGGGACGGTACCGGGGGTCTGGGCACATTGCCAGGGGACGGTGCCGGGCAGGCCGGCGCACTGATGTGGTCCAGCGCCGATATCCAGGCGTTGGAGAGCATTTTGATCCGGGCGGCGGCACAGATCCAACCCGCAGACCTGCAACGGCTGGCGGGGGACCTGTTGTCGGGAGACTCGGCCAAGGCACAGTCGGACTTCTCCGCATGGGCGCAGTCGCATCTGCCGGAAGCCGACCGGGCATGGATCACGGAGCATTTCCAAGGCGCCCGGGCATTTGACGGCAGCGATGTGGTGTTGCTTCAGCAGGCGGCGTCCCAACTGTGGTCCGAGCTGACGCCCGATGAGCAGGCGTTGGTGGCGTCACGGGTAGGCGACTGGCTCCTTCCGCAGGGTGACGCCAGGGAGGGGAGCGGCACGCTGGTCTCCGCGGAAACCGCAACAGGATCCGGGCCTTCGATGGGGACCCGAATCTACCCGGAATGACTCCGCCGCAGACGGAGGTCAGATGAAAGATGTGCGGGCGCGCCCGGTTGACACGGGCGCGCCTCGTCCTGCATAATTGGGGTGATTTCTCGGCATTGTTCATAGGATTTGTTGTCTACGGAATTGTCGATCGTCGACAATCCGGAGGCAGACCGCTCGGGAAGCGCTTCCGGTCCTGCTCGCCAATGTGTTGTCAAACGTGCGTTTTTTGGGCAGGGAAGAAAGCGGTTTCCTGAGAGAAGGGGAGGTGGCCAGGTCCAGACGTTCGCAAATGGAGTGAGTGTGTCACATCCGACTGGATTGGCCAGAGAAGAGACTGCACGACAGGGGGATTGACAGAATGGCGCAAGTTCAGGGCGCGCAAGCCGAGATCCGCCAGACGCAGGTCCGGCGGGCGGCCATCGCCAGCACCATCGGCACGGCCATCGAATGGTATGACTATTTCTTGTACGGTACCGCAGCGGCTTTGGTCTTTCCGAAATTGTTCTTCCCGAATTCCGATCCCTTTATCGGCCAGCTGCAATCGTTTGCAACCATGTTTTTGGGCTTTGTCGCCCGTCCCGTCGGGGCGGCGATCTTCGGGCACTACGGTGACCGGTTGGGCCGCAAGGCGACGCTCATCATCACGCTGCTGCTGATGGGCTTGAGCAGCGCGGCGATGGGGATTCTGCCCACCTACGCGGCCATCGGCGTGTGGGCACCCGTCATTCTCATCGTCTTGCGCATCCTGCAGGGCATCGGCGTCGGCGGTGAATGGGGCGGTTCCGTGCTCATGTCGATGGAATGGGGCCATCACCAGCGGCGCGGCCTGATGGGCAGCTGGCCACAGCTGGGCGTTCCTCTGGGGCTGCTGTTCTCGTCGCTGTTCACGAGCATCTTTATCGCCATCAGCGGAAGCGCATTCAACACCTGGGGTTGGCGGATCCCCTTCCTGCTCAGCCTGGTGATGGTCCTCATCGGTCTGTTTATCCGGCTGCGCGTGATGGAGACGCCGCACTTCCAAGAGGTGGTGCAACGCCAGAAGGTTGTGAAGGTGCCGGTCATCGAAGCCATCAAGTCGCATCCGAAGGAGATCATCCTGTCCGCGCTGGTGCGGATGGCGGAGCAGGCGCCGTTCTACCTGTTCATCACCTTCATCCTGAGCTATGGCAGCACGTACATGCACTACAACAAAGGTTTCCTGACTAACGCCACCACGGTGGCCGCGGTGTTGTCGCTGTTCACGGTGCCATTCGCCGGATATCTGTCCGACCGCATCGGACGGCGCAAGATGTACGCCATCGGGACCGTGTTGGTGCTGCTGTACGCGTATCCGTATTTCTGGATGGTCAACACCGGGATCGCCGCGCTGGCGTTCATCGCCATCGTCATCTCGTTGATCCCGCACGACTTCCTGTACGGTCCGCAGGCGGCGCTGATTGCGGAGAACTTCCCGTCGCATTTGCGGTACAGTGGCGCATCGCTCGGTTATCAGTTGGCCAGCGTGATCGCCGGCGGTCCGGCGCCGCTCATCGCCACCTGGTTGATGCACAAGTATGGCAGTTCGTCGGCCATCAGCGCGTACATTGTCTTCAACGCGGTGGTGACGCTGATTGCGCTGGCGTTCCTGAAAGGGCGCAGCGAAGAGGAGATTGTGCGCGAGTACAGGAGCGCCGAGAGTCACCTGCAAGCGTGATCACAACGGGACATCTCTCCTCTCCTCGCCACGAGTCGGCAGGCTCCCTTGCGGAGCCTGCTCGCTTTTTGCCCATGTTTTCTGGCTGCCGCACACGAAACAAGCCTCCAACATACTATACCCTGACTGTATCCCATTCTTGTACACCGACCGGCAAGGAGGGATAAAGGATGTCTTCCGGGAGTGAGTTGCGAGGCAAGTCTCTGCTCACCAACCGTGAGCGGGAAGTCTTTGAATTGCTTGTTCAAGACAAGACCACGAAGGAGATCGCCGCCCAACTGTTCGTCAGCGAGAAGACGGTTCGGAACCACATTTCGAATGTTATGAAGAAATTGAATGTGAAAGGGCGGTCCCAGGCCGTGGTGGAACTGGTCCGGCTCGGTGAATTGAACATCTGAGGTCGGTGCCCCTACCCTCCCGTGTAGGGGTTCTCCGTTCCGTTGACTCGGGATTGAACGGAATGATATCATTATGGGCAACACAGTCACGCAGACAGGGGTGACGCCGTGGATCCCGTGTTCGCCCATCAGGTCGCGGAGATCGAACATCACCTGCGGCAGATCGCAGGGGTCGTTCGGCGACGAGGCCGCATGTTGCTCGATCAGCACCAGATCACACCCCCACAATTTGACGCGCTGTTGATTCTGGATCGGAACGGAGATCTCACCATCGGGGATCTGAGCAGCCGACTGTATCTGGCGTACAGCACCACGACGGATCTGGTGGATAGACTGGAGCGTTCCGGGTTTGTGGCCCGGGAGCGGGATCAGGCAGACCGGCGCGTGGTGCGGGTGCGGTTGTTGCAAAAAGGGGCGGACATCATCGAACGCGTGCTTGACGCCCGGCGGGCGTACCTCGCAGGGGTCCTGGAATCGCTGAGCCACTCCGAGCGGTCGGAAATCCTGAGAGCGTTGGATCTGTTGAACGACAAGATTTCGGGAGACTGAACCGCGCTGTGCGTGTCTGCGCACAGCGTTTCGTTTTCCCGGGTTGCAGGGTGGATTCTGTATGCTCGATGTGATCTATGTCGCGACGCGTAATCGCCACAAGGTCGAGGAGTTTCGCGAGCTGTTGGCACCGGTGACCGCCAACGTTCGCCCCCTTCCCGACGAGGCTGGGACATGCCCGGAAAATGGTGCTTCGTTCGAAGCGAATGCCGTGGAAAAGGCGGTTTTCTACGCCCGGTATTGCCCAGGCTGGGTGTTGGCGGACGACTCGGGCATCTGCGTCGACGCGCTGGGCGGGGCCCCGGGGGTGATGTCCGCCCGGTACGCCGGCGTCCATGGGGACAGCGCGGCCAACAACCGGAAGCTGTTGTCTGCCTTGGCCGAGGTTCCTGCTGAAGAGCGGAAGGCGGAATTCGTCTGCGCAATCGCGGTTTGGAATCACGCGCTCGGTCGCGGCTTGGTGGTCCGTGGGACCCTCCGCGGTCAGGTCGCGACGGAGTTGTCCGGCTCCGGTGGATTCGGGTACGATCCGCTGTTTTACGTTCCCGAATTAGGCAAGACGTTGGCTGAACTGACGGCCGAGGAGAAGAACCGCTGGTCTCACCGGGCGCGCGCGGTGGATGCTTTGATCGCGGCGTGGAAGGGGGATGTCCCGTGAGGCTGTGCGTGGTCAGCGATACACATCGCCACCGGCACGAGCTGTTGACGGCGATCAAGAGCGCGCAACCGTTGGACGCCATCCTGCACGCCGGCGATGAGACATCCGACGTGGAGTGGCTGGCAGAACGTGTGGATTGGCCCATCTACGCGGTGGCGGGCAACTGGGATCGCCCCACACCGGCGTACCCCTTGGAGCGCGTCATCACCGATTTTGGTCCGCCGATGTATCTAACCCACGGCCATCATCTGCGTGTCAAGGAAGGCTTGGGCGGTCTGGTGGCGCGGGCCCAGGCGTGCGGGGCCCAGGTCGCGGTGTTCGGACACACCCACATCGCCTTGGCGGCCGTACAGTCCGGATGTCTGCTCCTCAATCCGGGCAGCCTGTCCATCCCCCGGGGCCGGCGAGAGCGAACGTTTGCTCTGCTGGAGCTGGAGCCGTCGGCGGGCGGACACGGATACGATGTGCGGGTATCGCATTGGACGGCTGCCGGAGACATGACCAACGCCACGCTGCGCGTGCACCTGCCTGCCTCCACGACGTCGTCTTGATCACGGATGCGGTTTTCGGCTACACTGGCTTCGACGGGGAGTCTTCCAGGCGTTCTCGGAATCGCTCGTCCGCCACGAACCATGGTCGGGCAGGTCCATCATGTCTCAGTAGCTCAGCTGGATAGAGCAACAGCCTTCTAAGCTGTGGGTCGGGGGTTCGAATCCCTCCTGAGACGCCAACCTAATCCTTTGAGATCCCTTGTGCCACAAGGGATTTTCTTTTTGCCAGGTTTGCATCTTTGGGCTGCTCTTAAGCCGTTTGGGAACGGATTGGGAACGAAATCAAGAGGAGCGGGAACGAGACAACGGGTTGAGCTTTTCAAGTCTATCGGCAGCTTCACGACTGACCAGGTCTGATTCATGCGTGTACAGGTCAGCCGTAGTGGACAGTCGCGTGTGCCTCAGCCGCTCCTGAATGGTCTTCAAGTCCACGCCTTCCTCGCGCAGCAGCATCGCTGTGGTGTGTCGCAGGTCATGCAGCCGAATGCGGGGAAGGTTATGTTTGGAGAGGAACCGCCGCCAGTGCAGGGATGGGGTATCCGGATACAGCTTGTCCCCAAACCCATTATGGAAAAGGTACTGCTTATCCCCGCCGCGCCACTGCGGGCCTAGCAAAAGACGCTCCTGCATCCAGTGGCGTCGATACTGTGCCAGCTCCGCCATGTACCAACGGGGCATGGGGACGAAGGCTGCGGACTCTTCCGTTTTGAGTTCAGCCTCGACCGGGCGCCCCTGTTCGTCCATAGAAATCTGCTTTTCAACGTGAATCCCGCCACGTTCAAAGTCGACCTGGTGCCATTCTACTCCCAACATCTCGCCACGGCGGAAACCACCCAGGAGCACTCCGAGATAATACAGCCGCCAATGTTCTGGCTCGTCGTTCAAGGCGACAATTAGGTCTGCGGCTTCCTGCCACGTGTACGCCTTCTTCCGGGCTTTGAGGGCCTTTTTCTCACGCTTGTCAGGAGTCGGGCGCTGCACGCCATCCATAGGATTGCTCGGGATGACCTTCCACCGCTCTGCTGCGTCGAAGATGGATTTGAGCGTCTTATAGATGTTCAGCAGCGTGTTGGTCGCCAGAGGCTTGTCTCGGCCATCCTTACGCCCCTCGGTCCGCAGGCTCGTAAAGAACGAGACAATGTGCATGGTACGGATCTTACTCATTTCCATGTGCCCGAAGACGGGCAACAGGCGTGAGCGGATGTAACCCATGTAGTTCTTTCGGGTGTACGCGCCGAGGTTGATGTCAGCGTAGTTCGTCTTCCACGTCTCCACGAACTCAGCGAAGGTCACGCGTTCAGGTTTGAGGTATTGCCCGGATTCGATCTCCTGACGAAACCGGGCGAGCTCCATGTCCAGATAGTCTTGCAGCCGACGTTTAGACTTGAGGATGGCCTCGTCGTCAACGCGGATGGTCCGGCGGTACTGGATGCGCTTACCCGTTGCGTCATAGCCACCTTCAACGATAAGGCGCCAAGAGTTCTTACCGCGCTTTTCGATGCTTGGCATCGACTGCTCCTCCCTTTAGCAGAGTCCTAGACTGAGCGCTCTGTCACATTACATATGCACCACCGCCTTTCGGGACCGATCTAATCGCTTGAGGCGCATCAACTCATTCGGTATGCCATATTGAGCGGCAATCTCCCGCGCTGTTACCGGATCACAGAATCTGACGAGCTCGAGCTCCTCATCAGGCAAAAGCAACTCGACCGCAAATTCATTGGCTTCCCGCTCGATTCTGTCAATAGAGAATAACGTGCTCCGCCTCAGAAACGGCGTATTGACTTTCGGATGCAGGATCGCGTGACCTAGTTCATGGGCACACACAAACCGTCTCAAGGGCCCGTCCAGCGACCAATTGAGGTGGATGATGTGAATTCTCCTGCTGCTAATGTGGTAACCAAGGATATTACCCAATCGCTCTGTAATGATTACGATGCCCCGCTTATCGGCGATCAAGAATGGATCGTTCGTTCTGTACCGGCTTACCAATCGCTTCACACAGGTCTTGATGTCCATCCGCGTCACCCATACCCCAAAAGTTCAGTTCCTATGTTTGTGCGGCGTGAACTTTTTCTTCGCGATCTGCCTGGCAAGGCGAAGCGAGTTCTCCAGTGAAATACGGAGAAGTTCCTTATCCTCCTCTGTCAGCGGTTCCCCATCAAACGCAAGCGCCGAGTTGCTCTCCAAAGACGACATAATCCGCTCCAGCTCGCGCGCGATGTCGCGTTCTTCTTTGGAACTCAGGACATCCTTATTTGCGGTTTGCGTAGACTCACGAACCGCAAAAGCGCCGCGAGCTCTCTCTCCGGGCCCGTCATAAGCTGGCCGCTCCTGCCGCGCATATGCGTCCGCAAGTATCTTGCGGTCCATATCCAGAACCTTTGCAAGTCGATCAATGAGACCGTCAGGTTCATAATCCTCTGGGTCAGGCACCTTGTTATCCAGGGATTGCAAATCTGCAGCAGGAATTCCTGTCTTCCCGGAGAGCTCTTCCCACGACATGCCGAGTGCATTCATGCGATTTTCGACCAGCGCGCCAATTGAACGCCCGAGGAGTACTTCGGTTGACACACCGAGTACGTTCGCCAACGTTTCGAGCACCTCGACGCTAGGGTTGTACCTATCGCGCTCGACATCCGCAAGATACGAACGCGACATATGCGCCAATTTGGCGAGCTTCTCCTGCGTAAGCCCCCTCAACTTTCGATACCGCTTGATGTTTTCCCCGAGGGGCATTCTCGGGCCTCCCCCCTATGTCGGTGTTTCCGACATCATTCACAGTATACCCAGTCATTGACGTGAATTTAAGTTGTATAATGACGGAAATACAAGACATGATGGGATTTTTGACGTAAATACAAGATACACGTGTCTATTTCACGATAATGCTCTGAAACTGCCCTTATTTGTCTTTTACTAAAATGACGTGAATACCGTACATTCATGTCGTGGGAGGTGATGAGAGGTGCTTGACAAGAAAGCGCTCGGCGCGGCGATCAGACAACAGCGCAAGGATAAGAAGCTCACGCAAGAGCAGTTGTCCGCCAGCACCGATCTCTCTCGGAGCTATCTGGCCGACATTGAGGCTGGACGCTACGCTCCAAGTGTAGATGCGCTTTCAAGGATCGCGCAGTCACTGGACATGGACCTCAACATTGTCAAGCGTCTCAATGCTCAGGAGCAGGTGACGCAGTAATGTCACTCTTCGAACAAGCCATGGACGAGATGCGGGCCAGCATTGTCGACGAACTCGAACAACGCATTTGGGAGCGTCTTGAACCACGGATCCAGCAGGAACTTTTGGCGCGCCATATGTCGGTGGCTGAACTAGCAAAGTACCTTCACGTGTCCGATTGGACGGCGCGCCGGCTCATTCGAGAGCGTACCATCCCGTCATTCCGGGTTGGTGGTCAAATCTTCGTCCGGCAGATGGATGTGGATGAGTGGATCAGGAAGCAAGTGGAGGGAGCGAGGGAGTCATAGGGACTTGCACGCTTGCGTATGAAACGCACACCTATCAAACGTGAGACGCCGATCAATGTGCGACGCACCTTGGGAAATGCCAAACCAATGACAAACGAGGAATTATTGGGAGGTGACCCTTTTGCCATCGACCTACACAGCCTGTGCCTACTGCGGTTGCCAAGACACCGACACACGCCGCGAATGCCTGTCCGAATACGGCATGGGCTGGTACTACGAGGAGTACGCCGTGTGCGCGAACTGCGGCACGGAATGGGTCGAGGCTGAGTGGTGCAGTGAGTGCGGTCAGCGTCTCGACCATTGCGACTGCGACCGGTGCGACGAGTGCGGCGAACTGATCGACGACTGCTCCTGTGCCGACCGTTGCGCTGAGTGCCACGAATGGACGGAGGACTGCCGGTGCGAAAAGGCGCAACGCTGTTCGGCCTAGGCCGGACCCGCCGGGCGTTTGGGAGCGCGCCGCGGGGATGGAGCGGGTCACGAGCGGGGTACGGATGCTCTGACTACAAGGTACACGCAATCAGGGGTTTCTAGATAGATATGGGAATATTCCAGTCCCTACATAATTCGACATGGAGAAGGGGGGAGGCGCATGAACGACTTCGAGATCGGCCGCGCGTTGCGGGCGCTGCGTTTGGGGGCGGGCGTGACGCAGGAGTATGTGGCGTACTTGGCGGACACCACGCAGGCACAGATCGCCCGGATCGAGCTTGGTTCACGCGGGGCGACGCTGCGGATGCTGCGCGGCTACGCGCGGGCGGTCGGGGACCCGGAACCGGTGTTGAGGCTGTGCGAACTGGCCATCGCCGAGGACCGGGCGAGGAAGAGCGCGTGAGGCTACGAGGAAGAGCGTGGCGGAGGGGTCGGGTCATCGGTGCGACCGACGAGGTAGTCAAGGCTGACGTTGAAGAAGTCGGCGAGTTTGATGAGGCCATCAAAATCTGGCTTGCGTTCGCCGGTTTCGTACCGACGGAGATTGCGATACGTCACACCAAGAATCGCAGCAAGGTCCTTTTTGGACACACCGTTTGTCTCAATCAATTCACTCAATCGTTCGGCAAAGTTGGCCAAAACAATTCACTCCGATGGCTTGACATGACCTTTTAGGTCATATAAAGTAAAGACACCAACGTGACCAATAAGGTCACATATCAACAAGGCGGTGGTGATGTGAAGCAGCTAAACCAAGTCGCTCGAACTGCACGTGAAGCCAAAGGCTACACGCAAAAGCAAGTCGCGACGATGCTTGGGATCGCACTCCGTTCGTACCAACGGTTTGAATACGGCGAACGCAACCTGAGCATCGACAAGTTGTTTCGGCTAGCCGACATCCTGGATGTCAACGTGTACGAACTGGCCGGCCGAGATTCCAAGACCGCGTAAGGAGTGACACCCGTGACCACGGACGACGCGAAGATCGAACTGGCACAAATTTACCTGGCGGAAGCGAAGCGGCTGAGACGCTACGATCTGCCGGAAGCGGCGATTATGGTTCGGTCGTTGGAGGCCGCCTCTGAGATGCTGTTGGAAAACGTTCGGCGTCGCCAATCCAACGAGTTACAAACAAGCTCCAATCATCTCCTTTGATGATGAGCATGGTTGGATCATGCACGAGTTCTCCGTGAGCGATCTGAATGACACCACCATCGTACACGACAAAGACACTGCCGTCGTCGAGGACGGTGATGTGGTCAATGACGGTATCGAACATGTTGATGACCTGCTTGTCATGCAGGATAAGCTGGCACCGGACATCGTGGTGGAGGAATTTGGACAGATCGCGTTCGAGAGCCGCGGTCAAGGTCAGGACTCCTTTCGGGTAGGAGTGAAGGCTTCAATGAGCCTGAGTATCGCCTCTCGTTGTTCGGGAGAAAGACGGTTCACTTTGTCACACAGTCTGCGAACTTCAGGAGGCATTTCATCATGATGGTCTTCTGCAAAGAATTCGGAAAGGGTGATTCCGAACACAGAGCAAAGACGCTCCAACGTATCCAGCGACGGCTTGTTCTTACGGTTTAGGATGTCGCTCAGGCTTGCTTGGCCGACCCCAGCGGCCTTAGCGAGCTGGTTAGCCGTCATTCCCGCAGCTTCGCGGAGTCGGTTGATGCGGTCCGCAATGTCCAAGGTATCAACACCCATCGGATTTCCGATTGTCTTATCGAGCAGGCTAACACAACCACAGCAAGATTCAAGTGAAGTATTATCGGAAAACCGTTGACGCATGTTCGGATATCCGATACTATGAAATCAAGCAAGGAGGTGCACATGGTGATTCGGCTTCGCGAGTTTCGTAAAGCCAAAGGGTTGACGCAATCGGACCTGTCCAAGCTGTCAGGCGTTCCGCAATCGGTAATCAGCGACATTGAGACAGGAACAGCCAAAAACCCAACAGTCACTGTGCTTGCGAAACTCGCCAAAGCGCTCGGGGTCACATTGGACGAATTGGTTGACATGGAGGAGGTGACGACGAATGCACGCGTCAGCTAAACAGCTTGACGACGTTAACACTCTGATCGCCCGTCTCTGCGACGGAGACCGACACGATCCACAGGAGCGGAGCCGGTACACGATTCGCGATGTGGAGGAAATGGCGGAATCGACAAACAGCGAGGAACAAAAGAAGGTGTCTCTCTGAACGGAGACACAAAAGAGGTCCAAGAACAATGCCAGTATATCGCGGGTTTCGCGGTGCTGGCAAGGGGGAGAGCGGGATGGAGGCCCTGACATACAGCAGAATCAGCATGCGCGCCCGTTGCCCGCAGCGTGAGCATTTCCACTACGACCTCTTGCTTCGCTCGAAGCAGGTGCAGTGGGCGCTGGACATCGGTTCCGCATTCCATCACGCCATGGAAATCTGGAACCGTGGCTGTTCGGAGGAAGAGGCCGTCACGGCGGCACTCGCCCACCTGGACGAGGTGGCAAATCGAATAGACGACGAGGCCGAATTGAACAAGCTGCCCGCGCAAAAGATTCGCGTTGAGGTCATGGTCCGGCAAGCGGTCCAGCGGTTCCCGCGGTACGAGCCGGTTGTGATCGAACATAAATTCGACCTGCCGATCAAAAATCCTTTGACTGGCCGCCCAAGCCGTACATTCCGTCTGGCGGGCAAGATCGACGGCGTTGTGCGGACACCGGACGGGAAGTATTGGTTGGTCGAGTACAAAAGCACCGGTCAGACCTTGGAACAGTTCAGGTTGCGATACGGATTGGACGCGCAGATTTCGCTCTACACCTTGGCGGCGCGCGACGCATTAGGGATTGAGGTTGAGGGTGCGCTTATCAGGGTTCTGGTTAAAAGCCGCTTCGAGCCGCGCAAGGGTGAAAGCCTGGAAGACTTCAAGGCCCGGCTAACAGCTACATACGAGGAGGAGAGCGAACGGTTTATCTCCGAGGACTTAGTTGTTCGCACACCGGAGCAGTTGGAGCAGACACGGTGGGAATTGTGGGCAGAGGTCCAGAGCCGCCTGTTCGACCAGAGACTTGGCGTCATCCGGCGCAACCCGCAGGCGTGCACCGACTTTGGGGGCTGTCCGTTCCGTGCGATCTGCCTTGGACTTCCGGGGTGGGAGGACATGTACTACACGGCGGATACGCAGCACGACGAGTTGTCCGGGGACGGTCAGGAGGCGAAGACGGCGTGAAGACGACGTAGGCCGTGACCGACACCGTGGAGGAGACGCCCTGGGGCTCCGGCGTGTTGATGCACTGCAAGACATCGACAAGGCACTGAAACAACTCGCGAAGGAGGATGCATGATGAGCAATCTGGTGCAGTACGACGCGGCGCTGTTGCAGAAATTGGGGCTGAGCGAGCAAGAGGCGCAGGAATTGGAGGCCAACGGAGTTTCGCTTCAGGAATATGCGGAGATGGTTGGCAGCGATCTGGACTCTGAGGCAGATCAGATCGACGCCCGGCCGGTTCGCTGGCAGATCGTCCACGCCGCTCGGGCGTTCACGAACGAGGCGACGGGTGAGGTACGACAGACGCTTCGGGGCGTGGTGCCATACTTCCACGTGACGCGTGCGCTGTTCCTTGGGGAAGGGCAGGACCGCCCGGATTGCAGCAGCATGGACGGAAAGTACGGCGTGTACTTCGACGTGGAACTGAATCGGGAACAGCGCCGGGAGTGCGCGACGTGCCCATTCAACAAGTACGGTTCTGATCCAAAAGGCGGAAAAGGCAAGGCGTGCAAGGAGATGCGCCGCCTATTCCTCTTGGAGGAGGGCAGCAACATGTCAAGCGTCGTAACCTTGCCGCCGACGTCGCTCAAAGTTTGGGATCGGTTCGTTTCCGGGTTGCTTTACAAGGGTACGCCGCTGGCTGCCGTTGAAGTCGAGCTTTCGCTGGAGGCAAAGCAGAACGGCGCGCAAACCTGGTCGGTTCTGAAATCGCCGCAGATCGTCCGGCGCTTGTCGCCTGTCGAGTACGTGAAAGTCCGGTCGGTGCGCGAGGAACTGGAGCAGGCTGCGCAGCGGTACACCGTCGGACTGGACGATTACATGCAAGGAGCGGGCGACGAAGCCTCCGTGACCGCGGACGAGGCATCACGTACATCGGCGTAATCATACGCACAGTACCATGCCGGGCTGTGCCTGAACAGCCCGGCCCTGTGCCCATCAAAGAGGGGGATAAATTATGGGCCAATGGAGCAATCGGCTGCGGCAGTACGACTCGGCGTACCAACAATCCGAGGCTGCCACAAACCATATACCGGACGGGCGTTACAAGGTGGAGATCGAACGCGCGGAGATCCGCCCCAACACGTTCAGCGGCGATCTCGAACTGGTGCTGGACATGGTGATTATCGACGGGGATTACGCCGACCGGCACATCTTTAAGCGTCACAACCTGGAGCAGGAGCAGCGGTTCCCGTTCCTCAAGGGCGACCTGGAGACCTGCGGATTGTCACTGAACACGTTGTCCGAGCTGGAGGACCGGTTACACGAGCTTATCGGAGTAACGCTGGAAGTGTCGCTGCGGACTGTGCAGGGCAAGCAAGATCCGACGAAGACGTATCAAAACTGCTATGTCGTTCGCCGTCTTGAACGCAACGCGCAGAGCGCGCCGGAGCCCGTTACAGAGAGGGGAGACCCGTTCCTGGATTGATATGCAAAAATTTCATATACGATGATCAATATATTCGTAAGTCGTATAAACAGCGCTTTTGCAGTCATATCAAGGGTTTTCAGCAGGTACGCGAACATGTGTTCTGCCATACAGCCCTCCATATGGTGAGGGGCGCTTCACCGAATGTGCTCCGGAGATCCGGAACGCGAACGCCCAGGGGTTCGCCCCTGCGCCGGTTGATGCGACCGCGTGCAGGTGACACGGCTGCGGCGTAGTGCCTGATCAGCCCGTCGCGGCTGGGGGTTCGAGTCCCCCGTGGCCACATCACCCGGCGGAGCGGCGAACCTGAACACAAGTCGCGGGAAGGAGGTGTCGAGTGATGGGCGATAAATGCCGGTGTTGCGGTCGCGCGCTCACCGATGAGCGTTCCATCGCCAGAGGCATGGGACCGATCTGTTACGGACGCTCGGGCGGCGGCGTGTTTGACAAGGATTTGACGGTCGACGACGCGGAATGGGCACGTCGGAAGGCACTGTTGGAGCGCGGCGGGGAGATCGACCTGGGCGCCAATTGGCCCTATCTGGCGGAGGACGGGGTGCGCTATCAGATGCGGATCAGCGTCCGGTACCGGGATGGTAAGTACGAGGCGTACGGAGCACTAAACGACTGGGTGCGAGGAGTACAGCGTGAACTGCTCATTGATCGCGGCACGGATCTTCGCAGGGTTTACGAATCGGCCGTCCTGGCCGGGCCGCAGTACGCCGCTGCGGCCGAGTTCCAGCGACGGATGGAGGCCCGGCAAACTCGGAAAACGCGACGGTTCCGTGCGGAGAACATCGCATAACGCACAGGCGGCTTCGCCCCTGTGCCGGGTTGTCGAAGCGTACGAATGGCGCCGGAGTTAGCACCGGGGGCGTGGCGCTTGTCAGCCTGGCAGAGCGGCGAACCCGCTCTCTGGGCCGCGGGGACGCGCGGTTCGGATCTCTCCACTCCCCCGACCGGAGGAGGCGAGCGGTATGGCGCCGAGTTGGCGCAGCGATCCGAGGCCAGATCTTGTAGCGGATCATGCGCTGTGGCAGCGGCTGCTGCAAAGCGTCGACGACGCGGAACTGGGCTGGCTGCTGCACGGGGCGCGGGCGGCCGGTGCGACCATCGTGGTGTGCGAGGATGGCGTACCGAGGCTCAAGCCGCTCATCGACCCTGCGTTGGGCTATGCGAGTGCCGAAGCGTGGCGCGAATTTCGCGACCGCTACTTGCGGCCGTACTCGGCGGAGATAGCACGGGCGCTGTCCGTGCTGACGCAAGACGGCGGCAAGGCGAGCGCGTGAGGAATGCACGTGGAGGCTTGTACCTTGGCAAGTGAACATCGTGCTGGTTGTGTCGCTGTAGCGAACGCTGATGACTGTACCGGTGTACCATGGCGTCGGGCAATAGCTCTAAAAAATGGAAGGACGTCAGGGTGCGCTAGGGAAGAGTTGGCAAGTTGACAACGCGTCGTACCAAGACCACCAAACGTCAGGGGTGCGTCATAGGTGCGTCAGGGTGGCAAAACCCGAAAAACCCAGTATTCATGCGGGTGTGTCAGGGCGTCATACCAAAATCGATGATTACCCTTATATACAGATCACTGTCAAGAAACACTGTCAATCTTGACACTAGTTTCTCACAGTAAGAAACCATACATAGATGGAACAGGCTGGTTGAATCTTGACACTAATACATTACTCACAATCCATAAAGCGGTATTTGTTGTCAAGAAACCGGCTCTGTCAAGAAAAAAGAGCCGTATATCCCAAAAGAGTATGTCCATTCAGAATTGGGGGCGTGCCTCATGCCTCGCGAGTGCAAAGTGTGTGCATCGAAACTACGCAAGGAAGCGGAGAAACGCTGTAAAGATGGGCAATCGTACCGCAAGGTTGTGGAATGGCTTGCTGCACAAGGCGAGACGGTCAGCCACGAGGCGTTGCGCCAGCACATGACACAGCACGTCTTCGGCACGCCGGAACGCCATGACATCGAATTCAGCGTGGATGTCCGCACCCTGCGCGAATTCCTGGAGGCTTGGTTCGCACGCGTGCAGGACGGCCACATTGAGGTGCGCCCGATCCCCAACGACCGCACCGATAAGGACGCCGCGCGGCAGGCGGCACAGCTTCGCAAGTCGTTCCCGGTGTCGGACATTGACGCGCTGGCGGTGCATGTTACGGAGGGTTACAAGGCCGCGTCGCTGCTGCGTTGCGGCTGGTACTACGGCGTCTGTCCGCGAAAGACGGAGGTTCGCCGTGTGGCGGACGTATCGAGCGGCGAGGTTCGGGCGCGCTGGGTTGGCGGCGCGGCTGAGGACGTGGCGGCGTACCCCGGCGCGTGGGCGGACATCGACGATCACGGCGGTGATGACGACGCGGACCGAATAGAGCACGCGCAGCGCGCTCTGGAGGCGCTGTCCGAAACGGGTTACCCGCCGACGTTTGTGGTTCTCTCCGGCGGAGGGCGGGGACGGCACGTGTATTTCCGGTTCACGGAGCCTGTGGACGTGGACACAGGACGGCGGATCGTGCGCAAGTTGGCGGAGCTGCTTCGTTCAGACCCCAGTATTGCGGACCCGGCGCGGGTGATGCGGCTGCCTGGGACGCTGCATACCAAGACGAGTCGGGTGGTTCCGGTCTCCATCGAGCAATCACGTCCGGATGCGGAGTATCCGGGTGACGAGTTCGAGGCGACGCTGGACAGGCTCTTGGTCGAGTTCGGCGTCGTGAACGAAGAAGACAGGGAGACACCGGGAAAGGAGGCCGCTGACTGCGGCAACACCGTCAGCGGGCGCTGGGCGCCGGTGCCTCTGGAATATGTGGCGGACAAGCTGCCGCTCATCTGCGCGCGGTTCGCGGTGTACGCCACGGACCCGAACACGGTGAGCGAACCGGTGTGGCACCACATCGCAGGAACGCTCAAGTCTCTGAACCCAGCCCCCGCGCTGTGGCACGAGTGGAGCAAGGGCTACGACCTGGGTCCGGGGCGGCGATACAACTGGGCGGAGGCGCAACGCAAATGGCAGCAGAACAAGGGCGTGCCCATCAAGTGCGCGACGTTTGAGCGGGACGATCCAATGCCTGAATGCCGCTCGTGTCCGCATTGGAGTAAGAACACGAGCCCGGCGATGGTGATCAGGCGGCTGTACGCGGTGGAGCGTGGGGAACGCGGCGTGTACGGTGCGCCGAATGAGGCGGCTGTGACGTCGGTGGAGTCGGAGGTGGCGGATATGGGGGTGCCTGCAGAAACAAAAACGCCCGCCGTGGCGGTCCACGACGGACATGGGCCGGATTTCCGGCGCCGCGGCTTCGACCCGAAATTGGCCGCAGCGTGGGCATTCGCGTACCGGGACCGGTTCATCAAGACCGATCCCGAGACAGGCAAGCAGAAATTCTTGGAGTTCCGGTTTGTCAAGCAACTTCAGGAATCCTTTGGCTTGCACCACCTATACGATACCATCTATGGATTCAATGGTCAATACTACCAAGCCGTTGAGGAATTGATCATGCCGTTTATCTTGCGGGCACTAGACGCTGTGGCGCCGGAGTGGGCCAGACGAGACTACGCGCGCGACGTGGCGGCGACGCTGACGGATTTCGTGGCTGGGGAGCACAGAACGGATGGGGCCGCTGTGTATGGCGAGTGGGATGCGGAGCCATACATCGTCTTTCGCAACGGTGTGCTTGATCTGTCGGATCTGCCGAGCTTTCGGCTGGTGGACTTCAACCCCAGCTTCAAGTGCACCTGGCAAGTCAACGCCGAGTGGCGTGACGACTGGAATCCATCATCACAGTCTGACGCGATGCGGGCGGTGGATGAGTACCTGCTTACCACACTGCCGGACGACGATACACGGCAGGCGCTGCTGGAGTACCTAGGCTACTCACTGTGCAGGTTTGATACGTCGCAGCAACGCTACGCGCTGCTGTACGGCGGCGGACGCAACGGGAAGGGCGTGATGATCCGGGTATTGGAACGGCTGTTTGCCGGGTTTGTGGAGACAGTGACGTTGCAGGACTTGGCCAAAAACCGGTTTGCGACACACCGGCTCATCAAGGCGGCCGTGAACCTGGTCGGTGATCTGAGCGGAGAGAGGCTGGAGGACACGGAGACCATCAAGAAACTGACCGGCAATGACGTACTGACTGGCGAGCGCAAGTTCCACGACGCCTTCAGCTTTCGCCCGCGGGTAAAGCTGTGGTACGGCGCCAACGAACTGCCTTCAACGCCGGACCCGAGTTACGGGTTTTTCCGCAGGCCACTGGTCATCCCGTTCGATCAGCGGTTTGAGCAAAAGTACGGGGAAGAGTGGGAAGAACGCCTTAAGACGCCGGAGGCACTGTCGTACTGGGCGTGGCTGGGTATCAGTCACTACATCATGATGCGCTGTCGAGATGGAAAGCTGTACGAATCCCCGGCGATGAAGGCGGCGCTGATGGATTACTGGAAAGCCAACGACATCGTGATGATGGCCATTGAAGACGAGATCGTCGAGTTTGGGCAGGATTATCAGGTACCGCGTGAACTGTTGCATCTGGCGTTTGAAATCTATGCCAAGGACTTGGGCCGCAAGTCTCCGGGCGCAGCCAAACTCATGGAACGCCTGCGAAACGCTGCGCCTGTGTCTATCACGGGACGTCGCCTGCAAATAAACGGTGAGCGGGTCAATGTGTGGTGTGGCGTTCGGCTCGGGCAGGGAGGGCTGCAACTGAAGATCAGGCGCGAGGTCTACGACTCCGAAACGCGGCAGATCAAGTATGTCACGCTGCCGATCACGGAGGCTTACAAGCAGATGCGCGGAGAGCGCAAGGGAGGTGCGAGTGCGTGAAGACCCTGGTTTCCTCCGGCACCCGCCGTCTCCGGCTGCGGGACTACCAAGAAGCGGCGGTGCAAGCTGTCTACGAGTACGGCAAGCCGCGCCCTGTGCTTGTGGCGGCGACGGGGGCGGGAAAGACGGTGATCGCCTCCAAGATCGCCGTGGACCGCCTGAATCGCGGGCCGGTGCTGTTCCTCGCGCACCGGGACGAGCTGCTGGATCAGACACTGGAGAAGTTCGCCGCGGTGTACGATTCGTTCGGTGAGGCGGGGCGGCGGGTGACGGTGGGGCGGATTCAGGCGGAGGAGGACGACGTTGCGGCGGATTTCGCTGTGGCGTCGATCCAGACGATCTCGCATCCGGAACGCTTGTCCCACTGGATGGCCGCCCACGACACGACCCCGACACTCATCACCGACGAGTGCCACCATGCCAGGGCCGCGTCGTACATGCGGGTGTACGAGGCGCTGGGGTTCCTTGGCGACGGGGTGCGGGACGGGGCGCTGCACCTGGGCCTGACGGCGACGCCGTACCGAGCGGACGGCGCCGGGCTTCGCAAGGTGTTCGACGGGGTGGCGTACGCCATCGGCGTGATGCGGCTCATCGAGGAAGGGTATCTAGTACCGCCGAAAGCCGTGCGACTCGCCATTGTCGAGGGGCTGGACGAGGCGCGGCCGGGCGGGGACTGGACGGACCACGAATTGAGCGGCGTTGTGAATACGGCTTCGGTCAACGAACGGATCGTGGAGGCGTGGAAGGAGCACGCGCAGGACCGGCTCACCATCGCCTTCTGCGTGTCGGTGGAGCACGCCGAGGCCCTGGCGGCTGCGTTTGAGGCAGCCGGGGTAAAGGCGGCGACGGTGACCGGGGCGATGCCGAAGGACGAGCGCCGGGCGACGCTGGACGCGTTCTCGCGCGGCGAGGTCCGGGTGGTGTGCAACTACGGAGTGTTGACGGAAGGCTTCGACAGGCCGGAAGTGTCATGCCTCATTATGGCTCGGCCGACGACGAGCCACGGGCTGTACACCCAGATGGTCGGGCGGGGCTTGCGTCTGGCGCCGCATGTCGGAAAGACGGACTGCTTGGTGCTGGACGTGGTGGGCGTGACTGAACTGCACCAGTTGGTGACGGTGGACCGGCTGCTGACCGGGGCGGATGAAGCTGCTCCGGCGGCCGGGATGGATGGGCCACTCGGAATCGGAGGCGGCGGTTCGTCGAAGGTTGTGCCAGCGAGCAAGTTCCGGTGGGTGTGTGTTCGTGACGGTGTGTGGCTGGCGCGGGACTTCGCCGGGCGGTTCGTGCGCGTGGAGCGGTTGCCTGGGGAAGTGTGGCAGGTGGCTGCGGGAAGCTGGGCGTCGGCCAGGGAGAATGCGCGTCGGGCGGACAGCGGCCTCGAACCGGTACCGACGGGCGTGGACGTGGTGTACCAGGGCGCGGACGCGGAGATGGCCTGGGGATACGCCGCGACGTACGCGCGGGTGCATTTGCAGCGGCGAGCGGTGGAGGAGGGCGCGTGGTGGATGGACCTGCCGCCGACGGAAAAGCAGGTAGAGGCGTTGATGCGCCGCGGCATGTTGCCGCCCGCCACGCGGTGGGAAGCGATGGCGATGTTGACGCTGCCGACCCCACGGCAGATGTCGGTGCTGCGCCGGGTGTTCGCGCAGATGCGCCTGCCGGAAGCGATGCTGCCGGACACGATGGAGGAGGCGGCGGTACTGCTGGACGAGGCGGCGCGGCTCCGGCGCGGGGACCGGGCGGCGTTTCTGGGGAGTTACGCCAGGGCTCTGCCGCACAGGGTGAAGCTGTTCGCGGCAGGGGCTTCCGCAGCGAGAGACACCGCCGATGCCGTACAATCCGCTGTTTGATAGAAGGGCGGTATCCCTGGAAAGCACGGGTGGGGGGAGAGAAATGGCGAAGGGCACGAGGGCGACGGCGACACGCCGCAGGTCGCTGGACATTCCAGATCGACCGAAAATGCCTGACGTTTGTTGGGTGAAGTTCCCGGCCGTGAAAACTGCGGGCAGTATGCGTGTCACGTTTGAAAGTCTGGCAGCGCAATTGGCCCACCAACCTGCGACGCGAGAAGTTCGTGAGGTGCTGTTGGACGACGGAATCATCCGTGTCGAGTTGGACAAGGAGGCGGGATCGAAGCATGAAGCGGTTTGATGGGTTCAAAGTGGACAAGCGCGGCGCCCGGTGCAGGCTGTGCGGTGTGACCCTGACGGAGGACAACGGTTGGCGCTGGAGCGAGTTGTGCAGGGACTGCGCGGCGGAGTACGCGGAGCCTGAAAATATTTGGGCGTACGCGAATCGTTTGCAGGATGGCAGCAGAACAGGGGAGGGTGAGTCTCATTCGGTAGCTTAAACAAGCCGCGTACCAGGCAGGATGCGCCAGACGGCGTTGGGACCATGTCTCCCAAGGTACCCGGAATGCGGGAAGTCGTGAGCGAGTACCTTGGCTGTGGCGGTGCGGTGTGCGCGCAATGCGAGATATGTGTGGAGGTGGTCACGAATGGAGAAGGCGACGAACGCGAACTTGATCCGGCCGATTGAGGCGCCAGTGCGACCCGGTGACCGCGTGCGCTGGACGAGCCAGGCGCAAGGGACTTGGAAGGACAAGCGCGGTGAAGTGGTGGCGGTGATCCCAGCAGGCCTGTCAGCGTTTCGGTATCTGCCCTCCAGCAAACCGAACAAGGATTGGCGGCCCATGTTCACCACCGACGTGGCGAAAATCGACCGGGTGTTGGTCCGGGTGCAAAGGCGTAGAAAAACGGACGGTCTGGTCCTGGGGTGGGACTATTACTGCCCCCGGCTAAGCCAGGTCGAAATCGATGCGTCAAGGGAGTGAGGCCATGAGCCCGACCAAGAAGGACGAGATGGGAAGCCGTGGGCGCCTGATTCTGCCGCTTCCCCCAACGCTCAATCATGCCTATCGAAATTTTGTCCATCCATCCGGCAGGCGGATGCGGGTGTTGACCCGCGAAGCGGAGCGGTTTCGGGAAGAAGCGGCGTGGTTGGCCAAGGCGTGGGCCATGCAAACCGGTTGGTCCATGCCGCCGCCCCGAACCAAGGTGTATCTGCGGCTCTGGTACTTTTGGCCGGACTGGCGTCGAGCGGACGCAAACAACCGGGAGAAGGTGTTGCTCGACGCGCTGGAAGGTGTGCTGTATCCGGATGACCGTTGGGTACTCGTTTGGGAGATGGACTTCGACGTCGACCGCGAACGGCCGAGGGTCGAAATAGAGATTTCAGCAGGTGATGTGCCGTGCGCCATGTCTTCCTGATCGGCCCGATGGGCGCGGGCAAGACGACCGTCGCTCAGTGCCTGTGTGAACGGTATGGCTACACACGGTATGCCCTGGCCGCGCCGGTGGACGCGGTGCTCGACATCGCGGTGCCGTGGCTGAAAGGAGCGGGTAAGGCGGTACGGCGTCCGTACCTGCAGAAGGTCGGGCGGTTTCTGCGGGAGTTTCAGCCGAATCCGCTGTTGTTCGCGGCGGAGGAGCGGCTGCGGACAACGGCGGGACCGTTGGTCATCGATGATGGCCGAACACTGGAAGAAGCGGTCTGGGCGCACCAGCAAGGATTTGTTGTCATTGTGCTGACCGCGGCCAGGAACGTGCGCGAGCGGCGGGTGCTGGCGCGAGACGGCGAGTTGCCGGATGGGCGGACGTTTGAGGATGAAACCGAGCAGGCTTGGCAGGACGCAAGGGGCATTGTGATCGACACGACCAGGATGCACGCGCGGGAGATGTGTGAGGTGGTTTGGGACGTTGTGCGAGGAGGTGACGTGTGATGGCCTGTTTGTCGGATACCAGATTCATTGTCATTGACACGGAAACTACCGGCCTGCCACCGCACGGGCGCGTCGTGGAGATCGCGCTCGCGGGTTGAATAATGGGCCAAGGGAAGTATTCTCGACGCTCATTCATCCTGGGTGTTCGATCCCGCCCGAGGCGTCGGCGGTACACCATATCACGGATCGAGACGTTGCGGACAAGCCCGCGCTGGAAGCTGTGTGGCCGCAAGTGTTGGAGCTAGTTGAGGGCGCCGTCCTGGTTGCTCACAACGCCGAGTTTGATCGTTCGATGCTGCCCGAAACAGGAAGGCCGTGGCTATGCTCGAAGCGGTTTGCCCAACATTTGTGGCCCGACGCGCCTAATTTCCAGAACCAGACGCTGCGTTACTGGCTCGGGATCGACATCGACGTCGGGCTGCCCCACCGCGCGATGGGTGACGCCGTGGTGACAGCGCACGTGTTTCAACGCGAACTGGCAGCGTACCTGGCACGCGGATACGAGGACGATCCAGCGGCGTTGTTCAATTTTGTGGCAGGTCCGGTTGAAGTGCGAACGATGCCGTTCGGGAAACACCGGGGTCAGTTACTGGAGGAGGTGCCCAGAGACTACTTGAACTGGGTACTGGAGAACGTCCAGAGGCTGGACGCGGACCTGGAATGGAGCATTCGGAGGGTGCTGGGGAAAAGCGCATAGTCCTGTGTGAACTGTGGACAAGTCTGTGGGTAACCTGTGCACAACTCGTCCTTGGTTGTGGATAAATGGGGTGTAAGGAATGTTGGCGACCGCGCGGAGGCAAGTAACTGCACGCGGGGGCGGGCAGGCGTCTGAGCGGCGTCAACCTGCCGAGACCTTTTCAGCAACGTTCGTCCGGGCGGTACTTGCAGCCCGGTATCCGCGCAGCGCGGTTCGGGTGCTGTTGTTCGAGGTCCGGGACCGGGCGGGGCGCATGGTGCGGGACCACACATGGATTCAGGACGGCCGGGCATTTCTGCGGCTGCGGTTGCGACCAGGGGACGTGGTGCAGTTTGAAGCCGTGCGAGTTCCGTATCTGCACAAGAAGTGCGGGAAAGGCCACGTCTCCAGGTGTCCTGATGTTGGATTCGCGATTGTCGGACGTGTACGGAAGTCGGCATACCCGCTCGGGGTGTTAGGAACTTGAATTGGAGGTGAAGGTTATGGGGCGCCGGGGGCTGGAGGACTTGATTCAACAGTACGAGGAGACGTTGAAGAAGGTGAAGGAGGCGCGCAGCACATTCGAGCGGTTGTCGCGGACGAACCCGCGGTACGAACGGGACGCGAAGCTGTGCGAGAGCATGATCAGGACGTTGGATTATGCGATCTGCAAGATGGAGGGATTTACAAGGACGACACACCGGGAGATTCTGGTTGGGGACCTGAGCGATCTGGACCGGATGGCGGCCCGGCGAAAGGCGGGAGTGGTGGACGAGGGTTCGGAGGCGGAGGACGAGGGTTACCAGCGGGTGTTGGTGGCCTGGAGCACGATCATGACAACGCGGGAGGCGGTGTGTCTGTTCGCTTATGAGCGTGGGATGACGTTCAGTGCGATTGCGAATGCGTTGGGCGTTTCGCGGGCATCGGTGCAAAGTTACGTTGAACGAGCGAGGGAGAAGTTGCGCCGGGCGCAGTCGGTGCAGTTGGCGCTTTGGGACGATACTCCGGGGTTGGGAGCGTGAGAGAAGTGGAAATGGACAAGCTGTCAACCGCTCGGCAATTACAGCGCGAGCGCGAGGCGGTAGTGAGGTTGTACGCGAAACTGGGTGTGTTGGCCGAGATATGGCTGGCGACCTGGAATTGTAAGACGGCGAGTCGTCAGCGCTGGCTTCGCGTACTATACGAAGACGTGCTGGATGCAGCATACGAGGTGGCCTTGGTGTTTCGATACGAGGAGCCGGTGTTGGATGGCGGCGCCGCTGTCAGTCATGACCCTTGGGTTTTATGGGAGCGGCTGCTCGGGTACGATTGGCCAAACACGGCGGAGGAGTTTGCAGAAGGGATGCGGGACCTGGTTGCTCTTGGCAGGGTGCTCGGGGTTCATGAGGCCGCGGCATGATGTGATACGCCGCAATGGGATGGCTGTCGATTTAGGGAAATGCAGTCGTTTAGAGGAAGATGTCAAATTGTGTCGAACCCCCAGTAAAAAAAGGGGGTTGCGGCGTTTTGTGGGATGTTCGGACAACCATTCTGACCGACGTTTTTTCGATGCTCTTTTCTATGACATCGTCCATCGTGCTTTCCAAACGGGAGGTTAAGCGCATGGAGTACAGTTCGGTCACAAGGACTCAATTCGAACATTTCGTCAAGCCGAGTTACGACATTGTCAGTCTTTTGATTAGCCCATATAGCGTGTCTGGACTTATCATCTGGGATGAGAAGATGTACGCGTTGAAGCGGGAAGAAGTTCTTACCAAACTGAAACAGTTGGTGGATGCCAACCAGGATGTGGTTGGAAGCCTTACATATGAACAGATACGGTTATTGGACTTGTCTACATCAGACGGAGACAAGGAGTTCCGCAGGCTGTGTGCGACGCTTGTGAAATCCTACTTGGACTACAGGACTGTGTTTGATGAGATGGATAGGAGGATGAGAGGAATCAGTCGACTTCGTTACGCGATGGAACGGATACATCTCCCGAAGGGACACGGGTTGTCTGCCACGGTGTTCTTCAAACGGAGTGTTCTCCTGATCGCAGAAGCCTTGGAACCGATAATGAGACGATTGGTCTTGGCCATGATGGGTGTAGTTGGTGCATTGATGGTATGGGTCTTGGTTCAATCTGCTGCCCATTGACAGGCGGATGACGTGAAATTCCGGCGTAAAAATGGCATTTTACGACACATTTGCCGAACGTGCATGACGTTGAATCCTTGTGGCACCGTCGTGCATTCACTAAGAAATGGAATCGTAACAGACTAAAATTGTGTCGTTAAAATCTCATTGCGCTTATTTCATCGAGGAGTGGTGCCGGGGTGGACATCCGCGCGCTGGTCGATAAGCACATGGCAGGCAAGAGTGATCGGTCGAAGCAAATGTATGTGTACTGGTTGAATCGGTTCCGGGACTGGCTGGTTGGTGCCGGTGGGGACATGGCGCGATTGACGCGGGCGGATGTTCAGCAGTTTATCGACTGGATGACGGCGCACAAGAAGTCCCCGAGCACCGTATCTGTGGCGGTGTCCGCAATCCGGGCCTTCGCTCGCTGGACCGGGCAAGAGCATGCGAGACATAACCTATCAACACACGCAGACCTGGAAAAAGTCAAACGATTCAGGGTTCTAGAGTAAAAGAACGAATCCAGTCGTTGTACAACAATCCGTCCAAGGACGGACAGTGATCTGTCTGGACGAATTCGGACCACTGTCGATTCAGCCATGTGCGGGTCGAGGATGGTTCGTAGAAACTTAAGCCAAACCGGTTACCGGAGATTACCATCGGACGCGCGGTGTTCGTCACCTTCTGGCTGCACTGGATTTGAAATCCGACAAACTGTATGGGCATGTTTCGGACTCGAAAAGGCCTCAAGACATCCTGCGTTTTCTGAAGGTGCTGCGCCGTCGTTATCACTGTTCCGAGCGGCTGTACATCGTTCTAGACAACTTTTCGCCGCATGATCATGAGCGTGTCCGGAACTGGGCGGCTGAGAACAATGGAGAATTGGTCTACACGCCGACACACGCATCGTGACTCCTTCCACGGTATCCGCCTGCGTCGAACACCCGGGAAGTCCGGGGATTTCCATTACCAACCTGCCTTCAACAAAAGGGGCAGGAGAGGACATGAGGTGAGGATATAGATTAGCAGTTCAAGAAATTTTGTCCTGAAAACTGGAATCACCATATTGGTTAGGCGTTGTTTTCCTGAACATCTATGTGCTATTCTTCTTGTTGGTTCCGGTCGCTGTAACAACCTGCCGTACAGTACCTGTATATTAAGGCTTTTAAGCGAGGAGAGGTGCTCCATGAACTGGCACCTCTTCTCGCCAGCCCTAAGTTCTCACGTTCTGTACAACTTTCCGCGTTCAAATCTGCACGGAATCACACGGTGAACGTGTAATCGACTGTACGGATTAGAACTATTTTCTCTGATGATTTCGAGTGCCAGCGTAGCTTGTTTTTCCCAGATCAATTCATCTGCAGAGATTTTCTTCCCCAGGTCGAGAATGACATACTGACTCTTCTTGTTCTTGGCCATGATCTCGCTCCTTTCCTCGGATACTGTAGTGTATGGGGTAAAGGTCGTCTTGTGGATAGGCGAGCGCCTAGTTAACCGGTCTGTACCATCCGCCGCGGCCAGAAGGCGGTCCGATCGAGAAGCACCGGGAGGCTTGGCACGATGAACGGCCGAACGATGAAGGTATCTATCAACACCCCGGTGACCGCCGTCTTCGGTAGGTCGCCAGAACCTCGAATGTGTCAACCAGAATCAATTCAGCCGACAAGATGACCTCGCTGGTCGCCAACGCATTCCCTCCCCGTCGTATACTGTGATACCCATAGAGACAATGCTGCCATGTCCCAAAATAGGGGGGACAATGCCACGAACACTTAGTTGTCCTCCACGCTCCCTCTATTCGAGAGGGGGTTCTTTTCATGCACACGCTCTTTTGGCACGACAACATACTGTTCCTCGACAACGGGACCGCATACGGCGTGTACCGGTTGCCCGCACTGCCATACGAGAACCAGCCGGACGCCGTCAAGCGCAGCATCTACCGCCAGCTTGAGGTGTTCTTCCAGACGTACCGCGGTAGCGGCCAAATCCTGAGTGTCGCGGTGCCGATTCCGGCGGAGGAAGTGACTTCGCGCATGGCTGCCTTCAGCAAGCATCCGCATTGGCGCGCACACATGGAACTGGTGGCCGAACAACTGCGCGAGCATCCTTCGTTTGAGCGTCTGACATTCCTCATCTTGCCGCTCGCCTCGCCGCTTGCAGCGGCCTGGAGTCAGGTTTTGGACCGGCCTGACCGGATTCGGGAGCGCGTCGCCGATCAGTTCCTGCGGTTCTGGGGCTACACCAAACGCAAAGTGGCACGGGTCCAATCTCCCGTGTTGACCAAACACGACATCGAGGCGGCTGCACATGCGGAACTGCGGACCTTCAACCGCCTGCAGGCGGTCATCCCTGCGTTGGCGAGAGCCACTCCGCACGAACTGGAACTGCTGCACAGGGCACCGTATCATCGCGGTCTGGCGCCCTGGCCGGTGGTGTTTCCTGATCCTCTGCCTCGGACGGTGACCATTGAGGGCGGCGAAGTGGTGATTCGGCCGCGGCCGCTGCGCCTGGCTCTCGCCTCGGCGGCGGTGCGAGAGGACACGTTCCGGATTCGGGTGGAGCACAGCGACGGGCAGGTATCGTACCAGTCGGTGATGGCAGCGGCGAGCATGCCTGAGCGGCTTGAGACCATTGGCGACGAGTGGTTGTATCTGCCCTTGGAGAAGTTGAACATCCCTGTCGACACCTGTGTGCACTTCGAGATCCTTTCCCCGCAGCGAGCCAGGGAGATTGTCTATCGGCGCAAGAAGATCGTCGTCGCCCAGGGCGAGGAGTACGCGCAGACGGGAGATGTGCCTTGGGACATCTACGACGGGCTGGAGGACGCGCAGGCTCTGGAAGCTAAGCTGAAAGCGGGCATGGCGTTCTCAGTGTTTCATGCTTTCTTCGCTGTCGGGGCAGACAACGAGTTGGAGATGCTGCGACGGGAAGAACTGTTGAAAGAACGGTTGCAGGGGGCCATTCAGCTTGTGCACCCGCCGGGGGACGCCCTGAAAATCTGGCAGGCGTTCTTTCCGGGACAGTCCGGAGGCGTGGACAAGGCATGGTCGATCCCGGCGGACCCGACGATGCTCGCGGCATCAGGTGCCTTGGGCACGGCACAGGTGGGCGACCCGACGGGGATGTGGTTTGCCAAGATGGCCCATAGCGGCCGGCCGGTATGGGTGGACTGGTTTCGAGCGATGCGGGAGCTGAACCGCAGCGGTGCTGCGGCGTTCGTCGGGACGCTGGGCAGCGGCAAGTCGGTCGGGATGAAGTACGCAGCGGACACGATGCTCCAGTGGAACTCGATGGGAGCGGTGGTAGACCCGAAACAGGGCGAGTATGGGGCGCTGGTTGGGCTTTGGCCGCAGGAGAGCGTGTGGTGGACGTTTGGCGCTGGAAGCGATCTGCGTTTCTCGCCGTTCCGGCTTGGGCGTGACGCAAGGGAATCCAGGCTCATCGCGGAAGGGTTCCTGGGGGTGTTGCTCAACGTGACGACCCGCCGGGAGGATCAACGTGCGTCGCTTGTGCTGCAACGGGCCTTGGCCGCGCTGTACGAGGGCGAGAAGTGGGACATGGACCATTTCCTGCTTTGCCTTGACGCCGAGCGCAGGGACGAACAGCGCCGGGAGGAAGAGCGCGACGTTGCAGACCTGTTTCTGGGCCTGTTGGAGCATTACCGCGACGGGGAGACGGGCCGGGCGCTGTTTGGCAAGGATGGCGAGGACAATGTGATGGACGACCGGGCGCGGTTGGTGGTGGCGTCGATTATGGGTCTGGACTTCCCGGACCCGGGCAGCGTGCCGGACGCGTGGCGTGATTCGCAGCGGTTCGCGGTGGCGATTTTGTATCTGGTGACGCAGATCGCGTTCCGGCGCTTGGTCATGGCACCACAATCTGTAAAGAAGTTCTTCGCGGTGGATGAGGCTTGGATTTTGCGCTCGATCCCAGAAGGTCGGGCGCTTCTGAACCGGATGCTGCTGCTCGGGCGCAGTATGAACCTGGTCCTGATGATGGCGGTGCAGAACCCGGACGTGCTGCTGCCGAAAGAGGGATCGGAGAACGACGACGTGTCGGCGAGCCTGGGCTGGTGCTTTGTTGGGCGGATTACGTCACGGGCTCAGGTGCAGCATGCCGTGAGGCTGCTCGGTCTGCCGTTGGAGGATGAAAGAGATCTGAACCACTATGTCGAGGTATTCCAGGCGTTTGAGAAGGGGCGTGGGTTTTTGCGTGACCCGCTGGGGCGGATCGGCGAGGTGCAGATCGATGTGGTGGACGAGGGGCTGCTAAAGGCGTTCAGCACGACGCCGGAGTAATGTTACGGTAGGTTGGAGAGACCTGCATGGAGCACAACACGATAACCTTAGAGTGGTTCGATCGCTTCATCCAGCCTGGTTACGAGTGTATTCGTCCGCTCTTTCACCCGTACAGCGTGTCTGGCCTGATTATTGGGGCGAGAAGGAGAAGGTGTACGATATCGAAACGAGAAGAAGTGCTATCGGAATTGAAGCGGCTTGTGGATGACAACGGGGATGTGGACTTCTCTCTATGCTTTGGCACGGACGCGGCGCCCAAATGGACATGAATTACCCGCAGCAGTGCGCATAATACGAAGTGTACTTCTCATTACAGAGGCGTTGGAACCCATTCTCGAGCGCGTTGTCATGACATTGGTGTACGTTACAGGAGTCGTGGTATTGTGGAGTTTGGCGGTTCATTGAGAGTCGAACGCGCGGCCGGGGGACAGCGGCAATGTCGCATGTCGTCGATGTACGAGGGGACGTGACCAGATGGGGTGAATCTGGGCGGATCGTCTCGTGCAGGTTATGGTTGCGCGGTGCCAATGGGAAGACGCATGTAACACCGTGTAAGAAGCAGAACGATGTCCTGACAGTGCGCACAAGCTCTTCGGGACGTGAGATGCTGGTCTGTAAACGGCAGGCCGCCACTGAATGGCTGGCCGTGAACTTCCTGGCACTGACCTGCCCTCATACAGGCCGGCCATGGGTCAAATATTGCCCAAGGGAAATCGTACGCAGTTCATTCACGATTGTCTGATGGTGAGGTCTTAACTTCTGAGACTTGACATGGCCGAAAGCGTTTATCGACTTGGGATGTCACCTGCAATTATTTTATAATTACAATGACCATATATGGAGAAGGTGGGGGCCGTGGCAGCAAAAATGTCTGTCATGGATGTGGCGAAGTATTTTCTTAACAAGAGCCGCCCCGGAACAAAGTGGGCAATTACGCACTTGAAGTTGCAGAAATTGGTGTATTATGCTCAGGCATGGTATTTAGCATTACGGCATGAGCTTCTTTTTGACGAAGAACTGGAGGCGTGGGCGCATGGCCCTGTTTCCCCGACTGTTTACATGAATTACCGAGCATTTGGGTACAGGGAAATTCCTCCTTACGAGGATGACATCAAAGTTAGTGATGAGGTCAAAGCAGTTCTTGATGCTGTATGGGAGGTTTATGGACATCGTTCTGCAAGATGGCTGGAACAGAAAACACATATGGAAGATCCGTGGATACAAGCCCGAAAGGGGACACCTAATGGAAGCAGGTCTCGCGCTGTAATTGATACAAGATTAATGGAACAGTACTATTCAAGTCTTCTCAAGTCTTCTTGAAGACGGAGTGTAAGTAAAAGTGGCTGCTATTGGAAAAGGCATCGCTTTAGGTGTTGTACTTGCATTTCTGATCTTAACGAGAGATTGGGCAAACGCTCAGCTAAAGACGGAAAGTAGGCGAAAATACGAATTCCCGGCATTTATGCAGTTCATATTAAGAATCACCATACCTATATATTCTTTTGTAAGATTCTCTGCTCATTGTGTTCCTGTGGCGCTATGTATGGTCTTGATGGGAATTGTATTCTTGCTTGTCTCACCTTTAATACCCGATTATTTCTCGGGTTCTTTACATATTGTATCCCATTCGAAACAACCCGCATTTATTACTTGGGCTTTTGGGGAATATGTATACTTTTTAAAAAATTTATGGATTCACATATCTATAATTGTGACTCTATTTGTTTTCATATATACGCAACAAAAGACAGCTTCGATGAGTCGGGTTATGGCCAGCATACCGTTAAGATTCTTTTTCTACCTATTCACTATGACCGATTTATATACCATAATCCTATATTACTGGTTTCCGTTTAAAGTTGATTATTAATACTGTTTAAAGAAGCTGAGTATCCTCTTATATGGACAACAACACTACGTAATTGAGAAGAAGATAAACTTCGGGGAGACCCCGAAGAATTTCGTCGATATTAAACATGCGAAGTGCACCTATCTGCCCTACTTGCTAGATAACTTAGAGGCTTCGTCAGGGGCTTACGGCCTAATGTTCCTAAGGGACAAAGAGTTCATGAGCAAACTCAGAAGGAATATCGTTTTACATTGCTCTTTGTGAATGATTAAGTGATGACGTTCCGTTAATTTGCCGGTGGTTTTCCAGGTGTCATTGTCACCTGGAATCGAGGTTCATGCTCACAAGAGTCCCACGGCCACGGATTCTGTGCCTCGTTACAGTCGCGCGGGTCGCACGGGGTAGCGTCGGAGCGGGCGCGGTGCCCATCCGCACCGAGCGGGGTTGGCAGTTGCTGTACCACGGGGTGGACAGCCAACTTCGCTACAGTATGGGCGCAGCTCTTCTGGATCTGAACGATCCCGCTCGGGTCATTGACCGCACGGAAGAACCGCTGCTGGCTCCCGAAGCGCCTTATGAGACTGAAGGATTTTTCGGCAACGTGGTGTTTTCGTGCGGTGCGACTGTACAGGGGGACGTCATTCGCATGTATTACGGGGTTGCGGATACCGCGCTGGCCTGCGCCGAATTGAGTCTGTCGGAGATTTTGGACGCGATGAGTTGAACTGTGGTGCGACGGCGCCCCGCTCGCCTGACTGAGACACTTCGGGGCCGAACCCCAGCAGGTTCGGTCCATTTTTATTCTGCGAGTCTTTACAAAAATACCAATAACAAGTATACTAACGCTATAACAGGAAATTAAAGGGAGGCAATGTAATGACTTCCAATCATGTCGTGTTCGTGTACGGAACGTTGCGAAAGGGACAGGGCAATCGCCGGGTCATGGAGCCGCATCTGGTGCGCGAGTTGGGTGAGGGAAGCATCCGGGGAGAGATGTACGATCTCGGTGCGTTCCCGGCTGCGGCGCTGGATGGTGACAGTGTGGTGGTGGGCGAATGGGATGAGGTCACGGACGACGGACTCGTGGCGCTGGACAGGCTGGAGGGTTATCCGCGATTCTACGACCGAACTGTGGTGAGGGACTTAAACGGCGCGGCGGAAGGCTGGGTGTACCACATGACGGGCCGCATTCCGGCCGGCGCGCCGCGCGTTGACAGAGGAGACTGGGTTGCCTGGTTGCGGTCGCGGAAGGAGGTGCGGGTATGAGGCGGATTCCTTGGCCGCTGATCCGGGGACTGAATTTCATCACGCTGTTCGTGTTTGTCGGCTTCATCGCGATGTCTATCCACTACTGGGCGATCCCGATGAATTCGCCAGAGCTGCCGGAGTTCGCTCGCCATACCCCAGGACGGTGGTTCTTCTATCTGTTCCTATCGTTTTTGTTCATGTTTCTGGCCCTTGCCTACACGGCAATGTTCTGGAAGGAGTTGGAGCGGCTCATTGCAAGAGCGGGTCAGTTCGCGTTGCGCGCTGCTTGGTGGATGACGGTATGGGCGCTTCGTGGTGTGATGTTTGCCGGATGCGCGACGGCTTGGGCAGTGCGGCATGGTTGGAGGGCTGGTCGTGAAGCGGTTCGGAAGCGGCGGATCGCGAGGATGCCGAAGGGCGAGACGATTGACGTTGAGGCGGAGTGGAAGGACGAGGAGTGCGAGAAGACGCGGTGTGCGTAATTGGCGCTGCTACGCATGTCTGGTCGCCAAGAGTGGCCCGGTTTATACTGGTTACACGGAGGGAACGATGAGCACACCAAGAAACGCAAACGACATCGTTGCAAAGCATTTGACGGGCGCGGTGCCAAATGGCGCTCTGGATGTGATCGGCATCCACGACGCGAATGTGGTGCGCGCGCTGCCTACGGAGATCCCGAAGGTCGAGGTGCGGCAGGAGTACACCGATGTCATGTTGGAACTGGACGACGGCCGGTTGTTGCACATGGAGTTCCAGACGACGCGTGAACCCGCCTTGTATCGGTTTGCCGCGTACGATGTAGCGATAGCGGAGCGCCATCGGCGCAAGGTGCGGACGGTGGTGCTGTACACTGGAGATGTTCACGAAGCGCCTTCCAAGCTCGATGCGGGGAGTTTCCAGTATAGCGTGGAGAATGTGTACTTGAACCAGTTGGACGGCGATGCCGCGTTGGAGGCGGTTAAGCGGCACCTGGACACCGGCGAGTGGACAGAACGGGATCGGGTCCGGTTGTCGTTTGCGTTCTATATGCGGTTCGAGCGCCGGACGCGGGACGAGGCGTTTGAAGACATCGTAGATGTGGTGCGACAAATTCCCGACCGGGACGAACAAAATTATGTGGCGGCTTTAATTCTCGGGTTCAGTGCACGGGTTCTGACGACGGGGCAAAAGGAACGGCTCAGGGAGGTGTTAAGGATGACGGATTTGCTTCGGGAGTTTGAAGAGGAATTCAAGGAAAAGTGGATGCAACAGGGGGTGCAGCAGGGTAAGCGAGAAATTGCTGAGCGGATGTTTCGTGACGGGGCGTCGATAAGCGATGTCGTGCGTTGGACGGGGTTGTCGGAGAAAGAGGCGGAGGAGATTCGGCGCAGGTTGAACTGATGGTTTGTTTCGCTTTACGGCAGGGCCGTGAGTAGTAATGGGTAAAACCTGAAGAGCCGTCTTTGCGGACGGCGCTTGTTCTTTTCCAAAGAGATGAACTTATTGAACCTGCCCGATTTGAGGAGTCTCACAAAGTTTGATGCGCGTCTACGAGAAATACCAACTGATGTTGACGCATTAAGAGCAGCAATCAACCAAGCACTGTCGGAACTAGATAAGGCGGAAGCCAGCCAACACCTAGATGCCACGGTAGGATTGCTTGGGTACTTGGGAAACGCATGTAGAATTATTGGGCTTACGACGGAAGCGATAGATTATCTTGAACGCGCAGTATTTCGATGTAGAATGCTCGGTGACCGAAAAGGTGAACTTGTAAACACGATTCGTTTGGCGGAAGCGAGAAAATATAACGGAGACTACCAGATTGCTGAGCGTCTTTTGCGCGTCGCACTGACTTGGACGGATGAAGAAGTACTGTCAAACTACAAGGATTTCGTCTTGCAACATCTTGGAAAATGTCGTCTTGAACAAGGTGCACCTGAAGACGCTGTACAGTTGTTGCAAGAAGCGCTGAAACTACGCCTCGAAAAAGGCGATAAGACCCTCATCGAATCGACAGAGCAGGCGCTGACATTAGCACGGAATATGTGTCATGGTGCCTGAACACAGGTGTTCAAGAAACAACTATGGCCGCAAAAAGGTGTTTTCCAAACCGATAAGGTGAGATCAGACCAGCCTCCTTGTGGCGCAGAACTACCTGGCGGCGCTGATCCTTGGATTCAGTGCGCGGATTCTGGCGCCGGAGCAAAAAGAACGGCTGAGGAGGGTGTTGGAGATGACGGAGTTGCTGCGGGAGATCGAGCAGGAGGTAAGACGGGAAGAGCGTCAAGAAATTGCGGAACGTTTGTTCCGCGATGGGGCGTCGGTAAGCCATGTGGTACGCTGGACCGGACTGTCGGAGAAAGAGGCCGAGGAGATTCGGAAGAAGGTCAACTGAGGTGGCACATACCGGTGAAACCTTACAGCGCGTCGTCCATTCTCGATTGGGCGGCGCGTTTTATTTTGCCGTGCAGTCATCCCTTTCACGAAGACAGCACCACGTATCATCGGAGACAAGAGTCCGAGGCTGAGGCGGACCGAGCGCGGAGCTTGAGCACTTGACAAGAAGCGAGGTGGGCGACCCGCCAGTACCCGAATCCGAAGCTCGTGGGCTGTGCTATCATGCACAATGAGGGAGGGGCAATTTCGTGCAAATGCGCCGGTGGATTTTGACGATGGCCGCCTGTCTGTTGCTCGTTCAGCCAACGATTGCTGACGCGGCCACATATCGAGGCGGAAGCACGTACTCGTCTAGAGTGTCGAGTTCTTCCACGTTCAGTAGCGGTTCCGCGTATCACTCCAGCTACACCGCTCCGTCGTTAAGTGCTGGCACCGTATCGGGAAGCCGGGGTGCAGCCGGGGCGACGGCGGGTTCCAGTTCTTCGTACCGTTCTGGGTACACCACCCCGTCTTCGAGCGTTGGTACGACAACCGGTTCGAGTTCCACGTATCATTCCGGTTACCAGTCGCCGTCACCGAACGTCCGGACGCCCAACTCCGGGTACACATCGGGCACTGTGCAGAGGCCGTCGTTGTCAGCCGGGCACGTGGCGTCGTTTGGAGCGGGGATGTTGCTGGGCAGCATGCTGCATCCGTTCGGCTGGGGATGGTCGGCACCGTACACCGCAGCGCCGGTATACGCTTCCGGGGTGATCGGGGCAGCGCCTGCGGGGATGGCAGCGGCTGCTTCGGGGTGGTCATGGGTCGGCACGATCCTTGACTTGATTTTGTTGGCCGCCGTGGTGCTGGCCATCGTGGCACTGGTACGGCGTCTGCGCGGCAGGAAGCGCGCGGACGTGTTCGCAACCGTGTCGCAGGCCGCGGCGGATGATTCGGGGGCTGGTGTCGCGATGTATCTGGACGAACAAGCGATGGTCGATGCCTGCTGCGAATACGTCGTGCGGAGGGAAGGATGCGCGCCGCAACAGGTAGAGGTTGACTTGCAGTTCGACAATGGCAGGTTCGCGGCGGATGCGAGAATCGGCGGCTGGCGGCACCGGATACTGAGCCAGCAGGACATGGTGGATGCAGTTGCGGAGTTTGTTGCGGAGCGTGAGTCGGTGTCGCCGCACCGTGTGCGGGTGGATTTGCAGTTCTCGGAACAGAACGGGGTCACTGCAGACGCCGTGGTGGTGTAGGGGAAGTCAGTAAAGAGTTCAGGGCGCCGTGAGAGACGGCGCTTTTTTTGTCCTGCAAGCCTCCGACGAATGAAGAAACATTGCTCACAGGAGGCTGAAGCGGCGTGAATGCGGACGTGTTGTTGGAGGTCCGAGAGCTGCGGGACCGTTTGTCGGATCGGGTGGACGTGTTGAACAAGGTCAAGGCGTTGTCGCTGCTGCCGGACGACGTGAATGCGACGGTCGAGATGGTGGCGGGCTACTACGAAGTGCACCGGGACGCGGTTGAAGAGGTGATTCAAAATCATCGAGGGGAATTGGAATCTGACGGACTTCACGTATTACGGGGGCAAGAGTTGACAGAGTTTGTTTCCGGTATTTTACCGGAGGCAAGGTCTGGAATTGTGTCTCCCAAAGCGCGTTCGTTGACGCTGATCCCCCGTCGCGCAATCCTGCGAATTGGGATGTTGCTGAGGGACAGCGTAGTGGCCAAGACGGTGCGGTCGTATTTGCTCAACGTCGAAGAGGAAGCGCGGGCGTCTGCGCCGCAGGTTGTGGCCCGAGCTGTCAACCGCATTTCGTGGCGGAACATTGTCACCGCTGTCAGCCAGAAGAAACGCCTCTGCAAACTTTTGGGCGTGTCGGACGGGACGGCGGCGCTCGTCGCGTTGTCGCACACAGAGCAGGAGTTCGGAGTTGATTTGAGCGAGTTCAAGCGGCTAGTGCGCGAAGACGATACGGAGGAGACGTATTCGCCCACGGAGCTTGGGCGTAGAATGAATCTACCGATGTCCGGCAAGCGGATGAACCGGCTCTTGGCTGAGGCGGGACTGCAGCGCTGGGACGAGGCCGATAGGGAATGGAAGCTTACTGATGCGGGCAAGCGGTACGCGAAGTTGATGCCGGTTGAGATTTACCACCCAAATCGGCGGGTTTCGACGACGAAGTACGTCATTCGGTGGAAGGCGTCGGTCTTGGAGGTATTGAGGAGACGTGTTTGAGGGCTTGCGGTTATGGACGGAATAAACAGGGGCGTGGTAGAATAACACTGAAAATGGCAGGAGGGTTAACCCCTCCTGCGTTGGGAGTGCGGCCCCGCCTTGGCGCCAACCTTGCGGCGGGGTTCGCCATTTAATGCTCTGATGATTTCTGCGACAGCGTAGCCCACACGAGCTAGCCCCCACAGAAACACCGCGAGCATTAAGGCGATGTCTCGCAGCATCCCTATCACCCCCTTTCGTCAAAGGGGGCGGCAGAGAGAGGTTTGACCCTCCCACGGAAATTCTATCGCAGATTTCATTATTTCTCAATAAATGGTTGATTGCGCTTGCAAGGCGGATGGTCGTCCACAAGAATGCGTGGGCGGCCTTTTTCGTTTTGCCATGCTGTCGCCATAATGATGACGAAAGTGTGCTTAGAGGTTTTGGGTAAACAAAGGATATTTATATACAAATGGAATAGTAGTATACTGTAGCCAGCGAATGCGAGAGCCAATAGACAGTCGGACGTTTGCCATACAACACGGCAATGTACAGGAGGGGATGAAGCATGAAGATCAAACTCGGAACGCTTCTGGCGGGAAGTGCCGCAATCCTCGCCACGACTTCCTTCGTTCCACAGGCGATGGCGGCGACCGCGAAGGCGCAGTACGCGACGAACATCATCTACAACGGCGTGGTCGAGTCCTCGCCGAAGCACATTGTCGCGGCGGACCCGTGGGGCGGCACGCAGACGAGCTGGCTGCCAGTGTGGTACGTGTACACCGCGCTGACGCAGGCCGGAATCCACACCACGTGGGACGGCGTGCGCGGTGTGTTGTCGATGACCGCGCCGGATGGGATGAACGTAGATCTGACGAACCTGCCGACGAGCGGCAAGGTGACGCCGCAGACGATGGCGGTGCAGATCAACGGCAAGACGGTGCTGTACGCGCCACGATTGGCGGCCACGGACCCGGCCAGCGGTCTGCCGACGACGTATGTGCCGATCTACTACCTGGAGCTGGCCGTTAAGCGGCTCGGTATCACGCCGGGGTGGGACGGCACCAACTGGACGATGACCGTTGGCAATCCGTCGGCCGTGACGCAGCAGGATATGGCGGATCAGATGTGGGCGGCCTTCAATGCCACGTCGAACTGGGACATTGTGAAGTACGCGACGATGCAGGATGCGGGGGTGACGCCCACCACCGCTCCGGTGACGGCGGGCGATATTGCGAACTGGCTTGCGAAGTGGGCGGCGGCGTCGAAGGGCGTTATGTATGCGGGGCAGTTCCATCCGTATGACCTGCAGTACGAGGCGTCCAGTGACCCGTTCAAGTGGGCGCAGATCAACGGTCTGTATGACGGAACCGCTGTGTCCAGCGCGAGCGACCAAATCAACGCGGATGAGGCGACGCAGATCATCGACAACCTGAAGTGGTGGCTGAACGGTTACAAGGTGAGCAACGGGGTCTACACGTTGCATGTGCCGTTTTATCCCAATTGGTTGACTGGATTCCGTTTGGTGGCTCAGGACTCTGTTCCCGAAGCGAAATATCAGGACGGAATCGCGCAAGCAACCAAGTATTACGATCAGATTCAAGTCTGGGGTTCTCCCGACTGGTCCAAGATCTACATCAAGCTGCCGGACACCAACGGTACGAATGTGACGTTGGGTGCCGCGGCCAAGAACTTCATCTACGGCAATGAGGCTGGTTTGTATCCGCCGGGTCCGGATCACGGTGGGACCACGCTTACAATCTCGAACACTAACGGAAACTACGGGTTCATACTGAAGGTGTTGACGATGAATGAGACACCGCTTGGTGGGATTGGATTCGAGGTGACATACAAGAACTACAACGGTAGTCCTGACTTCACAAAACCCATTGACGACGGAGCGGGTCAATTGGATAACGGACAAAGCGTCGGATCGTGATCATGACGTTATTCAGCGCCTCCTGCTATTGGCAGGGGGCTTTTTGTGTGCCCTGCATGTCGCCTCGTGGTGGAGGTGATGTCAATTGCTTGACCAGAAACGACGGATTGCTGCCGCTTCCGCGTTGACTACCGCACTGTTGGCAGGGTTGGTGGCAACGCCAGCATATGCGGACACCCTTGGAGTGTTTTACTACGACTCGTCCGGGAACTATTACTCGATTGGCGGTGGGGATGATTTCAGTGTAAACAATCCTCCACCAGGCTGGCCGAACTTCAGTGGTAATGCGAAAATTGCTTTTGCCCAAGTGAACGGACGCAACATCCTCCAGATTGACACACAGAACTCGTCTGCCAACAACGGTTACCTGGCGATTTATGCGGGGGATGTTTCCTCGTGGGTAAGCACCCTTCAGGGCAACTTGAGTTTTGTGCAAGCTCAAGTACAGAGCCAACAGTTTTCTGTTAAAGACCTCGATACAGGCAATACAACTCAATTTGTCCCCTTCGCCACCGTGGTCAACGAGTCGGGGGCCGTGTTCACGGGTGATACCTTTACAGCGAACGTAGGAACGTACACAGATCCTAGCACAGGGAAGACCTACCCGACGTACAACCACAATTTCTCGATTAGTGCGAGCGCACCGCCCACGGCGAACAGCATTTCGGCGACCGTCACCGGCAACACCGTCACCCTGCATTTCAACACCACCGTGCCGTTGTGGCTGCAACTGGCCACGCACCACTTCGACCAGATCACGATCCGGAATTCGAACGGCCAGGTGGTGTGGCAACCAAGCGACACGTCCAATGCTGGCGTCACGAATGTGCAGGTGGAAAGCGGGAGTCAGTATTCAAACCGCGTGGATGACATCACGCCGTCAGTGACCTTCCCGAACGGGACTTACACTGTCACCGCCTCTGTGTGGGATGGCGTTGACCGACAAAGCAACACTGTGACAACCACGTTCACCGTGGGCAGCAGTGGAGGCGGTGGCTCCGGCGGCGGTGGTGGCAGTGCAGGAAAGGACAGCATTGTCCTGACTGCGAATCCGACGAGCTTGCCGGTCGGACAATCCTCCACCCTGACTGCCAGCACGGGCGGGTTGTCCAACGGCCATGCGTGGGGGATTGAAATCGTTGACCAGGGCAGTGATAGCACCCTGGGTGGTTCCAACCAAGCATGGTCGGACATGAACGTGACGTCGTTCAATACCACGGCCACTTCTCAGAGCCCGCTGACCGACACGTATGTCGCCTACCTGATTGACACGGTGACGTGGCAACAGATCGCCTCCAACACCGTGACCGTTACCTGGTCCAATGACGGCGGCTCGGGCGGTGGCGGATCCGGTGGAGGGGGTTCAGGTGGCGGCGGAAGCGGTGGCGGTGGTTCAGGTCAATGTCCTGCGCCATACGATTCGGACGCTCACTGGGTGAGCCTTGGCAACGGGGACGAGGAATTGGTCTGGACGCGCCATGACCCGTACCCCATCTACCAGGATGAAGAGCGATGCACGACGGACGCCGACGGAAACCAGCATTGCACCACCGTCCGAGTCTTTGTCGGGTGCGGAGACAACACCACACAGAAGACACAAGTCTACAGGCATTCGGTGTCGAACGGTCAGATCTCTGGGTTGTCGTACGACCCAGGAACACCGACCAACATGTGGATGCCGGTTCCGTCGCAGCAGTGGGACCCGGCGCAGTGTCCCGGTCTCTTCTGTGACCTGTACCAACGGCATGGTTGGACAGGGTGGGAAGTTGGCGGGCCCAACGCCAACCAGATTTCGAGCGATGTTTGGGTGAACGGCCAACTGTTCCACACCTACGGCCCGCCGATTGGCCAGCAAACGCCGACGGTGTGGGTGAGGGTTGATGGTGGCTTTGGGTTCCGATACGTGTGGACTGGCTCACCACATGCCATTCCAACGAGCGGCACGGTGACCTTCACAATGACGAACCCGGATGGTGGGAGCATCACATGGACGAAGCCGCTGATTCTCAACACGGAGACGCTGCAGACGCAGGGGACTAATCTCCTGGGCCTCGACGAGCCGCCGCCGCCAGCGTCGGAGGTGTTCAGTTGCTGGACGGATATCCCGAAGGGCGTGTACAAGAACGGCCAGCCGGAGGAGGCGGCGTGGAGCCTGAGCAACGACCCGGCGACGGCGTTTGCGCAAGGCGCGCACATCTCGTTTACCGTCACGGTGAACACCCCGGCGGGTGACTTCACTGTGAGCGCGCCTAACGTGGCGAGTACGTTTGGGGTGCCCGCGTGGTGGTTCACGCGGCTGGTGGATGACAGTCTGTTGCAGCAGGCGCAGGCGCCGCAGACATACACGCCATTGGGGATCATCTACGGCGACGCGTCGGTCGGACTGCCGCCAGGAGACAGCACAAGGCTTGGATATTAAAACGCGGCCGCTCCGTTGAGAAGGCGGGGCGGCTTGATTTTTGCCTGTTTGCCATGCAAGGGGCGAGTGGGTATCTGCTGGACATTTATACGAATCATGTGTGATATGCTTGTTGCGGTAATGAGCTTGTTATGCGACAGTACAACTCGAATACTCGATCATATAAAATATCCCAAAATAGAGTACTACTTTTTCGACTCCCGTGGAAAGGGGATATTTTAATTAATGGGGAACAACCATGATGAACCTATACTTGATGCCAAATTGTCCAACACGATCTTAGCCTTATTCCAGGGCGATTTTGATCATCCGAAAGCCCCACCATTGTCGTCGCACGAGCCGACGAATTTGTCTCTGACCGATGAGCTTTATGGATTGTGTCTGTTCTGGGCAAAGGCGAAAGAAGTATTTCCCTTTTGGAAGCTGCGTCGCGTTAATTGGGACGAATTGTTTCAAGAATGTCTGTCAACTTTATTGAATACCGGTCCGCTTGGATTAGAGGATTACTACACATTTCTGCAATCATTTGCAGCCACGCTTGGAGATGGACATACGTTCGTTCAATTTCCCGCCTGCATTAGAAACAAATGGGCGTATCCCGCTCTTCAACTTGATCCACTTGTGACCGAACAGGGCGTCTCCATGGTGGTAAGCGGTGGCGAATTGCCCAGAGGATCGGTGATTGTCGAAGTGGACGGCACCCCTATTGATGAAGTTGTCAAATTGGTCGCGTCACGTACGTCTGCTTCGACTCCACAAGACCTTGCTGCAAAGGTCGCAGATACACTCTTGCGCAGGAACAAGGGCGAACGGGTATCCCTCCGAGCCAAATTGCCTGATGAACGGATTATACTTTGGACTGGGGTAGCTGCCAGAACTCCCCCTGTGAAAGAATTTGAGATTCAACATTGGCAAGACGGTATTGTGCATGTTGTCCTTCCACACTTTCAAAGCCCACAGATATCCACTAAATTCCATGAAACATTTCATGATTTTGATGGTATCACTGGCCTTATTCTCGATTTACGCTACAATCCGGGCGGAAATACGAACATCGGATACAGTATCCTCGCCCGCTTGATTTCAGAGCCAGTATCAACGTACCGCGTTCGTATCCCTGTAAATGCTCCCGTACTCGACAGTTGGGGTATGACTGACCGTTTTTGGCTGGCTCCGCGTGAGGAGTATGATTTGCATCCAAACGCCGACCTTCCACGTTTTGACGGACCAGTGATTTTGCTCACGTCAGCGCGCACATATAGCGCTGCTGAGGATTTTGTGATTGCGTTTAAGTCAGCAAAGCGAGGCGTAATTGTCGGAGAACCCACTGGTGGAAGTACAGGGCAATCCGTCTATTTTACACTGCCAGGTGGCGGAGTAGGTCAAGTGGTCGGTGTTTGGGAGTTGGCTGGAGACGAACATGAGTTTGTCGGCATTGGAATTCAACCCGATGTGCCGATAAAACCAACACTCCAGGACTATGTTGAAGGCAAGGATGTGGGACTTGAAGCCGCACTGAAGCTGCTGCGCCAGACAAACGGCAGTCGATAGGTTCAATAAATCACTATCCGTCGGTGATCAGTTCACGTGAATCGAAACAGGACGGTGAGAGAATAAGCGTCATAAGCCTTATTGAGTCAGGTAAATGTCGCGCGCTTCGCCATGTGAAGATGGCAGGGGGCGCGCTTTAGTTTTTGAGCTGTACAAGCAGTCCTTGGCAACTCCAATGTGTTCGGATCGAGGAACACGCGCTTAGGTATCGGCGTCAGTGCGGGACTGTAAATTTGTGAATATCCGTGGGCACGTCAGTCCAACATGTATTCCGGACTCATGAAGGCGAATGGAAGTGCTGACGCATGTCTCAGCCGATCCGGAGTTTATTGATCGTCGTGTTGTCGTGGATGTGCGTATTTGCTTGCTGCGATTTCACGGCGCCAGTGGAAGCCAAAATGCCACCGAAGCGTGTTTATCTGACCTTCGATGACGGGCCGAGTGAAAGGTACACGCCTGTCATTCTGGACATCCTCAAGCGTGAACATGTGAAAGCGACATTTTTCGTGGTCGGGTACCGGTGCAAGCAGTACCCGAACATTGTGCGCCGGATTCAGCGCGAGGGTCATGAACTGGGTAACCACGGATACTACCACCGCTTCATCGCAGACCGCACGGCGCTGCTGAAAGACATTACGGATACAGACCGAGAGGTCGTTAAGGCATGCGGCGTCCGCCCCATCTATTACCGACCGCCAGGCGGCATGCTCAGCCAGGACGAATGGCCGCAGTTGCAACGGCTGGGTCACCCAGTTCGGTTGTGGACTGTGGATTCGCAGGACTGGAAAGCGAATTCGACGAGCGTGATCGTCACGAATGTCCGGCAAGGACTTCGGCCGGGGGCCATTATCCTCTTACATGACGGTGTGTCAAGCAGTCGTTGGACGGTGAATGCTCTGCCTGAAATCATTCGGTACTGCCGTAAGCGTCAAAGCCCCCACACCTTGCGTTTCTCCAACCGTCGTGCGACAGTCATGGACGACAACAATCAGCCCCGCCAGGAGACCCAGCGGGGCGATTTCTCATGCTATCCTTTTTTTCCACGTCTCCGGATTCGTTCCGGCAGGCGATCTGACCACGGGAGCAACGCGTCCATCGCTGCCCGGTCATCCGTTCGGATGTTGGGTAGCCGCTCGAACAGGTATTCCAGGTACAAATACGGGTCCAGCCCGTTCTCCTTGGCTGTCTCCACCAGGCTGTAGGCGATGGCGCTCGCCCTCGCACCCTGTGGGGTGTTGGCAAACAGGAAGTTCTTGCGACCAATTACAAACGGCTTGATTGACCGCTCGCTCCGGTTGTTATCCAACTCCAGATGGCCGTCCTCCAG
>NZ_FPBV01000033.1 GCF_900116805.1 Paenalicyclobacillus macrosporangiidus | reverse complement strand
GTTATTTTCCACGCCTTGGAGCTTGCGAATCCACTCAAGAACTGCGAAGCTATTGACAGAAGCCATCGTTGCGTTCCTCCTACTAGTTTGTTTCGACACACTCTAGTAGACACGCACGGTGGCTTCGTCGTCAATTGTGGACGACGCATTTTACACCACTACTTGAGACTTTAACAACAGGCGCTTGCGAAGCTTGACCACGTATCGACTTGACAGCTCCGCCACGATTTGACGGGGGAGAAGCAACAGCAGCACTACCATGATGACCCCAATCCATACCGGGACCCCGAATACTAGACGCGCGATCCCGATAAATAGAATCCCCACCACAGGAACGTAGCGTGCAAAGTGGTGCACGTCCATCTTGATTCCGATGCGGTTGAGGTCGGTTTGGAGTTTTGTGAGGTACCGTTGCCAATAGGATGTCTTGTTCCGCACTTGAAGTACATCACCAAAAAATTTCCGCGTACGCAGGAGGATCTCGTTTCTCTCCACCAACCGGCTACCCCACCAGAACACGCCGGACAAGAAGATCAGCACTCCAACCGCCAATGTTGCCTGCACTTAGATACCCCCTTACCTAAATCAATTGTTCTGGCAAACAGGTTCACCGCCCGCTCATACTCGAGGTTTCTCCAGAGGACATGAGCATGTTCATGTATTCCTGGATCAATTTCTCGGGACTTGTGGAATGGATGGTGGAGGAAGGCGGGAAGGAGGTCATTCTTGCCACATCCGTCGCCCGCATGGCTGCCTGACCGTCGTGCATCTCACCGACAATGGCGTTTTGCGGGTTCATACGGATCAGATCAATAAGATCGCGCGCGATAGTGATCCCGCCTTTGCCCGTTCCGTCCTGGGTCCACATGCGTCTCTGCACGTAGATGTCTCCCTTCTGTTAAAAGTCCTCTTCCCCGGGTTTCAACAAACTCTCCGGGATTTCGATTCCGTACTTGTAAGCGCGGTCCACCATACGATCGGATAGGCCGTGAAACAATACCTTGCGTGTACGGTAGTTGCGCTCGAAAACCGGCCGCCACCGTACACGGCCGGTGTCGGCATCCTTCACCTCGCCGATTGTGGTAACCAGCCTTTGGGCTTTCACCGCCCCATCTGGAAGCTTGGTCTTGACCAACTCCACCGAAATCAACTGTTGAAACGACGCAGCAAACAGATCCAGCGCCCGCTCATACTTGGGGTTTTCTCCGGAGGACATCAGCATGTTCACGTACACCTGGATCATCTTCTCGGGGCTTGTCGCATGAATCGTAGACGAGAAGAGCCCGGACGTCATCAATGCCACATCCGTCGCCCGCATGGCTGCCTGACCGTCGCGCATCTCACCGACAATGGCGTTTTGCGGGTTCATGCGCTTCAGATCAAAAAGGTTGCGCGCGATAGTGATCTCGCCCTTCCCCTCTCCGTTCGCCTCCTGGGTCCACATGCGCCCATAAAAACCACCGAGCACCTTGGCATCCGGCGTATCCTCCAGCACCCAAGTGAGTTCGTCCTGCGGGATGAAAGCCAACATGGCGTTTTGCAAGGTTGACTTACCCGTACCGGTTGGGCCTCCGACCAAAAATGAGTCCCGTACCTGGGGAATCAGTGCCAGGTAATCCCGCATCCGTGGGGTGAACATGCCCGTCTGTAGAAGCTCGTCCAAAGTAAACGGATGGCCGAAGCGGCGAATCACGAGAATAGGTTGGTTGATAAACAGCACGTACTCGCCGTTGATCCAGGTCGAGAACCCGCATGCCTTGTCTCGATAAAAAATCCGGGATCCATCTGGGAAAATAGCGTTGACGCTGGGAGCCGACAAATCCAGTTGAAAGTCCGCACCCAGTTTTCGTTCCACGTAACGTCGCAGGTCGTCGGCTGTCTTGAAATGCACCCGGCTTCCCCGGGCATCCAACAACCACTTGTTCTCACCGCGTTCCTGGTACAGCACCCCGTAAGTGCCAAAAACCCATATATCGCTTACATCCTTGTTTTCCTTGGCCATAAGCGGCTGCAAAATTCCGTGGTGATACATCTGGATAATGACTTCTTCGATGGCATCGCGGGCCTTGACCGGAAGACGCTCTACTTCACCCTGCTGAATGGCCTTGGATAGACGTGCACGCATTTCATCTTCGCTGGGATTGCCCCGCAAATAGTCCAAGTCCCGGTAAGCGTATTCCAGGAGAATTTCCTTTTGACGTTCCAACAATGAGGCTGTGTCCTCTGGGGAGTTTTTGCCGGACTGATAATGTTCGCGAATAGTCCTGACCTGCTCAATACGTTTGTCCAGCTCTACCGGATTGTTTCGGCGCAGCTCAGCCAAGAGATCCGGCTCTTGATATCTCATCCAAGCGCTGTTGTTCAATGCTGCTCACTCTCCTGAACGTTGGAATTCCCTGTTGCAGTTGGGGTGGTTTGGCCCGCGGTACCCGTCGCAGATGAAGCCGGGGTATCCGACGTGGATGACGAAAACACCGCACCCCCTGGGGCGTTTCCTGATCCGGCGGCACCTGTGCTGGTTCTAGCCGGACTTAAGCCGGAATCCGCCTGGTAGACGTTCTGGTTCTGCGTTTGAGAAACCATCAACACTTGCACGTTAGCTCCAGCAATGGCCTGTTCCATTGCCAGGTACTGAGATTGAGGCATAGTCAGAATGAGCATCGGATTTTCATTCTGATTGTTGTGCCCACCGCCAGTGGTGGGCGCCTCAGTGTAGCCGGTGTTGGAGAGAACATGGACGTGCTCCGCGTGCAGGGTTGCCCCGTTTGGCCCAGGTGCAACCAGATCCACGTATGTGTCGGGTGCGACATATGAATCCAGCGACCCAGGCTTGTACGGCAGGCTAAAGGTCACTTGTCCAGGCCCGGAGATGGTGTTCACCATTCCTTGCAAGGAATGGGCTTCACTGAACATGCCAGCCCGGATCTGAGAGCCGGCGAGGATTCCGAGTGTGGTCATGTGGCCGCTTACTTGGCCAGCCGAACGGGCCGCGTCGGAGAAGACCGCAGCGGCCGGAATGTACTTGACCTCAAAGTCGGCTGGTGTAACAAAGCTGTAGGGCGGAATGTTGTGTTTAGCCACCAATACTGGTTCGGTACGTTGAGCTCTATACACCACATAACTGCCCGTTGCCGCGGCGGCGGCCAAAAGTAAAACAGAGGTGATTCTCATTATTTTTGCTTGATTCACAGAGTCCATACCTCCCTTCCGGTTAATGACGAGGGTTCAAGAATGAGCGGCCTTTGTCTTTTTCCCGCCACCAAACAGGCGCGCAAAAAACCCGCCACCGTTTTTCCCGGATTTTTGCGCTGGCACGAGTGCCGGGAGGTTTTGCGATCCACCTCTCAGCTCCGCCAACTGCGCGTCAAACCACGGGATCACGGCCCTGGAGTATTCCGACGTTTGACGCTCGAGCACAATCGCCTTGTGATTTTCTCGATAGCTATAAAAACGTGGGTCTTCCGGTATGATGAGGGACAAGGGCATGTCAAGCTGGCGGCTGATTTCCTCCATCTCCACGTCCCGATTCTTGCCCAGATAAGCACGACTGATGATCACGTGGATGCGTTCCCGCGGTACCCCGATATTCATCGTTGGACTCATGAGCAGTTCCAGCGTGGCCTTGTAATGCGGATACTGTGCCGCATCGTGCAAGCCTACTAGAACTAGCCTGTCCGCTTCCTGCATCATGGTGACAATGGGCTCTGCCCACATGGACGGAGTATCCACCAGGATGAGGTCGTAGTGTGGCTCGGTCTGGGTCATAATCCACGACAGCAGTTCGGTTGGAATCACAGACGCTCTCTTGGCCGCTGCAATCAACGAAAAATTGAATACCGGGTGATACTCTACACTATCCTGTACCGCCCGTTCCGTCATGCGAGCGTCAGGGTTTTGGAGCATCAAGTGCTGCCAATGGGATACATTCAATTCCCCCGAGGCATCGGCCAAGGTGCCGAGCACCCCGTTGGGATCAAGATCCACTACCAACACTTTGAGGCCCTTTTTGGCAGCGTAGGCAGCAAAGTTGAAAACGAACGCCGTCTTCCCCGCACCTCCACCGGTGTTGCGCAAAGGTCCGACCGCGATGACGTGCGCCCTCCTGTTGCGCTTCCGTAACGCTTGACGGGAGGAGTACGAGGCATTCGACTCTGTTGTGGCATGTACCGCTGTGCTAATCTTCGGCGCCGTCACACTCGATTTCGCCTTTGCCGAACTTTCCTCGGTCGCACCCCTCTTGAGAGTGCCCAGGCTGAGAGCAGGACGGGAGGCCTCCTTCCTCACACTTCCCGTTCCCGGGATATGATTGGCCTCGGAATGTGTCTCTTTACTCTCGGTCGTAGATGCCTGGGACGTTCCGGATTCGTCGCTAGTAGCTTCTGGTGTCCCTGCCTGCTCGGCAAAGAAGTCAATCAACTGCGCATCAGAAACCATGTAGCGTACGCGAGGGAAGCGACGGCGCAGCTGCAGAGTCACGCGTTTTGCAACCACACAGGTATTAAGGCCCCACTCGTCCTGAAGCTCTCGAACGACCTCCGGGCCCTGGTCCTCATCCACCACCACCCAGTCCGGATGAAGACCTGCAACTTCGAGTATCGACCTGTAGTGTTCCGGGTTGTATTCCGCGAGGGCCTGTAACCGTTCCAGTGCGGACGGAGAGTCATCCAGCAATACGATTTGCAATTTCATCACCTCCAAACAGGGCTTCTTGCAAGCGCCGCATCGCCGAACGAACGGCTTCCGATACTTCTGAAGCGGGTAAGCCCTGAGCAATAGCTTGGCATTGCTCCTCCTCGTACGGCACAAAAACCAGCTTGGATTCAGGCCAAAAAGCTGCGAACTCGCTCTCATCAAACGGAAGACGCTTCGGAACTTGATTGACCACTACGACATCTGCGGGTAGTCCCTCCAGATAACGACAGCGATGCACGTCCGCAGTGGTCACGAGTACCCGAAGTGTCCGTTGCGCGAAGTCGTGATCGGCTGTGGCCAAATACTCCTGCAACCCCAGGTCCATGACCACAGGATCCACAAACTTAGCCGTGGCCGACGCCACTTGGTGAAGATCCACTGCCTCTTCTCCGAATGGGTTGCGCGTGTACACTGCCAGGTCGTCACGCAAGACAGCAGGCCTGAAAGGCGCTGCAAGCGATGCCTGCTCTTCTTCGGCTTCGGCGGATAACCACGTGGTCAACACCGGCCGGAGTCCCGCCTCCACGTAGTTCATAGCTCTCGACTCGGACAACATGGTGGCCAGATTCAGCCCGATAAAGGTCGCTCCACACCCAGGCGCCGCCGACACGACGATACACAGCGGACATGTGAGATCGCTCGTCGACGGTTCTTGTGCCGCGGGTATTCCAGCAATTTCATCCTGCATGACTTGTGAGGCAGGCACTTTTGTCTGGAAAGAAGACAAGGATGAAGCGATCCATTGGAGTAGTTCGTCGGGATCAAGCTCCTCACGTAAAAACGCTTGCACTCCCGTCTCCTCCAAAGACTCCAAGAACTCCGGAGTCTCCCGGGGGGTCCCGATGTACAGCAGGTTGAGACCTATATTCGCCAATGCTTGTACCTGTTCCAGAATTTCGGTGTCCGCCTGTTGTTCAGAAAAACGATTATCCGACAGGATCGCCACGTGCTCGGATAATCCGGATAAGGGCATTGCGGCCAAGTCGTCTGCAGTACCGACCTCGAACCCGAGATTTCTCGCTACAGGAACGAGAATCTCACCGAAATCATCAATTCCGGTTAAATCGAATATGTTTGCCAACTGTATCCATCCTCCCCTCGTAACCTTACTTGCAACAAACGTCCAGCACCCTCGCTGCGTCCTCGGAACAAGAAGTAACCCTCGTCCTCTTCAAGTGCTGTCACGTCGGCATCCTCGATGTGATGTCTGTCCACCCATTGCTTCCAGGCATCATCAGCCGGTGTCCCAGCCAGCACAATTTGCGTTTGATAGAAGCTCGGAAGTTTGCTCATGTTCAGAGGCTGGAAACGATCAGCGATGATCCAAACTCCGCCCCTGTACGCATCAATGCGTTCGAGGGAATTTTGAAGGGCCTGTTTTTCGGTGTCCGTCAGGTCCCTCAAATCCCCGAGATGCACCACCACCACGTGGGGGAATTTGGTCGTCTCCTTGAGGACGTGAACCTCGTCAAGAGTTTCCAACAATCGATTGAACGTCAGCACACGCACCGTAATAGGCGCCTGAAGATTGGAAATTGCGTTGTACTCGATTGTCGACCACTTACCACCGCAGAGGAATGACGGCCCCAAATCCGAACGCTCACTCAGGTCCAGAAGTATGAATTTCCACCCCAGCCGCGCAAACATCGAGACTGTGTTGCGCACCCACGGGATTTTATGAGGATTCGATTGAGGCCCTATCAGCAGCAGGTTTTCTCCTTTCGCATGACGGTAATGCAAGTCAGCCGGTTGAAGCAGGGGTGAATAGGACTCCGCATTACCCCGAGGAACCATAACGTTGCCTTCCCTTCTGATACCAATTGTTGTGGCCAGGGCTACCCCCTCCTTTCTTCGGACTGTTACGATGAACGAATCAGAAGGACGCAACCAAAATTTTGGTGACTCACTCCGGCATTTACAGAATCTCAAATGTCCTGAGTTAAAAAACGCAGAAACGATGCAAGTTGCTCACACCGGGAGTTGATGGAGGAGTAGCGTAACGCGGGAAAACTCCGGCCCGGGGATTGCCCGGGCCGGAACGAAACTTGTATGGAGTACGGTCTCAGATCATGTGGATCGGATTCGATGACCACAGGTCGTACAAACCCATACCTTCCTGTTTCCCGAGATATGCAACTGCATGGGTTCTCCATCAAGGGGGCAACAAGTGTTCGGATCGATTTCTCCGTGCTTTACCCCGGATGTTTCTATGACCGATTTGGAACGGCGCAATGGTTGACGAGTGACTTGCTCCTGGTCTCGCCATGACGATGCCCGATTGATACTACGCGTTGTCTCAGCGGATTTGACCGTTGCACGTTCAGGATCAGTCCGCAGTGCAAGCCGCGGCCGCAAAGTTTGGGTATTTCGTGCCGGCGCCCGGGTAGCTTGTTCAGTCTCTTCTGGTTGTGTATTGGACTCCTGCGATTGCGTTTGGATACGAATCTCCGCCCGGGATTCACGAGGGGTGGAACCGGCGAATCGATCCCGCAGGCTTTCATCGCTCTCTGCCGCTTCTGAGACGTGAAAATCATGTTCGTCCGCGGAGTTCGATGGAATGTCCTCCAAGCCACTCGTTAAGCCCGGCGGATCGATATCCACGGTCCAGGTGTCTGTCACCCGTGTCTTGCCCGGGGCGTACACGTCTCTGCCCAATGACAGTCCCCACCGATACCCGTATAAGGTCACGTTCCCAAGCGTTAGCAGAGGCCATTTCATCCGTGCCACCGTGTCGGATTTTGGGTACACCGATACGGGCCGACGGCGCCGAATCTGAACGGGTTTTTTCACCGGACCTCGGCCGATCTTGTTCACCAGGGCGCGGTTCTCTCGTGGCTCTGGAATGCGCATCCGAACTGGTTTTTGACCTCTCCGGTTTTTCACCCCGATGTAAATGACTTCGTTCTCCGTCAATCCAAAGCGGATGAAATCTGACGAGAATCGTGGCACGAGTTCCTCGGACTCACTTTTCGTGACTAATGGTTGACCGTCATCTCTTCCAAGGCCACCGAGTCGAATTTGGCGGGTCGAACGACTGGTACGAATGCGTTTTACCTTGCCGCACATTTTGGAGACGTCTTCCGCGTCCTCGTAAGCGAGATTGGACAGGTAAATCCAGTGCCGAGTTGATCCTTCCAATGTTCTCCGGTAGTTTCTGGCAACATCATCCATCTGACCCCGTGATTGATGGGCCATGACCATGCTATGGCAATGCTTGCGACCTTGGGTCCGAATCTCATTGATGGAGCGAGTCGCATATGACGGATACTCATCGACGTAGGTGTACACTGGGGGCTTGTCATTGTCTTTCCCGGGGCGATTGAGCACTGCCTGTTGCAGGAACACCAACACCATTCGCCCCACCAGCTTGCCGGTTTCTGTCTGTCCGGTAATGACAGACAGCAATTCCCCCCGGCGACCGTGTGGAGCGGCTTGTTTCCAGGCCTCGAGATCTCCTGTTTGTGGACGGGACCACTCCGGCGGGTCGATCCAGGATTCGAAGTCGAAGTTAGGACGCCCCACCGAGGCTGCCACCTCTGTCCCCAGTAACTCTTGAACATACTGGCTCGAAATCAGAACGCGGACCTTGCCTCGCAGTCCACGAATAATGTTCTTGTATGCCTCCGCATTCTTTCCGGTGAGACTCCCGCCGAACTCATTGATGATACTTGCGGCTGCTCGGCGCAGCATGACCCGTTGAGGTTCTGTGAGCCTGGGCCATACCACGTTTCGGATCCACTCGGACCTTTGGTCGACAAGAGGTTGATCCAACGTACCATTGGACTCCAGAGCGGCCACCGCCTGAACTCGTGAGGCTTCCAGGAACAGTTCGTCCATCTGCACGAGATATCGGTCGTACCACCCGATGATGTCGATCTCCACAGGGTTGCCATCGTTGTCGAATCCGTGCAAAAACTTGTACAACTGCAACGAGTCCGTGGTGACCTGGGCCGCCATGATGTCGAAAAATGCCTCACCTTTGGCACGGTCACCCGTCTGTTCGTTGAGCACAACGTTGACGTTGTTAATGATTGCGTCAATGTCGTTACCTGCCAAAGGATTGAAACGGATATTGGTGGTCTTGCCCTCCCCTGTCTGTCCGTCGATGATGTGAATTCGCCGGACCGTCAGACCGAGTTTCTCCGCGTATGCTTCAATGCTTGGTTCAGGTTGAGGCGAGATCCAGACCACGTTGCCCATGACTCCCCGTGCCAAGGCCTCAAGGTCCTGATAAATCATCGGCTTCATCGTCATGAAGGTCTTACCAGAACCAATCGGACCGATAATGCCCATATTGAGAAACCGGTCCTTGCCCTGGATTACCACTTTCTTTCCCGCGCCTTTTGCCGCGTCCGGCAAGCCCGGTTCTGCCTCACCAATCACTGTTCCAATCGTCACATCCGGGAACTCGTACGCATCTTGTCGGTCACGATTGGCGACAGGATGCGCGACGAATATCCACAGGCGATTGAGTGCGTACGCCAATGAATAACCCGATGCACGCGTCATCCCCCAAATGAGCAGCACAATCACTGCCATTACGAGTAGGACCGCAATCAGTCCGTAATTTGGACCATGCACTGGCAGGACCGGGAACGCCGTTTCCCGTTGGTGAGAATCCACGGCCGGCATAACCACCCAGGAACTGTTCGGCTGTCTTTCCATAGCGGAATTCACAGCCCGGTACAAGGCATACATCCCGTATCCAGCAATGCCAGCTAACGATAGCAAAAAGAGTGCGCGTCCGGCGCGCCAAACAGAACTCGCGAACATCAGAATCAGGAGAGCTGGGGCTAATAACAGGAGCGGGTGGGCCCAAAATGGTTCGAGAGACAGCGAGATGTGAGGCGTTGGCAAATGGTTTGGCATGTTCGCTTCAACTCCCGAGCAGTTCCTGCTCCAGCAAGTCCAGTAAATGTCTTTCCTCAACCCGCTGTGCTATCGCGCCCGAAACCAAGGTGGCAAATCGAAGTGTTCCGGTCCGCGGATCCAGCTGCACAAAGTACCGACCGACCAGTTCATCGTCACGTCTCGTGATTTGCATCGTCCAACGATCTCCGGGAAGTGTTGACGCTTCACGTATGGGGATAAAGTTCAGTTCCCGATCCCCGAATCTGATATAGAACCTTCCTTCCGAGCGGTCTGCTTCCCATACCTTTTTCACACTTTTTTGGGGGTATGCAGCAAGCATGTTCTCGACTGTCCTTGTCAATCGTTGCACTCGATCGAAAAATTCCTCGCACAACCCATCAAAGTGCTTCTCCATCAAGTCATCCCAGTTGTCCATTTCCACCTGTTGCTTTACCCGCTCAACCACAGCTTGTACGAGATCGTGTACATCCATAGAGACACACCTCCACTGTCATTCTGGTTTGCGTATCGGTTGGTGAAGTGCAATTTTGATGCAGGTTTCCTTACTTGAACGTGAGCCGGTTGATGTACAAAGTGCCTCCGGAATGTGAGGCCTGCGTTGTGTAAGGAGGGATTCCAGAAGTTGCTGTGGCGATTCGGACGAGGCTGGGCATTTGCGTGTTGCAGGAACCATCGGGGGTGCGAATGGCCGCGCAAATTTGAATGGAGCATGCCGCAGAGGACGGGTAAATGCCGGTAGCCGAACGCCTTGGGCCGGCAGCGGTTACGAGTGGCCTCCGCGCCGCGCAATGGTATACGTGCGTGTACGAGGAGCCGAGATGGGAATGCAGAAAGGAAATCAAGCCAAAACACACCGGAGTCATCGACCTAGTGGTAGGAGTAGTATCATGTTCATTCTTTAGCTAGATTTTCTTGCAATGAATATTATTCGCCGTACATCTTGAACCCCGGGGGTGTTCAAATCGTACACCGGAGGTGGTCATATTGATCCCACGTACATCTTGAACATGGGGGTGTACAATTTGTACATGGGTATGTTCATCTTGTACGGGCCCAGAAAAAGCATAAAAAAGCACCTCAAGTATCGAGGTGCAATTGATCTCGTATTCCTTTAGCTTTGAGCCGCTTCTTTGCGGTGGGGCCTGGTTTTTCGTAGCGCGGCACTTCCACCATCCCGCTGCGCTCAAGTTTTTGCATGAATAGATCGTGCTGGGTGCGCAGTGTTGGCGGCAGTTTCTCGTACAGCTCCTGCGAAAGCATCGGTACGTTTCGGCGCACAATGTATATGTTTGATTCGTTCTCTCCGTTCGGCTTCTCTACGTTAATCTTCCACGCTAGGTAATACTCCTCGAGTTTTGCAAAGTGCCGATGAATCGTAGGCTCGCTGACACCGCATTCGTCCGCAAGGAGTTTACGCGACGGCCAAGCCGTCTCTTTTCCGTATGCATGCATCAAGAGATGTAAGTAAATGGACAGCGCATTCGGGCCGATGAAATGGGACCAGAACATTAGTATGTAGTTGCTGACTTGTGTGAAGTCGCCTTGGGTTACTGGCAAACTGTATTCGTACCCTCGGCGTTCCAATGACACTCTCTCTATTTCCCACTCGGGGATCTCCACCCATTCCCCGGTCTCGAAGTGCTTCATGCGGTACACATACTGTTCGCCCATACGGTGGAACAGGAGTTTTTGGTTGACTCTAACACGCCCGTGTGATACTCTGTTTTTGCGAATATCACACAGTTACCTAAAGACCCCAGCGGCGGCCAACCAAAGGGTCTTTTTCTTTTTGTCTACCACAGCTCCTGTCCTCTGCCCTCCTTTCCTACCAAATGAAAAACGCCCGATTCTGTTACCAGATCGCGCGTTCAATGTTTGTATATAGATACACTCCTCCCATTGGGTAAGAGCGTACCCCGCGCGATTGGTCGATAAAAGTATATCATAGATTGGTAGGATTGTGTGAAGATCCTCTGAACACGTCGTTTGGTGTCGCAACATTCTAGTTGATGGAGTACACGGCGTATGGTAAGATAAGCTCAAACAATATACCGCGCAATTGGTCAGTAACCCTCCTGGTTCAAACCGGAGGGTTACTTATTTTCCACCCATCAGACCACCGCGAGCACCACAAATCCAAGGAAAGCGACACCGCCGATGATGGAATCCACTATGCCGCCTGTGTGAACCCAGCGGATCCCGAAGCGCCGTCCCCAAGGCCACAACAATGGCACCCCACCGGCCACGGCATCGGCAACCAGGTGCAGTGTGTATCCGACGATGAGACCCGGACCAACCATGCCGATGTGGAGTGTGTTGAACAGATGATTGCACAGGTTGACACCCGCGGCGAAAAGAATCAGCCCGATGAGACTGTGTGTGAAGGTACGGTGCTTGGCAAACATGGCCCCAATCGTCCAAGCGACCAACAGCACGGTCGCTTGTACCGGGATCTGTTTGTGCCATCCCAGGTAGAGCAGTCCTGCGGTTATAACACCCAATCCAAGAATGCGGGTCGTATTCTTCGCGGCCCCGAAGGCCCCGAATAGGATGGTCAATAACAGGACCAGTCCCCAAGCTGTCAGAGACGCCTGTTGGTGCATCAGGACAATCAGTGCAGCCATGATGAAGAGTACCGGAAGCCCAAGGACCACTTCGATCTTGCGCGCCATGAGCGAATCGGACTGCTCCAGATCCGGTATGAGAGCTCCCACCATCGAAGCACCAACGAGAACCACTTGACTGACCACCACGTACGGGATGGTGTTCGAGTGACTGTCGAGCAGTTGACGGATGGGTTCCCACTGCGAATGAAGAATGAGTGGTGTGGCCGCCACCGCTCCGACTGCGCCGATGCCCATGTGCGTCCGTCCCAGCATGGTGTCTTCCCTCCCGTGCGACAAGATTATCATCAAGTGGCTAACCGAATTAGGCAATTTCGAGGCAACTTTGATCGAACTGTTGCATTGCGGCGAGCTTCGGGTCCGCCAGGTTTGCGACAAACTAAAGCTGATGGGAAAATGGTGTTTGCTCGGACGGATGTTGTGGTACAATGTGCATAGAATAACAAACGGAAGAGGGATCTACCCTCTTCCGCGTCGGTCTGAGTGAGGACCCCGTTTAGTTTGCCGACTGCCGGGGTCCTTTCTCATTGCCCACACCAGGGTCGCAACCGAGCGGATCACGGCTGCCAGCCCCAGTAGGGCGAGAAACTCACTCAACCCGTACACCCCCTTTCGTCAGGGAGTGAACGCGGAGAAGGTTTCCCCTCTCCCACTGGTTATTCTATCATGTTGCGAGCTTGTGATGGTTTAGAGGTATCCCGCATACATTGACGTGTTTCCCATCCCTAAAGGGGGTGTTCTTTCTCGTTTATCGCGAGTTACGGGAGTGCGCAGCTGGGCATTCCATCGCACACCCGTGGGGGACGCCATCATCCGGGACTACTGGACCTGAGCCCAGATACTTGCACCATTTGTTGACTGCGCTGAGGCCATCACGATGGTCGCTTGCGTAGATTTTCTGATGCAACGCCTTCCCCACAAATCCCCATCTGATGCGCTGATGGCAACAAATAAATTTTCTGATAAAACCTGCTACCTGATCCACTCATCTACATCGATCTGTCGGACATGGAAACAAGTTCTCACGTGAGTTTTCTGATGCGATTGTCTGACAGCCGATCCTTGAAGCGCTGGGTGGCGTCATGGAAACAAGTTCTCATGCAGGTTTTCTGATTCGACCTCATGACCGGCCAACCAACGGTCCATCATCACGCATGTAAACAAGTTCTCAAGGCAGATTTTCTGATGCAACATACGAAAACTGGCGGCGCTACGCGCGAAGGAGCGCGACGTATGTAAACAAGTCCTCAAGTAGGTTTTCTGATGCAACTCTGCTGGGTGAAGGAGGGCGCACATACCCGCTGAATGTAAACAAGTCCTCAAGTAGATTTTCTGATGCAACATGAATGACGGAACGCCGCTTCAACTCAAGCGGGCTCATGTAAACAAGTCCTCATGTAGATTTTCTGATGCAACGGATCGTAGATCGTGAGCCCATCTACGTCCTTACAGAATGTAAACAAGTCCTCAAGTAGATTTTCTGATGCAACGTAGGTGTCCGTGTGCTTGTCCATCTCCGGCTGGTAATGTAAACAAGTCCTCAAGTAGATTTTCTGATGCAACTTGGAAGACCCGAGGGACATCTATGAGATGGTCGCATGTAAACAAGTCCTCAAGTAGATTTTCTGATGCAACGCAGAGTGACGGTCAACAAAACTCCGAAGGTCACTGGATGTAAACAAGTCCTCAAGTAGATTTTCTGATGCAACCCTTCGTTTACGATTACGTATTAGACCTCGAATTCGCAGGGCTTTTACGCGAACCTCTCTTTATACTGTCCATCAGCTACTATGATACATTCTTTCTCCAAAACAATTCCGGACTTATCAGCATAGCCATTGTGCGCGAACCTCATCTGATTTTCAAAGTGCTCAAGGTTCGCGCAAGTCTATTTCCGGCTCTTCGAATTTTATCCCCGTTCGCAGCTTTGGAGGCATTTGTGCCCAATGTGCCCGGATGATTTTGACGGTCTCATGGGCATCCTGTAGTGCCTCCTCGGCTAACTCATACTCGAACATAAACGGGTCTCCAAGCTGTCGTTGTGCGGCCGTAAGTGCTTTTTCAAGTGTGCGTACAGACCGATACAACAGGGCAACGTCCGCGAGAGTCTGGCGGATCAGCAGTTCTTCCGGAGACAACCTGGGAGCTGACTTTACTGTGCTCCGCTGCTCCCTCAGACGCGCTCGGATTTGCTCGATAGTGGCCCGGGGTTAAAGTCTCAAGTAGTGGTGTAAAATGCGTCGTCCACAATTGACGACGAAGCCACCGTGCGTGTCTACTAGAGTGTGGCGAAACAAACTAGTAGGAGGAACGCAACGATGGCTTCTGTCAATAGCTTCGCAGTTCTTGAGTGGATTCGCAAGCTCCAAGGCGTGGAAAATAAC
>NZ_FPBV01000027.1 GCF_900116805.1 Paenalicyclobacillus macrosporangiidus | reverse complement strand
TTTCACGAAGGCAATACCCTGCAGGCGGCAGTGGAGGCCTACCGGGAGCGGTATGGCCATTATCCGGAAGCCGTGCTGGCCGACAGGGCCTACCGGAACTCGGGAGAATCTGCGTTACTGCAAAGAGCATGGCATTCGCCTGAGTGGACCTCCGCTGGGTCGGCCCTCGAAGACGGCACGGGCAGAACAGGCACGGATTGAGAGACAGGATGCAGCGGAACGAAACGAAATCGAGGGGAAGTTCGGCGAAGGCAAGCGTTTGTACGGTCTGGGTCTGATTCGGGCGCGTCTGCGGGCAACGAGCGAGACGGTTATCGCGCTGCAACTGCTGGTGATGAACTTGGAGCGCAGACTCCGCCTTCTTCTGTACCATGTTTTTAGGTGGCTCCAACAGGCCCTAACTTCACCTGAGCTGGCGAACTCGTGAACCGTTCAGCAGACCCTACGTAAATCTAACACGAAGACCTCCACTCGAACACGATTCCTATCCGCACATCCGTGCCTCACCAATGTCCACGGTGCCGTAAGTCTTAACAAAAGTTCCGTGGAGCTTGACATCCCTTCCTCCAGGCCTAACACCGCTGTGTCATTTGATCACGAATCCCCTATGTATTCCGATCATATAACAGGTTCCCGCAATCTTCCCGCATTGTTGGTCGCGATGACATTTGTGCTGGTTGTGTCACAAGACACGTTACTCCGCCTCGACCGTACTGCGGCAATTCTAGTCGCTCATATGCCCGGGAAGCCATTTTTGTCCTCCGCACTCCCGACAAATGCGGATCTTGGGTAAAGCAACACGTTCGAACCTCATGCATCCTCATTGTCGGCGTGTATCCGATAACAAAAAGGCTTGCGAACTGGAACAACCCACGCAAAATTCCTTGCTCATGTGCGCAGCACATGAGCCGGCGCAGAGACGCCGGCCGCCCTTCAGTCCGCCAGGCTCCATACAATGCCCCGCATGGCCTCTTCCGCCTGCCGCTCGTCGCCGATATCGACGGCGTACTCGAGGATGAGCACGGACGCGTACAGCGCCCGGAACCGCGCCAGACGGCGCACCGCGTCCGGCACCGGGCCATAGACACGCCAGAACGCCTCGCGCGCCTGAGGCGGCAGGAAAGTGTACACCACCGTCAGATCGATGGCCGGGTGGCCGATGTGCGCGTCTCCCCAGTCGATCACGCCGCACAACGCCCCGGCCTCATCCACGAGGAAGTTGCGGAAATTCAGGTCCCCGTGCACCACCGCCATGGGGACGGTGCCAGCAGCATCCCCCCAGCTGGCTGCGGACGCCGCCATCTCGAGCACCGGGGCAACATCCCCCAGGACGCCCTTCTCATGCAGGGTCTGTGCCCGCGCCGCTAACTGCGGTGCCCGCCGGGCGACGTCCAGGCGGCCGATGGCGTCCGAGTCCGCGATGCCCCAGCGGATCGCATCCGAAACCGGAACCTGGTGGAGCGCTCGGAGAAAGCGTGCCCACGGACCGGCGCTGGCCGTCCGCTGCACCTCCGTCGGACGAACCTCATGGGGAGGCCGTCCGGGCAGCTTGTCGTATCCGAAAAACGGAAATGGAAATCCATCGCCGGGCGTGCCGAGAAAGCGCGGATTAGGTATCGCGGCCGGCAATCGCTCCGCCAGATGCGGCAGGATGCCCAATTCCGTCCGGAGGAGGTCCACGGCCACCGCACGCCTGGGAAACCGAAACACGTATCTTTCGTTGACCTCGAACAAGGTGTTGTCCCATCCCTCGTTCCACCAGCGAACGTCCGCCGGGGCCAGTTCCGGGAACTGCCGTTCGATGACAACGCGCGCCTGCTCCCGCGTGATGGAGATGTCCGCCGCCCAGATCCGATTCATTCACGCCCCACCCCTTCTCGGCACGCTCCTCGTTACACGCGAATCTGCATGCGCTGCCATGATGCAGGCCATCCCCTATTTTACTCCCGCAGGCAAGCACGCTTGAGCCGGAGGTAGAAACGGAAAGCCTCTGTGAAATCTCGTTTCGATCACGCTGCCATTCCGACCAACCGGTTGGTACCGACTCAAAAATCTGCTATGATGAGTAGGTACACAGGAATCTTCCGTATTTTCGTAATAGTAATGCTCCTGGGTTTGGATTCTGGTCCTTGGGAGGGGATTGTATGGCGGTCGCACATTCGATTCCGGAGTTCGGTCTGTTCGTGGACGGCCGGTGGACCGCGGCGGACAGCGGCGAGTCGTACACCGTGATCAACCCGGCCACGGCGACGCCGGCCGCAGTCGTGGCGAAGGGCGGCCTCACGGACGTGGAGAAAGCGGTGACATCTGCGCGCCGGGCGTTCGAAAGCGGTGTGTGGTCTCGCGCCACACCGGCGGAACGTGCGCAGGTGTTGAACCGGTTCGCCCAGCGGATCGCCGAGCACGCGGCGGAGCTGGCCTACTTGGAGGTCATCTCGTCCGGCGCCACCATCCGCCGGGTCGCGGCCTCGGACATTTTGCAGATCGTCGATCTGCTGCAACAGACCGCGCAATTTGCCCTGGAGTCCCCGTACGTCGAAACGCTGCCCGTGCGGCCGTTCCCGGCGCCGAGCCACAATCAGGTGTGGCGCGAACCGGTGGGCGTCTGCGCCGCCATCACGGCGTGGAACTTCCCGCTCATCCTCGCCATGTGGAAGTTGGCCCCCGCCTTGGCGATGGGCAATTCCGTCGTGATGAAACCGGCTTCCAACACACCCCTGTCGACGCTCAAACTGGCCGAGCTGGCGGTCGAGGCGGGCCTGCCACCCGGGGTCTTCAACGTGATCGCGGGAGCGGGAGCCACGGTCGGCGAGGCGCTTGTACAGCATCCCGAGGTGGACAAGGTCGCTTTCACGGGATCGACGGAAGTGGGGCGGCGCATCATGCAGCTGGCCGCCCAGTCGGTGAAACGGGTCACGCTGGAGCTGGGCGGCAAGTCCCCGGCCATTGTGCTCCCCGACGCGGACCTGGAGCTGGCCGTCCCGGGCTTGCTGTTCGGCGTCTTCCTGCACTCCGGCCAGATCTGCGAGTGCGGCACGCGCGCATTTGTCCACCGGTCCATTTACGACGAGGTGTTGGAGCGGCTTGCAGGGATGACCTCGCGCATTCGGCTCGGCAATCCGCTCGACGAGGCCACAGGGATGGGGCCCGTCGCGTCCGAGGCACAGCTGAAGACGGTGCTGGCCTACATCGAAGCTGGCAAGCGGGATGGCGCCCGGCTCGTCTGTGGCGGACGGAGGGCCACCGGCGGGGCGTTGGACGCGGGCTATTTCGTCGAACCGACCATATTCGCAGATGTGGACAACCGGATGACCATCGCGCAGGAGGAGATCTTCGGCCCGGTGCTGTCGGTCATTCCGTACGACGACGTGGCGGACGCGGTGCGCCTCGCCAACGACACCATCTACGGCCTGGCCGCCGGCGTCTGGACGCGCGACCTCAACCGAGCTTACCGCATCGCCCGCGATCTGAAGGCCGGCACGGTGTGGATCAACGACTGGCACATGTTCCGCAGCGACGCGCCCTTCGGCGGGTATAAACAGAGCGGGTTCGGCCGCGAGATCGGCCGGTACGCGCTCGACGAGTACACCCAGCTCAAGCACGTGCACGCCTCCCTCGTGCACGAGCCGGGCAACCGACCCTGGTACGGCATCCTGTTGTCGTGACCGCGCGACGATTGCGCAGGTGAAGCGCCAACAGACGAAGCCGCCATCGCTTATCAAACGGAAAGGGTGGGCTGTGAGATGCCATATGTGACCTCGTTGTTCCAGTTTTCCGTGCGGACGAGTGTGACGAGCGGAGCGGGATCGCGCGCGCTGCTTCCGGAGACGGTGCGCGAGCTCGGTGGGCGCCGCGCAGTACTGTTCACCGACAAAGGTCTCACCAACGCCGGCATCACGGAGAAGGTGGCGGAGCTGTTCCGGGTGATGCCGGGCCCCGTCCAGTTGGCGGGGATCTTCGACGAGATTGAACAGGACGCCAAGGCCAGCATCATCAACCGCGCGGCCCGCTTTTACAAGGAGTGTGCCGGGGACAGCCTGGTCGCGCTCGGCGGCGGCAGCGTCCTGGACACGGTGAAAGGCGTGAAGTGGATGCTCCACAAGGGCCTCACGGACATCCGCGAGGGTCTGACGGGCAACGTGATCGAGACCTGGCCGAAGGCCCAGTACATCCCCATCCCGCACGTGGCCCTGCCGACGACGGCGGGGACCGGCGCCGAGGTCTCGCCCATCGCCGTGGTCTTCCACGATGAACTGCAGGTCAAAGTGAATCTTATCCACCCGTTCGTCAACGCCGATGCGGCCCTGCTCGATCCGGAGCTGACCGTCGGCCTCCCGCCGCGGGTGACGGCCTTCACGGGATTCGACGCCCTGACCCACGCCATTGAAGGGTACTTCTCCCCGCAGGCCAATCCGATGACGGACGCATACGCCCTGCACGCGGTGCGCCTAATCATGGAAAACCTTCCCACCGCCGTGCACCGCGGGGAGGATCTCTCCGCCCGGGCGAACATGTTGGTCGCGAGTACCATGGCTATCACGGCGTTCAGCATGGCCCTCAACGCCATCCCGGTGCACAACATGGCGCACGCGTTCGGCGCCCGGTTCGGCATCCCCCACGGCCTGGCGAACGCGGTCCTGTTGCCGAACGTCATGGCCGCACTCCCACCGTTCTATTTGCCTCGCATTCAGAGCTTCGCTCGCGACGCCGGCTTCACGGAGGTGCCGGCCGATGCCGAGGGGTGCTTGGCGCACGTGATCGAACGGATCCGCGCGCTGCGTGAGGCGGTGGGGCTGCCGGAGACCTTCGCGGAGTTTCACATCCCGGCGGAGGCCCTGGCGCGTATCGTGGACCTGGTGCACGCCGATCCGGCGGGGGTGACCTTCCGTCTGCCTGACGCGGTCATTACTCGCGTGGCACGCGAAGTCGTCCCTGCGGAAGTGAAGTGACAAAACGCCACGCACGTACAGGTCCTCTCTCCGCGGCCGCCCCCCACCCCCGGGGGGAGGTCGCCTGCAAACCGGACCGCGCCGTCGTGGCACAGCTCGTCCTCTATCTCAAATCATCGCAAGCGATGCAAGGGATAGGAGAAAGGCCCCCGGCAGCTCCGCGGTCCGGCGGCTGGCGGGGACCATCGGACGGATCGCACCATCACAATGCGACGGTCCGGTAACTGCCGAGCACACGAACGTCGTGGCCGATGGTCTCTATCACCGAGATGGCCTTCGCCACGGCCTCCTCGTGGATTCCGCCGTCGACGTCGAGCAGGAATTGATACGTGCCCAACCTGCGGCGCGTGGGTCTGGATTCAATCCAGGTGAGATTGAGGCGGAACGCGGCCAGGACGTTCAGCAGGCTGGCCAATACCCCGTAGTGTTCTTCGCACGGGGTGATGAGGAGCATGGTCTTGTCTGCGCGCGGGTCCGCCGCCGGGCCCCTGCGAAGCACCCCAAACCGGGTGTGATTCGGCTGGTAGTCCTGAATCCCCCGTTCCAGGATGTCGAGGGAGAACGTCCGAGCCGACAGGGCGGGCGCGATGACCCCCACTTCCGGACGGCGGTCGCGGGCCAATGCCATGGCGGCCGCCGCGGTGCTGTCAAAGGTCTTCACCTCCACGCCGAGCTCGCGCAAATACCGCCGGCACTGCGCGATGGCCTGCGGATGCGACCAAACCTCACGGAGGTCCGCCTTCTTTGCGCCGGGCAACCCAATCAGGTTCTGTTCGACGGGAAGCACCATTCCGCCCTCGACGAACAGATCCGGATTTTCGAGTAGTCCGTCCAGCGTCAAGGTCACGGATCCTTCGATGGAATTCTCAATCGGCACCACCCCACGGTCGACCCGCCCGTCCATCACCGCGTCCATCACCGCGACGATGGACGGAAACGGGGTCAGGACCACGTCCTGGCCTTGGTAATACCGGGTCGCCGCTTCCTCCGTGAACGTCCCCCTGGGCCCCAAGAACCCGATTCTCACAGCATCTCCTCCCCGCCGCCCGCAGGCGGGCAGCCCATTGTCTTTCGCCCACTGCACAAACGCCCTGCCAGAACTGTCGCACACGGCATGTGTTGTTGAGGTAGTCACCCATTGTATGCGAGGAGGGACCTCGATATGGTTGATGGCGTATTCGGCGGTTACACCCAGTGGGCCGTCGTGTTCCTGATCATCTTCGTGCTGTTCATCCTGCTGGTTCCGTTCGGAGGCTTCGCCGCGGCCGCTGTGCCAACCGCCACCTGCTGACGGCCAGGCGCACTACGGGTGGAAGGCTGCTCACGTCTTCCGCCCTATTTCTTTGTGGCCAACCAGGCCGCCAACAGGTTGATTTGAGACGGGCTGAGAATGGCCTGCCCGCCAGGTCCATAGGCGGGCATCGGCCCGCCGCCCTCGGCGATGCGCCGGGCAATCTCGGCCTCGCTCAGCTTGGAACCGACATGGGCCAAACTCGGGCCGACACCGCCTTCCAGGTCGTTCCCGTGGCAGGAGTTGCAGCCGTTCTGGTAGAGCTGCACCGCTTCTGCGAAGCGCCCGCTTCGGTCGGCGTTCGTGATCCCGGCGCCAGGCTGCGTTCCGCAACCCGTGCACAGCGCGAAGCCCGCTGCGGTGCCCCAGAGCAGCAGCCCGGCACGCAGGCCGCGGCCAACGCCCATGCCAACGCCCCCCCTCGCTCGTCAATCCCGTTTTCGATACAGAAAAGGTCCCACGCTGGAGAAACCAAACCGCTCCGCACCGATGAACTGCTCCGTGCTCCCGACAAACAGAATGCCGCCCGGTGCGAGCGACGCCGAAAATCCCTCTATCACCCGCCGCTTGGCCTCGTCCGTGAAATAGATCAGCACATTCCGGCATATGATGAGATCCAGCGGTCCTGGATACGGATCGGCGAGCAAATTGTGCTGCAGGAAACGGACATGCCGCCGGAGGCGGGACGAGACGGCGTATGCATCCCCGTCGCGCCGGAAGTACCGCTCCAGCCACGCGGGCGGCAGGGAGCGGACCTGATGCTCCTTATAATAGCCCTGCTCCGCCCGGGCCAGTACCGCGCGGTCAATATCCGTCGCCAAGATGTCATACCGCACGCCGCCACGTTCTTCCAGCAACAGGGCCAGGGTATACGGCTCTTCACCGCTCGCGCACGCCGCGCTCCAGGCTTTCAGCGGCCGGCCCGCCACCTCCGGCAGGTGTTGCATCAGCGCCTGCCAACGTTCGGGATTGCGCAGGAACTCGGACACATTGATGGTCATCTTGTCCAACAGTTCATTGAGAATCTCGGGCTGCTCTTCCAACGCGCGAAAGTAGTCCTGAAAACGACGATACCCGCGTTTTTCACGCAGCGCCGTCAACCGCCGCTCCATCTGCGGCCGCTTGTACAGCGTCAGGTCGATCCCGGTCAGCCGTTCCAACTGCCGGGCGAATTGCAAGAATTCGTCCATTGGCGGCCTCCCATGCCCGTCCATGATGTCCTCGCCACAACCGGAGCCCACCTCGCGGGAGGTGTTTCCCTTGTCTGGCCTCACGCCCGTACGTCCCTTGGGATTGGCCCTCAGCGGGGGCGCCCTGAAGGCCGCTGCTCACGTGGGGGTCCTGCAGGCCCTCGAATCGATGGGCATCCGCCCGGACTGCGTCGCCGGGACGAGCGCGGGTTCTCTCGTGGCAGCCCTCTACGCACATGGCGTGCGTCCAGAAGGGATGATGGACATCATTCGACAATTCCCCGGCCCATTCCTGTTGGACTACGGATTTCCGTTGCTGTCCTCCCTCTTCGCGCTCTGGAGCCGCCGTATCCGGCGAAGCCGCGCGTTGCGCCTGCCCGGGGGATTGGTCCGGGGCCGGCGTCTCGAGCGGTACATCCGCCGTCTCCTCGGGCGCAGAGAGGCCCGTATGCGCTACTACATCATCGCCACCGACCTGTTCACCGGGCAACCCGTGACCCTCACGAACGACGCGGCGGCGCTCGACCTCGGGTTCGATCCGGTGGACGACGCGGCCGTCGCGATTCGAGGCAGCTGCTCCCTCCCGGGGGTGTTCTCCCCCGTTTCGTGCGGTCAGCGCCTGTTGACGGACGGCGGCATCCGAGACTACGTCCCCGTCCGAGTCTTGCGCCAAGCGGGGTGCCGGCGCATCATCGCCGTCAATTTGCACGAATTGGATGTGGATTGGAACCCGGACACGTTCGTGCACGTGGTCGCACGGGCCATAAACATCCTGCTGCAGGAGACCGTCGCAGCGGACACCGCGGGAGACGACGTGATTACCTTGACCCCCCGGCTGCCGTCCATGACCTGGTGGTCGTTCCACCAGATGACGGCCTGTGTACGGGCAGGACGCTTGGCTGTGTGGGAGAATCGGGATCGCATCCTTCGCCATGTGTCCGGTTGAAACGTCCGAGTGGAGATCAAAAACCCCCCCGGAGGCCGGGGGGTCCTGCCGTCACGCCAACCAGACGTCCACGGACCGTTCGTACGAGAGCAGTTCGCCGCCGAACCACAGCGCGATCTCACGCTCCGCGCTGGCCGGCGAATCCGATCCATGGATGATGTTCATGCCGATGCTCAGACCGTAATCGCCCCGGATGGTACCTGGTGCGGCTTCGGCCGGATTCGTCTTCCCCATCATGCTGCGGGCGATGGCGATGGCGTTCTCGCCTTCCCACACCATGGCGAACACCGGAGACGAGGTGATGAACGATACCAAATCATTGAAAAAGGGACGCTCCTTGTGCTCCGCGTAGTGCTGCTCCGCCAAGGACTGTGACACAGACATCAGCTTCGCAGCCACCAACTTCAGGCCCTTGCGCTCGAAGCGGGAGACCACTTCTCCGATGAGGCCGCGCTGCACGCCGTCCGGTTTCACCATCACAAAAGTCTTTTCCGTCGCCAAACTGACACGCTCCTCCATTCAAACCTGGCGGACGGGAGCCCGAGTGCTGTTCCACGCCCGCGCGACACGCTGCTATTGTAGAAAAAAGCAGCCCCGCCATCAAGGCCGGGCCCCTCAGTACGCCCGGCCATTGACAAAGGCTGCGACGACCGCCAATTCCTCTCTTTCCACCCGGTCCTCCAGGCCCGACAGCACCGCGATGGCCTTCTCCCGGTACCGGTCCGCGAGCGCCTGCACATAGGCGATGGCGCCGCTCTCCCGCACGATATCCACCGCCTTGGCGACCTCCGCCGCGGACGGAGGGCCGCTCAACAGCTCCGCCAGCTCCTTCCCGCGTCCGGCCTGCTGCGCCGCGTACAAAGCCGGCAGCGTCAGATTTCCCTGCATCAGGTCTCCGCCGACGCGCTTGCCGACAACCCGCTCGTCGCCCACGTAGTCGAGCACATCGTCAATCATTTGAAACGCCATGCCCGTGTAGTAGCCGAATCTGCGCAGCGTGCGCACCACATCCGCGCGAGCGCCGGCCACTTTCGCCCCCAGTTGGCAGCTGACGGAGATGAGCAGTGCGGTCTTCCGCTCAATCCGCCGCAGGTAGTCACGCAACGTCTGCCGCCAGTTGTGGAGATCGCGAATTTGATCAATCTCCCCCTGGCAGATGCGCACCATGGCTCGGGCCATGTCCCGGTGCACGTCCGGCCGTTCCACGGTGGTCAACAACTGAATGGACTTGGCGAACAGAAAGTCTCCCGTGTACATCGCCGGCCGGTTCCCGAACCGCACCCGGACCGTTGGTTGTCCTCGCCGAAGGGAGGCATCGTCGACCACATCGTCATGAACCAACGTGGCCATGTGCACCATCTCCAGAGCCGCGGCCACCCGGAGGACGCGAGTGCGATCACTCGCGGGATCGCCAAAGCGGCTGCAGATAAGGGCGAACAGGGGACGAATGCGTTTTCCGCCGGCCCGGATGAGCTGTCCGGAAGACTCCGTCAACGCGTCCTCGCCCACCCGCAGCTGATCGAAGAGAATCGCCTCGACCTGCTGCAACTCCGGACGGTAACGCCGGTACACTTCTTGAAACTCCATCCTCAGTCCTCCGCTTTCACCCCGATGTGCAGAGCGGCGATCCCGCCGGTCAACGGATAACTCACCACATTCCGCAGCCCGGCCTGGCGGAACAAATCCTCCAGCCGCCGGCGATCCGGAAAGTCCGTCAACGACTCCGGAAGCCACGCGTACGGTTCCTTTTTGCCTACCGCCAGCGAACCGATCCAAGGCACGATGCGGTAAAAGTAAAAATAATACACGCTGCGAAACCAGCGCGACTCCGGTTTGGACAGTTCGAGGGAGATCACCTGCCCGCCCGGCTTGACGACCCGCGCCATCTCGCGCAGCACCGTCAACACATCCGGAACGTTCCGCAACGCGAATCCGATGGTGGCGACGTCGAAGGAATTGTCGTCGAACGGCAGATCCATCGCGTCTCCTTCCACCAGCGTGACCTGCTGCCGGCTGTAGCCTCGCCGCTCCATCTTTTCCTGGGCGACGTCGAGCATCTCCTTGCAGAAATCGAGCCCCACCACGTGTCCCTCGGGACCGACGGCCTGCGCCAACGACAGCGTCCAATCCCCCGTGCCGCAGGCCACGTCGATGGCGCGTCCGCCGCGCCTGAGATGGGTGTGACGCATAGCGAAGCGGCGCCACAGCTTGTGTTGCCAAAAGCTCAACAGGGAATTCATGACGTCGTAGCGTTTGGCGATCTGCGAGAAAACAAAGTGCACGTGGACGGATTTCGGCTCTTTGGCGTACATCAGCGGTTCCCCTCAGCCAATGATTGACTCTCCAACGACGACTTGATGGCCCCCAAGTACTCCATGACGTACGCCGCGAACGGCTGCTGACGGACGTTGGACTGCAGCCGCATCACCCGGTCCCGGGCTTCCGTGAGCCATTCGTGTGCTTGACGCAGGGTGACGTAGCGAGGGACAACCGGGTTCGCGGTCTCCCGTTGGACCACGTAGCCGCGCACCAGCGATTGGATTTGCGTGATCCAACCGCCATCCGGCAGGTAGTGTTGGGCGAGTGCGAACAACAGCGCTCCCTGGATGACTTCCTGGAGTTCCATGTACCGCCGTGGCGGGATGTCCGGCATCCCCAGGTAACAAGCCATCTTCGCCTCATTGATGCGCACGACCGCGTCGCACAGCGTCGACAGCAGCGCTTCGTCTCCGACCTCCGCCAAGATGGCGTAGTACCAACTGCTGCAGTAATCTCCGGCGAGCACGTACAGTTGGCGATTCAGGCCGTCGACGCGGTCGACGTCGTCATGCATCGACAGGCCCGTCTGCAGCAGAAGCACGGCGCTCAACACCGGGACTGCGGTGTCCGACGGAACCCCTGCTGTTTGCAGAATGGTGCGGGCCGCCCCAAAATGAAATCGGCTGGCGGTCGGACGAACCTGGGCAGCGCGAAGGTACGCGTGATCGACATACCGCTGCACCCAATCATTGATGTCGTCAAAGCTGAGGTCGCTCAGATTCGTCCACGCCACGCCGCGCTCATCCTCCCTGTTGCCAACGAGCGCATCGCCCTGTCCGCATGCGCTCCCACGACATTATACCACACCGATGCGCTGGCGCCGGTGTGCTCTGCCCGTGGTAGGGCGGCATTTACTCCTCTGCATCGGTGTTTCGGATCACGCCGTGCTTCGTATAGATGCACACCTTTCCGCGGATCTTCATGGCGGAGGTGTGTTCCGTGAACTGGGCCACCATCACCTCGTTCTTGTCCAGCTTTTCGGCATGATGGAAACGTGTCTCCGGCCCCCGCGTCAAACCGATGACCTGAACTCCGTTCTCCAGCGCGTGTATCACAAAGTATTCGCCCAACACCGGTGATGAATCCGCCACGGCTCCCACGCTCCTCCAAATATGTGGATTTCCCCATTTGAAACGAAAAACCAGCGCTCATCACGCTGGTTCGTTGGTCGGAATGCCGGGATTTGAACCCGGGACCTCTACCTCCCCAAGGTAGCGCGCTACCAGGCTGCGCCACATCCCGTCATACGCTGACGCGCGACATTCATTATAGCCGACCCCGCTTCCGGATGCAACGGTGAATCTCAGGAGAATATCAAAAGCCCGCCGTCCCCGCCCCCTGTTGGGGCGGAACGGCGGGTTCGGGGATCCATCGCGGCACCCGCGGGTGTCACTGGATCCCTTCACGGAGCGCTTTGCCTGCACGAAACGCGGGCACCTTGCTGGCCGCGATGTCGATGACCTCGCCCGTCTGCGGATTGCGGCCCTTGCGGGCAGCTCGCTCGCGAATCTCAAAGTTCCCGAATCCGACGAGCTGCACCTTCTCCCCTCGCGCCAACGCCTCTGAGATGGCGTTGAACACCGCCTCCACCGCGTGGGTCGCGTCCTTTTTGGTCATGCCCGTGCGATCGGCGACCGCCTGAATCAGATCCGCTTTGTTCATATCGAACACCTCTTCATGACACAGACTATTACCGTTCTTTCCGCAATCGGCCCGTTTATACCTGCCATGCGAAAATTTTCTCAGGCGAAAACGTCCAATGCGGGGCCCTCAAGCCCCACGTTGGACGAATGGGAGGATCTCGCAGGTCTATCCGGATATCGAGGACATCCCGGCATCCCGCGAATGGGTTGTGGTCTCTCACAGGATGATGGCAATCAGTCCGCCGCTGCCCTCGTTGATGATGCGCTGCAGGGTCTCGCGCAGCTTGTACTGGGCGTTCTCCGGCATCAGGGACAGTTTGCCGGAAATGCCCTCGCGCACGATGGCGGCGAGGGACTTGCCAAAGATGTCGCTCTCCCAAATCTTCAGCGGATCGTGCTCGAAGTCCTGCATCAAGTACCGGACCAGCTCTTCGGATTGCTTTTCGGTACCGACGATGGGTGCGAACTCGGATTCGACGTCGACGCGGATCATGTGAATGGACGGCGCCGTGGCCTTGAGGCGAACGCCGAAGCGTGACCCCTGCTTGATCAACTCGGGTTCGTCCAGGGTCATCTCCTCCAGGACCGGCGGCGCGATCCCATAGCCGGTCATCTTGACCATCTTCAGGGCTTCCGCAACCTTGTCGTACTCCTTCTTCGCGTGCACAAACTCTTTCATCATGCGCAGCAGTTGGTCGCGGCCGGTGATCTGAACGCCGACCACCTCGGTCAGCACGCGGTCGTACAGTTCGTCGGGGGCGGACAGGTCAATCACCGCGATGCCTTTGCCCATGTCCATGTGCGAGAGTCCGGCGTAGGAGATGAAGTCGTAATTCGAGAAATTCGTCACCACGCGGTCAATGTCGCGGATGCGGCGGATGTCGCGGATGGTCTCCTGGACGGAATCCTGGAACTGCTCGCGGAGCCAATGGTCCTCGTCCAGGACCATGACCCAGTTCGGGAGGTTGACGTTGACCTCCTTGACAGGAAACTCGTACAACGCCTCCCGCAGGACCGAATGGATCTCGTGCACCGTCAACGTCGCACAGGACAACAGGAGCACGGGGACATCATACTTTTCGGCCAACTCGGCGCGCAGCGTCTGGGAGCGTGGGTGCTCCGGATGGGCGGAGTTGACGATGACGACAAAAGGTTTTCCCAATTCTTTCAGTTCTTGCACCACGCGTTCCTCGGCGGGCACGTACCCTTCCCGCGGGATCTCCGCGATGGTCCCGTCGGTCGTGACCACGACGCCGAGCGTCGAGTGATCCGCAATCACCTTGCGCGTCCCGATCTCCGCCGCTTCCTGGAAAGGAATCGGCTCGTCGAACCACGGGGTGGTCACCATGCGGGGCCCGGTTTCATCCTCATATCCTCTCGCGCCCTCCACCGCGTAACCGACGCAGTCGACGACGCGCACATTGACATCAAGTCCCTCGGCGACCGTCACCTCGACGGACTGGTTGGGAATGAATTTGGGTTCCGTCGTCATGATGGTCCGCCCGGCCGCGCTCTGCGGCAGTTCATCAATCGCGCGGACCCGGTCCGCCTCTTCCTTGATGTTGGGCAGCACAATGAGTTCCATGAACTTCTTGATGAACGTGGACTTGCCAGTGCGTACGGGGCCGACTACGCCGAGATAGATGTCGCCCCCTGTCCGCTCCGCGATGTCTTTAAAAACGTCGAACTTCTCCACGCGTTCCTCCTCCTCGTTTGCGGGCCCGAGCGGCTTCCGGATGCCCCGTTGGAGTCCGTTTCGGAGCACAGCCCAACCCGCTGGACACCAGGCCCCCCAAGTTTTCGGCGTAGACAGTTCCGCCCGTACACCTCCCCGGGCCACTGACAGTCCCAGGATCTGTCCCACGCGGTGGGACGCTAACATATATATGCAGGGAACGCCGGTGTATGCCGGAGAGGGCCCTGCCGCCGCTGACACCCTATGTATACTGTCCGAGCCGTGCTGGTAGAACCCCCAGAACAGGACAGCCCGCAAGCTTCTGCTTGCGGGCTGACTCCAGATTTGCACCGCACAGCGGCCTTCGGAACGCCTGTTACGGACGCCGAAGAGAACCGCCCGAACCCGTGGATGACGCGTGCTGTCCCTCAGCCGCCGATGTGCGCCTGGTACCCGGCGGCATCCAACAGCTCGTTCAACTCCTCCGGATTCGACATCTCAATCACAATCATCCACCCGTCTCCGTACGGGCTCTCGTTCACCCGCTCCGGATTGTCGGCGAGCGCCGCGTTGACTTCGACCACCTTGCCGGATACGGGGGCGAAGAGATCGGAGACGGTTTTGACCGATTCCACCGTGCCAAAGGTCTCGTTGGCCGTAACCTGTGCGCCGACCTCGGGCAGTTCGACGAACACAATGTCCCCCAACTCGTCCTGCGCAAAATCCGTGATCCCGACGTACGCCCGATTGCCTTCGACGCGTACCCACTCGTGCTCTTTCGAGTACTTCAGATCCGCAGGTATTTGGCTCATGCGCATCCTCCCGCCTGACCGGTCCCTTGGCGAAACGCCCTCGCGAGGCCGCCGTTCGACCGGGTTGTCCAACCTTGAGCCATTTTACCAAACCCGCCAAACGACATCCAGTGTCACGCCCGTTGCCAATCCGGCGGAATCAGGTCGCGCGCCACCTCTTCAAGCTCTCGTCCGCGCTCGCGTCCCATCAGGTCCTCGACCGCTTCCTCCGCCTGTTTGCCTTCGAACAGGACCTGGTAGATGGCCCGGGAGATGGGCATCTCCACCCCGTGTTCGGCCGCGATTTCGACGGCTGCCTTCGTGGCGGTGACCCCCTCGACCACCATGCCGATCTCGTTGAGCACCTCCGGCAATGGCCGGCCCTGGCCGAGCAGACGGCCCGCCCGGAAATTGCGGCTGTGGCGGCTGGTGCAGGTGACAATCAGGTCCCCGACTCCCGACAGGCCTGCGAAAGTGAGCGGTGATGCCCCCATCGCCCGGCCCAGCCGGCTGATCTCAGCGAGCCCTCGGGTCATCAGGGCGGCCTTGGCGTTGTCCCCGTAGCCCAACCCGTCGGCGATGCCCACCCCGAGGGCGATGATGTTCTTCAAGGCCCCGCCCAATTCCGCACCAACGACATCCGGATTGGTATACACGCGGAGGGTGGCGTTCATGAGGGCGTCCTGTACCCTTTCTGCGGTCTGGCGCGAGTAGGCCGCGGCGACGAGGGTGGTCGGCAGTCCGCGCGCAACCTCCTCGGCGTGGCTGGGACCCGTCAGGGCGCACACCCGTGACGCTGCTCCCGGATGCGCCGCCAGGATCACCTGGGACATCCGGCGGTGCGTCGCCGGGTCAAACCCTTTGACGGCATGGACCAACAGCGCCTCGTGCGGAACCCAACGGCTCGTCGCCTCCACCACCTCGGCCATCGACGCGGACGGGACGACATACACCACCATCTCCGCGCCGGAGAGCGCTTCCGCCGCGTCGTCCGTGGCAGACAATTCCCGCGGCAGCCTCACGCCGGGCAGATAATGGTGGTTGGTCCCCATGGTACGGATCTCGTCCACCAAGCCGGCACGACGCGCCCACAACGTGGTCCGGTGGCCGTTGCCCACGAGCACCATCGCCAGCGCGGTTCCCCAACTGCCCGCGCCCAGTACCGAAATGTTCATCGCAGCCCCTCCCCGTCGCCTGGGTGCTCCCATTCACCAGCCTGTCACGATTTCGAGAATACCTTATGTTCTTCCCCACGCCGCAGCCGGCCGATGTTTTGCCGATGCCGGTAGATGGAGAGTGCGGCGACGATCACCGCAAACGCCACTTTGGCCCAGGGATACCCGAGGAGCATCGCCGCCACCGGGGTGAGCGCCGTGAACGTCAATGCGCCGAGCGACACGTACCGCGTCAAGGCCACCAAGGCGATGGCGATGGCACCGGTGAGGGCCGCAGGGGTGAACATCACCAACGCCAGCACCCCGATGGTGGTGGCGACGCCCTTTCCCCCTCGAAACCCGAAGAAGACCGGCCAGTTGTGTCCCACGATGGCCGCGAGACCGGCGGCGTAGACCGCCCAAGGATCGCCTCGTCCCAGCACGTGCCCCATCCCGACGGCCGCCATGCCTTTCAAAATATCGACTGCGAGCACCAAGAGGGCGTACCGAAGCCCCAACACGCGTAACGTGTTGGTCGCCCCTGCGTTGCCGCTGCCGTGCTGCCGGATGTCCAGATTGGCCGCCCATCGAACCACCAAGGTGCTCGTGGAGACAGACCCCAACAGGTACCCGACGATCGCGCACAGGAAAATCACCCGTCCTCCTCCTCAGCCCCAACCGCTTCCCATATCCTGGGCAACTCCGCTTCCGGTCTGCGGTCTAGGAACGGGTTCGGATCAAGAGCCGAATCGGCGTACCCTCAAATCCAAATGCCTGCCGCAGACGGTTTTCCAAATACCGCTCGTAGGAAAAGTGCATCAGTTCGCTGTCATTGACAAACAGAGCGAACGTCGGCGGTTTGACCGCCACCTGTGTCCCGTACAACAGTTTCAACCGGCGACCGCGATCGCTCGGGGGCGGCACACTGGCGGCCGCATCCTGAAGCACCGTGTTGAAGGTCGACGTGGCGATGCGCATCGCGTGATTCTCCGCGACCTCACGGGCGAGCGGGAGAATCCGGTGCACGCGCTGGCGCGTCTTCGCGGAGACGAACAGGACGGGTGCCCAGCGCATGAACGGGAATTCATCCCGAATCCGCTTCTCAAACTGGTGCGCGGTCTTGTCGTCCTTCTCCACCACGTCCCACTTGTTCACGAGAAAAGCGCACGCCCGTCCCGCCTCCACGGCGTATCCCGCGACGCGCTTGTCCTGTTCCGTGATGCCCTCGCCGCCGTCGAGCACGATGAGCGCCACGTCCGTCCGCTCAATCGCGCGCAGCGCCCGGAGCACGCTGTACCGCTCGATGTTCTCATAGACCTTTCCGCGCCGTCGAAGGCCGGCCGTGTCAATCAAGACGTACCGCTGCCCGTCCGACTCCAGCGGCGAGTCGATGGCATCCCGCGTCGTACCGGCCACATCGCTGACCATCACGCGCTCCTGCCCCAACAGGGCGTTGATCAGCGACGATTTTCCCACGTTCGGCCGGCCGATGAGCGCCGCCCGGATGACGTCCTCGTCATAGAGGTCATCGTCCCCCGGCGGGAGCAACCGGACCACCTCGTCGAGGAGATCGCCCGTCCCGCCGCCGTGTTCCGAGGAGAGGGGAATGGGATCACCAAACCCGAGCTCATAGAACTCGTACGCCGCAGGATGGTGTTTCGGGTGATCCAATTTGTTGACGCCGAGCACAACCGGTTTGCGCGAGCGGCGCAGCATCTCCGCCACCTCGCGGTCGGCCTCGGTCAGTCCCGCGCGGCCGTCCACCAAAAACACGATGACATCCGCCTCGTCGATGGCGAGTTGGGCCTGCACTCGGATCAGGTTCGCCATCTCGTCCGCGCCGCTGATTTCAATCCCGCCGGTATCGATGACGTGAAACTCGCGGCCGTTCCAATCCGTCTTCGCATAGATGCGATCCCGCGTGACGCCGGGCACATCCTCCACGATGGAGATGCGCTGTCCGACGACGCGGTTGAACAGCGTCGACTTGCCCACGTTCGGGCGTCCGACGATCGCGACCATCGGTAATGCCATATCCTCAGTCCCGTTCCCTCAGTATCATCCTCAGCCGTTCGATACGGCCAACGGGGTCTCCGCCTGCGGAGACTCCATCACGCGCAAGGTCGCCTCGTACCGCCGTCGAGGCGGAAGGGATTGCGTGTATCCCATCGCGCCGAACAACAGCCCGCTGCCGGTCGCCGGGACCACCGTGACGGGCAAGGACAACTCCTCCTCCACCCGTTGCACGGTGTAGTCGTCGAGAAACACGTCGGCATCGTCCTTGAGCATGATGTCCGGCAGCAGCAGCGTGTCCAGGTCGTTCACCTGTCCCTGAAGCTGCCGCACGATGTCCGTACCGGTGATGAGCCCCGTCACGGTGACATGGTGTCCGTAAAAATCGTTCACAATCGGAAACACCCGGGTGACCAACCCGGGGACGCCCGACAAGCGTTCCAACGACTCGCGAATCACCTTCTGGGCGGATACGCCCGTGATGACGCCGACGCGGCGAGGTTCCCGCTGCAGCGTGCGCGGCACGCGCGGCCACACCTCCTCCAGTTCGTCGAGGAACGTGCGGATGACGCCGACGCCGTTTTCGGTCTGCGCGAACTCGTCGTAAAACCGGGCCGGGGGCACCGGTACGTCCGCCAGTACGTAAAATTCGTCGGCCACGTGCACGAACGACACACCGAGCGTCTCCTGGAAGTGTTCCTGCCAACGGGTGACCTGTTCAATCACCTGTCGGGCTTCCTCGGGCGTGTACGGGCGCAGCTTGTGGAGGCCGCGGCGGTGTTTGGTGAGGCCGACCGGCACCACCGACAGGGTCCGGACGGCGGGATAAAATGGCGCCAGTTCACGAATGGTCCGGTCCAACTCATCCCCGTCGTTCCAACCCGGACACAGCACCACCTGGGTGTTCATCTCGATGCCGCCCTTGGCGAGCATGTCAATCTGGCGGAGGATTTCGCCCGAACGGCGATTGGCCAGCATCCGCACGCGCAATTCCGGATTGGTGGTGTGTACCGAGATGTTCAGGGGAGACATCTTCAACCGGATGATCCGCTCCAACTCTTCGTCCTTGACGTTGGTCAAGGTGACGAAGTTGCCATGCAGGAACGACAGGCGGTAGTCGTCGTCCCGCACGTTCAGCGTCTGGCGCATGTTGGTCGGAATCTGGTCCACAAAGCAGAAGACGCACTTGTTGTGGCACAGGCGCACGCGGTCGACCGTGGGGTGCTCCCAATCGACCCCGAGCCCCTCGTCGTATCCCTTTTCCACATCGAGCAGCCAGATCTCGCCATCCCGTTTCTTGACCTCAAGCTCAATCTCCTCGGCCGCGAGCGCGAACTGAAGGTCGACGATATCCCGGATGGGCTGCCCGTTTATCTTCAACAGTTCGTCGCCCGGCTCCAACTCCAATTCTTCCGCGAGGGAGCCGGGATGAATCCGCTGGATTTTCGGCACCGTCAGCACTCCTGACTTTCGAAACTCGTCATTTCTTCATTATGCGGCAGGCGGGCGACCCCAGTCAAATGGAAGGTCTCGGGCGTCCTCCCGTCGTCTCCCGCCTCCAGCAGGACAGCACCGTCCAGCCGAGTACCAGCGCAACCGTCAACCAAGCGACATTACAGATGAAGGCGGAGGCATTTCCGGCGACGGCCCACCTCTCTCCTGCCATGGCCAGACCGCCCCACATCGGTGCGGTGCCTCCCAACGCCAGCCCTCCCAAGGCCACCAGGCGTTCCCGAGGCCGTTCGCAAGCGGCGGCAATTCCCCACCCGCATCCGGCAGAGAGAAGCCACACAGACGGAATCCCGTGCCAAACCGCAAACGGGTGCCCCTCCCAGACACGAAGGACGGCCCGTCCGGCCAGCATCCCGATGATGGCGGCGCGGATCCGGCGCGGCCAGGGAATGCCGCGAACCCCAGCCACCGCGGACACACCCGCCGCGGTCAGCCCGCAGACGGGGGTGGCCCACTGCGGATGGATGAAATACACCCACAGCGCCAACAGGTACACGGCCCCGCAGCCACCCAAGGCGAAGCGGCCCGCCTCCATCCACGCCGCGAGCCGTTCCGCGCGGGCGACGGCAGACAGGCTGATCAGCGCCGCACAGCAGATGAACGACGGATAATACGTGTCCACGGCGGATCCGTCTCCCTCCTGGCAGACGTTCACGATTCCCAGTGTACCCCGGCCCCCGCGGCTTATCCGAAATCAAAACGGGATCCGGATGTCCGGATCCCGTCTTCTGCGCAAGGCACCCCAGGAGGGCAAACGGCGTCGTTCTGCGTGATCTCAACCCTTGTTGAAGAGATCGCGGAACAAATCGCCGATGGTTGCACCCGTGCTTCCGCTCGAGCGATCCTCGTACGAGGTGTGCCGCGGTTCCCGCCGGCCACCGCCGCGCGATTCGGCGTCCTTGATGGACAGGGAGATCCGTTGACGCTCGGGATCGACCGCCAACACCTTGACCTTGACCTCCTGGCCTTCTTCCAGGACGTCCGACGCCTTGGCCACGTGCTCGTACGAAATCTGCGACACGTGCACCAAGCCTTCCAGTCCCGGTTTCAGCTCGACGAACGCACCGAAGTCGACCACACGGCGCACCACGCCGGTCACCACATCGCCCGGGTGGAAGTCATACGCCGCGGTCTCCCACGGGCTCGGCGAGGCCTCCTTCATGGAGAGGGAGACGCGCCCGGCCTCCGGATCGGCCCGCAGGATCTTCACCTTCACCTTGTCTCCCGGCTTGACGACTTCCGACGGATCCGCCACATGATGCCAGGCCAGCTCGGAAACGTGGACCAGTCCGTCGACGCCGCCGACATCGACGAACACGCCGAAGTTGGTCAGGCGCTGAACCGTACCCTCGACGACGCTGCCGACCTCCAGCGAAGCGATGGTCCTCGCGGCTTCCTCGGCCTGCTCCTGCTCCAGCACCGCCTTGCGGGAAAGGATAAGTTTGTTGTTCTCCGGATCAATCTCCACCACCATCACGCGGATCTTCTTGCCCTTGAACGACTCCAGGTCGTCCACGAACTTCAGATCCACCAGCGACGCGGGGATGAATCCGCGGACCCCGACATCCGTCACCAACCCGCCCTTCACCACATCGTGGACGGTGACCTCGAACGGTGTACGGGATTCGTACTTCTGCACCAGATCCTCCCAAGCCGTCTGCGCGGCGGCGTCACGCCGGGACAGAATGACCGCTTCGGAGTCCTCGTCCAGCTTGACGACGCTGGTCAGGACCTCATCGCCGACAGCGACCACTTCACTCGGGTGCTGAATGCGGAGCGGGGATAATTCACGAATCGGAATGATGCCTTGGAACTTGTACCCGATGTCGACAATGACCTTCTTGTCGTCCACCTCGACGACCGTGCCCTTCACCAGATCCCCAGGATTGAGCGTGGGGGTATTCAGCATTTCCTGCAATTCCTCAGACATTCACGACGCCCTCCTCATGCCATGTCAACCTATTTATCACTCACCTCAGGACCCTGTCCCGGCGCGTTCGATCCGTCGGACTCCCGCACCTGGATGAAGCGTCTCAAGGATCGTAAGCCCAGCCACACCACGCCGACACCCGCGGCGTACAATATCCACCCGACCAGCGCCCCCACCACCTGGAGCTGGTGAAGGACACCAACGCCCGTCAAATACGTCGCCACCCCGGCGGCCCCCGCCGTCCAACGGTTCACATAACGGCGGTCATCCCGCTGCGGGCGTCTCGGCCCTCGCAAGAGCCGAACCCGCAACGCCCACACCACCGCCAACAGGGCGGCGTACACCACACCGTCAGCCGCCCACGCCTGGACGTTCATGCGTGCCCCTCGTCGAGCAGTTGCTGGATTCGCATCATCAGTGTCTCCAACACGGACTCGTTTGTGTCGGCCGGCCCGGGCAGGATGGGTTCTCCAAAGCGAATCGTCACTTTGCCCCACAGCCGGTACGGTCCGATGATGGCCGCAGGGACCAACGGGCAGTTGGCCTTGCGCGCGATGAACGCGATGCCCGGCAGCCCCTTCTGCAATTTCCCGTCCCGCGAGCGGTGCCCTTCCGGAAAGACGATCAAACAGCCGCCCTGGGCGGGAACCGCCAGCGCGTTTCGAATCGCCCCTTTGTCCTGCAGGCCGCGCCGGACGGGAAAAGCCCCGAGATACCGGATCAACGCCGCAAACGCGCGGTGGCGAAACAATTCCTCCTTGGCCATAAAGTGCACAAACCTGGGGATGGCCATGCCCAGCAGGAGGACGTCGAACACATGCAGGTGATTGCAGCCAATGACCGCCGCCCCGGTCCGCGGAATGTTGTGTACGCCTCGGATTCGGATGCGAAACATGAGCCGAAACGCGATCTGTACAAACGCCCGCATGGCCCGGTATAACGGTTCACGGAAGGGATCCCGAACGACGAACTCACTCATTCGGCACCCGCTCCACCAGCGCCAGGATCTCCTCGACGACATCTTCGACGCTCTTGCCGGTGGAGTCGATGAAATGCGCGTCGTCGGCCGGTCGCAACGGTGCCACGGAACGCGACGCGTCGCGCGTGTCCCGCTCCGCGATGGCCTGCTGCATCTCCTGCAGCGAGACAGAAAACCCTTTGTCAGTGAACTCTTTTTGACGCCGCTTCGCGCGCTCTTCGATGCTGGCCGTCAAAAACACCTTGACCTGCGCATCGGGCAACACCACGGTGCCCACGTCCCGGCCATCCATCACCACCGGATAGCGTTGTGCAAATTCCCGCTGCCACTCGGTCAGGAGACGTCGGATCCCCGGATGGACGGACAGCTTGGAGACCGTCTCGGACACCTCCGGGTTGCGCAGATAAGGCGTGATCACTTGGCCGTCCGCGATGACTTCCAACTCGCCAGAAGGGTGGTGCTCAAACCGGAGGCTGTGTTCCCGCAACAGTTGGAGCAAGGCCCGTTCGTCTTCCGGTGAAACATGATGCTGGACCGCCAGCCATGCGACGCCGCGGTACATCGCACCCGTGTCCACATACAGGATCCCGAGTTCCTTGGCCACTCGTCTGGCCACTGTACTCTTCCCCGCCCCGGCGGGGCCGTCGATGGCGATGCTGATGTGCCGCACAACACGTCCTCCACGAAGTTCAGCTAGACAAATGAAAAAGCGAGCGTGGAAGCCCGCTTTCACAGCGCACAATCTCCCAGATGTTCAAGCTGGTTTGCAATCGTTCGGAGCCGACACCTGTTAGACCGCATGCGAGCCGATGATGACTTCAAACGACCACACGAACAGCAAACTGGAAAGCGGCAAGATGTTCCGTTTCACTGACCACCCTCATACTAGCACAGCGCCGAAAGGGCCGCAAGACGCATTTGTGCGGCGTCATGGCACAAATTCGGCCGCGGGCAGGGAGACGACGACGCCGGGCTGCTCAATCTCGACCGTCTGCCCCGGGGCGGGCCAGAGGAGGTTAGCGGCATCGTGATCGACCTGAACAAATGCCGCACCGGGTTCACTCGCGCGAAATTGCACGACATCCCCGGCGTGAACGACGACCGAGAGATTCACGGTTTGAAAGGTCGTCCGGACCTGGCCGTTGACCAGAACCTGTAAATCGGGCCGGGGCTTCGCGGGCGCGAGGTACAGATGGAGGACGGCCTGTTGGGGTGCGGCCGCCGAAGCGGGCTGCGGATTGATCTGGACATAGCCGTTCGAGCGCGCATCCACAAAACGGCGGACCGCCGGGAGGGCGGTCAGCGCTTGAACGACCACCAGCATGCTCAGACAGCCGAGCGCCACGGGCAGGAGGACCCGGTCAAACTTCTCACTGAGGGCGTGCCACCTCTCCCGAACTTCCTGCGATTGGACACTCCCTCGTGCCTGCCGATCCCGCAGGCGCTCCCCCTTTACCGGGTTCCTCCATCGCATTGCGTGTCACCTCGCCCTGCGGCACCCAAGCCGCCTCGTCCATCTTCAACGTATGCACGGGGACGGCGGCGCATGCTCACCGCGAGCGAAGCTGGCGCCAGAACGTGTATTGGATGATGCGCTGCCGCACGGACTCCTTGAGGTCTTCAAATTTCATGGAGGCCAATGCCAGACCGCGCTCGTTCCGGTCTCCGACGCGGATGACCGTGCAGCGGGCGTGAACGGGATACTCCGGATACGGCAGGACGAACTGCGCTTCGACCGTCACCCCAGGATGCAACACCACCGTCCGCGGCAGCCACACGGACAAGCCCCCGCCGCTGATGTCGTGCCCGCGCACGGTGATGTGCTGGACACCCGATTCCAGCGGGACCGTGAGCTTCACGTCGATGTCCGTGTCGACGCGGACGAATTCCCGCCGTTGCTCCCGGGCGATCTCGTCCGGCTTCGGCCGGACAATCCGCCAGGCCGGCGACGGCAAGAAGGCCATTCCCAGCACCTGCGTCCGAAACCGCCGCAGCGCACCGTCTCGCCCGTGGTATTCCACCCACACTTCCTGTTCCGCGGGATCGAGGGGCGTGTGATGATCCGCGTGCAGCGGAATATCGATGAACAGGTCGCGCTCTCCCGTCTCCACCAGCCTCGACTGGTAATAGTCCTGCGTCTCGGGTCGCGTGCGCACCCGCAAAACCTGTCCGATGGCAGGCAGGCTCAATTCAGGACACCCCTCCCATCCTCCCATTCTCTCCCTATTATACGACACAGGGAGGGGGACGGAAAGGCGGTGTCAGGACAACTGTTCGACCTCAATCTCCTTGCCGGTGTTGGCATTGACGTAGACGACGTACGTCTCGTCGTCCGACGTGCCGTAGTACGCCACCGCCGGGACCCAGCGCTTGTCCGGGTCCTCCAGGATGACATCGCGGTGCATCTGCACGTGCAAATCCGGGCTCAACACCTTGCGCAACTGGTTTGCGCTCAAGCGGCGCGGGGCGAGGTTCTGCACCGGGTGCATGAAGTAGTTCGTCCCGTCATAGCCGATCACGCCACCGCTGTGCAGATCCGTCTTGACCATGATGCTTTGGGTGACGACCTGCGCGCCGTCGCGCACGGGCGCGAACACGTAATACGCCGTGCTGTCGTACTGGCGTGCGGCGGTGTTTTCCACCCGGCCGAACCCGCGGGCCGTGAGCCAAGCCGCCGCCTTGTCCTCCGCCTCGCTGAAATCGACCTCGCCGCGAGTCGGCTTGGGCGTGATGGACATCGACAACACATGCCCTCCGTGTTGGCTGACCGTCGCGGTCAAGGAACCGGCGGGCACCGCCCCGCTCACGGTGTACACCGGCGCCGGCGCCCCCGCCTTGGCCGCCTGAACCTGCAGATCGGTGGTGGCGGGCAGCCCCAGAAACGCCCGCACCGCCCGCTTGGCCCCTTCCGCGTCGACGACCGGCTGTTTGGACAGCACGTCTGTGTCCGGCCGCACCGGAGAAGGCACGCGCAGCTGGGACTCGATGAACGTGCCCGCCTGCGTGTCCATCTTGCGAAACCCGTCCACCACCTGGTTATCGGTCCGGTGCGTGCGCAGCGCCCGATTGACGTCTTGCCAGGAGAGGTGGTTGCCCAACACCGTCGCTTGGAGATCGCGCAGTTGGCCATTCAACTTCCCGGCTTGGGCATAGTAGGTCTGCAGTTGCTTCCGGACGGAGGCATCGGCGGGCTTCGCCTGTTGTTCAATCCACGTATTGATGGAATTCGCCACCTGACTCAGGAACTGCTGCGTCTGGTGCATCGGCATCAGCTCAAAGGGTAAGCGCGACGCATCCGTCTGGGCGGCGTAGGTGATGCGCCAAACGTCCCGAAGATGATCTTGAAAGCGGTTTGCGTCGCCGCTGACGATGGTCTTGCCGAGTTCCCGCTGGAGCTGGTCCACCTCCGTCGCCAGATTGTGAAAGCTGTTCTCGTATTGGTTTTCCGTCTCGATGGCCAGGGCCTGTCGTTCGCGGTATTGCCCGTAGCCCCACCAGCCCAGGCCGCTGCCGGCCAGCACCAGGCCCAGCACCGGTATCGCCACCCATGTCGTGCGATGCAGCATGTTCACCCTCCTCGTTCACTTGGTGAAGATGTGTTTTCCGATCCTCAGGATCTGTGGCCTGGACCAGATCCAGCCGCTCGTCGCCGTGTTTGGATTGAAGTAGTACACCGCCCCGTGGGTCGGATCCCATCCGTGCACGGCATCAAGCACCGCCTTGCGCGCCGTGGCATCCGGTTGGAGATTGATCTGCCCGTCCTGGACCGCCGTGAACGCCCCCGGTTGATAGACGATCGCTGGGATCGTGTGCGGGAAGCGAGGATCGTGCAGCCGGTTGAGGCACACGGCCGCAACCGCCACCTGACCGGGGTACGGCTCCCCGCGCGCCTCCGCGTATACGACGTGCGCCAGAAGATTGAGATCGGACTGGCTGAGGCCAGGGACCGACGGCATCCGCGCGGGGGAAGTCTGCGGCGTCCCGGTTCTCGCCGCGGCGCCGGCCTTGCCGCCGCTGGCCTGGCCATTTCCCGGCAATGGCCCTTTGTAGTGCCAGCCCTTGCTGGCCGCTACCAGTTTCATCTTCGTCTTCCTATCCACGATCCCGGTGACCTTCATGCCGAAGTTGTATTGAAAATTGCGCACGGCCCAATACGTCTTCCACCCAAAGATGCCATCGATGTGGCCGCGGTAGTACCCCAGATAACCCAAGCGGTTCTGCAACTCGTACACGTCATACCCTTCGCTGCCATAACGAAGGTCGCGCGGTGTGAACGCCTGCACACTCGTCCACGTCGGGTGCGGCATGTGCCAATCGGCAGGCGCTGCAAGGCCGATCGCCAATGCCACGCCCACGCAAATCCATCCTCGTCTCCTCCGCTTCATGTGTGCCCCGTTCTCCCTCCAATGAAATCCATGGAAATGACGTGAGGGTAGTTTCGGCATATGAAAATGCAAATATGCCTGCCCATTGCCGGGCAGGCAGAAGAAGCCAGGCACTTCATGATATGCGGGGAGCGCGTCCCGCCGTCGAAGGGTCCTTCCGGCCGGTTTCCTCCATCAAAAAAAAAAAAAAAACGGCCCGCGGCCGAACCCGCGGACATAAAAAAGAGCCGCCCTTCAGTTGAGCGGCTCGATGTCGAAGTCATCCTCATTGTCGCAGAGACAACGCTTAAACCCGGTCTCAATATGTCCCTTGGCGTCCCGTACGCCGCGCAGAATAAAGGTCTCGCCACACTTTCTGCAGCGGATGTGCACCTTCACACGCTGGCTGGGCAGCACCATGTCTTCTCCCCCTCCCTCAGAGGTGAGCGGTTCCGCGCGCATGTATCGTGTACCTCCCAATCGAAACGAATACGTACATTATGAACGGTGCCGAATTTTGGTAAACCATTCAGCACGATAAGGATGAGTTCTCCATCCGCGAGCAAAATTCCTCCCTCGGCTACACCCAGCCGCGCCAACGCGCGGCCTCGGCCACGCGCCGTACACCGACGAGGTACGCCGCCAGGCGCATGTCGACCTGGTAACGCCGGGCGGTCTCATACACGGTGGCAAAGCTGCGCGACATCACCTCCGCGAGGCGCCGCTGTACCACCTCTTCCGACCAGTAGTCGCCCTGGTTGTTCTGGACCCACTCGAAGTACGACACAATCACACCACCGGAGTTGGCGAGGACGTCCGGTACCACCAGCACCCCGCGATTCGCCAGCATCTTCGTGGCCGCCAGGGTGGTGGGCCCGTTCGCAGCTTCGACGACGATCGACGCACGGACGCGCTCCGCGTTTTCCGCCGTGATCTGGTTTTCAATGGCCGCCGGCACAAGGATGTCGCAATCCAGCTCCAGTAGTTCCCGGTTCGTGATGGTGTCCCGGAACAGCTTGGTCACGGTGCCGAACGAATCCCGCCGCTCCAGCAGATCTGGGATATCGAGGCCATTTTCGTCGTACAGGGCGCCGTAGGCGTCGGAGATCCCCACCACGCGGGCCCCCCGGTCGTACATGAACTTGGCGAGGTAGCTTCCGGCATTGCCGAACCCCTGGATCACCACCCGCGCCCCTTCGAGGGACAGGCCCTTCACCTTGGCGGCCTCCTCGATGCAGATGGCCACACCGCGCGCCGTGGCGCTCTCCCGTCCACGGCTGCCCCCCAAGATGACGGGCTTGCCGGTGATGAATCCGGGCGAGTCGAATTCCCGCAGATGTGAGTACTCATCCAGCATCCAGGCCATGGTCTGGGAATTGCTGAACACATCCGGGGCCGGGATATCTTTCGCCGGCCCGACAATCTGGCTGATGGCCCGCACATAGGCCCGGCTCAGACGCTCGATCTCGGCGAACGACATATGCCGCGGATCGCACGCCACCCCGCCCTTTCCGCCGCCGTACGGAAGGTTGGCGATGCCGCACTTCACCGTCATCCAGATGGATAGCGCACGAATCTCATCTTCGTTTACATCCGGATGGAGCCGGATGCCCCCTTTCGTCGGTCCCACGGCATCGTTATGCTGCGCCCGGTACCCGGTGAACACCCGCACACTGCCGTCGTCCATTCGCACCGGAAAACGCACGGTGAGGACCCGGATGGGCTCCTTGAGCAATTCGAACATCTGTTCGTCGTATCCGAGACGATGGAGGGCCTCCCGGATCACCTGTTGTGTGCTGCTGAGCACATCCAGATTGTCGGCTTCCACGCGTTTGTCCACCTCAGTCCCCGGATAAGTCTCCATGACGTCCATCAACCACCTTTAGCAGAAAAACGAAATGAATCGATTGCAGGCATGTCCCAGACCGCCACCAGTATAACAACTCGGCCGGCGATGTTCAAAGCAATATCCTGGCGTGCCACCGGGCACACTGACTTCGCGCCCGCGGTACCGCCTGGCGCAGTCGAAGGAGGACTCCCCCATGCGACACACCTCCCGTTGGATATCGGCCATCCTCCTCAGCCTGGTCCCTTGGTTGATGGTGCTCGGCAATTCCGTGCTGATTCCTGGTTTGCCGGAGATGGCGAATCGCATGCAGGTGACCCGGCTCCAAGTCAGCCTGCTCATCACTCTGTTCTCTTTGCCGGCCGGCGTGATCATTCCCTTCGCCGGCATGCTCTCCGACCGATTCGGACGCAAGGCGGTCATCATCCCGTCCCTGTTGGTGTTCGGTGCCGGTGGTCTGGTGGCCGGGCTGGCCTGCGGGTTCCTGCCTCGCCCGTACCCGTTCGTCCTGGCCGGCCGCGTGATCCAAGGCCTCGGCGCCGCGGGCACCGCGCCAATTGCCATGGCGCTCGTCGGCGATCTCTTCCAGGGTGCCGAACGCGCGCGCGTGCTCGGCATCCATGAAGCGGGCAACGCGTTTGGCAAAGTGGTCAGCCCCGTCGTCGGCGCGGCGGTGGGCCTGTTGGCGTGGTTCGCCGCCTTTTTCGTGTTTCCCGTTCTCTGCCTGCCACTGGCCGCGGCGATTTGGTGGCGGGTCCCTTCCCGGGGAGGTGAACCCGATGCCCGCCGCACGGAAAGCGGCGCAGAAGAGCGCTCGTATTTCGGCAATCTGCTGCAGGTCTTCCCGCGCGAGGGACGCTGGTTGTCCATCGCCTGCGCGTGCGGCGCCACCGCCCTGTTCACCTTGTTCGGCATGCTGTTTTACCTCTCGGACCTGCTGGAGAAGCAATACGGCCTCGACGGCCTGAAAAAAGGGTTTATCCTCGCTATCCCGCTGGGTGTCCTGACCCTCACTTCGGTAGCGGCAGGCATCGCCATCCGAAGGCGCCGGCGCAGGATGAAATGGATGCTCGTCGGAGGACTGTGCGGCATGGCGGCAAGCCTGATGGCGTGCGGATGGCTGGCCCCGCGGGCCGGGACCCTGGTCGCCCTGCTGTCCCTGTCTGCGCTGGGCACCGGGTGCGTGCTGCCCAGCCTGAACATGTTGATCACCTCGGCGGTGAGCAGCGCCCTGCGGGGCGTCGTGACCAGCTTCTACGGAAGTGTCCGCTTCCTCGGCGTCGCAGCCGGCCCGCCGGCCATCACATCCCTCATGAATTTGCCCCGCCTCTGGATGTTTTCGGCCGTCGCGGCCCTTTGCATCCTCTGCGCAGGCCTAGCGGTGTGGCTCATTCGACCCGAGGAGACCTCCCCGGGCGGCGGGGCGGACAACCCACGGCTCCTTTCACGGCGCGGCTCGTCTCTGCGCCCGACGGCGAACGCCTGAGGTTTCACTGACCCACCCGCACGCGGGTCCGGTTTTGGCCGTGCGGTCCCCGAGCTGGTCTGCCGGGCCGTCCCAGTGAATATTTTTAGATTTGGAAGGGACAAGACCCGGAAGGACGAGCGCGGGGTGTTTACACCAGAAATCCTTCTCATCGTATTTATCCTCGTCGGCGTGTTGGGGCGGGCGACCATCGTCTCGGTCGCCGCCAGCCTCCTGTTGATCGTGCGGATGCTCAGCTTAGACCGGTGGTTTCCGATGCTCGAGCGCCGAAGCCTGGAACTTGGTCTGTTGTTCTTGATGATCTCCATCCTGGTGCCGCTGGCGAGCGGCCGGATCGACGCGCGCGACATGATGCGGACTATCTTCAGCCCGCTCGGCCTCATCACCGTGTGCGCCGGGGTGTTTGCCACGGTGATCAACGCACAGGGGTTGGAACTGCTCAAGGCGTACCCCCCCTTGTTGATCAGCGTCGTGGTGGGCAGCGTCATCGGGATCGCCCTGTTTGGCGGAATGCCCGTGGGCCCGTTGATGGCCACCGCCATCGCCGCGCTGTGCATCCAGGTCTACGATCGGTTCCAGTGAGGACGCGCGAAGAAGCAGCGAAGCGCACAGCGGCGCACCCGCACGAAAGGCGCACCAAGAAAAAACGAGGGCAAAGCCCTCGTTCGCGTTGCCGTCACACCAACGACAACTTCTCCAGCTTTATGACATCGGGAAGTGATCCGCGATGTACCGCAGGGTGTTGTGGGTGACAATCGGCTTCCCGTATTCCTCGAGGACCGCCGAGGTCACCTGGCAGTATTCCCCGTACTCGTGGCAGATGGCCCATATCGCATCGTAATCCATCTCCTGCATCGAGTCCTCGTCGAGGAACAAGTGGTACGCGCCCTCGTAAAAGTACAGGACCGCGCGCACCGGATAATCCTGCAGGGCGTGCGCCACGCGCACGACATCCTCGAAGTCATCGAATCGAAAGACGAACGTGGAGTAGTAGGTGACGTCGACCTCGACGTGCATCTCCTCGTCCTCATCCTCATCATCTTCCGCCCGGGAAGGCAGGCTGGGCACACGGGTGACGATGACGACGACGCCCTCGGTCGGCATCGTAAACGCTTCGACCGCGATGGGACCCGCGATTTCAAACCCTACCTGTTCATACGCGGTCTCCATCATGTCCCAGAACAGTTCCTGCACCTTGCGGCCGTTGCGCCAGATCTCATCCCGCTCTATGCCTCGCTCCTCGAGGTCGTCATAGCTTATGAAGATTCTGACCTTGTCTTTGGCGATCCGCTCGACCCGCATGGGGATCCCTCCCTTGTTTTCAGAGGTCAGGTCGCTCACGCCGTCGTCGCAGCGCCGGGGCAGGTCTGTCACGCCCGCCCCTGACGGCGCAGGTCATCCGTCCACGTTCATTATACAGCGAATCGGCTATTATAGCGTATTCGCCAACTCGAACATCGCATGAGCGTATATCTGGGTGCACAGGAAATAATCCTGCAGGGACCAATGCTCGTCCTTCTGATGCGCCCTGTCCGGCTGGCCCGGGAACAAGGGTCCGAATGCGACCCCGTTGGTGATGGCTCTCGCGTACGTGGCGCCCCCGATGGCGATGGGCTCTGCCTTGTTTCCGGTGTACTGCTCATACACCTGCGCCAGACACCGAATCACCGGGCTGTCTGGGGAGACAAACAGCGGATCCCGGTTGCTCACCAGATGCACGCCCCACTTGTCCGATACGTACGCCTGACAACGCCGCACCAGCTCATCACCCGTGACATCCACCGGGTAACGGATGTTAAACCAGAAGGAGAACGTGTCTCCGCTCAATTCTGCGCGCCCGAGATTGCTCGTCAAAGACCCCGTCACATCGTCCGCGCAATCGATGCCGAGCGCCCGGCCTGCGGTGTCCTGGGCGGCGATCGCCCGCCACATCGAAGCATTCGCCACAGGCTGTGAGGAGAGCAACGCCGCCAGCCGGATGATGGCGTTTTTGCCCAGATCCGGCGTGCTGCCGTGCGCGGACGTGCCGTGAACGGTGATCTCCACCGTATCTCCCTTCACCGAGATGCTGGCGTCGATCTGCTTCGCACGCGCCTCTTTCCCCAACTTCTGCTCCCATTCCTGGGCCGCCGTCTCAGAATGGCAGTCCACCACGGCCATCGCGTGATCGGGCACCATGTTGACCCGGTCTCCCCCCGTGAACCGGATCACGCGGGGGTTCATGGAATCCGTGTCGGCTCGGGTGTCGATCCGCAGCGTCGCCACACCCTTCTCGGCGTGAATCATGGGAAAATCGGCATCCGGCGTGAAGCCGCCCAGCGGTTGTGGATGCTTAGAAAAGTAGTGTTTCATGCACAACCAACCGCTCTCTTCATCCAATCCAAAGATGAGGCGGATCTTCCGGCGCGGCCGAAGTTGGAGCTCCTTCAACGCAATCAGTGCCCACAGCGTCGCCAGAGCGGGTCCTTTGTCGTCGATCGCGCCCCGCGCATACACATTCCCATTGTGAATCTCCGCCCCGAACGGCGGATAGGTCCAGTGGTTGCCGGGCGGGACCACATCCAGATGCGAAAGTACGGCGATGTACGGATCGCCGTCCCCGTACTCCACATGCCCCGCGTAGCCGTCGGCGTTGTGCGTCACCAGGCCGTGTTCGGCCGCGAGATCGAGCACAAACTGCAGCGCGTCGCGGCAAGCCGCGCCAAAGGGTGCCCCCGGCTCCGCGTCGCCTTCCACGCTTGGAATTTGCAGCAACGCCTGAAGCGTGCGCACCATCTCATCTCTGTGCTGTTCCACGAAATCCGCGAACATGCGATCCGCCTCAACCTTCCTGCCCATCTGACCCTCGCCCATTGCCCGACGGGGCCCCGCGCATCAAGTCGACTGCCGTTCAACGATGTCGTGTGTCAAGGTCACCGTGTAGGTGTCGACCGGTTCGTCCTGCAACAGCTTCGTCAACAGCCGCATCGACACGGCGCCAAAATCGTACATGGGTTGCGCCACGACGCTCATCTCTGGCCGGACCATGGTGGCCAGCCGCGTGTTGTCGAAGGCGATCACCTTCACGTCGTCGGGCACCCGCCGTCCGAGGTCCTGCACGGCGTGGATGGATGCCAACCCCAGCTCGTCGGTCGCCGCCACGATGCCGTCCACAGGGTGTTCCTGGAGCGCCTTCTGGATGGCGGTCAACGCCGTCTCGTAGCGGCCGTCGGGACACTCAATCCGCACCAAATGGCCCTCGGGTACACACGAGGCGACGCCGCTGCCACGCCGATCGGCCAACACCGACCGCCCTTCAGGAACGGTCGCGTAGGCGATTCGCCGGCATCCGCGATCGAGCAAAAAATGCGCGGCGTCCCGTCCGGCCCGGCGGTTGTCGATATTCACCGACGGAATGCGCCGCTCCGGGTCTTCGGTGGCGCACAGGACAACCGGAATCTGGGCCTGCTCGAAACCGTCGACGTGCTCTTTGACCAGTCGATCCGTCATATAGACCAGCCCGTCGACCTGTTTCTCCCACATGGTTCCAATCAGATCCACCTCTCGCTTCACCTGTGCATCGGAGTTCGCGAGGATGATCTGATAATCATACATCGTGGCAATATCCTCAATCCCGCGCACCACCTCTGCGACGAACGCGGTGGAGACATCCGGCACGATGACGCCGATGGTCCGGGTCTTCTTGCTCGCCAACCCACGCGCCACAGCGTTTGGCCGGTAGCCCAGCTTCGCAATGGCGTCCAACACGCGGCGCTTTGTATCCTCTTTGACGACGGCGGTGCCGTTCAGTACGCGCGACACCGTCGCCATCGACACCTTTGCCTCCCGTGCCACATCATAAATGGTGACTGTCACCGAAGTCACCTCCCGCCTTCCATTTGCCGTTATCATACCACGATTCCCCAGGGATCGGGCAAGCCGCCTGCCTGGGAGCCGTGACGATTCCTCGAATTTGGATTTTGTTTCAGACCGGCCAAATCTCACGGGCCGCCAGATCCTGTACAACTAAATCTGAAGAAGCCAAATCACGGCCATCCAGATATCGGATTCTCGGACAGCCGGATGTTGCACAAAGGCTTCACCTTCGGCCCGTGGTTCGACGCCATGCCGACCGACCGCGTTCCGCCCGACGGTGTTCCGTCCGACATCCCACGGCCCGATATTCCGCCGCCCGGCTCATACCGACCGGCGGCGTTCCACAGCCCGGCGGAAGGGGCCGGTTCGTAAAAAAACGGACGATGACTCGTCCGCCTGGTGCGGGTGAAGGGACTCGAACCCCCACGGTTGCCCGCCAGAACCTAAATCTGGTGCGTCTGCCAATTCCGCCACACCCGCTCGATGCGCCGGATCCTGGCGTCGAAAAGGCCCATCTTCCGCCACAATGCGACAACCTGTCTTAAAGATACACAATGCGACACGGCAAATCAATGGATCCAAGCCGCACCGCACAGCCGGACCACAGACCAACCATAAACTGGACCAGAAGGCGAATCAGAAGCCGGACCTCCATCGGCACCGCAGGCCACCAGGCGGTTCCTGTCGCTTAACCCATCGCTCTCGAGAATTCGTCTGCCTCACGCAACTTACCTGCGGTGCGGTCCCGCTACAGCAATGGTCTCGTTCGGACGCCACGGCTGCCGCCGTGATTTCTCAGTCCGATGAGTGAATCAGGGGGGGTGAGTCCAGCGTGCGTTGCCGCTGCGGCGTCCTCACTGAGCCGTCCTCCGCCCACAGTACCCGCCGGAAGGTGCAGCAACTGGTCCTGGTCGGGGAGAACCGGTGCCGGGCCAGGTTGGTCGCGGGCCAGGTCGGTTTTGGGCCAGGTCCGTGGCGGGCTCGTGTGGGCCCGTACTGACGCGTGCTAGGCTCGTGTAGGCCGCTAAAAACACTTTCCGCCTTATCTCGCTCGGGTGCCGGCACCATAGTGTACGTTTCGGTCTTAACTCAGCCCCCGCAGATGCCATAAGGCTGTTTCGTTACTTTAATCGCTCCATGTCCACCCCGTCTCGGCTTCCCATCCGCCTGCCTACATGCCATTGCGTCACGAACTCCGCCCCAGGTCCCCAGGATAAATGCAATGCCGTCGCTATCCATTCCAACCCCCGGGGTCATCAGTGCAATTCTGGTGTTACGCCTCGGCGGACGGACGGTCTTTGCACCCCATTCCCCCCATTCACAACCCATTCACAATCCATTTCCGACTCCGCGGCACAGGCCAACCCACTGACAAGCCAGCCTCCTACGGCACACGCAGCTCCACTCCACACAACAGCAGAAGGCCCGGTCTGCACCTTACCGTGCATTCCGGGCCTTCTCTCTCTCGCCTGGCGGCGTCCTGCTTTCCCAGGGGCTCCCGCCCCTAGTATCATCGGCGCTGGAGGGCTTAACGGTCGTGTTCGGGATGGGTAC
>NZ_FPBV01000002.1 GCF_900116805.1 Paenalicyclobacillus macrosporangiidus | reverse complement strand
ATGGCGTTCTTCCGCTACGGCCTGGAGGATTTCCTTGAGCCGTTCATCCACACCGCCCACCAGAACCTTTCGACGATACTTTGGGCACCAGACAACGTGGTATTTGCATGAATACACAACGTTTCGATTGGATTTGTACTCCATGAGAATATTATACAACATGAAGGTATCTAATCAAGAACAAAAGCTTTGGCCGCCTTATCCCCAGAGCTGAAGCCCGGGGCTTGCGGCGGCCGAGTTTTGGTCAGGATGACAGCTTGCTCTTCCAGGGTCACGCCCTCCAGACCGAAAAATGCCCGCAAGCCAAACGCGACCTGGCCCCTTGAGTAACCGAGACCCTCGAGAACATACACGCACTCCGCCACGACCACGGAGGGGACTATCAAATTCACCTGTCCGTTGGCGGCTTGGTTCAGAATGGGCGGCAATGACGCAGCCATATGCGGTGGATGCCCGGTCACTGCGCGTACAATGATGTTGGTGTCAATCCATTTATGGTCATTCATCTTCCCGCCCCGCTTGCAAGACCTTTTCAGCTCTCCTCTGGCGCGCCTTACGTTTCAACTCTTGAAGGTCAGGCATCTCGCCGGAGTACGGCAAAATGCCGATGACGGACTCCGGGCGCATGGACGGAAGTCCCGTTATCTCAACCCTCCCGTCGGGATTCACCTGGAAAACCAGCCGGTCTCCTTCGTGTACGTTCAGGACTCGACGGATCTCAGCAGGGATCACGACCTGTCCTTTCTGGGAGATTTTTGCCACCGCCGTCACGTGCATCACCCCTCTGCTCTGTATGTCCATCGTAATGAACCTCCTCGTGAAAGTAAATCGAAATCCACATTTCTTTACAATCATTGATTTGTCTTACCTTTATTACATGTCCATGATCCGTGTGCTGGACACAACTCGTAACAGAGTCCGTCATACACGCTGGCGCGGTCATGGAATACGGCGCCATCGCCCGGCCGCACGGTGGGGACGGAACCGTGTCAACTCATTTAAAAATCTTACCGAAGGCAGATGGCTAACGCATTTATAAATCTAACCCTATCCCCCCATTCGTGTACGTGGATGGGGTGGGAGGGGGTGAATGGCCGAAGGCCAAAGGGGGAGGAGCGAAGCGGCTTCCCCCTTTGCAGGGCCTGTGGAGCTGTGGGCAACTCGTAGAGTTGTCCATCGAATCCACAGGCCCTAAGCGCCCTTCTGTCAGTGTGCCTGGCTATGTCTCGTTTGGTCTGTTGTCCACACAGGTGTGGGGACTGGAACGGGCGTTACGTTCGCCCCTTCTGGCCCCTGGGCCAGAAGGGTCACGAGTTGCCTGCGGAGCTGTAAGGGGTTCAGTGACGACGCCCAGTCCGCCCATGGCTGTTGCCTGTCCTCAGTGATGACACCTGACTCCAAGGCCCTCTGCAGCGGTGTTCTGGCGATGTCGTACCGCTTATGTACCCGGGCGCCTTCCCGCGTCTTGCGGACGACCTTACGCATAGGCAGGCAGGCGTTGGCGTATACATCGAGCCAAGCGTAGACGGTGTTTAGCCAGGACACGTGCTCAGGCGTGTCGTAACGTTCGTAACCGACGATTTCCCGCATCAGGAAACGGTTTTTCTGCTCCACATGGGCGTTGTCGTTCTTGTGATATGGGCGGCTCCTCGTGAATGACAGGTCGCGTGCCTTGGCAAAGCGCGTCAGGTGGTTGTTGATAAACTCCGAGCCGTTGTCGGAGTGTATGCCCCACACATCGTAGGGCCATGCAGCCAAGATGCGCCGCAGAGCGGCCTCGAGGGACGTTTCCCAGATGGAACATGCTTGGCGCCGGGTTTGCTCCACTTGGCGATACGGCGGGCCAACGTCGCACGGCTGATCGCCTGCAGTTGACGGCGTAGTTCCGGTGTGAGTTGGATCTCCCCGTGTCTAGCCAGCTGCTCGGCAGTGGCCAATAGGACGGGGTGCAAGCGTTCCGCACAAGGATAGTCCAGCGCTTCCCAAACGACCTGTACAACCGGCATTGCATCCAGGTACCGAAGAGGACGCTTGCGCTTTGTACGGGGCCTGTCGTGGTCTGGCTTAGGCTTCATCACGGCAATCGCATACTTGCGAGCGTATCCAAGTGTTGCCTCCAGCTCATCCAATATTCGGGATTTTTCCTGTCTCGAAGCGGCCTTCAGATACCGGACCCGCATTGCATTCAGGTACTCTCGGCGACTCTCCATGGACATCCGCACCGCGATCCCTTCGGTAAGATTTCGTTGTGAGTGTGCCGACCTCCTCTCGGTAAGATTTTAGCTGAGTGATCGCGGGAACTCGCTTTCCGGCTCCGTTTCGGCTACGATAAGAAGACGCGACTGTATACGCATCTTGGTACTTCCTGGTGCCGAAAAGAGGAGTGACGTGCGGTGCGAGAGCAACTGAGAAAATACGCGGAGTTGGCGGTGAAGGTGGGGGTGAACCTGCAGCGGGGCCAACACCTGGTGATTGGCTACGGGAAGCGGCAGGTGTACCCCGAGCATGCCGAGTTCGCCCGCCTGCTGACGGAGGTGGCCTACGAGGCAGGGGCTCGCTTTGTGGAGGTGGACTGGGGCGACGAGGCGTGGATCCGGGAGACGGTCCGCCGCGGGGACGTGGCGACCTGGGAAGCGCGCGCCCGCAGCCGCGCGGCGTGGGTGGAGCGCCTGGCGGCCGAAGGGGCGGCCTTCATTGCCATCCCGGCGTCGGATCCGGAATTGTACAGCGGGATCGATCACGCGCGCGTCACCCAATTCGACCGCACGCTGACGAGTATCTTCAAGCCGTTCAACGATCGGCGGACGAACGACGAATACAGTTGGACCCTGGTGTCGGCGCCGACGCAGGCGTGGGCGGACAAGGTGTTTCCGAACCTGCCGGAGGCGGAGCGGGTGCCGGCCTTGTGGCAGGCCATCCTGGCCTGCGCGAGGGCGGACGGGGAAGATCCGGTGGCCGACTGGCAGAAGCACCTGGCGGACCTGCGGCGGCGGGCCGATTGGATCAACGGGCTCGGCATCCGGTCGCTGCACTACAAGGGGCCGGGGACGGACCTGACGATTGAGTTCCATCCGGGCCACTACTGGAAAGCCGCGGGGAGCCGCACGCCGCAGGGGGTGGAGTTCGTCGCCAACATCCCGACGGAAGAGGTGTACGCAGCGCCGCTGAAGACGGGCGTCAACGGCGTGGTGTCGAGCACGATGCCGTTGAATCACGCGGGCTCCCTCATCGACGGCATTCAGCTTCGCTTCGAGAACGGGCGCATCGTCGAGTACCACGCGAAGGTGGGCGGGGATGCGTTGCGGAGCGTGATCGAATCGGACGAGGGGAGCCATTACCTGGGCGAGGTGGCCCTGGTGCCGGCGGATTCGCCGATTGCGCGGCGGGGTGTGCTGTTCTACAACACGCTGTTCGACGAGAACGCGTCTTGCCACCTGGCCATCGGGAAGGCGTATCCGCTGGTGGAGGGCGGCCAGTCGTTGGCCCAGAGCGACTGGGAGGCGTACGGCCTCAACGACAGTCTGGTGCACGTGGATTTCATGATTGGCTCGGATCAATTGGATGTGGAGGCGACGACGCGCGACGGCCGCACGGTGCCGATCCTCCGCCGGGGGCTGTGGGCGGAAACGGTGTGACGTGGGAAGCAGCAGGCTGTAGCGCACAAGGGCGGGCCGTGGGGGCCGCCTTATAAAAAGGAAGGGCGGGCCCATGGCCCGCCCTGTCCATCGAGTTGCCTCAGGCCTCCTGACCCTCCACGTTGTCCACGCGGCGCTTCAAGGCGAGCGTGAGCAGTGCGGTGATCACAGTGCCGATCACGATGGCCACACAGTACAGGCCCAGGTTGCCCATCAGCGGGAAGACGAACACGCCGCCGTGCGGAGCCGGCAGAGTCGAGTGAAACAGCATGGTCAGGGCCCCGGTCACCGCAGAGCCGGCGATGATGGACGGGATGACCCGGAGCGGGTCGTTGGAGGCAAACGGGATGGCCCCCTCGGTGATGAAGCACAGCCCCAGGATGAGCGCCGCCTTGCCCGCGTCGCGCTCCTCACGGTAGAACTTGCGGCCGTTGAGGAACGTCGCCAAGGCGAGACCCAGCGGCGGCGTCATGCCCGCGCCCATCACTGCGGCCATGATGGTCTCCGCCACCGGCGTGTGCGTCGCGACCAGGCCGGCCGCGAAGAAGTACGCCACCTTGTTGACCGGGCCGCCCATGTCGAACGCCATCATCGCGCCGAGCAAGAGGCCGAGGCCGGCGGAACCCGTGGCGCCCATGTGCGCCAATCCGTTGGTCATCGCCTGCATCAGCCAGGCCACCGGCCGGCCGATCACGTAGATCATCAGCAGGCCGACAATGCCGACGGACAACACCGGCAGGAGCAGCACCGGCTTGATGCCTTCCAGGGTGCGGGGCAGGCGGATGGCGTCGCGCAGCCACTTCGTCACGTAGCCCGCGAGAAAGCCGGCGAGGATGCCGCCCAGGTACCCCGCGCTGGCCCCCTGGTGGCCGTACATCGCGCCCTGCGTGCCGATCCAGCCGCCCACCAGGCCCGGCGCGAGCCCCGGCCGATCGGCGATGGACATGGCGATGTACGCCGACAGGATCGGCACAAACAACGCGAATGCCGAGCCGCCGCCGATGTTCATGAACGCCTGCGCCAGCGGCGCTTTATTTTCGATGTCGATCGCGAAGGACAACGCGATGAAAATCCCGCCCGCGACGACCAGCGGCAGCATGTGAGACACGCCGTTCATCAGGTGCCGGTACACCGCCGGCATCTGCGCCTTCTTCTCCGCCTTTCCCTGCTGCACCCGCGCCAAGTAGTCCGCGCTCGCCTGGCCCGCGAACTGCGCCGCGTTCGATCCCGCGCCGCCTGCGCCGAACACCGGCTGCGCCAACGAGGCCTCAATCAGCCCCTTCGCGTCCTTGATGGCGCTGGAGACCGACGTCTCCAACAGCCGTTTGCCCGCGAACCGGTCCAGGTCCACCTTCTTGTCGGCGGCGATGATGACCGCGTCCGCCGCGGCGATGTCTTCGTCCGTCAGCCGGTTCTCCACGCCCGCTGCGCCCTGCGTCTCCACCTTGATGTCAAAGCCCATCTGTTTGGCCGCCTGCTGCAGGGCTTCCTGCGCCATGTACGTGTGCGCGATCCCCGTCGGGCAGGCCGTCACTGCCACAATCCGCTTCATGCGATGCCCTCCTGTATCTCCAGCTTGTCCATCAGCGCCTCGATGTCCGCCATCTTGGGCCGGCCCGATCCGCTCTGCATCACGGCCGCCGTCCCGGCCGCGGCCGCGAACCGCACCGCTTCGACAAAGCGCAGACCCCGGAGCTGCGCCGCCAGATACGCCGCCACCACCGTGTCGCCCGCGCCGACCGCCGAGACGACCGGCACGCGCGGCACGCGGATCTGTACGGCACCCGCCGCGCTCACCGCCACCAGCCCGTCGCCGCCGAGGGAGGCAATCACGGTGCCCACCCCCGCCTCGTGCAGCCGGCGGGCCGCCGCCAGAGCGTCCTCGCGCGACCGCACAGGGTGGCCCGCCAACTGCTCCAGCTCGTCCCGGTTCGGCTTCACCAGGTCCGGCCCGGCGGCAACGCCCTCGCGCAGGGCTTCACCGCTCGCGTCGAGCACCGTGCGCACGCCGCGCCGTCGCGCCCGCGCCACCTGCTCCCGGTACCACCCGGCCGGGAAGGCGGCAGGCAGGTTGCCGCAGAACGCCACCCAGGTGCCCGGGAAGGAGATCTGATGGATTCGGTCCGCGAGCGCCTGCCGCGCGGCTTCGGGCAACGGCGGGGCAGGGGTGTTGAGCTCCGTCAGCTGGCCTGCCGAGTCCACGACTTTGACGTTGAGGCGGGTCTCCGACGGGATCGAGACGAATTCGTCGATCACGCCGATCCCCGCCAACACCTCCCGGATCCAGGCCCCGCGCGATCCCCCGAGGAAGCCGGTGGCCGCGACCGGCACGCCGAACGCGCGCAGCGCCTTGGCGACGTTGATGCCCTTGCCGCCCGCGTCCAATCGCGGGGTGGGTACGCGGTGCAGGGTGCCCGGCGTGAGGCGATGGACCTCGAGGAACAGGTCCACCGCCGGGTTGACGGTCACGGTCACAACACGGGGGGGTCCGGATGTCTCCCCAGGGGTCTCGTGCCCGCGTTCGGCGGGGGCCTGCGCGGGGCCCGCGTTCACGCGTGCCGCGGGGGTCACGCCGCCCGTCGGTACATCTGGGTGTGTCATGCATGCATCTCTCCTGTCTGTCTCTCTCCGCGATCTTCCCCATCGGCCGGCAGCGGCGCGGGCGGCGCGACGAGGACCTCCACGCCGAGCGATTGGCAGGCCGCCGCGATGTCAAGCGGGGGCGCCTGGTCCGTGACCCACGTGTCCACCTCGCCCAGGGTGCACACCTGCATCAGGGAGACCTGGCCGGATTTGCTGTGATCGGCCACCAGGATGATCCGGCGGGCGGATCGCACCATCGCCGCCTTGACCGCCGCCTCCAGGGGATGGGGGGTGGTGATGCCGCGTGCAGGATCTATCCCGTTGGCTCCTAAGAACAGGATGTCCACATGGACGCGCGCGAGCGCAGCCTCCGCCCAAGGGCCGACGAGGGCGCCGGTGGCGGGGCGCAGCTCGCCGCCGACGAGCATCAGGTGCACGCCCGGACGATCGCTCATCTCTCGCGCCACGTCGACGCTGTTGGTGATCACGGTGACGGGCGCGGACAGGTGCCGCGCGACCTGCAACGTGGTGGTCCCGGCGTCCATCAGGACGGTGTCCCCCGGATTCACCAACCGCGCCGCGGCTTGCCCGATGGCGAATTTTTCAGCAGGGTGTTGAACATTCTTTTCCTGAACTGACGGCTCGAAGGCGGCCACGTGGGCCGCAACGGCGCCGCCGTGGGCACGCCGCAGGAGGCCGAGGGTCTCGAGATCTTGGAGGTCACGCCGGATGGTCGACGCGGACACGCCCAATCGGCGAGCCAGATCGGCCACGGTCGCGCGCCCCTGGGCGTTTAGGGATTCGAGGATGCGCGCCTTGCGCTCGTCGGCGAACACGGGAGCCACCTCCTTGGACGCGGTGCATTGGATGCGTTTTCGAGGTCGTGAGTGCGCGTTTTTGTGCTCGTTTGTGCTTGATTGTGCTCATTTTAGAGTGTACCATACGGGGTGTCAATTCAACAGAATGTCCATTCCCGGCATTCCGCGGGCCGGCAGTCCGGGCGCGGTTCGGACGGGAAGAGGATTCGGGGAGGGATCGGCGTGCTGATGCGTGAGCAGGTGTTTTTCGAGGTGCCGGCGGAATCGCAGCGGGAAGCGGTGCAGTACCTGGTCGAGCAGGCGCAACGGCTGGGCAAGGTGGCGGACGTGGATGCGGTGGTGGCGGCGGTGTTGCACCGGGAGGAGGAGGGGACGACCGGGTTCGGCAACGGGATCGCCATTCCGCACGGCAAGTCGAGTGGGGTGCGCGAGCCGGCGCTGCTGTATGGGCGGTTGGCGCGGCCGATCGACTGGAAGGCGATGGACGGGGCGCCGGTATCGGTGCTGTTCCTCATCCTGGTGCCGGAGGAAAGCCACGCGGAGCACCTGCAGATTCTGGCGAAGCTCGCGCGCAAGCTGATGCACGAGGATTTCGTGGCGCAGGTGAAGTCGATTCAGGACGAGGCGGCGCTGGCGGAATTTGTGCAGCGGGAGCTGGCGTAAGCGCGGTGAAATGGAGGCGGCGTGCCCGGGCGGTGCGCCGCCTTTCGTGAATTTGGGGCATTTGGGGCCGGGGGATGACCGGGGAGTTGGGCCCCGGGGCGGGTGATGCGGGCGCCGGGGCGGGGTCAGGGCGAGAGCGGGATCGCGCACGCCTTCGTGCACGCCTCGGCGAGGGCCAGGTCGGCGATGGCGTCCTCGGCGGTGACGAGGCCGCGGAAGCCCGGTTGGCGGGCGGCTTGGAGGAGATCGAGAAAGCGCGCCTGCACAAGGGCGGTGTACCAACCCTGTCGATCCCGCAGTTCCACGACACGCCGCACAGGGACGCGGGAGTCCGGGGACGGCGCGGGATGGCCAGCGGCGCCGGCCTGCGTCAGCGCTTGGACGGCGTTGTGGAAGCCGGACATGGCCTCGATGGAGGGCTCGAGCGGCAGGGCGTCGAGGATCTGCTCCACGGCGGGGGCCAGCGTTGCCGGCACGGTCCCCTCAATCTCGAGCCGCGTCGGCACCCACCCGTACACGTTCACGCGGCCATAACGGCACAGGATCTGCCACGCGGTGTCCTCCGGGACCTCCTGGGGCCGGACGAAGCCGTGGTAGTAGTGGACAGGCACTTGGGCTCCGCCGCCTTCGTGGATCACGGTCGCCCACACCCGAGCCGGGACAGAAGCGTCGGCTTGGGAGACCTGAGCCGCGACGGCTGCATCGGTTGCGGCGGCCCCTGCGTGCCACGCGACGGGCTGGCCGAACCAGCGCCGGCCCACCTCGAAGAAGTGGACGCCGTGTTCCACCAGGATGCCGCCGCTTTGCCGGGCATCCCAGAACCAGTGGCCGTCCTGCACCTGATGGACCTGGTTGTGCAGCACGGCCATGTCGGCAGGGCCCAAGGCGCCGGCGGTCATCAGGGCCTGAACGGCCTGCACGATGGGACTGTGCGGCATGACCAGGTTGACGAGCAGCGCCCGCTGGCGTTCGCGGGCCATGTCGGCGGCCCGCTGCAGGTCGGCGGCCCGCAGGGCGCCGGGCTTTTCGAGCAGGACATGCTTGCCTGCGGCGATGGCCGCTTCGGCCAGCGGCGCGTGCAGGTGGGGCGGCGTGGCAATCAGTACGGCGTCCACCCCCTCGGCGACCGCGAGATCGCGGGCGTCGTCGAACATGGTGGGCTCCGGATCGGTGGGCATCAGGGTGGGGGGCCGGCGGGATCGCCAGGCGTTCAACACCGCCTGCCGCTTGGCGGGGGTCCGTCCGGCCACGGCCACGAGCCGGCACGCGGGCAGGGGCGCGAGGCTCTCGGCGAGGAACACGGCGAAGGCGCCGGCGCCGGCGATGCCGATGCGCAGGGGCGCGGTGTGGTTGGACTGTGCGGGCTGCCGCACCGCTTCGTTGGCTTGCATGGATATCGGGACACCTCCTACGCCCACAGGCGGGCTCAAGTGGGGCGGGGATGAACGGCGGCCCTGGGGGCAACCGGGTTTGCTTCGGGGTGGCCGAGCTAGGCCGAGCTGGGCCGCATCACCCGGGAGCACGGGCTGTGCGGGAGGACCCGGACACGGGCCGCGCAGGGGTACCCCGCTTGGCGCCCGTCTGTGCGGATTGGTTACGCCCTTATTATAAGGGGATGGGCTGCCGGGGACGCGGATGGGCAGATTGGAAGGCGGCCGGTTTGTACGGACTGACTGGCTCGGGAGAGACTGGTTTGTCCAAACCCCCACTGGGGCCCGACGATATTACAGTACCCCGACCGCTACCAACCAATCCCATTGGACTCTGTCGTCGAATGTTACCTTAACAACGGGATTTGGTTGCCCAAATATAGTAACCTCAAGATGACGCACCCTGGTGTAGTGGCGTTCTTAAGGGTGTCATGGTCGAGGAACTGGCGCGACTCGCAGAACCAGAGGCGCTCGTCACGATATACTGATCTCGGCACATCATGCATGCGGAATGGGATGGACACATGGCGAAAAAACCACCGGAAGGTCTGGCGGCTTTTATCGATATCGAAACAACGGGACTCCGAGCTGGGGTGGACGAGATCATCCAGCTCTCGGTGGCCCTTTTTCGTTTCAAGCGGGATACTGGAGAGATTCTGGAGATTGTGGATTCGTACACCGGATTCCAGGAACCCAGTGGGGATATCCCGCGGGAAGCCACCCGCATTCACGGAATAACGAACGAGGATGTGGCCGGGCAGAGATTTGATCATGCGCGCATCCACTCCATCATCGAGCCGGCGGAATTTCTTGTCGCGCACAACGCGACCTTCGATCGCGGTTTCCTAATCTATGACTTTCCGTGGGCATCTGAAAAGAAATGGAAATGTTCGATGAGGCACGTGAATTGGGCAGCGAAGGGATTTAAAACGAAGGCACTGCAGAAGCTGCTTGAGGCACATGGGATCAAAGTGGACAAGGCTCACCGGGCCGACTCCGATGTCAAATATGCGATTGAACTCCTGAATCAAGATGCTGGGGATGGCACAAGATACTTTCTTGAGATCGTGAATCATCGAGCTCTGCCGCGTCCACGTGAACAGGAAGTATTGTTCATTGGTTCAAAGCGTGCATCTGCTGAACCGGCCGCTTCGCTGGAGCCGTTGGAGCAACCATCGGCGGATCGGCCACCGGACACGAATCCATTGTACCAGCCAAGACGCAAATGGCTTCCCTATGCGATTTTTGGCGTACTGGCTGCTGCATTGATCGCATGCCTCGTTTCGTTTCCGTACACGACCGTATTATTGATTGTCTTTGTCATTCTCATCGCCAGGAAAGCTTCAAAGAAACGGTGACGGATTCCAGTTGACGTAAAAGCATGCACATGACCGTCGCGCTCTGCTGCCGTGTGTCCACGGATGAGGACGCGACACACACTTTTTCTTTCGAAGCCCCAGAAGGCCCCTCCGCCATCTCTCCTGCCGCCCCATCGGACTTTCCACCCCACCGCTCCTCCCGCCGGACCACCGTGCCTTCGCTGCATCATGCCTCGCCGCCCCGCGCCCTCCCGCCGCCCCATCACGCTTCCACGTCTTCGCCGCCCCACCGCTCTCCACGCGCATGCCGGGGCAGCCGCCGGGGAATCGTATGGACGGCATTTTTGCGCCGTCCCAGCGATGAGCGCGCGGAGAGGGAGGCAATGGCTTTCGCCATGGACGTCAACCAGGAGCGGATGACATCGGAGACAGGCGTGGAACAACGGGCCCGTCCCCTGTCTTTCCGGCCGCCGCGGTGCTGGAGCCAGGGTGGCCGGCTGCGTGTGGGGGATGCCGACATCTTCTTCCGCTTCCTGCTGCCGCCCGTGCAGCGGTTGATCCTCATCATCATCCACGGGGCCGGGCAGCACTCGGGCCAGTTCGTCGAGTTCGCGCGCGCGTGCGCGGCCGCCGGTCTGGGCGTCTATGCCATTGATCTGCGCGGCTTCGGCCTCTCCTCCGGCCGCCGCGGGCACGTCGACTCCTTCCGCCAATACCTCTGCGATCTCGATGGTGTCGTCGCCTGGGTTCGCCAGGTCCACGAGGGGCTGCCGGTGTATCTGGTGGGCCACAGCCTGGGCGGGACCGTCGCCATCCGCTACGCCCAGGAGTATCCGGACCGTGTGCAGGGTGCGGTGCTGTCCGCGCCGGCGCTGCGCCTCCGGGTCCGCATCCCGCGTGCGATCCGGCACCTCGCCGGCGTGATGGCCCGGTTCGCGCCCGGGTTCGGGATTCGACTGGATGCCTGGCCCCGCCTGGCGCGCTGGCTGCCCGACCTCGGGCACTGTGTGCCGGGTGCCGGGGAGCGGCGGGATCGGCTGTGCACCATGGAATACACCGCCCGCTGGCTGGTGGAACTGTTGCAAAACGGGGCACAGGCACTGGAGAGGGCCCTCGACTTTCGCCTGCCTGCGCTTCTTCTGTGCGGCGAGGACGATCCGCTGGTGGACCCGCTCGCTATCCGCCAATTCTTCGACGGCCTCCCGGTGCGGGACAAGCGGTACGAGTCCTTTACCGGTGTGGGGCACCGCCTCTTTCACGGGGAGAAGAAGCGGCACGTGATGGAGCGGGCCATCGCCTGGATGCGGGAGCGGGTGTAGGGGGCGAGCGACCCCAGGACCATCCGGTGACACCACCGTGGTACTGCTGTCCTGTGGTACCATGGTGGACGAGCGGGCGGCGCGTCGTCGCCACCCCGTCGGCCGAGAGGGAGGTATGAGGATGCGCCAGTATCACGATTTGTGCAGGCGGATCTTGAGCGAGGGCGTGCGCAAGGACGACCGGACCGGCGTCGGGACCCTGAGCGTGTTCGGGCACCACATGCGCTTTGACCTGCGCGAGGGATTCCCGCTCCTCACGACCAAGAAGCTGCACGTGAAATCCATCATTTATGAACTCCTGTGGTTCTTGCGCGGCGACACCAACGTCCGCTATCTGCAGGAACACGGGGTGACGATATGGGACGAGTGGGCCCGGGAAGACGGCGATCTCGGTCCCATCTACGGCAAACAGTGGCGTGCCTTCGCCGGGGCGAACGGGAAGACGGTGGATCAGATCCGCTGGGTGATTGACGAGATCCAGCGCAATCCCAACTCGCGGCGTCTGGTGGTCAGCGCCTGGAACCCGCCGGAGCTGGACGAGATGGCCTTGCCCCCGTGCCACGTGCTGTTCCAGTTCTACGTAGCAAACGGGCGCCTGTCGTGCCAGCTGTACCAGCGCAGCGCCGACACGTTCCTCGGGGTGCCGTTCAACATCGCCAGCTACGCCCTGCTGACCCACATGGTGGCGCATGTCACGGGGCTGGAGGTCGGCGAGTTCATCCACACCCTGGGCGACGCGCACCTGTACCTCAACCACCTGGAACAGGTGAAGCTGTTGCTCAGCCGGGAACCCTACCCGTTGCCGCGGTTGCGCCTGAACCCGGCGGTGCGCTCCATCTTCGACTTTGACTACGACGACATCGAGATCATCGGATACCAGGCGCACCCGCCCATCCGGGCGGAGGTGGCGGTGTGACGGGCGCGCCCGGATGCAGCCTGCTGGTGGCATATGCGCGAGGCCGGGTGATGGGCAAGGACGGCCGCTTGCCCTGGCACCTGCCGGCCGATCTGCGCCACTTCAAGCGCCTCACGCTGGGCCACACGGTGGTCATGGGCCGCCGGACGTACGCGTCCATCGGGCGGCCGCTGCCGGACCGCCGGAACGTGGTGCTCTCGCGCGATCCCGCGTTTTCCCCCGACGGCGTCGAGGTGGTGCGCTCCCTGGAGGCGCTGGAGCGGACGCTGGCGTTGGACGCGGCTGCGCCGGCCGAGGAGGTGTTCATCATCGGCGGCGAGCAGGTGTTCCGCCTGTTCTTGCCGAGGGCGAAGCGGCTGTATATCACCGAGATCGATCTCGACGTCGACGGCGACACCTTCTTCCCGGAGTGGGACCGGTCGGCGTTCCGGTTGATCGATGCCCGCGAGGGCGTGGTGGACGAACGCAATCCGTACCCGCACCGGTTTTTGGTGTACGAGCGGATCGACGGCGCCTTTCCATCCCTTGGCTCTACGCCGCCGGTATGACGTCCACTATACTGAAGGTGGACAGATTCCCGCAGGTGGGGGCGTCAACCATGAAGGATGTGCCGGTCCTGTCGGAAATTGAACAGGTGCTCGCGGAGTGGATCCCGCCGGCTGCGTCGGTGGCGTTGGCGGTGGAGGAGCGGTATGTCCGCTACAGGCCGGGCGAATGGGACATCCGCCTCAAGCCAGGGGACCCGGTGCGCACGGGCAGTGTGGCGGCGCACGTGATGCAGTCTGGCCGCCCCGTGGAGACGGACGTGGACGAGCAGGTCTACGGGGTACCCTACCATGGCAAGGGCTATCCGCTGCATGCGCCGGAGGGGCAGCGGGCGGCGCTCGTCGTCATCCTGCCCCAGCAGTTTCCGCGGGCGGTGTCGCCGCGGCGCGTGATCGTCGGCCGGGACGGCGAGGTGTGGCGGCCCATTCCGGTGGAGGACATCGCCTGGTTCGAGAGCTACGACAAGCGGACTTGGCTGCACAGCCCGCAGGGCAAATTCACCACCATCCACACGTTGAGCGCGCTGGAAGCCCAGTTGCCCGAAGGAATGTTCCTGCGCATCCACCGGTCCTACCTGGTCAACATCCGCTGGATCCAGACCATCTCCCGGGATATCCACGGTGCGCTCATTGTGGAAATGCGCCATCCGTTCGGACAACGCCTGCCTGTGGCCCACGGCTGCACTCGCCGCGTGCGCGAGGTTCTGGGGTTTTAAGACGGTCGGACCGGGCTCAGGCTCCGCTCCTGCGCTGACGCGAGCCGCTCCGCCCAAGCCCGGTCTGACCTGCGACGGTTCCAGGGGGGCCGGAGCCGTTCCGGGGCCACCTCCCCCCCTAACCCCCTCCTTCACATCCACCAATACCCCCATTCATCCCCCATATCCCACGTTCATCGCGAAATACGGCGTTGTATCCGCAACCCGGGACAAGCCTCCGGCATTCGGCGTACGATAGGTGTACAAGAATCGCGTATGCGCTTACACGGGGCACAGGGCCATCGAGAGAGCACAGGCCATCACGCATACACATCCAAGGGGGAATCGGTATGCTGGAGGCGCGCATCCGCAACGCCGCCGTCCGATCCCGCGTCGCCGCGGCGGACGACGTGCAGGGCTGGATCCAGGACGGGATGACCATCGGTGTCAGCGGATTCACCAAATCGGGCGACGCCAAGGCGGTTTTGAAAGCGCTCGTACGGCGGGTGGAGCGCACAGGCGAGCACCTGCGCATCCGGCTGTTGTCCGGAGCTTCGCTCGGTGAGGTGGACGCGCTCCTGGCCGCGCACGATCTCGTCAGCCTGCGCGCGCCCTACCAAAGCGACGCGACCCTGCGCCGGACCATCAATGGCGGCGAGACGGGATACGTCGACCAGCACCTGAGCGAGACGGCCGAATGGGTCCGCGCCGGGTACTGGGGCGACATCGACCTGGCCATCATCGAGGCGGCTGCGATCACGGAGGACGGCGGCATCATCCCCACGACCTCGGTGGGCAACAGCCCGGTGTTCGTCGAGCGGGCGAAACGGGTGATTGTGGAGTTGAATCCGTCCATCCCCGCCGAGTTCGAGGGGATGCACGACATCTATACGCCGGAGGCTCGGCCTCACCGGGGGCCCATTCCGATTCTGGGGGTGCGCGATCGCGTCGGCACACCGTACATCCCCTGCCCACCGGAGAAAATCGCCGCGGTGGTGGTGTCAGAGGAGCGCGACACGCCGTCCGCGCTCACGAAGCCGGACGCGGAGACGGAGCGGATGGCCGGGTACATCCTGGAGTTCCTGCAGCATGAGGTGCGCCACGGCCGGCTGCCGGAAGGGTTCGGCCCGCTGCAGAGCGGTGTCGGTTCGGTGGCCAACGCCGTGTTGGCCGGATTGAAGTCGGCGCCGGTGCGGGACCTGGAAGTGTACACCGAGGTCATGCAGGATGCGGCGTTTGAGCTCATCGACGCGGGCGTGGTGAAGGCGGCGTCGTCCTGCTCCTTCACGCTGTCGGAGGAGATGCACCGGTACGTACTGGCGAATTTTCAGCGGTACCGGGACAAGGTGGTGCTGCGCCCGCAGGAGATCTCGAACCACCCCGAGGTGGTGCGCAGGCTCGGCGTGATCGCCATCAACGCGGCGCTTGAGGTGGACGTGTACGGAAACGTGAATTCGACGCATGTGCAGGGGACGCACATGATGAACGGGATCGGCGGGTCGGGCGACTTCGCCCGCCATGCGGCGCTGTCGATCTTCGTCACCAAGTCCACCGCCAAGGACGGCCGCATCTCGTGTGTGGTGCCGTTCGTCTCCCACGTCGATCACACGGAACACGATGTGGACGTCCTGGTCACGGAGCGGGGCCTGGTCGACCTGCGCGGGCTGCCGCCCCGGGCCCGGGCGAAAGCCATCGTGGATCACCTGGCGCACCCGGACTACCAGGACGCGCTGCGCGACTACCTGCGCCGGGCGGACGCCCGCGGAGGGAACACGCCGCACCTGCTCGAGGAGGCGTTTGGCTGGCACGTGCGCTACAGGGAGACGGGGGACATGCGCCAGCGGATCGCGATGTTCGCGGATTGAGGCGGATGTGGGGGCCGATGGGCCCCCACTCCTGTTTCCCACTCGGGCGGGCTCTTTCACTTCCGCTTGCCGCCGTGGAAGACGAGACGGACGTGATCGAGCCCGTGTTTCTGAAATTCCTGCTCATACTGCTCCTTGCGGCGCCACAGTTTCATTTCCATCTCTTTGGTGAACTCCTGATCGGGCCCCGCCTGGGTCATCACGTCGCGATACGCCAGGTGATGCGACAGCACATCCCAGAAGGTCTCCTCGTCATACTCGTCGATGATGGGGAACAGCGCGTCCTCCATCGCCTGGTTGGCGTGGTGCACGCCGCACTCGTCGCAGAATTCCACCCAGTCTTCGGCCCCGAACTGGCTGGCCATCGCGTAAATGTAATCCGCCGTCTCCTGGATGGCGCGGCGGCGGGATTCGTCCATCTGCGTACCGTTCACCAGCCACTCGCCGAGAAACATGAGGACGAGAAGATGCCGGTATTGCTCTCTGGTCAACTCAATCTGCACACGTGGTCACCTCGCTGCGGGGCGATGCGCTGCCGCATACCCTCGATGCGCCTGTCGATCCCGCGGGACAACGGGATCGCGACGCCATCCATTTTACTCGGTTGAGGGCCCGTGTGCATGGGGTGTCTGAAGCGGAGGCCCGGGTCACCGGGCGCGCGTTGCGGTGTGTCCCTGGTTTTCGATGTTACCGGGGGCCCGTGCCGCGCTCGCGGCGCGTCTCCGCTGGGCCTTACGAACGGTTTCGATGTTACCGGGGGCCCGGCTGGTCGATCGCGCCGCCCCCCGATAGCTTCTCGCGCCTCCAGGGGTGGGGGCCGGTCGGTCGATCCCGCCGCTCCTCCACCGTTTTCCGCGCCCCCAGGGCGAGCGGACTTCGATGAACCGCAGGAGAGAGGAAAGGGCGGGCCCGCTCGGGCCCGCCCCACCGTCTGCCGGTGCGGCTTCTGGCTGCCATGTCCTGGCCACGTCCCGGCCACTGGCCGCCACATCCCGGCCACGCGGCCACGCGGCCGCGGGCGGCCACGTCCCGGCCACCGCGCGGCCGTCCATCGCGCCTCACCCGAGCGTCGCGGCTTACCGCCCGGCACGCTGGCGACGGCGGCGCGTGAGGGTGTCGATGGTGACCGCGATGAGCAGGATGCCGCCCTCAATCATGTACTTGGTGCTGGAGGGGGCGCTCAACAGGTCCATGCCGTTCTCGACGCTGCCGATGACCAGGGCGCCGGCGAGGGCGTTGTACACGCTGCCGCGGCCGCCGAAGAGGCTCGTGCCGCCGATGACGGCCGCCGCGATGGAATCCATCAGGAGGTTGCCGCCGCCGGAGGCGGGCGACGCCGAGCCCAGGCGCGACGCGCCGAGGATGCCACCGATGGCGCCCATCACCGAGGCCAGGGTGAACACCGCCATGCGGATGGTGCGCACGGGGATGCCCGCCCGGCGCGACGCTTCCGCATTTCCGCCGAGCGCGTACACGTGGCGGCCGAATTGGGTGGACTGCAGGACGAAGCCGAAGAAGACCACGAACACGAGCAGGATCAGGCCCATCACCGGTACGCCGCGGTAGCTGTCCATCACCAGGACCACGATGGCCGCGACGATGGCCGTCAGGGCAATCCGCATGCCAATAGAAGCCCCGCTCGCCGCGTCCAGCCCGCGGGAAAATCGATCCTGCCGCGTCCGCGACACGTTCCACGCCACGCCCGCGACCACCGCGGCCGCGAGCACCCAGCTCAGCCAGGCGGGGAGGTAGGACGACTCGATGGACAGCAGGAACTTGTCCGAAATGGGCACCGTCCCCTCCTGACCGAGCATGGCGAGCAGAATGCCCTGGTAGCCGAGGGACCCCGCCAGCGTCACGATGAACGACGGCACGCCGACGTAGGTGACCCACCAGCCCTGGAACAGCCCGATGACCGCGCCGGTCAGCACGGCGGCGAGAATGGCGAGCCAAGCGCTGACCCCGGCCACCGAGAGCTGCACCAGCACCCCGGCCGCGACGCCGCTGACGGCGGCGATGGAGAGATCAATCTCGCCGAGCAACAGGATAAAAGTCTCTCCGACGCCGAGCATGCCGATGGTCGCAATCTGCAGGACCAGGTTCGACAGGTTGCGGCTGCTCAGGAAGTGGCCGTTGATGGACTGGAACACCAGCCAGATGACGGCCAGGCCGATGAGGACCGGGATGAGACCGAGTTCGCCGGATCGAATCCGGGCACGCCAGGCGTCGAGGAGGCTCACGGATTTCCGCTCCTTCTCCACGGCCGGCGGGTTCGCCGTTGGGTTCATGCGCCGTTCACCTCCGCCGCTGCTCCTGTCATGACGGCCACCACGTGCTCCCGCGTGACCGATGCCTTGTCAAACACCCCGGCCGTGCGGCCGAGGCGCAGGACGACGATGCGGTCGGCCACCTGGAACACGTCGTGCATGTTGTGCGAGATGACAATCACGCCGAGCCCCTTGTCCTTCAACCGCAGGATGAGGTCCAGCACCTGGCGGGTCTGGGCGACGCCCAGCGCGGCGGTCGGCTCGTCCAGGAGCACCAGTTTGGATCCCCACAGCACGGCTCGCGCAACGGCCACCGTCTGCCGCTGACCGCCGGACAGGCTGGCGACGGGGGTGGACAGGGCCGGCAGCCGGATGCCGAGGCTGTCGAGGACCGGTTTGGCCCTCTCTTCCATCGCCGACTTGTTCAGCAGGCGCAGGAAGGGGGGCACCAGCGGGCGGGTGATCTCCCGGCCGAGGAACAGGTTCGATACGATGTCGAGGTTGTCGCACAGGGCCAGGTCTTGGTAGACCGTTTGGATGCCGTACCGCTCCGCCGCTGCCGGGCTGTCGATGCGGACCTCCTCGCCGTCCACGAAGATGCGGCCTTCGTCCGGCGTCTCGACCCCGGAGATGATCTTGATGGTGGTCGACTTCCCGGCGCCGTTGTCTCCGACGAGGGCGACCACCTCGCCGGGGTAGACGTCCAGCGAGACGTCCGTCAGGGCCTGGACCGCGCCGAACGACTTGCGCAGGTGCTCGACGCGCAACACCGGCGTGGCGTCAGGTGCCGGCCGGGCCATGGATTGCATGACGCTCCCTCCCAAAAGCGCCGGGGGGGCCTGGTCCCCAGTGGGGACCAGGCCGGGCGCCCCCGGACGAGTCAGCATGCGGTCACCGTGACGACGTGGCCGATCACGGCTCAGCCAATCACGACTTGGCGGCGTTGATCTTGTCCATGGTGGTGTACCCGTCCTTGATGACGGTGTCCTGGATGTTATCTTTCGTCACCACCACCGGCGTCAGCAGCACGGACGGGACGTCCTCGGCGCCGTTGTTCACCTTGCCGTTGACGAGGCCGGCCTCCGGCTGCTGGCCGTTCGCCAGGGCGACGGCCAGTTTCGCGGCCGCCTCCGCCTCCTGTTTGACCGCCTTGTACACCGTCATGGATTGCAGACCTTGCAGAATGTTGTGCAACCCGGCGTCGGTCGCGTCCTGGCCGGTGACCGGGATCTTGCCGGCGAGGCCCTGGGCGCGCAGCGCCTGAATGACCGCCCCGGCGAGGCCGTCGTTGGCCGCCAGCACCCCGTCCACTTTGTTGTTGAGCTTGGTCAAAGCCTGTTCCATCTCGCGCTGGCCGTTGGCGGGCAGCCAGTCCGGCGTGTACGTCTCGTAGCCTTTCTTGAGGGTGCCGTTCTTGAACAGCGGATCGAGGACATCATGGGCACCCTTGGCGAACAGGAGGGCGTTGTTGTCCGTCTGCGCGCCGTTGATCATCACGACCGTCCCGCCCTTCGGCGTGTGGTCGGCGATGTACTGGCCTTGCAGCCGGCCCACCTGCTCGTTGTCGAAGGAGACGTAGTAGTCGACGTTGGCGCCGGTGATCAGGCGATCATACGAGATCACCTTGACGCCCGCCTGCTGGGCCTCGTTGACGATGGCCGCGGCTGCCTTGGAGTCGACCGGATCGAGCACCAGGACCTTGGCGCCGTTGGTGATGGCGGCCTCGGCTTGCTGCTGCTGCGTCGTGGCGTTGCCCTGGGCGTTGTTGTAGATCACCTTGATGTTTGGCGCGAGCTGTTGCACCGTCTGCTCGAAGTCCGGGCGATCCTGCGTCTCGTAGCGCGCCGAGGTGGCCGTCTCCGGCAGGAGCAGCGCGATGGTGGCGCCGCCGGACGAGGAGCCTCCGGTGTTGTTGCCGGTCGTGTTGGTGCCCGCCGTGTTGTCCGCCGATCCGCCGGTATTGCCGCCGCTCTGCCCGCAGGCGCTGACGGCAAGCGGAAGGGCGAGCAGGAGGGCCATCGCGGTGGCCTTGGTCTTCCTCTGGAACACGTGACATCCCCCTTTTGAAATCGCTTACTTAAGCGGCACAACCAAAGAACAAGCCGAACTGGATGCCAGGGCGTTGCGCCAACTTTGTTTATAGAATAAACTTTGTTTCGGCGGATTTCAATCACCATTTTTGCGGCGCTCGTGAGGACGCAAGACGGGAATGGATTCCTTCGGTCCGCGCGGACGCACGAACCTGGGAGGGCGGGACGAGGATGGCGATGGTGATCGACGCCGCGGAGATGCGGAGGCGCAACAAACTGACCGTGTTGAACGCAATCCGCAATCATCCCGGGATCTCACGGGCGGCGTTGTCGGAGTCGACTGGAATGAACAAGGCCACCGTTTCTTCGCTGGTGGCAGAGCTGATGGAGGAGCAGTTTGTGGTGGAGGCGGGTCCCGGGTCATCCACGGGCGGCCGGCGGCCCATCCGTCTTCAGTTTCACGCGAACGCGGCATACAGCATCGGGGTCGATGTGCAGATTCACTCGGTCCGGCTCGTGTTGTGCAATCTCGATCACGAGGTCGCCTGGGAACGCCTGCTCCCGATGGAACCCGCGTCGATGTCGAGCGACGAACTGGTGTCGCAGTTGGCGGATTCCATTCGGCAGTTGATCCACGAGGCGCCGAAGAGCCCCCATGGGGTCATCGGGATCGGCATCTCGCTGCCCGGGCTGGTCAACTACCGGACCGGGTACATCCACTACATCCCGAACATGGGCATTCGCGATCTGCCCCTCGCGGACATCCTCCAGTCCGAATTTCACATTCCCGTGTTCATCGACAACGACGCGAACTGCGGCGCCTGGGCCATGTATCGTGCGCATCCGGCGGTCGAGAGCTTGGTGTTTGTCAACGTCGGCATCGGCATTGGCGCGGGATTGGTGCTGGGCGGGCAGTTGTACCGGGGAATCGCGGGGCTCGCCGGCGAGTACGGGCACATGACCATCGATCCCATGGGTCTGCGCTGCTCCTGCGGCAACCGCGGGTGTTGGGAGCAATACGCCTCGGAGAGCGCGCTGCTGGCGCTGTGGAACGAGGTGTACGCGCGCACGGATCCCGGCCTGCGCTGCACCGGCTTCGACGTGGTTCCGCGGCTGCTCGAACGCGCGCAGGCCGGAGACGAGAACGCCGTCCGGGCCTTCGCCCACGTCGGCCACTACCTGGGGGTCGGCTTGGCCAATATCGCGAATGCCTTGAACCCGGAGTTGATCGTCATTGGAGGCCGCCTGGCGGCATCGGAGCGGTTCGTCCGCGAGGAGCTGGAGCACACCCTGCGGGCACGTACCCTGCCTGTCGCGCGGGACGTGCGCCTTGCGATGGCGGAGGCCAGCGTCCAGGCCGTCGGTGCCGCCGGCATTGTCGCCGAGGAGACGCTGCTGCGGACGGGCGACGTCGCGGGCGGGGGATGATGCTGCGGAAACGCAAAAACGGGTGCCCTCAAAGGAAGGCACCCGCGCATGTACACGGCCCGCGCCGGGCCATTCATGTGAAATTCGATCAATACCCGCGCGCCGCCAGGATGAGCCCGCTGATGCCGCCGACCACGGCGAAGATGATGAGGTACGGGAAGCCGACGGCGAACGAAATGCCGAGGATGTATGTCCCGATGGCGGAGATGATATTTTCCAAACCGTTCAGGTAGCCGGCACCGACGCCGACGTTTTGGCTCGGGAACATCTTTTGCAACGAGCTCCAGATGGTGGGCAGTACCACGCCGTTCATCGCGCTGGAGATGGAGATGAGGATCATCGCGACGGTGAGATTGGTGGCGTGCGTCCCGAGGAACAAGCCCAGCGCTGCGATGAGGGTGGCGACCCCAGCGAAGATGGAACGCTTCATCCACTTGTCGCTGAGCACCGCTGTGATGACCAGGCACACGGTCATCAGGATGTACGGCAGCATGTACCAAATACCTGTGTTGTGCAGGGTGATGTGCCTTACCGTCAGCAGGTACTTCGGCAGCCAGAACAGGATGCCGTAGAACACCGTCGCCATACCCGACCAATTGAGCAGCAGCAGCCAGAAATCCGCCTTGCGGAAGATCTCGCCGAGCGTAACGGATCGCATCGCGACATCTTCTTCACGCGCACCCGACTGAATGTAGGCCAGCTCCGCCCTGGAGACGCGCGGGTGTTCTTCCGGTTTGTCCTTGGCCACGAACCACACGACGGGCAACATGACGGCAATGCCGATCACGAACAACACCACAAACGGGATGCGCCACGATCCGAACGACAGCACCATCCACGTGATCAGCGGACCGGTGAGAATGGGTCCAACGGTCAGCCCGAACTCCCAGAACATGTTCGCCCGTGCACGCTCACGCGGTGGGAACCACGCCTTCACCCACTTGGAGTTCATCGGCCAGTGCATACCTTCGCCCAGGCCGAGCAGGACGCGCGAGAGCACCAGTGCCGCTGTGCTCCAAACCAGTCCGGTGAACAATGTCATCAGCGACCACCATGTGAGGGCGATGACGGCGACTTTCCGTGGCCCGAGCCGGTCACCCAGGTATCCGCCGAAAATGTTGGACAGCCCGTACATGAACAAGAACAAGCTGTTCGCCAACGCGAGACCCGCGTTGGTGACCACGTGATCCTTCACCATCAATGGCCCGGTGATGGAGATGTTGGTCCTGTCTACGTAAGACACCAAGAGCAAGAACCACAATGCGACGGCGAACCACCACCGGAAATGCGTGCGCGGCTCGATGTCCGCTTGAAGCGGGCGCGACAGGGCAGGTTGACTCATGATGACCGCTCCCTTCCGTTTGTAGATCTTGTGTCCGACGTTCCACCTGGTGACCTGTTCCGCGGTTTTCGATCGCGGTTTTCAATCCACAAAACGTCTGCTATGATACCTAGTGACCGGGTCATCAGGTTGTCTGACAAGTAAAATCATAGAAGGCGCTTACAAGGATGTCAATAGCGCCGGGTGAGAAGTGAGGGTTATCCCGTTGATGTTTGTCCACGGGGTATGGTGGACGCCATACGCGGTACAGTGGGCATCAGTGCGCACCCAGTACGTGGGACGAGCGGAAAGGAGGAGAAAGATGGAGAAAATCCCACGATCACGGTTGAGCGACGTAGTCGTCGACCGCATCAAGGCGATGATCCAAAGCGGCGAGTACCCGCCGGGAAAGCGCCTTCCGTCCGAGAAGGATCTGGCGGAGGCGTTCGGTGTGAGCCGGATGTGCATTCGCGAGGCGCTGTCCGTGCTGGCTGCAGCGCGCATCATCGAGGTGCGGCACGGTGAGGGCAGCTTCGTGCGACAGGTGGACGTGAGCACCTACATTCCCCCGGTTGCAGCGTCCCTCCTCAATTTTCCGGAAGCCGCGCTTCATCTGCTCGAGGTGCGCATCCTGCTCGAGGCGGGAGCCGCCGAGTTGGCCGCCGCCCGCGCGGATGAGGAGACCGTGCGCCAGATGGAGGAAGCGTTGGCCGCGTACTGGGACGAGGTCTCTGCGCACGGGACCGGGGCAAACAGCGATCTTCGGCTGCACCGGGCCATCGCGCGAGCCACGCAGAACCCGGTGTTGGTGGAGTTGATGGACCGCATCTCCGATCTCGTCGCAGAAGGCATGGCCTACACGCTCGGCAAGAACCAGGGCGACGCGGAACGCGTCCGCCAGGTGGCGGACGAGCACGCCGCCATTGTGGCGGCCATTCGGCAGCATGATGCCGCCGCAGCCCGCACCGCCATGGTAGACCACCTGGAGAACGTGCGAGGCAAGCTCGTCCGCCTCGTCACCCGCACTGTTCCTCGTGCACAGGAGGTACAGGCAGGTGCGCCCCCGGCGTCGCCCCAGGGACAGGAGCCTCCCGTCCAGGCGCCCCGGGCGCGTACGAAAGGTACTTACAGCGGAGAGGATGAAGCATGATGTACGATGTCGTGATTGTGGGCGGAGGCATTGTCGGTCTGGCCACTGCACACGCGTGGATACAGCGGGAGCCAAGGCAGCGCGTGGCCGTGGTGGAGAAGGAGCCGCGGGTGGGTGAGCACCAGACGGGGCACAACAGCGGCGTGATCCACTCTGGGATCTACTACAAACCGGGCAGCCTCAAGGCCCGCCTGGCGCGGGAAGGCAACCGGCGGATGGTGGCGTTCTGCCGGAAGCATGGCATCGCCCACGAGGTGTGCGGCAAAGTCATCGTGGCGGCGGACGAGTCGGAACGGGCAGGGCTACTGCGCCTGTATCAGCGCGGCCTCGACAACGGCCTTCAGATTCGGCTCATCGGCCAGGACGAGCTGCGTGAGCTGGAGCCGCACGTCAGGGGCGTGGCCGCCATCCACGTGCCGATGACGGGGATCGTCAACTATCGTCAGGTGTGTGAGGCACTGGCCGACGACATCCGCCAGGCTGGCGGGGAGATCTGGCTCGGGCAAGAGGTGGTCGGCCTCGTCGAGCGTGGCGACGGTGTCGTGGTGCAAACCCGAGGCGACCGGGGGCAGACGGCTGAATATCACGCACGGCTGGTGGTGAATTGCGGGGGGTTGTTTTCCGACCGGATCGCCCGGCTGGGAGGTGTCGACACGGGGGTGCGCATCGTGCCGTTTCGTGGGGAATACTACGAGCTGTCGGAGGAGCGGCGCCACCTGGTGCGGAATCTCATCTACCCGGTGCCGGATCCCAACTTCCCGTTTCTCGGTGTGCACTTCACGCGGATGATAGACGGGCGCGTCGACGTAGGGCCGAACGCGGTACTCGCGTTCCGGCGCGAAGGGTACACGAAGTGGGACGTGAATGTGCGCGATCTCGGTGAATCCCTCACTTTCCCGGGCTTCCGCCGCTTGGCTCGCAAGTATTGGCGGCAGGGCGTGGCGGAGATGATCCGCTCCTACAGCAAGCGTGCGTTTGTGCGCAACGTCCAGCGCCTGATGCCCGAGATCACGGAGGACGACCTGCGTCCTGCGCCGGCAGGGGTCCGCGCCCAGGCGCTCACCCGAGACGGCCAGCTGGTGGACGACTTTGCCGTCATTCGGCAGGGGCGGGTGGTGCACGTGTGCAACGCACCGTCTCCGGCTGCGACGGCGTCGCTGTGCATCGGCGAATACATCGCGTCTGAGTATGTCGCGCCCGCCGTGTCCCACGCGATCTAAAATCTGGGTGGACCAGGAAGGCGTGCACCTGCCGGCTGTGGGGTCCGGAGCGGCCTCTCTGGTGCCGTCGTTTCTTCACACGGTAACGGCCTCCCACCGCGGTGACCGCAAAACTTGGCTTCAGGGTCGATCCCGACGGTTCGCACGAGCCCAATGATCCGATCTTCCCACTTATCCGGCCTATGATGGGCTCCTCGCAGGTACCACAACCCTGGTTAGACGGACGGGTGCGGGACGGCGCGGTGTTTATTGTGGCGATCCCGCGTGCTGGTGAACACCCACAGGGCGTTGAGCAACATCAGCGCGGCGGTGGAAAAGAATACATAGTGAATGCCAAACGCGGCTGCCATCTGGCCACCCAGGATGGAGCCGCCGATGTTGCCGAGGTACTGGGCCGACTGGTTGTAGCCGAACACGCGGCCGGACAGCGCTTCCGGTGCGCTGCGTTTGACGATTGCGTTGATGGACGGCAACAGGCCGGCACTCGCCAGGCCGAGCAGAAAGCGCAGCCCCATCAGTTGCCACGGCGAGGTGACGAACGCCTGCGGGATGAACACCAGGCCCGCAATCACCAGGCAGACCACCAGGACGCGCTGGGGGCCGACGTGATCGGACAGTTTGCCGAGCCACGGGGCGGCCAACACGTTGGCAATCCCGGCGGCGGCCACAACACAGCCGGCAATGAGTGCGATGTGGCGCGACGGGCCGGTCAACTGGGAGACGTAGACGGTGACGATGGGCTGGATGGACATCATGGCGAGTTGCAGGACGAAGGTGGATGCCATCATCGTGACCACCACCCGCGGGTTCGGGACCATGCGCCACACCTCTCGCCAGGGGACCGACGCCTTCTTCGACGGCTTGAATGCCTCCTTGACGAGGAACAACGTGATGAGGAACGCGACGAACATCATGAGGCCCGTGGCGAAAAAGACGTTGCGCAACCCGATGACCTCGGCCAGGTATCCGCCTACCAGGGGACCGATGAGGTTACCGCCCACCGTGCCGGTGGAGAGGGTGCCGAGGGCCCATCCGGCGTGATCACGGGGGGTCTGCGTGGCGACCAGCGTGATCGCCGCCGCGATGTAGCCGGAGACCGATCCCATCAGCAGCCGCAGCGCCGTGAGTTCATAAACGTTGTGGGCGAACCCCATCAGCGAACAGATGATCGCCATGCCGAGGCTCGCCCGCAAGAGCATCAGTTTTCGTCCCCTTTGATCGGCGATGCGCCCCCAGATGGGGGAGACGATGGCCGACATCAGGAAGGTCGATCCGAACGCAAGCCCGGACCAACGCTCCACGGCCGCGGTGTCGTGCACGCCCAGCAACTGGATGTACAGCGGCAGAAACGGCACGATGAGGCTCATCCCGGCCGTGGTGGCAAAACACCCGAACCAACACACAAACAGATTTCTTTTCCATAACGGCATGGCGAATCACTTCAATCCGGGAAAATTTCAGATCACGAATGATATTACCCGCAAACCCTTCCGACGGCAAGAGAGGTTTGACCCAGCGGCCGGACGGGGTGGCGTGATTTGAATCCGCCCTTTGGACTATCATGGTGACACGAGCATCCGCCACACCGGATGCACGGTGCCCTGCGCCGCCATGCGGGCGCCGGGCGCGAATCCGTGAGAAGAAGGAGGCGTTCAGCGTGGACGAACAAGCGAAGAAGACTGCACTGCGAGGCATCACGTACGGGTTGTACGTCATTGGCACCAAGGTGGGGGACGACGTCAACGCGTTCACCGGCAACTGGGTGACCCAGACCTCGTTCACGCCGCCGCTGGTGGCCATCGGTGTCAAGAAAGGCACCGCGTCCTGCGACGGGATCCGCGAGTCGGGCGTGTTCTCCGTGAACGTGCTGGAGACCGGCCAGAAGGACCTCGCCTTCCAATTCTTTAAACCCGTCTCCCGGGTCGGCAACAAGTTCGGCGACGTGGAGTTCTACACCGCCACCACCGGCAGCCCCATCCTGAAGGATGCGCTGTCGTGGTTCGAGTGCCGCGTGACCGACACGGTGGACCGGGGCGACCATGTCCTGTTTGTCGGCGAGGTGGTCGACGCGGGTGTGCACCGCACGGGCGATCCGCTGACCTTGCGCGAGCTGGGGCTGTTCTACGGAGGCTGACGCCGGACGCGGCCAACCGGAAGGCGGGGGTGCGGAAGCATCCCCGTCGGCCCCGGCGGCGCCCTTTCAAAATCTTGATTGTGATGTCGGAACAAAGCGAATATAATCTACATAACCGGGCGAACCCGTCTTCAAGTTTTCATTGGCGAAAAAAACAAGAAGGAGGAAGGGGACTTTGGGGAAGAAAGCGGTTTCAATCGCCGTGTGGACCGTGATCTCCATTCTCGGCGCCATCGCGTTCGCCACCTTGGCGTGGCATCGCGGTGAAACCGTGTCGGCGGCCTGGATGATTGTCGCCGCCGTGGTGACGTATGCGGTCGCCTATCGGTTTTATAGCAAATTCATCGGTTACCGAGTCTTTGGACTGAACGACGGCCGTGCCACCCCCGCACAGGTGATCAACGACGGGAAGGACTTCGTCCCGACCAACCGGTGGGTGCTGTTCGGCCACCACTTCGCCGCCATCGCCGGTGCCGGTCCGCTGGTCGGACCCGTGCTCGCCGCCCAGATGGGGTATTTGCCCGGCACCCTCTGGATTCTCATCGGCGTCGCGTTGGCTGGCGCGGTGCAGGACTTCGTCGTCCTGATGGGGTCCATGCGCCGGAACGGCAAGTCGCTCGGCCAGATGGCCAAGGACGAGATCGGCCCCGTGGCCGGTGTTCTCGGCGCGCTCGGCATTTTCTTCATCATGATCATCCTCATCGCTGTGTTGGCGATGGTCGTCGTCAACGCGCTCAAAGGATCGCCCTGGGGCACGTTCACCATCGCGATGACCATTCCTATCGCCATCATCATGGGCCTGTACATGCGCTTCGTCCGCCCGGGCAAAGTGCTGGAAGGCTCGCTGATTGGGCTCGTGCTGTTGATCCTGGCGCTCATCGGCGGCCAGGCGGTGGCCAACTCGTCGCTCGCCCCGTACTTCACGTTCAGCGGCCAAACGCTCGCCATCCTGATGATGATCTACGGCTTCATCGCGTCGGTCCTGCCGGTGTGGCTGCTGTTGGCGCCGCGCGACTACCTGAGCTCGTTCCTGAAGATCGGCACCATTTTCCTGCTGGCGCTCGGCATTCTCTTGGTCCTGCCCAACCTAAAGATGCCTTCGGTGTCGCGTTTCGTCGATGGCACCGGGCCGGTGTTCGCGGGTCCGCTGTTCCCGTTCCTGTTCATCACCATCGCCTGCGGCGCCGTCTCCGGCTTCCATTCCCTGGTGTCGTCCGGGACGACGCCGAAGATGCTGGAGAAGGAATCGCACGCCCGCTTCATCGGCTTCGGCGGCATGCTCATGGAGTCCGGCGTCGGCATCATGGCGATGATTGCGGCCTGCGCCCTCGATCCGGGCGTGTACTTCGCGATGAACTCGCCTGCCGCTGCCATCGGGACGGACGTGGCGAACGCCGCACACGTCATCAGCAGCTGGGGCTTCCAGGTGACGCCAGATCAGATCACCAATCTCGCCAAAGAGGTTGGCGAAAAGAATCTGCTCTCCCGCACCGGTGGGGCGCCGACGCTCGCGGTCGGGATGGCGAGCCTATTCTCCCATTTCTTCGGCGGGTTCATGGCATTCTGGTACCACTTCGCCATCCTGTTTGAAGCGGTGTTCATCCTGACCACCATCGACGCCGGTACCCGTATCGGGCGCTTCATGCTGCAGGATCTCATCGGCAACGTCTACAAGCCGTTCGCGAACACCCGCAACTACGGGTTCAACGTTATCGCCTCGGCGATCACGGTGGCCGGCTGGGGCTACTTCCTCTATCAGGGCGTCACGGACCCGTACGGCGGCATCAACTCGCTGTGGGCCTTGTTCGGTATCGCCAACCAGATGCTCGCCGGCATCGCGTTCGCGGTCGTCACGACCATCCTCATCAAGATGGGCAAGGCGCGCTACAGTTGGGTGACGATTGTGCCGATGGTCTGGCTGCTCGTCACCACCCTCGGCGCCGGCCTGATGAAGGTGTTCTCGGGCGATCCGAAGATCGGCTTCTACGCGCACGCCGCCCTGATTCAAAAGTCCATCGACGCCGGCAAGGTGGTCGCGCCGATGAAGGACATGGGGCAGATGCACGAGGTCGTGTTCAACGATCACCTGGACGCCATCGTCACCCTCGTCTTTGTCGCCGTCGTGGTCCTGGTCGTCTTGGCAGCACTGCGCATATGGTATAAGGTGTTGTTCAAGAAGGAACGCATTGCCCTGCAAGAGTCGGAGTTCGTTCCGGCGCAGGGCGCGTCCGCTCACGCGTGAGGAAGGATGCGTCATGAACCAACTGATAGCGGCCTGGAAACGTTTGAACACCCACGTCAAGACCATCTTCGGGATGCCGAACTATGAGCGGTACCTGGAGCATCACCGCCAGGCGCATCCCGGGGAGACGCCGATGTCCGAACGCGAATATTACATGTATTGCCTGAAAGAGCGCTACGAGAGCGGCAAAGTCACCCGCTGTTGTTAAGCTGCTGTTAAACGACCGTGTCCGCCCGGGGGGCGGCAGACGGGGACCGGGGGAAGCGCCTGACCAGGGGGATCGCCGGGACGTGTCAGACACGCCGGCGGCTCCCCCTCTTTCTTTTCTACTCCATCCGTCATCACGCCGCTCCGGAGGATGGCCGCTTTGTCTCTGCCTTGTCTCTCCTGAAGCCTGTGAACGCCGGCCGTGCGGTTGGCGCAGGCCAGGGATCACGGGATTCGGGCGCACTCGACAAAACCGTCTGACAACAGGCATAATCAAGGAGAATGAACGGCCACAGGCGGGCCCGCAGGGATGCGTCCCCCGGTTCGGCCGCGCGTCCTGCGGAGGGGACGGGCGGACCGGTGACCCCGGGCGCGCCGCGGTGTGGCACAGGGGCAGGTGAGCGGTTGTGCGCGTGTTCGTCACAGGCGGGACGGGCTACGTGGGCGTCCCGGTCGTAAATGCCCTGGTGCGAGCGGGGCACGAGGTGGTCATTTTGCAGCGTCCGGGATCGACGCGGCCCCTGCGGCGGACGGGCGTGGAGATCGTCACCGGGGAGGTGACGGACGAGGCGGCCCTCGCGGTGGGCATGTGGGGCTGCGACGCCGTCGTGCACCTGGTCGGCATCATCCGCGAGCTGCCGCGCCGCGGCGTGACCATGCAGCGCATGCACGTGGATGCGACCCGCGCCGTGCTCGCCGCGGCCCGCCAGGCGGGGATCAGCCGGGTGGTGCACATGAGCGCCCTCGGGGCGCGGCCGGACGCCGTGTCCGCGTATCACCGGACCAAGTGGGCCGCCGAGGAAGCCGTCCGCGCCAGCGGCCTGCGCCACACCATCTTCCGGCCGTCCGTGATCTTCGGGCGTGGCGGCCCCGGACCGGAGTTCGTCGGTCAGCTGGCAGACCTGGTGCGGTTCGCCCCGGTGGTGCCAGTCATCGGCGACGGAAGCTTCCCTCTGCAACCGGTGGCCGTCGAGACGGTGGCGGGGGCCATCGCGCAGGCCGTTGTGTCCCCCAGGGACGCCGCGTATGAGCTGGGCGGCCCGGAGGTGCTCACCTACCTGGACATTCTGCGCCGCATCGCCGTCGCCCTTGGACGGCCGCTGCGGACGGTGCGCGTCCCCGTTGGCGTGATGCGGGCCCTGGTTCCGATCCTCCAACGGTTTCCTTCTTTCCCCCTCACCCAAGACCAACTGACCATGCTGCTCGAAGGCAACGTGTGCATGGACCCGGATGCCGCGTACCGGGATTTCGATCTCGCGCCCGTGCCCTTCACCGTGATCCTGCCGGGGTGACCCCATTGCTCTCCGCCCGCCCGTGGCTTAGGATGGAGCAGGAGTGACGGGCGCCGCGTCAGGGGCGCCCTGAGAACGCATTCATGACGGCCCCTGCCTGGCAGGTGCTGGAGATGGCCGCGCGGGGCGGCGGCGTCTTGGAGGGATATTGGTGGCGTTCACACATCTGCACGAGTTGATCCGGATGGCGAATGAGCGCGGCGTGACCATCGGACAACTGATGCTCGAAGTGGAAGCGGAACAGACGGGGCGGACGAAAGAGGAGATCTTGGCGCGCATGGCACGCCAGTTCGACGTCATGGAGGAAGCGGTCCGCAAGGGCACGCGCGAACCGGTGATGACGCGAAGCGGTATCACCGGCGGCGACGGGCACCGGATGCACGCGTACCTGCAGCGGGGGCAGAGCTTCGTGCATCCCGACACGCTGCGGGCCACGGCGTATGCGCTCGCGGTGTCGGAGGTCAACGCCGGGATGGGGCGGATTGTGGCCACGCCGACGGCGGGATCGGCGGGGATTCTCCCGGGCGTGCTGGTGGCGGCCCTGGACAGCGGGCGCTACCGCCGCGAGGAGCTGGTGATGGCGCTGTTGACGGCGGCTGCGATTGGCCTCGTGATTGCCAACTCGGCGTCCATCTCCGGGGCGGCCGGAGGGTGCCAGGCGGAGGTCGGATCGGCCACGGCCATGGCGGCGGGCGCCCTGGTGGAGCTGGCGGGCGGCACGCCGGAACAGGTGGGGCACGCGGTGGGCCTGGCGCTGAAAAACTCGCTCGGCCTGGTGTGCGATCCGGTCGGCGGCCTGGTCGAGGTGCCGTGCATCGTGCGCAACGGCCTGCACGCCATCACCGCGATGACGGCCGCCGACATGGCGCTGGCGGGGGTGCGGAGCGTCATCCCGCCGGACGAGGTGATTGCCGTGCTGCACGAGATCGGCAAGGACATGCCGGTGTCGCTGCGCGAGACGGGCATCGGCGGCCTCGCCGGCACGCCGACAGGCAAGGCGCTGCGCGAGAAGGTGTTCGGTGACCGCGCAGCCCGGCGGAACGCGGGGCCCACGCTGGCGGAGGCGGCGTGCCGGGAGCCGGCCGTCGCCGGTGGGACCGGCGAGAGCCATCGGGGGGATGCGTCGTGAAGTACCAGAGCGCGTTCGACATCATCGGGCCGGTGATGGTGGGGCCGTCCAGCTCGCACACGGCGGGGGCGGTGCGGATTGGCAACATCGTCCGGCAGGTGCTGGGGGAGGCACCGCGGCGGGTGAAGTTCGAGCTCGCGGGCAGCTTCGCGGAGACGTACCGCGGCCACGGGACGGATCTCGCGCTGTTGGCCGGGGTGCTGGGGCTGCCCACGGACAGCGAGGACATCCCGAATGCGGAGCAGGTGGCGGCCTCCCACGGTCTGCAGTACGCGTTCGCAAAGGTCAACCTCGGCCAGGTGCACCCGAACACGGTGCTGGTGACGGCGACGGGGGACACGCGCACCGTGCAGGTGCTCGCCAGTTCCATCGGCGGCGGCAAGGTCGAGGTGCAGGAGTTGGACGGGCTGCCGCTCAAGTTCTCGGGTGAGCGGCCGACGTTGATCTTGTACCACGAGGATCGCAAAGGCTTCCTCGCGACGGTCTCGCGCATCCTCGACGCGAGCGGCTACAACATCGCCCGCCTGGCGCTGGAGCGGCGCAGCCGCGGCGGGGAGGCCGTGACGGTGTGCGAGGTCGACGAGGCGGTGCAGGAGGACCTGGTTCAGGCGCTGCGCGGCTCCATCCCGGTGCTGCGCGACATCCGGTTGGTGTACGTGGCATAGCGATGGGAGGGGAACCTGTGCAGAACGTCTCAGCCTTGTTGACCGAACGCCGCGGCGAATACTTGGAACAGCTTTTCACCCTACTTCGCCAACCGAGCATCAGCACGCAGAACGTCGGCATGGAGGCGTGCGCCGAGTGGATCGTCCGCTTCATGCAATCGTGCGGCCTCGACGCCCGCCTCATGCCGTCGGATGGGTACCCGATGATCTACGGCGAGCGCATCCGGGACCCGGACGCGTTCACGGTGCTCATCTACGGACATTACGACGTGCAGCCGCCCGATCCGCTGGACGCCTGGGTCTCCCCGCCCTTCGAGCCCACCGTCCGCGACGGCCGCATCTACGCGCGTGGGGCGGGTGACAACAAGGGCCAGCTCATGGCCCAACTCTTGGCCATCAAGACGTACCTGGACGCGTTCGGGGAGCTGCCGGTCAACGTGAAGGTGCTGTTGGAGGGCGAGGAGGAGACGGGCAGTCCGCACCTGGACGGGTTTGTTTCTCGCCACCGCGATCTCCTGCGGACCGATCTCGTCTACACCTCGGATGGCCCGATGCACGACAGCGGCGCGCCGATTGTCCTGCTCGGCGTGCGCGGCATGCTGTATGTGGAGCTGACGGCGCGGGGCGCGGCGTGGGACAACCACTCCGGCAACAAGGGCAACATCGTCCCCAACCCGGCCTGGACCTTGGTGCACCTGCTCGGGACGATGAAGGGCGCGGACGGCCACATTTTGATTGAAGGCTTTTACGATGACGTCCGCCGGCCGACGGAGGCGGAGGTGGAGCTGTTGAAGGCGTTGCCGTACGACCGGGATCGTGTGGCGAGACAGATCGGCTACCCGACGCTGGATCTGGACGGACCCACGTACTATCGCAAACTGTCGCTGGAGCCGACGCTCAACATCTGCGGCTTCCACAGCGGGTACGGCGGCGAGGGCAGCAAGACCATCATCCCGGCGACGGCGACGGTGAAGATGGACATGCGCCTCGTGGCCGACCAGGATCCGGACGACATCTATCGGAAGTTCTGCGATCACGTTCGCCGCCACGCCCCGGACGTGGAGGTGCGCCACCTGGGGGCCATGCGCCCGTCGCGGACGCCGGCGGACCTGGACGTGGTGCGGGTGGTCACGGAGGCGGTGCGCACGGCGTACGGGATGGAACCGGTGCTTCAGCCGAGCCTCGGCGGGAGCCTCCCGGACGCGGTGTGGACGAAAACGCTCGGCGTGCCGTCCATCATCGTGCCGTACGCCAACTTCGACGAGGCGAACCATTCGCCGAATGAGAACATCGGGATCGACAACTTCTTGGGCGGCATCCGATGCACCTGCCACGTGCTGCACGCGTTGGGGCGTTTTGCCGGGACCGTCGGATGAAGGGTGAGCGCTGAGGACGCGAGTGACTGCGGTACGGTCGGGCGAACCGGGGGTGAAGGGAGCCTGTGTGGGACGCGCGTGATGATTTCCTCGACTGGAAGCCGAAGCCGTTTTCCACAGCGGATCGTCTGACCGTGGCCAGCGAAGTCCTCGCGCGACTCCAGGCCCGGTATGAAGATCGGTTGGCCGCGGTGGCGTTGGAAGGGTCGACCGCGAAGGGGATGGATCGTCCCGAATCGGACCTGGAGCTGCGCGCCATCTTCCACGGTGACGTGCCGCACCGCTGGTACGCTTTCTTTCACCACGGCCTGTTTGTGGGCATCAGTTACACGTCCTTAGCGGCGGAAGAGGCGAAGGCGCGGGAGGTCACCTACACGTGGCCGGTGACGGGCGATGCCGTGTGGACCGCACGTGTCCTGTACGATCCCGTGGACGTTTACGGATCCCTTCGTGCATTGACTGCCCAGGCGTTGTTTTTAACGCGCGGACCCGGTGCGGGGATAGTGACATATTCATATTTACGCCAAGCCTCGGAACACTCATAGCGGCAAAATTGCATGTATCGAGGCTCGTTCGGGGCCGTCGACAGCGTCGTCAGCCGGAATAAGACGAATTCGCCACATTATCCCGGTGGCCGGGCACGTGATAACGTCGAAATGTTTCGTATCCACGCCATCCACCGCCCCGGTAGCAACCATTTGGTTGTTACCTCCTGGCTCAGCCATAACTCACGCATGCCCGTGCATTCGCAGGAGGCCCCTCCTCCATTCCGTGCCCCCGCACCGCGCACCGAAGGCACTTGTTGCCTCGGCCACTGGTACGATCCCCGTGACAGAGAAATCCTCCCAGGTCACCCACCGGTCCCCTTCACGACCCATGCGCCTCGTACACTCCCGTCTCCACCGCCTTGACGTAGCCACCCTCCTTCGTCTGGACGGCAAGGGCGGCGTCGGTGGGCACGCCCGGGATGGCGAACAGGCGCGTTCCGACAGGGAGTCCATTGGAGAAGGTCCCGGTCGGGTGCGTCGTCTCGTCGTCCGACGATTGGGTCACCTGCCCGATGGGCTGGCCGACCTCGGTCACCGTTTCCTCCGTGACCCTGTACGTGTGACCTTTCCAAATTACGAATTCATAGACCCATGACGCCGCGGTGCTGGAGGAATCCGGTCCACTGGCCAACGGCGAGAGACCTGGCGCACACCCGGTCAGTGCGAGTGTCATGAGGATGAGCCATGTCGTCCGCTTCATGCCTTCGCCCCCTCTCTCCGTATGGACGTGGAAGGGGAACGATCCGTTTCAGGCCGTTTCAGGCCGGGGCGTCCGCTTGCCCGGCGCTCTCACCGGCCGGTTGTCGCCACCTGACCAGCCCTCCGAGCACCCACCCATACACGGACAGCGACGGCTCTGCAGCCCAAGCACTGAAGCGTCGCACTGGGGCACCCTCACCATCCGGCGGGCGCCCTCCTTGATGCTGGCGCCTCGGGAAGCCGTCGGCCGTCTCGTCGGGCGCCCCCCCCCCCCCTTGACACTGGCGCCCCGGCGGGCTGGCGGGATTAAGCGACCGTATCCTCGTGGCGGGCCACCTGGATCACCTGGAATCCCGCGCGCTCCAATTCGGCCACCAACCGGTCCAGCGCTCCGGTGGGGCTGACCTTCAGCAGGATGCGGCGGTTGAGCGCGTCCCGGCGGGCGTCGAACGTGACGGCGGTGACAATGTTCAAGTCGAGGCGGTGGGTGATGCTGAAGAGCCGGTGCAGCGCGCCTTCCATCTCGGGCGCGCCGATGAGCAGCCGATCCGCCGGCTGACCGATGGCAAACGCGATGCCGAGCGCATGTTGGATGTCTCCGCGCTTGACGATGCCGATGAGCTTCCCCTCGGCGACGATGGGCACAAACGGATGGCGGATGATGATGTCGAGCGTGGACTCGAACGGATCGTCAAGCGTCAGCGTCCGGATGCTGTCGTCCACGCACGGTGCGACGGGCTGTTGCAGAAAGGACGCGAACGCATCGGTGCCCCCGGCCGTGGCCCGATAGGCGCAAAACCCCTCGAACAGGGTGCGTTTGCTGACGATGCCGGCGAAGGTGTCGTCCTCGCGAACGCACGGCAGGCTGAGGTGTTCCTCCAGCTTGGCCAGGGCAGACGCCACCGTCTCTTCCGGGGAGACCACGGTGAGCTCACTCCGAGGCGTCAGGCAATTGCGAATAAACATCAGCCAAACCTCCCTAAGACCCCACGATAACGGTAGAATACAGGCAACGCAGACATTTTTCCACTGGCCGGACGCAGGCGGTTGTGGCGGATGGAGGAATCCTGCGGATGGGCGTACTGGAACGGGAAGGTGGAGGCAGATGTACGACGTGATTGCGTTGGGGGAGGCGTTGATAGATCTCGCGCCCCTGAGCACGGTGGGCATGGCCGTTCAGGCCGGCCCGGTGGGTGAAGCGGCCTCGGCACCCGCGCCCGGGGATGCCGCCGGGGCTGGCACCTGGCCGGCGTCTCCCGTCTACGCCGCCCACCCCGGCGGGGCGCCCGCGAACGTGGCCGTCGCATTGGCGAAGCTGAACCGGAGGGCTGCCTTCATCGGGAAGGTGGGCCGCGATCGGTTCGGCCGCCTCGTGGCACAGACGCTAAAAGGGTGCGGGGTGGACACCGTGGGTCTGGTGTACGCGGAGGGGGTCCCGACGACCCTCGTGATTGTGGACCTCGGCGACGACGGCGAGCGCAGCTTCACTTTCCACCGGAACCCGGGGGCGGACAGTACGCTTACGCCGGACGAGGTGCGGCTCGATCTCATCCTGAACGCCCAGGTGTTCCATTTCGGCTCGGTGTCGTTGACGCGGGACCCGGCGCGCACCGCCACCCTGCGGGCGCTGGCCCACGCCAAGCGCTGCGGGCGGTTCGTGTCCTTCGATCCGAACCTCCGCCTCGCCCTCTGGGACACCCCGGACGCGGCGCGGCAGACCATCCTCTCCTGCCTCCCGCAGGTGGACCTGCTGAAGGTGTCGGAGGAAGAGCTGGATTTCCTCACCGGGATCACGGATCCCGAGCGTGGAACGGCGCACCTGCTCTGTGAATACGGTGTCGGGCTCGTCTTCGTCACGCTGGGGAAGGACGGGTGCTTCTACCGGTTTCACCAGGAAACGGGGTATGTCCCGGCGCCCGCGGTGCAGGCTATCGATACGACCGGGGCCGGGGATGCCTTCGTGGCCGGGGTGCTGTCGCATCTCTCGGATCCCAACCTTCGATCCCGCCTGAACCGATCCACCCTGGAGCGGATCGCCCGCTATGCCAACGCGGTGGCGGCCCTCTCCACCACGAAGACCGGCGGCATCCCCGCCATGCCGGAACGGACGGCGGTCGACGCGTTTCTCCGCAGCATCGGCGAGTCTTTGCCGTTTTGACGGCGGCACGGTGCGAGGGCGCAGGGGGGAGCCGGTGGCTGGCTTTCGCTTGCCGCCCGGACGGCGGCCGCCCTTTACCGTAAGCCTAGAGAGGTGGTGCCATGCGGATTCACGACAACTGGAAGATAAAGGGGTTCGCCCCCGGCGCCGTGCATCCTTCGGACGTCGCCAGTTCCCATGACGACGACCAGGGCTGGCTCCTGGCCGACGTGCCGGGGGATGTGCACACCACCCTGATCCGCCACCGGATGATTGAACACCCGTTTTTCCGCGACAACGACCAGCGCTGCCGCTGGGTGGAGGAGCAGGAGTGGTGGTACCGGACATCCTTCACCTTCGAGGAGGAACCGCTTCCCGATGAGCGGGTTGTGCTCGTCTTCGAGGGGCTCGACACGTTTGCCACCGTGTACGTGAACGGGCTCGAGGTGGCGGAGTCTGCCAACATGTTCGTCCCCCTCACCGTCGACGTGACGCGGGCCCTGGTGCGGGGCCGGAACACCCTGGCCGTCCGGTTCGATCCGGTGGCACAGCGCCTGCACGGCAAGGACACACGCTTCTGGTCCGGCTTCAGCGGGGAGCGCATCTGGGTGCGCAAGGCCCAGATGCACTTCGGCTGGGACTGGGCGCCGCGACTGGTGACCGCGGGCATCTGGAAGCCGGTGCGGCTGGAGCGTCGGCGGATGGCCCGCGTGGCGTCGGTGGCGGTGCGGACGCTCGAAGCGAGCGAGGCGGAGGCCACGCTGCAGGTGGCGGTGGACGTGGCGCCCGTCGCGTCCTGGGACGTGAAACCTGAGCCGCAGCGCGAAGGCGGCGTTTCCGGAGCGTCCGAATTCGTCGATGCGGCCACCGCGGAGGCGCCCGCGTTGGAGGTGTCCATTCGGTTGGAGGACGGCGGTGCGCTGGTGGCGTCCCATCGGCAGCCTGCTGGGTTTGGCCGCTTCGGGACCACCCTCCGGGTGCGGGAGCCGAAACTGTGGTGGACCCACGACCTGGGAGAGCCCCACCTGTACCGCCTGGTGGTGGAGGTGTCTGCAAACGGCGCGCCGGTGGACCAAAGGGTGCTGGAGGTCGGCATCCGCACGCTGGAGGTGCGCACCCGGGACGCGGAGGGGCGTCCGGTCTTCACCTTCGTCCTCAACGGGGTGCCGGTGTTCGCCAAGGGAGCCAACTGGATTCCGGTGGACAGCTTCGTCGCATCGGCGCCCGACAGCCGCTACCTGGCCCTGCTCGAGTTGGCCCGCGAAGCGCACATGAACATGCTGCGGGTGTGGGGCGGGGGCATCTACGAGAAGGACGTGTTCTACGAGACCTGCGATCGGCTCGGCATCCTGGTGTGGCAGGACTTCATGTTCGCCTGCGCCCTGTACCCAGATTTCAACCAACCCTTTTTGCAGGAGGTGGAGCGGGAGGTCCGCCATGTGGTGACGCACCTGCGCAACCACCCGTGCATCGCCCTGTGGTGCGGCAACAACGAGAACGACTGGATCTGGGAGCGGGGGCGGGTGACCGGCGAGATCGACACGCCGTTTTACGGCGAGCGGATCTACCATGAGCTCATCCCGGCGGTGGTGGCGGAGCTGGACCCCGGGCGGTTCTACTGGCCGAGCTCCCCGTACGGCGGCAGCGATCACAACGCCGCCGAAGAAGGCGACCGCCACAACTGGCAGGTCTGGCACGGCCACGTGTATCCGCGCCGGTTCGGCGAGCCCGAGTGGACCGACTTCAGCCCGGAAGGGATCTCGTTTCGCCATTACGCCGAGGACGAGGCGCGCTTCGTCAGCGAGTTCGGCATCCACGCGGCCGCCAACCGCCACACGCTGGCGCGGTGGATCCCGGAAGACGAGCTGGCGTGGAACAGTCCGGCGCTGGCGTACCGGAACAAGGACACGCATCCGGAGAAGGGCCTGTGGATGATGGAAGGGTTCACGGGCCTGCCGCGCACGCTGGAGAAGTACATCGATTTCTCCATGCTGACCCAGGCGGAGGGCCTGAAGTTCGGGGTGGAGCACTACCGCCGGCGCAAGTTTGAGACAAGCGGCGCGCTCATCTGGCAGTTGAACGACTGCTGGCCCGGGACCAGTTGGTCCATCATCGACTACGACCTGCTGCCGAAGGCGGCGTACTCGTACGCCCGGCGCTTCTTCCGCCCGGTGCTGTTGTGCGCCCGGTTTGAGGCAGCGGGGCGGGTGCCTGACCGCGGGGCGGCCCGGGACTCGGACCGGGACTCGGATCGGGAGTCGGGCCGAGCCTCTGGCCGAGTCACCTTCTGGGCCGTCCATGACGGCAGAATGCCGTACACCGACGAACTGGTGGCGGAGGTGCTGGACTTCAATGGGCGCGTGTTGTGGGCGCGCCGGTTCAAGGTTCAGGACCTGCGCAATGCGGCGCTGTGCGTGGGCGAGGCGGAGCAGGCGGAGATGCTCGGTGCGGGTGGCGCTTCGCCCGAGACGGTGGTGCTGCGGGTTCGGTCGGCCCGCGGCCTGGCACCGGACAACTTCTACTACTTCCGCGATCCGAAGGACGTGCGCCTGCCCGCGGCGCGCCTGACCTGGCACGTGGCTGGCGACGGGGGCGCCGTCACCGTCACCGCCGACCGACACGCTCGGATGGTCACGCTCGACTTCGGGCAGCCGATGGTGCTGTGCAGCGACAACCACTTCGACCTGCCGGCGGGGGAGGCACGGACGATTTACGTGCGCACACTGGATGGGCAACCGGTGCGGTGGGACCGGCTGCGGGTGCGAGCGTTGAATGGGGAGGGAGAAGCGTGAGAGCTGTGGTTTTGGTGGCGAAGGAGCAGATGGAGATGCGGGAGCTGCCGACGCCGGAGCCGGGCCCGGGGGAGGTGCGCGTTCAGGTGCGGGCCTGCGGCATCTGCGGCACGGATGTGCACATCTACCACGGCAAACCGGGCTCCGCCGAGGTGCGCCCGCCCATCGTCCTGGGGCATGAGGTGGCCGGCGTGATCGACGAGGTGGGGCCGGGGGTCAGCGACTTGCGGCCGGGGGACCGGGTGACCGTCGATCCGAATATCTACTGCCACCACTGCCGGTACTGCCGGGACGGTCGCCAGCACCTGTGTGAGCACCTGCAGGCGGTCGGGGTCACCCGTGATGGCGGAATGGCCGAGTTCTGCACGGTACCCGCGGCCAACTGCTACCGGCTACCCGACGAGCTGTCCTTCATCGAGGGAGCCCTGATGGAACCGCTCGGGTGCTGCCTGCACGGCATCGAGCGGTTGAGTGTGCATCCCGGCCAGTCCGCGCTCGTGATCGGCGGCGGGTACATCGGCCTCATGATGGTGCAGTTGTTGGACCGGCTGGGCGCTTCGCCCATCGTGGTGAGCGAACCGGACCCGGCCAAGCGCGCGCTGGCCGAACGGTTCGGGGCCCGCCTGGTGGTGGACCCGGCGGACGTGCCGCCGGAGCAACTGGTGGTAGAGCAGTTCGGCAGCGGCGCGGACCTGGTGGTGGAGTGCGTTGGCCGTCCCGAGACCATGCAGGCGGCCCTGCGCTGCGCCGGCCGAGGCGGCCAGGTTCTGCTGTTCGGCGTGGCCGATCCGGCGACCGCCGTCCAGCTGTCCCCCTACGACGTGTTCGCGCGAGAACTGACCATCCGGGGGTCGTTCATCAACCCGGACACGCACGCCCGGGCCATCGCCCTCGCGCGGGACGGCAAGATCCAGGTGTCGCCGCTGGTGTCCCACCGCTTCAGCCTGGAGGAGATCCCGGACGTGCTGGCGAGCTACGGCGGGCTGCGCGTCACGAAGGGGCTGCTGGTGTTCGAGTGACGGGTGGCGCGGGGCCTCCGCCTGAATCCACCGCCAGCTCGAGGTTTGCGCGCCGCGTCCAGGCCGCCATCGCTCCGAGCACAGCGCAAGCCCACAGGAAGTAGACACCGGTGCCCCAGCGCTCGCTCACGATGCCCGCGAGGGCGTCGCCGAGCGGGATCGACACCCAGGCGAAGAGGCGGAACACGCTGCTGCAGCGCCCGCGCAGTTCATCCGGGATGAGGGTCTGGCGCAGGGTGACGGATTGGACGTTCCAGACCGTGAGCAGGACGCCGATGGCCCCCTGTACCACGACCATCCACACGGGCGTGCGGATGAACGCAAGCAACAACGGAGGGACGACCAGTCCCGCCGCCGAGGCGCTGAGCCAGGACCGGAGGCGTCCGCCGAGCACGCGGTACGCGAGAGATCCGGCGAGCATCCCGGCACCTAGCCCGGTCATGACCCACCCGGCCCACAGGGACGGTAGACGTAACTCGTGCTGGACGCGGTACAACAGGGCCACGTCCATCCCGGGGCCGACCAAATTGATGAGGGTGGCAAATAGGCACAGGTATCGCACGGGGCGGATGTGCCACACCACCGCCATCCCTTCCTTGACCTCGCTGGCGAATCCGCGCCGGACCCGGGCGGGAGCGCTCGCAAACGGGCGGCGGATGCAGAGCAGGGTGAGGATGGACACCCCATAGGTCGCCACGTCAATCCCGATGGTATTCGCCGCCCCCATGGCGCCTGCGGCGGCGCCGGCCAGCACCGGCCCGACGGTGCGGCTGAGGGAGCTGCCCAGTTGCAGGGTGTTGTTGGCGGCGGGCAGATGATTGGGGGACACCAGATTGGGCAGGCACGCCCCGTATGCCGCGTCAAAGATCGCCGACAGCGCGCTCACCCCCGCCTGTGCCGCGTACAGCAGGAGCAGCGGCGGATGGCCGAGGAATGCTTGGGACAGCGGGATCGACGCCAGAAGGACGAGGCGGCCGGCGTCCGCCCCCTGCATGAGCCGCCGTCGATCCCGCCGGTCAGCCCACACCCCGGCGGGCAGGGAGAGCAGGATGTACGGGATGAAGCCGACGGCGAAGGCGAGCCCCGTCTGTGCAGCCGATCCGGTGCGTTCGAGCAGCAGCCACGGGATGGCGAACGTGGTCATGGCGGTGCCGAACTGGGAAATGGTGCGCCCGCTGATGAACCAGACGAAGTCCCGGTTGACCCACAGGCTGTCCGGCGAGCGCAGGCGGTCGGCGGCGGAGCGGCGCGGAACAATTCGCCACCCGTTCACACGCCGTCTCCCCCGGGTCCGCCGAGCACGGCCCTCAACGCGGTGCCCACCTGGTCCAAGGCGGCCTCGTCCAGCGTATAGACGCCCCCGGCGACGCGGACGAGCCCGGCGGCGCGCAGAAGGGACAGGTGATGGTGGACGTTGGACTTGGTCGCCCCGAGGCAATCCGTCAATTGGGCGAGCGACTGCGGCCCTGCGCTGAGCCATCGCAGCAGGCGCAGCCGCTGGACATCGCCGAGCGCCTTGTACAGGGTGGCGGCGCGGACGAGCAACGCGTCGGCCGCGTGTCCCGGCAGCTGGTCTTCCGGCAGGGGGTAGTAGTACACGGTGCCGCCCGGCAGGTGGTTCACAATGGTGAAGGGCCGGTATGCGATCTGCGGGACAAGCCAGACGGTGTGGATCCCGGGCTGCGGCGGCACGTCGAGCCCGCGCGTGGCGAGGTGGACGACGGACGCGGCGGGGGTGCGGGCGGCGATCCCGCGCATCCGTTCGGCTTCGCGATGCAGCGCTTCCATCCAGGCCGCCCGCCCTGGGGCACCGTCTTCGGCGGATCCGCGGGTCACCGGCATCATCTCGTCGTACCAACGGGTGAGCAGCTCCGTCAGGTGCGCGCGCAGGGCCTTTGGCGAGGTGCGAAAGAGATAGGACAGGTGCGGTGCGACCAAGCGGTTGTCCTGGTGCCGGGCCATCAGGTCCGCTTGGGCCGCCGGGTCCCCGCAGAGGGCCGCCACCAGCAGCGGCGCGTCGCCTTCGCCGAGATACGGGGCCGCCAGATGCGGCAGATCCGCCTCGCGGGTTTCCATCCAGGCGCACAGCCGTGGCACGTGCTCGGGCCATGGGGTGTTGTCCAACGCGTCCCAACGGTGCGCCAGAAGCAGCAGGCTGCGCCAGGTGTGGACCTGGCCGGCGAGTTGAACCTCGCGCGCGAGCGCAGCCGACATCCGCTGACGCATGCGCTGCAAGGACGGCAGGCCGCGTTCCAGTTTGTCGTGGATCTCGGGGTACGTGAAGGCCGCGATGTCGAGCGCACATTCATAGACGGGTGACGCGCTGAAGCGGACGGTGTACGGTGCCGCGGCGCCGATGTCGATCCGCTGGCCAGACCCAAGCGCATGCGGGAGGTGCGGGTTCATGGGGGTCACCTCTTCTTGGTTCGGCTTCGTTGTTCAATAAAAATTGAATTCAATATATGTAGAACAACATAGACAAAAGTCGTCCGTGTGTCAACGGGGGGAGCAGGGGAACATCGGTGTGCTAGCAATACGGATGGAACTTTCAAACAGGACACCATCCGATTGCGATGAGCCCCGCCTGCTCCAATCGATGCCGACGAGGGGTGGATGCTGGATGGTCAATCTATCGCGCTTACTGTTCGGAACCATCAGCCTGCTGTACACTGATCAACAAGGACAATACGAGGAGTGAGCGCAGGGTGTCCACGCAGACGCAGGAGACGGAAAATCGCCACGGCGAAGGGGCGGTGTTGTGGGAACGACGGGACGATGTGGTGTGGCTGACCCTGTCCCGGCCGGAGGCGCTCAACGCCTTGACCTGGACGATGTACGAGCAGTTGGAGCAGCATCTTGCGGCGCTGCACCAGGACGAGACGGTGCGCGCGGTGGTGGTGCGCGGGGACGGCGGCAAGGCGTTCGCGGCCGGGACCGACATCGGGCAGTTCGTCACCTTCACCGGGGAGGACGGGGTGGCGTATGAGAAGCGGATCGACCGCGTCGTGCAGATGCTCGAGGAGCTGCCGATGCCGACCATCGCGGCCATCCAGGGGTACGCGGTGGGCGGGGGGCTGATCCTCGCGACCGCGTGCGATCTGCGGTTTGCGACGCCGGGATCGCGCTTCGCCGCACCGATGGCGCGCACCCTCGGCAACTGCTTGAGCCTGGACAATCTGCGCCGCGTCGGCCACGCGATGGGCTTCATGCGCGCCAAGGAGCTGCTGTTCACGGCCCGCATGATGCCGGCGGAGGAGGCGCTGTCGTGCGGGTTTTTGACGGCGATTGTGGAGGACGACGCGCTGTACGATCACGTGGAGGAGGTGGCCCAGCGCATCGCTGCTAACGCGCCGTTGACGGTGTGGTCGGCGAAGGTGGCGGGCAAGTACCTCGGCCGGCCGGACGGCGAGCAGGCGTATGAGGAGGTCATCCGCCGGGTGTACGGCAGCGCCGATTTCGCCGAGGGCGTGCGGGCATACCTGGAGAAGCGCAAGCCCCAGTGGAAGGGGCGGTGAGGGGGATGGCGGTGGATCTGCGGGAGGCGCTGCTGACCATTATCCCCGACGCGGAACGGGTGACGAGCGGCGAATCGGCCCTCGATCAGCACGGGCGCGACCTGTCCTACCACATCCCGCGTCGCCCGGACGTGGTGGTATTTCCGGTGACAACGGACGAGGTGAGCCGCATCCTGGCGTTCGCCCACGAGCGCCGCGTCCCGGTGGTGCCGTTTGGCGTCGGCACCAGCCTGGAGGGGCACGTCATCCCGGAGCGGGGCGGCATCAGCCTCGACATGACGCGCATGAACCAGGTGCTGGAGGTGCGGCCGAAGGATTTTCTGGTGCGCGTTCAGCCGGGCATCACGCGCACGCAGTTGAACAAGCACCTGACGCCGCACGGGCTGCATTTCCCGCTCGATCCCGGCGCCGACGCGACCATCGGCGGCATGGCGGCGACCAACGCGAGCGGCACGACGGCCGTGCGCTACGGGGTGATGCGGGACCAGGTGGTGGATCTCGAGGTGGTGCTGGCGGACGGATCGATTGTGCGAACGGGCAGCATGGCGCGCAAGTCCTCGGCGGGCTACAACCTGACGGGGCTCTTCATCGGATCGGAAGGGACGCTGGGGGTCATCACCGAGCTGACCTTGAAGGTGTACGGCATCCCGGAACACATCGTCGCGGCGCGGGCGGAGTTCCCGGACATCCATGCGGCGTGCCAGGCGGCGTACGGCATCATCGGATCGGGCATCCCGGTGGCGCGGGTGGAGCTGGTGGACGAGCACACGGTCGCGGCGGTCAACCGGTTCCGCGGCACGCACTACACGGAGACGCCGACCCTGTTCCTCGAGTTCCAGGGCACGAAGGCGGCGGTCGAGGCGGACGTGGCGCTGGCGCAGGAGATCTGCCGGGAGGAGGGGGCGGTGGCGTTCCGCTTCGAGACGGACAGCGCCGCCCGCCACGAACTTTGGGAGGCCCGCCACGACGCGGCACTGGCCATTGCCGCCACCGCTCCCGGCAAGCGGATGAAGGTGACGGATGTGTGCGTGCCCCTCTCCGACATGCCCGAGGCCATCCGCCGGGCGCGCGAAACCATCGATCGGTACGGCGTCTACGGGGCCATCCTCGGCCATGTCGGCGACGGAAACTATCACGTGGAGTTCATGGTCGATCCCGATGACCCCGACGAGGTGGCGGTGGCAGAGCGGATCAACGACGAGATCGTCCGGTTCGCCCTGGAGCGGGGCGGCACCTGCACCGGCGAACACGGTGTCGGCACGGGCAAGATGCGCTACGTCGCCGAGGAGCGTGCGAGCGTGCTGCCGCTGATGCGCGCGGTGAAGCGGGCGTTCGATCCACGTGACATCCTCAACCCGGGCAAGGTGTTTGTGCTGGAGTGAGTGGCCCGGCGAGTCTGTGCGGAGGTGCTTGCGCGCGTGGGGTGGGACGAGTGGTTGGCCGTGTCGCCGGTGATTGCGGCACCGCTGCTCCTGGCGCTGGGTTTCGCTCCGGAACGGGCGGCGGTGCTCGCGCTGCTCACGCAATCCGCGGTGCCGTGGGGCGCCCTGGCCGTGGGCACCGTCCTCAACGCCGAGCTGTCGGGGGTACCGCTGCGCACCATCGGTGTGGGCAGCGCCTGGATGACGGTGCCGCTCTATCTTCTCTATGCGGCGGTGATTGCGGGGCTCGCGGGCGGATGGCGATCCGCCTGGCGCCACACGCCGGCCATCCTCGTGGTGTGGGCCGCGCTCAGCGCCGTGACGTGGGCGGTCAACGCGTATGTGGCGGTGCCGCTGGCCGGCGTGATGGCAGGCGGTGTCGCGGCCGGGGCCTTCGTGCTGTATCTGCGTGTGGTGGGGCAGCCGGCGGGACTGGCCGTGCACGAGACGGCGGCGGAGAGGGATGCGGCCAAGGTAGTGGCGGAGGCTGGTGCCGCCCTGCCGCTGTGGCGGTGCCTGGCGCCGTACGGGGTGCTGGTGGGCTTCAGCTTGGCGGTCAATCTGTGGCCGGACGTTTCGCACGCGCTGTCGATCCCGCTGGTCCTCCGCGCCCCCGCCCTTCAGTTCGAATTGCCGCTGCTGACGAGCCCGGGTTTCGCCCTGCTCCTGGCGTCCCTGGCGGGCATGGCGCTGTTTCGCTTGACGGGGCGGCAGGCGTGGCGGTGCGTGTGCCGGACGCTGGTGCAGGTCTGGCCGGTGGCGGTGTCGACGGCGGGGTTTGTCGCCATGTCGACGGTGATGCAGCGGGCGGGGATGATCGACGGGGTTTCCCACGCGTTGGCGGCCTGGCTGGGCCCGGGATTCGTCTTCGTCTCGCCGCTGCTGGGCGGCCTCGGCGGCTTCATCACCGGCAGCAACTCGGCGGCCAACGCCATGTTCGCGCCGTTCCAGACCACGATGGCGCATGCGCTGCACCAGTCTCCGGCCCTGTACGCCGTCTTGCAGAATGTGGCGGCGTCGAACCTGACGATGGCATCCCCGTCGCGTGTCGCCCTGGCGGCGTCCATCGCCGGCCTGCCCGGCCGGGAGGGCACGCTGACCCGGCGGATGATGGCGCTGGCGGTGGTGGTCATTGGGATGGTGACGGGGATGGCCACGGCCGGTACAGCGGTGGCGCGGGGGTGAGGGCGGTGGGTTGCGGAACGGCGGCGGCGCCGCCAATAAAGTGGAATTGTACATTATGTCGCTGCGCCACAGCGATCGTAAGGTGAAAACGTACATAAACCTCTAACCGCCGCCTGGCCGCCGCCTCGCGGTTGACGCCAGCGGCCAGCGTCATCTTTCGGTGAAAACGCAGGGAAACCCCTCGACTCTCCGCCGGTCAGCGCGCCTCGTACCCGTTGACCACCAGGTCAAGTTTTCCTGTATCCGGATCAATCACCAGTCCGTGCACGCTCACCGATTTCGGCAGGAGCGGGTGGCGCCGGATCATCTCCACGCTCTCGCGGACGCTGTCCGGAATGGATTCGATCCGCTTCAACCACGCCCGCAAATCCACCCCTGCGTGGACCAGGGTGTCGATGGTGTCGGGGGAGATGCCGCGATCGACCATTTTCTGCAGGGTGGCGTCCGCGTTCAGGCTGGTCATGCCGCAGCCGTAGTGGCCGATGACGAGGATTTCTTCGGCGCCGAGGTCGTACACCGCAACCAGAATGCTGCGCATGACGCTCCCAAACGGGTGCGACACCACGGCGCCCGCGTTCTTGATGAACTTCGCGTCACCGTTCTTGAGGTTCATCGCGCGCGGCAGCAGATCCGTCAAGCGCGTGTCCATGCAGGACAGCACGACCAGCTTCTTGTCCGGGAACTTCGAGGTCTGATAGGGTTCGTACGCGCGGTTCTCGACGAACCGCCGGTTGAATGCGAGAATCTCGTCCAGCCGGCTCATCTGTGCCACCTCCCAGCAAAAATGGGCATCCCCGCTGTGCCCCATCCGCTTCAGTGTACCACACGCCTTCGCATGTGCCGCCCGCACGAGCCGGGTCGACGTCGGCCAGGCGGCGGGCGTTTACACCGATACTCCCTTCGACCCTGCTTCGGCTTCCTTTGGGTCCAGTTGGCGGATGGCTGGCCACCAACCGCCCGCCAGGCCCACCGCAACGGTGAACGCGCCCGCCAACGCCAGGATGCTGGAGGGGGACAGGGCGGGAAGCACGAGGCCGGTCAGCCACGCCCCAATCGGTGTGCCGGCGGCCGTCAGGAGGGCGCAAGTGCCGAATACCCGGCCGTGCAGCGCGGGCGGGACGAGGTGTTGCCGGATGGTCGTCACAATCGCTCCCCAGGGCGAAAACACCAACCCGCCGAGGAACATGACCAAGCAGGTGGGCACCACCCGGGTGCACACGCCGGAGAGCGCCAACGTGACGACACCCCACAGGACGATGATGGCGGCCAGGGAAGTCGATGGCCGGAATGGCCACCGGCGGGACGAGAAGACCGCGCCCCCGGCGAGCGCGCCCAAGGAAAAAGCCATCCACACCAGGCCCTGCGCCGCCGGCCCGCCGAGGTGGGCTTGAGCGAGCGCCGGGATGAGCACCATGTAGGGGCCGTAAAAGAGGTTGAACATCAGCGACAGGAAGGCCATGGCCAGCAGCGGGCGGTGGCGGAGGAGGTAGGTCGTGCCGTCGGCGAGATCCATCCAGAATCCCCCGCGCCCGTCCGCCGGCCGCGGTGGAATGGGTCCGATGGACCACATCAGCAGGGCGAGGAACAGGAACGTCGCGGCGTCAAAGTAGAGCGGCGCGACGGGGCCGAACCCGGCGACCCACACCCCGCCCAGGGCCGGACCCGCCAAATAGACGACCGCCATGACGGTCTGGTTCAAGAAATTCGCTTGAGAGAGGCGATCCCGCGGGACGAGCTCGGCCACGAGCGGTCCGGCGCCGGTGGTGTCGAGTGGCAGAATGGCACCGGCCAACGCGGTCAACGCGAAGACGGCCCACAGAGCGGAACGGCCGGACGCGTGCGCCAGTATCGGGATGAGCGTGAAGACCGCGGCCAGCGCCAGATTGGCGAGCGCCATGGCGCGGGCGCGCGGGTAGCGATCGAGCAGGGCACCCGCCACCGGTGCCAGCAGCGCCTGAGGAAGCTGGTAGAGCAGCGTGACGATCCCGACGGACGCCGCGCTCCCCGACAGATCCATGGCGAGCCAGACCAGGCCCATCCAACCGACCTGGTTGCCGAGTCCCGAGACCACACTGCCAATCCAGCGCTTGCCGTATTCGGGATATTGCCAGAGGAGCCCTGCGCCTTCATGCGGGAATTTCATGAACTGTTATAACCCCCCGTTGCAAGGATAGCGACCCATTCGCATGTACACGACTCGTGCACGGCACCGATAGCAACCGGTTTCTATTGATTGATGGATCCCGCCGACGGGCGGCAGCACCCTCTTGAAAGTCCAACTGTTCTTGTCCTGGTTGCGTACCCCGCGTCACCCCCCAAACACCGCCCATCCCGCCAGGGCGCACACGACGACCACCACCCACAGCAGAAGCTTCCACACACTGAGCAACACGAAGGCGACGAGGGCCAGCGCGAAGTCGAGCGGCGTGTGAATCGTGCTCGTCCAGACCGGGTCGTAGAGGGCCGCGAGCAGGATGCCGACGACGCCCGCCTGAATGCCTGCGAGGGCCGACTGGAAACCCGGCCGCGCGCGCAGTGCGTTCCAGAAGGGGAGCGCGCCGAACACCAGGAGGAAGGCGGGGAGGAACATGCCGGCGAGTGCGATGGACGCGCCCAACCACCCGTTTGGAGACGGATGCATGACCGCACCCAGATAGGCGGCGAACGTGAACAGCGGGCCTGGCACCGCCTGCGCCGCACCGTACCCGGCGAGGAACTCGTCGTTCGTCACCCACCCGGGCGGGACGACCGCGCTCTGCAGCAGCGGCAGCACCACGTGCCCGCCGCCGAAGACCAGCGCCCCGGCGCGGTAGAACGTGTCAAACAGCGCCAGGCCTTGCGCCGGCCAAGCCGCGCGCAGCACGGGCAGCCCGAGCAGGAGGGTGAAAAACGCGATCCACATCCCGATGGCGAACCGCCGCGACAGCGGGATGGGAAGCGGCGATGAAGGCCGGGCGGCGTCCGCTTTCATCCCTACCCACCCCGCGATCCCGCTGGCCAATATCACCCCGACCTGCGTCCACGGGGTGGGCCAGAGCAGGGTGACGACGGCGGCCAGCACGGCCACCGCGGCGCGGGTACGGCCAGCCGCGAATGACCTGGCCATGCCCCACACCGCCTGCGCCACCACGGCGACGGCGACGATCATGAGCCCGTGCAGCCATCCTGCCTGTTGGATGTGCCATCGCTGGAGGGCAGCGGCGAAGAGGGCCAGCGCCAAGGCGCTCGGCAGCGTGAAACCCAGCCAAGCGGCGAGGGCCCCCGGCCAGCCGGCGCGCAGCAGGCCGATGGCGATGCCCACCTGGCTGCTGGCGGGGCCAGGGAGGAATTGGCAGAGGGCGACGAGATCGGTGTAGGTGGCGTCGTCCAGCCAGCGGCGCCGCTCCACGTATTCGTCGCGAAAGTAGCCCAGGTGGGCGATGGGCCCACCGAACGAAGTGAGGCCCAGCCGCAGGGCCACGCGAAAGACCTCGCCTGTGGAACCTGCCGCGGTGCGGCGTTCCTGCATGAGATCACCTGCTTTCTTGAGCGTGCGCGCGAAGGCGGCCGAGGGGAAGGGGATTTCACATAATCGTCGAAATTTATCCATAGAATTGTGACAAAAATCACAATGCGAAGGGAGGGCTTGGCGTGCGGCTCATCGACGCCCTGCGACACCCCCGGCCGATGCGATTCCCCCAGCCCCCGAGAAGACCCCGGCCGGACCATGTGTTCCTGCCGTTGTTCCTAACGCTATTATGCATATGGTTTGTCGTGGTATGAAACCGAGCTGCTCTGCATTGACATCCCCCACGGGCCGGTTTAAGTTCGAAATATGCGAACATCATGGCGTGAAGCACGAGACGATCACCAATCATCGGCCATCGCCCGGCCCGCGGCAGGCGGTTCGCGGACCACAGCCAATGGCGGGCCCCGGTGGATGCGCTCGCAACTGATCCGATCCCTGGCCATCTTCTGGCTGGCGGCCCGCCTGTTGTTCGACGCGTGGCGGGCGCAGCGGCTGAGGCAACGGGGCAGCACCCGGGCCGCCGCGGACCGAGCCGCTTCCGGCGCGGCGGTTCGAGCCGGCGCGGTGGGTCAGACCGCCTCCGCCTATGCTGGTGGAACCGCCCATGCCGGGCCAGCCTCTCCAGGCGCCCAGGCCGCCGATTCAACCGTTCGCCTGTACCAGCGCGCCGGAGCGCGCTTTCGCATCACCGCGCTCCGCCTGCAGGGGCTGATTGTCAAGGTCGGCCAGTTTCTCAGCGCCCGCGCGGACGTGCTGCCCGCCGCGTTCACGCGCGAGCTGACCCAACTGCAGGATACCGTCCCCGGCGCGCCGTTTCCCGAGGTGCGGGCGCTGGTGGAAGCAGAGCTCGGCGCCCCCCTGGAGGCGGTCTTCTCCGCGTTCGACGAGACCCCCATCGCCGCTGCCTCCCTCGGCCAGGTGCACCAGGCCGTGCTCGCCGACGGGACGCCCGTCGCCGTGAAGGTTCAGCGGCCGGGCATCGAACGGCTCGCCCGCACCGACCTTCAGGCCCTGCGCAAGGTCGTGCGATTTCTCGACCGCCACACCCGCATCGGCCGGCACATCAACGCCGAAGGCCTGTACCGCGAGTTCGCCGCCATGGTCGAGCGGGAGCTCGACTACCGCCGCGAGGCCAATCACCTGCGGCGCTTCCAGCAACTGCACGCCGGAGACCCGCGCATCGCCGTCCCCCGGGTGTACGACGCGTATTCAGCCCGGCGCGTGATTGTGATGGAATTCGTCGAAGGCGCCAAGGTGACGGACAGCGCCCGCTACACCCGCTGGGGTGTGCGTGTGCGGGACGTCGTCGACACGCTCATCGACAGCTACCTGCACCAGGTCGTCACCCACGGATTCGTCCATGTCGATCCGCACCCCGGCAACCTCCTCGTCACCCCCGCGGGGCAACTGTGCTTCCTCGATTTCGGCATGATGAGCGACATCCCGCAGGCGGATCGGCGGACGTTCGCCCGCCTGGTGCGCGCCGCCCTGACCCAGGACCTGGATGGCGTCGTGCAGGCCATCGCCGATCTCGGATTCCTGCAACCCCATGCGGATCGCGCCGTGCTGCGCCGTGCCGTCGGCTTCATCCTGGACCGCCTGCAGGGCATCCGGCTCGAGCGCGGACCCGAGCTGGACGCCTTCGTCGAGGAGCTGCAGGCCTTTCTGCAGCAGGGACCCATCATTGTGCGGGCCGAGTACCTGTTCCTCGGCCGCGCCGTCGGCATTCTCACCGGGCTCATCACCGATTTGGAGCCGGACATCGACTGGATGCAGATCCTGCGCACCCGCGCCCTGCCGGTGTTGGCGGCGCAGGCGGACGATCCCGGTGCCACCGCACCACAGACGCGCTTTCGCCGTCTGGCCCGGAGATTGGCGCGCCTCGCCTTCGGCGAGGCGGGGGCGGCCGGCGCGGACCTGGTGATGGACGCCGTGCGCGAGTCGGCCGCCGCGATGGCACGGATGCCCGGGCAGGTGGACCGGGTGCTGCGGCAGGTCGCGGACGATGGCATCCGCGTCCAGGTCGACTGGGACGAGGTGATGGAGCGGCTGGATCGCCAGGAGCGGTTGCTGATGCGCGCCATCTGGGTGTTGCTGCTGTGCGTCAGCGGCTTCGCCGGGCTGTGGCTGCGGTTCCACGACGCGTACGCGGCGGGGGACGGCGCCCTGGCCATTGGTTTTGTCTTTCTCGTATTGGTGTGGGTCAATGCCGTGCGCGACTGGGTGGCGCGCCGCCGCCGGAGGAGGTGAAGGAAGACATGCAGGACGCGAATCACCGGCGCGTCGTGGCGCAGTTCGGCAATCGGGCGGAGAAGTACCGGGACGAACGGCTGTTTGCGGAAGGGGAGGACCTCGCCTGGCTCGTCGAGGCGGCGGCCCTCCAGGGCGAGGAGCGCGTGCTCGACGTGGGCACCGGCGCCGGCCATACGGCTCTCGCGTTGGCGTCTTCGGCGGGATGGTGCACCGGGATCGATGTGACGGAATCCATGGTCCGGGTGGCGGACGGCCTGGCGCGGGCGCGGGGCGTGGAGAATGTCACCTTTACCGTGGGGGCGGCCGAGCGGCTGCCGTTCCCGGACGGGGCGTTTCATCTCGTCGTGTGCCGCTTCGCCGCCCACCACTTCGCGGACTTTCACCAGGCGGTTCGGGAGATGGGCCGGGTCCTCGCGCCCGGCGGGCGCGTGCTGGCGATTGACCACTACGCGCCCGAGGATGAGGCGATGGACGGGTTCATCAACGAGATCGACCGCATGCGCGACCCGTCCCACGTGCGCGAGTGGCGGCTTTCCCAGTGGGAGGCCGCCTTCGCGGCGGCGGGGCTCGCGTTCTCGGTGCGGCGGCGCTGGGACCTGGTGATTGATTTTGCCAATTGGGTGGATCGCGCCGGCACGCCGCCGGAAGCCCGCGCCCACCTGGCGCGTCGGCTGGCGGAAGCGCCGCCCGACTGGCGGGCGGAGTTCCGAATCGCGCTCGACGAGGCGGGACAGCCGGTATCGTTCTGCCTGAAGGCGGCCCTCGTCGAGGGTCGCAAGGGCGGGGCCTGACGGGCCGGGCGTGAAGAATTCGCGCATCTAAGACACCTCCCTAGTCTATGGACACGTTCATTTTTTGTGAGCACGGCGGGAAACGTATCCAGAGATACCATCCGCCGGTACGTCGAAGCCCAGAAGAAGCGCGGGTGAATAAGGTGCACAGAGCCTATTCCTTTCGCCTCTATCCAACCAAAAAGCAGGAGCGACAATTTCGGCGAACGATCGGGTGCTGCCGGTTTGTGTACAATCACTTCCTCGCCCGTCGGAAAGAAGTCTATGAGCGGGACGGCACCACCTTGAACCAATACGCCTGTATGCGGGAACTGCCTGCGTTAAAACAGCGGTATCCTTGGCTTCGGGAAGTAGATTCCACAGCTTTGCAACGGACGTTGGAAGAGTTGAATGACGCATTCCAGCGATTCTTCCGAGAGAAAAAAGGCTATCTGCACTTCAAGAGCAAGAAGCACCTGAAGCAGTCCTACACGTCCAAACGCAACGGTAAAGAGAATGACAAGGCAACCATCCGTATCGAGGGAAGCCGGATTCGGCTCCCAAAGGTGGGATGGGTGAAGTTCGCCAAATAGAGAAGTGCAGGGGCGCATTGTCTCAGCCACAGTTCGTTTGGCACCTTCGGGCAAGGTTTTCGTGTCGGTGTTGGTGGACACGGAGGTTCAGCCCCTGGAACTAAGGACAAACACACTCGGCATCGACCTTGGGCTGATCGATTTCGCAGTCCTGAGTACCGGAGAGAGAATACCCAATCTCCGACACCTCCGGAAGCACGAAGAGAAACTGAAACGCTGGCAGCAGATTCTTTCTCGCCGGCAACCGGGCGGGAAGAACCGGGAGAAGGCACGGTTGAAAGTGGCCCGGCTGCACGAGAAGGTGCGTAACGCCCGGATGGACTTCCTGCACAAGCTATCCACCAGGCTGATTCGCGAGAACCAAGTGATCTGCCTGGAGGAGTTGCGTGTGCAGAACATGCAGCAGAATCACAAACTGGCGGGAAGCATCGCCGACGCCGGTTGGTCGGAATTCCGGCGGCAGCTCACGTACAAAGCGAAATGGTACGGACGGCAAGTGATGATCGTGTCTCCAGTTTTTCCGTCCAGCCAGCTTTGCTCCTGCTGCGGACACCGAAACACCGGGACGAAGGATCTATCTGTCCGGCAGTGGACGTGCCCGGTGTGCGGGGAGACGCATGATCGAGATGTCAACGCCGCAAGGAATATCTTGCGGGAAGGCTTGCGTTTTCTGTCCGCTTGAGCGGACTCAACCGTGGGACACACGGAGATCGCTTGGTGCCGCAAGGCAGAACTCCCGGGTGCGGGAGTGCTCCCAAGAATCCCACGGCTTTAGCCGTGTGGAGTGTCAAAGCAGCGGGGCGAGCAGGCGCGCGGCTTGATGGAGGGCCGCCTGCCAGCGGGGCTGTGCGTCCAGCTCGGCGATGACCAGGCGGGTGCTGTGCTGGAGGTCGCGCTCGAACTGGCGCGTCAGCTCCGCAGCGACGGGACGGCTGTACATCACCTGGCAGACCTCGTAGCTGAGGCGGAAGCTGCGCAAGTCGTAGTTGGCCGCGCCGACGATGCCGATCTCGTCGTCCACCTGCATCACCTTCGCGTGCAGAACGCCGGGTTCGTACAGGTAGATCTCAACGCCGGCCTGCAGCAGGTCGCGGTAGAAGGTGCGGCTGGCCATGCCGACGACGACGTGATCGCACCGCCGGGGCACGAGGAGGCGCACCCGGACGCCGCGCATGGCGGCAGTCTTTAATGCGGCCAGGATGTCCGAGTCGGGCACGAAGTAGGGCGTCGTGATGTCGACGCGCCGCTCCGCCTGGGTGATGCAGAGAAAGTACAGGTCCCGCACCGCCTGAACGGGCGCATCCGGGCGTCCGGCGACCGTCTGCGCGCGGGCGGGCAGGGGCGGTTCGGAGACGTCGGCGTCGTCGAGCGGATCGGGGCCGAATTCCACGTTCCACATCCGTCCCGCCGGGCTCATCGCCGGGCGCCACGGCCGCGGGCGTGCGCGCCGCCCGGTTGCGCCGCCGGTGGCGGAGTCCGCGCCGCGAGGGCCATCGCACTCCGCGGCGGCGTCGGCGGGGTTTCGCCAACCGTGTGCCCGCGCGGCCCGATCCGGGTCCGCGAGCGCCCAGTTGGCCTCGAAGGCCGCCTGCAGTTGCGAGACGGCCTCGCCGCGCAGGCGCAGGTGCGTGTCCCGCCACCACCCGACGCCCGGCTTCCGCCCGGTGTACTCGTCGCCCACATTGATGCCTCCGACGAACGCCTCCTGCCCGTCGATGATGGCGATCTTGCAGTGGTCCCGGTGATTCAGGCGCGCGTCGACCCATGGGAAGCGCAGCGGAAAGAACACGCGGCAGGCGATCCCGGCGGCCGCCAGCCGCTCGGCCGCGGCGCGCGGATAGCTGCGGCTTCCAACGCCGTCGCGGAGGAAGCGGATCCGCACCCCCGCCTCGGCGCGGGCGATGAGAACGTCCGAGATCAGGCGGCCCACGTGATCGTCCCGGTAGATATAGTAGTCCAGATCAATGGTGCGTTCGGCGCTGCGCAGGGCGCGGAGGAGATGGTCGTACGTCTCCGTCCCGTTACAGAGTACCTGCACCTGGGCGGGCAGGGGCGGCGCGCCGGTGAGGCGTTCGATCGCGGTCGCGACCGCCCGGGCCGCCCGACCCAGGGGCGGCGCGTCCGTGGCTGCCGAGCCCGTGCTTTTCGCCGTCTCCGCGGCCCCCGCCGACGGCTGCTTTTCCCCTCGCTCGGCCGCCCCTGCGGAGGATGCCTGCGGTGCGCGGTTGCCGCGAGGGACGTGACCCGTCCCCTGGGCGCTGGCAGGGCCGCGGCCGGTGCGCAGCGGCCGGGCCATCCATGCGTACAGGGCGGGGCCGAGCCCGGGCAGGACGAGGCCCAACAACAACCAGGTCAAGGCCTCCGCCGGTCGCCTCACATGGCGCCAAGCGATGGCCACCAAGGTCAATGCATGGGCGACGTACAGCGCACACAGCCAACCCATCGGATTCACGCCGCCGGGTTCACTGCGCGTGCAAGCGGTTCACGTGGACGCGCATCGGCTTACCGTCGGTCTCCACGTGCACCAGCGCGGTTCCGGTGGCATCGTCCAGTTCGTCGATCCACACCGGCTTGCCCTCGAACAAGACCACCACGTTCTCGGGCGAGTTCACAATCTCCTTGGCCTGCTGCAAGGTCATCCGACATTCCCCCTGAATGGGTAGGATGGCCACAGAGGCGGGTGTGTATACCGTCAGCGGCTCACCCAGGGCAGCACCGGACGCCGGAGGCCGACGCGGGGACCGGCGGGCCGCCGGACCTTCGCCACGTACCAGAAGCAGGCGGCGCCGAGAGCGGAGCTGACGGTGCAGGCCCAGTACATGGCGGCCGCGCCGCCGCTGTGGAGCAAGATGCCGTTGAGCAGGTTGCCCACGATTCCGGCGAGGCCGCCACAGATCATCCCGAAGATGCTCTGGGCCGTGGCCTGCAGCTGCGGCGGGGCGGAGGAGAAGACGAAATCGACCGCGGCCACGTAGTAGAAGCCGAACGAGATGCCGTGCAGCACCTGGATGGCGATGGCCACCCAAGGGATGGGCACGAGGGCCTGGATGCTCCAGCGCAGGATGTAGGCGATGGCGGCGATGGCCATCATCCGCTCCCGCCCGAGGCGGTGGTTGAGGCGGGCCGCAATCAGCATGGACGGCACGTTGGTCCCGGAGGCGAGCAGGAACGCCAGGCCGGTGAGGGCGATGGATCCGCCCATGTCCCGGAAGGTGAGGGCGAAATACGTGTTGAAGGCGGTCAGGGTCTGGCTTACCAGAAAGCCGCCCGCCAGGAACACCAGAAATCGCCGATCCCGCAGCAGTTGCATCAACCCTTCCTGAAACGATCCCCCGAGGCCCACGCCGTGCGTCTCCCGCGGGAATGTCAGGGTGATCAGCGCCCCGCACAAGCCTGTCACGGCGTACGGGATCCACAGCCACTGCAGCGGCAGGTGCGCGAGAAAGAGGCCGCCCGCGTAGCCGCCGACCGCGAAGCCCAGGCTGGCCAAACAGCGGATGGTGCCGTAAGATGTTCGCAAAGCCCTCGCGGTGGCGACCGCGTACGCGTCGGCGATGGGGGCCTGCGGGGCGGAGAACAGGTTGCTGACGGCGTTCGCGAGGGCGACCAGCCACAGCCACGGGATGTTGTACAGGACGGCGACGAGGCCGGGCATCACGGCGCTGAGGGCGAGGGTGAGCCGGGTCACATGGAAGCGGTCGACCACCAGTCCCCACAAGGGCTGCGCCAGGATGGCGACCACGGTGCCGGTGGCCATCACCTGGCCGACCTCGCCGCTGTTCAGGCCGTTTTGCACCAGCAGCATCGACAGGTAGGGGACGAAGAGCCCTCCGGAGAGGCCGGTCAAGAAGTAGAACGCACGCAGTTTCCACAGGGTTTGCGGCACGGTGCACACACTTCCTTGCCTAGCCGCCCCGGCAGGCGGGGCGTGAAGATATGATCAGAATACCACAGCCCCTTTGCACTGGAGCCCCAATTTTTGCGAAACAGCGCCTATGTGTCGACACTTTGTGCAGGGCGGTGAAAGGATTGGCAAGTCGGCAGGCCAAAGCGCATCGGGTGCATCAGGGGGGCCAGCCGGCTCGGTGGGCGCCCGGCGTGGTGGTCATCGGCTGCTCGACGGGCGGCCCCGCCGCCCTCGCCCGGCTGTTGCCGGATTTTCCGGCCGACTTTCCGGTGCCGGTGGTGGTCTTGCAGCACATGCCGGCGGGGTTCACGCGCCCGTTGGCGGAGCGGCTCAACCGGTTGTGCGCCCTCATGGTGAAAGAGGGGGAGGATGGCGAGATTCTCCGCCCGGGGACGGCCTACGTCGCGCCTTCCGGTCTGCAGACCACCCTGGCCGGCACGGCCGGCGGGGTTGCGCTGCGGGTCTGGCCGGAAGAGCGCGCGCCGTTGGAATATGCGTCGGACGAGGCCCTGGCCCCGTTGTACAAGCCGTGCATCGACATCACGCTGGCCTCGGCCGCTGAGGTGTTCGGGGGTCGCGTGCTCGCGGTGATCCTGACCGGCATGGGAAAGGACGGCTTGGCCGGTTGCCGGGCCGTCAAGTCGAAAGGCGGGCGCGTGGTCGCGGAGGCTGCGTCGTCCGCCGTGGTCTACGGGATGCCACGGGTGGTGGCGGAGGCGGGGCTCGCCGACGGGCAGGCACCGGTGGGCGAGTTGTACAGCGAAATTGTCCGGTGGATGGGCGGAGGAACCGGATGAAACCGGACTGCCGAGCGTTGCGGAGAGGAGAAAGGAGAGAGTGGAATGGCTGAAATGGCGGCCATGCCGGCTCCGTTGCCGGGGCAGGCCATCAAGAAAGAGGCAGTGTGGACCTTCAGCGGGGCGCACCTCATCAATGACCTGATGACGGTCGGGCTGGTGCCGGCCCTCTTGCCGTTGTACAAGTCGGCGTTTCATCTGAGTTACACGCAGACGGGTCTCATCGTCCTGTTCTCCTACTTGATGTCGTCGGTCATGCAGCCGGTGTTCGGTTGGATCACGGACCGGCGCCCCCGGGTGTGGTTCCTCCCGGCGGGGGTCACGTTGACGTGCTTCGGGTTGGCGATGACCGGCATCGCTCCGTCGTTCGCATGGGTGATTGTGTTCATCTCCCTGTCGGGGCTAGGATCCGGGATCTTCCACCCGGAGGCGTCCCGCGGCACCCATCTTGCGGCCGGGCGGGCGAAGGGGCTCGCCCAGGCCATCTTCCAGGTGGGGGGCAACGCGGGGCAGGCCCTGGGGCCGCTGTTGGTCCCCCTGTTCCTCCTCGGCACCGGGGTGCGCGGGCTGACGGTGTTCTTCGCCCTCGGGGTGGTGGCGTTTCTGCTCACCTGGCGGCTTTTGCCTTGGTACCGGGCACGGGTGGAGGAGGAGCGGTTGGCCAAACGCCAGGTGGCGGGCCGCAACCGCATCGGCGCCCTGGCGGTGTTCAGCGCCGCCATCATCTTGCGGTCCTGGTGCCAGATCGGCGTCGCGGGGTTCCTGCCGTTCTTTTACGTGCACCAGCACATGGCGTTGGGGAAGGCGGAGCTGCTGACCTTTCTGTTCCTCGGGGCGGGCGCTGTGGGCACCTTCGTCGGCGGGCTGCTGTCCGACCGCCTGGGCCGCAAGCGCATTTTGGTCGGCTCCCTCGCCCTCGCCGTGCCATTCGCGTGGCTCCTGCCGCGCGTGAGTGGCGTGTGGGCGGCCATCGTGCTGTTCTTGTTCGGCTTCACCGTGCTCGGGTCGTTCGCCGTGTCCGTGGTGTACGCGCAGATGCTCCTGCCGCGCAACATCGCGCTGGCATCGGGGCTCAACATCGGGTTCAGCGTCGGGGCCGGCGGCATCGGCGCCACCCTGTTCGGGCACATCTCGGACGTCTGGGGAGTGGGGGTGGTGTTCACCCTCATCACGGTGCTGCCGTTGGTCGCCGCCCTCCTGTGCGCGACGCTGCCGTCGGATGCCCGGTTGCGGGCGGAGGCGGCCGGGACGGCAGGGGCAGCGGGGGCGCCATCCGGGGGTGCGTGACGGCGCCCGCACCGCTGGGAAATTCCTTCGCGATTCTCTACAATGGGGACAGCGTGGTGCAGCGGATGTGAGCAGGAGGGATGTCCGTGGCGGTGAGGGAGCGCGGCGAACGTCAACAGGTGCTGCTCGAAGCGCTTCGGGCCAGCCGAGAACCGATTCCGGGGGCGCAGTTGGCCGCCCTGTGCGGCGTGACGCGGCAGGTGGTCGTGCATGACATCGCGCTTCTGCGCGCTGCCGGCGAGCCCATCCTGTCGACGCCGCGCGGATATTGGCTGCGCCCCGGGGAGGCGGCGCGCCGTCCGTTCGTGCTCTCCGTGTGCCATCCGCCGGAGCGGACGGAGACGGAGCTGTACACCATGGTGGATCACGGCCTTCACGTGGTGGATGTGGTGGTGGAGCACCCGGTCTACGGGGAGCTGCGGGGCGCCTTGCACCTTTCTTCCCGGCGTGACGTGGCCCTGTTCCTGCAACGCGTCGCGGAGACCAAGGCGCTCCTGCTGTCGTCGCTGACCGAAGGGTTTCACCTGCACACGGTGGAGTGCCGGGACGAGGGCCAATTGCACGAGGCGGTGGCCGCTTTGCGCGCCGCCGGGATCCAGGTGTTGGACTGAGACAACGCACTTTGAAAGGACGGGGACAGATGGTCATCAAGCCGAAAGTCAGGGGATTTATCTGCACCACGGCCCATCCGGTGGGATGCGCCGCGCACGTGCAGGAGCAGATCGACTACATACAATCGCAGCCGCGTGTCGACGGGCCCAAGAAGGCGCTGATCATCGGCAGCTCCACCGGGTACGGGCTGGCGACGCGGATCGCCGCCGCCTTCGCCTGTGGCGCCGACACCATCGGGGTGTGCTTCGAGAAGCCGGCCTCCGACAACCGCACCGCGACGGCGGGGTGGTATAACACGGCGGCGTTTGAGCAGGCCGCCCGCCAGGCGGGCCGGTTCGCCAAGACGGTCAATGGCGACGCCTTCTCGGACGAGGTGAAGCAGGAGGTCATCGATCTCATCCGCACCCACTTCGGCCAGGTCGATCTCGTCGTGTACAGCCTGGCCTCGCCTCGCCGCCGCCACCCGCGCACGGGGGAGACCTTCTCGTCGGTCCTGAAGACCATCGGCCAGCCGTTCACGAGCAAGACGGTGGACGTGCACACCGGCAAGGTCACCGAGGTCACCGTCCAGCCGGCCACCGAGGAGGAGATCCGCGACACCATCGCCGTCATGGGCGGGGAGGACTGGCAGATGTGGATGGATGCCCTGGAGGAGGCGGGCGTCTTGGCGGACGGGGCCACCACCGTGGCGTACTCGTACATCGGGCCCGAACTGACGCGCGCCATCTACCGCGACGGGACCATCGGCAAGGCGAAGGATGATCTCGAAGCGACCGCCCTGCGGCTGAACGAGCGGCTGCGGGCGCGTGGCGGGCGGGCGTTCGTGTCCGTCAACAAGGCGGTGGTCACGCAGTCCAGCTCCGCCATCCCGGTGGTCCCGCTGTACATCTCCTTGCTGTTCAAGGTGATGAAGGAAAAGGGCCTGCACGAGGATTGCATCCAGCAGATGTACCGGCTGCTCGCCCATCGCCTGTACACGGGCGGTGAGGTGCCTGTGGACGACCAGGGCCGGATTCGGTTGGATGAACTGGAGTTGCGGGAGGACGTCCAGGCCGCGGTGATGTCCGGCTGGGAACAGGTGACGACCGACAACCTGGCACAGCTCACCGACATCGCAGGATACCGGCGAGACTTCCTGCGCCTGTTCGGATTCGAGATGGACGGGGTCGATTACGAGGCGGACGTGAATCCGGACGTGGCCATCGGGTGACGGGATGTGGTGGCGTCAATCCTCCGTTGACCTGTAATCCGCCGCCCGGTCCCGGATGAATTGGGCAATCACCTGGAGCAGATGGGAGGCGTCGTGCAGCAGGTCTTGCTCCGCCAACTGCCTGGCCAGCGCCACGTACGGACGTGAGGATTCCGAGGCGATGAAGCGGGCGGTGTCGTGATCATACAAGGCCTGGATGCGCCTGGCCAGGTCCATGACATCGGGAGCGATGGCCGGATGGCCGCCTTGTGCGTCCGTGAGGTCGCCTTTCTGCCCGCCGGCAGCATCGCGGATCGGGCGGTTGCCGGCCGGGCTGCCGGCGGGATGGCCACTCGCTTCGGCGTGGCCGTTCACGGAGGATGATCCGGACGAGGCGGACGGCGGAAGCCCGTCCGCCTCCGCGTCGGGGGCGGGCGCGTCGTCGTCGAAGTAGGCGAGCGACACCCCGAACGCGTGCGCGAGGCGCTTCACCCGGTCGATGGACGGGTTCGGCCGCGTGCCGTTTTCAATCGCGCTGATATGACTCACCGATACGCCGGACCGCTCGGACAGTTCCTTCAACGTCCAGCCCCGCTGCTCGCGCAGGTATGCGACCTTCTCCCCAATCGGCGCCACGCTTGTCCCCTCCCCGCCCACATTATAGTGGATATGTCTACAAATGTGGAATCCTGCAATTCGGGCTCGAAAACTTTATCATAGGAGGCATCGTGGCGACGGTGTCGAAGGGGCCATCGCACGGATGGTCCGGCACGGCGTGAGGGAGGGATCGGACGTTGTCGTGGCAGACGTTTTGGACCCCACAGGGGGTCTTTTCATGCCCATCCCCGCGCCCGGGCGCGTGGGCGCCGACGGGGCTGAACGGGCCCATCGCGGTCCCGCCGGCGCGACCGGTGGAGGAATCGGCCGCGATGGTGGAGTTGGCGGCCCGCATCGGGCTGCAGGCGTTGGCCTTGAACGAGCCACTCTTCGACGCGCTGTTCTGGGAGGCGGCCACCGGCGCTGAGCCGCCCGTCCCGCCGTGCGCGTACCTCAGCGCCGATGCGGATTGGCTGTCGGCCCGGCTGGGGGACGCCGTCCGTCCGCTTCTCAAGCAGCTTGACGCCCTGTCTCCAGACACCGGCTTGCTGTACCGGCTCCCGGACGGCCGCTTTGTGATCACCGGCACCACCCCGGCCGGGGTGCTGGTCGCCACGCGGTACCTGGCGAGCGACGGTTTTGGCCGCGGGATCACCCCCGGCGATGTCATCCCCGTGCCGTTCAAAATGGCGCGGACGTGTTCTGACGACAGTGCCCTCGCATCCGGCGCCAGAGGGACGGCGCCTATGGCGACAGCACATGAGACCTCTCCTCGCTCCCTTCACAACGTCCTCACCACAGAGGGCGCTCTGGCCGTCCCGGACGGCCTTCATCCGGTGCTCGACGTCGCCATCACGTTGTCTCCCGATCCTGCCGTTGCGCGAGCGGGCGTGGAATTGGCAGCCCGGCTGGCCATCGCCGCCGCGGAAGTCGTCTTCCCCGTCACGCACCTCGGCGGTGATCCGCGCCGTTCCAGCGCGCTGTCCATCTGGATAGCGTCCAGCGAATCGACGGGATCCGGCGGGGCCGTGCGCCTGGAGGGAGACGAGTTGGTCATCGAGGCCCCGTCCGCCGGCCTGCCGGCCCTGGCGGCCCGCATCGGCCGGGACTGGGTGGAGGATCCGGCGTCGCCCGCCATGGACGACTGGCGCAGCCGATTCGCCGCCATCACGTCGACGCATCCGGATGTCTCCTTGCGCGCCCGGCTGGCCGCCGCACTGCACGCCCGCGTCCGCCAGGGCGGTGTGGCCTCCATCCAGCTGCCGGAGCCGCTGGGCCGTCCGCTCGCCTGGTGGAGAAGGCAGGTGGAGGGGGATGCCGGCGGGATCGACTGGCGGGAGAAGCCGCTGTCCCCCTTGCGGACGTTCACCTGGTCGGATCCCGGGGAGTTGGCGGAACTGCGGCGGCTGGTCTTGGATGCGCTCCACGGGGCGGGGAGCGCGCGGCAAGGGGAAGGGGCTAGCGCGGGTGAGCCGGCTGACGGCCTCATCCTGGAGGTGTTCACCACCGTCCCGGAGGCGTCGTTTGCGGCGTGGTGGCAGGGCGTGCAGGCGGAGCTGCGCTCGCGCGGGCAGGACGGTGGCGCGGTGCGCGCTATCTACCGGAACGCGCACAAGGCGGGGCTGCACTGGGCCCTGACGGACGTGCTGCCTGCGTTGTCCGCCCTGCCTGGCGTCCGCCGGGTTCGGCTGTGCGCGCGCCGGTTCGATCCCGACATCCCGCATCTCGACATGGCGCATCGCTTTTTGCAGGAGTTGTATCCGTTCGACGCCATCGTCGCGAACGCATTGAATCTGTCCCGGCAAGACGTGGCGCTCGAGCTGGCCGATGGTGACGCGCCGATGTGGCGCGTGGTGGCGGAAGACGAGGCGGGCCGCATGCTGGCGTCGTGGTCGTGGGACGGCCTGTGGGAGAGCCGGGTGTACATGCCGGAGCATCCGGAGTTGGGTTCGGTCTGCGTGCCCATGTGCGGGTTCCGCCTGAGACAGGGGGATCGGGTGGTCCGGGAGGCGCGGGTGGCATCGGATCCCTTGCGGTTTTGGGACTGGTTTCAGCGCGAGGTGCTGCCCGCGACCGCCGAGTGGACGAAGGACGCCCGCACCGTGCCAAAGTTTTTGCGCATGACGTGCGATGTCTGGATGGATGCGAAAGACGAGCCGCTGCCCGTCGGGGAAGAGGTGATCTCCGCACTGGAGGCGCTGCACGAAGACATCTACTTCTACGCGCTGCACTGGTTCCACGCGTATGGGAAGCGAACGGGCGATCCCGCTTGGGACGCCCCGGGCGCCATCCTCCCCTTCGTCCACCGGGCGCCGGGCGCGCCGCCGTCGGCGACGGTGCGCGTGTACCCGATGACGATGGGCGAAGGGGCCTGGGTGACCCGGACGGATGGTGGTACCGAGCTGGTGAAGCCCCTGGATGCCACCGCCCTCGCCGGCGCGCGGGTGGTGGCGGTCGCGAGCGAGATGAGCGAGACATCGGCAGGCGATACGGCTGGCGAGCGGCGTCGGATGCGCTGCACGCTGGCAGGCGTGGCGGATCCGGCTGTCGCGGCGGCCGTCGCGGCCTGGGTGGAGGCGGCAGGACTCGGGCCGGCGGACGCCGAAGCGCCCGGCCCCGTGCCGGAGGAGGGTGCGGCGGCGCAGGCGGACCGTACGGCTCCGGCGGACGGTGGATGGGTGGCGGATCGTGAGGCGTTGGCGCACCATACGGTGCCGGCGGACGGCGGAACGCCCACCGTGCTCGGCCCGGAGGCGGTGGACGCTTGGGTGGCGCGTCACCGGGGCGGGTTTCCTGGGGCGGTGCGGGCGTATGATCGATCGTTCCAGGGCCGGCCCATCTGGGTCCTGGAGGCATTTGAACGTTGCGGCCTCGTCACCTCCCCGGTCAAACACCGGCTGTACAAGCCGACCCTGTTCATCAACGCACGGCACCACGCGAACGAGGTGTCGAGCACCAACGCCGTTCTCCAGCTCGCCGAGGCGCTCCGGGCGGACCCCGCCTGGTTGGCCCGTGTGAATGTGGTCATGGTGCCGTTGGAGAACGCGGACGGTGCGGCGCTCCACCAGCAGATGGCGTCCGAGCACCCGCGCTGGAAGCACCACGCGGCCCGCTACAACGCCTGTGGCGTGGAGTTCGCGTATGACCACTTCCGCCCGGACGCCCCGTTCGGGGAGAGCCGCGTGTACGCGCGGGTGTGGCGGCGCTGGTGCCCGGACATTCTGGTGGACGATCACGGTGTCCCCTCCCACGAATGGATTCAGCCGTTCAGCGGATACGGCAGCCCGCCCCGCTTCCCGGTGTCGTACTGGCTGCCGATTGCGAAGATGTACACCATCTGGTATGAGGGGGTCGAGGCGTCCCCGGCCTGGCGTGCCGCGTACGGAGCGCTCCGCGAGGCGGTGACGGCGGCCCTGGCGTCCGATCCGGCGGTCTCCGCGGCAAACGCCGCCTATCTGGAGACGTTCCGCCGCTGGGGGCACGCGTTCGAGCCCGACCGTTTCCCCGTCCAGCTCACCAATGGATCGCTCACGTACGTCCGGCACACCCGTCCGAGCACGCGCAGCCACCTGGCGGTGGAGCGGTTCGGCGAGGCCGTGACGGCGGAGATCATCACCGAGGTGGACGATGAGACCGTGCACGGGGAGGCGCTCGCCCTGTGCCAGCATGCGCACCACGTGGTGCATCGGGCGCTGCTGGATTGGCTGGCGTCGCGGCCTGTCTGGGTGACGGTCGTGGCCGAGGCCGCGGACGAGGGATGCGCGCGCGTGCGCATCGTACGCCAGCGGCCCGTGGAGGTGGGGACACGATGAGGGATTGGTGGGTGCTGGCCGGGGCCAGCGCGATGGCCGGCTGGGTGTTCAACCACCTGGGGGTGCCGGCCGCGTGGATGGTCGGGCCGATGGTGGCCGCCATCCTGTTTGGATTGGCCACGGGCCGGAGGCCGCGCGTGCGGCGGCCGCTGTTCGCCGCCTCGCAGGCCGTCGTCGGGGTGATTGTCGCCAGCATGTTCCGGGCCTCCGACCTGCCCGTGATCATCCACCACCTGCCGGCGGTGGTGCTGGTCGCGGCGGGCTCGCTGGTGGTGAGCCTGGTCATCGGCTGGGCCATCGGGCGGTTTGCGCACGTGGATCGGATGACGGCCGTGTTGGGGGCGATGCCGGGCGGGGCGTCGGGAATGGTGGCGATGAGCGTCTCGCTGCAGGCGGATCCGAAGCTGGTGGCGGTCATGCAGTACGTGCGGGTGATCTCCGTCGTCCTCACCGCTTCCGCCATGACCCGTTGGTTGGCGGGCTCGGGAGCGGCGCACATTCAGATGCCGGCGTCCACACAGGGGGGTTACGTGCTGCACAGCCTGGAGACACTGGCGGTGGGACTGGCGGGCGCGTGGCTCGGGTTGACGGCGCGCCTGCCCGCCGGACAACTGCTCGGCGCCATTCTGGCCGGCACGGTGGCCAACCTGACCGGGTGGGTGCCGCTGACCATCCCCGGGTGGGTCTCGGCGGCAGCCTACGCCGTCCTCGGGGTCTATGTGGGGCTGATGTTCGATCGCGTTTCGCTCAAGCACGCCGGCCTCCTGCTGCCATACATCTTCGCGTCGACGGTAGCGTTGATCTTGCTGTGCGCCGGCATCGGATGGGGGATGGCGCGCTGGACCGGGGAGACGCTGTTGACCGGGATCCTGGCGACCAGCCCGGGCGGATTGGATTCGGTGAGCCTGATGGCCATCGGTGGCGGCGCGAACCTCGCCCTGGTGGTCTCGTTGCAGACTGTGCGGATGTTCACCATCGTGTTCTTCGGGCCGCCCATCGTCCGCTGGCTGGCGAGGCGCGATGGGCAGGTCACGCACGGGGAGGGAGCGGTATGACGGCGGACATCTCCTGGTGGCTGGCGTTCGCGGCGGGGCTTCTGTCCTTCGTCTCTCCCTGCACGCTGCCGCTGTTCCCGTCCTATCTCGGGTACATCACCGGGGTTTCGTTCACCGGCCCTGCCAGGGGCCCTGCCACCGGCCCTGCCGGGGACAGGCCGGCGGGGCTGCGGCGGCGGGCGTTCTTGCACGCCCTGTGCTTCTGCGCCGGCCTGTCCGTGCTGTTCATCATGCTGGGATGGGGGGCCAGCGCCGCCGGCCGGTTCCTCATCCAGTACAAGCAGACGGTGCGCGTCATCGGCGGGGTGTTGGTCATCCTCTTCGGCCTGTTCATGGCGGGGGTCCTGCGGAGCGAATGGTTGATGCGCGAACGGCGGTTTCAACTCCCGGCCCGGCGGCCCCTGGGATACCTGGGATCCGTGCTGGTGGGCGTGGCGTTCGCGGCCGGTTGGACCCCTTGCATCGGCCCCATCGTCGGGTCCGTGCTGGCGATGATCATCGCCCATCCGGCCGCGGGCGCCGGGTACATGTTCGCGTACGCGGCGGGGTTCTCACTGCCCTTCCTGGTGTTCGCCGTCACGCTGGCCTCCGTCCGGCCCCTCCTGCGCTACACCGAGGCGGCGGCCCGCGTCGGCGGTGTCCTGCTGACAGTCATGGGCGTGCTCCTGCTCACCGGGCAGTTGTCCGTCCTCGCTCTGTGGATCCAGCGCCTGACCGGCTTCACCGGGTTTTGACCGCCGGAAGTCGCCGGCGGACGGTATGGGCGCATGGGTCTGCAGTTCATTTCGGAAGCGTCTGACCTGCGCCGATGACCGGCTTCGGGAGAGCGTGCGCCCGTTCGCGGCGCAGCACGTAGAGGACCATCTCCCGGCGTTCGGACCAGGATCGCCAGCGGAGGTAGCGGGCGTACGGCCCGCCGTCCGGGGGCGGGGTATCGAGCGGCCAGCCGAGCTTGTCCAGCGCTCGCCGGGCCTGCGCGTGACCGGCAGCCACCGTGAAGAGCAGGGCCGCGGCGCCGGTGTGGCGGAACACCCAGCGGGCCGCGAGCCACTTGACCGCGGGATTGGCGAAGGTCCCCCGCCAGGCGGGCAGCAGGTAGGTGCCCATCTCCCACGCCTCCGGTTCACCTGGCCGCAAGTCGTCAGGAATGCGGTGCACCAGGGCGAAACCGGCCGTCTCCCAGCGCACATCCTGGCGCGCCCGGATCAGCCACAGCCGCCCTTCGTCGAGGAGGGCCATCGCCTGCCCTTCCGACACGAAACGCCGCCATGCCGTCCAGGACGCGTCCTCCAGCGGCCAGGCCGGATCCCCTTCGGCCGCACGCCACAGCGCCCGCTTCGCCGGGCCCGCGGGCCGCGCGAGACGGATGTGCATCGCCCCATCTCCTTCGTCATGGCATCTCACCGAACAGCATACACCATGCGGGGGCATGTCTCCGCTGTTCTCCGGCACAATTTCCCCTATTGAAAAATTGAATGCAGAAACTCGTCCCTCTTTGTGCTATGATTTCACAATAGAGGAATTTGTTCGCGGGGGTGCAGGAGATGGAGGGACTCGGAACCCGGCTGCAGGCGTTGCGCCGGCAAAGCAATCTGTCCGTGCGTGCGTTGGCGGAGCGCGCGGGCGTGTCGGTGAGCTACGTGTACGCGATTGAAGCGGGATTGCGCGGGCACAACCTGGTCAAGCTGCAGCGCATCGCCAACGCGCTGGGGGTGCCGCTGAGCCAGTTGTGGGGCGAGTTCGAGCAGGATTCCGCCCGGGGGGAGACGGAGCATGGTCCCGAGGAGCGGTGAACCGCCTTGGGTCCGGTTTGCGCGGCTTCGCCGGGCGCGCGGGCTGTCCCAGCGCGCGCTGGCCGCCGGCCTCGTGACGCAGAGCCTGGTCAGCCAGCTGGAGCGGGGGCGCGTGGTGCCTGCCCGCCGGACGCTGGAGGCGCTGCTCGGGCGCCTGGGGGTGACCGATGCGAGTTGGTTGGACGAGTGGGAAGGATGGCGGCAGCGGGATCGCACGCGGGAGCAGTTGTGGGCTGCCGTGATGGCGGGGAACCGGCTGCAGGCCGAGGATGCGCTGGCGTGCGGCGCGAGTCTGCTGAGCCCGTTCGAGCGGTTCGTGTACGAGGCTTGGGTCCGCGCGGCGGCGGGAGATGCGGACGGCGCGGAGCGCCTGCTGTGGCAAGCGTGGCGCTTGCAACCGGATATCGCCCAGGCGCGCACCGCCTACGCCCGGCCGGGCTCGCCGGAGGGCGGGTCTCCCGCCAAGCAGCCGGAACACGGACACGAGGCGGCGTGGCGGAAGCAGGACAGGGTGCGGGCCATGGCCGTGGCCGCGTTGGCGCAGGCGGAGGTGTGCGCGCGGCTCGGGCGCGAGGAGGCCGCCCGGTGGTGGCGCGAGCGGGGGAGGGACCGGATGGCGCGCCTCCGCCGCCAGGGGGGATCTCCCCGGCAGCGGGCGAAAGGCGGCGCGGGTTCTGGCAGGGCGGACGAGAATCCCGTATAATCTCATTATCCTGGATGTCTTTGTGGACGCGATCCTGGACGCGTGAGGTGAACGTATGGGGGCCACCGGCGAGGAGATCGGCTATCGAGACGCCATCCGCCAGGTGCATCGGAGTCTGGAGCGGCGCCTCAAAGCGTTGCAGGAGGCGTTGGATGGTGCGGATGACAAACGGGCAGAGGAGCTTCGGGTACGCATGTCGGAAGTGGAGCACATGGTTCGCGTGGTGGAGTCCCTGCGGCGGTAAAGCCCTGTCGCGCGAACCCCGTGTGAAGGCGGGTGGTGGCCGTCCATGGCATCCGCCGCGCGTTCCCGCAGGTGCCGTAAGCGAATAAACCGGTATGAAAGCGCATACAAACGGTGCGTCGCCACCGCCCGAAGTTTGGCGGCGTGAAGGAGGGGTACGGGTGCAGACCGTCGAGTTTCGGCTCCCGAGTCACGGAGATGACGAGCATGAGGCGGAAGTGGTGAAGTGGTTGGTGGAGGAAGGCGAGTATGTCCGGGAGATGGAGCCGATTGTCGAGGTGCAGACGGACAAGGCGGTGATTGAACTGCCTGCGCCCATCACGGGCCGCATCCGGGACATCGTGGCGGCCGCGGGATCCATCGCGCGCACCGGCGACGTCCTCGCGGTGCTGGAGCCGGCGACCCCCGTGTTATGGATGGACGGCCGCCCGGTGTATCCGTCGCCGTCGCACAGCGTGGACCTGGCGGAAGAGGACGGAGAAGCGGCGGAGGCCAAAGACGGTTCGCCGTCGCCGGAGCGCCCGCGGGATGCGGAACGCGTGCCGGAGGCGGAAGGCGGACAGGCGCAGGCGCCGACAGACGAGGAAGGGCCGGCGCGGACGGGTGCGGCGAGCCGCCAGGCGCCGGACGGCGAGGCGGCGGAGGGCGACGGGCCCGAGGCGGAAGCGGCGCCCGACGGTGCAGGAGGGGCCGAGCGGGAACCGGCGCGCGCCGCGGAGACCCGTGGGACGGAATCGACGCGCCCCTCGGAGCCCCGGGGGCCGGAGTCCGTGCCCGTCGCGCCGTGGGTGGAGCCGCCGACGGACTCGCTTTTGTGGCGCATGGTCCGCAACGTCGAACGCGCCGCGCAGCGGAACCACCAGCGCAAGCGCTGGGAGAGCAACCCGGAGGACGACGCCGTGCTGCGGCCGTATTATCCGGCGGCGAAACCGCAGGCCGCCGAGCAGGCGGACCGCGCGTCCACGCGGGTGCCGTTCCGCGGCGTTCGCCGGGCGACCGCCGAGCACGTGACGCGATCCGCCTTCACGGCGCCGCACGTGACCGTGTTCGACGAATGCGAGGCCACCGAGTTGGTGGCGCTTCGCCAGCGGTGGAATCGCGTGCTGGAACGGGAGGGGCAGCGGCTGAGCTATCTGCCCTTCCTGGTCAAGGCGACCGTGTCCGCGCTCAAGGCCGTCCCTTACATGAACGCGCGGCTCGACGAAGCGGCCCAGGAGATTGAGCTCATCGCCAATTACCACATCGGCATCGCGGTGGAAACGCCGGAAGGGCTGTACGTGCCCGTCATCCGGCACGCGGATCGGCTGACAGTGCGCGAGATCGGCGAGGAGATCTTCCGCCTGCGCCAGGCCGCCCGCGAGCGCACGCTGGGCCAGCAGGACCTGCACGGCAGCACCTTCACCATCACCAACATGGGCCCCATCGGCGGCGGCTTGTTCGCGACGCCCATCATCCACTATCCGGAGGTGGGGATCCTCGGGATCCACCAGATCCAGCGCAAGCCCGTGGCGCGCGGGGACGAGGTGGTGATCCGGGACATGATTGGCTTTTCCCTCTCCTTCGATCACCGGGTGATTGACGGCGTCACGGCGGTCCGCTTTCTCAACCACATCAAGAACTTGGTGGAGCATCCGGAACTGCTGATGTTGGAGATGAAATGACGGCGGCGGCGCTTGTAAGCGTTCGCTTTTTGCCGATCCCGCCGGCACAGCCGTTCCATAGGTGGTAGCGGCGTGTCTGTTGTGGTAGCATGTCGCTATGGACCACCTTGAAAAGGGTGACGGTGTTGCAGTTGGACAAATTGCGCGATCGCGTGCTCGACCAACTGTTTGAAGCCGTGCTGTCTTTGGAGACGGTGGAGGAGTGCTACCGGTTCTTCGACGACCTGTGCACCGTGGGCGAGGTGAAGTCGCTGGCACAGCGCCTCGAGGTGGCCAGGATGTTGCGGACCGGCTGCACGTACCACCAGATTGAGGCAGAGACGGGGGCGAGCACGGCGACCATCAGCCGGGTGAAACGCTGTCTGCAGTACGGTGCGGACGGTTATCACATCGTGCTCGAGCGCCTGCAACAGCGCCAGCATCTGCACCGGGATCAACAGACCGGTGACGGAGACCCGCACGATGGCGTGTGACAGGCATGCGAGCCGTGCCCCGATGCGCACACCGGGCTGCGCGACGGCTATCACCAGGCTCAGCCGGGAGGATGACCGGATCACCGGAATCCCGTGGCGACGGCCCGTCGGCGCGCGAAGGCGCCACGCAGCTGGCAGGCTGGGATCAGCTTGACCGCTTACGCCATCGCCGACAGCACCGGTAGTGAAGTCCAGGCGTTGCCTTCGCTGAGGACGGCAGGCTGGAACCGCAAGCCGGCCGGGATGAAGGACACCGGGATGAGAAGCCGTAGCCGAGGGTGTGGCAGGATGCAATCCTCCCGCACTCGAGAGCGAACGGCCGTGCGGAGACCACGATGCCGGCGGCACCATGGCCGACGGTGGACTCCGCGCCGGTGAAGTCGGCGATGGCGCACAACGCAACACCTGACCGTATTCGCTGTGGAGAAGATCCGCCTCGTCATCCGCCCCGCCGAGCGCGGGCGGAATGGCGCCCAGCGAGGTGGTCGCGAACAACAAGGTCAACAGCCAGGGACGGGCCATTTCGCCAAAGATCTGGCACAGGAGCCACGACGGCGCGAAGCTGGCCCACCGGGTGACGCAGAACACGGACGCCGCGGCGCATGGGATGGACGCGGCTGGCTTGCCATGCCCTCGTCTGCATGAGTTAGGAATTCGCTTCCAGACCAGAGAGGAACAGGAGGACGCCGTCGCCCGCTGACCGCCATTGGCACACGCAGCCGCGGGACTTGGACGAGCCTCGTCGAGAAGACGATGGATCCGGCGCCGCTCCCATGTCCGTGTGCGGGCGGGGCGCGGTACGCGCCGGTGAAAGGGGACGGAGAGCCTGTGAGGAGGATCCAAGATCCGGTCGATTTCTTCGACATGGTGGGTCAGACGGATTGGCACCGGGCGATGCAGCGGACGCTCATCCACTGGATGGGGGTGCACGATTCGCACCGCCTCCTGGACGTGGGCTGCGCGGCCGGATGGTTCGCTATGCAGGTGTCGCCGCGTTGCCAGTGGGTCACGGGATTGGACATTTCACCGGAGATGGTCCGCCGTGCCGAGCTGAATGCACAGGACTACCGCCTCGACAACGTGTCCTTCGTCGTCGGGGACGCGCGTGACATCCCGCTGCCGGCTGCGAGCTTCGACTGGGTCACGTGCATCGACGTGTTCCATCTGCTTGACGATCCGGCGAGGGCCCTGGCGGAGATGCTCCGCGTGTGCCGCCCGGGCGGCCAGGTGATTGTGCTCAACCCGACCCGCCAGATGAACCCGTGGGCGGCGCAGGCCTACTGTGATCGACATCGTTTGGTCGACTTCGATCGCGACAGCTTCCTCTCCTGGGCGACCGCCGCGGCCAGGCGGCCGGCGCTGGACCTGGAGTCGCTCCAGCGCATGGCCCTGGCGTGCGGGGGTCGCGTGGAGTCGTCGATGCTCCTGACAGACGGGCTCGCGGTCGTGTCCCGGGTGGTCCATCAACAGACGGAGGTGTATCTCCCCCATGCGGCTGCGAGTCGCGTCGTTGACACAAGTTGTTCGCATATCTGTACCAAAAATGTTTAAAGCGGCTGTCCAGTAATCAGAATGTTATGTGGTACAGTATTTCCTGGTGCCCATCGGGTCCCTGGCGGCCGCGCGTCGTCACCAAATCGCAAGGTTAGGAGAATGGTGTGTGAAACTGCTGCAGAAGGTTCAAGAGCTCGGACAATTGTTGCGTTCCTCCAGTGTTCAGGTGGATTTTCACGAAGTCGCGGAGTTTCTCAGCCGCGTGATGTCCTGCAACGTGTACATCGTCGGGCGCAAGGGCAAGATCCTCGGGTACGGCGTGTACGAGCATGCGCTCACCGAGGAGTGGGTGCACATCATGACCGAGGAGAAGCGGTTCCCCGGCGATTTCAACAAACATCTCCTGCGCATCGAGCAGACCGTGGCCAACCTGCAGGACAAGGAGCCGTTTTACGTGTTCTCCGAGGAGGAGAATGAGTCGTTCCGCTCCAAGTACATCAGCATCGCTCCGGTCATCGCGGCGCGTGAACGGCAGGGCACCCTGGTGTTCGCCCTTTCCTCCAGCCCGTTTGACGACGAGGACATGGTCCTGGCCGAGTACAGTGCCACCATTGTCGCCCTGGAGATTGTGCACGCGCGCCAGCAGCACAAGGAAGAGGAGAGCCGCCAGCGCGCCCTGGCGCACCTCGCGGTGGAGTCCCTCAGCTACTCAGAGCTGCAGGCGGCCAAGTACCTGATGGACGCGATTCACGAGTCCGCGGACGGCATCGTCGTCAGCTCGCAGATCGCGGATGAGCACGGCGTGACGCGCTCGGTCATCGTCAACAGCATCCGCAAGCTGGAGAGCGCGGGGACCATCGAGAGCCGGTCTCTCGGCATGAAGGGAACCCACGTGCGCATCCTCAACCCGTACGTGGAAGAGGAGATCAACCGGCAGTTCGACCGCTGACGGATTCAACGCCCGCCTCGCTTCTCCCGCTGTCCGGACCGGCAGCCCGCCGGGACGAGCCGCGACAGAGAGGCACGGGTGCAACGAAAAGGCCCGCCCCGGCGCACGGTGCGCCAAGGCGGGCTTTTCGCTTCCCGGGTCACTCGCGCAGGGCGTCCGGCAGGCCCGTCCAGTACCGGCACAGGGTGCGCAGCCCCTTGTCGAAGTTGTCCAGCGAGAAGTGTTCGTTCGGGGCGTGGAAGTTCTCGTCCGGCAGGCCGAAGCCCATCAGGACGACTGGGGCGCCGACGAGGCGGTCAAACACCTCGACCACCGGGATGGAGCCGCCCATCCGGATGAACGACGCGGGCACCCCGTAGGCTTCCTCGTAGGCCTTCGCGGCCAGTTGGATGGCCGGGTGGTGGAACGGCGTCACGTAGGGACGGCCGGTATCCTGCAGGGTCACCTCGGCGCGGGCGCCCGGCGGCAGGTGGGTCAGCACGTGCTGCCGGATGAGCTGCTGGATGCGCACCGGGTCCTGATCAGGCACCAGGCGGCAGGTGATCTTGGCGTGGGCCTCGTTCGGGATGACCGTCTTCGTCCCCTCGCCTTGGAAGCCGCCGTAAATGCCGTTGACCTCGAGGGTCGGCCGGGCCCACACCCGCTCCAGGGCGGTGTATCCGGCTTCCCCGAACAGGGTGTCCACGCCGAGGGTCTGGGCCGTGGCCACCTCGTCGTACGCAAGATCGGCGAACGCCTGGCGCTCCTCGGCGCTGAGCGATTGGACGCCGTCATAAAAGCCGGCCACCTGGACGCGCCCGTCGGGACCGCGCATGGAGGCGAGGACCTCGACGAGGGCGTGCACCGCGTTTTGCACCATGCCGCCGTACAGGCCGGAGTGCAGGTCGCTGTTCGCGCCGTAGACGTGGACCTCCAGGGCCGCCAGGCCGCGCAGGCCGTAGCAGACGGCGGGCCGGCCGGGGGCGAGCATCGGCGTGTCGGAGATGACGATGACGTCCGCCTGGAACCGTTCCTGATGGTCGGCGAGCACCTGAGGCAGGTGCGGGCTGCCGATCTCCTCCTCGCCCTCGATGCACAGCTTGACGTTGACGGGCAGCGATCCCGCCGTGCGCAACAGCGCCTCGAACGACTTCAGGTGCATGAACACCGGGCCCTTGTCGTCGCTGGCGCCGCGGGCATACAGCTTGCCGTCGCGGATCTCGGGTTCAAACGGAGGAGATGTCCAGAGGTGGAGCGGATCGACCGGCTGGACGTCGTAATGGCCGTAGACGAGGACGGTCGGCCGCCCGGGAGCGTGCAGCCAGTCGGCGTACAGCACCGGGTGGCGAGGCGTTTCCAGCAACTCGACGTGCTCGAAGCCGATGGCTCTGGCCTGCTCGGCGAGGAACTCCGCCGCTCGCCGCACGTCCGCCTTGTGAGTGGAGAGGGTGCTGATGCTGGGAATGCGCAGGAACTCCCGCAGCTCTTCCAGATGTTGCTCGCGGTGTTCAGACAGGTACTGGTCAAAGTTGGACAATCCCCATGCGCTCCTTTCTCGGTGACACGTCAGGGACATTATAGCACCGCGGCCGCGGGGGGCATGCCTCCCGCGGCCGACGGCCTGGATGCGACGGGGCCGGCGGTCTGAAGACCCCGGCGCGCTGTGGTCTGGTTGCGCGGCTGCAGCGACCGCCTCCGGCGTCAGCGGCCATAGCGGCGGCGTGCGTAGTGGCCCATGCGGAACAGCCGCAACAGTCCGTTCGTCAACAGATGCAGCGGGCCGGACAACAGGTGGGCGATGCGGCCGGCGATCACGCCGACGACCAGGCCGCCCAACACGTCGGTGGGCCAGTGGACGCCCACGTACACCCGGGCCACCATGGTGATCAGCGAGACGACGAGAAACGACCCGCTCACCCAGGAAGGGGCGGCTCCCCATGCGCCGCTGGTGAAGCCGAAGCCGCCCGACACATGGTCGCTGGGGAAGGAGGCGTCCACCGCGTGCGGGATGAGGCGGTGCACCTGGTCCGGCATCGCCACGAAGGGCCTCGGCCGGTACCAGATGGCGCCGATGACGGCGTTGATCAGCAGCGCCAACACGCCGCCCGTCGCGGCCACCACCAGCGCATGCCGCCGATCTTCGTCCTGGCGCGGGAGCGCAAACCACGCCACGACGAAGATGATGGCGTACATCTCGAGGGAATACTGGGCGAAGAACTTCATCACCGGGTCCAGTGCGGAATGGCCGGCATACTGATTCAGCGCGTGAAACACCGTCTTGTCGAATGCGTTCATCCTCCACCTCCGGACGTGTAGCGCGCCGCCCCGGGTTCCTGGAGAGCCTGGACGCCCCGCACAGGCAGGCGCGCCGGCATGGCCAAATCTCCTCGTAATGATACGGCAGGCACGCCACCCCGGCAAGGGGAGGGGAACGGCGGCAAAGCTGCCCGGAATCGGTACTTCACAATTCCCGCTCGACTGCATATAATCATAGTCAGAAAGTTTCCCTTGGGAAACATCTTGTCGCGGACGAAACTTTTTTCGGGCGGGCGCCCAGCGGCGCGCCTGCGGTCGGACACAGAGAGGACGTGGAGATGATGGAAGGATTAGTGGTTTCGCAGCGGCAACAGGCCGGCCGGGGAGACAGCCGGGCGGTTTTGGCGGGACGCCAGGCCCTGGCGGGGAAGCGGCGCGGGCTGCGGGCGGTGCTGCCGTTTTTGGGTCCGTCGATGATCGCGGCCATCGCGTACGTCGACCCCGGCAACTTCGCCACCAACATCGAGAGCGGTTCGGAGTTTGGGTACAACCTGTTGTGGGTGGTGCTGGCGGCCAACCTGATGGCGATGGTGATTCAAAACCTGTCGGCCAAACTGGGGCTCGCGACGGGCAAGAACCTGCCGGAGTTGTGCCGGGAGCACCTCCCCGCGTGGCTCTCGGCGGTATTGTGGGTCGTGGCCGAAGTCGCCGCCATGGCCACCGACGTGGCGGAGTTCCTCGGCGCGAGCCTGGCGCTGCACCTGATGATCCACATCCCGCTGTTCACGGCGGCGCTGATCACGGGCGTCGTGACCTATCTCATCTTGATGCTCGATCACCTGGGCTTTCGGCCGCTCGAGCTGTTCATCGGGGCGCTGCTCGGCGTGATTGCCCTGTGCTACCTGGCCGAGACGGTGCTCTCGAGGCCGGACTGGGGGCTCGTCGTCCATCATGCGGTGACCCCGTGGATGGGCAACCAGGAGAGCGTCATGCTCGCGGTCGGCATCATCGGCGCGACCGTCATGCCCCATGCGGTCTACCTGCATTCCGGGTTGACACAACGGCGCATTGTGCCGAGAAACCCGGAGGAGGCGGTGCGCATCTACCGTTTCCAGCGCGTCGACGTCTTGTCGGCGATGATTGTCGCGGGCTTGGTCAACATGGCGATGATGTACATGTCCGCGGCGACGTTTCACGGCGCGGGGTACACCGGGATCGCCAGCATTGACGAGGCGTACCGGACCTTGCAGCCGCTGCTCGGTCCCGCGGCGGCATGGGTGTTCCTCATCTCGCTGTTGGCGTCGGGGTTGTCCAGTTCCGCTGTGGGGACGATGGCGGGACAGGTGATCATGCAGGGGTTCGTCGGGTTTCACATCCCCGTCTGGGTGCGGCGGGTGGTCACCATGCTGCCGACCCTGGTCATCATCGGCGCGGGGATTGATCCGATGCACGCCCTGGTGCTCAGCCAGGTGGTGTTGAGCCTCGCCCTGCCAGCGCCGCTGTTGACCTTGGTGTGGTTCACGCGCAACCGAAAGCTGATGGGGCCACTCGTCAACAGGCCCTGGGTCACGGGAGTGGCGTTGGTCATCTCCCTGGTGGTGCTCACTCTCAACGGGGTGTATCTGGGACTCACATTGGCGGGCCGGGCGTGACCTGGCCCGCCTCGCTTTGTTCTTGGCAGGCGGGACAGATACCGAAGAGATCGACCTTGTGGTGATGCACCTGGCAGCCCTTGGGCAGATGGTGAAAGACCGGGCATTCGTACAGGTCTTCGACATGGTGGCAGGCCAGGCAGACGAAGTGGTGATGGTGTTGGCCAGCGCAAAACGCGTAGTACACGCTGCCCTCGACCAGAAATGGGGTGGCCAATCCCACCTTTGTCAGGACCTCGAGCAACCTGTATACTGTGGTTAATCCGACCCGAACGTGTTGCTGCTGCGCCAGCGCATGCCACTCGGCGGCGGTGAACATCTTTTCGGTGCGCATCAACAGCTCCAGCAGGGCTTCCCGTTCCCGGGTCAGGCGGAAATTTTGGCGATGCAACAGTTGGACGATATCGCGTTTTTCCATGACGAAATCCCCTTTGCGGCGCTCAAGTGCAATCTACACCGCGGGCCGGACGGTGTCAATCTCGGGGGGCCGGCGGCGACTTCGCCGGCGGGCCTCTCGAACGTCCGTCCGGGCGGGCCGGCGGGGAAACGGTGCGGGACGGGAGGGAATGAGATGTCCAAGCGAGCGGAGATCGCGCGTCGGTTGCAGGAACAGAGCTGCCAGTGGTTCAAAGGCAGGGTGTGCCATCCGGAGCCGGACGCCATTCAGGCGATGATTGAACGTCTCCGCTGTGTGCTGCTGCCCAATTATTTCTGGCCGTCGCAGGGGCATAGCCTGGAGGCGTACATGGACCTCCTCCACCGGGGGATGGCTGGGCAGATTCACCGTGCCGTCTTCCAAAAGTGCCTTGACCAGGATGGTACGTCCGAGACGCGGGCGTTTGCTGAGGACAAGGCGGATCAGGTGTTGGCGGCACTGCCGCAGGTTCAGGAGATGCTGTACGAAGACGTCGTCGAGACGTACAACAGCGACCCGGCGGCGACCGGCTACGACGAGGTGATCCTCACCTATCCCGGTCTGTTCGCCCTGTTGGTCTACCGGGTCGCGAACGTCATGCACCGCCTGGAGATCCCGCTGCTGCCGCGGATGATGACCGAGTATGCGCACAGCGTCACCGGAATCGACATCCACCCCGGAGCGACCCTCGGGCGGGGCATCATGATTGACCACGGCACCGGCATCGTCATCGGGGAGACGGCGGTGGTCGGCAACCATGTGAAGCTGTACCAAGGGGTCACCATCGGCGCGCTGTACTTCCCGCGCGACGAGGAAGGCTTCATGGTGCGCAAGACCAAGCGCCATCCGACGGTGGAGGATGGGGTCGTCATCTACGCCAACGCGACGGTCCTCGGCGGGGAGACGGTGATTGGGCATCACAGCGTGATCGGCAGCAACGCCTGGATCACGGAGAGCGTACCGCCGTATTCGAAGGTGCTGTACCAGACGGAGAGCGTCGTGAAGGTGGGGGCGTCCCCGGCGCGCTGACCGGGGACGGGGCAAAAGTCCCATGTCGGTGAGGGCAAAAGGCCCATGGCGGACAGGCGGGGTTGTGCTACTGTAATATCAACCCTTAACCCCTTGGTGCGAGCAGCGCGCATGCGTGGTTCGTACCGTTTCCTGCCCTGTGCCAACTGTTGGCCTGTGCGGAGGTTGTTTGCCACCCGGTGTCCGGGTGGCCCTTTTTTTGGTGCGCCCGGCATAGGAGTTTCGCTCCGCCATGCAGCTGGGGAGGGAGTGGGGCGCGGCACGAAGCGGCTTGCGAAGCAGAAGCGGAGTGCCACGCCCCACTCCTCCTTTATTTGGACAGCCGGAACGGGACGGTGACAACCTTCACCGACTTGTTCAGGATGAGCCAGGCCAAGAGCACTCCGCCGGTCTTGTTGTGCAGCAGCTTGTGCCACCATCGGCGCGTGATGAACTGCGGCAGCACGATGGTGATGTTCTCCGGCGAATACTTCTGCAGCTCGAACTCCACGAACCGTTGCAGCCGCTTGGCCACCGCCCGGTACTGGGAGTGAATGACGATGAGACGCACCCCGGAGTTCAGCCGTTCCCACTCTTCCTCAATCTTCTTGGTCTTGTGCTCCATCTCCTCCTCGGTGTCCCCGGTCACCACGTGCACGGCAATGACGTTCTTGAAGTTGGTGACGGCGTACCGCAGCGCGTTCACGGACGCCTTGTTGACCGAGGCGATGGGCACGATGGTGATGCCCGTATCGGACGCGCAGAACGGCTGGCTGAAGTCGTACCGCAGATCCTCCCGAATCTGCTTGTAGTGGCCCGCCATTTTGATGAACATCACGACCATCAGGGGCACGCACACCAACACCAGCCACGCCCCGTCCAGGAACCGCGTCACCAGGAAGGTCGCGCAGGCGAGCCCGCTCATCAGGACGCCGAAGGCGGTGAGCACCAGGCGCGTCTTCCATCCCCGCTCCCGCTCGCGCAGCAGGCGCGCCAGCATCCCGAGTTGCGAGATGGTGAAGGTATAAAACACGCTCACCCCGTACAGCGGGATGAGGCGGCTGACGTTGGCCTCGAATCCGATGGTCAGAAGCAGCGAGATGAACGTCAGGAACACGATGCCGTTGCTGTACACCAACCGGTCGCCCTTGTGCAGCATCCAGCGCGGCATGTATCCGTCGCGGGCCATGGTCGACCACAGCGCCGGGCACCCGGTGAAGGCGGTGTTGGCGGCGATCACGAGGATGCACATGGTCGCCAGCGAGATGAGCACCGTGATGGCGTACCCGATCCCGTGATCGCCAAAGACCTCAAGGGCCTCCTGGTGAATGAGGGGCACGTCCGGATCGTAGCGCAGGCCGTGGACGGTGGCCACGGTGGAGACGATGAAAAAGAGCCCCGACAAGGTCACAATCAAGGCGAGAAGGGTGCGCTGCGCCCGTTTCACGGACGGGTCCTTGAAGACGGGCACGGAATTGGACACCGCCTCCACGCCGGTCAGGGCGCTGCACCCGTTGGCGAACATCTTCAGGAACAGGAACAGCGACATCCCCTGCACCGCGTGCATCCCGGCGGCCGTGGGAAGATGGATCTCCTCCGGGTGGCGGAGGGCCTGAATCCCGGCGCCCACCCCGAGCAGGAGGATGCAGCCGATGAACAAGTACGTGAACGGCACGAACACGGCCGCCGATTCGCCCGTGCCGCGCAGGTTGACAAACATGATGACGAGCGTCAAAAGGACGTTGAACAACAGTTTGTGCGCGCCGACGAACGGGATTACGGGGGCGACGGCGTCGACCCCGGCGGCGACGGACACGGCCACGGTCAAGGTGTATCCGACAATCAACGTCGCGGCCGCCGACAGCCCCCAGACGCGGCCCAGGTCGTTGAGCCCGATGGAGTACGCCCCGCCGCCCATCGGGTAGTGCGCGATGATGTTGCGGTAGGCCAGGTACAGCAGGAACGCCAGGCAGACGATGAGCGCGGTGCCGAGCATGGAGAAGCCGAGCACGTCGGTGATGCGTTGCTCGGCCATGCCTGCGCCGATGAGGACGGCCAGGATGAGCTCCATCTGGTCGGTGGCGTAGGCGACGCTCGAGAGGGCGTCGGGGGTCATCAGGGCCATGCCTTTGAGGACCCCGATTTTCACATGCGCCTGTTCGCGCGTCTTCAGCGGCCGGCCGACGAGCCAGCGCTTGAGGGTGAGGAGGGTATCCATCATGAGTCCGATTCTCTCCGTTCCGGATGTCTGTGGTCACGGGTCCTGCGGCTGCAGGACGCGTCGAATGTACTGCAACCCTGTGGACCTTGCAATGCCCGAAATCCGCCATGCAACCGCATACACGTGCAGCCTGCAGGATTGGCGCACGAACGCGGACCTCCGCGCTCAGCGGCAATCCGGCGGCCGCGCGCTGGCGCCGTCGGGCGTCTCCGGGGGCGGCCGACAGATTGCGGAAAAACCTTGATCATCCACCCGCACATGCCCTATGATGATCCCATAGCCAATCCACATACCTAACATCCTTCGGGGCAGGGTGAGGCGTTGTGACGAGCGCCAATTCCCGACCGGTGGTGACGCGCAAGCGAAGTCCACGAGCCTAAACCGCGTGGTTGGGCAGGAACTGGTGAGAGTCCAGTACCGACGGTACAGTCCGGATGGGAGAAGGATGACGTGTCAGGTGCGCCCGGCGGCGGGCGTGCAGACCGTGCGTGGCGGCCTTCGCGAGGCCGTCCGTGGGAGGCCTTCCGGGAACAGCCGGGGTCTTTGGTGCACGGTGGTAGCGTTCGCCACTTCAGGGTCCGGGATGGTTTCGCCATCACATGGTTTTCGCCGTCACGGTGGATGCCGCGGGCTCTGGAGGTTTCCGTCTGCGGGAGTGCGCTTGGTTCGGACGACCCTGCCCCTTCACGGATGTGAAGGGGCATGTTGTTTTTGGAGGTTCGCGTGACAGAGGACGAACGCTACATGCAGTTGGCCATCCAGGTGGCCGAACTGGGGCGCGGCCAGACCTCCCCGAATCCCCTGGTCGGCGCGGTGATTGTCCGGGATGGCGAGGTGGTCGGGCAGGGCGCGCATCTGAAGGCGGGCGGGCCGCACGCCGAAGTCCACGCCCTGCGGATGGCGGGGGAGCGGGCGCGCGGCGCCACGGCGTACGTGACGCTGGAACCCTGCAACCACCACGGCCGCACGCCGCCCTGCACGGAGGCGCTCCTCGCGGCCGGGGTGCGCCGGGTGGTCGTGGCCGTCGAGGACCCGGATCCGCGCGTGCAAGGATCGGGCATCCGGCGCCTCCGGGCGGCGGACGTCGAGGTCACGGTCGGTGTCCTGGCGGACGCGGCCCGGCGGCAGAACGAGGCGTTCCTGCACGCGGCCCGGCTGCGGCGGCCGTTCGTCGTCCTGAAGCTGGCATCGACGCTCGACGGCCGGATCGCCGCGGCGACCGGCCACAGCCAGTGGGTGACGGGCCCCGCGGCGCGGGAGCAGGTGCAGGCGCTCCGGCGGCGGTACAGTGCCGTGGCCGTCGGCATCGGCACCGCGCTGGCGGACGATCCGCGCCTGACGGTGCGGCCGGCCGGTGTCCCGGCCGAGGCGGTGCGCCAGCCGCTGCGGGTGGTGTTCGACAGCCGCCTGCGCCTGTCCCCGGATGCCGCGATGCTGCGTGAACCGGGGAAGACGGTCATCTACACCACCCAGGCAGGCCTCGCGTCGGTGGAGGGACGGGACGAGGCGCTGGCAGCGCGGGCGGAGGTCGTGGCGGTGGCGGCGGACGCGGAAGGCCGGGTCGATCCCGCCGCCGCCCTGGCGGACCTGTTCACCCGCGGGATCGACAGCGTTCTGGTCGAGGGAGGCGGCGCGCTGGCGGGCGGACTGCTCGGCCGGCGGCTGGTGGACAAGGTGGTGTGGTTCGCGGCCCCGAAGATCCTCGGCGGCGGCATCCCCGCCGTCGGCGGGCTGGCGCCGGCGCACATGGGGGAGGCCGTCACCCTGGCGGACGTGGAGGTGTCCGCCGCGGGGGCGGACCTCGTCATCACCGGTTATCCGCGCTACGCATGAAGGTAAGGAGGCGATCCGGGTGTTCACCGGACTGGTGGAAGAGGTGGGCCAGGTGCGCCGCATCGAGCACCGGCAGCACAGCGCGCACATCCACATCGGCGCCCGGCGGGTTCTTGAGGGGGTGCGCATCGGCGACAGCATCTCGGTCAACGGCGCCTGCCTGACGGTGGTGGCGTTCTCCGCGGACGGGTTCACGGCGGACGCGGTGCCGGAGACCTTGCGCCGGACGAATCTGGGCCGGCTGGCGCCGGGCGACGCGGTCAACTTGGAGCGGGCACTGGCGCTGGGGGACCGCCTGGGCGGCCACCTGGTCTCAGGCCATGTGGACGGGGTCGGCGTGGTGCGGGCGAAGGCGCGCGATGGCATCGCGACGGTGTTGACCATCGCGGCGCCGCCCGAGGTGATGCGGTATGTGGTGGAAAAAGGGTCCATCTGTGTCGACGGGGTGAGCCTGACGGTGATGGACGTGACGGATGGCGCCTTCAGGGTGTCCATCATCCCGCACACGGGGGAGCGGACGACCCTGCTGCAGGCGGACGTGGGCCGCGAGGTCAACCTGGAGGCGGACCTGCTCGCCAAGTACGTGGAGGCCCTGCTGGAGCGCCGGGGTCTCGGCGCGGGGCCGGGCGGCGCCGCGCCGGCGGAGGCGGGCCGCGGAGGCGCGGGCCTCGAGAGGCCGGCGCATGGCGCGGGGCTGGGCGGCGGCGGCCTGAGCCTGGATGCCCTGCGGGCGAACGGATTTGCGTGACGGACCCGCGGACGGGTGGGCGCGTGATCGACCGACGGATAGGTCGCGGGCATGGACGGCGAGATACGGAAAAGAGGTCGATGAACGTGTTGGATCGCATTGAGGACGCCTTGGCGGACCTGCGCCAGGGGCGCATCGTGATTGTGGTGGACGACGAGGACCGCGAGAACGAGGGGGATTTCGTGGCCCTCGGGGTGCACGCGGACGCGTCGGTGGTCAACTTCATGATCACGCACGGGCGCGGGCTGCTGTGCGTGCCGCTGACGGAAGACCGGGCGGCGCGGCTCGGGTTTTCGGCGATGGTGGAACGCAACCAGGATTCGTACGGGACGGCCTTCACGGTCTCGGTCGATCACGCGGCCACCCACACCGGCATCTCGGCCTTCGAGCGGGCGCAGACCATCGCCGCGATTGTCCGCGACGACAGCCGCCCGGAGGATTTCCGCAAGCCGGGGCACGTGTTTCCACTCGTAGCGAAGTCGGGCGGCGTCCTGCGAAGGGCTGGCCACACGGAGGCGGCGGTCGATCTCGCGCGGCTGTGCGGGGCGCCGCCGGTCGGGGTGATCTGCGAAATCCTGAACGAGGACGGGACGATGGCGCGGCTGCCGCAATTGCACGAGATTGCGAAGCGGCACGGCCTCAAGCTCATCTCCATCGCGGACCTCATCGCCTACCGCAAGCGCTCGGAGAAGTTGGTGGAGCGGCAGGCGGAGGCGTTCTTGCCGACGGCGTACGGGGATTTTCGGGCGGTCATCTATTCCAACCGGATCGACGACAAGGAGCACATCGCGCTGGTCAAAGGGGAGATTGACGGCTCGCCGACGCTGGTGCGGGTGCACTCCGAGTGCCTGACGGGGGACGCGTTCGGATCGCTGCGGTGCGACTGCGGCCCGCAACTGCACGCGGCGCTGCGCCAGATCAGCGAGGCGGGCAAAGGGGTGCTGTTGTACCTGCGCCAGGAGGGCCGTGGCATTGGCCTGCTGAACAAGATCAAGGCCTACGCCCTGCAGGACCAGGGCGCGGACACGGTGGAGGCGAACCACAAGCTGGGGTTTCCGGCCGACCTGCGCGACTACGGCATCGGGGCGCAGATCCTGTATGATCTCGGCGTGCGCCAGATGCGCCTGTTGACCAACAACCCGCGCAAGGTCAAGGGCATCGAGGGACACGGGTTGACGGTCGTCGAGCGGGTGCCGCTGGAGGTGGACCGCAACCCGTACAACGAGCACTACCTGCAGACCAAAAAGATGAAGATGGGGCATCTGCTGCACCTGTGAGTGGAGGATGAGGACATGAGCGTGCGGTATCTCGAAGGACATCTGATTGGCCAAGGATTGAAGGTCGGCATCGTCGTCAGCCGGTTCAACGAGTTCATCACGTCGAAGCTGCTGTCGGGGGCCTTGGACGCGTTGAAGCGGCATGGCACGGCGGAGGAGGACGTCACGGTGGCCTGGGTGCCGGGGGCGTTCGAGATTCCGTTTGCGGCGCGCAAGATGGCGGAGTCGGGCCGGTATGACGCCGTGATTGCCCTGGGCGCCGTCATCCGCGGCGCGACGCCGCATTTCGACTACGTGTCGAGCGAGGTGGCCAAGGGCGTGGCCCATGTGGCCCTGCACTCCGGCACGCCGACCATCTTCGGCGTGCTGACGACCGACACCATCGAGCAGGCGGTGGAGCGCGCCGGCACCAAGGCGGGCAACAAGGGCTGGGAAGCGGCGGTCAGCGCCATTGAGATGGCGAACCTTGCCCGGCAGCTCGGCTGAATGGGGGATGAGCCCGCATCCCGCGATGGCCATCTTTCGCGCCAGGTGGGCGCGGGTGCCCGAACGCGTGATAGCTACCGAATCGGTGTTATCGTATCGGGCATCGGGACGGTAAAGCAGGTTTTGCTGTTACGTGGGGTCCCAGGCGGTGAGATGATCCCGTGTGTGCGGCACATGCAAGGGCCGCGGCGCATTGCCGCGGCCCTTGCCGTCTGTCAGCGATGATCGGACTGGCCCTCTTGCAGCGACTGAAGCGCGCTCGTCAAGAGCGGCAGCAGCATGATGACGAGGCCGACGAACTTCAGCCACGCGGGCTGCTTGACCAACACGACCATCAAGAATCCGATGACCAGTACGATGGCGTTGCCGATGAACTTCCCTGCCATGGCGAGTCTCCTTCCCCGGAGGTACAGTGTCGGATTCGTCTTCCATGTCCATATTATACCGCCCGCAGGGGCAATGAACCATCGGGTGGCGCGTCGGCCAGCCATCCTCCCTGCCACCACAGCGGCGAAGGACCGCGGAGGGCCGGCCCCGACAGCTCATGCCGAGCAGGCCGGCCCCGTGGCCTCAACCGCCCACGCTGTACGAGCCGGCCCCGGCGGCGCCTCCGTCACCCTTTCACCGTCAACGTCAACGGCTTGCCGTTGACGTCCCACTCCTTCGTCAGGTCGCCTTCCATCGGAGCGAACACGAACTCCCGCACCAACACCGTCTTGCGGATGTGGTCCTCGTTGCGGCGCAGGATGTCCATCACCTCGGCGTCGCCGACGGCGCTGAAGACGACGTGGTCGGTGACGTTGTAGTTCACTTCCTTGCGCATCATCTGCATCTTCGAGATGAGCTCGCGCACATACCCTTCCTCGACCAGCTCCGGCGTCAGTTCCGTGTTCAGGCCGGCAAACCCGCGCGGCGAGACCGTGACGAGGCCCGGGAAGTTGGCGTGGTAGCGCACCTCCGCGTGACCCTCCGCGCGCGAGATGACCTGGCCTTCCAGCACCACCTCGCCAGTCTTCTGGAACTGGCGAATCTGCTCCGGCGTCGCCTGTTTGGCCGCCTGGTTCAGGACTGGGACCAGCTTGCCGTAAGAGCGGCCGACCTCGCGCAGGTTCAGGTACAGCTCCGGCTTGGCGATCTCGCCGAGTTCCACGAACACCATCTGCTTGACGTTCAGCTCGTCCAGAATGACGTCCTGGAACTTCTCGAGCACCGCCCGCTTGGACGCCGGCACGAACAGGGCCGACAGCGGCTGGCGCGTCTTGATCTTGCTCTCGTTGCGCAGGTACCGGCCCGCCTCCACCACCGCCAGCACCTCGTCCATCTCCGCCAGGAGATCGCGATCAATCAACGCCTCATCCGCCGCCGGGAAATCGCACAGGTGTACGCTCACCGGCGCATCCGGGAAGGCGTCGCGCACCACGTTCTGGTACAGCTCCTCCGCGATGAACGGCGTCAGCGGCGCAATCAGCTTGCTGATGTCCGCCAGCACCTCGTAGAGGGTGAGGAACGCCGCCACCTTGTCCTGTTCCATCCCCGACGCCCAGAAGCGATCCCGGTTGCGCCGCACGTACCAGGTCGACAGGTCCGTCACCAGGTCTTGCAGCATGCGTGCGGCCGCCGTCGCGTCGTACCGGTCGTACGCCGCGTCCGCCCGCTGGATGGTATCGTGCAGCCGCGCCAGGATCCAGCGGTCCATCAGCGGCCGGTCCGCCACCGGCACCTGATGGCGGCTCGGGTTGAAGCCGTCGATCCCGGCGTACAGGGCGTAGAAGGCGTGCACGTTCTGCAGCAGATCGATGAACTTCGCCTTCGCTTCCGCCACCGCCTTGTGGTAGAAGCGCTGGGAGTTCCACGGCTGCGTGTTGGAAAGGAAGTAGAAGCGCAGCGCGTCCGCGCCGTGGAGGTCGAAGGCTTCGAACGGATCGATCACGTTGCCCTTCGACTTCGACATCTTCTTCCCGTTCTCGTCTACTACGTGGCCCAGCACGAGCACGTTCTTGTACGGCGCCTGGCCCGTGACGAGCGTCGAGATGGCCAGGAGGCTGTAGAACCAGCCCCGCGTCTGGTCGATGGCCTCGCAGATGTAGTCGGCCGGGTACAGGCGGCGGAAGGCCTCCTGGTTCTCAAACGGGTAGTGCAGTTGGGCGAACGGCATGCTGCCGGAGTCGAACCACACGTCAATCACTTCCGGCACGCGCGTCATGGTGCCGCCGCAGGAGCAGGTCCAGGTGATCTCGTCGATGTACGGCTTGTGCAACTCGGACGGCAGCCGGCCGGAGAGCTGCTCCAGCTCCGCCTTGGAGCCGACGCAGTGGGTTTGGCCGCAGTGATCGCACACCCAGATGGGCAGGGGCGTTCCCCAGTAGCGGCTGCGCGACAGGTTCCAGTCGACCACGTTCTCGAGGAAGTTGCCCATCCGCCCGCCGCGAATGTGTTCCGGCATCCAGTTGACGCCGTTGGAGTTGTCGATGAGCTGCTGTTTCACCGCGGTGGTGCGGATGAACCAGCTGTCGATGGCGTAGTAGATCAGCGGCGTGTCGCAGCGCCAGCAGTGCGGATAGGCGTGCTCGTGCTTGTGCTTGTCGTACACCAGGCCGCGCGCCGCCAGGTGTTTGACGATGTCGACGTTGAGATCCTCGTCCTTGACGAAGCGGCCGGCGAAATCCGTCACGGCGTCCGTGAAGCAGCCGGAGAGATCGACGAAGTTGACGAAGACCACGCTGTGCTCCTGACAGACGCGGTAGTCGTCCTCGCCGTGTGCCGGGGCCATGTGGACGACGCCGGTGCCCGACTCGTCGGTCACGTGGGTCGAGGTGACGATGATGTGCTTGCGCCCCTCCTGCGTGACGTACGGGAACAGCGGTTCGTACGGGAGGCCGGCGAGATCGGCTCCTTTTTTCGTGTCCAGGACGCGGTCGCCCTCACGCAAAAAGTGCGCCTTCAGCCCTGCGGTGACCCAGTAGTTCTCGTTGCGCTCGGCGGCGTGGATGAGCACATACTCCAGGTCCGGGTGCACGGCCAGCGCCACGTTGCTCGGCAGGGTCCACGGCGTTGTCGTCCAGGCGAGCACGTACGTGGGCACCCCGTCCACGTCCTGCTTGAGTCGGAACTTGGCGGTCACGGACAGGTCCTTGACGTCCTTGTATCCCTGGGCCACCTCGTGGCTGGACAGGGTGGTCTCGCAGTGCGGGCAGTACGGGCTGACGCGGTGCCCCTGGTAGAGCAGGCCTTTGTCGTAAATGGTCTTGAGCAGGTGCCAGACCGACTCGATGTAGTCGTCGGTCAGGGTCATATACGGGTGGTCCATGTCCACCCAGTAGCCGAGCCGCTCGGACATCTCGCGCCAGGTGGCCTCGTAGGTGAACACACTGTTGCGGCACTCTTGGATGAACCGCTCGATCCCGAACGCCTGAATCTGCTTCTTCCCGCTGATGCCGTGCTTTTTCTCGACCTCGATCTCCACTGGCAGACCGTGCGTGTCCCAGCCGGCCTTGCGCAGGACGTGGTAGCCTTTCATCACCCGGTAGCGCGGGTAGACGTCCTTCATCACGCGCGTCAGCACGTGCCCGGGGTGCGGCCGGCCGTTGGCCGTCGGCGGCCCTTCGTAGAAGACCCACTCGGGCCCTCCTTCGCGGATGCGTTCGCTCTCCTTGAACACGTCGTGCTGCTTCCAGAATTCCAGCACCCGCAACTCGCGGGCTTTGGCGGGTTCCTTGGCGTCGACCTTGCGTGGCATGGTGCATCCTCCTGTGCGTCGATATGGCAAATCAGGTATGACCAATAAAAAACCCGTCCCGCGAAGGGACGGGAGGGTTTCCCGCTGTACCACCCTACTTAGCGCCGTGTCCGCACGGTGCCACGGGGACCGTGACCTTACCGGCCGCGCGTCGCACTCGTCGCTGCGGGCCGGGCGGATCGCCGATGCAGCGGCGCTCCATCTGCCAGAACCCTGGCGCATGTGGCACGGACCGGAGTTGCGGCCGGTCCGGCCGTCGGCCGTGCATTCACCAGCCGGCGAATCGTCCGGGTTCTGCCCCGCGGATAACGGGCGGGTGCCGATCCGCCTTACTCCCACGCGTTGCCCGTTGCCGTGGTTTCAGCGGATGCCTCAGAGGGGATGTTCGTCTCCGGCCGCGTGCGGGGCTCCCACCGTGTCCCCGCTCTCTGGAACGCGGGATCGGGGACTACTCGTCCTCGTCCTCGGCGTGCTATGGCCGCGCGTCTCACGCGCGATGTGGTACCATCGAGTTTAGCAAAAATCGACATCGTTCTCAATAGCGGGCGCGGTTCCGGGCGCGGATCTGAATGGAGCCCGGGCGGGTCACGTGTTACAATATCCATACCATCGCAGGAGCCGGAGGAGTGAATGCCATTTGATTCGGTCACTTCATTTCCGGAATTTCAAGAGTTTTTACGATGCGGAGATAAAGCTTGAACCCCTGACCATTGTGATCGGCTCGAACGCAAGCGGCAAGAGCAACGCACTGGACGGGTTGCGAATCCTGTCCGAAAGCTCGACCGGAACGGACTTGGCCGTTGTGCTCGACGGATACAGAGGGAAGGAGTCGAGCGGTGTCCGGGGCGGCAGCAAATCCTGCCCCCGTTTCGGAAGCGATACATTCACCCTGGGTGCGACCGTCGACTCAGGCGAAGAGGGCAGATCGTTGTATTACGAACTATCTGTGACGGTAGGTGACAGGATATATGTACAGGCCGAGTCTCTGTCCGAAATTGTGCAGACCCGTAGGGGTAATTCACAAAAACGTATGTTGTACCAAACCGTTTCAGACAATCAATCTCCCGGCGACATCACGGTGGAATACAACAATCAGAAGCGCGGACCCAATCCGCAGTTTCAATGTTTGAAGTTTCAATCTGTCCTTAGCCAGGTTGCTAGCCGTTTGCCGAAAAAGACTGCAGCGGAGACGAGGATTCATGAAATGGCGGACAAGGTCATGGAACAGCTTCAAAGTGTTCTGTTCCTGGATCCGATTCCCCATGAGATGAGAGACTACGTTCCTCACACTAGTGTAGAATTGTCTCCTTCAGCCTGGAACATGTCGGCCGCCTTGGACAAGTTGATGCAGGAAGATCCGGCTCACAAGGTTCGCGTCGTGAACTTCCTGCGACAACTCCCCGATCAAGAGATCACGGATGTTGGTGTGGTTCGAACACCGCTGGGTGACGTCATGCTCCGGGTACAAGAAAGAGCGGGTCGCGACACTTATTGGATCGACGCAAGGGGACTATCAGACGGCACCCTTCGGTCACTTGCCATCGTGACGGCACTGCTATCCGAGCAACCGGGCTCGCTCGTGGTGATCGAGGAGGTGGATAACGGTGTTCATCCCAGCAGGGCGCGGGCCATTCTATCGTTGCTGGGTGAATTGTGTGGAGAGCGGGACATTCACCTACTGGTCACCACGCACAACCCTGCGTTGTTAAACGCTGTGACAGGGGAAGAGGCCGTTGGAGTGGTGGTGTGTTACCGGGATCGCACGGAAGGTGACAGCCGATTTGTGCCATTGGTGAATCTTGATGCGTATTTCCGGATTGCTGCCCATGAACGGATTGGAGATGCGATGGAGTCCGGAGAGATCACGCGTGCGGTTCTTGGGGAGGACACACAGGTCAATCGTGAAGCGTTGGAGTGGTTGAGATCACTATGACCAAGAGACGTGTCCAGAATGCCAAGAAGCGGACGGTTCGATATGTGGATACATCCATTGTCTTGAATATGTTGAACGTCCCCGGGCGCAATCAGGACCGGGATCACGTCCTTCGAGAGCTAGCGGAATCGCAAGGAGACACGTTCATTCTTCCACTCTCTTCTATCATTGAAACAGGTAATCATATTGCGCACCTCGCGGATGGTTTTCAACGGCGGCAGGCGGCCGAGCGTTTTACGGAATTGTTGAAGAAGATTGCGCGCGGTGAGTTCCCATGGACTATGGACAAGCTGTCGATGGACCGCAAGGATCTGGAGTTCTATGCTTCCCATTTCCCAGATTATGCCGTGAGAGGGGTGGGGATGGGGGATCTGTCGATCATTCGCGAGTTCACACGGTACGTGGAACGAATTGGGCCATCGGTGTCGGGCATCGTCGTCAAGATCTGGAGTTTGGATGCCCACCTGTCGGGTTACGTAGAGGAGCTGTGAATCGCTTGGGCGTGTTCCTGGATACCACTCCGTTGCGCGACTCTCCGGCATTCCGGCGGCTCTGGCTCGGCCAGGGCCTGTCCCTGCTCGGCGGTTACATGACCACGTTCGCCGTCACCCTGCAGTTGTACGACCTGACGCACAGCTCCCTGGCGGTGGGGGCGGCCGGGCTGTGCAGCGCACTGCCGGCGATGGCGTTCGTGCTCTTGGGCGGCAGCATCGGGGACGCGGTGGATCGGCGCGTCCTGGTGCTGTTCGCCACCAGCGGGCAGATGGGCGTCTCCATCCTGTTCGCCCTGCAGGCGTTCGCCGGGCTACGCCTCCCGGCGTTGCTGTACGGGCTGCTCATCCTGCAATCCCTCCTCACGGCCATCAATGCGCCGGCCCGGCGCACTTTCTTGCCGCGGCTGTTGCCGAAGGACCAGATCCGGGCAGGCAACACGTTGAACATGGTGGTGATGCGCTTTGCCGAGATGGCCGGGCCTGCGATGGCGGGCGTGATTGCGTCCGTTTGGGGCTTGAAGGCGTGTTACACCCTTGATGCCATCAGTTTCACCGCGGCGCTGTACGGCGTCGGGCGCCTGCCGGCGATGCCGCCCGAGGGCGGGCCGTCCCGCCCGACCTTGCGCGCCGCCGCCGAAGGGCTCCGTTTTCTCATTCAGCAGCCGGTGTTGATGGGGGCGTTTTTGGCCGACCTGAGCGTCACCCTGCTCGGGGTGTCGACGGCGCTGCTGCCGGCGCTCAACGCCGCGCGCTTTGGCGGGAACCCGCAGACGCTCGGTCTGCTCATGGGCGCCACGGGTGTCGGGGGACTCGCCGGCTCCATCTTCTCGGGACCGCTGCGGCGGGTGTCGCGGGAGGGATTGGCCGTCCTGGCCGTCGGCGCGTTGTGGGGCGGTTGCATCGCACTGCTCGGCGGGAGCGGCGCGCTGTGGCTGGCCCTCGCCTGCCTGTTTGTCGCCGGGGCGGCGGATACGATGCTGGTGGTGCTGCGCACGACCATCGTCCAGGTGAACACCCCCGATGCGTACCGGGGGCGTGTCAGCGGGATCGACTACCTGGTCGGGGCGGCCGGGCCGCAGCTCGGCAATCTTCGGGCGGGCCTGATGGGGACGGTGCTCCCCGTGGGGGTGGCGCTCGTCATCGGCGGACTGTTCAGCGTGGCGGCGGTGGGGGTGGTCGGGCTGGTCCTCCCTGCCTTCCGGCAGTACCGGGCCGCGCAGGCGGGTGTCGGGCCGCATGGCGGGGCGGGTGGCGCAAACGTCCCGCAGGAGGCCACTCCGCCCTGATGAGATGCTCGGTTCTGGGCCTCGCTGTCGGGCGCCGGCGGGATCGGCGGGAAGCTGGGCGGGGCGTACGCGGCACCGGCCGTGCGTGAAACGCAAAACTTGTGTTATCGAGGAGGGCGCCGTACCGTTATACGTCCAGGCCCGCATAGACTGGGGCAACCTGCGCACACCTTGCACGTGAGGAGGTCTGCCCCGTGAACCGCGCGCACACGAACGCACCGATCTCTGCGATCCCGTCGCCCGCCCCTGCACCTGCGGCCTCGGCTTCCCCGACGGTGCCCTCCCCGCAGGTTACTCCGCTCAGTCCGTCTCCGCAGGTGACCCAGCCTCACCCGTCGCCTCAGGCCAACCCAGTCCCTCAGTCGGCCCCATCCCCGCCATCGTCGGCCTTGCAAGACCGCCTGGTGACGTCGGCCCGCGACGCCATCGACGACGTCCTGCAGCGGGTGGGGGGCGTGGAGCGCAGGGTGCTGGGCGAATTCTCGCGTTTCCTGTGGCCTCGCCTGGAGCGGGCCATCCGCGGGACCGGCGACGCACAGTTGCGGGACGAGTTGTTGCGGTGGCGGCAGCGGATCGACGAGGTGCTCCAGGACGGGACGACACACCCCAACGCCGCCCCCGCAGGACGGCGATCGAGACAGCGCCGTTCTGCGAGACGGGCGACCCGTCGCCGTACAGCGGGGTCGATCCGGTGACCGTCTGCCGGTCCTCGGGCTAAGCCGGGTTCCTTGCCACGCGTCGCCCCGGCCTGCCCGGGGATACGGCCTGCCCGGCTGCACGCTCCGCCCGGTTGCGCGGTCCAACCGCGTGCCCGCCCCACCGAACCCCCTCCCGGTCCTCTCACCGCTCTTATCTCACTCCAGCCCGCACCCGCCCGCCGCGCCTACGGCCTGCGCCTCCTCTGCCCGGCGAATTGTCGGCAAACTGTCGCCGAACGGCCCTACCACTCCCTAGAGGATACGCGTAGTATTGTGAATAGGCTGGGTGGACCCCAGCTCGACGCGTGTATGGCCCAACCACAAGAATGTGCCGGCGCGACCCGCCGAGGTGGCTACACCCGGCAGGCGCCACCGGCAGACGGGAAGAGGGGATGGCCTTGGCGTTTGTGACGAATGGACAATCCTTCGGCCGAGACGGCCGTTCCTACCGCGGTATCTCCGGGCGCTCGGGGATCTCCGGGCGATCCGCCACCGGCCGCAGCTCTGGCCGCCAAGCCGGCCGCACGGCCCGCGCTTCGAGCCGGCCCTCGGGCGGCAGGATGACGGGCAGCAGGACCCCGGGCGGGCGGCCTCCCGGCGGACGCCCGCCGGGGGGCACCGGGCGAATCTTCGCGCGCCTCTTCGCGTGGCTGATCGCTGCCGTCGTCGCCTTCACCGTCGGCTTCTTCGCGTTGGTGGAGCTGTATCCGTTTGACGCCAGCAAGCTGACCGAGCATCACGAGCCGACGGTCGTGTACGACAAGAACGGCCAGCAGTACATGACCATCGCGGGCCAGGGCGCATATGACCTCACGTACGACCAACTGCCGAAAGACCTGGTCAACGCCGTCGTGGCGACGGAGGACCACAACTTCTGGGACTCGTCGAGCATCGACTTCAAGGGTATCCTGCGCGCCGCGTTCATCGATCTCTGGACGCAGAGCTATGCCCAGGGCGCCAGCACCATCCAGGAGCAGTTGGCGAAGATCGTGTACCTGAACGACAAGAAGACGCTGTCGCGCAAGTTCAGCCAGATTGTGCTCGGGGTGCAGATCAACCGCCACTTCACCAAGCAGGAGATCCTGGCGATGTACCTCAACCGTTCCTTCTTCGGCGAGAACGCCGTCGGGGTCGGGCAGGCCGCGTACCGCTACTTCGGCGTCGATCTGCGCAAACAGCAGAATCTCACCCTCAGCCAGGCCGCCCTGCTGGCCGGCTTGCTGCAGGCGCCGAGCGCGTACGATCCGATTCAGCATCCGGACGCCGCCATCAAGCGGCGCAACCAGGTGCTCGACAACATGGTCAAGTACGGGTACATCACGGAGGCCGAGGCCAACGCCGCCAAGGCCCAGACCATCCGGGACATGGGCGTGGCCTTTCACAACGTGCCGGACGACGCGTGGGACAACCACCCGCTCTTTACCAATTTTCTGTTCCACTACGCGGAACAGGCGGGCATTCCGCAGGAGGAGCTGTTGCAGGGCGGCCTGAAGGTGTACACCACCGTCGATCCGAAGGTGCAGAAGGCCATCGACACCGTCTTCTGGAGCACCAACTACAACGGCGACTTTCCGGGGCCGACCAGCGGCACGGTGGCGCAGGGCGCGGCCATCTTCATCGATCCGAAGACTGGAGGGGTGCTCGGGGCGGCGGGATCGAGGAAGCAAGGATTCGTGCCGCTCGGGATGGACCGGGCCCTGCAGGCGTACCGGTCGCCCGGGTCGTCCATCAAGCCGTTGGTGGTGTACGGGCCGGCGATTGAGAGCGGCAAATTCGGCCCGGACAGCGTGCTCAACAACCAGCCGCACGACTTCGGCGGGGGGTACGCGCCGCGCAACGACAACCAGAACGCCCCGGCCCAGGTCACGTTGCGCTATGCGCTGGCGACGTCGCAGAACGTGGCCGCGGTGTGGACGCTGCAGCAGATCGGCATTCAGACGGGCGCAGACTTCGCGGCGAACGCGGGCATCCCCATCACCGACGGGGACCGGCAGCACCTGAACATCGCCCTCGGCGGCCTGGAGAAGGGCGTGTCCCCGTTCATCATGGCGCAGGCGTACAGCGCCTTCGCCAACCAGGGCATCGAGCCGCAGGCACACCTGATTGACAAGGTGGTCAACGACGCAGGGGATACGCTGTACACCTTCGAGCCGGCAGCCAAGCGGGTGATGTCTGCGCACACCGCCGCGGTGATGACGGACCTGCTGCAGGGCGTGGTCCAGTACGGCACCGGAACGGCGGCACAGGTACCCGGTTGGGGGGTCGCCGGAAAGACCGGTACCGTCCAGTACGACGCAACACAGTCGGGAGAGCATCAGAACTGGATCAACGCCGGTTGGTTCGACGGCTACACGCCGACGATGGTGGGCTCCATCTACCTCGGCTACGACGTGCCGAGCCCGGAGCACCACCTGACCGACATTCCGCACTCGCCGTCGTACAACGCGGCCAAGATCTTCGGCGATATCGTGAAGCTCGCCACACAGGGGATGCCGCCGCAGCAGTTCGGGCAGACATCGGACACCCAGCCACAGAGCACCCAGGCGGTGTACGGCCTGAACGCGACCTGGGACCCGGTCGCCCAGGCGGTGCAAGTCACGTGGAAGACCGACCTGTCCGGCCGCGTGGTGTTCCAGATCAGCCGCCAGGACAACGGGCCCGCGGCCACGTCCGGCAGCCCGGACGTCATCGGCCAGACGACACAGCCTTTCTACGAGGACGCAGCGGTCCAGCCGGGCGAGTCGTACACCTACACCGTGCAGGCGCTGGATCTGACGACGCAGCAGCCGGTGGGATCGCCGGTGTCCATCACGGTGACCCTCGACACCGCTTCCGGTGCGGGACCCGGGTCGACGGGCGGGACGCCTGCTGACGGCGCGAACACCAGCGGGGGCACGGGTGGCTTCGGCAACGGGACCGATACGGGCCCGGGCAACACGCCGACCGGGGACACCGGTGGCACCGCGCCGCCTGGCGAGGGCGGCACCTCCGGGGCACCCGGATCGGGTTCCGGTTCGGGCACGACGGGCCCCGGATCCGGAACGCCGGGCTCCGGCGGCACGTCCGGTTCCGGTTCCGGGACAGGAACCGGCGGGGAGGGAACAGGGACCGGCGGAACCGTCGGGGCCGGCGGATCGACCGGGACCGGAGGTTCCGGTACGGGGCCGGGCGGCGGACCGGCCGGCGGTGCGGGGAACGGCACCGGGTGACTCCAGACCGGGACGGAACGACGAGCGCGATGGGTCGTGGCGGAGATCAGGGCTGCAGTTCGTGGATGAGGCGCCAGGTCTTGTGGATCTGCTGGCGGCGCCGCTCGTCGGCCGCCAGGTAGGCCTCGATGAAGGCGCGCGCCTGCGGGTTCAATCGCAGAAACAGGATCAGGCGCGCCTCGAAGCGGTCGAGCGGGATGGCTGGATACGATGGGCTTGGCTGGCCGGCGGGGCCCTCCTGGGATGGCGAGTCGTGAGCCGGCTCGGCCGGGTCCTGCGCTGATTTCTCCTGGCGCTGCTCGTCGGCCGACTCCGGTCCATCCCCCGCCGCATCGGGGCCGAGGCCTGCCCCGGCCGCGCCGGCGTTCTGCTCGCCTGCATATGCGGTACCCGCCGGCACTGGACCGGCGGACGCGGGGCCGTCGTGCACGGGCCGGGCCTCCTCCGCGTCTGCCGGGCCGGGCTTGAGCTGGTCCGGCGGCACGCCGAGGGCAGCGGCCAGCTTGTCCAAATGCTCCGGATCCGGGGTTCGCCGGCCGGTTTCATACATGGCGATGGTGCTTGCGCTCACGCCAGCGGCCGACGCCAGTTGCGCCTGGGTCAGGCCGCGCGCCCGGCGCAGGTGCGCGATGCGCGATCCAGTGGACATACCATCCCTCCTCAGGGAGCGGCCGGATGCTCGTCTTCCTCCGAATTGACCATGTGTATGGCCGTGCGCGTCAGGCGCTCCATCATGACATCGTACAGCGGGCCTTGAATGCCCACTTCTTGCAGCGATTCGCCCATGCGGCGCAGCCAGGCGCGGGCGTGCCGGCGGGTGATGCGCACCTTGAGATGGCGGGCGCGCAGCATCGGGGCGCCATACGCTTGCGAGAAAAGAGGCGGTCCGCCGAAAAACTGGGTCAGAAACAGATGCTGCTTGTGGCGGACCTCCGACAAGTCTTCGGGGAACAAGGGGGCGAGGTCCTCGTCCTGCGGGACCTTGCTGTAAAACACCTCGACCAGCCGGCGGATGGTCTCATCCCCGCCCGCCCAGTCGTACAGCGTTCGAACGTCAGCCATACCAAATCCTCCTCAATCCCTCATTATACCGGTTTTCAGACGGACATCGGCAAACGGAGGCTGACGGTTTGATATACTGAAGTCCAGATAAAACGAGCCGGATGATTCGGGAGGTGGGGCGATGAATCCTTACGACACGGCGAACGCGCTGTTGAAGGACATCCGGTCCACGCCGGAGTTTCAGCGACTGAAAGAGGTGCACGACCGCATCGCTGCCGATGAGGCCACCCTGCGCATGCTCCAGGACTTTCGCGCGCGCGAATGGGAGATGCAGGCCCAGGCGATGGAGGGGAAGACGCCGTCGGAAGAGGAGCGCCGCCGGTTCGAGCAATTGGGCCAGGTGGTGTCGCTCAATCGGGACATCGCCGAGTACCTGGCACTGGAACGTCACGTGATGGCGGTGCTGATGGACATCTATCAACTGTTGGGCAAAGGCCTCGAAGATGGCCTGTTCCCGCACCCGATGATGAAAGACGACAGGGGTTAGCCAGTGGCCAACCCCTGTGGCACAAAGCCGGCCATCCGCGAAACGCGCCGGCATGTCCGCGCAAGACCGCTCAGTGCGCCCGATCCGCCATTTTGACCATGATGGAAGCCAACGTGTGTTGTTCGTCCTCGTTGCTGGCGTCCCACATCTGTTTCAACAGGCGCTCCTGCGGGTTTTTCGGGTCGACCTTTTCGGCCAAGAACGAACCCATCCGGTGCGCGACCTCGGTGATCTTGTCGTTGGATACGCCCATCGCCTGGGCCTTGTCCACCTGTTCGCCCAGGAACTCTTGCCACCGTTCCCAGTTCTCCAAAACGCTCATGCGTTTCCCTCCTCACGAAAGTTGGCCTCCGGTCACTAAGGTGCCGCAGCGGGGATGGGGATATACATAGGTATGGCCAGCCGTGGCCGGGCATAGCATGTACAGGGATGCACTGGGGAGGGATGATCGTGAAACGGAAAATGAAAGAGGTCCCGTACACGAAACACCGGGCGATGGTGTACAGTTGCGCGCTGGTGGGGTTGGCCGTGTATGCGTTGCCGCGCCTGCCGGCGTTGCGGCCGGGGCTCGGCGGCACCTTCACGGTGCTGTGGATCCTCGTCACCGCGCTCGTCCTGTCGGCCAACCTGTACTTCTTGGTCGGCGCGGACAAGGAACGCAGCCGCATGCTGGAGGAGATGGAGATCTTGCCCGCTCCGGACGAACCTGCCCGGCAGGGCCTCCGCCGCAGCCTGGGCTGAGGCGGAGTGCGTTTTTCACTTCGCTCCGCCATTCGATCCGCCATCTTCCCGCCGCACGATGCGCCACGCGAAGAGGGCGCACAGGGCGATGGTGACCACCGGATTGAGCGCGCCGTTGAGGAACTCCACCGTTTTGGCCTCCTTTCCACTCGTCATGGTATCATGGACATGAGCCGGGTCGTCAGGGCTCGGCCCGGTTCGCACGACCCGATGGGAGGGAGCCATGGATTCGTTCCGACAGGCGCTCTCGCGCCTTGAACCGTTCGAATGGCTGGGCCTGGCCGCGACCGGTGCCGCCCTGTGGATATTTTTCGCCTTCGCCCATCGCCTCGATGAGGCGTCCGGCATCCCTGGCTATCACTGGCGGGTCGTGGGGATCATCGCCGGCATCTACGGGCGGTTCATCCCCGTTGCCCTCTTGTTTGGATTGCTGGTGTTCGCCGGTGCCGTGCGGTGGATGCGCGACCGTCGCCGGGCGGGATGGCACCGTTTTGGTTTCGCCGTCCGCGTGTTTCTTTCCTACTGTGCCTTGTTGCTGGTGTTTCGTGTGGTAAACTTTTACGTACCGGTGATTCACTCCGGCCTGCGCGACCCGGCGATTCAGCGCATGGACGCCACCCTGTTCGGACGGCAGGTCGCCGACTGGCTCGAGCCCTTGGTGCGGCCGTGGTTGACCCACCTGCTGACCGGGGCGTACATCTCCTGGTTCTGGCTGTTGTTTTTCACCATCCTCCTGTTGGTGTGGCGCAGCCGGGAGGCGGCTTCCGAGTATCTGCTGGCGTCGCTGCTGGCGTTTTACTCCGGGTACGCCTGCTATCTGCTGGTCCCGGTCATCGGGCCGGGATACACCCTGCATTTTTCAATCCCGGTGGGGGACATCGCGCCTGTCTTCACCCTCGACCGGTTTGCCATCCCCCGGGATTGTTTCCCGAGCCTGCACACGGCGTTGACCGTCGTCATGTTCATGTACGTGTGGCGCCACTGCAGGATCTGGTGCCTCTTGTACGCGCCGCTCGGGGTGTCGATTGTATTCGCGACGCTGTACCTCCGTTTCCATTACGGGATGGACGACGTCGCAGGGGCAGCACTCGGGGTGGCGGTCTCGTACATCGCCCCCGCGCTGCAGACGCTGTGGGTGCACCGGGTGCATAACGGTGCGCGGCCGGCCGGTGTGCCGGTATCCTGGATGCAAGTCAATGAGGCGAGGTGGAGACATGGCTGAAACACAGGCCAAACGCTCGGTCTGGAAAGAATTGTGGGACTGGGTGTGGCCGATCGCGCTCGGGGTGCTCATCGCCCTCGGCATCCGGCACTGGGTGGTGGATCTCAACCGTGTCCCCAGCTCGTCCATGCGTCCGACCATCATGGACCCATGCCTGATCCTCACCAATCACTTGGCGACGGAATTCGGACAGCCCTACCGCGGCGAGGTGGTGGTGTTCCACTTCCCCGACGATCCGTCGAAGATCTTCGTGAAACGCATCATCGGCATGCCGGGCGATACCGTGACCATCCACGACGGAAAGGTGTTCGTGAACAATCAACCGTTGAAGGAACCGTATCTGGACCAGCCGACGAGCGGCAATTGGGGACCGTACCATGTCCCGGACGGGGAATACTTCATGCTGGGCGACAACCGGACCGTCTCGGAGGACAGCCGGTACTGGCAGAACACCTACGTGCCGAGGTCGTACATCATCGGGAAGGCTGAATTCGTGCTCTGGCCGCTCGGCGCGGCGCATCGCATTCAGTGACACTGGCCTGGCCGGCCATGGAGGGATCTTGGTGACCGCAGGGATTTCACTGAAAGAAAAGCGGCACATGAAGATCAAGGAGATCGTCAGCCAAAACGAGATCGAAACGCAGGAGGAGCTCGTCCAGGCCCTGGAGGAAGCCGGGTTCACCGTCACGCAGGCGACCATCTCGCGCGACATCAAGGAGCTGCAGCTCATCAAGGTGGTCGGGGCCAACGGGCGCTACAAGTACGCCATCCCCATCACCGCCAGCGTAGCTTCGCTCGACACCCTGCGCCGCCGGCTGACGGAGGTGTTCGTCTCGCTGGCCCGGGCGGGCAACCTGCTCGTGCTCAAGGTTCTGCCGGGCAACGCCCACTCCGTCGCCAGTCTGATTGACGGGCTGGAAGTCGAGGGGCTCCTCGGCACCATCGCGGGGGACGACACGTTGCTGCTGATCGCGGCAGACGAGCCGGCGGCGAAGGAGATTGAACGCCTGCTGTCGGGCGGTTGAGCGGCAGGCGTGCGTGGTGGAGGTGCGGACGCGGGAGGTTGGCGCGAGTGTGGGCGGGTGGCCCCGGCTGGCTGGGGCCCGGGGGCCCCGGCGGGATCGACAGCGTGGACGGCGATGGGCCAAATTCTGCGGCCAATGATTCGGGGATAGGCCGCATGGTTCGGGCTATCTGGCCCTTGGATGGCGGTTAGTTTCAGAAGGAAAGAGGGTGCGGCCGTCCGTTATACGGAGTGATGAAAGGGTACTGTTGGAATATCAGGCGTGCGGTTGTACATCATGGCAGTCGATCGCGCGGGCTTTACTGATCAGATGCTCCTCTCATTCCCCATTCATGCATCTTGGAATCCTGCCCCTTCATTTCATCGAGTCCAATGGCGCAGCATGGCCGATAGGTGTCCCATTGACTGGAATCCTGTGATTGAATTGGCGGAAGGTTACTTCGCTCATATTGTGCAGACAAGAATATTGTATTACAATATGACAAGAAACATATGCTCATAGTGGTTGGCAGATTCTCGCTTGATGGAAATGCTCAAAGGAGAGGACCGGAGTGATAGAAAAGCGACGTGCATTTCCGCAGGGCATTCACGGCTTTCCCGTCGCCCCCTTTGATGCCACGGGGAAATTGGACATCGACGCTTTGGCATCCAACATCCAGTTTCTGATTGACCATCGATTAAAATCGATTTTTATCGCCTGCGGCTCTGGTGAGTTTCACGCGTTGAGCCGGGACGAGTACCGGGTCATGTTGGAAACTGCTGTATCGGTTGCTGCAGGAAGGGTTCCCGTTTATGCCGGAGTAGGGGGAAATATCTCCCATGCACTTGAGCTGACTGCAATTGCCGAACAGGTCGGGGTGGATGGTTACCTTATTCTTCCTCCCTATCTTGTTCAGGCCGAACAACCTGGGCTGGCCCATTATTATCGAACGATAGCGGAAAGTACGGATTTGAACGCAATCATTTACCAGAGGGATAATGCCATTTTTACACTCAATACCGTATGTGAACTGGCGAAGATTCCGCAGATTGTCGGGTTCAAAGACGGGTACGGAAATATGGAACTAAATATTGAGTTTACCAAGGTCGTTGGGGATCGGTTTGAGTGGTTCAACGGGATGCCGTTCGCGGAGGTCACGATGCCCTTCTATTATGCCATTGGCTACCGTTCTTACTCATCTGCCCTGTCAAACTATTTACCACATATATCTAGGTTGTTCTATCAATCTTTGTCGACAGGGAACCAAAACTTGTTGGATGAACTTTACCGGGAGGTGATCTTGCCGATCCACAGAATTCGGAAGCAACGCAAAGGGTATGCGGTGGCGCTCATTAAGGCGGGCATGGAGATTGTGGGCCTGCCGGTGGGGCGGAGTGTGCGAGCACCGTTAACGTCCGTGGAGGAGGAGCATTACCGGGAATTGGCTCGCATCATTGAACATGCGATGACGAAGTATCCCAGGGACAGCATCTTCGACTGATTTGAGGTGACGCATGCCATGAAAGTATCCATCACTTGTTACAGCACGGATTTGCCCGATAAGGATCTGAGGCAACTGAGTCAATTGGGTGTCGATTGCATTGATTTTGGGGATGGCTCCGCATTTCCGGGGGTAAAGGAACAGGGGTATCCGGATCTAGATGCTCTGCTGCGGTTGAAACGCCGGATCCGCTCCTTCGGGATGGACATCAACCGTGTGACCTTGCCGGACTTGTCTCTCGGCTATATGCAGAATGAACCAGAGTCTGAGCGCGAGCTCGAAAACTCGGTGATGGCTCTAAAGGTCTTTGGGGAAGCGGGCATACCGATTGCCAGGCAACGTTTTGCGGGGGATACCCATCCGCAGCGCGTTGTACAATACCGCGCCGTTCAACGCGGCGGCATGATTGCGAGAGGGGAGATGATCGCGCAAGAGGCCTCCGCCGAGTTGTTGTTGGAGGAATACTGGAAATATTGGGAACGTTTCTGTCGGGCCTATGCTCAGTTGGTACCGGAGGCAGAGGACCACGGTGTGTTGCTTGGCATCCACCCATCCGACGTCCCCTTGCCCGGAACGTTATTCGGGGGTCTGGGATACCGCCGGGTGATCGATGCCTTCCCCAGCAAGCATGTGGGGTATGTGTATTGCGTAGGCACCCGTGCGGAGGAAGGCGGAAGCGCTCTTGTTTTCGACGAGATTCGTAACTTTGGACGGAAAGGGAAGATATTCCTCGTCCACTTTCGGAATATTAGGGGTAGCCTGCCCACCGCGAAAGCGTTTGAGGAAGCCCTCTTGGATGACGGCGATCTAAACATGTTCAAGGTTCTGCTCGAGCTGCGCAAGGTGGGATTTGACGGTTGTCTCAATCCGGACCACGTTCCGATTCTTGAGGGCGTAGAATATCACACCCGTCCTGGTTGGCCAAACACGTGTGTTCACTGGAGTTACGGAAATATCGGATACGCATACTCGGTCGGTTATATCAAGGCCTTGCTTCTGGCGATGACGGAGATCGGGATCTGACCCGCATCTCAGCGATAGGAGGTATGCAAATGGGAGCCGCGGTGCGCGAGATCCAGAAGAGGACGAATGTCCGTTATGTGATCTTAACGATTCTGTTCATTGTAACCGCTGTCAACTACATTGACCGTTCCATTATCAGTTTGGCCGTGCCCACATTAAAAAAGGAACTCGTCATTGACTCGGTTTTGATGGGGGTCATTCTGTCTGGGTTCAGCTGGGCCTATGTGGTGATGCAAATCCCGGGCGGGTGGTTGTTGGACAGGTTCGGTACCCGCAGGGTTTACGGGGTCGGATTGCTGGTGTGGTCGGTGTGCACTTTGCTCCAAGGGTTTGCCACCAGCTTTCTCGTGTTGCTCATTCTGCGTGTCTTGCTGGGCCTCGCGGAAGCGCCATCATTTCCAGGCAACAGCCGTCTGACGACCATGTGGTTCCCTCAACAAGAACGTGGACGCGCCGTGATGATCTATAACTCGGCCCAATATTTTGGATTGGCGCTGTTCACACCCGTGATGGCTTGGATTCTCACAAAGTTCGGTTGGCACTCGATGTTCAGTGTCGCCGGGATTGCGGGTATCGTGCTGGCCGTGATTTGGTTCATCTTCGTTCGAGATCCACAGGATCACCCGCGAGTGAATCAAGCGGAGATTGATCATATCGTGGAAGGCGGCGGCCTGGCCAATGTTCAAGGGCAGGAAAAGGTGACATGGGCGCACGTGCGGTTCCTGTTGACTAATCGACAGATGATCGGCATCTATATCGCGCAATTCGCGCTGAATACAATCGTCTACTTCTTTTTAACCTGGTTCCCGACTTATCTGGTACAAACACGTCATATGTCCATCCTGAAGGCCGGATTTATGACGTCCATTACGTACTTGGCCGCATTCGTGGGTGGAATTGTGGGTGGTTATATCTCCGACCTGCTGCTGAAAAGCGGAAAATCCCTCGGTGTTGCGCGCAAAACCCCGATCATCATCGGCTTTCTGCTGTCCAGCGTCATCGTTCTGGCAAACTTCGTCAACTCTACGATCGCAGTCGTGTTGATTATGGCGACGTCAGTGTTTGCCAAAGGTATGGCGGGGTTGACCTGGAGCTTGGTGGGTGACATGGCTCCGAAGAAACTCATCGGCTTTAGCGGGGGTCTGTTTAACACCGCCGGGAACCTCGCCGGGATCGTCATCCCGTTGTTGGTCGGGTATATCCTGAACACGACGCACTCTTTCAACGGGGTGTTTATCTTCATCGCGGTGGTCGTCATTGTCGCCGCGCTGTGTTACCTGTTCGTCGTGCGTCCTGTGGAACGATTGGAAGTTCCCGAAGAGTCGCCTCTCGGTTCGAATCCTGTGCACGTGGGGAGCTGACAAGCGTCCCCTCACATCCTTACAGTACCCTACTTGACATCAAGTTAAATTCTACACGATTGGGTGGGGATAAGGTTGTTGGAACGGACGGACTTTCATGAAGTCGACACACACAAGGAACGGACACCCGTCATCACACTCATGAACGTGATCCCGGTGGCGGGCTATGACAGCATGCTCCTGAATTTAAGCGGTGCGCATGGTCCGTTCTTTACACGTAATCTTGTCCTTTTAAAGGATTCCGCTGGACACACTGGCGTTGGAGAAGTTCCCGGTGGGGAGCACATCCGACAGACATTGGAGGACGCAAAACCACTGGTCATCGGTCAGTCTGTCGGAAAGTATCTTGAGGTTTTGAAGGAAATCCAGCGTCGTTTTGGCCATCGTGACTCCGCGGGACGCGGGCTACAGACGTTTGATCAACGCGCCACCATCCACGCCATGACCGCGGTCGAGGCGGCGATGCTCGACTTATTGGGGCAGTATCTGGAGGTTCCGGTCGCGTCGCTGTTGGGCGAGGGCAAACAACGTGATCAGGTCGAGGTCTTGGGATACCTGTTTTACGTCGGCGATCGCAACAAGACGGATCTACCTTATCTGAGCGAACAGGACGCACAAGACGAATGGTTCCGTTTGCGACGTGAACCCGCTCTGACGGCGGAGGACATTGTCCGCCTGGCGGAAGCGGCGGCGGCGCGATACGGGTTCCGTCACTTCAAGTTGAAAGGGGGCGTGTTTGAAGGTCATCGTGAGATGGAAGCAATCGAGTCGCTCGCCAGGCGCTTTCCCCATGCGCGTATTACGCTGGACCCGAACGGTGCCTGGTCCTTGCAGGAAGCGATTGAACTCTGCCGCAACCGGCACGATATTTTGGCCTACGTGGAGGACCCGTGTGGTGCCGAAGACGGATACTCAGCGCGGGAAATGATGGCCGAATTCAAACGTGCCACGGGGTTGCCCACAGCCACGAACATGGTGGCGACCGACTGGCGGCAACTCGGCCACGCCGTGCAATTGAGTGCAATTGACATTCCGCTCGCGGATCCGCACTTCTGGACCATGCAGGGTTCTGTGCGTGTCGCGCAGCTGTGTCAGGCGTGGCGGTTGACTTGGGGATCGCATTCGAATAATCACTTTGACGTTTCGTTGGCAATGTTTACCCACGTGGCCGCAGCGGCCCCCGGCTCCATCACGGCGATCGACACGCACTGGATTTGGCAGGACGGGCAGCGCTTGACCAAGGAGCCGCTGCAGATTGTGAACGGATTTGTGACTGTCCCCGATCGGCCGGGACTGGGCATCGAGATGGATATGCAACAGGTTGAAAAAGCGCACCAGTTGTACAGGAAAGCGGGACTTGGTTCAAGGGATGACTCAGTGGCCATGCAGTATCTCATTCCGAACTGGCGTTTTGACCCCAAGAGACCCGCTCTCGTGCGGTAACTTGTAACCGGTCGGGATTTGTCTTACATTAAAACCGAATATCGCGACCGGAATGAGGGATCTCATTGGGGGACGCTGCTGATATTGTGGTCAAGTCCGTTCACCGACGCACCCTATCCAGGCAAGTGGTGGATCGCATCATTCAGCTGCTGAGCAGCGGCCAGTTGAAACCGGGTGACAAATTGCCGACCGAGATGGAACTGATGGAGAAGCTGGAGGTCAGCCGTCCGGTGCTCCGAGAGGCTTTGAGTGCGCTCGAGACACTCGGCATTATCACCCGCAGACCTCGTGGAGGCACCTATTTTAACGACAAGATTGGTAGTCACCCTTTCTCGGTGATGTTGGCGTTGTCTGTTGACAATCTTCCGGCGCTCGTGGAGGCGCGCATGGCCCTCGAGTTGGGGTTGATTACCATTGCCGCGGAGAAGATCAGTGATGAAGAGTTGAATCGATTGAAGGAGACGATTCAAAAGATCGCGGACAGCAAAGACAACAACTATGGAGAGTATGACCGGGAGTTCCATCGGATCATTGCGCAGAGCGCTGACAATCCCGTTGTGCAGGGAATGATTGATTCGCTGTTGATCGCGCATGCAAAAACGGACAGCTTGATCCGGATTCGCGAACGGGAGCGCACGGTACAGCACCACGAGGCGATTTACGAGGCGTTGTGCAAGCACGACCCGTACGAGTCCTTCCGGCAGATGTACCGACATCTCAATTTCGTTCGTCAAAAGCTGCTTCAGCAGCCTCGTTCCGACTAGAGGGAGTGTACCTCAGTGACAATCCGCGTTCCATCAGCAATAGATGAACCCAGATATATTCAGGTGCATCCGAGCGACAACGTCGCCATTGTCGTCAATACGGGTGGATTGCCGGAGGGAACGGTGTTCCCCTCCGGGTTGCGGTTGCTCAGCCACGTACCTCAAGGGCATAAGGTGGCTTTGACCGACATCGAAGAGCATGAGCCGATTGTCCGCTACGGTGAGATCATTGGATACGCAACGCGTTCGCTTCCACGGGGCAGCTGGGTTGACGTATCCGCGGTGAGGACACCGATGCCTCCCGAGCTGGATGAGTTACCGTTGGCCACGCGTGTGCCCGAACCAATGCCTCCGTTGGAGGGGTACACGTTCGAAGGATACAGGAACCCGGACGGGCGTGTCGGCACCCGGAATCTCTTGGGGATCATCACAAGTGTGCAATGCGTCACGGGGGTCTTGGAGTACGCCGTCCGACGGATTCGACAGGAACTGTTGCCAAAGTACCCGAATGTGGACGACGTGGTGGCGATCACCCATGCGTACGGATGCGGTGTCGCCATCGATGCGCCAGATGCCATCATTCCCATACGGACGCTTGCGAACCTCGCGACTCACCCAAATTTCGGCGGAGAGATCATGACAGTTGGTCTGGGGTGCGAGAAACTGTTGCCCGAACGGGTGACACCCGGCGTTCCATCCAATATCGTGTCGCTTCAGGATCACAAGGGTTTTTCAGGCATGATAGAGCAGATCATGAACATGGCCGAAGAACGGCTGACGCGCCTCAATCGCAGACGCCGTGTGGCCTGTCCAGCGTCGGGGTTGGTGGTCGGACTCCAGTGCGGGGGAAGTGACGCATTTTCGGGTGTCACGGCGAATCCTGCGGTGGGCTACGCGGCCGACCTGTTGGTACGTGCCGGAGCGACCGTGCTCTTTTCCGAGGTCACGGAGGTACGGGACGCGGTCCACTTGCTCACGCCGCGGGTGGCGAATGTGGAAGTCGGACGAAAGTTGATTCGAGAAATGAAATGGTATGACGAGTATCTGCGCCAAGGCGGTGCCGACCGCAGTGCAAATCCATCGCCCGGGAACAAACGGGGCGGACTGGTGAACGTCGTGGAGAAGTCGCTCGGATCGATTGCGAAGTCGGGAACGACGGCTATCGTGGACGTGCTTGCGCCAGGGGAAAAAGCGACGCGAAGCGGACTCATCTTCGCGGCCACTCCGGCGAGCGATTTCGTCTGTGGCACACTGCAGTTGGCAGCCGGCATGAATGTGCACGTATTCACCACCGGCAGGGGTACACCGTACGGTTTGGCGATGGCCCCAGTCGTGAAGGTCTCTACGCGCACCGCGTTGGCCGATCACTGGAGCGATTTGATTGATGTGAATGCGGGGACCATCGCCACGGGCGAACGATCCATAGAGGACGTCGGGTGGGAGATTTTCAACTTCATTTTGGAAGTCGCGAGTGGGAAGAGGCGGACATGGGCGGAGCGATGGGGCTTGCAGAATGACTTGTGCCTGTTCAATCCCGCACCGTTGACGTGAGATCGCGCGAGCATGACGTATATCGTCGAGGGACACATGACGCAGACCCGCGACTGGATCGGCGGCGAGTGGATCACGCCAAAGGGAAACGGCCGGAAGACAAAGAGGCCAGCCCGCCCCATTGGGGAGGGGCTGGCCTGTCTACATCCATTTCACGCGTTGGGGTCCTTCATCCTTCACTGCGCACATCACAGGGCCGGCCGCATTTCGGCAGCTCCACAATGGACGCCAACGATCCGCTGTCATCCGGCAGTTCCACGATGGATGCCATCGATCCGCTGCCGGGCTCGCCCCTGCGCGCGATGCGGGCAGGGGCGGCCGGCGTGGGATCACCACGTCCGGATGTCACCGTCGTCCAGGCAGCCGGGGCGGATGAGCCCTTTGAGGAAGTTGGCGCTGACGGGCAGCGTGATGAGGTGCGCCAACCAGTGGGATTTCTCCGCCTCCGGAATGCGGTGAACCAGCGACTCCACCGGGATGTGCAGGATGCTGTCTCCTTCACCGCTGATGCCGAAATCCAGGCTCCAGCCGCCGGGTTTGCTGATGCGCCCTGAGGTGTTCGTGCGGATGATGCGGTATCCGCCGGCCTCGCGGTACTTGTTCAAGACCGCGGCGTCGAAGAAGACCTGCGCCTTCTCCGGTTTCTCCCCGGATGCGACCTGCGCGTACAACTGCGCTGCGATGGGGAGGTCCGAGACGCGTGCGTAATTTGGCATACCGCTCACTTCTCAATAGGCGTGCCGACCATGCTGCCCCACTCGGTCCAGGACCCGTCGTAGTTGCGCACCTTCGGATACCCGAGCAGCTCCCGCAAAACGAACCAGGTGTGCGCCGACCGCTCGCCGATGCGGCAGTAGGTGATGACATCCTTGTCCGGCGTGACGCCCTTGCTCTCGTAGAGCGCGCGCAGTTCATCCGGAGACTTGAAGGTACCGTCCTCGTTGACCGCCTGCGCCCACGGGATGTTGATGGCGCCGGGGATGTGGCCGCCGCGCTGGGCCGTCTCCGTCATGCCCGGCGGGGCGATGACCTCGCCGGTGAATTCCTGCGGGCTGCGCACGTCGACCAGCGCGTACCCGCTCTGGCCGATGGTCGCGGCCACGTCCGGCTGTTTCGCCCGGATGGCGAAGTCGGGCTCCTTGGCCTGGTAGGTGACGGGCTGCACCTGGGGGACGTCCTTGACGAACGGCCGGCCTTCCAGTTCCCACTTCTTGCGGCCGCCGTTCATCAGTTTGACCGGTTCGTGGCCGAAGATCTTCAATTGCCAGTAAGCGTACGCGGCGAACCAGTTGTTGTTGTCCCCGTACAGCACGATGAGCGTGTCGCGCGTGATGCCCGACTGGCCGAGCAACGCCTCCAGTTGGTCGCGGCTGAGGATGTCGCGGCGCACCTGGTCGTTCAATTGCGTCGTCCAGTTCCACGCGATGGCGCCTTCGATATGGCCGGAGTCGTAGGCGCTGGTGTCCACGTCGACCTCGACGAGGCGGACATTCGGGTCGTCCTTGTGGGCCGCGACCCAGTCGGTGGAGACGAGTGCGTCCTGGAAGGTGTTGGACAAGAGAATCCCCTCCTTGCGTTTCGCAGGATGCCCGTGAGAATAATCTATTTTCCGGGTGGACTTACAGGTATAATCTACAATGAATCAAGACGGTTGGCAAGGGGGAATCTTCGGACTTCTCCTGGCAAACGATTCGGTTCGTGAGCGCTGGGATCTGTCCGGCGTCCGCCGGGGGACCGGTGTGATTCGCCGAGGCAGGAAGTGGTATGATAGCCCCGTCACCGTCATTGGATGGGAGCGTGTATCGATGGAACAAAAACTGTACGATTCCGTGCTCGATCTCGTGGGCAACACGCCCGTCGTCCGGCTGAATCGGATCCCGGATCCGAACGGCGCCCAGGTGTTCGCCAAACTGGAGTCGTTCAACCCGGGCGGGAGCGTGAAGGATCGGGCGGCGCTCAACATGATCCTGCGCGCCGAGCAGGAGGGCAAGATCACCCCGGGCAAGACGACCATCGTCGAGCCGACATCCGGCAACACCGGCATCGGCCTGGCGATGGTGTGCGCCGCCAAAGGCTATCCGTGCATCATCACGATGCCCGACAACGCCACCGAGGAACGGGTGAAACTGCTCAAGGCCTACGGGGCGAAGGTGGTGCTGACGCCCGCGTCGAAGCGGATGACGGGCGCCATCGAGGAGGCCAACCGCCTGGCCGCCGAGATCCCGGACAGTTTCATCCCGATGCAGTTCGAGAACCCGGCCAACCCGGATGCGCACCGGAACACCACCGCCCTCGAGATCCTCAAGGCGTTTGACGGGAAACTGGACGTGTTCGTCTTGACGGCGGGCACCGGCGGGACGGTCACGGGCACCGGCGAGGTGTTGAAGGAGAAGATCCCCGGGCTCAAGATCTACGTGGTGGAGCCGGCGGGATCGCCCGTATTGTCCGGGGGTCAGCCGGGACCGCACAAAATCCCGGGGACGGGCCCGGGATTCATCCCGGCCATCTTGAACCGGGAGATCTACGACGAGGTCCTGTTGATTGAGGACGACGACGCCCAGCGGATGGCGCGCCGCCTGGCGGCGGAAGAGGGCATCCTGGTCGGCGCGTCGGCGGCCGCGGCGGCGTTCCACGCAGTGCGCATCGCGGCCGGGCTCCCGCGCGACAAGCGCGTGCTGTGGCTGGCGCCCGATACCGGCGAGCGGTACCTGTCCTCGGACCTGTTCCCGAGTGCCTAACCCCTGCTCCGCTTTCTCCTTGCGGCACCGGCGCGGCAACCGGCCGCGTCGGCACCGTGCCGGGCTGCGCCGCGCGCAAAGCCCGTCTGGGATGGCGGGGACGACGCGGGTTGTGGTTCGGTGAGGAAGAAAATTACTTTATCAAGTCCAGTACAATCAATCGAAACTTAAGGAAAGATGGGCCCAAGGTCCCATGCGCATGGCGGGCGTCCTCGCTATACTGTCTCTCGTAGCACTGTACCTAACCCCTGTATTGCGTGTCTTTCGCACACCTACCGTGTGGTAGGTGATTTTTTTTCTGCGGATGGGGCGCGGCGCGGAGCGGCTTGCGCAGCACAAGCGGAGCGCCGCGCCCCACCCTTGCCGAAGGGGATGGCGTCTGCTGAGGCGGCGAAGGCGACTCCATCTGTGCTGCGTGGGCGTTTCGCGAAGTGTCTTGCGCAGCACAAACGAAGCGAAACGCCCACGCCGCCTGCGAGGGAGTGGGGCACAGCGCGAAGCGGTGATGAACCGCCCACGCAACGGCTAAGGGGGTGGGGTGCATCGCGCAGCGGCTTGCGGAGCAGAAGCGGAGCGATGCACCCCACCCGCACGTCATTGCAACCGCGCGGTGGGTGCGGTACATTTCGGCTGTGCACAGGTGTCAGGGACAGGAGGGGCAGACATGCGGATCACCGCATCGGGGCATGTGGTGCGGGCGTTGACCATCGCGGGGTCGGACTCCGGCGGGGGCGCCGGCATCCAAGCGGACCTGAAGACCTTCGCCGCGTATGAGGTGTACGGGGCGTCGGTCATCGCCGGGCTCACGGCGCAGAACACGCTCGGGGTGCAGGGCGTGCAGTACGTCGATCCCGCGTTCGTCCAACAGCAGTTGGACAGCGTCCTCGGCGACATCGGGGCGGACGCCGTCAAGACGGGCATGCTCGGCAGCGCCGAGATCATCTCCGTCGTCGCGGGCCGTCTGGCGGTGGCTGGCGTGGATCGGTTGGTCGTCGATCCGGTGATGGTCGCCAAAGGCGGCGAGGCGCTCATCGACGGCGACGCGGTGGCGACCCTGCGGCAGCGGCTCCTGCCGCTGGCGCGCGTGGTGACGCCGAACATCCCGGAAGCGGAGGTGCTGGCCGGGTTCCCCGTGGATTCGTGGTCGGCGTGTCACCGGGCGGCGGAGGCGTTGCACCGGCTCGGGCCAAAGGTGGTCGTCATCAAGGGCGGCCACAGCCAGGCCGCTTGGCTCAAAGACGCGCCGTGGGACAGCCTGGAAACTCAGGGGCACGCGGTGGACATCGTATACGACGGCGACCGATTCACGTACCTGGCGACTCCGCGGGTCTCCAGCCGCAAGACCCACGGCACGGGCTGCACGTTCAGTTCGGCCACGGCGGCGGGCCTGGCGTTGGGGTGGAGCGACGCCGAGGCCATCGCCTCCGCGAAAGCGTTTATCTACGCGGCCATCGCGTCGGCCGCCGATTGGGATGTGGGCGCCGGGCACGGGCCCACGGATCACTCCGTACGGCCCACGCTGGCCGCGGGCATTCAAGCGGGCGGCGCCTATCGCCTGGTGGACGGGCAGTGGGAACGCCTGGAGGGAGGATGTTAAATGACGACCGTGGATGTGGCGGCGTGGCTGGACAAAGTGCGCCGGGAGCGCCCGCTGGTGCACAACATCACCAACCTGGTGGTGACCAACGTGGCGGCCAACGGCCTGCTGGCCATCGGGGCGTCGCCGGTGATGGCGTACGCCAAGCAGGAGGTGGCCGACATGGCGCGCATCGCCGGGGCGCTTGCGCTGAACATGGGCACCCTCGACGAGGATGTGGTGGAGGCAATGCGGATCGCTGGCCAGGCGGCCAATGCGGCCGGGGTGCCGGTGGTGTTCGATCCGGTCGGCGTCGGCGCCACGCCTTACCGCAACGAGGTGGCCGAACGCCTCACCGGGGAGCTGCAGCTCGCGATCCTGCGCGGCAACGCGGGGGAGATCGGGGTGCTCCTCGGCGCGGGCGGCGAGGTCAAAGGGGTCGACAGCCAGGGGGCGGCGTCCGGGTTGCCGGAGGCCATGCGCCGGTACGCCAGCGCGCACGGGTGCTGCGTGATCGCCACAGGGCCGACGGATTACGTCACGGACGGCGAGCGGGTGTGGGCCCTCTCCAACGGCCACCCGCTGATGGCGGCCATCACGGGTTCCGGGTGCGTGGCCACGGCCATTCTCGGCGCCTTCGCGGCGGCGGCCGGCCGCGGGCAGGACGCGGCGGCGTACGCGGAGGCGGCGGTGGCCGCGCTGACGTGCTACAACGTCGCCGGCGAACTGGCGGCCGACAAGGCACAGGGGCCGGGCACCTTCCAGGCGGCTTTGTTCGATGCCCTGTACCACCTGGACGGCGCGTACGTTAGCGAGGTGGCGAAGATCGAGGTGCTCCCGGCATGACGGGGCGTGCCGGCACCGTGGGTGCGGGGTGGCGCGACCCGGCCCGGCTTCAGCAGGCGCTCAAGCTGTACGTGGTGACGGATGAGCGCCCGGACGGGGAGGCGCTGTTGCCCATCGTGGAACGGGCCATCGCAGGCGGCGCGACGGCGGTGCAGCTGCGACGGAAGCAGGAGCTGGGGCGCCGGTTCGTGGAACTGGGCCGGGCGCTGCGCGAGCTGACGCGCCGGGCGGGGGTGTTGTTTTTCATCAACGATCGCGTGGACGTCGCGGCCATCGTCGACGCCGACGGGGTGCACGTCGGCCAGGACGACATCTCCTGCCGGGACGCACGGCGATTGTTGGGTCCGGAGAAGGTCATCGGCGTATCGGCGGAGACGGTGGAAGAGGCCGTCGCCGCCGAGCTGGACGGGGCCGATTACCTGGGCGTGGGCGCGGTGTATCCGACCCAGTCGAAGCCGGATGCGGGATTCACCGGCCTGGACGGCCTGACGGAGATCGTGCGCAGCGTCCGCATCCCGGTGGTGGCCATCGGGGGCATCGGCCTGGCCAATGCTGGGGAGCCGATGCGCTGTGGCGCCAGCGGGATCGCGGTGGTGTCGGCCGTGATGAGCGCCCCCGATCCGGAGGCAGCGGCGCGGGCCCTGCGATCCCGCGTGGACGCCGAGAGAAGCTGACGAGCGGCTTTGCACACAAAAATCCCCGGCATAGACCGGGGATTTTTGTGCGTTTCCGCGTGGCTCCCTAACGCCCGGGTCAGCTCCCGGACGAGGTGGATCCGACCGCCGTGATGGTCACGTTGCCGCCAGTGCCGTTGCCCGCGGCGCTCCCGCTCGCAGACGTGTTGCCGGAGACCGTGTTGCCGCCCGCAGAAGTGCTCACGCTGGCCGACGTGTTGCCAGCGGCGGTACCGCTCGCTTGCAGGGTATTCCAGGCCGACTGGCGGACCTGTTGCGCCAACGCGGCGAGCTGCTGCGCCGCTTGCTGCATGGCCTTGGTCTTGGCTTGCACGCGTTGATCGGCGGCGGCGATGGCCGCGAGCGCCTTCTGCAGGTCGCCTTTGGCCTGCGCCTGGTCGCCCGTCTGGGCGTTCGCGTCAGCGTCCGATTGGGCTTTGAGCGCATCGTTGAGGCTTTTCAGGATGGACGTCATCTGGTTCATGCCCGTGTCCACGGCGTTCGTGTCGCCGGCGGCCACGGCGAGCTGCATCGCCTGGATGAACTGGCGCGCGGACGCGACCAACTGTTGATGCGCCGCCTGTTCCGCCTTTTGATCCCGGTGCAGGGCCGCCAGCGCCTGTTGCAGCGCCTGGACCGCCGCCCGGCGGGTGGCGTCGGACGAATCCGTACCGGTCTGGTTGGACGTCCCCGTGCTCGCGTTCTGCGTGTTGCCTTCCGTGTTGCCCGCGTCGTTGCCGGCGGTATTGCTCACGGTGTTGCTCACGCTGACCGTGACGTTTCCGTGCGCGCCTGCGGCGGCGCCCAGGAGCCCGCCCCACAGCGCGCCCAGGTGCCATCCGTGATCCTGGTGAACCGGGGCCTTCTCGTCCTTCTGTTTGTTCGCATCCTTGCCGTGGGCGTCGGACGTCTTGGCGGCTTTCGCCGACGAGGCGTCCGTCTTGTCGTGTTTGCCGCTGGTGTTCTGGTGATCCTGATCGCAACCCTGCGCCGAACCAGAGGACAGGTGGCCGTCGAGAAGGCTGTACAGGGTCACATTGCCGTCCGTAGTCGTGTAGTGGGCGGTGCGCTCGTTCGCGAAGGCGACGCCGGGCACCGTGAAGGCAGCGGCGCTGGACAGGGCCATCAAGGCCGTCGCGGTCAGGGTCAACCGGGATTTCATGCTTTGCATTCTCCTCCTTCAGACCTTAATCGTGAATCTGATTGATGGCAGACACCAACTGGTTGATAGAATTTTGGGCCTTTTGCTGCTGCTGAGCGGGGACTTTGCCTGATCCGCCCGCCGCCAGGTTGCTCTCCGCCTGGGTGATGGTGGTGGACGCGGCGGCGTTCGCCGCAGCTCCGGCGGCGTTGCTGGCCGGCGCCGTCCCCGAACCGGGCGCGTCCGCCTTGCCCGCTCCCGTGTGGGATCCTCCGCAGCCCCAGAGGGTGGCTGCCATCACCGCGGCGATGGCCAGGGTCCAGCCCTTGGCGGCTGAGTTTGGCTTCCATCGCTTCACGGTTATATCCTCCTGAATTTCGTCCGTCTCGCGCGAGACACTCATAGCTTCGCCAGGGCACGGGGCGTTGTGAGGGTGGGGGCCTGGGGGAGAAAAGCAAATGCGCGGGGTCGCGTGTGCGACACCCGCGCGGGAGCGAGGGAAGAGAGGGCACGAGTCAAGGGCTGCCGGCCGGGGTGTCCCCCGTCCGGCCCTGCGGGTCCTGCGCCGGAGGTCACGACGTCATCCGGCGGTGGCGGCGCGCCAGCAGGCGCAGGGTTTCCAGCCCGTACACCAACAGCGCGGCGCCGACGAACACCATCACGTGCCAGACGGCGTGCACCAACCGGTAGTCGGGCAGCGTGTCCGGCAGCCCCGGGAAGAAACCGGCCAACAGCAGCACCACCCCGATGTAGGCACACAGGGTGGCCTGTCCCACCGTTCGCTTCACGAGCTGATCCCCCTCTCCTCGGGTTGGGCGATCACGTCGCTGGCGTGGGCCCACCATGCCGTCTGCAGACCGAACAGCACCCCGGCCAGACCGTACAGGGCGTGGGTCAGGTAGTGTTGAATCATTCCTAATTCCGCCCACGTCCGCACGGTCGGCCAGGACGCGAAGATGATGAGCAGTGCGCACGCCACGACGGTCGACGGGATCTGCCTCATCGCGAGACCCTCCTTCGCATTCCAGTACGAGTTCTGGTTGGTCTTTACAGTCTCGTTATAGACAAAAATGAGAGGCGTTAAACGCCCGCCAACCGGCCGGACGAGGCGGTCCAGCAGCCCCTTCCGGCGGGCGTGGTGGCCGTAGCGGCCGTGGCTCTGTGCGGCGTCCCGCGGGCGGCGGGCCGCGAGACGGAGGCGGGGACGGGGACGGGGACGGGGACGGGGGCGCTCAATCCGGCAGGCGGCGGAAGTGACCCACAATCTCCGTCGTCTCGAGGACGGAGATGAAGACGTGCGGATCGATCTCGGTGCAGATGGCCCGCAGCTCCGACAGCTCGAAGTGGGTCAGGGCGCACATCAGCACGCCGGTGGCGGCGTTGGTGTAGGTGCCGGACGCCTGGATGAGCGTGCTGCCCCGCCCCAGCCGCGTGCCGATGGCGCGGGCGATCTCCGGGGCGCGCGGGCTGACAATCAGCGCGGTCTTGCGGTTCTGGAAGTTCATCAGGGTGTTGATGACGCGCGAGGTGGCGAACATCGACACCAGGGAATACAGGCCCGCCTGGACGCCGAAGACGGACATCGACGCGAGCACAATCAGCAGATTGATGCCAAACGACACGCCGCCGACGCTGCGGCCCGTCACCCGGTTGATGGCGAGGCTGAGGATATCCGTGCCCCCGGACGATCCCCCGACCCGGATGATGAGCCCGGACGAGATGCCGAGCAGGACGCCGCCGTAAAGGCTGATGAGCAGCGGATCGGTGGTGGGCAGATGGAACCCGAGGTGCACCAGGTCGGTGAAGGCCGAGAAGGCCACCACCGCGATCCCGGTGAGCAGCACGAACCGCTTCCCGAGAAACCGGTACCCCAGGACGAACAGCGGGATGTTGAGCAGAAAGTAGACGGCCCCGATGGGCACGTGCAGGAAATAATACAGCAGCTGCGCGATGCCCGTCACGCCGCCGGGCAAGATGCGGGCGGGGGCGAGGAAGCTGTTGACCGCGACGGCGCCGATGAGGCAACCGGCGAGGATGATCACGATGCGCACGGAATAGACGAACAACCAGTGCCCTTTCGGGTGGAACACGTCATTGACGTCGATGCGCGGCAGGCGAGGCGACTGCACCCGTTTCCCTCCTTGACAGCAGTCCGGGGAGACCCCGGGATCGACCTTAGTGTAACAGGAACAGGGGCCGGACGCATGTCGCGTTCGCACGGTGTTTTCTGGGTGTCATGGGGCGTGTGGACGGGCCCGCGGGCGCCGCGCCCAACGCGGTTGTGAACAAAATGGTGTTCAATTGACCAGGCTCACAGAGATTTGCAACCGATTCGCACTTATGCGAACGCCTCGGGACACATGTAGGAACGGTTTTCGACTTATCGGGGCCCACGGAGGCGCTGATTGGCTTTCGACGGCCGGCAATAAATGAAATTTTTCACTGTATTCTGATGTCATGAACGAAAATACGTTGAAATGGTTTCGTATTGTCCTGCCTATCTGTTCCAATCACATCAAATTCACGGTTACCTCTCCGGTGCTCCGTCTGTGCCCCGTTCGGCGGGCGCCGCGGGTGCGATGTATAATGGGAAGGGAAGTGGACACTTCCGCCGCGCCGGCCGCGTACGGCGCGGGGACGGAGGACGGCATGGGCACCAAACACGAGCAGATCTTGTCCTACATCGAATCCTTGCCGATTGGCGCGCGCATCAGCGTGCGCGGGGTCGCGCGCACCCTGCGGGTTAGCGAGGGCACCGCGTACCGGGCCATCAAGGAGGCCGAGCTGCAAGGGTTGGTCAGCGCCATCGATCGGATCGGAACGGTGCGCATCGAGCGGCCGCAGAAGAAGCACATCGAGCGCCTGACGTTTGCCGAGGTGGTCGGCATCGTCGACGGCACGGTGCTCGGCGGGCGCGACGGGTTGTACAAAACGCTGAACAAGTTCGTCATCGGCGCCATGCAGCTCGAGGCGGCGGTGCGTTACATCGAACCGGGGAGCCTGATGATTGTTGGCAACCGGGAACAGGTGCAGCGCATGTCGCTGGAACACGGTGCGGCGGTGCTCATCACGGGTGGCTTCACCGCGTCGGAGGAGGTGCAGCGGCTCGCCAACGAGCGGCAACTGCCGATCATCTCCTGTACCTACGACACCTTCACCACGGCCACGCTCATCAACCGCGCCATCTATGACCGGCTCATCAAAAAAGACATCGTCTTCGTCGAGGACGTCCTTAGCAACCAGCAGTTGGCGGTCCTGCCCCGGCGCGCCACGGTGCGCGATTACCTGGACATCGCCGAGAAGAGCGGGCACAGCCGTTTCCCGGTGGTGGACGACGCGGGCCGGGTGGTCGGTATCGTCACCGCCCGCGACGTGGCGGAGTCCGCGCCGGACACGCCGGTGGAGCAGGTGATGTCGCGCAACCCGCACACCGTTTCCTTGAAGACCCCCATCGCGTCGGCCGCGCACCAGATGGTGTGGGAGGACATCGAGCTAATGCCGGTGGTGCAGAACAAGCGCCTGGTCGGCGTGCTGAGCCGCCAGGACGTCATCCGCGCGCTGCAGCTGACCAGCCGGCAGCCGCAGATGAGCGAGACGGTGGAAGGCATCGTCCTGCGCGGGTTCGAGGAGGTTCACCACGACGACCGGACCCTCTCCGTGGTGGGCGAAGTCACGGCGCAGATGACGGGCGCCACGGGGACCCTGGCGACGGGGCCGCTGATGGTGCTGATTGAGAACTGCGCGCTCGCCTGCCTGCAGCGCAACCGCAAGGTGGACATGGTGGTGGAGAATGTCACGCTGTACTTCATGAAACCAGTCCCTGTGGACGCGCGGCTGGAGGTGCGCGCCCGCATCCTCGACTTCGGGCGCCGCTTCGCCAAGGTGGACGTCGAAGTGTACGCGGGGCAGGACTTCAGCGCGAAGGCCATGCTGACGACCCAGGTGTTGGAGCGATAAGCGCCGGGAGGAGGGATGGAGGATGGAATTCGTTCACCTGCACGTGCACAGCGAGTATTCGCTGCGCGAAGGGGCCCTTCGCCTGGCGGACCTGGTGCGTCTGGCGGCCGAGATGGAAATGCCCGCGGTGGCGGTGACGGACACCAATGCCCTGTACGGCGCCGTCGCTTTCTACCAGATGGCGAAACAGGCGGGCGTGAAGCCCATCGTGGGCGCGCAGTTGGCCGTGGGCGCCGACCAGGACGCGGAGACGTTGGCGGAAGGCCGGCCGAACGGTCCGCCGCTCGATCACGCCGTCCTCCTCGCCACCGGCTACGAGGGCTACCAAAACCTCGTGCGGCTCGTCACGCGGGCGCACCGGCGGGATCGTCAGCCGTTTGTGACGTTCTCGGAGTTGGCCTCCCATTCGGCGGGCCTCATCGCCCTGGTGGGCGGGGGGGAGTCGCTGCCTTTGCGCTGGTTTTCGGCCGGGCGCGAGGAGGAGGCGATGGCCTGGTTGCAGCGGTGGGCGGACGTGTGGCCAGCGGGTGACCTGTACATCGATGTGCAGGACCACCAGTTGCCCGAGGAGCGCCGCGGCTTGCCGGGCCTGGTGCGGGCGGCGCGCCAACTCGGCCTGCCGCTGGTGGCGACCAACGATGTCCACTACGCCCGCCGCGAGGACGCCCCCGTGCAGCGGGTGCTGGCCCAGATTGAGGCCGGTCCCGGGGCGCAGATGCTGCAGGGAGATCTCTACCACTTCGCGAGCCCGGAGGAGATGGCGCGCCGGTTCGCCAAGCTGCCGGAGGCGCTCGCGGGCACCCTGGCCATCGCCGAACGGTGCGAGCTCACGCTGCCCGTCGGACAGACGCTGTTGCCCCGCTATCCGACGCAAGGGGAGCCTGCGGCCGTGGTGCTGCGGCGGGCGGCGGAGGCCGGGGCGCGCCAGCGGTACGGCGAGCTGACGGACGCGGTGCGGGATCGCCTGGACTACGAGCTGGGCGTCATTGAGCGGATGGGGTTTTCCGATTACTTTCTGGTGGTGGCGGATTTTATCCGCTTCGCTCACAAGAACGGCATCTCCACCGGCCCCGGGCGCGGGTCGGCCGCGGGGAGCCTGGTGGCGTACGCGCTGCGCATCACCGACGTGGACCCGCTACGGCACAAGCTGCTGTTCGAACGCTTCCTCAATCCGGAACGCGTGTCGTGGCCGGACATCGACACCGACTTCGAGTATGAGCGCCGCAACGAGGTCATCCGGTATGTGGTGGAACGGTACGGGGTCGATCACGTGGCCCAGATCGGCACCTTCGGCACCCTCGCGGCGCGGGCGGCCATCCGGGATGCCGGGCGGGCGCTGCAGGCGGATGCCGGGGTCATCGACCGGCTGGCCCGGTTGATTCCGTCCCACCCCGGCATGACCCTGGCCAAGGCGCTGGAGGAGGCGCCGGCCATCGGCCAGATGCTGGCGGAGAACCCCGAGGCGCGCAGGGTCTGGGAGACGGCCCGGGGCATCGAGGGCTTTCCGCGCCACACCTCCGTCCACGCCGCCGGGGTGGTGATCTCGCCGGTGCCCTTGAGCGATCTGGTCCCGGTGCAGCCCGGGGCCGACGGCGTGCCGGTGACGCAGTACGCGATGGAGGACATCGAGGCCCTAGGACTCATCAAGATGGACTTTCTCGGGCTGCGCACGCTCACGTTGATAGACCGCTGCACCGCCAGCGTTGAGGCGCGCACCGGACAGAAGCTGGACTGGCGCCGGATCCCGGAGGACGATCCGCGGACGTACGCGATGCTCTCCCGCGGCGAGACCAACGGCTGCTTCCAGTTGGAGTCGGCGGGGGTGCGGCGGGTGCTGCGCGATCTGCGCCCGACGGGGCTGGAGGACCTCATCGCCGTCATCTCGCTGTACCGGCCGGGGCCGATGGAGAACATCCCGGCCTTCATCGACGGCAAACACGGCCGGGCGCCGGTGACCTATCCGCATCCGGACCTGGAGCCCATCCTGCGGGACACCTACGGGGTCATCGTGTACCAGGAGCAGATCATGCAAATTGCCTCGCGGATGGCCGGGTTTTCGCTCGGCCAGGCCGACCTGTTGCGGCGGGCGGTGGGCAAGAAGAAGCGGGAGGTGCTCGACGCGGAGCGGTCGCGCTTCGTCGAGGGGTGCGTCCGGTCGGGGTATGACGAGGCCCTGGCCCACAGCGTCTACGACCTCATCGTCCGCTTCGCCGATTACGGTTTCAACCGCAGCCACGCGGCGGCATATGCGGTGCTCGCGTTTCGCACCGCCTACCTGCGGGCGCACCACACGGCCGATTTCCTGGCGGCGCTCCTGACGATGGCGATGGGGGACGAAACCAAGACGCGGGAGTATGTGCGCGACGCGCGGCAGCACGGCATCCGCGTCCTGCCGCCGAGCGTCCTCGAGAGCGGCGCCGGGTACACGGTGGAGGCGGACGACGCCATCCGCACCGGGCTGCTCGCCATCCGCAACGTCGGACGCGGTGCGGTCGAGGCCATCCTGGAGGCGCGGGCGCAAGGGCCGTTTCGGTCGCTGGTGGACTTTTTGCAGCGGGTCAATCCGAGGGCGTGCAACCGGAAGGCGGTCGAGAGCCTCCTCGCGGCGGGGGCCCTGTCCTCGTTTCTGCCGAAGGGCGCGGGCCGCCAGGCCGCCCTGGACATCCTCGAGGAGGCGTATCAACTGGCGGAGGAGGGCCGCCAGTCGCAGGGCCTCGGCCTGTCGTGGGACGAGGGGCGTCCAGTCCAGGAGCGGGTGCTGTACATCCGTTACGACCCGCGGCGGGGGCCCGAGGACGTGCTCGAGCGGGTGAAAGAACTGTTGGTCCGACAGCCGGGCCCGGTCCGGGTCGCCCTCTACGACCAGGCGCGGCGCCGCGCGCGGCTGCTGCAGCCGCGCTGGTCGGTGGCGCTGACGCCGGAGCTCATCGGGGCCCTGGAAGAAGTGGTGGGCATCGGGAACGCGAAGGTCGGTTGGATGCCGCGCCGGTGATGCGCCGGGGACCCGGGGATCCGGGGATCCGGGGATCCGGGGATCCGGGGATCCGGGGATCCGGGGATCCGGGCGACTCGCCGGGGACGCACGCGTGAAACGCCGGGGCGCCACAAGTGGCGCGCCGCTGACATCTTGGGGACACGCCCGGGATCTCCGGGGATGATCAATGTTCGAAACGTGCTATAATGTCTGACAACGGCGGCTGCGCGCATTCGCTGCGGAACCGGGGAGCGGGCCGCCGGCATGCGACGCGGGCATCGCACGCTGGCGCCGCACGCCGGCGTCGCATCATGGAGCAAGCCGTCTGAGAAGTGGCACCAATCCGCAAAGGGGATGTTTTGCGTGGCGTTGCGGGAGGACGCGCTGGAGTTGCACCGGCTCAACCGCGGCAAGCTGGCGGTGCAGCCGAAGGTGCAGGTGGAGAACGCGCGCGACCTGAGCCTGGCATACTCGCCGGGGGTCGCGGAGCCCTGCAAGGAGATTCACCTCGACAAGTCGAAAGCGTACGAGTACACTGCGAAGGGCAACACGGTGGCCATCGTCACCAACGGGACGGCGGTGCTGGGGCTTGGGAACATCGGCGCGGCGGCCGCCTTGCCGGTCATGGAAGGCAAGGCCGTGCTGTTCAAGGCTTTCGCAGGCGTCGACGCCTTCCCCATCTGCCTGGACACAGAGGATACCGACGAGTTGGTGCGGGCGGTGAAGATGCTGGAACCCCAGTTCGGCGGGGTCAACCTGGAGGATATCGCGGCGCCGGCCTGCTTTGAGATTGAGGAGCGCTTGAAGCGGGAGACGGACATCCCCATCTTCCACGATGATCAACACGGCACTGCGATTGTCACCCTCGCCGGCCTCATCAACGCCCTGAAGGTGGTCGGGAAGCGGATGCAGGACATCCGCGTCGTCGTCAACGGCGCCGGGGCGGCGGGCATCGCCACCGTGAAGCTCCTGTTGTCCGCCGGGGTCCGGCACATCATCCTGTGCGACACGAAGGGCGCCATCTACCGCGGGCGGACCGCCGGCATGAACGAGGTCAAGCGGTTGGTGGCGGAGAACACCAACCCCGAGGGGAGACAGGGGACGCTGGCCGACGTGATCGCCGGGGCGGACGTGTTCATCGGCGTCTCCGTCGCGGGGGCGTTGACCGGCGAAATGATGCGGACCATGAACGAGGATCCCGTCATTTTCGCGATGGCCAATCCGGTACCGGAGATCCACCCGGAGGAGGCGCTGGCGCTGGGGGCGCGGGTGGTCGGCACGGGGCGCAGCGACTATCCGAACCAGATCAACAACGTGCTCGCCTTCCCGGGCCTGTTCCGCGGTGCGCTCGACACCCGGGCCAAGCACATCACTGAGGAGATGAAGATGGCGGCCGCCTATGCCATCGCGGGTTTGGTCAGCGACGAGGAATTGCGGCCGGACTATGTCATCCCGAAGCCGTTCGATCCGCGCGTCGCCCCAGCCGTCGCGGCGGCGGTGGCGCAGGCGGCCATCGAGGGCGGGGTCGCCCGCGTGAAGGTGGATCCCGCGGAGGTGGCCGAGCGCACGCGGCGCATGGCGAGCATTCATTGACCGACAGGTGACGCTGCCGGTCCGCGGCGAGGGGGTGCCCGGGGACGGCGCGCCAGGGGATGGGCGCGCCGCGCGGCACCCCTTTGGTTTGTGAGTCCTCCGGCGCGTGTGATAGAATCATGGACGACACGTCATCATATCCGTGACCAGGGGTGGCCCGGGCAGGCCCGGGGCGGGGCCGCGGGTTCCCGGACAGGGGAGAATCACCTGCCATGTGGACCGTCATCTACATCGCGCAGTCGGACAAGCAGGCGGAGCAGATTCGACGCCGGCTGGCGGACGAAGGGTTCTTGGTCAAGGTTCGGAAGACGCACGTCTCCAAACAGCAATACGAGATCCTCGTCCCGGAGAGCGAGTTGGACGAGGTCCAGGAAGTGTTGAACGACGTGCTGCACTCGTCGTACGAATAAGCACGCGGCGTGCACGCGAGGTGACAAGGTGCTCAAGGACCTGTTTCATAAAAAGCGCCAGTACGCGACCCTCGCCACGAAGGCGGAGGATCGGGCGAAGGGGCCTGCCGCGGCGCCGAGGGACAACATCCCGCAGGGCCTGGTGAACAAGTGCCAGTCCTGCGGTGCGCTCTTGATCTCGAAGGAACTGCAAAAGCATCTCAACACCTGCCCCCACTGCGGTTACCATTTTCCAGTCGACGCCCGCATGCGGATCGACATTACCCTCGACCCCGACAGCTTCTTTGAATACGACCCCGGGATCACCTCCGTCGATCCACTGTCGTTCCCCGGCTATCCCGAGAAGCTGCGCAAGGCACAGGAGGCCACGGGCCTGCTGGAGGGGGCGGTCACCGGCGAAGGGACCCTCGACGGGCACCCGGTGGTCATCGGCGTCATGGATTCCCGATTCATCATGGGCAGCATGGGCTCCGCGATGGGCGAGAAGCTGGCGCGCGCCATGGAACGCGCGGCGCAAAAACGCTATCCGCTCATCCTGTTCACGGCCTCGGGCGGGGCGCGCATGCAAGAGGGCATCCTGTCGCTGATGCAGATGGCGAAGACCAGCGTCGCCCTGGAGCAGTTGCACGAGAAGGGTGTGCTGTTCGTGTCCGTCATCACCCACCCGACCACCGGGGGTGTCAGCGCCAGCTTCGCGAGCCTCGGCGACATCATCCTCGCCGAGCCCGGCGCTCTCTTCGGGTTCGCCGGCCGGCGGGTGATTGAGCAGACCATCCGCCAGAAGCTGCCGGACGACTTTCAGACCGCCGAGTTCAACCTGAAGCACGGGATGGTGGACAAAGTGGTGGACCGCAAGCAGATGCGCGACACCCTGGCGGCCATCCTGCGCATCCACGCGGCGAGGGGGTGGGCGAATGCCCAATGAGCTGGAGTTCGAGAAGCCCATCCTGGAGCTGCGGCAAAAGGTCGACGAACTGCGCCAGCTGATGGAGACCACCGGCATCGACCTCACCGAGGAGGTCGCCAAGCTGGAGGAGCGGCTGGCGGAGCTCTCGCAGAGCGTCTACCAGGGGCTCACCGCCTGGCAGCGGGTGCAGTTGGCGCGCCAGCCGGGCCGGCCCACGACGCTGGATTACATACGCGGCCTGTGCACCGATTTTGTCGAATTGCACGGGGACCGGAATTTCCGGGACGATCCCGCCGTCGTCGGCGGGATCGGCCTCCTCGAGGGGCGGCCGGTGACGGTCATCGGGACGCAGAAAGGCCGCGACACCAAGGAGAACATCTACCGCAACTTCGGCATGGCCCATCCGGAGGGCTACCGGAAGGCCCTGCGGCTGATGAAACAGGCGGAGAAATTCGGGCGGCCGGTGATCCTGTTCATCGACACGGCCGGCGCGTATCCGGGCATGTCCGCGGAGGAGCGCGGCCAGAGCGAGGCCATCGCCCGCAACCTGCGCGAGATGGCCGGCCTTCGCACGCCGACGGTGTGCTTCGTCACTGGCGAAGGGGGCAGCGGCGGTGCCCTGGGACTCGGGGTGACGGACCGCGTCTACGTGCTTGAATACGCCTGGTACTCGGTCATTGCCCCCGAGTCGGCGGCGGCCATCCTGTGGAAGGACGCCAGCCAGGCCCCCCGGGCCGCTGAGACGATGCGCATCACCGCGTCCGATCTCCTGGCTTTCGGCATCGCCGACGAGGTCCTGCCGGAGCCGCCCGGAGGCGCCCAAAAGGACCCCGCGGCGATGGTGGCGCGGGTCAAGGAGAAGGCTGTCCAAGCGCTCGAGGAGCTCTCCCGGGTCCCTATTGCCCAACTGCTGCAGGCGCGTTACGATAAGTACAGGGCTATGGGAAGTTTTGCGGAACGGTGAACGGATTTGGTGCCCGTCTGACGGCGGGCACCCCCTTCTGGATCAAACGGGACAAAAAATGTCCAGGCGGGCAAAATGTGTTCCCGCGAGGCCAGGCCGGAAGAAGGGTACAAACTGTATACCAAGACCCAGCAGAAGCCTCCGCGACATCCGCTGACCGGGCGGAGAGGAGGCCAGAGGGGAGGAAACGGGTGTGAAGCGGATCGCGGTGTTGACCAGCGGCGGCGATGCGCCGGGAATGAACGCGGCGGTGCGTGCGGTGGTGCGGACAGGCATTTATCACGGCCTGGAGGTCATCGGCATTCAGCGCGGGTACAGCGGGTTGTTGCACGAAGAGCTGATGCCGATGACCCTTGGCTCGGTAGCCGATGTGATTCAGCGCGGCGGCACCGTGCTGTACACGGCGCGGTGCGAGCCGTTCAAATCGCCCGAGGGCCAGCGGCAGGGGTACGAGGTGTTGCGCAAGCACGGCATCGACGGGCTGGTCGTCATCGGCGGAGACGGCTCCTTTCGCGGGGCTCAGAAACTGGCGGAGCTCGGCATGCCGACCATCGGCATCCCGGGCACCATCGACAATGACATCCCCTGCTGCGACGCCACCATCGGATTCGACACGGCGGTCAACACGGCCATCGAGGCCATCGACAAGATCCGCGACACGGCGACTTCCCACGAGCGCACCTACGTGGTCGAGGTGATGGGCCGCAACGCCGGCGACATCGCGCTGCACGTGGCCTTGGCGGGCGGGGCCGAATCGGTGCTGATCCCGGAGGCGCCCTTTTCGCTGGACGAGGTGATCCGCCGCTTGGAGCGCGGTGTCGCGCGCGGCAAAAAGCACTCCATCATCCTCGTCGCGGAGGGGGCGGGCAGCGGGATTGAGATCGGCAAACACCTGGCGACGCACACCGGTTTCGAGGTGCGCGTGACGGTGCTCGGCCACATTCAGCGCGGCGGGGCGCCGTCCGCGCGGGATCGCGTGCTGGCCAGCCAACTGGGCGCCTACGCGGTGGATTTGCTGCGCCAGGGGGCGAGCGGTAAAATGGCGGCGACGCAAAACGGGGCGCTGGCCGCGGTGGACTTTGAGACGGTGTTCACGACGGCCAGGAAGCCGGACATGCGGCTGTACGAGCTGGTGAACATGCTGTCCATCTGAGACGCGGCGGCGCGGGTGGCCGCGCGGACGGCAGGTTGTGCCCGGGCGGGGCAAGGGTCTTGGCGGCGCTCGCGCGTTGGACTTTGGATGAAGGGTGAATGGGCATGAGGAGAACGAAGATCGTATGCACCATCGGGCCGGCCAGCGAGTCGCCCGAGATGTTGGAGGCGCTCATCCGCGCCGGCATGGACGTGGCGCGCCTGAACTTTTCGCATGGCACGTATGACGAGCATAAGCAGCGCATCGACCGCATTCGCGAGGCGGCCCGGCGGGTGGGCAAGCACGTGGGCATCATGCTCGACATCAAGGGGCCGAAGATCCGCACCGGCAAGATCCAGGGCGGGCAGGCCGAGCTGAAGGACGGAGCGACCATCGTCCTGACGGTCGATCCGCTGGAGTATGGGACGGCCGAGCGGGTGTCCATCTCGTACGAGGGGCTCGTCGAAGATGTGTACCCCGGCGCGCCCATCCGCATCGACGACGGCCTGATTGGCCTGGTGGTGGAGCGGGTCGAGGGCCGGGACATCGTCTGCCGCGTGACCAACGGCGGGATCCTGCGCGACCGAAAGGGCATCAACGTCCCCGGCGTGACGCTTCGCATCCCTGGTGTGACGGAGAAGGACGCGGCGGACATCCGATTTGGCATTGAGCAGGGCGTGGATTTCATCGCGGCCTCGTTCGTGCGCAAGGCGGCTGACGTGCTCGAGGTCCGGCGCCTGCTGGAGGAGCAGGACTACCACGCGGACATCATCGCGAAGATTGAGACGCAGGAGGGCCTCGACCGCCTCGCGGAGATTGTCGAGGTGGCGGACGGCATCATGGTGGCCCGCGGCGATCTCGGCGTGGAGGTCCCGACGGAAGAGGTGCCGCTGGCGCAAAAGCGGATGATTGCCCTGTGCAATGCGGCGGGCAAGCCGGTCATCACGGCGACGCAGATGCTCGACTCGATGCAGCGCAACCCGCGGCCGACGCGGGCGGAGGCAAGCGACGTGGCGAACGCCATCTTCGACGGCACGGACGCCATCATGCTCAGCGGCGAGACGGCGGCGGGCCGCTACCCGCTGGAGGCGGTCCGGACGATGGCGCAGATTGCGGAGCGGGCCGAGCGGGCGCTCGCCGAGCACGAGGTCGCCGGCCGGCACAAGACGGGCGTGGAGCGGGCCATCACGGATGTCATCGGCCACGCGGCGCAGACGATGGCATCCGATCTGGGCGTGAAAGCCATCCTGACGGCGACGACCTCCGGCTACAGCGCCCGGATGATGGCCAAACACCGGCCCGCTGCGCCCATCGTCGCGGCGACGCCGCGGCCGGAGGTGGCCCGACGGCTGACGGTGACCTGGGGCGTGTACCCGGTGGTGGTGCGGGAGGCGTCGACCACCGACGAGGTCCTGGAGACGGCCGTCGACGGCGCGCTCGACGCAGGCCTGGTCCAGCACGGCGACCTGGTGTTGATCATCGCCGGGGTGCCCGTCGGTCAGCGCGGCACGACGAACCTCATCAAGGTCCACACCATCGGCGAGGTGTTGGTACAAGGCATCGGGATCGGCCAAAGGGCGGTCAGCGGCCGGGCTGTCGTCTCGCGAAACGCGGAGGACATCCTGGCCCGGACGAAGGAAGGGAGCATCCTCGTCACGACCAGCACCGACGCGGATCTGGTGCCGGCGATGGAGCGGGCGGCCGCCATCATCACCGAGGAGGGCGGGCTGACCTCTCACGCGGCCATCGTCGGCCTGAACCTGGGCAAGCCGGTCATCGTGTCGGCGCAAGGGGCCTTGGCGAAGGTGGAAGATGGGGCGCTCATCACGGTCGATCCGCAGCGCGGGCTGGTGTACAAAGGCCGGGCCCAGGTGTTGTGAGGCGGTCGGCCGCGCGGGGGGGAGCCATTGGCTTGCTGACCGCAGGCTGTCCCTGCCGGCCCCAGCCTGCCCCGCGGTGGAACATGGGGGAACGCCGTGGCATGTCCGGAGCCTGTGCATAGGGTGGAAGTGAATTCATCTTCCACGTTCATGCGAAGGAGGCATGCCGCATGTTGACCCTGATTGCACACCATCTGGGGATGCTGGTGGCCCTCTGGAGCGTTCTCATCCTCACGGGCGTGAACCTGGTGGTTCAGGTCATCAAGGGGCTCACGGGCCGGGGTAGCTGGCAGGAGATGGCGAACGCCGCGACCCATCCGCTGCTGTACCACATCTTGCCGCTCATCCTGCTGGCCGGGTTGACGACCCTCGACCCGACGCACTTCTTGATCCTGATTTGGTACTACCTGGCCGCACTGTTGATCATCGTGGTCGATCTCTTGAACCTGTCGCAGTACATCAAGCGGTAATTCAAAAGGCACTGGCTGTCAATGGCCTCCGCCCCCACTCCGCCTTGGCCTCTTCGGCCAAGGCTTTTTGGTTTCTCCCATCTCTTGACGACGCCATGAAAGCGCTATACCATGAAATCGAAATCGGGATGAAACCGATTTATGAAACTGTTTCATCCGTGGTTTCAGTGCCGCGTTTCATGGGTTTCCGCTGGACGATGTGGCTTTTCGGTGAAGAGACGGCCAGGGGCGGAGGGGCGGCACGCAGATCGCCAAAATGGGGGTGAGAGCGGAATGCGGGTGACCATCCGTGACGTGGCAAAGCATGCCGGGGTGTCACCGGCAACCGTGTCGCGCGTCCTCAATCGACCCGAATTGGTGGATCCAGCCACGCGCGAGAAGGTTCGGCGGTCGATGGACGAGTTGGACTTTCAACCGAGTGCGGCCGCGCGCGGCCTGAGCGTGCGGAGGACGGACACGATTGGGTTGATTGTGCCCGGCATCACCAACCTGTTCTTCAATGAACTGTACGCCGGGATTGAACAAGCGGCATCCCGTCACGGTCGGAAGGTTCTCATGTTCAACACCGAAAATTCGGCACACCGCGTTCTGGATGCGTTTTCATTCATGCGGCAACACGAGGTGGACGGCATTCTCTACACCAGTGAAACCTTGGATGAAAATGCCGATCCGTTGCTGCAACGCATCGGCATCCCGGTGGTTCTGGCGCTCACCGAGTCCCTCGCGAAAACGCCGCTGTCCGCTTACAAGGTGGATGAGCGGAGAGCCGTCTTCGACGCGGTGGCCTACCTGGTCACACGCGGACACCGGCGGATCGGATTTTTGGGTGGGCAGATGCCGCACGATATCACCGGCCAGCAGCGCTACGAAGGGTTCCTGCAGGCTGTGCGCCATTTCGGACTCGAAAGCGGAGAGGCCTGTGTGGAGTTTGGCGATTACAGGATGGAAAGCGGTTATACCTCGATGCAGCGGTTGTTGGAACGGCAGAGTGAGCTTCGTTTGACGGCGGTTGCGGCAGCGAGCGACGAAATGGCCCTGGGTGCGATTCGCTGCCTGAACGACCGCGGTTTCCGAGTGCCGGACGACATGTCCGTCATGGGATTCGACAATCTTCAGATCGCCTCGATGCTGACACCGCGCTTGACCACCGTGGCGCAGCCGTTTCGGGAGATCGGTGCCCGGGCGGTGGAACGTTTGGTCGAATTGACCGAACATCCCCATCTGAGCAGCGCGGAGCACGGGGTGCACTACCTGCCGCACCACATCGTGGAACGGGAGTCGGTGCGGCCCATTCTGGATGGTCTGGACAGTCGACCATGAGGAGGGTGACCTATGAAACCTGTCTTGGCATTGGTGTCGTCGGCCGCTGCAGCAGGCATGTTGCTGGCCGGTTGCGGGAGTGCGCAGACGACGGCGAACACGCCGGGGAATTCGACGAATGCCAACCCTGCCGGGAGCATCGACCTGAGTCACGCGAGCGGAACCGTGGTATGGGCAGCTCCCCCGATCACGCACACGGGTTTGCGGAAGGCACTCATTGACGCGTTTGAAAAATCTCACCCGAATATCCACGTTGAATTGCAGGACCAGAACAGCGACACGGATACGAACCGGGCGAGTTTGACCACCACCATCGGCGGAGGTTCGGCCACACCGGACGTTTACCTGGCGGATGTCATCTGGCCGGCGCAATTCGCAAACGCGCAATTGGCACTCCCGTTGGATGACAAATTGCCAAAGGACTTCTGGGATCGATTCTCCGACGGGTTGGTAGAAGGTGCGACGTACCAAGGCCACATTTACGCGGCGCCTTTCTTTGCGGATACCGCATTCCTGTTCTACCGCAAGGACCTGCTGGAAAAGGCCAATCTCCCGGTTCCTACAAGTTGGGAGCAGGTGGAACAGGAGGCAAAGACGCTGCAGCAAAAGGGCTTGGTCAAATACGGGTTTGTCTGGCAGGGAGCATCTTACGAGGGACTCACCTGTGACTTCACGGAGTTCCTGGCGGACGCGGGCGGCCGTGTGTTGGACGACAGCGGCAAGCCTGTCCTGGACTCCGACGCGGCGAAAAAGGCCCTGTCGTTTTTGAGGGATTTGGTGCAATCGGGGGTTTCCCCCAAGAGCGAGGTCACCTTCAAAGAGAACGATACGATGGACGCGTTCAATCAGGGGGACGCGGCGTTCCTTCGCAACTGGACGTATGCGTGGAACAATTCGCAGACACCAGGGCAGTCCAAGGTCGTCGGCAAGGTGGGGGTCGTCGCCTTGCCGACATTCGGCGGCAGCGAAGGTTACAGTTGTGTCGGAGGATGGGACCTGATGGTCAATCCGCACACCAAGAACCTTGCGGCGGCGTTGGCCTTCGTGGACTGGATGACCGGTCCAGACGCCCAGTCCATCCTGGCGAAACGTTTCGGTGAGATCCCAACCAACAAACAGGTGGCCCAGGATCCGTCCCTCGCACAGCTGAGCCCGGTGTTCTCCGTGATTCCGAAGGTGAAATTCGTACCGCGTCCAGCACAGACGCCCAATTATCCGCAGGTGTCGCAGGCAATTTACACGAACGTCAACCAGGCCCTGACGGGCAGTGTGTCTGTGGACGACGCCTTGAAGAAGGCTCAGCAGCAGGTGCAGTCCGCGGTCAGCGGCAGTGGATTGTAAGTCAAACCATCCCGTCCGTTGCACTCGGGGAGGCAGGCAGGAGGAGCGGCGGAGATCCATGGACTCCGCCGTCCTGTTTTGGAGGTGAGGATCATGCCGTACGCGGCCGGGGCGGAGGGACAACCAGATGTTTCTGGAAGGATCAGGGTTCGACGGCACCGGACACACCAGGACGGGGACCGCAGGGCGGGTTATCTCATGCTGCTGCCCTCCGCTGTGGTGGTGGCCGGAGTGACCGTGTTCCCCATCCTCTACTCGGTTTGGATGAGCTTCCATGACGTCCATCTGACGGTCAACGGTTACGACATGCGTTTCACAGGGCTGGCGAACTACGGGACGCTGGTGCACAGCAGCGCATTCTGGCACAGTGCATGGTTCACGACCTATTACGCGGTGGTGACCGTTTTTGCCGAATTGATTCTGGGAATGCTCATCGCTCTGGCCATTTACCGGGTACAGCGGCTGAAGAACCTGTCGCTGGTGGTCATGCTCATCCCTTGGTCGTTGATCACGGTCGTTTCGGCCCAGATGTGGTCGTACATCTACAACGGCGTCTATGGTGTGCTCAATGCGATTCTCCAGGCCTTGCATCTGATACAGGCTCCGGTGACTTGGCCGGGGACCTCGACAGGCGCCGTCTTGTCGATGATGGTGGCGGACATCTGGAAGACCACGCCTTTCGTCGTCATCATCCTGCTGGGAGGCCTGCAGATGATCCCCGCCGAGTACCATGAGGCGGCGGTCATGGACGGCGCAGGGCCATGGACAGTTTTTTGGAAGGTCACCTTTCCTCTGCTCCGGTCGTCAATCGCGCTGGCGGCGGTGTTTCGCATCCTCCAGGCCTTTGGCGTATTTGACCTGCCGTTTGTGTTGACCGGCGGTGGACCGGGGAACGCCACGACTTCCCTGGCGGTATTGGGGGAGCAGGCGCTGTTCCAGAACCTGCACTTCGGCGTGGGGGCCGCGGTGGCAGTCAGCACCGTGCTCATGGTGCTCACCTTGTCGTTGATTTTCTTGTCTGCATTTCGAGCATTGGTCGAGGAGGGCGCGTGACATGGTGGAAAGCCGTTGGCGCACAGGACTCGGCTACGCAGTGCTGGTGTTGTTCTTGGTGTTGATCTTGTTGCCCTTCTATTGGATGGTGGTCACCTCGTTCAAGCCCACGGGCGAAGTGGCAGCGTATCCGCCCACGGCGTGGCCGGTGCACTGGACGCTTGAGCACTACCGAAACGCATTCCTCCGGTATGGCTTCGGCGTATACTTGCGGAACAGCGTCATTGTCACCTGTTTGACCACGCTGTTCGTCGTGATGTTGTCCAGCATGGCCGGTTTTGCGATCGCCCGTCTTCCCGTCCGCGGAAAGACACCGGTGCTGATCTTCCTGCTGATCATCTCCATGTTCCCGGCCATCGCCATCGTGACGCCCCTGTACATGTTCATGCGGGCACTCGGCTGGCTGAACTCGTATCAGGCGCTGATTGTCCCGTATACCGCGTTCAACCTGCCCTTCGCGATCTGGATCATGCGCAACTACTTCCTGCAGGTGCCAGGGGTGTTGTTGGAGGCGGCAAAAATGGACGGGGCATCCGTGTGGCAGACGTTCCTGCGAATCTTTTTGCCCCTGACGACGCCGGGCATCTTCACCACCGCGGTGTTCACGTTCGTCGCCGCTTGGACCGAGTTTTTCATGGCGCTGGTGTTCAACGCGTCGAAAACCATGCGGACCATCCCTGTCGGTATCGGGTTGTTCAGCGATCAGTACAACGTTCCTTACGGGGACATCTTTGCCGGGTCTGTCCTATCCATTCTGCCCATTGTGGTGTTGGTCGCGGCGTTCCGGAAATGGATCGTCTCCGGTCTCACCGCCGGTGCAGTGAAGGGTTGAAGGTCATCTCGAAGTGGTCTCAAGAACGGTTGAGGAGGTCGTGAAGTCCGTGTCTACCTCTTTGGCAACATCGACGAATGCTCAGCCGCAGTCCTGCCGGCCGGCATGGTGGAAGGAAGTCGTGGTGTACCAGATTTACCCGAGATCGTTCATGGACACCAATGGCGACGGGATCGGTGACCTCCGCGGCATCATTGCCAGGCTAGATTACCTGCAAACCCTTGGCGTCGACGTGTTGTGGCTGAACCCCATCTATGATTCGCCCAATGACGACATGGGCTATGACATCCGCGACTACCGCAAGATTATGGCTGAGTTTGGCACCCTGGACGATTTTGACGAGCTGTTGCGCCAGGTGCACGCGCGCGGGATGAAACTGGTGATGGACCTGGTGGCAAACCACACCTCCGACGAACACCCGTGGTTCGTGGCGTCAAGATCCTCCAGGGACAATCCGTACCGCGACTGGTACATCTGGCGGGACGGGAAGGACGGACGGGAACCCAACAACTGGCTCTCTCACTTCAGCGTTCCGGCCTGGACATGGGACGAACGGACCGGTCAGTACTACCTGCACCTGTTCAGCCGCCGTCAACCGGACTTGAATTGGGAAAACCCGAAGGTGCGCGAGGCCATCTTCGATATCATGCGGTTCTGGCTCGACAAGGGGATCGACGGATTTCGCATGGACGTCATCAATGCCATTGCCAAAGCGGAGGGCTTGCCCGACGCACCGGCCCAGCCTGGCCAGCGGTACGCCTGGGGGGGCCAGTATTTCCTGAACCAACCCAAGGTGCACGATTATCTGCGGGAAATGCACGAGAAAATCCTTTCCAAATACGACATCATGACCGTTGGAGAAACGGGCGGCGTCACGACGGAACATGCCCTCCTGTTCGCTGGCGAGGATCGGCACGAGCTCAACATGGTGTTCCAATTCGAGCACATGAGCATCGACGCCACGGACGGTGACAAGTGGCGGCCGAGGCCGTGGCGCCTGACCGAGTTGAAGGCCGTCATGAGCCGGTGGCAAGACGAACTGTACGGAAAGGCGTGGAACAGCCTCTACTGGAGCAACCACGATCAGCCACGGGTGGTCTCCCGGTTTGGAAATGACGGTCCCTACCGGGTGGAGTCGGCGAAAATGCTGGCGACCGTCCTGCACATGATGCAGGGCACGCCGTACATCTACCAGGGCGAGGAAATCGGGATGACCAACTGTGCGTTCGACCGCATCGAGGACTATCGGGACGTGGAGATCCATAACCTCTGGCAGGAACGCGTGCTCAAAGGGGGCGAGGATCCGGCCGCCATCTTGCGGGTGATTCACCTGAAGGGCAGGGATAACGCACGCACCCCCATGCAATGGGATGACTCCCCCAATGCCGGTTTTACGACGGGGACGCCCTGGATCCGGGTCAATCCCAATTACCCGGAGATCAACGTGCGGCAGGCCATGGCGGATCCGAACTCCATCTTCCACCATTACCGGCGCCTCATTCAATTGCGCAAGCAGCATCCGGTGGTGGTCTACGGCAAGTACGAACTCCTCCTGCCGGAGGATGAGGAGATCTGGGCGTATACGCGTACCTTCATGGACGAACGCTGGCTCGTCGTCGCCAACTTCTTTGATGGCAGCCCGTTGTTCGAACTGCCGCCGGCGGTCCCGTGTCAAGGGGGGGAATTGCTGCTGGCCAATTACCCGGTCGAACCCCACGGGGAGGGCGTCGCGGACGAGAATCCGCCCCACCGGTTCCGTCTGCGGCCATACGAGTGCAGGGTGTACCGGCTGACCGGTTGGCGATGAGGTCGTCCTGGCGTCCCTCCGACCCGTGATCCGCTAGAATGATGGAAAGACAGGGAGGTGCGCGTGCGGACCGCCGTGCGCGCGCCGAATTTCTGCCGGACAGGAGCGGGACCGGGCGGATGGACGTGCCGTTTCAAATCAGCGAGATCGCGCGCCTCGGCGAGGCGCTGTGCGTGTCGACCACTTCCCTCACGCGCCAACGAGGCCATGATCATTGGCAGCGGGGGCGCGTTCGGTCATTGACCTTCCAAGCGACGGGCGCCCACGCCACCGTCTCCGGGGCGCGGATGTATGCCATCCAACTGGACTGGGTCAGCGGGCGTGTCCGCGGCTACTGCACGTGTCCCGCTGACCAGGCGTTCTGCGAACACATCGTCGCCGTCTACCTGACGTTGATCGATGCCGTGGGAGGCGATCCGCTGGCCTTCGTGTACGGCCTCGGCACCGGCCTCGAGGGCCTGGAAGGAGCGGACGAGTCCGCGGCGACGGGGGAGGCGGCAACGCCGAGTTCGGCCCCGGCGGTGTGGGTGGCTGGTGCCGCCCGAACCGAGCCGCCGGGGACGCGCACGCTCGAAGAGCCGATCTCCCGGTTGCCGGAGGAACTGGCTCAGGTGGTCCGTGCCGTCGACGGGCAACTGGCGTCATTGCGCCAGCGGACGCCTGCGCACTCGTTGGCGCAGGAGATCCGGGGGCTGCAGGATCGCCTGTTGGCGTCCGTGTCCCGGGGTGGCCAAAACGGGCTGCTGGCGCGGATCGTCGTGCACCTGTGCGTGATCCACGCCCTCTGGCTGCACGTGCACCGCCTCGAGGGATCCCCCTGGTTCGTGGTCGCGGAGGCGGAGCGGGCCGCTCGCCTATCCGTCAACGATTTTCACGCCTGGCTGTCTGAGGTCGAGGATCGCCTCCCCGCGCATGTGGACGCCCCCGAGGCGTGGGCCAACTTCCTTCGAGCCCGTTGCCTCCTGCCATCCCTGCTCCGAGCGGACACGGTCCTGGTGGCGCAGTCCGTATGGGACCGCCTGCTCCGGGGGCAGCCCGCCCTGTGCGATCGCGAGATCGTTTGGCTGCGGGCGCAGGAGCCGGGGTGTCCGGCGGATCGAAGGCCGTATCTGCGCCACATGACGGCCTATCTGCTGGCGGCCGCGGGCCGGCCGGATGAGGCGCTGGCGGAGGTCAAGCCGGTGGGCGTGCCGGAAGGTGTGCTGGTGGCCCACACCCTGGTGGCGGTGATGCGCACGCAGAACCTGGACGCGCTGCTCACGTGGCTGCGGTGGCTGCGGGACACCCTGGGGACGCAGAGTGCGGTGCACGAGCACTACGTCGCCCCGGTGTGGCGCATCCTGGCGGACCGGCACGAGGCGACGCGCACGGAGTACGAGGAGATGCTGCGGGCGGACATGCGCCTTGGCGGGCGAGAATACCGGTTGTATCTGCTGCAACGGGATCGGTATGAGGAATGGGCGGACGTGGTCATGATGGCCCTCTGGAACGTTCCTTTCCTGGCCAAGGACGAGGTGGACCTGGTGGCGCGCAGGAAGCCGGAGGCGCTGATTCCGGTCTACCACCACCTGGTCCAGCGCCTGGTCGATCAGCGCCAGCGCGACGCGTACCGCGAGGCCGTGCGGGTGCTCGTCCGCCTGCGGAAGCTGTATCACAAGGTGAAGCGGCCCGACCGCTGGGAGGCGTTCATCGCGCGCTTCGTTCAGCGGCATCAGCGCCTGCGCGCCCTGCAGGAGGAGCTGCAGCGCAAGGGGGTGGTGGAATGAGCCGGGTGATGTCCATCCGCCTGGTGTTTCGCTGGCAGCCGGGGCGGGGAGTGTTGATCCGGGACCCGGACGTGCCCCTCGCCGACGCGGACCTGCTGAAGCACTTGTCCCACCTCGTCCTGGCGCACCATCCCGACACGTTCTACGGCACGGACGTGGTGCTGGTGACGGACATGGAGGAAGACCGGTGGGGCATCCTGCTCACCCCCCTCCAGGCGGTGACGTTTTTCGCCCAACTGGCGCCCAACCGGATGGTGGACTGGGGTTGGCCGGACGATCTCCCGGTCTGGCGTCAGGCCGCCCAGCGCATGGCGGCGGCCGTCGCGGAAGCCCGCCTGGCGCCCTCCCTCGACGGCGCCAAGCCCGGGCGGCCCGCTTGGCGGCTTCTGTCGGAGGACGGCGCGGACGCGCTGGGCGATCTCCCGGACTGGGTGCGGGAGTGGGCGAATGAGGCCGTCTGGGAGCTGGTCGTGTCCGACGTGGACCTGGCGCGGGCGTGGCAGGGGGTGTTGGACGCGCACCCCGTGCTGGCGGAGGACCCGGATGGCGGCCTGTGGCTGGAGGAGGCGCAGTGGCACGAGGCCATCGGTTGGCGCCCGGACCCGTGCCCGTTCACACCGGGCCTGCGGCTGTGTGAGCCGGTGATGGGCCTCGCCGGTGTCGTCGGCCTTGACGGCTTTGACGGCGGCGCGGGTTCGGGTGATGCCGCGGACGGCGCGGTGGGTTCGGATGATGCCGCCGGCGGAGCGGGAGCGGCGGGCTGGCGGCTGGAGGTGGTTCTGCGCGACAAGGTCCAGCCGGACCTGGTGTACGGCCTGTGGCCAGACGTGGCCCGGGCGGAGCAGTCGGAGCTGGAGACCGGTCCGGGATCACGCGCGGTGGGGGGCACCCCGGAGGCCGGGGTGGCGCTCGACCCGGACCTGCCGCCCGCGCCATCGGACTGGGCGGTGCACGAGGAACGCCTGCGGCAGGCGGTGGAGCGTTGGTTGGCGGCGGTGCCGTGGTTGGCCGATCCCGCGGGCGGCTGGCTCCCCCGCGGCCACTTGTCTGAGTCGGACGCGTGGCGCTTTCTCACCGAGGCCATCGCGCCGTTGCGGGTGGCGGGATGCTGGGTGATGGTGCCGGCTTGGTGGGAGCGGGCGATGCGGCAGCGGCCGCGCCTGCGGGCGCGGGTGCGTCCGGCGAGCGGCGTGCATGGCATGTTCGGGATCGATCAGACGGTCCAATTCGACTGGCGCGTCGCGCTGGGCGGCGAGGAGATGGACCCGGCGGCGTTCGAGCGCCTGGTCGCCCAAAAGCGCCGCCTGATCTGGTTCCACGGCGCGTGGCGCGTCGTCGATCCGGTCTGGGCGCATCGCCTGCTCACGACGATGAAACGGCGCGGGGAGGCGCTCACCCTGGCGGACGTGTTGGAGCGGGCCCTGCTCGGCGACGACGACGCCGAGGGGACGGAGGGGGACCCCGCCGGGGGGCTTGGTACGGGCGACGCCCGGGCGGAGCGCCCGGAGTCCAGTGGGGACGGTGCCGTCAGGGAGCGCGCGGAGCCCGGCCGGGACGGCGCGATGGCGGTGGATCCCGGGGACGCTGCCATCGCGGAAGCGCCGTTTGAGGTGGCGCTCAACGAGCCGTTGCGGGCGTTGGTGGGCGGCCTGCGGGACATCCTGCAGATGCCGATCCTGCCCACGCCACCCGGGTTCCGGGGGGAGCTGCGCGCGTACCAGCGGATCGGCTTCTCCTGGTTCGTGTTCCTGCGCCGTTTCGGCCTGGGCGCGTGCTTGGCGGACGACATGGGCCTCGGGAAGACGGTGCAGTTCATCGCATATCAGCTCCATGTGCGGAGCGAGGGAGCGGCGCTCGGCCCAGCGCTCATCGTCTGCCCGACGTCGGTGGTGGGCAACTGGCAGAAGGAGTTGGAACGGTTCGCGCCGGGGCTGCGCGTGTACGTGCACTACGGAGCAGGCCGCGCGAAGGACGAGGCGTTCGCGGAGGCGTGCCGGGAGGCGGACGTGGTGGTGACGTCGTACACGTTGGCGCACCTGGACAAGGATCTGCTCGAAGGCGTCGTATGGGACACGGTCTGCCTGGACGAGGCGCAGAACATCAAGAACCCGCACACGAAGCAGGCACAGGCGGTGCGCCGCCTGCAGGCCCGCCACCGCGTGGCCTTGACGGGGACGCCGGTGGAGAACCGGTTGACGGAGCTGTGGGCCCTGTTCGCGTTCCTCAACCCGGGGTATCTGGGCAGCGAACGGGTGTTTCGCAGCCGTTTTGCGGCACCGATTGAGAAGTCGGGGGACGCGGCACGGACGCGCGTCCTCCAGCGCCTGGTGCGGCCGTTCCTGCTGCGGCGGATGAAGACCGATCCAGAGGTCGCGGCCGACCTCCCGGAGAAGGCGGAGGCGAAGGTGTACGTTCCGCTGACGAAGGAGCAGGCGGCGTTGTACGAGGGCGTGCTGCAGGACATGCTCGCGCGCCTGGAGGCCGTGGACGGCATGGAGCGGCGGGGGCTGGTGCTGGCGACCCTGACGAAGCTGAAGCAGATCTGCAACCATCCGCTGGCGTTCTTGAAGGCCGATCCCGCCGGCCCTCGAGGCGGGCGTGGCCGCGCGGGGGACGGTGTGGGCGGTCGTTGGGTCGGCGGGGCTGGCGGTACGGGCGACGGTACGAATGGTGCGGTCGACGGTGCGGGTCGGCGTTCGATTGACGGTGCGTCGGTCGCGGCCGGTTCTGTGCTTGGGGGCCGGGTGGTGCGGCTGCGGGGCCGCTCGGAGAAGCTGGAGCGCCTGCTGGAGATGGTCGAGGAGGTCCGGGCGGCGGGCGAGCGGTGCCTGGTGTTCACGCAGTTCGTCGAGACGGGCGAGCTGTTGCGGCGGGCACTGGAGGACGCGCTGGGCGAGCCGGTGCTGTTTTTGCACGGTGGGGTGCGGCCGGGCGATCGCGATCGCATGGTCGCAACGTTCCAAGACCCGGCGTCGCGGGCGGGGGTGTTCCTGCTGTCGCTCAGGGCGGGCGGCGTGGGGCTCAACCTGACAGCGGCGACCCACGTGTTCCACTTCGACCGGTGGTGGAACCCGGCGGTGGAGAACCAAGCGACCGACCGGGCGTACCGTATCGGGCAGCATCGCCACGTGCAGGTTCACAAGTTCATCACGTTGGGGACGTTGGAGGAGCGGATCGATCAGCTCATCGAACGCAAACTGGCCCTCGGCGAGGGGATCATCGGCGCGGGTGAGCAGTGGATCACGGAGCTGTCGACGGACGAACTGCGCGATCTGTTCGCGCTGCGGCGCAGCTGGGTGACGGAGTAGCGGCGGGCGGCTGTCGGGCCGCGATGACGGGAGGGATGGTGGATGCCGAGGCGGAGGGGATCGGCGCAAGGGAACGGCGGGGATGCAGCCGGCGGGCGGGTCGCAGGGGGTAGGCGGGCCGCGAAGGACACACGGGTCGCGGAGCCGAGGCGTCGCGGGCGGCCACGGCGGGAGGTGGCAGTGAAGGCCGCGATCCCGATGCCGGACGGCGTCTCTCCGGCCTGGCGTGCGTTCTATGAGGCGCTTCACGCGGCGTGGCAGCGGCGCGGATGATAGGGTTGGCTGTGTCGGTGGGCCGCGTGTTGATCAGGCGCCTGAACCATGCGTGTGGGCCGTGCGCATTGACCGTGCCGGGACAAGGTTCGGTTTCCTCGGGCGGATGGGTCCGCGTGACACGGGACCGCCCTTTTGACGTCCGGGTGCATCTGTAGGGCCGTGATGGACGCTGGGTGTCGGTGCGACAGTTGGAACGCTTCGGCGGCGGGAGAGCTGAGCAGCCGCGCGTTTAAGGAGATGGGGCCCGATCTCGGTGTCGGCCGGGAAGATCGCCCGTGGCTGATTGCGGTGAACTCAGACGATGCCGTTGCGGGCACGGAGTCACGAACTGTTCGCGCACCTTGTTCGCGTGCCGGCCCGACGGCCGACTGTTCTCACTCCGGCGAATCCATTTGCGTTCTCCGCAGGCGGCCGATATAATGAATCCCAAACTTGAGCACGAGATCGGCGGCGAAGAGGAGAGTACGCGCGGTTCGCCTTTCCAGAGAGCCGGGGCGAGGTGGAAGCCCGGCAAGCGCGATGCGCGGAGTGGGCCTCGGAGCCAACCTTCCGAACGGCGCCGCATTCGGGAGCCGTAGGAGGGTTCGGATCACCCCCGTTAGCGGGTGGCTGTCTGGTGTGTGATGTGAACCAGGCAGGGCGAGGGCGCGTCGCGGTGTGGCGGCGCGAACCTGGGTGGTACCGCGGCATACGTCCGTCCCAGCAAGGGATGGGCGTTTTTTCGTGCACCTTGATAAAACATCACCGCATCGAAAGCCGCATCCAAACCAAACCAAAAAGGAGGCCATTTCCATGAGCACCCGTCCGCGTGTCCTGTCCGGCATTCAACCGAGCGGGACCATGACCATCGGAAACTATCTCGGGGCGATGAAGAATTTCGTCCGGCTGCAGGACGAGGCCGATTGCCTGTTTTGCATCGTCGATCTCCATGCCGTCACCGTTCCCCAGGACCCCGCGGACCTGCGCCGCAATACGCTGAGCTTGGCCGCGTTGTATTTGGCCTGCGGGATCGATCCGGAGAAATCCACCCTCTTCGTTCAATCGCACGTCCCCGCCCACGCCGAGTTCGGCTGGCTCCTGCAGTGTGTCGCGTACTACGGCGAGCTTTCCCGCATGACCCAGTTCAAGGACAAATCCGCCCGGCACGAGGTGGTGACCGCGGGGCTGTTCACCTACCCTGCCTTGATGGCGGCCGACATCCTGCTCTACCAGGCCAACCTGGTCCCCGTCGGCGAGGATCAGAAGCAGCATCTCGAGCTGACTCGCGATCTCGCGGAGCGCTTCAACCACCGCTTCGGGGAGACGTTCACCCTTCCCGAGCCGTACATCCCGAAGATCGGCGGGCGCATCATGAGCCTGGAAGACCCATCGAAGAAGATGAGCAAGAGCGACGCCAGCCCGAACGCCTACATCGCGATGCTGGACGAGCCGGACGTCATCCGCAAGAAGATCATGCGCGCCGTGACCGACTCGGGCCGGGAAGTCCGGTTCGATCCCGATGCCAAACCTGCGGTCAGCAACCTCATCACCATCTACGCGCTGTGCGCGGACAAGACGGTGGCTGAGGTGGAGGCGATGTACGAGGGCAAGGGATACGGCGATTTCAAGCGCGACCTGGCGGAGGTCGTCGTCTCTGCGCTCACCCCCATCCAGGCGCGGTATCGCGAACTGCTCGACTCCGGTCATCTGGAGGAGATCCTGCGCCGGGGCGCCGAGGCGGCAGCCGAGCGGGCGAATGCCACCCTGCGCGCCGTGAAGGAGAAGTTCGGGTTTCTGGTGTGACCAGGGACGGAGGCCCGTTCCGGTGCCCCTCGAAGGGGGAAGGGGGGCGTCCGGCGGGCCTCATGGTATCTTCTTGCTGAGATTGCGAACATTTTATGAACATTCCGTGATTACGGCGTGAAAGCCTTTTCTTCTTTGTTGCATTCTGCAAGTGTGATATGATCGTGCACGGGCTTTATGGAGCTTTTCCACGCGATACGGACTCCGTCTCACCCGTATACTCACCACGTGAGGGAGGCAGTGGCATGCCGCAATTCAAACAGTTCAACCCTCCGGCACAGGGGGAACCGATTCGGCTGGTCGACGGCAAATTGAATGTCCCCGATCACCCCATCATTCCGTTCATCGAGGGCGACGGGACCGGTCCGGACATCTGGCGGGCATCGCAGCGCGTGTTTGACGCCGCGGTGGAGAAGGTGTATGGCGGGCGCCGCAAGATTGCCTGGTACGAGGTGTACGCCGGTGAGAAGGCGTTCAATCTCTTCCAGGAGTGGCTGCCTGAGGATACCCTGACCGCGCTGACCGAGTACATCGTGAGCATCAAGGGCCCGCTGACGACCCCCGTGGGCGGCGGCATCCGCTCTCTCAACGTGGCCCTGCGGCAAGAGCTGGATCTGTACGTGTGCCAGCGCCCGGTGCGCTACTTCCAAGGCGTCCCTTCCCCGGTGAAACACCCCGAGCTGGTCGACATGGTCATCTTCCGCGAGAATTCCGAGGACATCTACGCCGGCGTCGAGTGGGCTGAAGGCACGCCGGAGGTCAAGAAGGTCATCGAGTTCTTGCAGAAGGAAATGGGCGTGAAGAAGATCCGCTTCCCGGAGACGTCCGGCATCGGCATCAAACCGGTGTCGCGGGAGGGCACGGAGCGGCTGGTGCGCGCCGCGATCGAATACGCGCTGCGCCACAAGCGCAAGAGCGTGACCCTCGTGCACAAGGGCAACATCATGAAGTTCACCGAGGGTGCCTTCAAGAACTGGGGCTACGAGCTCGCTGAGCGTGAGTACGCGGACAAGACCTTCACCTGGGCCCAGTACGACCGCATCAAGGCGGAGCGCGGCCAGGAGGCTGCCGACGCCGCGCAGAAAGAGGCCGTCGCGGCCGGCAAGTTGATCATCAAGGACGTCATCGCCGACGCGTTCCTGCAACAGGTGTTGACGCGGCCTGCGGAGTACGACGTGATTGCCACCATGAACCTCAACGGCGACTACATCTCCGACGCGCTGGCAGCCCAGGTGGGCGGCATCGGCATCGCGCCGGGCGCGAACATCAACTATGTCACCGGCCATGCCGTGTTCGAGGCCACGCACGGGACCGCGCCGAAGTACGCCGGGCTCGACAAGGTCAACCCCGGTTCCGTCATCCTCTCCGGCGTCATGATGTTTGAGTACATGGGCTGGCAGGAGGCGGCGGATGCCATCACCCGCGCGTTGGAGCGGACCATCGCGGACAAGGTTGTGACATACGACTTCGCCCGTCTCATGGAAGGCGCCAAGGAAGTGAAGACCTCTGAGTTCGCAGACGCTATCATCGCCAACCTGTAATCCGATGGAGGGACCCAAGATGCTCAAGCGGAAGAAGATCTCGGTCATCGGCGCTGGTTTCACCGGATCGACCACCGCGTTCATGCTCGCTCTGAAGGAACTGGGCGACGTGGTGTTGCTCGACATCCCGCAGTTGGAGAACCCGACCAAGGGCAAGGCCCTCGACATGCTGGAGGCCACGCCCGTCGTCGGATCGGACGTGCATATCATCGGCACCTCCAGCTACGAGGACACCGCCAACTCGGATCTCGTCATCATCACCGCCGGAATGGCGCGGAAACCCGGGATGAGCCGAGACGATCTCGTCACCACCAACGCGAACATCGTCCGCTCCGTCACCGAGCAGGTCGTCAAGTTCTCGCCGAACGCCATCCTGCTCGTGCTGAGCAATCCCGTGGACGCCATGACGTACGTCGCCTACAAGGCGTCCGGCTTCCCGAAGAACCGGGTCATCGGACAGGCCGGCGTGCTCGACACCGCCCGCTTCCGCACGTTCGTCGCGGAGGAGTTGAGCGTGTCCGTGGAGGATGTCTCCGGCTTCGTGCTCGGCGTGCACGGCGACGACATGGTGCCGCTCGTCCGTTATTCCTACGTCGGCGGCATTCCGCTCGAGAAGCTGCTGCCGAAGGATCGCATCGACGCCATCGTCGAACGGACCCGCAAGGGCGGCGGCGAGATCGTCAACCTCCTCGGCAACGGTTCGGCGTACTACGCTCCGGCCGCGTCGCTCGTGCAGATGGCGGAGGCCATCCTGAAGGACAAGCGCCGCCTGCTTCCGGCCATCGCCTACCTGGAGGGCGAGTTTGGCTACAACGATCTCTTCCTCGGGGTGCCGTGCGTCCTCGGCGGCAACGGGATCGAGCGGATCGTGGAGATCGACCTGCTGCCGGACGAGAAGGAAGCGCTGGACAAGTCCGCGGAGTCCGTCCGCAACGCCATCCGCGTCGCCGTCGGCAAGTGACGCGTCGTCCGGGCGTCCGTGTCTTGCCGTCGAGATGGACTCCCGGACGGTTGGGGCAGCCAGACGGTTGCGGTTCAAGCGATGTCGTATGGAGAGCCCGCAGGCATGTGCCTGCGGGCTTCGATGTCCTTGGAGTCCCCTGTGGTTGCGAATATCTTCCTGTCCGGAGGGATGCTGGGGCAAGCATGCGCTTCACGTCACGTTCCGGTTGAGGTATATCTGTCCAATCCCGCCTTCCATATCACAAGCGCAAGAGTCAACAGAACGACAGCCACCAGGTACGGAACCCATGCGGGAGGAGAGATGCCCATCGGCACCTGCACAGGGTACAGACTTGCCACGGGATAGAAGGCCACGAATCCGATTGGGATGAGAAAGGTCAACGCAGCTTGAATGACGGGGTGAAATATGGTCAAGGGATATTGCGCATATTGCTCTTCCACGAAAAACAGCATCCAATGCAGTTGCCCAGGGTGAATGTTCCAGAATGTCAGAGACATGAGGATCAGTTCCATGGAAAAAAGAATGAGACCTCCCGACACTCCAAACGTGACGATGAGCCATGCAGGGGCGTGCGGTCTCAGCAGGGTCCACAGGGTTCCCGTCACGACTCCCCAGGCCAGGATGACTGGTAACACTTGCACATTCTCATCCACCAGATTTTTGGAAAGTACATTTCCTGGCTGAGTCAAGTGTTGGTCGATGGTACCATTCCAGATGGCATTTGCGAGATTCCTGACGCCTGAGCACAGAGAATCCTTCAGGCCAATCGCACAGGTGCGAATGAACAGCATGAGGAGAACGCTCCTCCCCGACATGCCACCCATCACACCGATCTTGGAAATCAAGACCCAAACAACGAGTACAGGGATAGATTCCCGTACAACGATGCTGAGAAAAATGGCGCCTGCGTCGAAGGGTTTTCTGGCGGACGCACGGATCGATATCCACATTTTCCATAGATAGATTTTCAAGCTGTGCATCCCGTCTCATCCCCCGTGAATGACCATCCTGCGATATGACGATCGCCATACGAAGAGAGACAAGATGCAAAGAAGGACAGCCCAAACGAACTGTTGGCCAAGCAACCTGACCGGACTCTGAAACACGCCGAGATAGACGACGGCCGGCAGGTTAGCCAAATACGGGAATGGCGTCCATGCCAGCAACTGATATACGGCAGGTGGCAGGAGTACGAGGGGAACGAGTCCTCCCCCGAGAGCGGAAAGCAGCAGATTGGACAAACCCAGAAAACCATATAGATTCCTTCCGTTCAGGAAGATGCAGGCCAAGAGGATATCGAGGCAGCGCCGAATGATGATCGCGAGCATACAGGAAACAACGGCCAGGATTAGAGCGCTTGGGCTCGCCGGAGGCAGTGGATGAAACAGCACGGCGAGGAATGAGAAGGCCACCACCGAAGGGATCCCGTATGCGGCCAGGGAGGCCAAGTCGCGAGTTAAGTAATAGGCCAATCCAAAGATGGGTCTGATAGCGGACCACAAGATGGAGCCATCAAAGGTCTCACGAATGACGTCCTCCAGGAGAACACCCATCTGAAACTCCTGAACGAGTCCGGCGATGAGGGTGTACGTCACAAGCTCACGGGTCGTGAGCCCTGGGTCGGCCAAGTCTCTGGCACTTGTCCAGATCGACAGGGGGACCAATATCTGGATCCATAGGGAGACAACGTACATGAAAGAACGTCCACGAAGCAAGATCATGCTTCGTGCCGCAACCTTCATATGAACAATGAAGACTCTCATCATGCGAAGCACCGTCTCCATCACGTCCTCGCATCACCCTATCCATTCTGAATCAATCGGCTGAGACGAAGGCCTTCAACTCTTCGCGCAGAAGTGTTTCCAACGGTGTCTCTCCAATCTTTAAGTCGCGGATACGATACATCCTTAAGAGTTCAGCCACTCGAGTCGCGACACGTTCGGGATCGGTGTGTATGGTGATGATGCGACCGTCTTGAGACAGCTCTGCATCCGCCATGTCCAGTTCGGATACAGGCGTCTCCAAGCGTGCCTGTATGACGACCGAATTTCGGTGTAACCGTCGAAACTCGGCGATACTGCCACCAAACAGCAGTCGCCCATGGTCCAGAATGAGAATTTGGTCGGCAAGCATCTCAGCTTCTTGAAGGTCGTGCGTGGCCAGCAAGATGGTACAGCTCTTTTGACGGAATGCGGAAATCACCCTGCGCAAACTTGCTTTTGACTCAACGTCGAGCCCAATGGTGGGTTCATCGAGCAGCAAAACACGAGGGCGATGCAGAAGAGTTGCGGCGAGATTGCCCAACATCCGTTGACCGAGGGAGAGGTTCCGCACCGGCGTGTGCAGGATTTCTCCGAACCGAAAAAGGGAGTCCAACTCAGCGAGGGTGTCAAGGAACTCCCCCTTGTTCAGTCCATATTGAACTCGAATGACGTCCAAGGAATCCATGAGCGGGAGTTCCCACATCAGTTGATTCCTCTGGCCAAACATGACACCGATGGATTGCAGGAAGTCGTGTTCGCGACGGGAAGGAACAAAACCATTCACACATACCTGCCCGCTCGTTGGTCGAAGAATTCCGCAGAGCGCCTTAATGGTTGTCGATTTCCCCGCGCCATTGTGACCCAAGTATGCTGTGACCGTTCCGGGAAGGCACTGAAAACTGACCTCATGGAGAGCGTGTACCATCTCCCAGCGATACCGGGGAATTCCCCATCGCTGGCCACACTGTATTCGACGTCTATACGTCATGGTCAGGGATTGAACGTCGATCATCAGACATCTCTCCTGATATCTGCTGGTATCTCACAGCCGCGGCGTAAACGGAGATTTCAAACGGATGGATGAAGGATCGGTAAGTCATTCCTGAGGTCGATCTGCTCGCAACGTGGATATTCCTTATCGTTCATATAATAACATTTCGACTTCTATATAGAATCCGCAATACGGACATGGGCGGATGGGGAACTCAGTGTTCATGGATCTCCCGCAAGGGCGGTCGGATATACTCCCTGCCGCTGTGCTACAATGGTACGGAATGGTTCAGAGACAGAGAGCGAGGGATGATATGGCTGGCCGCCGCCCCAAGCTGATTCTGATTGACGGAAACAGTATCGCCTACCGCGCGTTCTTCGCCTTGCCCGCGCTTTCCAACGCGGAGGGGCAATTTACGAACGCCGTGTTCGGCTTCACGCAGATGCTACTGAAACTGTTGCAGGATGAATCGCCCACCCACATTGCGGTGGCGTTCGACGCAGGGAAGGAGACGTTTCGCCACGGCCTGTACGAGGCATACAAGGGTACTCGGGAAAAGACCCCGGGGGAGCTGAGCGAGCAGTTTCCCTTGTTGCGGGAGGTGCTGCAGGCTTTCTCCATTCCGGCACTGGAAGTGCCCAATTACGAAGCGGATGACATCATCGGCACCTTGTCCAAACGGGCGGAAGAGGCGGGGATGGACACCCTCATCGTCTCGGGCGACAAGGACCTTCTGCAACTGGTCAGCGAGCGGGTGCACGCCGCCCTGACCCGCAAGGGCATCACGGAGATGGACCGGTACGATCCCCAGGCCGTCTTCGACCGCTTCGGCCTGACGCCGGCACAGATCATCGATCTCAAGGGCCTGATGGGCGACGCCTCCGACAACATCCCCGGCGTGCCCGGGGTGGGGGAGAAGACCGCCGTCAAGCTGCTCCAAGCCCACGGCAGCGTGGAAGAGGTGCTGGCGCACACCGGCGACGTCTCGGGGGTGAAACTGCGGGAACGCTTGGAGACATACCGGGATCAGGCGTTGTTGTCGAAGCAACTCGCCACCATCCACCGGGACGCGCCCGTCGATTGGGGAGTGGACGATCTCGCCTACACCGGCTACAACCCGTCCGAAGTACGTCGTGTGTTTCAGCGGCTGGGTTTTCGTTCCCTTCTCGACAAGATTCCCCGGGAAATCGACACCCCAGGACAACCTTCAACGACGTCCGACGGCAAACGCTTCCAGCCGCAGGTGCAGCGGATCGAAACCCTCGACGCGTACCGCCAATGGGTCCGCCGCCTGACCAGCCCCATCGGCATCCTACCGGTGTATGACCGGGAGGATTATCAGACCGCCCGACTCCTCGGGGTGGCCGTCGGCTGCGGAGATCAGGCGTGGTTGGTATCGTTCGAATCGGAGCTGGGACCGACCGATTTGATGGACCTGTGGCAATCGGAACGCGACAAGGTGGTTTTCGACTTAAAGTCGTTGGCGGTGCTGCTCGATGGCCACGGGATCACGCTGGAGAACGACGGCACCTGGTTTGACGTGATGCTCGGCAGCTACCTGCTCAACCCGTCGGACGGGGAGGTCAGCCTGTCCGACATCGTCGAGCGGGAAACCCATCGGCAGGTCGCGCCCGCCAAGCCGGGGGAACCCGGATACGCCGAGGCCCAGGCCCACCTGGCCGCGTGTCTGCCGGCTCTGAGAAGCCACCTGTTTCCGGCGCTGGAGGCGCAGGAAGTGGACCACCTGTACGGGGACATCGAGCTGCCCTTGGAGTTCGTCCTCGCCCGCATGGAGGTCATCGGCTTTCGCGTCAATCAGGACAAGCTCCGTGCGTTCGGGGCCGAGTTGGAGCGCAAGTTGGCGGAGTTGACCAAGCGGATCCATGAGCGCGCGGGGATGGAATTCAACATCAATTCGCCAAAGCAGCTCGGCGAGGTCCTGTTCGACAAGCTCGGCCTCCCGGCGCTCAAGAAGACGAAGACCGGGTACTCCACCAGCGCCGACGTGTTGGAGAAGCTGGCGCCGTACAACGAGATCGTCCAGGACATCCTGGAGTACCGGATGATTGGCAAGCTGTTGTCGACGTACGTCGAGGGTCTGCTCAAGGTCATCCGGCCGGAGACGGGGCGCGTGCACACCCGGTTCCACCAGGCACTGACCGCGACGGGGCGGCTGTCGAGTTCGGAGCCGAACCTGCAGAATATCCCCATCCGCATGGAGGAAGGGCGCGAGCTGAGAAAGGCGTTCGAACCGACGTACGAGGATTGGGTGATCCTCTCGGCCGACTACTCGCAGATTGAGCTGCGCGTCCTGGCGCATCTGTCGGGGGACGAGGCGTTGCTGGACGCCTTCCGCAGCGGTGCGGACATCCACGCCAGCACGGCGGCGACGGTGTTTGAGGTGCCGATGGATCAGGTGACACCCGCCCAGCGCCGCCAAGCGAAGGCGGTCAACTTCGGGATCGTGTACGGGATCAGCGACTACGGACTGTCGCAGAACCTCAACATCCCGCGCAAGCAGGCGGCCCAGTTCATCGAGGAGTATTTCCGCAAGTTCCCGGGCGTCGCCCGGTACATGCAGGAGATTGTGGAGACGGCGCGCAAACAGGGGTACGTGACCACCCTGCTCAATCGCCGCCGCTATCTGCCCGACATCCACAGCCGCAACTTCAACCAGCGCAGTTTCGCCGAGCGCACGGCGATGAACACGCCCATCCAGGGATCGGCGGCAGACATCATCAAGCTGGCGATGGTCCGGATAGACCGGGCGCTTGCGGAATCCGGGCTGCAGGCGAGGATGCTTCTGCAGGTGCATGATGAACTCATTTTCGAGTGCCCGGAGGCCGAGGCGGACCGGCTGGCTGAACTGGTACAAGAAAACATGGAAAATGCCCTGACCTTAAATGTACCTTTGAAGGTGGACATTCATACAGGGAAGACGTGGTATGACGCGAAATAGCAGGCCGTGCGGCCGGATCCCGCAGCCGGCCGCACGGCGGGGCGCCGCCCTGCCCAGGAGAAGGAAGGAGGGGAGGACGTGCCGGAGTTGCCTGAGGTGGAGAATGTGCGTCGGGACCTGGAGACCCTGGTGGTGGGGCGGACGGTCGAACGGGTGGACGTGCGGTTGGCGCGGATCGTCCGAACGCCGGACGACGCCAGGGAATTCGCGCTGCGGCTGGCCGGGTGCACGGTGACGGGGGTCCGGCGGCGCGGGAAATACCTTCTTTTCGACGTGCCGCCCTATTGCCTGGTGTCCCACCTGCGGATGGAAGGACGGTACGGCCTCGCCGCGGCACACGATCCGGAGGCGCCGCACACCCACGTGGTGTTTCACTTCACGGACGGGACACAGTTGCGCTACCGGGACGTGCGCCAGTTCGGGACGATGGACCTGGTGCCGGCGGAGGGGCCGTATCCCGCGGGGTTGGCGGAACTGGGGCCGGAACCGTTCGATCCCGCGCTCGATCCCACCACCTTCCGCGCCCGCCTGCATCATCGGCGGGCGCCCATCAAGGCGGTGCTGCTCGATCAGACATGCGTCGCCGGCCTCGGGAATATCTATGTGGACGAGTCCTTGTTTCTCGCGGGCATCCACCCGGAGCGGCCGGCCTCGGCCCTGACGCGCGCCCAGTGCGCGGCGTTGCTCGACGCCATCCGGGAGATTCTGACGCGGGCCATCGACGCGGGCGGATCGTCCGTGCGGAGCTACGTCAACGGGTACGGGCGGCACGGCGGGTTCCAGATGCAGTTGAACGTGTACGCCCGCGCGGGGGAGCCCTGCCGCAGGTGCGGCACGCCGATTGAGAAGCTGCGCGTGGCCGGACGGGGGACGCATGTGTGTCCGGTCTGCCAGCCGGCGCCGCGGCGGAGGATCCGGAGCGGCCGCAGAGCATGAGGTACGGGAGGTGAGCCGGGTGATTGTCGGACTGACCGGCGGGATCGCCACAGGCAAGAGCACGGTGACGCAGATGCTCCGGGACCTGGGGGCGTACGTGGTGGACGCGGATGTTTGGGCGCGCCGCGTGGTGGAACCAGGGACGCCGGGACTGCACGAGATCGCGGCGGCTTTCGGGCCGGAGGTGCTGAACCCGGACGGGACGTTGAACCGCGGGCGGCTCGGCGCCATCGTGTTCCACGACGAGGCGGCCCGCCAGCGGCTCAACGCCATCACGCACCCCCGCGTGCGGGCCGGGATGAAGGAAGAGACGGAGCGGTACCTGGCAGCGCATCCGGACAAGCCCATCGTCTGGGACGTGCCCCTGCTGTTCGAGGGCGAGACGCGGTTTTTAGTGGATGTGACGGTGCTGGTGTGGTGCGACGAAGCGACGCAGCTGCGGCGGTTGATGGCGCGCAACGGCCTCGACGAGGCGGAGGCGATGGCACGCATCCGGGCGCAGATGCCGATGGAGGAGAAGCGGCGGATGGCCGACTGTGTGATCGACAACGGGGGCAGCCTGGAGGAGACCCGGGCGCAGGTGGTCACCCTGTGGGAGCGCTTATGCGCGCAGGCGCGGCGGACGGGGCCAGCCTGATGGTGGTGGTGGTCCGAAAGCGCGCACTGGCTGCGCTCATTCTCCTGATTGCTGTCGTGTTTCTCATCACCTCCAACACGTTCTGGCGTTGGATGTATCCCATCGGATACCAACCGGAGATCCGGCGGGCGGCGTCGGAGGCCCACATTGATCCGCTCCTCGTCGCCAGCGTCATCCGCGTCGAGAGCCAGTTTCACAGCGAGGACGTCTCGCATGCCGGTGCCATCGGCCTGATGCAGCTCATGCCGGATACAGCCCAGTGGTTGGCCAATCAGATGAACGGAGCGTCCGGCTCACGGGCGCATGCGGGGGCCGAGGGGAGCGCTGGGAACGTTGGAGGTGCTGGGAACGCTGGGGGTGCGGCCGCGAGCGGATCGAACGCGGCGGGATCGCCGGTGGACACCGCGCGGTTGGCGGACCCGGACGTCAACATCCGTCTCGGCACGTGGTACATTCGCTATCTCGTGGATCTGTTCCACGGCAACCAGGTGGCGGCCATCGCGGCGTACAACTCCGGTCCCAAACGGGTCTCCGAGTGGCTCGCGGACGGAACCTGGAACGGGCAGTTGAAGACGCTCAACGACATTCCTGTGGGAGAGACACGCCACTTCGTCGGGCGCGTGTTCTACAACTACGACCTGTACCAACGCATCTACGGCAACGATCCCCTGTGGCGCAAACCTCCAGCGGCGGGCGAAGCGGTAAAGTGAGACCGGGTGGCGCGGGCATTGCCCCGTCCGGGCCGGGAGAGGCCGCGGACGCTGCCGGCGGGGTGCCGGAGGGCGGTCGGGAATGCTGATGCGCGGGGGCGCGGAGGCCGTCCGGGTATCGAGGATGGCGCGTGAGGGGCTGCGGGCGCAATGCGAGGGGGTGTGGACGCCATCGGAGGTGGCTGCGAACGCCCCGGGAGGGCACGGGGACGCGAACGCCCCGGGCGGGTTGCGAACGCAGCGCGATGGTATCGCGAACACCGTTTCAGGCGGCTCCCGACGCAAGGCGAGGGCGCTAGCAAACGAATCGTCGTTAATGAGGCGGCCGGCGCATCGTTTGTGTCAAATTCGTGCTTTTGTTCACCATCCCACCCTCTGATAGCGACCGATTTGAATTTACCCGGGCTGAGGGCCCCTATCTCCGCCCTCGATAAGACAACAGGTTTTCTTATTCTGATCCGGCTGAGTGACGATAACGTGAATATCGTTTTTATCACCACACCTGTGGACACCGATTCGCTCAAAATGCATATTATGATTTCGATCCCGCACGCCAAGCCCACCCTCCGGTGGTGAAGCCACCCGCCGTATCCCGAAGTCACACCGTCCTGCGCTGAGTCAAACGATCCCGCCGATTTTGCGGTCCATGGATGAATGGCAGGATGTGACGATTCGACGCAGGTTGACACTGTCCGCGCACGTCCGTATAATTCATGACGTCGGTTGCTTTGGCTGAACAAGCGAAAACAGCCGACCTCCACTTGTCGAGATGGCGGAATCGGCAGACGCGCACGTTTGAGGGGCGTGTGGGGAAACCCGTGCGGGTTCAAGTCCCGCTCTCGACACCACAAGCCTTGTGTTGCAAGGGTTCCTGGGGAAACCGGCCTGGGAACCCTTTCTGCATTCTTGCAGAGAATGTTGCTGGCGCGTAGAGCCGTGATTCACTCATGTCCCGCTTCCTTCAACGCAGGGATGCGGGGTTTTGTAATCACCCCTCGATTCCCGACGTTCTCGGCCGTGCAAGGGGAGGCCGCCGGCACTTCGGGTCTGGTGCGTGCGCCCAGCGGTGATCCCGAAGCGGGCATCGACGCCAAGGCACGTCGCACGGCGACGCACCAGGCACGGTGACGCGCCGGGCCGCTTGCGCTTGTCCACGCACGGCTTCTGCGTCACGGCCCGCTGAAGTAGTGGTGCAACACCAATGCGGCGGCGCCGACGGCGATGGCGTCCCGGCCCAGCGAGGAGATGCGAATGGGGGTCGCGGAATTGCGTGCGACGAAGGACCGGTTTTGCACCGCCTGTTCGACCGGTCGCAGCAGCCAATCGCCAAACTGGGCCACGCGGTTACCAATCACGACCATCGACGGATTCAAGCCGTTGATGATGTTGGCGACGCCGACGCCCAGGTAATACCCTGCGGCTTGGACGGCCGAGATGGCCGCGGCGTCATTTTCCGCCAACCGTTCTTGGATCTCCGCCAACTTGGCGGGCCGGCCGGACTCGCGCAGATACATCTGTTCCACGGCGGCTTCCGATGCGTACAGTTCAAGACAACCGGTGTTGCCGCAGGAGCAACGCGCGCCGGCAGTTTCCACCGTCATGTGTCCGAACTCCCCGGCGAGGCCGCGACGGCCTCGCATCAACTCACCGCCGACAATGATACCGGTGCCGATCCCGATACCGACGCTCACATAGACGAGGTCCGAGACGTCTTTACCGCTTCCGAAGAGCTTTTCACCGAGTGCGCCGGCGTTCGCCTCGTTGTCGACGAAGACCGGCATCTGCAGTTCTCGCTCCAGGCGTTCCCGTAACGGGAGGTCGCTCCAGCGCAGGTTCGGTGCGTTGATCACGGTACCCGTGTCATAGTCGACCAGGCCGGGCACGCCAATGCCGATGCCGACGATCCCGAGGCTGGACGGCGGCAGTGCCTCTGCCGCTTTCCGCACCATGTCCACGACCAGACGCAGGTTGGTTTCCACCGACGCCGAGGGATCCAGGGGCGACTCGTACGCATGACGCGCCCGTGCAGCAAGGTCGGTGGCAAGGACGCGGATGTAGTTGACGCCGAGATCCATGCCGATGACATGTCCCGCGTCTGCATTGAACAGGAGCAGAACGGGCCGGCGTCCGACGCGGGCGTGGCCGTGCCCGACTTCCTGGACCAAGTTGTCCTGAATCAGCTCATCGACCAGTGCCGACACGGTCGCTTTGTTCAGACCGGTGATCTTGGCAATCTGGGTACGCGAGATAGGGGACTGAGTCCGAATCAAATTCAATACGATGGACCGGTTGAGCGCCTTGATGAAGGCCTGATCACCTGTTCGTGTCATCGCTCGCCTCGTTGATATTCCGTCATGGTTTGGTTGGGAAACCAAAAGATTCTCCCTCATTATCGCCTCGGTGACAGGATTCCGCAATCCTCAACGTAAAACGCCCAGGTATGCTTGTACTAGCGGTGGTTGAGCCGACTTGGCTATTGCGCTTTTGAAAGCGTTATACTACACTTAGTCTCAGAAATATTGGTTGAACCAATAAACTAAACCGGACAGAAGGCACCCGACATCCGGGCGGGGTACGGGGCGGATCGCCGCCGCATTCACAGCCACTTGCGGCACATGAGCGAAAGGGGGCGGGTGGCATGACGGTGACAACATCCGCCGTGATCGGCATTGACGTTGGCACGTCCGCCGTCAAGACGGTCGCGGTGGCGTACAACGGACGCGTGCTCGGTTCGGCTTCCGTGGGCTTCCCTCTGTCGTCGCCCCGTTCGGGTTGGGCGGAGCAGGACCCGGAGGACTGGTGGCAGGCGACCGTACAGGCCCTGCGTGATCTGTTGCAACGTCTGCAACGCGACGGGACGGCCCTGGACGTCACCGGCATCGCCTTGACCGGACAGATGCACGGTCTGGTCTTGCTGGATGCCGACGGCGCGGTCATCCGGCCGGCCATCCTGTGGTGCGACGTCCGGACGGCGGACGAAGCCCGGCAGTTGGAGCGGGAGATTGGGAAAGACGCGATCATCCGTTGGACACAAAACCCGCCACTCCCCAACTTCACGCTGACCAAACTGATGTGGGTGCGCTCGCACGAGCCGGAGGCGTACCGTCGCACGCAGGTGATTCTGAATCCGAAAGACTATGTTCGCTTCCGATTGACGGGCACCTTATGTGCCGAATACTCGGATGCTTCCGGCACATTGCTGCTCGACGTGGAGAAGCGCCGGTGGTCCAGCGAGCTGTGTAAAGCGGTCGGCGTCCCGGAAGCTTGGTTGCCGCCGCTCACGGAGTCCACCGACGTCGTGGGCCGGTTGACGGCGGAGGCGGCGGATGCCGTCGGGCTGCCGGCCGGGGTGCCCGTGGTGGCCGGGGCGGGCGATCAAGCAGCCGGCGCGGTCGGGCTGGGCGTGCATGACCCGGGGGTCGTGTCGGTCATATTCGGCACTTCCGGTGTCGTGCTCGCGCCGACCGATGTTCCGGTACGCGATGCCGCCGGATGTCTGCACACGTTCTGCCACGGTCTCCCGAATCGTTGGTTCGTCATGGGCGTGACGCAGTCCGCCGGCGGGTCTTTGCAGTGGTTGCGGGATCGACTGTTTCCGGACGAGTCGTACGACAGCCTGATGGAGCGCGCTGCAGGCGTTTCACCCGGCGCCGAGGGGTTGACGTTTCTCCCGTATCTGATGGGGGAACGAACGCCGCATTTGGACCCTTACGCACGCGGGGTGTGGATTGGAATGGATTGGCGTCACGGGCCGGGGCATTTGGCCCGATCCGTGATCGAGGGCGTGGCCTTCAGCCTGTACGACGCCTGGCGGGTCATGGAGACGCTGGGCGTGCCGGCCCGTGTCTTTCGCGTATCCGGCGGAGGGGCCAGGAGCGAGTTGTGGATGCGGATCTTTGCATCGGTGTTGGGGCGTTCTCTGGAGGTCGTGCATGCCTCGCACGGACCGGCCTTCGGTGCGGCAGTCCTGGCCGCACTGGGCACAGGCCAGACGATCGACGATGCGTGGTGGGGCGGCGGGACGTCGGTTTCTCCCGTGAAAGATTGGGAGACGGTTTACGCCAAGCGTCACGCATTGTATGCCGAGACGTATCGCCGTCTGCGCGACCTGTTTCCCGCACTCGCCGATGACGCGCCGTGATCCGCCGCAGGGGATCGGCGACAAGGACCGCGTGCCGCGACTCGCGGCCTGCATGCGGCGTCAGCAGGCGGCGACGCGCGTGATGCGGGTCCATATTCGAGAGGAGGTCTGAGGAATGAGCCGCTTTGTTCCGAAACCTGAAGATCACTTCACATTTGGTCTCTGGACGGTCGGCAACCGGGGGCGCGATCCGTTCGGTCATGAGGTTCGGCCGGCCGTGCCGCCGGTGCGCTTGGTGCAACTGCTGTCGGAGGTCGGCGCCTACGGGGTCAACTTCCACGACAACGACTTGATTCCCATCGATGCGACGCCGCAGGAACGCGACGCCATCGTCGCGGAATTCAAGCAGGCGGTGAATGACTGCAACATGCGGGTGCCGATGGTCACGGTCAATCTGTTCTCGGACCCGGTGTTCCGCGACGGCGCATTCACCTCGAATGTACGAAGCATCCGCGAGTACGCGTTGCGCAAGACGATTGAGTCCATCGATCTCGCGGCCGAACTCGGCGCCGAAATCTTCGTCCTGTGGGGCGGCCGCGAGGGGACGGAAGTGGACGCGTCCAAGGACCCCCGCGACGCGCTGAAGCGTTACCGCGAGTGCATCGACTTTCTCTGCGAATACGTGATTGACCATCAGTATCCGCTCAAGTTTGCGTTAGAGGCCAAACCGAACGAGCCGCGGGGCGACTTGTATCTCCCGACGACCGGCTCGATGCTGGCGTTCATTGAAACGCTTGCACACCCGGACATGGTCGGCGTGAACCCGGAATTCGCACATGAAACCATGGCCGGTTTGAACATGTACCATCAGGTGGCCCAGGCCCTGGAGGCCGGCAAACTCTTTCACATCGACCTGAATGACCAGAAAATCGGCCGCTTTGACCAGGACCTGCGGTTCGGGTCCGAGAGCCTCAAGGGCGCATTCTTCCTCGTCAAGCTGCTGGAAGACGCGGGGTGGCAAGGCATGCGCCACTTCGACGCGCACGCGTACCGAACGGAGGACGAGGAAGGCGTGAAGGCGTTCGCTGAAGGATGCATCCGGAACTACCTCATCCTGCGCGAGAAGGTGCACCAGTTCAACGAGGATCCGGAGATCCAGGCGATACTGCAAGAGCTTCGCGCGGAAGGAGGGGATGAGCCGCTGGTGTACTCGGCCGATGCTGCGGCAGCGTTGAAGGACCGCACGTTTGACCGCGTGTCACTCGGCGAGAAGGCCTATCCGTACGAAAAGCTGGATCAACTGGTCGTGGAGTTGTTGCTGGGCGTGCGTTGACAGCAGACCGCGGCGGTCGCGAACCACCGCCGCAACAACAGCCGAAGGTATCTGCACTCCGACCGACGGAGGATGCCAAGGAGGGGGTTCGATGCAGCACAGGTTGCGCAAGGCAGCGGCGGCAGCCATCACGCTGGGGGGGCTTGCTGCAGGGGTGGCCGGATGCGGGAACGGCGGGCAGACCGGGAACGCCGGCACGAGCGGGAACGGTACTGCGGCCGGACAGCAAAACATCACGCTCTGGGACATTCAGACGGGTGATCTGCAGAAAGCGATCCAGAGCATGGTGGACGATTTCAACCAATCGCAGTCCAACATTCATGCGACGGTACAATTCTTCGAGAACGACCCGTACAAGCAGAAGCTGCAAGTCGCGATGGGGTCGCACAGCGCGCCCGATATCTTCTTCGGTTGGGGCGGCGGAATCCTGAAGTCCTACATCGATGCGAGAGACGTCTACGACTTGACCGACGCTCTGAACAAGGACCCGCAGTGGAAAAACAAGTTTCTGCCGTCCGTCATGAGCGCCGTGACGTTTGACGGTCACATTTACGGAATCCCCAACAACTACGTGCAACCGGTGTTCTTCTTCTACAACAAGAAGCTCTTCGACCAGTACGGGTTACAACCGCCGAAGACCTGGGATGATCTGCTCCACTGCGTTCAGGTGTTGAAGCAGCACGGGGTGATCCCGATCGCGCTCGCTGGCAAGGACAAGTGGCCGGATCTGATGTATGAGGAGTACCTCGTGGATCGGATCGGCGGGCCGCAGGTGTTCGACAATATCGTCGCTGGCAAGCCCGATGCGTGGTCTGATCCTGCCGTGCTGAAGGCCAACGAGATGATCCAGCAACTCGTCGACATGGGGGCCTTTGAGCCTGGCTACGCGTCCGTCGGCTATGGCGACGGTGAAGCGACAGCGCTCGTCTATACGGACAAGGCCGCGATGCAACTGATGGGGAGCTGGGATTTCTCCAGCGTGCTCACCAACGCGAAGTCCATGGTCGACAACGGGCAGTTGGGCTGGTTCCCGTTCCCGTCCGTGCCCAGCGGTGCCGGAAATCCAGCCGACGTAGCGGGCAATCCGTCGAACTTCTATTCCATCTCGATGGACTCCAAGAACAAGGATGCGGCGCTGACTTTCCTGCACGACGCCGTTCTGTCTGACAACACGGTCAAACGGCTGATTGATCTGGGGCAGGTTCCGCCGGTTCAGGGGATTGAAGACCAGCTCAAGCAAGCCAAGTACGGGGACTACATGACGTTCCAGTACGATCTGGTGAAGAACGCGCCGCACTTCCAGCTTTCGTGGGACCAGGCGTTGCCGCCGGCAGAGGCGCAGCAATTGTTGACGGACCTCGACAAAGTGTTCCTGAAGCAAATGACGCCGCAACAGTTCTCGGACGATATGAACAAATACCTGCAGAAGCAGTGAGAACGACGGGGGCTGGCCATGCAGCCCCCGCTGCCCGCCCCTGAACTGCTGTTCGGGGGCGGGCGGCGCGCAGGGAGTGACGAATCGATGGAGAGGCGCACACCTTGGCCGCGAACGGTGATGATGTTACCCACGCTCGTGTTTTTTGCGGCTTTCGTCGTCATCCCGATGGCAATGGCTGTCTATTACAGTTTCTTGCGTTGGAATGGCATCGGGCAGCCGCAGTGGACCGGCGGTGCGAATTGGGCCATGGTCTTTCATGATCCGCAGGCACTGCACGCGATGTGGTTGACGCTGGCGATCACGGTGCTGTCGTGGGTCATTCAGACGCCGTTGAGTCTCTGGATTGGTGTCTTCCTCGCCGGCAGGCAACGCTACAAGAATGTGTTCGGGATCTTGTACTTCACGCCGCTGCTGTTTTCTGCTGCCGCCATCGGTATCACGTGGTCGTACATCTTGAACCCGAATTTTGGCCTGGTCCTGAGTTTGCTCAAGGCACTGGGCTTCCCGGCGGACTCCGCCAACATCCTCGGCAATCCACGCTGGGCGCTTTTCACGGTCGCCTGCGTCGTGTCCTGGCAGTTCATTCCGTTTCATTCCTTGCTCTATCAGTCGGGTTCCCGGCAGATTCCGGAGACGCTTTACGAGGCTGCGAAAATCGACGGGGCGGGTCCGTGGCGGATGTTCTTCTCCATTACCTTGCCTCAACTGAAATACACGGTGATTACATCGACGGTGCTCATCCTGACGGGGTCGTTGACGTATTTCGATCTCATCTACGTCTTGACCGGCGGCGGACCCGGTGATGCCACGAACGTTCTCGCCATGGACATGTACAAGCAAGCATTTGTGAACCAAAACGTCGGTTACGGCAGCGTGTTGGCCGTCATCTTGGCCGTGGTCGGTGTGGGGCTGTCCCTGGTGATGTTGCGGTTGACCGGCTACAACCGCATGGACAGCCAGTTGGAGGGGGTGTGAGCGGATGCCGGGCATGACACGTGCAACAGCGGCTCAGTCCGTTTGGCGATGGATCGGCATCATCGCCGGGGTCGTGTGGTTGTTCATCGCGTTTTACCCCATCCTGTACATCCTCTTGACGAGCCTTCGCTCGCAACAGGGCTTCTTGATGGGCAATCCCTGGCTGCCAACGCAGACCCCGACACTGTCCAATTACGCGACGGTGTGGAACGCCGGGTTTGCGCGCTACTTCTTGAACAGCGTGATCGTCTCCGTGATCACCGTTCTCCTGATTCTCGTGTGTGCGCTTCCCTTTGCGTATGCCGTCGTGCGTACGCGGCGGCTGTGGGTCCAGGGACTGTTCAACGTTCTGTTGGTGGGACTGGCTCTCCCCATTCAGGCGGCCATCATTCCCGTCTATATTCTGGTGTCGAAGTTCCACCTGTACGATACCTTGGCCGGACTGATCTTGCCTGGAGTCGCGTTCGGACTGCCCCTCACCGTCCTCATCTTGGTGAACTTTGTGCGGGACATTCCCAAAGACCTGTACGAGGCCATGGCCATCGAAGGGGCGGGGGACCGGGCGGTTCTGCTGCGGCTCGTGCTGCCGTTGTCGAAGCCGGCCCTTTTGTCGGTTGGGATCTACAACTTTGTGCAGTCGTGGAATAATTTCCTTTTCCCGCTCGTTTTGACGCAACAAGATTCGGTACGCGTGTTGCCGCTGGCGCTGGTGAATTTCCGGGGTCAATACACCATCAACGTACCTGTCATCATGGCAGCTGTCACGCTTTCTGCGCTGCCACTGATTCTCGCCTACGTGTTTGGCCGGAGATATCTGCTGCAAGGCATGCTGGCTGGATTCAGCAAGTGAATCGTGTTCGGGACAGTGAGAAAGACAGGCAGGAGGGTCCGACATGACGGAAACGTACCGGGATGCCTATCGGCCGGAGCATGAGCGGGTTGCGGATTTGCTTCCACGGATGAGCTTGGAGGAGAAGGTGGCACAACTCTCCTCCATTTGGGCTTACGAGGTGCTCGCGAACGGCGGATTTGACGAGCAACGCGCTGCTCACGTGTTGTCTGACGGCATTGGCCAGGTCACGCGTATCGCTGGGGCTACCAACTTGCCACCCAGGGGAGTCGCGCAGTTCGCCAACGCGTTGCAGAGGTATCTCATTACCCGGACTCGCCTCGGTATCCCGGCCATCGTCCATGAGGAATCGTGCAGTGGCTTCATGGCGCGGGGGGCGACCTGTTTTCCGCAAGCGATTGGATTGGCGAGCACGTGGGACAGACACCTGATTCAGCGTATCGCTGAGGTGATTCGAACGCAAATTCGTGCTGCCGGCGGGCACCAGGCGCTGGCACCGCTGCTGGATGTCACGCGTGACCCCCGCTGGGGGCGTGTCGAAGAGACATTCGGGGAGGACCCTCAGCTCGTGGCAGAGCTCGGGATCGCCTATATCAAGGGTCTGCAAGGGGAGGATGGGGCCAGGGGTGTCCTGGCGACGGGCAAGCATTTCGTGGGTTACGGTGCGTCAGAAGGTGGAATGAACTGGGCACCGGCACATCTCCCCGAGCGTGAATTGCGCGAGGTCTACATGTATCCCTTCGAAGCAGCCATCAAGGAAGCCCGGCTCGCTGCCATCATGCCCGGGTATCACGAGTTGGACGGCGTCCCGTGTCATTGGTCCAGTGAGTTGCTGCAAAGAACGCTCCGGGAACGCTGGGGATTTGACGGCATTGTGGTCTCCGATTACTTCGCGGTCAATCAGCTCTTCGAATATCATCGCGTGGCTCAAAGCAAGGTGGATGCGGCGGTGTTTGCCGTACAGGCCGGTGTGGACGTGGAGTTGCCGAGCCGAGACGTGTATGGAGGCCCGCTTCTGGAAGCCGTGCGTGCGGGACGCATTCGCATGGAAGAAATCGATGCGCTGGTCACGCGCATTCTGCTCGCCAAGTTCCGGCTCGGATTATTTGAACATCCATATGTGGACGTCGAGCAGATCGAGATGGTCTTTGACAATGCCGAACAGCGTGCGCTGGCCCGCGAGGCAGCTCGGAAGTCGTTGGTGCTTCTGAAAAATGAAGATGACCTGCTTCCCCTTCGGAAGGACCTCCGGGTGGCCGTCATCGGACCCAACGCGGACAGCACACGCAATCTCGTCGGCGACTACGCGTATCCGTGCCACATCGAGTCCCTTGTCGAAATGCGCCGGCAAGCCAATGTCTTTGACACGCCGCTTCCTGAGGACGTCGAGGCGGTGGAGCAGTTTGTGCCCATGCGATCCATCCTGTCAGCGATGCGAGAGCGGCTTGGAGCGGACCGGATTGTCTATGCCGAGGGGTGTGACATTCTGGGTCAGCGTGCCGACTTCGAAGCTGCGACGGACGCTGCCCGCCGGGCGGATGTGGCCGTCGTGGTGGTGGGAGATCGGGCCGGCGTTACGGACGAATGCACGACGGGTGAAGCGAGGGATCGGGCAACCCTGGGATTGCTCGGGCACCAGGAAGCGTTGGTGCGCGCTGTCGTGGAAACCGGCACTCCGACCGTCGTCGTGGTCGTCAGCGGACGGCCGCTGGCCTTACCTTGGATTGCACAGCACGTTCCCGGCGTGCTCATGGCGTGGCTGCCCGGAGAAGAAGGGGCCGATGCCGTCGCCGACGTCCTCTTTGGGGACGCGGTGCCTGGCGGCAAACTGCCCATCAGCATGCCACGTTCGGTCGGACAGTTGCCCGTCTACTACCGTCACAAGCCGTCCGGAGGCCGGTCACATTGGAAGGGCAACTACGTCGACGAGCTGACCACTCCGCTGTATCCCTTTGGCCACGGTCTGTCCTATACGAAATTCGTTTATACCGATCTCGCCATTGCGCCGGAGGAGATCGAAGTCCACGGGACAGTACAGATTTCCTGTGTGATTGAAAACGCCGGGCGCTATCCCGGCGACGAGGTCGTGCAACTGTACATCCGCGACGGGGAGGCCAGCGTGACCAGACCGGTCAAGGAGCTGAAGGGATTCGCGCGGGTTTCTCTGGCCCCCGGCGAGCGGGCGCGGGTGACGTTCCGTCTATCGGCGCATCAGTTGGCCTTCTACGACCGGGACTTACGCTTTGTGGTAGAGCCGGGCACCATTCAGGTGTTGGTGGGCAGTTCGTCGGAGGACATTCGACTCACCGGAGCATTTCGCATTCATGGCAGCATTGCCGATGTGGAGCGTGAGAAAGTCTTCTCCACACCGGTTACGATCACGCGATTGGATTGAGGCCCATTCCACCGGACCGGGAGGTCCGGTCGGGAGGCGGTTGGGAGACCGGTTGGCAGGCCGGTTGAATGGAGTCTTCGCTTTCATCATCATGGTCTTCCTGAGCACAGTCATCGAGGAGCGAGGATGATGGCCAATGTGGAAGAGTGCGGATATCTTGGCCTGCGTGCCATTCGTCTGACAGCAGGATCCTATCAGGCCGTCGTGCTCCCGGACATAGGAGCCAATTTGATCTCTTTCCGGGACATCGACCGGGGGCTTTCCTTTCTCAGGGAACCCACTCCGGACGAGATGCCTGTTTTTCTGACAACACCAACCACGTGGGGAATTCCTGTGCTGTTTCCCCCAAACCGCATAGAAGACGGGACGTTCACCATAGGAAACATGACCTATCATTTTCCAATCAACGAGGAGTCGCGTCAAAATCACCTGCACGGTTTCCTGCACAATACCCCCTGGACGGTGGAAGACAGCGGACGGCTCGAGGGAGAAGCATTTGTGCGATTGGCCGTGCATGTCGACGAAACACATCCAGCCTATCAGATCTTTCCGCATCCGTTTCAATTTACGCTGGAGTATCGCGTGACCTGTACGGGGCTTCGGCAAACGGCCGACGTGGTGAACCTCGGACACTGGCCCATGCCCTTCATGCTGGGTTTCCACACCGCAATTCGGATACCGTTTTCTCCGTTGAGCACGGAACGGGATTACGTGTTTACGGCAACCATCGGACGACGTTGGGAGCTGAACCACCGGATGCTTCCTACGGGAGCCTGTCAGACGTTGAATGGAGGTGAAGCTCGTATTTCGGGGGAGGGAATCTATCCATTCTTTGAACCGATGGACAACCACTACACAGCGTCCCCGCAAAACGGAAGGAACTACGTGACCGTGACGGATAAGCGATTCAACCTGCGCCTGGTATACGATGCAGGTCTCCGGTATCGCCACTGGATGATCTGGAACAACAACGCGGAAGGGCGGTTTTTTTGCCCTGAACCGCAAACGAACCTGGTCAATGCGCCGAACGCACCGGTTCCTCCCGATGCATCGGGGCTGCTGATGTTGAGCCCGGGGGAACGATGGACGGAAACGAGCATCCTGTATGTGGAAGATGTAGAGGGACCGGTCCTGTCACGATGATCCGATCAGGTTCAGGATGTGGAACAGGTGGATGACACTGATGGGGATGACCAACAGGTTCTTGATGGCCAACACGACCGCGGTCCGGACCCTGGACACATCGTCGACATGCCACGTCTGTGTGTGGTTCTTGCAGTGCTCAATCACGGCAACAACGATGGATTTTCTCACCAACAGGCCAAAGAGGAGGACGTTGATGAGCGCAAACGCGATCGCGAAGCCAATTAACCCATAGGCGACCGTCTTCCACTGTAGTTGTTGGAGGTGAACCGAATCGAATTCAACGACAAGCCTCTGGTGGGTTGCTGGCAGGCAGGAGGATACGCCGACGGCGCATATCTGGGCACCTGACTATCATCGTCGGGTCACCCACGTGACGTTCATGCAATCCCGAACTCATACAGCTCATCGAACCCGTTTGCTTTGGTTCAAAACGGCCTCATATGGACTTCGCCATCGTCCAGACAATCAACTGTACATCCGGACTCTTGACCACGGTCTGCTCGTCGATTTTCCGATAACCCATGGATTCATATAAGTAAACATTTCGCGGAACCGACGCTCGAACGGTGCAATGGATCTCACGAACCCCACGTTTCTGTGCGAAATCCTCCATCCACGCGAGCGCCATCCGGGCGTAGCCCCGGCCTTGATGTGCGGAACGGACGCCGAGGCGTGAGAAGTAGAGATGATCCGTGAGTGTAAAACGCACGGAAAGGACCGGTGTCTCCCCGTCAAGAAGGCCGAGAACGGCCATGAATGTTCCATTCGTCAATGCCTTTTCAATCTGTTCGGGCGTTTCGTCAAAAGCGCTGGATGAACCCGCCACGTGTCGATATTCTTCCCAGGCGTCCTGAGTGATCGCGTGGATGAGTTCGGCCTCTGACGGGGTGGCCAACCGAAAGGTCAGTGTCACCAGACGCTCTCCTTCATGGTGGTTTCCTTTGCCTTGAACTCAGTTTAGTACGAAAGTAAAGCACGCGGCAACGAAGATCGGATGCCGCCTTACTGGCGAAAGGCGTTTTTGCACACGGCTTCTGTACCATGCATAACAGGAACTGGATCAGACGTCTCCATTAATTCGAGTTGGACGATGCGGAGGTGAAGTGGCGGAGATGATGGTTGAAGGCATCTCCATCATTCAAGAAAGCGATTTAGCAGTTGTCCCTCAAGTCGACCATTCGATTGTGCGAATTTCTCGGTCATGGTGCTCGGTATCAACGACTTGCCGGAAAGCGGACGAAATCTCCAGACGGTCTAGGAAAACGTGGAGCCTGCTCCATATACCTTGCGAGTACGGCGCATTTGCACTCTAAGTCGCCACAAGGTGCCGGCGACCGTCTATATCGTTAAATAATTCTGGGTTATATTACGAAATAGGAGCGCTACCCGTTGGTTGCCGCACGAGGTGATATCTGGCGGAGTGATCACAGCGATACAGAACGATTGAGAGCGTTCGGTCGTAGGGACTGTAGGGACTCTAAATTCATGGGAGAATCGCCCCATGAACTGAGTTGCGACTCAGGATCTCCTGTGTGAAAAGTTATCGCAGATATTTTGAAGTGAATAGGTAGGTGCAACCCATGTGGAAAGTGGCGGCCATCTATGACATCCATGGAAACTTACCAGCGCTCGAAGCGGTACTTAGCGAAATTGAACGAGAACATGTTGACTGTATTGTTGTTGGCGGTGACGTGGCATGGGGACCCGATCCGGTTGGTGTGCTCACTTGTCTTATGAATTTATCGGGGGATGTTTGATTTATTCGGGGCAATACAGATCGTTATGTGGCCGAGAGATACGGTGTCGTGGAAGGGCTTGATCCATGGGATGCAAAAATCAACCGGTGGTGCGCTGATGAGATTGACGACACACAGCGTGAGTTTATAAAAAATTTTTCTGATAGCATATCTATTGAAATTTACGGATTGGGGCCAACGCTGTTCGTTCATGGTTCACCAAGGAGAGACGACGGGGCCATTCGTCAAGACACACCGGAATTGGAGCTTGTTCCGATGCTCGAGGGTGTTGTGGAGGATTTGGTTGTTTGCGGGCACACCCATGTTCAGTTTGACCGTACGGTTTGTGGCAAACGTATTGTGAATCCGGGGAGTGTCGGGTTGCAGATTGGTGCCCGAGGAGCGTGTTGGGCACTGCTTGGACCTGATGTGCGCCTGCGCCAGACGATGTATGACTTTGAGGAAGCAGCAGAACGCATCCGTCAGACTGGTGCGCCGAATGCTGAACAGTTTGCTCAGCACATACTGATGCCACCAATCAAGTAGCCGTGATGAGAGAAATGGGAAAGAACTCCTTGGAGAACGACCGGCACATGAAATGGGCAAATGTAGTTCCTTCAACCGTCCCGGGTGAGGTGGAGGTCGAATGAGGACATCGTAAAATATGGTTTCAAGACGGGGGCTGATGTCGGTTCAAGAATGGTGCCTTGACAAATTGATGGCCGAGCAAGTTCTGTATGACAGGTCGCATGATATGCGGGAGCCTGTTCATCACATGACCGTCAAAAGGGAGAGAAGAATACCGATATAGTAACCTCCGCCGAGAGAATACTGAGTTTGGTTAGTCTAGAAGGTTTGTAGGAATAGAGGCTGGGTGCTCCTTCCTACATGATGTCGTCCAGAGCCGCGGGCAACCCACAACCTACCGCGGGGAGATGTCCGCCTGGCGCTACTCCCCGAGTTTGTGGCTTTGGACCACTCGCCGGGTCGCATCCAGGGTTTCGTAAACTGTTTTGTCTTGGCTGGCGAGGTAGATGAACAACGCGTCGACAATGACGAGCGCGGCCACGCGCGACGCAGTCGCAGCCACCCGAACCTGCGGTTCCACGGCACTCACATACAGCCGAATGGTCGCAAGACGGCTGAGGGGGGAGTCACTGAACCGCGTGATGGCAATCACGTGGGCGTTGTTCCTCTTTGCGATGTCCGCGACCTCATAGACCTCGGAGGTCGTTCCAGAGTAGGAAACCGCCACGAGCACGTCCTCGGGTTCGAGTTGGGTTGCGATGACCGCCCCCTGGTGAAAATCGCTCGCATGGTACACAGGAAAGCCGATGCGGAGCAGCTTCTGCGCAAAATCTTCCGCGACGATGGCGGAGGCACCCACGCCAAACGTCAATGTCCTCTTTGCGTTCCGGAGCACCGACACCGCTTCTTGGACGTCCGCTTTCTTTAACAACCGGAGCGTATTTTGAATCGACTTCTGGTTGCTTTCCTCCACGGACCGGAGAATGTCCCCGAATGAGCTTCCAAACTGAAGTTCCGTATATTGCCCGTTGATGTCGGATTGAAGGTCACTCGCCACCCGGAGTTTGAAGTCTTGGTAGCTGTCGAATCCGAGCGATCGCCATAACCGAACGACGGCTGCCGGACTGCCGCCACTGCGTTCCGCCAACTCCTTTACGGTCAAATGCACGAACTCTGCGGGATGTTGGAGGATGTAATTCCCGATTCTCGCTTCCGAATCTGACAGTTCGGCGATGACTTCGCGCAGGCGCACCAGCCCGCCGCCAGGCATGTATGTCATGTACCGCACCCTTTCCAGAACGAGGGATTCGATAATTTTTTTCGCGTTTTAAACATAGTATATGAAACGAAGAATTTCGCCAACCGCCGGCTTCCAGACCCGTGAGACGTACAAGTTCTCGTCATACCATGGAATAGCGCAACACGGGTAAAAATTTTTTTCATATTAACTCGGATCTATATCGAAAATACATGTCGATCATGATACAATCGTCTTAACTGAGGGATGGTTTCATCGAGTCGTATTTCGGCGCACGCAGTAACCGTTTTCAGGCTCGAGTTGTTGTGGACGGGAGTGGTGGCGGGTGAAGCGGCGTAACCGGCTGGTCATGATTGGGTTCCTCGGCCCGGCGGTTATCCTGTATGTCACATTCATCGTCTACCCCTTTTTATCCAGTCTGCGATACAGCTTGTACAACTGGAACGGGGTAGGCCCCTTAACCAATTTCATTGGTCTGAAGAACTTTTCGTATATCCTGTTTTCTCGCGACTTCTCACCCCAGTTTTGGAACGCGGTGGTCCACAATCTCTATTTCTTCGTGCTGTCCATGGTTCTCACGACCATCGCGGGTCTGGGGCTCGCTTACGTACTGATGTCCATTCATGAACGCCCATCGCGTTGGTTTCAGGTGATCTATTTTATTCCAATGGTCGTGCCGCCCATCGTGATCGCCTATTTGTGGAGCATGTACCTGGAACCGAACTTCGGAGCGATTCCCACCATCCTCAGGGCCTTGCACCTAAACGCTTTGGATGTCCCGTACTTGGGCAGTCACGCCTTGGCGTTGCCGACCATCGCGGTGATCAGCGCGTGGGCGGGCATGGGATTCCCCATCCTAATCTTCTTGGCAGCATTCATCAGCGTGCCGGAAGAGTTGTTTGACGCCGCCAAGGTCGATGGCGCCGGGCGGTGGCGCACCTTCTTCTCCGTGGTGTTCCCCGTCATTCGGCCGACATTTCTCTCCGTGATGACACTGAATTTCGTCGGCGCATTCGGGACGTTTGACTACATCTACATCATGGAAGGCACACAAGCGGGACCGGACTACGCCACGGATGTGCTCGGTACCCTGTTCTACCGGACCGCCTTCGGGGGGTTTGGGACCACCGCGCAAGGGGTGGGTTTGGCGACAGCGCTGGCGGTGCTGGGTTTCCTCATCGTGATGATCGCTTCCGCGATCCTCGTGTTTCTGCAAAAGCGTGCAGCGGTCAACCTGTAAGAAGAAGGGATATGGATGCAGGCAAAGCGGCCATGGATTCAGTACGTCATACTCGTCATCTACGCACTCATCGTCATTCTTCCACTGCTCAACCTGGTCTTCCTCTCATTCAAAGATTTGGCGGGCATCGCGCAGCATCCGTTCGGTCCGCCCGCCACATGGCACTGGTCCAATTACGCGCAGGCCTGGACGGACGGGAACCTGCTCACGTACCTGGTCAATACGGCGATTGTATCCGTGTTGTCCGTGTTCATCATCCTCCTGTTTTCATCGGCGGCGGCGTACGTCCTTGCCCGTTTTGAGTTTCGCGGCAACCAACTCATTTATCTCACGTTCCTGGCTGGGCTTGCGTTGCCGATTCAGATGATTGCGATCCCGCTGTTCATCTTGATGAAGCATTTGAATCTGTTGGATCACCTGCTTTCCGTGGTCTTGGTCTATTCAGCGAGCGGACTGTCCTTCAGCGTGTTTCTGCTGGTCAATTTCATTCGCAGCGTTCCGAGGGATTTGGAAGAGGCCGCCTTTCTGGATGGCGCCAATCACTGGCAGGTATACATCCGCGTGATCCTGCCCTTGATTCGCCCATCGCTCACCACGGTGGGACTGCTCAACTTCATTCACTCGTGGAACGGCTTCTTCTTCCCGCTGATCCTTCTGTCCAACCCTGAACACATGACCGTGGCCGTCGGGGTCCTGTCTTTCATCGGGGAATACGCGACACAGTGGAATCTCCTGCTCCCCGCACTGGTGATTGTCATGTTGCCGACGATCATCGTCTTTGTCATCGCTTCCCGACAGTTCATTCGAAACATGACTGCCGGTGCGATAAAAATTTGAGGCCGCCGACCGTGGTGGAGGACGGAACACCGGGGTGGAGGGCGGACATGGCTTTCAAACCGCGGGGCCACCGCTCTCCGTGTTGCGGCTACGGGAGGTGAGGGGCTTGTAACCGGATGGTCATCCGTGATTCCGCATGCAGTCGTCAGAACAGGAGGGGAGTCGAATGTCGAAGCTGAAGAAGTGGATGGCTTCCATCGCGAGCGTCTGTATGAGTGTTTTTGTGCTCGCTGGGTGTGGTGGCAACTCCAATGCCACGGACAACGGTTCGAATTCGAATTCGGGCTCGCAGACGACGGTCACCATCTGGTCGTGGCGTTCCCAGGATGCCCCGCTGTGGCAGCAAGTCCAAGATGCGCTGAATAAGAACGGGGCAAACGTGAAGATCGATTTCCGCGCGATACAGCCGACCAGTTACAACTCGGTTCTGCAAACGGCCATGGACGGCGGCAAGGGGCCTGACCTCATGTATATGCGCGCTGGCCTGGGCGTTCAACAGTATGCCGCGGCCAACATGTTGATGCCATTGGATGGTCTCGTGGACTTTTCACAGGTGAACAAAGGGGCTCTGTCGGAAGCGCAGTATCAGGGGAAGACATATGGCGTCCCGTTCGCCATTCAGACCATGGAGGTGTTCTATAACAAGGACATCTTTGCGAAATACCACCTGTCGGAGCCCAAGACGTGGGACGATTTCATCAAGATCTGTCAGACGCTCAAGTCGAACGGTGTGACGCCAATCGCTGCGATGGGCATTCAGCCGTGGACGTTGGCGCTGGCGTCTGATGAAGTGACGGCCACCCTGCTCGGCAACGACTTTGCACAAAAACTCGTTCAGAAACAGGTGACGCTGGAATCGCCAGAGTACATCGATGCCCTGGCCCACTTCCAGCAGCTCGCCGATTACTTCGAGCCGAACTTCAAAGCCGTCGGTTCTTCCGGTGATGAAGCGGATCAGATGTTTGCGCTCGGCAAGGCGGCGATGGTCCTCGACGGGATTTTCAACGTGCCGAAAATGTTGAAGTTCAATCCCAACCTGAATATCGGGGCCTTCCTCATCCCGCCGGTGGATCCGTCGAAACAGCATGCCCAGATTGAGTGGTACGACGACGGCGCGATTTCGGTGAACAGCAAAATATCGGATCCGAAGGTGCAAAAAGCGGCCCAGGAGATTATCAAGTACACCGCCACAAAGGAATTCGGGCAGGCGTTCTCCAACATCGCGGGCGAGATCTCGCCGATTGCCGGGGTGGAAATCCCCTCCAAGTTCCCGCTGTCCCTTCAGGCCTATCAGTGGTACCAGACGGTTCCCATCAATCCGCCCATCGGGATCCGCAGTCCGCTGGACATTCCACCGCCGACGCCCATCAACCAGACCACCAATGCAGCGAATACGGACATGGGCATCTACAGTGCAAAGCAACAAGTCATCGTTCAGATGCTCACGAAGGAACTCACCCCTGAACAGACGGCCAAGAAGCTGCAGGATCTGGTGTCCTGGTATTTCAAGAAATGAGCGCTTGCAGCACGGGGAGTGGAGGAGGGCGCCACTCCCCAACTTCCAGGACATAGAACGTGGTTGGAGATGAACCCGATGGTACAGGTCCGCCGCGTGGAGGTATACAGCCTCCAGGGGGCCAAGCCGCTCAACGAGGATGCCTTTGCCGTGAACCCGGTGGCGCGCATCTACGGGGTGTTTGATGGCGCGACTTCCGTCACGGACTGGCATGACGCACAGGGCAGAACCGGTGGATATTTGGCTGCCCATCTCTTTCGCAAACACTTCGAGGAACTGACGCAACCGGCAGACCTCAGGTGTGAAATCCTGACCGCGAACGATGCGCTGCGCCAAGCGATGGTCGCCGCTCAGGTGGATGTCGCGGACAAGACGAAGCTGTGGTGCACGTGTGCAGCGGTGGTGTGCGTCCAACCGGGACAGTTGGCGTTCGCGCAGTTGGGGGACTGTATGATCCTCGGCTTGAGAGACGACGGATCGCACCAAGTCTACACGAAGGACACGGTGGAAGGGATATCGGAGCGGGCGCGTCGTCACAGGTTGGAACGCGTCAAGGCAGGAGAGGCGATGGACCTGGAGGCCTACGTCGATCCTGTGCGGGCCGCCCTGTACAACCGCACCCTGGCCAACACGCCGCATGGCTACACGGTCGCCAACGGCACGCCCGAGGTGAAGGAGGGGGTGCAGGTCGGCGTGATCGATCCCGTTGGACTGGAACAACTCGGCATCGTCTCGGATGGCCTGTTTTACCCGGCACGTCGCGGTCCGAGGGCGGACTGGAACTCGACGGCACGATTCATCCGACAGCACGGAATGGCGTCTTACATTGCGCACGTGGTGTCTCAGGAACGCGACCTGGGCATCCGGCCGGACGACAAGACGGCACTCGTCCTGCATTTGATCTGACGTGACACACCGTGTCATGAGAGAGGTGCGCCATCGCATGGTGAGGCTTGGCATTGAACGCTTGGTGACCGAGGAAAGGCATATATTGTCCGGAAAACGGGTGGGGCTCGTCACGCACTACGCCATGGTGGACCGAAACTTCCGGTGCACCGTGGACATTCTCGTCAACGATCCGGCATGGACGGTCGTGAAGTTGTTCGGCCCTGAGCACGGCCTGCTCAACTGCGGCAGAGAGGGCGAGGAGATCTTCACACAGATCGACGAGCATACGGGCTTGGTCGCGTACAGCCTGTACGGGCCCCAGTACAAGCCGACGGCCGACATGTTGGAGGGCATCGATGTGCTGGTCATCGATCTCCCGGACATCGGGTCGCGCTACTACACAAACATCAGCACGATGGTGTACTGCTTGGAGGCTTGTGCGGAGGTGGGCATCCCGTGTGTGGTGCTGGATCGCCCAAATCCCATCGGCGGCATGGTCCGGGAGGGGAACTTGCAGGAGCCCGGCTATCTGTCGTTCGTCGGTTGTTTTCCGTTGCCGAACCGGCACGGCCTCACCATGGGAGAGCTCGCCGTTCTCTACCACTCGACGCTCACGCCATCGTGTCCCTTGACCGTCGTCCGGATGGAAGGATGGCGGCGACGCGACTTGCTCCCGGACACAGGGTTGCCGTTTATTCCGGTTTCCATGAACACGACCCGTCTGGACATGGCCCTGCTGTATCCGGGGACGTGTTTGTTTGAAGGGACCAATCTCAGCGAGGGGCGCGGCACGGCGCATCCGTTCGAATTCATCGGGGCTCCGTTCATCGACGGACATCGGGTCGCCGCGCGTTTCAACGCGCTCCGCCTTCCTGGTGTGGTGGCCCGCCCGGTCTACTTTGTCCCCACCTATCAAAAATACAACGGTGAACTGTGTCAGGGTGTGCAACTCCACGTGGTGGACAGGCAATCGTTGCAGCCGGTGCGCACGGGGATCTTGCTCTTGCAATTGATCGCGGAGATGTACCCGGAATCGTTCGCGTTCCAGGCACGGCACAAAGACGGTCGGCTCGCGTTCGACCTGTTGGCGGGCACCGACCGACTCCGGCGATGGATCCTGACGGGGGAGGCCGACCGGTATTTGGAAGAGGCCGCGTCTGAAGTGGAGGTCTTCCATCAACAGGTGAGGGATGTACTCCTCTATTCGTGAGGTCTGGATAGCGGCGATCCCTCCGACGCGAGTGAAAGGACGTGCTGAAGGCATTGGATTCGATTTGGACCCAGCTCACCACGGAACAGCCAAACGCCGAGTACGATCATCTGGATACATGGTCTGTGAGAGAGATTCTCGTCGCCATGAACGCTGCGGACAAATTGGTGCCTGATCTCGTGGCATCGGCGATCCCTCAGATCACCCGGGCGGTGGAGGTGGTCGTCCAGCGACTGCGGGATGGCGGGCGCCTCTTTTACGCCGGCGCGGGCACGAGCGGCCGGCTGGGCGTGTTGGACGCGGCCGAATGCCCGCCCACCTTCAACACGCCGCCCGATCTGGTGCAGGCGGTGATTGCGGGCGGATCGAAAGCGATGTTTGAAGCGGTTGAGGAGGCCGAAGACCACTGGGATTTTGCAGAGGACGACCTCCGGCGCCGAGGGTTCTCCGCGAAGGATGTGCTGATTGGGATCACCGCCAGCGGACGAACGCCGTACGTGCTGGGGGCCATCTCGTATGCGCGCGGGATTGGAGCGTTCACGATATCCATCAGTTGCAACACGCCCGCGATGGTCAGCCAGTACGCGGACTTGCCCATCGAGGTGCCGACGGGCAACGAGATCGTGATGGGTTCGACGAGGCTCAAGGCCGGTACGGCTCAAAAACTTGTCCTCAACATGATCAGTACGGCCACCATGGTCCGTCTGGGAAAGGTCTATCGCAACCTGATGGTCGATCTCCGAGCCACGAATGAGAAGCTGGTGGAACGTTCCAAGCGCATCATCATGCTGGCCACCGGTGTATCGTATGAGAGGGCGGAGGAGCTGTTGGCGAAATCGGACGGGCAGGTCAAGGTCGCCATTCTGATGGCCGCCGGGCAGGTGGACCGGGCCTCCGCGGAGGCGTTGTTGGAGAGGTCGAGGGGCTTCCTTCGCACCGCCTTGGAGGGGCTTGCGCAACTGGACAGCCCGCGGATGGACAGTGCGCAGATGGACGGTGCGCAGTCGAGTCCGGTGGATCTGGCAGATCACCCGGAGGGCAACGGCCATGAAGTTTGACACCGACAAATTGGATGTCATCCGTCAGACGGTACGGCGCGAGGTGGAGGAAGGACATCTCCCGGGAGCCGCGTTCGCGGTCGGGATCGGACAGGACATGGTGCTTCAGGACGCCATGGGATACGCGGAACATCACCAGGGTGTGGTCCGGCTCGTGGAGCACGGGACGCTGTTTGACCTGGCGTCGTTGACGAAGGTGGTGGCGACGTTGCCGAGCGTTCTCAGCCTGGTGGATGACGGGGTGATTCACCTGTCTCAACCACTGGTTGAGTTTCTTCCGGACTTCGCCGCAGGGGACCCGAGGAAGGAGCGCGTCACCGTCTTCCATCTACTCACCCACACGTCGGGACTTCCCGCTCATCGGCCATACTATCGGATGTGCCAAACCCCGTCTGACGTGGTTTCGGCCGTATTGAACGAACCCCTGGAAGCGGAACCGGGAAGCCGCGTGACGTACAGCGACCTCGGGTTCATCTTGCTGGGAGAATTGGTCCGCGTGGTCACTGGGGAGCGGTTGGACGCCTATGCGAGGCGACGGATATTTTCCCCTATCGGAATGTGCCAAACGACCTATCTTCCGGACGCTTCGTGGCATGACCGAATTGCCGCCACGGAAGCTCAGGATGGCCGTGGTCCCAAAGTGGGGATTGTCCACGACGAGAATGCCGAGGCGATGGGCGGCGTCTCGGGCCACGCCGGCCTGTTCAGCACACTGTCGGATGTCGTGCGATACGTGCAAGCGTGGTTGGATCCGAACGCCGGCGTGCTGTCGCCATCCGTTCGGGTTGTAGCCGTCCGCTGTCAGACCCGGGGCTTGAACGGGGTACGCGGGCTGGGATGGGTTGGTCGCGGAGACGGTTTCGATCATATGGGCGATTTGTGGCCAACCACCGCCGTCGGGCACACCGGGTTCACGGGGACCAGCGTCGCCTTCGATCCGATGTCGCGTTTGTGGTTCGTCCTGCTCACGAATGACGTCCACTATGGCAGAGACCGCAGGGGGATCAGACGCCTGCGTCCCCGGCTTCACAATCTGGTCGCTGCAGCGATTCGAGACGTACCGTGGCGGTGAGGGGGAGGACAACGTGCGGATCTACGCGGGCGTCGACGGTGGCGGGACGAAGACGCAGTTGATGATGGTGGACGCCGATTCCGCTCAGGGTGTCACGTTGAGCGGGCCCCCTGCAAACCCCAACACGGTCGGTTGGCAGCGGGCGGTCGAGACGGTGCTGGAACTCCTCCAAACGGGACTGCGCGAAATGCAGGCGGCTCCGAAGGACCTCGTCGCCATCTGTGCGGGAATGGCCGGCGTCGACCGCCCGAACGACAGGGAACAATGGTCCCTGGCGTTGCGCGACGGCTTTCCCTCCGCGGCGATTGAGGTGGTGAACGACGCCCTTCCGGTCCTCTCCGCGGGTACGGAGGGCCGCTCAGGCGTCGCGTTGATTGCAGGAACCGGGTCCATCGCCGTCGGAGAAGACGAGGACGGCAGAATTGCCCGCGCTGGCGGATTCGGCTACTTGCTCGGTGACGAGGGGAGCGGATTCGCCATCGGGCAGCGCGGCCTGACGGCAGCCATTCAGTCGTGTGAGGGACGGGGACCGTCTACCCAATTGTGGGAGGCGGCCCAAGAGGCCTTCGGCGTCTCGCATCCTGCCGACTTGATTCCACGCGTCTACCGATCGCCACACCCGGTCAGCGTGATTGCCAGCTTTTCCAAGTGGGTTCTTCAGTGTGCGCCCGCCGATGACGTGGCACGGGCCATCATTTACGACGCGATTCGAGACCTGTCCGCGATGGTGGATGCCGTGTTCGCGCAACTTGCGGATCGCATCGCGCCAAACGTGGTGGTGTCAGGCGGGGTGCTCGTCAACAGCCCGCTGATGGTGGACGGGTTGAGACGTGCACAAACCAACAGGAATATCGTCGTCCTTCAGCGAAGCGCGGCGGCCGGTGCGGTCTTCAGAGCGATGAAACACCATCTGGACAGGCAGGCCGGCGGCATGAACTGGACCTCTGCCGTCGCGTGGTGGAGGTCCGCGGTGGATCGTTGCCGACATTGTTGAGCGGCTGGTCGGCGACGAAAGGCCCTGCGGGCGCTGGGCTCGGTGTGGCGGGTTGGGTCAATCGATGAGGGGAAACCGGACGCTGTCGATCCCGTATTGTTTCATCTTCCGGTAGATGGTCGATCGCGAACGGCGGAGCCGGCGCGCCACCTCACTGACGTTGCCATCCAGTTTTTCGAGCCAGTAGGCAATCAGTTTCCTCTCTTCCTCCGCCCACGGGTCCGGATGCTCCACCGGGGCGCCCGCATGGTGTGGCGCCTTGGCCCTTTCATCCATGACCTGCAGGTACGAGGGCAGGTCCTTCCGCGTGATGGTGTCCGTCTGGGAGAAGATGACGGCATGTTCCACGGCGTTTTGCAGTTCCCGGACGTTGCCTGGCCAGTCGTACTGGGTGAACAATCGGAGTGTCTCTTCCGCAAAGGAAGTCACAGGACGCCCGTATTGCCTTGCAAACTTCGCCAAGAAGTGGTTGGCGATGAGGACGATGTCCCCTGCGCGCTCCCGCAAAGGCGGCAAGGCCAATTCCACGACGTTGATCCGATAGAACAGGTCTTGACGGAACGCTCCGCGGACGATTCGTTCGGCGAGGTGTTGGTGGGTGGCGGCAATGATGCGCACGTCGACGGGTTCCGCGTGAGACGCGCCCAACCGGGTGACCTTCTTTTCCTGCAGTACGCGGAGCAGGTAGACCTGGAGATCCAACGGCATGTCGCCAATCTCGTCCAGAAACAGGGTGCCTCCGTGCGCTTCCTCGAACTTTCCTTTCTTCCCTCTTGGATGCGCGCCCGTGAAGGCTCCGGGTTCATATCCGAACAGTTCACTGGCCATCAGTTCGCGGGGCAGTGCGGCGATGTTGACTGCGATGAACGGGTGGTGACGCCGCGGGCTGGCCTCATGCACGGCGCGGGCGAACAGCTCTTTCCCGGTGCCGCTCTCCCCGGTGATGAGAATGGGCACATTGGTGGCCGCCACCACTTTCGCCCGCTGGATGGCGGTTTGAATGGCGGGCGACCTGCCGGTGATCTGCACCCATGGGCCGGTTGCGGCTCCCTCGAACGAACCGCGGGAGACACCCAGCCGCGGGCGGGACCTCGGGTGAAGCAAGACGAGAAAACCAATGCGCTCGTTCCTTCGGACGATTGCGGTGGCCGTCACCTTGTACCCGGTCTGCAGCAACTCGAAGGTGCACTCGGACCCGGCACACGTCAGCAGGGCGTCGCGAATGACGGCGTACACGGATTGATCCGGGAGCGACGGTTGTACCGTGCGCAGCCAGGCCTGGGCTTCCGCGTTTTCGGCGATGACTTGAAAGACGCCATCGAACAGCAACATCGGTTCATGCGGCCAGCGGTTTCGAGCCTTGACGTACTCCTCATGCAGACAGCGCCGGATGTCGTTGGATATCCGGAGATACTCCGCCTGAATCTGCGTCGCAATCATCTTCGCCATGCTGAGCGTGTGCGGTTGGGCGTATTCGTGGGGAGCGGTCAAGTCGACGATGCCGAGCAGCTTACCGGAGTGTTCATCATACACCGGTGAGGCTGAACACACCCAGTCATGCGCGCCCTGAGCAAAGTGTTCATAGGAAAAAATCTGAATCGGCTTCTTCAGGTACACGGATGTTCCGATGGCATTGGTACCGGCGGACTGTTCACTCCAGTCGGCGCCCAGTGTGAAGCGCATGGCCTCCGCTTTTTCGAGGATGTGATGGTTTCCGCGAAGGTAGATGATGCGGCCGTGAGCCTCCGTCAAGGTCAGGATGTGCCTCGTCTCTTCAATCTGGCTGTAGACCTGTTCCAGGATTGGAATGGCGGTGGCAAAAAACTCCGACTCCTTCCGCCACTCGATGACCTCATCCACGCCTTGTGCGTAACGCGCCTGCCGCTGTCCTGGCTGAATCCCGAACGATTGGCTTCGTTTCCACGATTCCAGCACGGACCCTCTCACGCCGGTGACGACCTTGTGATCGCTTACATAAGCCTCCCACGCGTTCTTGAGCACCCGCTTCTTTTCGAAGACCTCCTGGGGGGATAAAATCGCCAGCTCTTCTCCCATATTCCCACATCTCCCGTCGTGGATTCAGGATGCGAGCAGCTTTGGATGCCATTATACGCACGATTTCGGGGAAACATCAATATCGGAATCCATCGAATATTGTATCAGAAATGCGACACCTGTGTATCACAATCGGACACCGTGCGTGGGAGCCGGCCTCGCGGAACCGGCCGTTTCCGCTTTGGCGGCGGCCCTTCGGATTGGCACGCAATTTGCCTCGCCCTGTGTACGAACGCCGTTTGCGTATCCCACAAAGGCAAAGGAGGTTCCTCGCAGATGACGAGCCGCATTCAGGTGCTCGGGATTGATGCTGGCGGGACGATGACGGACACCTTTTTTGTGGACACAGACGGGAACTTCGTCGTCGGCAAGGCACAGAGCACACCCCAGGACGAGTCGGTCGGGCTGGTCAATTCGTCTGTCGATGCGCTGGCGCAGTGGCATCTCACCGTGGAAGACGTCTTTCCGCAACTGGTCACCGCGGTCTACTCCGGCACCGCGATGCTCAATCGCATCGTCCAGAGAAAAGGCATGCGGGTCGGGCTCATCGTGAACCGGGGAATGGAGGATTTCCACCGGATGGGGCGGTCCGTTCAGTCGTACCTCGGATACTCCTATGAAGACCGCCTTCACCTCAATACCCACCGGTACGATCCGCCGCTCGTGCCCCGCGAGCTGACCTTCGGTGTGACCGAACGGGTGGACATGTTCGGCCAAGTGGTCATTCCGTTGCGGGAACAGGAGGCATACGAGGCGGCCCGGCAATTGGTGTCCCACGATGTGGAAGGGATTGTCATCAGTTTTCTGCACGCGTACAAAAACCCGGCACATGAACGGCGGGTCCGGGACATTGTGCTCGAGGTGGTCCGCGCGTCGGGGAAAAACATCCCTGTGTTCGCTTCCTCGGACTACTATCCGGTCCGCAAGGAGTCCCACCGGACCAACACCACCATTCTGGAGGCGTACGCGGCGGAGCCGTCGCGCAAAACGCTGGTCCGGATCAACGAACGGTTCAAGCAGTACGGGGCCCGCTTCGACCTGCGGGTGATGGCCAGCCACGGCGGCACCATCAGCTGGACCGCCAAGGAATTGGCCCGGACGGCCGTATCGGGTCCCATCGGAGGGGTCATCGGGACGCGATACTTGGGTGAACAGCTGGGTTACCGCAACATCGCCGCCACCGACATCGGCGGGACCAGCTTTGATATGGCGCTGGTCGTGCAGGGGCAATTCACCATCCAACACGACCCGGACATGGCCCGGTTGGTCTTGTCGTTGCCGCTCGTGCAGATGGACAGCGTGGGATCCGGTGCCGGGAGTTACGTGCGGATCGATCCTTACACCCGCGCCATCCGCATCGGTCCGGACAGCGCAGGGTACCGCGTCGGCGTGTGCTGGCGGGAAAGCGGTGTCGAGACGGTCACCGTATCGGATTGCCACGTGGTGCTGGGGTACATCAATCCGGACAATTTCTTGGGCGGGCAAATTCGGCTGGACGTCGAACGGGCGCGAGCGGCGATTGAGGAGCAGATCGCGCGTCCGCTGGGGCTCAGCGTGGAGGAGGCGGCGGCTGGCGTGATTGAATTGCTCGACACGCGGCTGCGGGATCACCTGCGCGCCATGATCAGCGGAAAAGGGTATCACCCCTCCGAGTTCGTGTGTTTCTCCTACGGCGGGGCGGGTCCGGTGCACACGTACGGGTACACGGACGGGTTGGGCTTCCAGGAGATCATCGTCCCGGCATGGGCCGCGGGATTTTCCGCCTTCGGCTGCGCCGCCGCGGAGTTCGAGTACCGCTACGACAAGAGCCTGGATATCAATGTGGCTCCGGACGCGGATGCCGCCGAACGGCTTGAGGCGGTGGAAGAACTGCAAAGTGCCTGGATGGAGCTGGCGGAAAAGGTGATAGAGGAGTTTCGGCTGAACGGTTATGCGGCAGATCAGGTGACGCTTCTGCCGGGGTACCGGATGATGTACCGCGGACAGCTCAACGATCTCGAAATTGAATCGCCGCTCGGCCGGTTGGAGACGGCAGAGGATTGGAATGTGCTGACGGACGCGTTTGAGAACACCTACGCGCGTGTGTACGCGAAGGCCGCCCGCAGTCCGGAGCTCGGATTCACCATCACGGGCGCCATCATGCGCGGTCTGGTGGACAGCGTCAAGCCGCGCATCCCGGAGGAAGCGTACGGGGGAATCACGCCGCCACCGCAGGCGCATCGCGGGCAGAGGCCGTTCTATTTTCGCAAGGGTTGGGTGAAAGCGGATGTGTGGGACATGGACACGCTCCGCGCCGGCAATCAGATTCAGGGTCCCGCCATCATCGAGGCGCCCGCGACCACGTTTGTGGTCCCGCCCGGATGGGTCACCACGCTGGATGCCCACCGGCTCTTCCACCTGAAGCGGGTGGAATGAAAAGTTTCGTAATCAAAGGAGGCACGACAAATGGCCAAGGTCGCCAGTGGTGTGGACTTCCGTCCGCTCAAGCTCGGGGGACAGGTGCTGAAGCAGCATCGCGACGCTGTCCTCCATACCTCGCGTGAGACCGGTCACTACGCTGGCCTCATCCGAATGGATCTGAAGGAGAAGGAACCGATTCTGTACAACAAGGTGTTTTCCCGTCTGCGGGCCGGCGTGGTGAATGCCCGTGAGACGGCGAAACGGATTGCCGCGTCTCCGATTGTCGAACAGGAAGGGGAGCTGTGCTTCACGCTGTACAACCCCGTGGGGGACTCCTTGATGACCTCGACCGGCATCATCATCCACGTGGGAACGATGGGGGCCGCCATCAAGTACATGATTGAGAATGGATGGGAGGAGAACCCGGGGATTCGTCCGGGAGACATCTTCACGAACAACGACTGCCTGTTGGGCAATGTGCACCCTTGCGATGTGCACACCATCGTGCCGATCTTCTGGGAGGACCAACTGGTAGGATGGGTCGGGGGCGTCACCCACGTGATCGACACCGGCGCCGTGGGGCCCGGGTCGATGACCATGGGACCGGTGCAACGATTCGGGGACGGGTACCAGGTGACGTGCCGGAAGACCGGGGAAAACGACCGGCCGCTGCGCGACTGGATCCACGAGAGCCAGCGTTCCATTCGAACCACCCGGTATTGGCTGTTGGATGAGCGTACGCGCATCGCGGGATGCCACATGATTCGGGATCTGGTGCTCGATCTCATCGCCGAGGTGGGAATCGACCGGTATATGCGGTTCGCCTATGAAGTCATTGAGGATGGGCGCCGCGGCCTGATCCGGCGCATTCGGTCGTTGACCGTGCCGGGCACATACCGGGGTGTGGCGTTCGTCGACGTCGGCTACGCGCATCCCGACGTGAACGTGCCGCCCTACGCCAAAGTGGACACCATCATGCATGCGCCGCACGAGGTCACCATTCGGCCGGATGGGACGTGGAAGCTGGATTTCGACGGGTCCAGCCGTTGGGGATGGCATTCCTTCAACGCGCAACCGGTCTCGTTCACGAGCGGCATCTGGGTGATGATGACCCAGACGCTCATCCCGACGGAACTCATCAACGACGGCGCATACTACGCGACGCAATTCCGTCTGCCGAAAGGCACCTGGCAGAACCCGGATGACCGCCGCACGGCGCACTCGTACTCGTGGCACTTCCTGGTCTCGGCCTGGAGCGCGCTCTGGCGCAGTCTCAGCACCGCCTACTTCGCCCGCGGTTACCTCGAAGAGGTCAACGCCGGCAATGCCAACACCTCCAACTGGCTGCAAGGCGGCGGATTCAACCAGTATAACGAAATCCACGCGGTCAACAGCTTCGAGGCGGCCTCCGAAGGGACCGGTGCCACCGCGGTCAAGGACGGGCTGGATCACGCGGCGGCCATCTGGAACCCCGAGGGCGACATGGGCGACATGGAGATTTGGGAGTTGGCCGAACCGCTGATCTACCTGAGCCGGAACGTGAAGGCCAACTCCGGGGGTTACGGCAAGTACCGCGGCGGGTGCGGTTACGAGACCCTCCGCATGGTGCACAACGCCAAGGACTGGACCATGTTCTTCATGGGGAACGGATACATGTCCAGCGATTGGGGCCTGATGGGAGGGTACCCCGCGGCCACCGGGTACCGGTTTGAGGCGCATGGGACCGATCTGAAGCAACGGATTGAGCAGGGACTGCCACTGCCGCTCGGCCCCGACGCGGATCCGGATCATCCCGGATACGAACAGAAGATGCAGGCGCAATCCGTCCGGCGCGACAAGCAGACCATGACCACCGAGACTATTTTTGAGAACTACGACCTGTACCTCAATTACCTCCGCGGTGGGCCTGGTTTCGGGGATCCGATAGAGCGCGATCCGGAGAAAATCGAAGCCGACCTCAACGGGAACTACCTGCTTCCCCGCTATGCCGAGAAGGTATACGGGGCGGTCATCTACCAGGATGAGGAGGGCCGCTGGCACGTGGACCGGGAGGCCACGCGCGAGCGACGCCAAGCCATCCGGCAGGAGCGGATTCAAAAAAGCAGACCGACGCGGGAGTGGATGCAGGAAGAGCGCGAGCGCATCTTGCGCAAGGAGGCGTCGGTCCAGGTGCGTCACATGTTTGCGACCAGTTTCCAACTTAGCCCCAAATTCCTCGAGGAATTCAAACGCTTCTGGAATCTGCCGGAGGACTGGAATCTCATCGAGGACGAACTCGAAGCGGCCACGTTTGGCGCGCATCACCGCATGAGCGTGGAACAACTGCCCGACGTCAAGCGGCTCGTCCTGGTGGAAGAGTGAGAGGAAACATGTCCGACGGGCATAAGGAGGTTGACGGAGATGGCACATGACAAAAAGAAAATTGAAGAGCTGATAGACGGGACCATCGACTGGGAGACCCAACACCGCATGCTTTCGGAGCCCAAAGACGAGGAGCGATTCCAGGCCTACCTGGAGATTCTTCAGGAACGGGTGCCTTGGGATGACCGAATCCTGTTGCCGTATCAATACCATCTGTACATCGTCCAGAAAAAGGATACCGGCGAGCGCGTGATCAAATGCGACTGCGGCCATGAATTCTGCGACTACCGGGACAATTGGAAGCTGCATGCCCGGATTTACGTCCGGGATACCGAAGAGGCGCTGTCCGAAATCTACCCGAAACTCATGGCGCCCGATCCCAACTGGCAGGTCTACCGGGAGTATTACTGTCCGGGATGCGGGACCTTGTTGGAGGTCGAAGCGCCCACGCCGTGGTATCCGGTCATTCACAACTGGGAGCCCGACATTGAAACCTTTTACAAGGAGTGGTTGAAGGTCCCCCTTCCGTGATGTCACTCGGCCGGCCGGGTCCCCTCGGCCGGCCGCCCCGTGGGGGCCGTCCTGCCGGGCCGTGGCAGGGTATCCTCCGGGCCCAAGGCGCCACCCGCGAAGTGCCCACCGAATCATCCTCCAGCAGTGTCTCACAAAAACGCCATCGGATACCGTTTCCGGCTACCGTCCCCGGCACAGCCGGGTGCAGGCCGTCAGCCATTCCGCACCTGCCCGGCGGGGCGGGGGCGGGGATTGACACCGCGTGATCGAATGTACTATATTACTAGTACACTAATTCGCCGGTTCGCTGGCGGTGCGCGCATCCGCCTGAACCGGAAGAGGAGGATGTCCATGTCTTCTTGGCTCGCGATCGTGCGCAAGGATCTGCGCTTGACCCGGGCCCATGATCTGGTGTCGCTGATCGGCATTGTCATCGTCGAAAGCCTGCTTTTGTACGTCGCCTACCGCACGCACACCGGGGCGGCGACGGTGCTCAGTGTCTTCCTGCTGGGATTGCACGCTTTCGCGCTGCCGGTGTACGTGTACATGAGTCTGGGCCGCGAGTGGCGCAAGACCTCGCCGTTGTGGCTGCACCTGCCGCAGCCGGGGTGGATGCTGTTGGGATCGAAATTTGTGTGTGGCCTGGTGCAGATGCTGGTGTCGTTTGTTGTGACCGGCCTGTTCACGTTGTGGCTGCTGGCCGTCGACAACCCGAACCTCACGGTGTTGAGCCGTCTGGGCGATCCGCAGGTGCTTCGGTTTGACCTCCAGGTGGCCGGGTGGTTCACGGCGGCGGTGTTTGGGTTCGCCCTGTACATGGCGGTGTGGGGAGGGCTCATCTCGGTGGTGATGCGGTCGGTGAGAAACGCGTTGGGACGGTGGCGCTGGCTGATTGGGCTCGCCCTGGTGCTGCTCGCCACCTGGGGAATGGACGGTCTGCAGCAAAGCGCCATCTACGACACCCTGTTCCACTGGGGGGCATGGCACATCACATTCACCTTGCCGGCACACCTGTTCGGACGTCCCGGCGGGCCGGCGACCGTGTCGCCGTTCACCCTGTATGCGGGTGACCTCCTGTTCAATCTGCTGCTGATCGTGGCGCTGTTTTCGGTGAGTGCCTGGCTCCTCGACCGGCGCGCCGAGGTGTGAGCCATGGGCGATGACTTTCACCCGGCACAGCCCATCTATCTGCAACTGGTGGATCGCATCTGCCGCGAGATCGTCCGGGGAGACCGGAAACCGGGCGACAGGCTGCCGTCCGTGCGGGACATGGCGGTCCAGGCGGGGGTGAATCCCAACACGGTGCAGCGCGTGTACACGGAGCTGGAGCGCATGCAGGTGGTCCTCACCCGCCGTGGCCAGGGCACCTTTGTCACGGAGGACGCCGAACGGCTGCGCGCGCTGCGGGAAGACCTGATGCATGAGCGAATTGAGGCGTTTGTCCGGGACATGGCGGAGATGGGCTTCACAGGCGATGAAATTGTCCGAGGCGTTCAGGCGTTCGTGGAAGGAGGCACGCGGGAATGACGGTGATTGAGGTCGGTTCTCCCAAGGAGGAGCGCGTCGTGACGGAAACCCCCATCGTGCGGTTTGAACAGGTGTCCAAGCGGTACCGTCTGCGGTATGCGGTCCGCGATCTGACGTTCTCGCTGCCCTCGGGCCGCATCATCGGGATGATTGGCGCCAACGGCAGCGGCAAATCGACGACGCTGAAATTGATGGCGGGCCTCGCGAACCCCACCAGCGGACGGGTGTGGGTCTACGGGCAGGAGGTCACCCGGCGGATCAGCCGCGTGGTCTCGTACCTGTCGGATCAGGATGCGCTCTATCCGTTCTACACGGCGGATGAACTCATCTCGTTTTACGCGGCCGTGTTTCCCGATTTCGACGTGGCGAAAGCCCGGGAGATGCTCGATTTTATGCAACTGCTGCCCCGACAGCGGGCGGGCGAGCTGTCGAAGGGGAACCTCGGCCGGTTGAAGATGGTGCTCGCGCTCTCGCGGAACGCGCCGCTGATTCTCATGGATGAACCGCTGTCCGGGCTCGATCCGCTGGTGCGCCAATCCATCCTCAAGGGCCTGGTATCCTTTGTCGATCTCGGTCGTCAGACGATTGTCATGTCCACCCACGAGGTGGCCGAAATTGAGCCGCTGCTGGACACGGCGATGCTGATGGCGGATGGCCGGGTCGTGGACGTGCGGGACATCGACGATCTGCGCAGCCAGGACGGACTGACCCTCGTCGATTGGATGGCGTCCAAGCTCGCCGCCCCCCAGAACCGGCGCTGAACGCCTCGGCGCCGCAGCGCACGGGCCGCGGTGTGGCGGCGCGCACGTTGGCGGTGGAACGGCAGCCGGACGGCATGACCGTGGGAAGGCACGGCAGCCGGACGGCATGGCGGCGCGCACGGCATGGCCGTGGGCGTGCACACAGCCGGACGGCGTGATGAAGAGCACGGGCCGCCAGGGGTCTGGCGGCCCGGGGATCAGGCAAAAGAGATCACTCTTCGCCGAACAGCGGCGTCGACAGGTACCGCTCACCCGTGTCGGGCAGGATGGCGACGATCACCTTGCCGCGGTTCTCCGGCCGGCTCGCCACCACGGAGGCGGCGTGCACCGCCGCGCCGGACGAGATGCCGACGAGGATGCCTTCCGTCCGGGCCAGGGTGCGGGCGGCCGCAAACGCGTCCTCATGGGCGACTTGGACGACCTCGTCATAGATCTGGGTGTTGAGCACGTCCGGCACGAAACCGGCGCCAATGCCCTGGATTTTGTGCGGTCCCGGGTTGCCCCCCGACAGCACGGGCGAATCCACGGGCTCGACGGCCACCGCCCGGAACGAGGGCTTGCGCGCCTTGAGGACTTCGGCGACCCCGGTGATGGTTCCGCCGGTCCCCACGCCGCTGATGACAATGTCCACCTGACCGTCCGTGTCTGCCCAGATCTCCTCGGCGGTGGTCCTGCGGTGGATCTCCGGATTGGCCGGGTTTTTGAACTGCTGCGGCATGAACGCGTTGGGAATCGTCTTCAACAGTTCCTCCGCCTTGGCGATAGCCCCTTTCATCCCCAGGGCGCCCTCGGTCAACACCAGTTCGGCCCCGAGCGCCTTCAACAATTTCCGGCGCTCGATGCTCATGGTCTCCGGCATGCAGAGGATGCACCGGTACCCCTTGGCGGCGCATACGAACGCGAGCGCAATGCCCGTGTTCCCGCTGGTGGGCTCGACAATCACCGTATCCTTTCCAATCAGCCCCTGTTGTTCAGCGGCCTCAATCATCGCGAATCCAATGCGGTCCTTCACGCTGCCGAGCGGGTTGAAGTACTCGAGCTTGGCGAGGACCTCCGCCCCAGTGGCGTCGCTGATGCGGTTGAGGCGGATCAGTGGCGTGCGTCCGATGAGTTCCGTGATGTTCCGCGCGATCTTCGGGCGAGCGGACGTGCCAAATGTGATGGACATCAAACCTCTTCCTTTCGTCTGCCGGCGTGGAGAACGCATTTCCCGCCCCTAGGATACCCCAGGGCCGGGATCATCCACATCGCCGGAACGGATGATTTGGGTATAGTCCCATTGTACCAATCGGTTTATAATTTTTATAGACCCCATCGGGAAGGTGATGATTTTCGATGAGCAAGCCGGATTCGATCCCGCGGCCCTTGGTCCGGGCGAATCAGTGGGTGATTGTCCTTGCGGTATTGGCGGCATGGGCCACCGGCTGGGTGTGGTGGCTCGCCGTACCCCTCGTGGCCGGGTTGCTGGGCCGGCTGTTCGGATGGAACCCGGTCATGCGCGCGGCGGCCCTTTTCCTGAAAAAGGAGCCGTCGGCGTACGTCCCGGAGGACCGCCGGCAGCAGGAGTTCAGTCAGACCATCGCGATTGTCTGCCTGGCCGTGGCCCTCATCGCCCACGTGCTGCACTGGACGGCGGTGTTCTGGGTGTTCAGCGCGTTGGTCGCCGTCGCGGCCTTCGTCGCCATCCTCGGCTTCTGCGTCGGCTGCTTCATCCACTATCAATGGACGCAGTACCGGTACCGGCGGCAGCAGCGCGCGAGCCACGTCTGAGTCCATCCTCGTCCTCCACATGAATGGGCGGTGCGCAGTTCATGCACCGCCCGTTTCTCTATCCAACCCCATGAGGCTCCCCCATGACATCTCCCGGTGATTCGGTCGAGCAAACGGACACAGTTGCGACGAAAAAACATGACCACGTGTATCATCTTTTGCGCTATGATTCTAGGTGCAACATCACGAAATTCGTGAGCGCCGACGGGAACGGGACCTAGAGGCGGCGGTGAGAGGAAGTGGCCAGCACGTGCGGACGCTGAAGCTGACGAACCTGGAGGCGGGCGTGGAGGCCCAGGTCAAGGGATTGACGGGCCATCCGTTGTTTCGCAACCGCCTCATCTCCCTAGGCATCACGCCGCACAGCCAGATTGTGCTGGTGCGGCGGATGCCGATGGGAGGGCCGCTGGAAGTCGAGGTCCGCGGGACGCGTTTGGCCATCCGCCGCAAGGATGCCGACCAGATCTGGGTCTCCGTCGGCGATTCCATGTGAGTCCGTGCACATCGGAGGCCGCTGTCGTGAGAATCGCACTGGTGGGAAACCCGAATGTCGGCAAGACCACGCTGTTCAACGCCCTGACGGGCGCGCATCAAGAAGTCGCCAACTGGCCTGGGACCACGGTCGAATATGTCATCGGCAAGATCCGCACGAGCGAGGCCGGGGAAGACCTGGAATTGGTCGATCTTCCGGGGACCTATGCCCTGACCGCGTACGCGCGGGACGAGCGCGTGACGCGGAATTTTCTTTTGTATGAACCGTACGACGCCGTGATTGTCGTCGTCAACGCCTCCAGCCTGGAGCGAAACCTGTTCTTGGCCTTGGAAGTTCTAGAACTCACGCCCCACGTGGTGGTGGCGCTGAACATGGTGGACGTGGCCCGGGAGCAGGGGATCACGGTCTACGCCGACGAGCTCTCCCGCCGGCTCGGCGTGCCGGTGGTGCCGACGGTGGCGTCCCACGGCACCGGACTGGCGGAGTTGGTGGCGTGGGTGCGGCGGATCGGTCGCCGCCGTGTGGTCCCGCTGCACACCTGGGTGGTGCCGTACCCGGCGGAGTTGCGCGAAGTGCTGGAGCCCCTGGCGGCGGCGTTGGCCGAGGCGGCGTTGGCCGAGGCGGCGCGGAACGCGGGTACGCTCAACGCCGCCGCAGGGGCCGCCAGCTCCGGCGGCGGTCCGGCGGACCGGGGTGCGCCCGGCGGACGCACGCCCGCGGGCGCTGGACGGTTTCGGCCGGAATGGGTCGCGCTGCGGCTCCTCCAAGGCGACGAGGAGATCACGCGGGAGGTGCGCGTGGTGCCGCAGGGGCAGCGGGCTGCGCGATTGGCCTTGTCCTGTTGTGCGCAATCCGCCGGGATCGACGTGGAATTGGGGGATGAGGCCGTTGCGCTGGACCCGGCGCTCCTGGCGAAGGTGCGGGCCCAGTACGAGGCGTTTGAGCTCCAGATTGCGGACGCCAAGTACAACCACATCTCCCGGCTGGTGGACGAGTGTGTGCAGCGGCAACCCCTCGCCAAGCAGACCATCACCGAACGGTTGGACGCTGTGCTGTTGCACCCCTTCTGGGGGTACCCGGCGATGGCGGCGGTCTTTTTCGCGGCGTTCTGGCTGTCGTTCGTGGTGAGCGCCCCGCTGTCGGACTGGGTCAGCAACGGCATCACGTGGCTGGGCCAGTGGGCGGCCCGGGGCATGGCCGCCCTCGGGGCGCCGGCGTTCCTGCAGAGCCTCGTCGTCGACGGCGTGTTTGCCGGCGTCGGGGCGGTGTTGTCCTTCGTTCCGTACATGACCATCTTTTTTGCCATTTACCAACTGCTACAGGACAGCGGGTACATGGCGCGGGCGTCGGTGCTGGTGGACCGCTGGATGCAGAGCATCGGGTTGCATGGGAAGGGATTTTTCGCGCTGGTCTCGGCGTACGGGTGCAACGTCCCCGCCATGGCCGCGACGCGGGTGATGGAGAACCACCGGGATCGACTGTTGGCGTGTCTGGTCATCCCGTTCATCCCCTGCAACGCGCGGCTCGGCGTGATGGCGGTGATGACGGCCGCCTTTTTCCCAGGCACTCGCGGCGCCTTTGTCATGATGGCGCTGTTGCTCATCTCGGCCGGTGTGGTCGCGGGGGCGTCGGTGCTGTACCGCAAGACGGTGCTGCCCACGGATCCGGCGCCGCTGCTCATTGAGCTGCCGGATTACCACGTCCCGTCGCTGCGGAATCTCGCCATTCCCACCTGGCACCGGGTGTGGATGTTCGTCAGCCGCATCTGGAAGTTCCTCCTCTGGGCGACGCTGGCCACCTGGGCGCTGACCTATTTTCCGGTGGGCGCACCGGTGGACCAGTCGTACGCCGCTCGCCTCGGGCACCTTTTGGCTCCCGTCGGGCAGCTGTACGGGTTCGACTGGCGGTTGATGATTGCCATCGTCTTCGGCTTTGTCGCCAAGGAGACGACGCTTTCCACCCTCGGCGTCCTGTACGGCGCGGGTGCCGACGGGGCTTCGCTGCCCCATCTGCTGGCGCAGTCGATGACGCCCCTGGTCGCGTTCACCTACCTGGTGGTGTACATGCTGTACATCCCGTGCCTTTCGACGGTCATCCAGATGCACCGGGAGAGCGGCAGTTGGAAGTGGACGGCGGCCGGCATGGCGGTCAACGTCGGGGTGGCGTTCAGCCTGGGGCTGGTGCTGGAGCGGCTGTTGTGGCTCTTCGGATGAGCGAAGGGAGGCATCCGGGATGCTGAGCCGGATTGAGGCGGCGTTTGCGGCGCGCAAGGTGTGGACGATGGATGAGTTGGCGGCGCACGTGGGCGTCTCGGTGGAGATGGTGCGCGCGGGGGTTGAACAGCTCAAGCGCATGGGCCGGCTCACGGAAAGTGCGGCCGGGCGGATGGGGCATTGCGTCAACCCTACCCATGCCTGCAACCGTTGCGCCTTCGAGGGATTGTGCCTGGAGCAGACGGGCCGCCAGGCCGTCTTTCATGGGATGGAGCGGCCAGCGCAGCGGCACAAACCGACTGGCCCCGGCCGGTGACCGGCAGAGATGAAGCGCCGCCCGCACGGAAGCGGGCGGCGTTTTGGTCTGCGGTTGCCTCAGCCACAGCGCAACGCGTGCACGATGGCCCGGTTGGCCGCCTGGTTCTTGCGGATTTGGCGCATGGCGTCCGCGGAGAGGAGCGCGAGCGGATGGGCCGGCCACTCGCCACAGATGTCGATCCCGATGACCCGGTGGCGGCGCCGCAGCCAGACGAGCCAGTACAACAGCCGCGAGAGGTTCAGGCTGCCCGCGTCCCAGTCGGTCGCCGCGTCGGCCGGCCGCAGGACGTCTTTGTCCACGCTGATGTAGAGGGGCCACGGACCCGCGGCTCGGTCGATGCGTTCGGCGATCGACCGCGGCGTCCCCTGCCGGACACTGGCCTCGTCCAACACACGGACGCGCGGCGCGCCCGGATGGGGTCCGGCCCCCTCCGAACCGTGACGGGGCGCGTCCGCCCGGCAGCCCACGATGACGGTCCGCCGGAGCTGCGGCAAACGGTCGAGCGCGACGGTCACCCAGGAGCCGCAGCTGAGTGGCGGGTTGGGCGTCGGTGCCAGATCGCTGTGGTGATCAAACAGGATCAGGGTGAAGGGCTCGCGGATCTCGGACAGGAGCAGATACGAGACGTAGTGGTAGTTGCCGCTGCCGATGAAGGTGACGCCGCGCGAACGCCGGCGCGCCAGGCGGCTTTGGATGGTCCGGGCGGCGAACGGATCGCACAGGCCTTTCGTGCCGGCGATGTCCGTGCAATCCACCCATTCCGACGGAATCGGCAATTGGAGATCCTGCACCCGCAAGGTGCCGTCGAAGTCGAGGAAAGTCACGCCCAGATCACCTGTGTACATCCGCATTCACCTCGCGTGAAGCATCTGCAACCGGGACCGGCGGGAGTACCCCGTCGAGGAAACCTTTGGGTTGTCGGCGTATGAAGGATGCGCCTGTCCTCATGATACCAGATGTCGGAGCGCAGGAGCGGTACAATAAACAAAGTGAACATTCACGTCGAAAGGTGGAATGCCGAATGCGGTTGAGCGTGCTCGATCAATCTCCGATGTCCCTCGGCGGCACCGCGCACCAGGCGCTGGAGGAGACGGCGCGGTTGGCGCAATGGGTGGAGCGGCTCGGGTACACCCGGTTCTGGGTGTCGGAGCACCACGATACCCGGTCGCTGGCCGGATCGTCCCCGGAGGTGCTCCTGGCGCACCTGGGCGCGCGCACCGAGCGCATCCGCATCGGATCGGGCGGGGTGATGCTGCCGCACTACAGCGCGTACAAGGTCGCGGAGAACTTCCGCCTGCTGGAGGCGCTGTATCCCCGGCGGATCGATCTCGGTCTCGGCCGCGCCCCGGGCGGCATGCCGCGATCCACCATGGCCCTGCGGGAGGGGCGGCCGCGGGAACCGGACTACCTGCAGCAGGTGCAGGACGTCATGTATTACCTGACGGACACGCTGCCGGAGGATCACCGCTTCCGCGGCCTGACCGCGACGCCGGTGACAGACACGGTCCCCGAGGTGTGGCTGCTGGGATCCAGTGATTGGAGCGCGCACGCGGCGGCCCACCTGGGCACGGCGTTCATGTTCGCCCAATTCATCAACGGCGATGGCGGGGTGGAGGCGGTGCACGCCTACCGGGAGCGCTTCCGGCCGTCTTCGCTGTGGCCGGAACCGGTGGCGGGGGTGGCGGTGTTCTGCGTGTGCGCTGACGCGGACGCGGAGGCGGAGCGGATTGCGTCGAGCCTCGATCTGTCGTTGTTGATGCTGGCCAACGGCCAGCCGACGGCGGGGACGCCGACCATCGAGATGGCGCTGAACTATCCATACAGCAAGTACGAGCGGGCGGTGGTTCTGGAGAACCGCAAGCGGATGGTGGTGGGCGGCCCCGAGAGCGTCAAGCAGCAGTTGGAAGCCCTGGCGAAGGCGTATGGGGTCGACGAAGTGATGCTGACCACGCGGACGGAGCGGTTCGAGGACCGGCTGCGCAGCTTCGAGTTGGTCGCACAGGTGTTCGGGTTGACGGGGTGAGCCGGCGGAGGCCGGGCCGGGTCCATCCCCGGGCAGGGGAAGGGCGACACGGCCACGCCCAGGCGGACCGCCGCCCGCACCGCCCATTTGTGAACGTCGCGTGAATTATCGGTGAAAATCGACTGAATTCGACAAATCTCCCTTGATTGAAGGTGCGTCCGGTGGTTATACTGTACAAGTAGACGAAATTGTCGAACACAATCAGAAAGGACGACACCGGAGATGAAGCAACTGTATGTGGTCTGGTACTCGAATGGCGACGGGTGGCGCCCGAGCCGCCCGATGACGAAGGAGTTCGCGGAGTCCCATGCGATGTCCTTGGAATCGCAGGGCTACACGACGATGATCCGCCCGCAGTTCCGGGCGACCATGGACGACATCCTCGAAGGGTAATTCGCGGGCGGGCCTCTCCGGGAGGCCCGCCCTGCTCCATGTACGCCCGCATGTGGACCCGCACGTACGGTGGCGGGAGAGGCCGGGGGCCAGGCGCCCCCTTCTGCTCGATCCTGCCTTCAGTCCCGCCCTTCGGCCGACGCTTCCGCCTGCGCCTCGGCCTGCGCCAGGAGAACCCGGAAGCCTTCCCTGGGCGGTGCGAACACATCCACCACCGTGCAGGGTTCCGGCCCGGCCGTCACCTGATGGGGGACGTTGCCCGGGATGGCCACCACGCCGCCCGGCCCGACTTCCTCCCGGCGATGCCCCACTTCAAACACCAATCGCCCTTGCAACACGATGGACAACTGTTCCTCCGGGTGCTGATGCATCGGCACCACCGATCCCGGCGTCAACGTGGCGTAGCTCAGGGTCATGTTTTGGGTGAACAGCGGATGCAGCTTGACCCCTTCAGCCGCTGTGAAGCCTTGGAGCTGTTCCAATTGCGTGAAAACAGGGTCGTAGTCCGCCCGGCCGTCCCATGCGACGGAGGTCGCAAAATACGACTCGCTCATGCCATCCCCTCCAGGATTCCTCGATCCGCCGGCCCGCTTGCGTCCCGTACCGAATCCCACCGGCGCTGACCCGTCACTTGCCTTCAGTCTACGCCTCCGCCGGTCAATCGGCAAATGGGGGGCTGTCCCATGTTGGGGAACCCCGTCACGGGGTTTCGGTTGTAGGCGGACAACACGGCATCCAGGCGCCGCTGCAGCCCGGCCACGGTCACCTCGTCCCCGCCCGGCACCCTGCTCAGCCACTTCGGCAGGACCGCCTGGAGCAAACGGATCGCAAAGCCCGACTGTGTCTCTTCGTCGAGGAGATGCACGTGTTGCAGCGTGAACCCGTGCTCGGCGAGAAACGGGGCCACCCCGGCCCGCCACAGCAACTCCCGGCCGACCGACGCCTCGCCGGCCTGCACCAACCCGAAGGCGTACCCGGAAAACGTGTCGATGGCGAAGTGGACATGGACGGGCACGCGCATGGGAACGCGCGCCATCGAACGGGCGGCCGCCCCCACCGGGCCGGCGGAAAAGACGAGGACGCGCTCTCCTGGACGCGATCCGCACAGTTGCCGTTCGCGAAAACAGGGGTCGTGCGCTTCCAATGCCCGCACCTGTTCCTCATTCGGCGTCACGGCCCCGCAGACGACCTGCCATTCCAATCGTTCCAAGCGCTGCCATGCGTGGTTCAGGCGCTCCTGGGTGAATACCTGCAGAACCTTTCGGACGCTGACCAGGACACCCCGGTCTCGCAGGGCGTTCGCAATGCGTTGGGCACCCCACCGGGGATGCCGCAGGCTTTCGTCGAGAATCGCCTGTTTCAGTTCCGGTGGGACAACGGGGGATCTGACGGGACCGCCGGCGGACGGACGGCGCACCGGGAGCGTCGCCGTGCGGCGCTGCCTCTGGCCCCCGGGCGGGCGCGGAGGGCGGCAGAAGATCACGGGGGAGGGGCGATCGAGATCGACCGCTGTCAGGTGGTCGCAGAACAGGCAGATATCCACCGCGATGTTGCCGCGGTTTGGGCAGTTGACACGCCCTAGAACGACGGACAGCCGGGTCATCCGGGCCATCCATTCCACCCCTTTCGGGGACAATTCTAGATTTGGCCTCGATGCGCCCGCAAGACCCCTCTGGAACGGTCCAAACGGACTATGGCGGGGCCAACCAGACTACCGCCAAAAATAAGAAGTTCGAGCCTTTTCCAGTCTCCGTCATTTCGGCATGATGGCCTCGAAGCCGGATGCACCTCACACAGTCCGTCGCTGCTGCAAGTCCAGACGAAACAACACGTGAAAGGAGTGGGTTATGGGATGCGTCCTTCGTGGTGGAAGCTCGCCTTCACCCTGGCGGCCGGTGCGGGAATCTCCCTGCTGACGTCCGGGTGCGGCGAGGAGATCCGGGTGTTTCAGCCGGCGGGACCCGTTGCCCGAAGTGAGCTGGAACTCATCTGGCTCCAGATGGGTCTCACCGCCGTCGTCATCCTCCCGGTGATCCTGCTGTTGGCCTGGATTGTGATTCGGTACCGGAACAAGCCGGGCAACCCGGCGCCGTACCAGCCGGAGTTCGCGGAGAGCCGGACGTTGGAGATCATCTGGTGGGCGATTCCCATCGTGATCGTCGGCATCCTGGGCACGGTCACTTGGCACAAGACATACGCCTTGGCTCAGTCGCCCAGTCCGAGTAAGGAACCGCTCAAGATTGAAGTGATGTCCCTGAACTGGAAATGGTTGTTCTTCTATCCGGATCAAAAGATCGCGACGGTCAACTACGCCGAGATCCCCACGGATCGCCCGGTGGAGTTTTTGCTGACGGCCAACGCGCCGATGAACGCGTTCTGGGTGCCCAATCTCGGCGGCATGCAGTACACCATGCCGGGGATGGTGACGGCCCTGTGGCTGCAGGCTGACAAAGCGGGCGAGTATTACGGCCACGGCGGCAATTTCACCGGGCCAGGATTCGCGCAGATGCAGTTCCGCGTGGTCGCGAAGCCGCAGAGCGACTTTGACGCGTGGGTGCGGCAGGTGGTCAACTCCGCGCCGGACATGACCCAGGCGGACTACGACAAACTCACGCAACCGGGCCACTTGGGTGAGCTGTCCTTCTCGTCGTATCCGGAGGGGATCTTCGAAAAGACCGTGATGGACGAGGGCGGCATGTACATGGAGCACGACCGGGCCATGCTCGGGAACATGATGCCGCACTCGTGATGGTGTTCCGGAACGTCCTTGAAAAGGAGGGTTTCTGATGGGTGACAGCCTGACGAACACCGCAGGACACTTTTTCGTCACGGGCGATCCGCTGATCATCGCGTCGGATGTGGCCATCGTCCTGGTGTCCCTGGGCATCGTCTTCACGCTGACCTACTTCAAAAAGTGGAAGTGGTTGTGGCGTGAATGGTTGACCACCGTCGACCACAAGAAGATTGCCATCATGTACCTGATCTCGGCCATCCTGATGCTGTTCCGCGGCGGGGTGGACGCGCTGCTGATGCGCACCCAGTTGGCGCTGCCGAACCTGGGGCTGCTCAGCGCGGAACACTATGACCAGATCTTCACCACCCACGGGACCATCATGATTTTGTTCATGGCGATGCCGTTTATCTTCGCCATGTTCAATGCGGTGGTGCCGCTGCAGATCGGCGCGCGGGACGTGGCGTTCCCATACTTGAACGCCATCAGTTTCTGGCTGTTTTTCTTCGGGGCGCTTCTGTTCAACATCTCCTTCGTCATCGGGGGATCGCCCGACGGCGGTTGGACCAGCTACCCGCCGTTGACGGAGCTGCAGTTCGATCCGGGCGTGGGCGAGAACTATTACCTGCTGGGGCTGTCCATCTCGGGTATCGGGACCATCGCCACGGGCATCAACTTCCTCGCCACCATCATCAAGATGCGGGCACCTGGCATGACGCTGATGAAGATGCCGCTGTTCACCTGGGCCGTCCTGGGCACGTGCATCATCATCCTGTTCGTGTTCCCGGTGCTGTCGGTGGCGCTGGCGCTTCTGCTGATTGACCGGTTGTTCGGTGCCCATTTCTTCACGATGATGTACGGCGGCAACCCGATGCAGTTTGTCAACCTGTTCTGGATCTGGGGTCACCCCGAGGTGTACATCGCCGTCCTGCCGGCATTCGGCATCTACTCCGAAGTGGTGGCGACCTTTTCCCAGAAAAAGATCTTCGGTTACAAGTCGATGGTGGCTTCCATCATGGCCATCAGCATCATCGGCAACCTGACCTGGGTGCACCACTTCTTCACCATGGGCGCAGGCCCGGCGGTGAACACGTTCTTCTCCATCTCGACCATGGCGGTGGCCATTCCGACGGGCGTGAAGGTGTTCAACTGGCTGATGACCATGTACCGCGGCCGCATCACGCTGAGCCTGCCGATGTTGTGGGCGCTGGCGTTCATTCCGGCCTTCGCCGTGGCCGGCGCGACCGGGGTGTGGCTGGCCGAGGCGCCGACGGACTACCAGTACCACAACACCTACTTCATGGTGGCCCATTTCCACCAGGCGCTCATCGGCGGCGTGGTGTTCGGCATGTTGGCGGGCATGTATTACTGGTGGCCCAAGATGTTCGGCTTCAAGCTCAAGGAGAAGTTCGGCAAGTGGGCGTTCTGGTTCTTCAACATCGGATTTTACGTGTGTTTCACGCCACAGTACATCCTCGGCCTGATGGGCATGCAGCGGCGCATGTACACGTACACGGCCGACATGCACTGGACCGCGCTCAACTTCGTCTCCACCATCGGCGCGTACCTGATGGGCATCGGGTTCTTGTGCATCGCGGCGCAGATCATCCACAGCCTGGTGCACATGGAGAAGGACCTGACGGGCGATCCGTGGGGCGGGCGCACGCTGGAATGGTCTCTGCCTTCGCCGGCTCCGCACTACAACTTCGCCGTCATTCCGCAGATCTCGGACCGCGACGAGTGGTGGGAGCGCAAACGGCGCGGTGAGCAGGACGCGCTCAAACCGCGGCCGGAGGACATTCGCGACATCCACATGCCGAAGAACTCGGGTGTGCCCTTCCTGATGGGCGTGTGCTTCTTCATCGCGGGGTTCGGTTTCACGTTTGGTTGGATTGCGGTGGGGGCGGCCGGCTTGGTCGGCGTCCTGCTGTGCCTTGCGCACCGGTCCCTCGACCAGCACCCCGACCATGACATTCCGGCGGATGAAATTCGGCGCACGGAAGCGGCGCTGGGGAGGTTGTGACGATGGCGGTGAGGATGGAGGAGGTGCTTTCCCGGCGGACCGGGGATCCGTCTTCGACGGATCACCCCGGCCACCGGTTGGAGCTCTCCACGGAGGACGGGGTCACCAAGATCTTTGGATTCTGGATGTTTCTCGTCTCGGACGTGCTGCTGTTCGCCAGCCTGTTCGCCACCTACGTTGTGATCTACACCCACACCGCGAACGGGCCCTCGGCCTCGGAACTGTTCGGTCACGACGTCAGCGGATTCCTGGCGGAGACCCTGGCGCTGTTGACCAGCAGCTTCACCTGCGGCCTGGCGACCTGGGAGATGCATCAGGGGCGTGCCGGACGGCTCAAGTTCTGGATGATCATCACCTTGTTGCTGGGATTGACGTTCCTCGGACTGGAGATCACGGAGTTTCGCGATTTCGTGAGCCAGGGTGCCACCCTGCAGACGAGCGCTTTCCTCTCCGGGTTCTACACCCTGGTCGGCACGCACGGCGCGCACGTGACGCTCGGCATCCTGTGGATGTCGCTCATCCTGTACCAACTCGTCCGTTTCGGACTGAACGCCGTCACGGCGCGGAAGTTTTACATCGTCGGCCTGTACTGGCACTTCCTCGACATCGTGTGGGTGTTGATCTTCACGGTCGTGTATCTGACGGGGGTGATGTGACATGTCGATGGTACGGCCGCCCGCCCTCGAGCGGGCCCCCGGGCAAGCCCGCTTCCCCTGGTCGCACGTCGCGGGCTACGCCCTGTCCATCGTATTGACGCTGGCGGCCTTCTGGGCGGTCCTCGGGCACGCGCTCCCGACGAAGCCGCTGCTGGCCGGAATCCTGTTGCTCGCCGTCCTGCAGATCCTCGTCCAACTGGTGTTCTTCATGCACGTGGGGCAGGACAGCAAGCCGAGATACCATCTGTGGCTGTTCTCGGTCGCCATGTTCTTCTTCGTCGTCTTCGTTGTGTCGTCCATGTGGATCCTGACGTTCAACACGCCGATTTCCTGACGGGGCGCCGCGAGGACGGAAGAGGCCGCGACGCAGCGGCCATGCCGGGCTGGCGGAGACCCTCGGGAGCGGCCGGGAGGTGAGGATGTGTACGGGCAAGAGTCTCATACCCCGCTGGGGCAACGGGGGCCGGCCGTGTGGTTCCGGGACAGAGCCGGGGCGTGGACGGCCGCGGACCGGTGGCCGCATCTCCTGGAGGGATGGCGGAAAGTGCAGGCGTACGTGGCGCTGACCAAGCCGCGCATCCTTCTGATGCTGCTGTTCACCGCGTTGTGCGCCATGCTGTTGGCCGCCAAGGGATGGCCGGGCACCCGCCTGACCCTGGGGACGTTGGCCGGTCTGGCACTGTCGTCGGCGGGCGGGGCCGCCTTCAACATGTGGTATGACCGCGACATCGACGCCGTCATGAGTCGTACGCGCCACCGGCCGCTGCCCGCCGGGCAGGTGAGCCCGGCAGGCGCGCTGGCGCTCAGCCTCGTGCTGCTCGGGGCGTCCGTCCTCGTGTTGGCATCCTGGGTGAACGGATTGGCGGCGCTGCTGTCCGCCGCCGGGTACGTCTACTATGCGCTGGTGTACACCGTATGGCTCAAGCGCCGCACACCGCAGAACATCGTCATCGGCGGCGGTGCGGGCGCTTTCCCGCCGCTGGTCGGGTGGGCTGCGGTCACCGGGCAACTGAGCCTCGGTGCGGTCTGGTTGTTTCTCATCATCTTCTTCTGGACGCCGCCGCATTTTTGGGCCCTCGCCCTGTTCAAGAACGCGGACTACGTCCGGGCCGGGGTACCGATGATGCCGGTGGTTCGCGGGGAGCGGGCCGCGCGGTTCCAGAGTTTGATCCACGCTGGCCTGCTGTTGGCGGTCTCCGCCACGCTCCCGCTGGTGGCGCCCGTGGGGCCGCTGTACCTGGGGATTTCGACGGTCGCCGGCTTGGCGTTCTTGTACTCGGTCTATCGCATGTATCGCGAGCCAGACGGCCGCTATCTGTGGGCCCGGCGGACCTTCGCTTGTTCCCTGGGTTACCTGCCGGTGGTGTTTCTCGCTGTGGCCGCGTCTGGAATGTAGGCAAAGGGGGGGCGACGCATGAGCAAGGTCGAGGAAGAGGTGCGGACGCTTCCATCCCGGCACGCCCACGGCCGGGACGGCGTCTGGTGGCTGTCGGCGGCGACGTGGGTCGGCCTGTTCATCGTGAACATGGCCGGGTTTCTCGACACGGCGACCGGGTCCGCGCTGGGCTGCGGCCGGGAATGGCCCCTGTGCAACGGCTCGGTCATTCCAAGCGCATGGAGTCTGCAGACCCTCATCGAGTTCGGGCACCGGGGCATCGTGCTGGTGGTGACCATCCTGCTCGTCACCACCGCCGTTTTGGCCTGGCGCAGGTACGGCCAGTGGGTCGAGGTGAAGGCGACCATCGGGATCGCCTGCGGATTCGTCGCCCTCGAGGCATTCCTCGGGGCCGTCGGGGTGCTGGTCGGCGATCCGCCGGCGGTGCTGGCGACCCACCTGGGCGTGTCGCTGATGGCCTTCGTCGGGATCACGTTGTTGACCGCGGTGTTAAACCAGGTGCAGCGCGTCGGCATCTCCGTGGACGGCGGGGCGGCGCCGCTGCGGCCGGGCGTTCCGCCGAAGCGGTTCCGCTTTTGGGCGTTCTTCACGATGGTGTACACGTTCATCGCCCTGTACGTCGGGGCGTACATCTCCAACATTCACGCCGGCGCCTGGTTCCAAGGATTCCCCTTCCCCACCGAGTCATTCGCGCAAGCGGGCAGCAACCTGTATTTCGACATCCTGCACCGGTCCATCGCGCTCGGGCTCGTCATCCTGTGCGTCGCCCTGTGGGTGCAGGCGCGCCGGCTTCCGGTGGATCGGCCCGATCTGCGGCGGGGCGCGGCGCTCTCGGTCGCACTGGTGTTGGCCCAAGCGTTGAGTGGCGGACTCTTGGTGTATACGCGGCTGGCGCTTCCCGCGTTTCTCCTGCATGTGTCCATCGTGTCCTGCCTGTTCGCGACGCTGGCGTACGTGGCGCTCCAGTCCACTCCGGAGCCCGTCCGCAGACGCCAACTGGCCTCGGGCGGTGGCCCACAGGGGACCGCGGCATCCGGGGGCGCGCCAGCGGGTCTGTAAATCCTCGCCAGCCTGCGCAATCCTGCAGGCTGGCATTTTTGTCTGCCTTGGTGTACATTCAGGTGTATATACAGTATCTCTTCGTTTCCCGCACACAGATTCCGAGAGGTGATGCAGCGATGCTGCCTCGTTCGGTTCTCACCCTCATTGATCTGGCCCTCGACGAAGACGTCGGCCGGGGGGACGTGACCACCGCGGCCGTCCTCCCGCCGGGCCTTTCGGCGACGGCTCAGGTGTTCATCAAGCAGCCGGCGCGGGTGGTGGGTCTGCCCGTGCTGGCTGCGGTGTTTCACCGGCTCGATCCGCAGGTCACCGTCACCCCCTTGGTGCACGACGGCGCGGACATCGCCGAACCGGCGCCGGTCTGCCTGGTGCGGGGACCGGCCGCGTCCATCCTGTCGGCTGAGCGCACGGCGTTGAACTTTTTGGCGCGGCTCAGCGGGATCGCCACCTTGACCCGGCAGTCCACCGCGCGCCTGGCCGGGACAAACGCGCGGCTCCTCGACACGCGCAAGACGACCCCCGGCTGGCGTTACCTGGAGAAGTACGCCGTGCGCATGGGCGGCGGGATGAATCACCGCTTCGGCCTCGACGACATGGTGCTCATCAAGGACAACCACGTCGCCCTGGCGGGCGGCGTCGCGGAGGCGGTCGCCCGGGCGCGGAAGCACGTCGGCATCTCGGTCAAGGTGGAGGTGGAGGTCGACACGCTCTCTCAGTTGGACGAAGCCCTGGCGGCGGGGGCCGACCTCATCCTCCTCGACAACATGGATCTCGCCACCCTGCGCGAGGCGGTGTCCCGTACGGCCGGCCGGGTCCCGTTGGAGGCCAGCGGCAACATGACCCTGGATCGCCTCGCCGACGTGGCCCGCACCGGGGTCGACTTCATCTCGATGGGCGCGCTGACGCACGCGGCGACGAGCGTCGACGTCAGTCTGGATGTCGATCTCGCCCTTGCGGCCCCATCCGTCCCCCTCGCCGAGGCCGTGCCGACCGACGTCCGGACCCGGGAGACGGCGCCATGACCCGGGACCGATACGACTTCGTCGTCATCGGCGCCGGCCTCGCCGGTTGTGCTGCCGCCTGGTGGCTGAGCCATCTGGGAGAGGTGGCGCTCCTCTCCAAGGTGCCGCCGGAGGACAGCAACTCCCATCACGCACAGGGCGGGCTGGCGGCGGCCGTCGGTGCCGGGGATTCGCCGGAGTGGCACGCTAAGGACACCCTCGCCGCGGGCGCCGGGCTGTGCCGGCCGGAGGCGGTGGCCCGTTTGACGGCCCGAGCGCCGCAGCTGGTGCGGTGGCTGGTCGAGTTGGGGGCCCGCTTCGATCGTGCTGCCGACGGCTCCCTCCGCCTCGGCCTGGAGGGCGCCCACGGGCGGCCGCGCATCCTGCACGCGGGCGGGGACGCCAGCGGACGGCACATCCTGGCAGCCGTGCGGCAGGCGCTCACGCTGCGGCCGACGCTGGACGTGCTCTTGGACGCGCAGGCGGTGCGCCTGGCGCGGCGGCCGTCGCGGGACAGGCGGGGCCGCGTGACCGGTGTCTGGGTGACGCGGCCGGGCGGCTTGCGGTTCGTCGGCGCACGGCGGGGCGTCGTCCTCGCCACCGGCGGGGCGGGCCAGCTGTTCGCTGCGACGACCAACCCGCGGGGCGCGGCGGGCGAAGGCTTGGTGTTGGCGTACGACGCGGGGGCGACCCTGCGCAATCTGGAGTTCATGCAGTTTCACCCGACGGCGCTGGCGTCGGACGGGAATCCCCGGTTCCTCCTCAGCGAGGCGCTGCGCGGCGCAGGGGCGACGCTCATCGACGAGCGCGGCGCGCCGGTCATGGGGGATCATCCGCAGGGCGATCTCGCCCCGCGCGACGTGGTCGCCCGGGCGGTGTACGCCCGTTTGCAGCGGGGCGAGCGGGTGTACCTGGATTGCACCGGGATCGCGCAGCTCGCGGAGCGGTTCCCGACGGTGTACGAGGGCTGCCGCTCATACGGGTTCAATCCCGCCGCCGAACCGGTCCCGGTCACCCCGGCCGCGCACTTTCTGATGGGCGGCGTCGCGGCCACCCTGGCCGGGGAGACGGACGTCCCGGGCCTGTACGCGATCGGCGAGGTGGCCAACACCGGCTGCCACGGCGCCAACCGCCTGGCCAGCAACTCGCTCTTGGAGTGCCTCGTGATGGCGTACGAGCTGTATGAGCACGTCCGGTATGGCGGGGATGCGGACATCCCGGGCAGGGCCGGTGGCGTGGACACGGCCGCGGAGGCGCCGGATTGGGCCGGGACGGTGGACGCTGCGGCGATGGACGCTGCGGCGAGGGAGGCTGTAGCGGTGGACGTGGAGGCTTCAGCGGTGGACGCCGCCGGGGCAGCGGCCGCTGAGGCAGCCGGCGAAGCGGGATCGCGCGTGGATGTCCGCGGCGAGCAGGGCGCCGATGTCAGCTGCGGGCAGGGCCGCGAGCTGGAGCAAGTGCAGCAGATCCTCTGGACTTACGTGGGATTGGTGCGCCACGCGGATGGGCTCAGGACGGCCATCGCGGCGCTGGCGGCACTGGAAGAGGACCACCCGGGCTCGGCGGCCGTGCGGGTGGCCCGCCTGATGGCGGAATCCGCGCTGGTCCGGGAGGAGAGCCGGGGCGCGCATTACCGCAGCGATTTTCCGCAGCCCGCGGCGCATCTGGCGGGTTGCGACACCGTAAGCCGCCTGGGCCAGCCGCCGCGGCTGCAGGCGGCAGAGGCGGTCGCGGCCGGTGCGGCGCCGGTGCGGATCTGACGATGCGGCTGTGTAGATGCGGTTCTGAAGGTGCGGCTGTGAAGATTGGGGAGGGATGCAGGATGGCGGTTCGGATGGCGGACGGTCCCGCGGCCGGCTTGACAGAGGAGATCCACCGGCTGAAGCGGGAGAAAAACGCGGTCATCTTGGCGCACAACTACCAGCGGCCCGAGGTGCAGGAGCTGGCGGACGTGCTCGGCGACTCGCTCGCCCTGGCCCGGGCGGCGGCGAAGACGGATGCGGACGTGATTGTCTTCTGCGGCGTGCACTTCATGGCGGAGACGGCGGCGATGCTCAATCCGGAGAAGACGGTGCTGCTGCCGGACCTGGAGGCGGGCTGCTCGCTGGCCGACAGCATCACGGCCGATCAGCTGCGGGCATGGAAGGCGGAGCACCCGGGGGCGGTGGTGGTGGCGTACGTCAACACGTCGGCCGAGGTGAAGGCGGAGAGCGACTACTGTTGTACGTCGTCCAACGCGATCGAAGTGGTCCGCTCCATCCCGGAAGACCGCGAGATCCTGTTCTTGCCGGACATGTTTCTGGGGGCGTACGTCCAGCGGGTGACGGGGCGGCGGAACATGCACATCTGGATGGGCGAGTGCCATGTGCACGCGGGGATTCAGCCGTCGCAGGTGAAGACGGTGTTGCGGGAGCACCCGCGGGCGGAGCTTTTGGTGCACCCGGAGTGCGGCTGCTCGACGTCGAGCGTGTACCTGGCGGCGGAGGGCGTGCTGCCGGCGGATCGTACGAAGATCCTCTCGACCGGTGGGATGCTGAAGCACGCGTCGTCCTCGGAGGCGGAGGAGTTCATCGTGGCGACGGAGACGGGGATCCTCTATCAGATGCAGAAGCGGAATCCGGGCAAGCGGTTTGTGGCGGCCAATCCGGATGCCATCTGCCCGTTCATGAAGCGGATCACGCTCGACAAGGTGCGCGACGCGCTGCGCGAGAACCGATATGTGATCACGGTGCCGGAGGACATTGCGTCGCGGGCGCGGTTGGCCATTGAGCGGATGGTCGCCATCGGATAAGAGTGGAGTAAAAGCGGTGCAGAGAGGCCTGGCGGAGCCGCCTGAAGCGGACGGGTGCAGCGCCAGGGGACGGGTGGGGACGGACAGGAGACGCACGATGGGGTTGCGAGGGGGGTAAATTCATTTTCCACCTTACAGGGTGCGCGGGCCGGGTGGATAGCAACCCTTTTTGTGTTATTCCTCCTGCGGTTGACGGAATAAGGCGGTCCAATCCACTTAACCGCTCCCACCCTGTGCTTCGCCGCAACACTTACGTACACGATGGTCACTATTCATCGCCTGGTCAACCGAGATAGATACGAAACGGTCGCTATGGGCTCCCGGCCGCGATGCGTTAAGCACCGTTCGTGTACTAGAACGGCCGAAAGGCACCCGGTCCAAGGATGGATGCCGCACATTCTGACCATTCGGGGCCGGAGGCACAACCCCTCCGGCTCTGCTCTCTCGTCATTCCCACAAGCCCCCAGCCCGTGTTTCGTAGAGCCGCTCCCGTCCTTGATGTAGAATAGATAGGACACACGGGGGTGGATGCGCGGGAATGCGGAATCTGTTTGAAGTCGTGCCGGACAACCTGTTCTCGCTGTTGGCGGCGCGCCATCGCGCGGTCTATTTCCGCGCCCTCATGGTGCTGCGGGAATGCTACCAGCGTGAGATCACGTTCCGCCGGGCGGATCTCGTCGCGTATCTGATCAGCCAGATGGAACGGGACCTCACCGATCTCCCCGAGGACGAGATGATGGATGCGGACGGGGTCGATCCCGTGGGCGCTCCGTCGGCATCGCCCAAGGCGGTGGAGGCGGCCCCAGTGCAACCGGTGGTTCCCGAGTCACCGGTCGACAGGGAAGCGGCCGTTGCGCATCGATCGAACGCGGCGGGCACCTCGCCGGGGCCCGATGGCCTTGGCGACTCCGATGGCTCCGACGGCTTCGGCGGATTCGACGACGCCACCTTGTCCGGGCGGGCGCACGCCCTGGTGCGCAGGTTGGTGCAGACCGGGTGGCTGCAGTCGGTGACCGACGGCAGCGGCTTCGACGAGACCCTGATTGTGCCCCAATACGCCAGTGTCCTGCTCGACGCCCTGCACGCCATCGTCGAGCCGGTGCAGCAGCGGTACAACGCCTTCGTCTACTCCGTGTATTCCAACCTCCGGACGGCCAACGAGGAGCGGGACGAGTTCATGCTGCAGGCGCTGCAGTCGGCGTACGACGCCACCGTCGCGCTGCGCGAGAACCTGCGGGCCCTTTTGCACAACATTCATACCTATTATCAGAACCTGCACCTGCGCCAAGACATCCGCGACCTGCTCGCCGAGCACTTCGACAGTTACCAACTGTCTGTGGCCATCGCCACCTACCATCCCCTGAAGACGTTCGACAGCGTGTACCGGTTCCGGCCGCGCATCCTTCAGATCCTGCGCGACTGGCTGGCCGCGCCGAGCCTGCTGAACCGGATGTCCGCCACCCTGCGACAGCAGCGCCCGGAGCTGGACGATCTCGCGGCCCGCGGCGAGATCGTGCGCCTGATCCAATTCATCGGCGACACGTTCGAGTCATTGGACGATCTCTTGCGCGAGATTGATCACCGCAACGCCGCCTACAACCGCGCGTCCGTCGAGCGGCTGCAGTATCTGCTCAACAGCGACCGGGACATCAAGGGCAAGCTGGTGCAGTTGCTACGCGCTCTGCCGCCGGTGCACGCGCGCGCTCCGTCGCCGTTGCTCTCGGCTATGGCCGAGCTGCCCTTGTATGAGGTCCGCTATTTCGATCCCGATGCCCTCTACACGGAACCCAAGCGCCGGCAGCGGGGCCAGCCGCAGCCCCTGCGGCGGCCCGGCGGGGTGGACGACGCCGCGTTTCAAGAAGAGGCCAAGGAGCTGTTGGAGCGGGCGAATGCGCTCTTCTCGCAGCAGCGGATCGCCGAATTCATCCTGTCGCAGATGGATGAGCACGGCCGCCTGCCCGCTTCGGCCCTGCGCCTGCCCGAGTGGGACGACTTCATCCGCGCCATCGTCGCCGTGGTGCGCGGGGACGAGCCGGAGATGCCCTACGGGATTGAATGGGATGATGAAACCCAGACCGTGGTGGTCGGGGCGTACCGTATCCCGGCGCTGACGTTCCTCAGAAAGGAGGCGGACCGATGGACTGGCAGAGCCGGTACACGGCGTTGACGGACGCGGACAAGGAGGAGTTCGCGCGCGTGCTCAGCCTGTTGTTCGAGCACACCTTCATCGTCCGGGACGAGTGGGACCCGAAGCAGGGGCGATTGGTCACCAACCGGGATTACCGGTTCGTCGAACGGAACCTGGAGTTGTTTCACACGTATCTTCAGGCGGGCGGGTTTGAACTGCAGGCGGACGGGCGGCGCGGTGTCATGGCGGTCTACAACCGGTACGGCCGCAACCGCATGAAGGTGGACAAGTACACCACTTACCTGCTGTACGTCCTGCGCCTCATCTATGAGGAGGAGATGGAGCGGGCCTCCATGCGCCGGGAGGTGGTGGTCACTCTCCAGAACATCCTGGAGAAGCTGATGGCGTTGGGACTGATGGACCGCCGGATTGCCGCCACCCACCTCACCGGTGCGCTCAACCGGTTGCGGCGCCTGCACGTCCTCGCCCGCATCGAGGGCTTTGCGTACGAGCTGGAGAGCCGCTGGATGATCTACCCCACCATCGAGGTGGCGGTACCGGACGAGCGGATCAACCACCTGTACCAGCGGCTGATGGCCGGTGCGTTCGGCCCGCTCGGAGAGGCTGCGGGCGCCGGGGAGGACACGGAGGCGGACGACGGCGGGGACACCGGAGCGGACGCGAGAGAAGACTGGGCGGACGACGCGGAGGAGGAGGAAGACGAATGAAACTCCTGAGGCGGATGCTGCTCATCAATTGGCACTACATGGTGCACGAGTTGATTGAGTTCGCGCCGGTGACCTTCCTCACCGGCAAGAACGCGGCCGGCAAGTCGACCATCCTCGACGCCCTGCAACTGGTGATCCTCGGAGACACCAGCGGCCACTATTTCAACAAAGCGGCGAACGACAACGCCAAACGGACCCTGCGCGGGTATCTGCGCGGGGAGGTTGCCGAGGAGGAGGGCCGGACCATCACCCTGCGCGAAGGCCAGTTCTCGTCCTATGTCGTCCTGGAGTTTTCGGAGGAGCGCGGGCGCAACCCGGTGTGCTTCGGCGTGGTGTTCGACTGTATGCCCGACGCCACCTACGAATGGCGCTTCTTCTCCCTGGCGGACACCCTGCCGGACTTTCACTTCATCCGCGACGGCGTGCCGCTCGACATCAAGGGCCTGCGCACCTGGGGCCAGCAGCGGAAGAGCCGCTTCGAGATGTATGAGAGCAACAAGCGCTACCAGGAGGTATTCCTCGCCCGCATGGGCAACCTACGGGACAAATTCTTCCGCCTCTTCCGCAAGGCGGTGCCGTTCCAGCCCATCATGGACATTGCCGGATTCATTTCGGAGTTCGTCTGCGATGTCAACAAGGACCTCGACATCGCCGACATGCGCGAGAACATCCGCCACTACCGGCGGATGGAGGAGGAGCTGCGCGTCGTGCAGGCGCGCATCCAGGCGCTCGAAGAGATGGAGAAGACGTTCCAGGGCCGCGCCGCCGCCGAGCAGAAGATCCAGTTGTACGAGTACCTCCTGGACCGGGCGCAACTGGCCCAGCGCGAGCAGGAGTTGGCGAGCCTGCAGCAGCGCCTGCAGGCCTGCGAGCGGGAGGCGGCCGAAGTGGAGGCCCGCCTGGCTGAGCGGACCGAGGCGCGCGAACGGGTGCAGGCCCGCAGGGACGACCTGCTGGAGGAGCGCGCCAAGTCGGACGTCTACCAGCGCAAGCAGCAGCTCGAGCAGCGAAAGCAGCTGCTCGAGACCCAGTTCCAGCAGATTCGCCGCGACGGAGAGCGGCAGGACCGGTTTTTGACGGACCACGGCGGCCGATGGAACGCCGTCGTCAGCGATTTGACCGAGGCGTCCGAGTGGTTCTCCGGAACCGCCCCGGCGGCGCTGGACGGGGAGGACACCCCCGAGGGGCGGCTGTGGAAGAGCGCGCCCCTGTACAGGCAGGCGCGCGAGGCCCTCGCCGCCGGGCTTGCGGCGTGGCCCCGGCCCGCCGGGTGGGCGAAGCATGGGTTGCTCGATCCGCCCCTCGCCGTCGCCGACGCGGCCGCGGTGGCGGAGGCCAGCGCGCATCTGCAGGAGGCCGCCCGCCTGCTCGGCGAGGCCCACACCGTGATGCGCACCACCGTGCGTCTCTGGGGTGAGGAAGCGGGCGATTTGGAACGAGCCATTGCCGAGCTGCGCCGCGGCGTGAAGCAGTACGACCGGAAGGTCATTGAGTTGCGCGACACCCTGCGCAGGGGGCTCGCGGCCCAGGGGCTGTCGGCGCAGGTGGAGATCTTCGCCGACCTCCTCGATGTGCGCGATCCCGCCTGGCAGGCGGCCATCGAAGGATATCTCCACACGCAGCGCTTCTACCTGTTGGTGGCGCCGGAGGCGTTCACGCCCGCCCTGCGGCTGTATGACCAGGTCAAGCGCGAGAAGCACCTGTTCGACGTGGGCCTGGTGGACATCGCCAAGGTGATGCAGGACGGGCCGGAGCGGCTGGCGGGATCGCTGGCCGAAGAGATCGTCACCGACAACCCGTACGCCCGGGCGTACGCCGACTTCCTGCTCGGCCGCGTGATGAAGGTCGATCACGTCGACGAACTGCGCCAGCACCGGACCGCCATCACCCGGGACGGCATGCTGTACCAGAACTACGTCGCCCGCCAGCTCAACCCGCGTCGCTGGGAGACCCTCTACATCGGCAAGCGGGCCATCCAGCAGCAGCTGGAGCAAAAGACCCGGCGCCTGGAGCGGGTGCGGGCCTGGCTCGACGCCTTCCGTCCGCGCCTCACCCGGGTGCAGGAATGGGCCGCGCAGCCGGTGCCCGCTCCGTCCGAACTGGCGGCGGTGGCCGAGTTCGCCGAGGCGGTGGCCGGATTGGACGAGATTCGCGCCAGCTACCGGCAGGTCCTCGACGACCTGGGCGGCCTCGACCTGTCGCGGTTGTTGCGCATCGGCGAGGAGATTGACCGTTGCGAGACGGAGCTTCGGCGGATCCATCAGGACATCGAGGGGTTGCGCGATCGGCGCGGGCGGGTGTTGGCCCAGCGGGATCGGCTGGCGGAGGAGGACATTCCCGCCGCCGAACGGGCGGTGGCGGATCAGAAGCACCTCGTCTCCACCCGCTACGATCCGCTGTTTCGCGCCGACACCGGCGAACCGCGCTTCGAGCAGGAGTGGAAGCGCCTGGGATCGGCGGAGACCATCCAGGCCAATTTCGGCCGTCAGTTGAACGTGGAGCGCAATCGCGCCCAGGAGGCGTGGACGACTCTGGTGCAACAGCGAGAGATGTACAACCGGCAGTTCGGCGCCGGCTTCGACATCCAACGCCCGGACAACGCGGTGTACGACCAGGAATTGGCCTGGCTGCGCGACACCCAGTTGACGGAATACGAGACGCACATCCGCGAGGCCAAGGAGCGGGCTCAGGTCCAGTTCCAGGAGGACTTCATCAACAAGCTGCGCAACAACATCGAGACGGTGCAGCAGCAGATCGACGAGATCAACCGGGCCCTGCGCGAGGTGTCCTTCGGCGGGCGCGAGCGCTATCAGTTCAAGGTCTCGCCCAATCCGCAGTACGAGCCGTTTTACCGAATGATCATGGACGACCTGCTTTTGGAGGGCAAGAGCCTCTTCTCCCAGGCATTCCTCGACAAGCACGGCGACACGATTGAGGAGCTGTTCCGGCACATCGTCGACGTGGACGAGCGCGATCCGGCGGTGCAGGCGGAGCTCGAGAAAAACCTGGAGAAGTTCACCGACTACCGCACCTACCTGGACTTCGATCTCCTGGTCAAGGACGAGGAGGGCCGGGAGTCGAGGTTGTCCCGCGTGATCGCCAAGAAATCGGGCGGCGAGACGCAGACCCCGTTCTACATCGCGGTCCTGGCGTCGTTCGCCCAGGTGTACCGGGTGAACCAGCCCGGGTTCGACAATACTCTGCGCCTGATTGCGTTCGACGAGGCGTACAACAAGATGGACCATCAGCGCATCCGCGACAGCATCCAGTTGGTGCGCGACCTGAACCTGCAGGTGATCCTCGCGGCGCCGACGGAGAAGATCGCCGACATCGTCCCGTGCGTCGACCGCACCATCGTTGTCCAGCGCATCAAGTCGGAGACCCGGGTGGCGCCGTTTGAACCGCTCGCCCTGGAGAGGACGCGCTCATGAGCCGACTGGATCCGGGAAACGGGCGAACCGGTTTCGAGAACGGGTGGCCCGGTGTCGCCGCGGGACGGGCCGGGACGGACTTGGACGGTTGGCGCCCGGGGCCGGAGGCGGCGCGGGTGCTGTCGGTGTTGCTCGACAAGTACGAGCGCAGCCGCGCCCTCACCAGTGGCCCCTTGGCGCGCCGGCCGCAGGTGCGGATGGTGGACGGCGTGGTGCCGGGGTACGCCAGCGGATCGCTCGATCCCGATGCCCGCCGCACCCTACACCAGGATCTCGCGCGCCTGGTGGACGCGGGCGTGGTGGCCCTGCGTTGGGTGCGGTTCGAGGAGGGCAACCTTCTGGACCGCGTGTACCTGGAGTGGCACGGCGTTGAGCGCGCGTACGCCCTGACGGGCCGCACGCCGCTGCGAGACGAGATGGCGGCGGTGGCGCAGGAGGTCACGGCGTGGCGCGAGCGACAGGCCGCCAAGGGTGCGCCCGCCTGGATGCTCCAGTGGGCGGACGACGTCGTGGCCGCCGTGCGGGCGCGGGGCCGGGTGGGCAGCCCACTGCTGCCGCAGGACCCGGCCGACCGGCGCGCGCTGTTGCGGACCCTCGCCGGCTTGGTGGACAAGGGGGACGAGGTGCTGCCCATGCGGCTCTTCTCCACCCGCTATCTGGGGGACAGCAAAGCGTTCGAGCGGCAGGTCCAGAGCCGCCTGCTGGGCCTGTTGCAGCGGTACGCCCTCCCCGCTTGGGGCGTGGACGATCCCGACGTCTTCTCCGACCCGGCGGACCTGCTGCGCGAGGTGGGCCTGGAGGTGACCCACGACCTCATCACCTTCTGCGGGCCGGTGGTGTTCTCGTTTGCTGCTTCTGCGGCCGGGTCCGCACCGGGGGCCGTGGACGCGGGCACTGTGAATGCGGGTGCGCTGCCGCACGGGGTGGCCATCGACGCGGCCGACGTGGACGGCCTGGTCTGGCAGGAGGTGCGCTGCGCGCGTATTCTCACCATCGAGAACAAGGCGAATTACCGCGCCTACGTCCGGCGGGAGCGACACCCGGACGAGTTGGTCGTCTACCTCGGGGGATTCGCGAGTCCGGGCCAACGCCGTTTTCTCCGGTCCCTGCGCCAATGGATCGCGCGCCAAGGCCGTGCGCTTCCGCCCCTCGATCACTGGGGCGATCTGGACTACGGAGGCATCCTCATCCTGCAGCATCTGCGCGACACCTGCTGGCCAGAGGCCAGGCCCTGGCGGATGGAAGCCGAGTGGCTGAGCCGCCACCGGGATCGACTGGAGCCGTTTGACGATGCGTACCGCGAAAAGTTGGCGCGTCTGCTGGAGCAGGAACGGTACGGATGGGCGCGGCCGCTGCTCGAGGCGTTGCTGGCTGCGGGCGGCACGCTGGAGCAGGAGGCGCTGTTGATTTGAGGGACGCAGCGACGGCGGCCGTCAGTACGAGGTGTCTGTGACGTCTTCCACCCAATGCAACGGCTCCGCGGCGGCGCCCACTGTTTTCTCCCGGATCAGGGCCATCTCTTCCGCCAGCTGGCCGATCTGGTTCCGATGTCGGTTTAGCCGGCGTTCATGGCGCAGATGTTGCCCGTCCATGACGTCGATGCGCCGGTTCGTCCCGCGCATCACCTCATTCACCCGCCCGACGTCGGTGATCAGCTGCGTCACCATCGACTGGGTGCTGTCCAGGAGGGTTTCCACGCGCGTCAACCGGTCTTCGATTTCGGTGAGCCGATGCTTCACCGTTTCCAGCTCTCGGTCGACGTTGTCCAACTCGTGCGCCACGTGGGCGAGTCGATGCTCGACTTCGTCGATGCGTTGTTCGACCTTGAGGAGTCGCTGCTCCACTTGGTCGAGCCGCTGTTCCAGGTTATGCAACCGCTGCTCCACTTGGTCGAGCCGCTGTTCCAGGTTATGCAACTGCTGCTCCACTTGGTCGAGCCGCTGTTCCAGGTTATGCAACTGCTGCTCCACTTGGTCGAGCCGCTGTTCCAGGTTATGCAACTGTTGCTCCACTTGGTCGAGCCGCTGTTCCAGCCCAACCAACCGCTGCTCCACTTGATCGAACCGCTGTTCCAGCTGATCCAGCCGCTGCTCCATTTGGTCGAGCCGATGCTCGACCTCGCCCAACCGCTTTTCCAACTTGTCCATCCGATGCTCAATCGGATTCAGATGGATCGGCAAAACTTCCGATAATACATCGACCAGAACCGCGCGAAGCGTCTGCTCGTCCAAGGGGGGACCTCCTTCGGGGCCGGTGGCAGGCCGGCGGAAAGTATACGATGAGGAGGGCGCTGCGGAGGACGTCTTGATCCGACGATAGCAGAACGGACCACCGTTGTCACTGCCCGTTTTGCGAAACGATTCTACAATTGAATCCGCCGCGTCGGCCGCGTCTGCGCCGGCGTTCTGCGCGTCGACCGCCTGGTGATTCGGACACCGGAAATTCTGTATCATAAAAATACAGGGAAACGAGGAGGGAGGCCACGTCGTGAAAGAGGTGCATGAAGGTTCCTCAACGAATCGCCGGCCGAATGCGGCGGGCGGGAGGGGCGACGTACCCGTCAGGCCCATCTTCATGCTGATGATGGCGGGCGCCTTTGTTGCATTTCTCAATCAGTCGCTCATCAACGTGGCCCTGCCCCAGATCATGGAACACCTTCACGTCAGCGCCACCACGGGGGATTGGTTGGCCACCGGGTACATGCTGGTCAACGGCGTCGTTATCCCCATCACCGCGTACCTGATGGAGCGGTTCACGACGCGTCAGTTGTACCTGTCCGCCATGGGGGTGTTCTGCGTCGGCACGCTCATCTGCGCTTTCGCCCCGCAGTTCTGGGTTCTGCTCGCCGGGCGCATCATTCAGGCCGCCGGGGCAGGTGTGCTGATGCCGCTGGTGACCAACGTCATCTTCATCCTGTTTCCCGTCGAGCGGCGCGGGTGGGCGATGGGGATCTTCGGGATCGCGCTGAACTTCGCGCCCGCCATCGGCCCCACCTTGTCCGGCTGGCTGGTGGAGCACCACTCGTGGCGGGTGCTGTTTTTCGTCGTGCTGCCGATCGCGCTGTTGGACCTGCTCATCTCCTTCCTCCTTTTGCGCAATGTCACGGAGACGCGTCGTCCCCGGCTGGACACGTGGAGCGTCGTCCTGTCGACGCTCGGGTTCGGCGGTGTGCTGTACGGATTCAGCACGGCCGGGAACAGCGGCTGGGGATCGGCCGAGGTGGTGGCTGCCTTCGTCATTGGCGGGGTGAGTCTGCTGTGGTTCGTATTTCGGCAGTGGGGCGCGGAGCGGCCGCTGCTGGAGGTGCGGATCTTCCGGTATCCGATGTTCACCCTGACGACGGTGATCCTCGTCGTCGTGACGATGGCGCTGTTCGCCGGCATGCTGTTGATGCCCATCTACATGCAGGACGTGCGCGGATTCTCGCCGCTGCTCTCGGGCCTGATGCTGCTGCCCGGCGGCGTGGTGATGGGCATCATGTCGCCTGTCACGGGTCGCCTGTTCGATCGCATCGGCGCCCGCTGGCTCGCGGTATCCGGCCTCGCCATCACGACGTTGACCAACTACGCGCTGACCCGGCTGGAGCTGGACACCAGCTTCCTCCATGTCACCGTGATCTACACCCTCCGCGCCGTCGGCATGTCCATCCTGCTGATGCCGGTGATGACGGCGGGCCTGAACCAATTGCCGAAGCGGTACTATCCGCACGGCACGGCCATGTCCAACACCTTGCGAATGGTCTCCGGCGCGGTGGGGATGGCGCTGTTGGTCAGCATCATGGCCAGCCGCACCCAGGTGCACTTCCAGGTGCTCTCGATGAGGCAGCAGGCCGCCGTGCTGAACGGACACGGGGCCGCCGCGTCTGACGTGCTCGACCGGATGATGCGGCAGGCGACGGTGATGGGGATCGACGACGCGTTCTGGATCGCGACCGGATTGCTGTTCGTCGCATTCCTCCTGTCGTTTTTCATCCAGCGCACGCGCCCAATGCCGGACATCCTGTCGCCTTCGAAGGGGCAGCAGGGCCGGAAGAGCCGGATTCGCAGCCGGGTCGCCCTGGGCGCCCGGGATGCGTGACGGGCCGCGGTGGCGCGCGGTGAAGATGGGAGCGAGCGGCTCCGGGAGCGAGCGGATCGCGGAGCCAGCGGATCACGGTGGCTGTGGATCCCGGCAGTGATGGTTCAGGGCGCCTGCGGATCGAACAGTGGCTTGAGAAAAGCGTCGCGGTGGTTGAGAAAGTCCCGCAGGATTCGCACGTGCTCCAGATCGTCGTACGCGGCCGGGCTCGGCGGGACGGTGTCGAAGTTGAGGATGCACGCCCCTGGGTAGGCCATGAGGATGGGGGAGTGCGTGGCGATGATGAATTGGGCGCCGGACGTCACCGCGTCGTGGAACATCCGGAGGAGCGACAGTTGTTTCAGCGGCGACAGGGGGGTCTCCGGCTCGTCGAGCAAGTACAGGCCGCCCGGTTGGAGGCGGGCGTGGAAGAGGTCCAGGAAGCTCTCGCCGTGCGATCTCGTGTCCAGCCCTTCTCCGTACTTCTCCCGCATCGCCGCCAGCGATCCCTCCATCGGCATCTTCCCGAGGGACACCGCGAGTCCCCGTCCGGCGTACCGCCGTTCCATCTCGGCCGCGTCCTGCGCCAGATCGCGGCGCAGGGACTGCATCCGCCGCACGTAACCCAAAAAGTCCTCCGCCCTCAGGAAGAACCCCCGTCGCGTGCGTTTGCTCCAGATCAACCGCATCGCGCCCGCCAGTCTGCGCGCCGGTTGAAGGTCGGGATCCACCCCGACGCTCTCCGCCCCGACGCTCTCCGCCCCGACGGTGATGGATCCCGCGGCCGCCGCGATGGCTTCCAGGATGGTCGACTTCCCGCTGCCATTTTCGCCGACGAACAGGGTCACGGGTGCGCTGAAGGTCAGCGTGCCCAGGTGGCGAACCACAGGCAGGGAGAAGGGGTACGCCCGGGAGGCAGGCAATTCGGATTTGAGCTCCACAGACCGGAGCAGGATGGTCATGGCGGCGCCCCTCCTCAAGAGGAATGGTGGACATGGACGGGTGCGATGGTGTGGGGCCATGGACTGGCGCCATGGTACGATGGCCGGTGCGGCAGGCGTGCGGCGACGTGTGTTTCAGGTACGCGGCGGCGATTTAAAACGTGTTCGGTGTTATCGAGCGGGGGTGTCGGCGGAATAGACACCGTTTTTATGTAATCCAGACCCTCGTCGCACCAATAAGGCGGTCAATCGACTTTATCAGCAGTGGGGATGCCCCTCGTTTACCGCTTTAGATACAAAACAGTTGCTATGAACCCCCAGGCCTGCGCAGATAAATACAAATATGACGTTGTATGCAGACGATTCCGGTCGGTTTAGCACAATTCATTCATTAACCACTTGGACGGTGGTGCCAGCAGGCCCCCATTTCACCCATTTGCAACCCATTTGCAACCCATTCATACCCCATTTATCCCCCATTGACAACCCATTTTTCGTTCGAATGTCCCGGATTCCTCGCCACGGTGTAGGGCTCTTGCTGAAATACCTCTTTTGTAACGACACTTCCCCGTTAGGGGTACTCCTGGAGGAAACGCCTACGAATCTTTCGCAATCGACACCTTTCGACAGCGGAATTGTCATATCATAGGAGAAGAAGAACAGAGAGCGATGAATCCATCAAAAACGCTGTGGTGCAGGGAAAGGGGAACACACGATGGCGACGAAAGTGTTCTATTTCTTTTGCCAGTCGTGCGGGGGAGATACAGCGAGTTACGAGCACACCGCGGTGTGCCCCTATTGTCGCGCAGGCCGAAAGGACTTCCAACTTGTGGGTGCCGCGAGCGATCCCGGTGAGCGGGCCGAACTGCAGTCCCGCTTAGCCGAGTTGCGCGCGCAGTGGAGCCACCATAACAGCGGGCAGCCGGTGGGAGAAGGCCGCCCCAGGAAGCGTTGGGGAAGGCGTTGATGTCCGACCGGTGAGGGACACCGGCTTCACCGGCTCCATGGATGACACCGGCTCCATCGGTCGCATCGGCCCCATCGGCGGCACTGCCTCCATGGGGAACACCGGCTCGGCCGGGGGCACTGGTTCAACTGGCTCGACCGTCGGCATCGGACGGCATCTTGGCCGGCACTAGCCGAAGACGCGACGCCACAGGCTGCGCTTCGGGCGAGCGGGCACTAGCTCCCGGACGGGTTCGTCCGCCCAGATGGCGTTCGCGTTCATGATCAAGACTTCCGCCACCGCATCTCCGGCATGCGCCGAGATGGCCTCGTAGGCCGGCAGGAGGCCCGGTGGCCGGACCGCGGGATCGTGCGCGTCCGAAGCGATGACCGCCACGCGGCCTTCCTCGAGCATTCGCCACGCCAATCGCTGCCCCGGGTGGCCGTCGTGAGGGCCGGCTTCGAAACACTGAGCCGTCACCTGGAACAGAAGGCCGCAAGCCGCCAACTCATCCAGCCGTTCGGGATGCTTCTGCAGCTCCAGGTTGCGCTCCGGGTGGGCCATGATGGGCTGGTACCCGCGCACCACCAATTCGTGCACCAACTCCAGGGCTCGGGTGGAGACGTGATCGCTCCGGAATTCACACAGGACATAATGCGAGTCCCCCAGTGCCGGCACTTCGCCCATCCGCAAGAGGTCCGCCAGCGACGCGGTCATGCGCAGCTCCGCGCCAAGTGCCAGTTCGGGGCCGTCATGCCGGGTCAGACCCTCTGTGAGGCGGTGGTAGGCCGCCCGGAGGCCGTCCAGGTTGCTGTCGAAATGGGGGCTGAGCAGGTGCGACGTGCAGAACACCCGATCCGTCCCGCTTGCGTGAAACGCCGCCAACAGGTTCTGCGCCGCCTCCAGGTCATTCGGGCCGTCGTCGATCCCCGGGAGCACATGGGTGTGAATGTCCGTGATGAGGGCCATCTCGTTCACCTTTCCGTCCAAGTCTGCCGCGATTGATCCCGAGGCTGATCCTACCATATCTATCGCCTGCCTGCGGCGAAATTCCTTTAATCACATGGCTTCCACATGGTTTCCCGGTTTCGAGCCATGAGGCATCCTCTCCTCCTCGGCGGACTGCCGCCGACAAGGGACTGAGGCCCGCGATGCGCTTCCGCCCTCCGTCTGCTATCATGGGGCTGTCAGCCTGCGTCCTGTCGACCGACCTCCCTGATGTCGTCACAGGGCGCAGCGCGGCGGTCAACCTGTCCGGGAGTGGATTGCCATGCACAATCAGACCAACCGAGTGGCCGTTACCGTCGCCATGATGGTCGCCACCTTGCTCACCGCCCTCGATGTCACCGTCGTCGGCACCGCGATGCCCCGCATCGTCGCCGATCTCGGCGGGCTCAACCTCATCAGCTGGGTGTTCGCCGTGTACACCCTGACCACGTCGGTGACGACGCCCATCTATGGGAAGTTGGCCGACCTGTTCGGCCGGCGGATCGTCTTCACCGTCGGCGTGATCCTGTTCCTGGCCGGCTCCGCCCTGTCCGGCCTCGCGCAGTCCATGACCCAGCTCATCTGGTTCCGCGCGTTCCAGGGGGTGGGCGCCGGCGCCGTGATGCCCGTGACCTTCACCATTATCGGCGATCTGTTCCCCGGCGAACAGCGCGCCAAGATGCAGGGCTTGTTCAGTTCCATCTGGGGGATCGCCGGCCTCATCGGCCCGTTGGTCGGGGGCTTCTTCGTCGATCAGGTCTCTTGGCGCTGGATCTTCTACATCAATGTTCCGGTCGGCATCGTGTCGATCGCGCTGGTGTGGCTGTTCCTGCACGAGACGTTCCATCGCCAGAAGCAACCGCGCATCGACTACGCCGGTGCCGTGCTGTTCACCATCGGCATGTCCGCCCTCCTGTATGCGCTGCTGAACGGCGGCACCATGTACGCCTGGACGTCCGTGACGTTGATGGTCCTGTTTGCGATCGCGCTGGTCTGCCTGGCGGCCTTCCTCTTCGTGGAGGTCCGGGCGCCCGAGCCCATGCTGCCCCTCAAGCTCTTCGGCATGCGCGTCATCGCGGTGTCAAATCTCATTGGATTTTTCACCGCCTGCGTCCTCATCGGCATCAGCGCGTATCTGCCCATGTGGATCCAGGGGATCCTCGGGTTCAGCGCCACCAACTCGGGCATCACGCTGCTGCCCATGTCGTTGGCGTGGCCGGTGGGATCGACCGTCGCCGGGCGGGTGATGTACAAGATCGGATCGAAGACCACCGCCGTCGCCGGCACCGTCTCCATCCTGTGCGGGACGCTGGTCCTGGTCACCGCAGGCGTGTCGACGCCGGCCTGGGTGTTCACCTGCGTGATGATCCTCGTCGGCCTCGGCATGGGGCTCGTGACCACGCCGACGACGGTGCTCATCCAGTCGGCGGTGGGGTGGAACCTGCGCGGCGCTGCCACGGCCTCGAACACGTTCATGCGATCCCTCGGCCAGACTGTGGGCGTCGCCATCTTCGGCACGTACTTCAACCACGCGCTCGCTGCCTACGCGTCCGCGCACATTCCGCCCGCTTACCGGGCCCAGGCGACCAATGTCAACGGGCTGCTCAACGCGGACGCCCTGGCGCACCTGCCGGCGCAGGTGGTGCAGATGATGCACGCGTTTCTCGAGAGTGGTCTGCACGCGGTGTTCACCCTGGTCGTCGCGGCGGCCGTCATCTCCCTGGCGGCCACGCTGCTGATGCCCTCTCACCGCGCGGTGATGGCCCAGCAACGCCAGGTCACGGAACACTGAAGGCGTCTGCGGGCGTCTGAAGGCGTCCGTCGCCGAGACGCGGTGCCCAACCTGCCGGCGCGCGCTGTGCGGACGGCAGGATCGGAACGAGTGGAGGCCTGACGCGACCCGCGCTGGTCCGCACCGGCCTCCTCGCGCTTTACCGGTTCGTGATGTCGGCAACAGCTTGTCGATGATGTCGGCATCCTCCAGCCACGCCTCCACCCCCGCCGGATGCTGGATCAAGGCGTTCTCTATCTCCATCGTGCCGATGCGGTGTCCGGAGACAGTGATGACATCCTCCATCTAGCCCAGCACCCAGAAGTGCCCGTCCGCGCCGCCTACCGCGCTGCCCCTGTTGAAGTCGACCCCCGGCATCGGCGAGAAGTAGCTGTTCCCTTATCGATCCCGGTCCTCGTACCTCCGGTCTCTGTCTGGTCCCAGGTGTTGTCGATTACCGCGCGGTCGTCGCAGACCACCCGGTGCAGCGAGTGCCACGCCTTCTGGTCGAGCGGTTCCCCGACGGATGCCATCCGTTGAGAAGAATGTGCAGAATCATCTGTAGCATTCGAGGTGACACAACGCTCGCGTGTGCAGCCGCAGCGCAGCCGCGGCGCGATGACGCAGGTTCAGTGCAAGGTCGCAGGTGTTGTACTAGCGCAGGGGCGTGGTGGTCATGCAGGGTCGGTGATACGGCACCTGCGCGTCGGCGGCATGGTCCCCAGTGGCGTTCGGGTCCACGGCGGGATCGCCACTGTGCGTCGTTCTGAAGGCACGGCGGGATCACATGGTTCCTTCAGGGAGGAGATGGGCTGATGGCGTCACGGATTCGTGGCTACGTCCAGACCCAAATCGAGCCGCTCTTCGATGGCAGCGATTTTCTGCCCGTGCCGGTCGATGCGACGCTCGCAGATGGACAGGCGGCCTTCCACAGCATGGTAATCCTTTTGGTAGGGCTGCAGAATGCGATGGATCTCGTTCACCTCCTGCAGGAGTGGCGCCAACTTGTTTTCGACTTGTTGCAGGATGTCCCTGGAAAACCGTGCGAGCATGTCTCGGATCTCCAAGCGGAACTCGTCGAAGCGGGCGTCCATCTTCTCGTCGAGGCGCCGCTCCATGTCAGCGAAGCGAGCGTCCATCTTCTCGTCGAGGCACCGCTCCATGTCAGCGAAGCGAGCGTCCATCTTCTCGTCGAGGCGCCGCTCCAAGTCGTCGAAGCGGGCGTCCATCTTCTCGTCGAAGCGCCGTTCCATGTCGGCGAAACGTGCGTCGATTTTCTCGTCGAGGCGCCGTTCCATCTCGGCAAACTGCAGGCTCATCCCCTGCATCAGCCGCTGTTCCATACCGATGAGAAAATCACGTAACTCGGCATCCATCGTCCGTACTCCCCCCCTTTCTGTCCGGAATGGCGCACGCGGGCCTCCTTGTCGGATGGATCCTTTGTGACACTCTTACTCTACCATCCGTGCGGTTTCCTCGCCATCATGTGCAGGAGATCACGTGAGCTTCCTGAATCAGGGTCGGATCGAGGCATGGTTCCCGTTCCCCGTCCGGCCGTTCCTGCGGGATTGCCCGGAGCTTGGCGCTGAATCCGGCGATTGACCTCTGCGTGGTCGGCGAAGGGGATTGAGGCTCGCTTCGTTCGTGCAGATCTTGTGCCGATTGCTGGTGGAGCCGGAGAGAATGCGGTGAATCCGACCGAATCGGTCGAGGCGGTGGCCGGTGAAGGCCGGCGTGGGAGGGCCGGGGCGGCGATGGGTCGAGGTGAAGTTGTGGATGAATCGGATTGGGCGGTCCGGGCAGAGGCGTTAGCAACCGATCTGCATCTATGCGGGAGGTTTTCAAGGAAGATGAAAACCGTTTGATACTCAAAGTCTTGTGTCGCGGGGGCGATAGCAACAGATTTGTATTTAGGCGAGGGTGGCAGCTGCCGATCCACCAGAAAGCGGACGAGGTAGAAACTGATCTGATTTTATCCCGGGTCTCCACTCCTGCGATAATGACGCATTTGCACCAAACCGATGCGCATACCTAACATTAGGATCCATTTGGCTGCTAAGCCTGTGTACCGTCACCGCCGCACTCATGAAGTCGCCTCCACGTCCGTGGCGATCCCCGCCCCACCCCCGTCCCGTCCTGCCCGGGCTCATTCTCCGGTCAGCCCATCACCCACTCCACCGCTCGCCTGCACTGGATACAGTCCCTCGCCCCGGCGCAGCCGGCGAACACCGTCCTCACACACCCCATAGCCGAGCCATGGGCAGGTGCTGCACAGACGAGGAATATCCCCCGGGATGAAGGTCGCTGCCAACCGCTCTTCGAGCGTGCGCCACGGGAGTCGATCCCCCGGCTTCAACCCCATCCTCTCCAACACCGCGGCGTCTCGCTCGTGTACGGTCCGCTCGTCGCAGTGGCAGGGCTGATCCTCGGGGAAGTGCCGGCACAGATCGTCCGGTCCCGCCACCAACTCCACCTGGGTCTGTGGCTGCATGCGCAGGGTCGTGTGAAGCCGCGTCATGTTCTCCGTGTATTCCGCGGAGTAGCCCATTCCCCGGTAGCCGAGCAGACACAACAGGTGATGACCGCGCAACTGAAACAAGTCTGCCGTCCCCCTCTCCCGTATCACCGTCAATATATCAGGTTGCCGCCTGTCATCCCACTCCTCGTTCGCGAGACATTTGCGATATGTTAATTAATATAACAAAAAATCATTGATTCACCCAGTATCTCTGGATTACAATAAAAATGTGTTATGTTTTATTACAAATGCGCGATCCCGGCTTTGCAACAGTGCAATACGGAGGGAAGCCGCATGGAGCAGCCCCATGTGTTCGAGCGCGTCACCTTGCTGCGGGACGACCTCGTCCGGTGGCCAGCCGTCCTGAGGGAACTGAAATCCATGGTGGAGACATCGAAAATTCGCATCGTGGATATCAGGCGGGAGGACGATCGCCTGACGATTGTTTACCGGAAGTTGTGAAATGAGGGGCGCTCTGCGCTGAATCTCCGCTTCCCACTGCCTCTGTGTCCACTCGTCACCTTGCCATTTGACGCACATCTGTGCGTCATTTTTATCTCTCTATTGCTTCTTCCGGGAAGGATTTGATATGATTCGTGTAACTGAGTTACATCAAAAGCCCTCGAGGGTGAAAGAGGGATCCCGTTTGAAGGAATCCATACGCACTACTCAAGCACCCCAGCCCTTCGGACCCTATTCGCAGGCGGTCAAGGCAGGGAATCGCATTTACGTGTCTGGGCAGCGACCCGTAGATGTGAACACGGGGGAGATGCCTGCGGATATTGTGGGACAGGCGCGACAGGTGCTGAAGAACGTCCAGGCCATTCTGCAGGCAGCCGGCGCCACCCTGGACGACGTCGTGAAGGTCAACGTCTACCTGGCGGACCTGAAGGATTTTGCCGCCTTCAATTCGGTGTACGCGGAGTTCTTTCGCGAGCCCTATCCAGCGCGCACGACCATTGGGGCTGCGCTGCGCGGCATTCTGGTGGAGGTCGATGTCATTGCGGAATTGACCTGAGGTCGTACCGAACGGCGCATGGGGGCCGATCTGGCCACGCACTTCATCCGGACTGGAGCGATTGTATGCGCTTAATCGTCGGAATGACCGGTGCCACCGGCGCCATTCTGGGGATTCGCACACTCGAGGTCCTGCGCGAGTTGGGCATCGAGACCCATCTGATCCTCAGCAAATGGGCGGAGGCGACGATTCACCTGGAGACCGACTGGTCCCTGGCGGACGTGAAGCGGTTGGCTTCCCGTGTGTACGCATCGACCGACCAGGCGGCCGCGGTGTCGAGCGGATCGTTTCCGGTGGACGGCATGGTCGTTGTGCCGTGCAGCATGAAGACGCTTGCGAGTATTCGCATCGGGTTTGCGGACAATCTGATCACGCGGGCGGCCGATGTCACCTTGAAGGAGCGGCGCCGGCTCGTGCTGGTCCCGCGGGAGACGCCGCTCAGTGCCATCCATCTCGAGAACATGCTCCGGCTGGCGGAGTTGGGGGTGTCCATCGTGCCTCCGATGCCGGCGTTCTACACCCGGCCGGCGACTGTCGATGACTTGGTCAATCACACCGTCGCGCGGGTTCTGGACCAATTTGGCATCCAGACGGAGCTGACCAAACGGTGGAAACTGGACGAGGCGCCGGAGTGATGGTGCGGAGGAGGGATTGAGATGTGGGTGTCCATCCCGGTCCCGGACGAGGAGATGGACTGGATCCAACGCCTGAACGGGCCGTGGCGGCTGTCAAAGGATGGCCTGTACCGACAGTCACAGGTGGAGTTGGCGTTGGTGACCGACTCGTCCTGGCGGCGGTGGGGATTGCCTCAACCGGAGGCGCCCATTCTCACGCTCGGCGCGGTGGGTCCGCGGGCGTTGGAGGCTGTGTTGCAGCGGGGGGCGCAGGTCGTTCAACCGATTCAGCGTCAGCCCTGGGGAGCGGAGGTTGGGTTTGTGCGATTTCCCTCCGGACTGTTGGTGGAAATCTCGAGCGCGACAGGAGGGAACGGTCATGGCGCCAAGTGAGGGAGGTTCCCGGGCGAAAATCGGCACGCGTGAACCCCGTGAGGTCGGGGTGATGCCGGAGGTCGATTTGGCCATCGTCGATGGATGGCAGCGAATTCCCGGTCTGTCATCCAGCATCTCTGACATTCTCGACGAGTTGGGATACGCGACGGCCGTCGCGGCGACCCACTTGCCCGGCCGGCTGCCGGGGCGGTGTGTGGTGGGCCGGGCGGTGACCGTACGCTATCTGCCGGAACGGCGGTCGAGAGAGCATGCGGAGGACGGGTTGATCCACAAGTCCGCGATGGCGATCGCGGCCCGGGGCGACGTGCTGGTGGTGGAAGGCGACGGGGTTGGATTGTGGTCCGTATTCGGCGGCTTGGCGGCGCACCGCGCGGTCGAGTGCGGGATCGCCGGGGTGATCGTGGACGGTGCCGTGCGCGACCTGGACCAGATCTCCGCGCTTCAACTGCCGGTGTGGTCGCGCGGGGTGACATCCGTCACGGGCCGCGGCCGGTTGGAAGGGGTCGGCATCAACGTGCCGGTTCGCGTGGCGGGTGTCCAAGTGCGGCCGGGCGACGTCGTGGTGGCGGATGACAGCGGTGTCTGCTTCGTGCCGCCAGAGGTCTTGGCCGAGGTCGGTCGGCGCCTGCGCGACCTGACCGACGAAGAGGCGAAGATCCTGCAATCCAGGTGACCCCTGCAGAGACGCGCCTGGGGCGCCCCCGCAGTGGACGGGGACAGCCCATATTGAGCCTACATGTGGATGGAGATGGTCGTGTGCTGGCGGTGACTCGCACGATGCAGTTGCTGGAGGCGCTGGTCGGTGCTCCCGATGGCATGGGCGTGATGGAGTTGGCGACCGCGTTGGACATCCATAAGGCGGATGTCTCGCGGATCCTCTCCACGCTCGAAGAAGCGGGATATGTGCTGCGCAACCTGGACACCGGACGGTACTCGGTGTCGTTCAAGTTCGTCGCCATGGCGCTCCGCTACAAAGATCACACCCAGCTGGAAGACATCGTTCACCCGGTACTGGTGGAGCTCGTCCAGGAAATCGGCGAGAGCGTGCAGTTTGCCATCGAACAGAACCGGCAATTGATCTACGTCGACAAGGTGGAAGGCATCAAACCCCTACGGGTCGCATCGATGTTGGGGCAAATGGCCCCGCTGCACGCGACGGCGGCCGGGAAAGTGTGGCTGGCGAGCTTGCCGGACGAGAAAGTCGCGGCGCTGATGCAGGAGCGCGGCATGCGGGCCATCACGGAGCACACCATCACCACCCTGGACGGGTTACTCAGGGAATTGGCGGTGGTCAGGCAGCAAGGATACGCGGTCTCCCGGGAGGAGGTCAACCGCACCGTGTTCGGCCTGGCCGCCCCGGTGCGCGACCGGCGCGGCCAGGTGCGGGCTGCCGTCGTGGCGACCATTCCGATGTATGAAGCCACGGAGGAACGCATCGAAGTGGTGAAGTCCGGAGTCCTGCGGGCGGCGTCGAAGTTGTCCGAGCGGCTGGCCCTAATCTGGTGAAGGAGGCATACCGGATGCGCATCATCGATCTGTCGCAGGAGATTTTCAGTGGTTCTCCCGTGTACCGGGGGCATCAACCGACGGTCGTGCATCGTTTGAAGTCGGTGGAGAGGCTGCCCGACGGGAAGTGGACGTTCGCCATCAACGGACTGTTCCTGTCGGACCACTGCGCGACCCATACGGATTCTTTTCAACATATGGATCCCAATCCGGAGGCGAAGGCGATTCACGAACTGCCGCTCGACATGTTCCAAGGTTTGGCGGTCTGCCTGGACGTCAGCCAGGCAGAACCGGGAGAGTTCATTACCGCCGACATGTTGGAGGAGGCGGCCCGGCGGGCCGGGGTGGACTTTTCGGGGCCCCGTTCCCCGAAAGTGGTTCTGCTGTACACCGGGCACTACGTCCGCACCTTCCCCAAGCCAGCGTATGGCAACAAGCATCCGGGATTGGACAGGAAAGCCACCGAATGGTTGGCGGACCGCGGTGTGATCAACATCGGGATCGACTGCGCCAGCGTGGACGTGGAACCACACAAGGGGGACGAGTGGAAGCCCGCCCACTCGGTCTGCCGCGAGCGCGGGATTCTCAACACCGAGAATCTCGGAGACTTGCGCGAAGTGGCCGGGCGGCAGTTCTGGTACATGGGGCTGCCGCTGAAGATCGTCGGCGGGACCGCCGGGCCGATTCGGGCCGTCGCGATTCTACTGGATGAGGAGGACCTGGAGACATGCAAGTATCTAGCGAATTTGAAGTGAAATGCCCGCAGGAGCAGGTGTTCGCGTTCGTCAGTACGCCGGAGCGGCTGGCGAAATGCATCCCCGGTTGCAGCCAGCTGACCGACCTGGGGGAAGGAAACTACGGTGCCACCCTGGAGGTCGAAGTGGCTTTCCTGAAATTGAAGTTTGACGTGACGGTGCGCTTGACGGAGGTGAACGCGCCGTCCTCCCTGAAGGCCGTGGTGGACGGGAAACCGAAGGCCCTGGCCGGGAAGCTCTCCGGGACGGTTGACCTGACGGTCCGTGCGGTGGACGAGCAGACCACCCGGATTCACTACGTGCTGGACCAGACCATCACGGGGAAGTTGGGGGGAATCGGCCAGTCCGTCTTCCGGGCGAAGTGTGAGGAGATGGGGAGCCTGTTCGCCGAAAATCTGAAGGCGGCGCTGACGCACCCGCAGGAGGCACTCTCATGAACGCATTTGATCTGATTCAGCCGGATACGTTGGAAGAAGCGCTGTCTTTGCTGAATACGGACGATCCGCTGGTCCGCCCGCTCGCGGGTGGCACGGCGTTGATGCTGATGATGAAATCGAAGCTGTACGCGCCGGAGCGGCTGGTGAGCCTGCAGCGTTTGAAACCGTCCTTGGACAAGGTGAAGGTGGACGAAGCGGGGCGTCTGCACCTCGGACCGCTCGCCACGCTGCGTGAACTGGAGCTCTCCCCGGTGGTGGCGCAGTTCAGCCCGGTCATTCCGAAGGCCTTGCGCACCCTCTCAAACGTGCGCGTCCGGAACGTGGCGACGTTGGGCGGCCACTTGGCCCACGGCGATCCGCACATGGACCTGCCCCCCATCCTGCTGGCGCTCGACGCCCAGGTGCGGGTATCCAGCGAGGCCGGGCACCGGGACATCCCGCTCTCGGAGTTTCTCACGGGGTACTACAGCACGGCGCTGGCGCCGGGCGAGCTGATCACCGAGGTGGTCGTGCCTCCGCTTCCGCAGGGTACGCGCGGGACGTACGTCAAGTTCACGGCATTGTCGGCGGACGATTGGCCGATGGCGGGCGTGGCAGCGTTTGTGCGGCTGGAGGACGGGCAGATTTCCGACGCGCGCGTGGCGGTGAGCGCGGCGACAGAGCGGCCGGTGCGTCTTCACGAGGTGGAATCGTTCCTGCGGGGACAACGTCCGACGGACGAGGTGCTCCACCACGCGGGCGAACTGGCGGGAACACAGATTCATCCGTTGGCCGACATCCGCGGGTCGTCCGGCTACAAGCGGGAAATTGTCAAGGTGTGCGTCCGTCGTTCGCTGCAACAGATTGCCCAGACGGATCACAACGGGGATGGAGGGGTGACGCAATGAGCAAGGTGATGGAACCGGGCGTCCAGAGCGCGGCGCCGAGCGGCCAGGTCGGGCGGCCGGTCAAGCGCCTGGAGAGCGCCGCAAAAGTCACCGGCCGCGCGGAATACATTCACAATTTGGAATTGCCTGGAATGTTGCGCGCCAAGGTCGTGCGGAGCACGGTGGCGCATGCGCGGATCCGCGGGATCGACACGTCGGCAGCCAAGGCATTGCCCGGCGTGTACGACGTCATCACGGCCGAGGACATCCTGAAGGTCATCCCGGACCCTTATTACGGACCGGCGTTTCATGATCAGCCGATTCTCGCCATCGACAAGGTGCGTCATGTGGGCGAGCCCGTCGCGGTCGTGCTCGCGACCGACGTGCACGTGGCCGACCAGGCGACCGACTTGGTGGAAGTCGAGTACGAGGAGCTCGAACCGGTGTTCCACGAGGTGGAGGCGTACAAGTCGCAGACCGCCATCGTGCACGACGTGATTCGTCCCGCCGGGACGTTCGCCGACTTGAAGTCCTTGCAACCGCGCAACAAGACGAATGTGGCGATGGAATACCACCTGCGCAACGGGGACGTGGACGCGGCGTTCGCGAAAGCGGATTACGTGTTTGAACACACGTTCCGCAGCCAGCAGGTCAACCATCTGCCGCTGGAGCCGACCGTCACCGTGGCCCAGCTCACCGACACGGGGAACCTGCTGATCCACACCTCGTCCCAGAGCCCGTCGTTCGTGCGGATTGAAGTGGCCCGGTTGCTCGGGTGGCCGGAGAACAAGGTGCGCGTGCGCACGGCGTACCTCGGCGGCGGTTTCGGCGCCAAACTGTACATCAAGCTGGAGGCGCTCGTCGCCGCGTTGGCGCTGATCACGCAGCGTCCGGTGCGGCTCAGCCTGACCATGGAGGAGCAGTTCTACACCATCACCCGCCACGCAGCCACGGTCACCATCCGGACGGGCGTCACGAAGGACGGGCGCATTGTCGCGCGCGACTGCAAGACCTGGTGGAATGGCGGTGCGTACGCGGACATTGGCCCGCGCGTCACCCAGAAGTCCGGCTTCACCGCCGCCGGTCCGTACGACATTGAGGCCGTGAGCCTCGACTCGTACGCGGTGTACACCAACCTGCCCCCGGCAGGGGCCCTGCGCGGGTTCGGCATTCCGCAATTGGTCTGGGCGTACGAGAGCCAGGCGGACATCATCGCGCGTGAACTCGGGATGGATCCGCTGGAATTCCGACGCAAGAACATCTTGCGAAACGGCCGGCCGCACGCCACCGGCACCATCCTGGAGGACGCGGGTACCGTCGAGGTGCTCGAAGAGCTGGCGCGCAAGATGAACTGGGATCAGCCGTTTGACCGTGGATCGGGCACCATCCGGCGCGGGCGCGGCATCGCCATCGGCGTGAAGGCGGCGGTATCGCCGACCACCTCCGTGGCGTTCGTCAACCTGTACAGCGACGGCAGCTGCGGGGTGTACTGCGGCACGGTGGACATGGGCCAGGGGTCGGACACCGCCATGGCCCAGATTGCGGCGGACGTCCTGGGGCTGCGCGCGGAAGATGTGCGCATCATCCACCCGGATACCGAAGTGACCCCGTACGACATGGCGACCCTCGGCTCGCGCTCCACCTTCCACATGGGCAATGCGGTGCGCCTGGCGGCGGAAGACGCGAAGCAGAAGATCGTCGCGATGTGTGCGGAGCAGACCGGCTTTGACCCGGCGGCGTTGGTGGTGCGGGACGGCGGTGTGGCGACGCCGGACGGCTCGTTCTTCACCTTCGGCGCCATCCTGGCCAAGCGGCACGGGATGCAGGCGGGGAATGTGCTCGGGGTCGGTTCCTACTTCCCCTACTACGAAAAGCCGAATCCGGAGACAGGGATGTCCGAACACATCACGCCGTACTGGATGGTCGGCGGCACGGGTGTCGAGGTGGAAGTGGACATGGAAACCGGCAAGGTGCACATCACTCGCCTGGTGACGGTCGGGGACTGCGGCAAGGCCATCAATCCAGGCATCGTCCGGCGGCAGCTGTCGGGAGCTTCCTTCATGCAGATGGGCTTCACGCTGTTTGAGGAGATGGTTTTCGACGAGGGGCAGGTGGTGAACGCCAGCATGGCGGACTACAAGATTCCGGGATTCTGGGATCTGCCCGATATCAACGAGGTCAGCATCGTTGAAGTACCGCACCGGAACGGGCCGTTCGGGGCCAAAGGCATCGGTGAGACCGGATCGCTCGGGCTCTCCCCGGCGGTGGCCAACGCCATCTATGACGCCATCGGAGTTCGCATCTATGAGACCCCGCTCACGCCGGAAAAGGTCTTGAAGGCGCTGCGGGAGAAGCAAGGACAAGGATGGGAGGATGCGTGACATGGCGGAATACAGGACGATTCGTTTCCGGTTGAACGGGCGGCCCGTCGAATTGGCGGTGCAACCGCACGAAAACCTGGTGGAGGCGCTGCGGCGCGGGTTCCAGATGTACAGCGTGCGGGAGAGCTGCGGTCAGGGGTTGTGCGGCTGCTGCACGGTATACGTCAATGGCAAGGCGGTGTCCGGATGCCTGTATCTCGCGGCGCTGGTCGATGGTTGTGACGTGCAGACTGCCGAAGGACTGGGCACGTTGCAACAACTCTCGCCGGTGCAAGAGGCGTTCATTGAATGTGAGGGCTTCCAGTGCGGGTTCTGCACGCCAGGCATGATCATGATGGCGACGCAACTGCTGCAGGAGAACCCGAACCCGACGGACGAGGAGATCAAGCACTACATGTCCGGCAACCTGTGCCGGTGCGCCGCCTATCCGGAGATCATCGCCGCGGTGCACCGCGCGGCAGAGAAATTGAGGGCGTCGAAAGAGACGGATGCCAAAGCGGACCAGGCGGCGACTGTCGCTGGATGAGCGGCCCTGGCATCAGGGCGGAAAGGAGCGAGTGGACATGGCAGGAGGCAATCCGTTGGACCTCCGGGCGTGGCTCGCGAAGATGGAGGAGAGCGGAAACCTGCAGGGGATCCGCGGGGCCCATTGGCGGTTTGAACTGGGCGCCATCAGCGAATTGAACGTTAAGCGGGAGGGGCATTCCGCCCTCCTGTTTGACGAAATTCCCGACTATCCCGCGGGCTACCGGGTGCTCACCTGCACCACCAGCAGCCCGTACCGGCTGGCCTCCATCCTGCGCGGGCCGCTGACGAACGACCACCACGAGCTGGTGCGCTGGTTGCGTGGCAAACCGAAAGCGTGGGAGTCTCAGGCCAAGGCGTTCGATCCGGTGGCCGTGGAAACCGGCCCCGTCTTCGAGCACGTGGACGCGGGAGACGCCGTCGACGTGCTGAAGTTCCCGGCGCCCTTGTGGCACGAGGCGGACGGCGGACGGTACATCGGCACCGGCTGCGCGGTGGTGACCAAGGATTACGACTCCGACTGGATCAACGTGGGCACCTACCGGGTGATGGTGCACGACGCGAACCATGTCGGATTGGACATGGTCTCCGGCAAGCACGGCCACATCCAGTACCAAAAGTACATGGCGGCCGGCAAGCCGTTCCCGGTCTGCATTGTGATTGGTGCCGATCCGCTGTGTTACCTCATCTCGGGCATCGAGGTGCCGTACGGCATCTGTGAATTCAACTACATCGGTGCGGTGCTCGGCGAACCGGTTCAGGTGGTGCGCGGCGAGTTGACCGGGCTGCCTTTCCCGGCCGCTGCCGAGATTGTGCTGGAGGGGTGGATTCATCCCGGCGACACCCGGCTGGAGGGACCGTTCGGCGAGTTCCACGGGTATTACCAGGCGGGTGCAAAACCTGCACCGGTGGTGACGGTGGAGCGTGTGTACCACCGGCGCAATCCCATCATCGTCGGCAGCCCCCCGGCAAAGCCGCCCAACGACTACTCGTACTCGAAAGCGGTGATGCGGTCGGCGCTGCTGCTGGATGCGCTCGAGGCGGCCGGGGTCCCCGGGGTCACCTCGGTTTGGGCGCACGAGATCGGCGGCGCACGAATGCTGACCGTCGCCAGCATTCAGCAGCGCTACGCCGGACACGCCCGCCAGTGCGGACACATCCTCAGCCAGTGCGGCGTCGGGGCCTACATGGGGCGCTACACCATCGTCGTGGACGACGACATCGACCCGTCCAATTTGTCTGAGGTGATGTGGGCCGTCGCGACCCGGTCCGATCCGGAGCGAGACATCGATATCATCCGCAACGCCATGGGCTCGAAGAACGACCCGATGTCCGTGGCGTACACCTCGAAGGCGATGTACAGTTCGCGGGCCATCATCGACGCGTGCCGGCCATTCGACCACCTGCAGGATTTCCCGCCGGTCGCGGAGGCGAGCCCGGAACTCCGGGAGGAGGTGAGGCGCCGGTGGAGCAGCATCCTGCCGCTGTGAGCGGCGGGATGCCCACCGAACTGGAGGCGACGGGATCCCTTCGATGATGTCGGGCGAAACCGTTCCTTTTGAATTCAGAATTGGAGGAATGTGTCATGCACGCGGTCAATGCTGAAATGGCCGTCGAATCTGGACCATGGTACCGGTCCATCCGTCCGAAGCAGTGGTACGCGCTGCTGGCGTCCAACCTCGGGTGGCTGTTCGACGGATACGAGACGTACGCCATGATTCTGACCGTCGCCGTGGCGCTCAAACAGCTCTTGCCCGCGGCGCAGGTGAAGATGGTCCCGTTCTACGCGGGCCTGACCATCGGCTTGACGCTGCTGGGATGGGGCATCGGCGGAATCGTCGGCGGCATTTTGGCGGATTATCTGGGTCGCAAAAAAGTGATGATGCTCTCGATCCTGGCGTACGCCCTGATGACAGGCGTCAGCGCGGTGGCTTGGTCCTGGACGTCATTCATCGTGCTGAGATTTCTGGTCGGGGTGTGCATCGGCTCGGAGTGGGGAACGGGCACCTCCATGGTCGCCGAGGTCTTCCCCAGACACACGCGTGCGAAGGCCGCAGGCATCATGCAGTGCGGTCTGGGCATTGGCTTTTTCATCGCGTCCTTGGTGTGGTTCTTCCTCGGGAGCACGGGACCGAACGCGTGGCGTGTCATGTACGTGCTGGGGGTGCTGCCGGCGCTGTTGGTGCTGTGGCTGCGGCGCAGTGTGGATGAGTCGCAGCGCTGGGAGCAGGCCAATGCCCTGCGCCGCCAGGTGCGCCACCGGCTGCGGCAGGGGGAGCGGCTGGCGGACCACGAAGAGAAATACGCCACGTTCACCCTGAAAGCGCTTTTTCTGGAGCCCTCTGTCAGACGCCAGACGTTGCTCGGTCTGCTGATGTCGCTGACCACGACGGTCGGTTGGTGGGCCATCTCCTCGTGGGTTCCCGCCTATCTGGCGTCGGTGGCCGGCCGCGAGGGGCTGTCCGCCACGCACTGGTCCAGTCTGGCGGGCATGGTGTACAACGTGGGCGCCATCGTGGGGTACATCCTGCTCGGGTTTCTTGCGGACGCGTGGGGCCGCAAGCCGACCGCGCTGCTGTATTTCGGCATGTCGCTCGTCCTGACGCCGGTCTTGTTCCTGTGGGTCCATGATCTGAACTGGCTGTTGTTCCTGACGGCGGTCAACGGTCTGTTCACTTTGGGTCAGTACTCGTGGATGCCGGTGTGGCTGCCCGAGTTCTTCCCGACGGCGTTCCGTGCCACCGGCGTGTCCCTCGTGTTCAACGCCGCCCGGTTCGTGGCGTTTCTCGGTCCGCTGTGCGCCGGGTACCTCATCAGCGTGTTGGGCGGATACAGCATGGCCGCCACGTGGATTGGGCTCATCTACATTCTCGGGTTCGTGTGCACCCTGTTCTGCAGGGAAACGAAGGGACAGCCGCTTCCAGACTGACGATGGGCTTCCGGAGGTTTCAGCCGCAGGACGGATGAAAGTCATCCGGGGGTTGCGGCCACCGACCGGCGAATTCATGATCCGAAAACAGATATGAAAGGAAGGAATGTATGGGAGAGCGAAGGGCGTCCGGATGGTCTTGGTATCAGTGGGCCATCGTGCTCATGTTGCTGGCCGCACTGGTGATCTCCGCCATTGACCGAGTCAACATCTCCATCGTTGGCTCCTACTGGGTGAAGCATCACCTGATGACCCCGGGACAGCTGGGACTCCTGCAATCCGTCTTCAGTTGGTGCTTAACCCTGTCCCTGTTGGTTGCAGGCCCCCTGATTGATCGCCTGCATCCGCGCCGCGTGCTGCCGTTGGGCCTCACCTTGTGGACTGTGGCGACCTGGTTGTCCGCGGTGACGCTCAAGATTCCGGTGCTGGCCGTGTTCCGCGGGTTGCTCGGGTTCGGCGAGGCGACCCTGTTGCCGTCCGCGCCGAAACTGGTGGTGGAAAACATCCCGTCGCGGGACCGGAGCAAAGCCATCAGCATCTATTTCACCGGGAACAAGCTGGGACCGACCATCGGCCTCCCGCTGTCGGCCGCCATATTGACGGCACTCGGCTGGCGCGAGGTCTTCTATCTCACCGGTGCGATGAGCGTGGTGTGGGTGGTCGTCTGGTTGTTGATCTACCGGCGGGATCGCGGGATTGCGCAGGAGCCTGCGGCCGCGGGTGAGGTGCGCATTCCCTGGCGCAAACTGTTCCAGTATCGGAATACCTGGGCGATGATCATCGGCCAGTTCGGCTACCTGTACGTGCTTTACGTGTTTCTGACCTGGCTGCCCGGCATCCTGGTGCTGCAGGAACATCTGAGCATCGGGCAGAGCGGGTCGCTCAGCGCCCTGCCGTTCGTGGTCTCCATCGTCACCACCCTGCTCGGCGGCTGGTTGGCGGACGCCTGGGTGAACCGCGGTGGCGACAAGACGATGGTGCGCAAGACCGTCATCGGAGGCGGCCTGTTGCTGAGCACCGTATTCGTGCTGATTGCGGCGTACAGCACGTCTCCGGCGATGACCGTCGTGTTTCTCGTCCTCACCATGGCCGCCATGGGACTGGTCACCGGCAGCGTGAATTCCCTGCCGATGGATCTGGCTCCGCCGCGGGTGGTCTCCTCGGTGAGTTCGCTGCAGAACTTTGGCGGCAACTTGGGTGCTTCGTTTGCGCCGTTGATCACGGGGGTGCTCTACGAGGCCTTCCACAGTTTCAGGATCCCCCTCATCCTGACCGGACTGGTGGCGCTGCTCGGCGCGGCCGCGTACGTGTTCATCCTCGGAAAGGTGGAACGCACCTACGCTGAAGAGGATGCGTTGTCGCCTGCCGCGGGCAAGGCGGAGGTTGGAACCGCGCAACCGTGAACCGGGTTGCAGATGCCGGGACAATTTGACTACTATAAATGTAACCGAGTTACAGATTCCTTGGGACAGGCGGTCCGTTTCGTCATTCCGAAACTGCATATGAATTCTGGCGTGTGCTCAGGGCAAACCAGTGGAAACGCTGGGACGCAAAGCCACGGGTCTACGGACGTCCGTCTATGACCGCCGGGTTGCCACATGCAGCACCATCATGGTTTCTGCGTGTCGATGTCTCTGCGTTCGAAAGAGGCTGCCCTGCGTCATGGCCGGGCCGCCTTTTTTTGTTGACCTGCAGCCATGGGGCGGACGGAGCGCCTGGAACGGGATATCTCATCGAGCAGGAGGAAGACATGGGCACAGTTCTTCGGGATTGGTTTTCGTCGTTGCGTTTCAGGTTGTTGGTCCTGTCGCTGGCATTGCTGGTGATTCCGACTTTGGTCCTCGGCTTGGTCAGTTACACCGTGACCCGAAATCAGTTGGAGGCCGCGGGCAAGGAACAGTTGCGGCAGACGGTCCAGCACGTGTTGGCCCTCATCGACGAGGTGAACGGCCAGGTGAAGGCGGGCCAGATGACGCTTGAGGCCGCCCAGGAAAAGGTCAAGCAGGAGGTGCTCGGGCCGAAGGATTCGAAGGGCCACCGGCCCATCAATCCACGGTTTGCCATCGGCAAGAACGGCTACGTGATCGCCATCAACGATCACGCGCTGAGCCTCATGAATCCCACCGTGGAAGGAAAGGACAACTGGAATCAGAAGACCGCGGACGGGGTGTACTCGGGCCGGGAGATGGTCAAGCTGGCCCAGAACGGCGGCGGTTATCTCACGTACATGTGGCCGCTTCCCAACTCCGAGGTGCAGGCGAAGAAAATTGTGTACGTCCAGAAGGATCCGGTGTGGGGCTGGAACGTGGCGGCAGGCACGTACCTGTCCGACTTCGAAGCTCCGGCGAACGCGGTGTTGACGTCGCTCCTGTGGGTCATCGTCGCCGAAGTGATCCTCGGGTCCCTGGTGAGCCTGTGGGTCGCCCACCGCATCTCAAAACCGGTGTCCCGCTTGACCGCCCAGGTGGAACGGGTCGCGGCCGGGGACCTGACGGTCGAGCCGGAGATCTCGTCGGGACGGGATGAGATTTCCCGCCTGCAGCGCGGGTTCGCGAACATGATGGACGCCCTGCGGACGCTGATCCGAAGCGTCGGGGAAGCGGCCGAACAGTTGGCGGCCTCCGCGGAGGAGCTCTCCGCCAGCGCGGAGGAGAACATGCGTGCCACCGAGCAGGTCACACAGACCGCTCAGGAGGTGGCCGCTGGTGCGGACCGGCAGGTGGCGGCGGTGCACGGCGGCCATCAGACGGTCAATCAGGTGGCGTCGGCGATGGATCAGATTGCGGGGAGCGCGGAAGAGGCCAGCCGATCCGCCGCCACGGCCGCCCAGGCGTCGGCGGACGGAACCGCATGCCTGGAATTGGTGCAGCAGCGGATGTCCGGGATTCAGGAGAAGATGGACCAGTTGGCGGCGGTCGTCCTCGGCTTAGAGCAGCGGTCTGAGGAGATTGGCAAGATTGTGGAGGTCATCACCGACATCGCTGAACAGACGAATCTGCTGGCGCTCAACGCGGCCATCGAGGCGGCGCGCGCCGGAGAGCACGGCCGCAGTTTCGCGGTGGTGGCAGACGAGGTGCGCAAGCTGGCGGATCACGCCGGGCAGTCGGCGCAGCAAATCCAGGACCTGATTGCCCGGATTCAGGACGAGAGCCAGGCGGCGGTGGCATCCATGCGGGAGAGCACCGAGGAGGTGGCGTCGGGGCTGCAGGCGACCGAGGACGCGGGTGCGTCGTTCCATGCCATCGCCGGGGCGGTTTCGACGGTCTCCCAGCAGATCCAGCAGGTGTCGGAGTCGGCACAGCGCTTGGCGGATCACGCCGCGGAGCTGCGTGACGTGATGGGCAAGGTCTCCGAGGTCACGGAGCAGACTAACGCCGGCATGCAGACCGTTTCCGCCGCCACCGAGGAGCAGTTGGCCTCCATGGAGGAAATCGCGGCCTCGGCACAATCGTTGACGCAGATGGCGGAGCAGCTTCAGTCTCTGCTGTCCCGCTTCCGCGTCTGATCCCCGGGGATCGCCGGGGCGGGCACGGCCGCAAACGAATGCCGGCACCCCAGCGGGTGCCGGCGCGGCGGGCGGATGTCACCGCCCCGGACGAACCGTCTTCGCTGTCACACCCCCACCTTCATCATCATGCCATCGAGGCGCCGCTCCACCTGCGCCTCCACCCACCGTGCCGTTTCCACCAACCGGGACAGGTCGACGCCCGTGGGCTCGCCCATCTGGTCAAACAGGTTGACCATGTCCTCCGTGCAGACGTTGCCGACCGCCTTCGGCGCGAACGGGCAGCCGCCGAGGCCGCCGACGGACGCATCGAAGCGGCGCACGCCCGCCAGGTACCCGGCGTACACGTTCGCCAGGCCGAGGCCGCGGGTGTTGTGGAAGTGCAGCCCCAAGGGGACCTGGTCGTCGGGGCCGAAGCGGGATCGAAAGGCTTCGACGAAGGCCTGCACCTGGCGGGGATGGGCGACCCCGACCGTGTCGCACAGGACCATGCCGCGGCAGCCCGCCTCCAGCAGCACGTCGGCGGCGGAGAGCACGCGATGCAGCGGCACCTCGCCCTCGAAGGGGCATCCGAATGCCGTCGCCAGGTACCCCACCACCGGTGTTCCCGCGGCCACCGCGTCCCGGGCCACAGCCGCGAGCTCTTCCAAGCCCTGCTCCACCGTGCGCCGGGCGTTGCGCAGGTTGAAGGTGTCGCTCGTGGCGAGGGCGATGTGGATCACATCGATCCCGCTGCGAAGCGCCCGCTCGAGCCCGGATCGGCTGAGCACCAGACCGGCGTAGGTCACGCCTTCCCGGCGCGGGACCGCGGCCATGACGTCTTCGGCGCCCGCCATCTGCGGCACCACCTTCGGGTTGACGAAGGACACCGCCTCGATGTACCGGAGCCCGGCGTCGACCAGGCGCTGGATCATCTCCACCTTCCCGGCGACCGTCAGATGCTTGCGCTCATTCTGCAGCCCGTCGCGCGGGCCCACCTCCGTGATGTGAATCATTCGGTTTCCCCTCCCCTGTGGATGGATGTACCGGCCGCCCCAGGTTCCGCCGCCCTGGCGGGTCCGGCGTCCTCTTGCTCCGAGGCGCGAGCGGCCGGAATGTGCGCCAGGACGTGATCACGGCCCTGGTAGATGTGCTGTGCCATGGCCGCGCGGGCCCAGTCGGCGTCCTGACGCTCAATCGCCTTCAGGATGGCGGCGTGCGTCTCCAGGGACCGTTGCACCTCGCGCTCGTCGTACCAGTAGAACGATTGGAACACCAGCGGCAACGCTACCACCTTCTCGAGCAGAAAACCGACGTGCGGGTTGGCAGCCGCGCGGACCACGTGATTGTGGAACACGCCGTTCCAGTGCACCACGTCCTCGAGACCCTCCCGGTGCCGGGGCCGGTAACGGACGACGGCCGCCTCGAAGGCGGCGTGGGCCTCATGCAGTGCGGCGATGTCTGCCTGCGTCCGGTGATGCGCCGCGCGTCCCGCGGCGTGGGCCTCGAGGAGGGCGCGGAGATCGTAGATCTGCTCCACGTCCTCGCGCGTGTAGGCCCGCACCATCACCCCTCGCTTGAGGGGGGTGACGAGCCCCTCCGTCTCCAGCCGCCGGATGGCCTCTCGAATGGGGGTGCGGCTGAGGTTCAGCGCTCCGGCGAGAAACTCCTCGGTCAGGCGCTGGCCGGGCTCGTAATCGCCCTGGATGATGGCCTTGCGGATGAACTCGTAGGCGTCCAGTCCGTCCCCCTCCTTGCCGGATTGTATACAAACACTCTCAAGAGATTCGGGAGCGAGCCTCCAAGATCCGCATCGAACCGCGGAAATTCCGCTTATCATCGGCTTTGGAGTCGCGCGGGTTCACAAACCCTATTGACTAATGTATACAATACGATATCATCAACAGAAAGTACAGCGTTTTCAACGAACACGACGGCGATGAGGTGAGGGCATGTCGGACGCCATCCGGACTTCCACGACTGACAGCACGAATCTGCGTACGACCGCAACACCGGCATCCGGGGCCGTGAGGCCCGAGGGGGAGGGGGTGGCCGCGGGATCCATCCCGCTGGACGGCATCCGCGTCCTCGAACTGGGCACCCTGCTCGCCGGGCCGTTGACAGGCCGTTTCCTGGGGGACTTCGGGGCGGAGGTCATCAAAATCGAGGCGCCGGACAAACCGGATCCCCTGCGCGGGTGGGGGCAGGTCAAGGACGGGCAAGGCTTGTACTGGCCCATCGCTGCGCGCAACAAGAAGCTGATCACCCTCAACCTGCGCGTGCCCGAGGGACAGCGGGTGTTTCTCGATCTCGTGTCGAAGGCGGACATCGTGATTGAAAACTTCCGCCCGGGGACGATGGAGAAGTGGAACCTCGGGTACGAACGGTTGGCCGAGGTCAACCCGGGCCTCATCATGGTGCGCACCTCCGGCTTCGGGCAGACGGGCCCGTACCGGGAGCGGGCCGGGTTCGGCAGCGTCGGCGAGGCGATGGGCGGCATCCGGTACGTCACCGGCTTTCCCGACCGGCCGCCGGCGCGCGTGGGCGTCAGCATCGGGGACACGCTGGCCGCCCTGCACGCCACCATCGGCTGCCTCATGGCCCTCCACGAGCGATCCCGCTCGGGTCGCGGCCAGGTGGTGGACACGGCGCTGTACGAAGCCGTCTTCTCGGTGATGGAGAGCGTCATCCCGGACTACCTCTTGGCGGGGTACATCCGAGAGCGGCAGGGCAACATCCTGCCCGGCATCGCGCCGTCCAACATCTACCTCACGAAGGACGACAAGTACATCGTCATCGGCGCGAACGCCGACAATGTGTTCCGGCGGCTGTGCCAGGCGATGGGCGAGCCTGAGCTGGCGGAGGACCCGCGCTACGCGACGCATCATGCCCGCGGGGAACGGATGGAGGAGTTGGACCAGCGGATCGAGGCGTGGACCCGGACGCTCGACGCCAAGGACGCGCTCGCCGTCCTCGAGCGGCACGGCGTTCCTTCCGGGCTCATCTACAGCGCCAAGGACATGGTGGAGGATCCGCAGTACCAGGCGCGGGAGATGATTGTCCCGGTCCAGCACCCGGTCTACGGCACCTTCCCGATGCCGGGCATCGTCCCGAAGTTGAGCCGAACCCCGGGGCAGATCCGCTTCCCCGGCGGGAGCGCGCCCGGCGAGCATAACGACGACGTGTACCGCGGGCTGCTCGGGTATTCGGAGGAGGTGTTGGCGCGCCTGAAGGAGGATGGGGTGATATGAGGCTGCCGGCTGCAACAGGCGGGTGAGGGCGCTGCCCGCCGCCCGGCACGCGCAAAATAGACACAAAATTGGATTCTGTTCGACAGGGGGAGGTACACATGGGTCAGTTTTCCGGGACCCTGGCAGGTGCACGATTGGATCGGCTGCCGATGACAAAACGGCATTATTCCGTCATGTTCTTGCTGGCGGGCGGCGGGTTTTTCGACGGGTTCGACATCTACCTCGCCGGTTCTGTGCTGGCGGCGATGGTGGCGACCCACTTTTCAACGGTCGGTCAGAACGCCCAGTTCATCTCCGCCACGTTCTTCGGCCTGTTGCTGGGGGCGTTGGGGGCGGCGGCCCTGGGGGATCGCTTCGGGCGCCGCTTCACCTCGCGCTATTCGCTGCTGGTCTACGGTTTGGCCACCGTGGCCTGCGCGGTGGTTCCGTCGCTGCAAGGGCTTCTGGCAGCGCGCTTTGTCGCGGGGCTGGGACTTGGCGCCGTGATTGTCACCAGCTACGGGTTGTGGGTGGAGTTTGTCCCGAAACGATCCCGCGGCTTCTGGACGGGCATGATGTCCTTCATCATCAACCTGTCCCAACCCGCGGCGGCGTTGGCCGCGCTGTTGTTGATCCCGCACTACGGGTGGCGATCCCTCTTCTGGATTGCGGGCATCCCGCCGCTCATCATCTGGCTGCTGCAAGTGCTCTATCTGCCGGAATCGCCCCGCTGGTTGGAGATCAAGGGCCGCCATCATGAGGCGGAGGCGGTGCTCCGGCAGTTCGAGCGGGGCGTCGAGGGACTGACGCCGCTGGCCGCTGGAGACGCGGGGGCTGGTGTAGACGGGGAGGCCGCTGCAGGTGCGAGGGCTGCTGTGGACGGAGAGACTGCCGATGGTCCGGCCGGGGCAGCGGTTGCGGCGCGTGCGGCCAGGGATCCTGCGTCGGGGTCCGAAGGCACCGCGGGCGCGGCGGACGGACATCCGGCGCGTGCGGTGTCCTTGTGGTCGCCCGGCGTGCGCAAGATCACCGTCCTTTCCATCATCGTTTCGGTCCTCACGCTGGTCACCTGGTACACGTTCACGGCGTGGATCCCGACGTTCTTCGTCCAGCAGGGCATCTCCCAGGTGAAGACGTTCACGTTCTCCTTCGTCATCATGCTCGGCGCCATCCCTGGCAACGCGTTGGCGGCTTGGCTGAGCGACCGGGTCGGACGCAAGTGGACCCTCGCCATCATCTCCATCACCCTGGCGGTCTTGGGCGTGCTGTACGGTTACTCGACCACGCCTGCCGCCATCATGACGCTCGGGTTCTTGTTCGTCGCGGGCGGCAATATCCTCATCGCCATCATTCTCGCCAGCTACATCCCGGAGATGTTCCCGACCTCCGTGCGCATGGCGGGATCGTCCCTCGCCAACGCGTTCGGCCGGGCGGGCACCATCGTCTCGCCCTACATGATTGCTTATCTGTTCCAGCAGGGCGGCCAGTATGCGGTCTTCTGGACGTCGTTCGCCATGTATCTCGTGATGGCCGCCTGCATCCTCTGGCTGGGGCTGGAGACCAAGAAGAAGAGCCTCGAGGAGATTGAGCGGGAAGAGCGCGCGGGCGTTGGCGTGGTAGGTACGGGGAGTGCGGCCACGGAGGTGTAGGCGGGGGCTTGTCCGGGGGCCGAGCCGGCGCTGGTCCGGAGCTGCTCCGGGCCTGAGCCGGCGTGGGTCCGGGGCGGGTCGTTCATCCCGCGCGGCGCGCTTGCCTATGGGGGAGGAATCCGTTTCGCTGTTCGCGAATTCATTGACCACAGTCTCGCATACAGTTTTCGAGAAACGGTGAGTGATGGAAGATGGTGAAACGGACCACCGCGCGTGCCGTGTCGCACAGATCGGCGTCGCCCACCCGATCCGCCGCAGTGCTGCAACTGAAGGTCACGCAAAGCGATCTCCTGGCGCGTGTGCGGGGATATCCCTACCGCGTGATCGAAATCTTGGGACGGCAGACCCTGGCGGAGTTGGCTGAGGCGATTCTGGACAGCTTCGACTTCGAGCACGATCATCTCTACGGTTTCTACGACAACTTGAAGAACTGGCCTGCGTCGGCCGAGAAATACGAGTGGTTTGAGGACGACGACCTCGTGACCGATTCCTGGTTCAAGCACGATGCTTTAAGCGTTCGCGATACCAAGGTGTCCAACGTGTTCCGCGAGCCCAAGCAGAAGATGCTCTTTCTGTACGATTACGGGGCAGAACATCGTTTCATCGTGCAATTTCTGCGGGCGGTCCCGGACGACGGGGAGTCGATCTTTCCGTTGGTGATCGAAGCGGTAGGAGACCCTTGGCCGCAGTACCCGGATTGGGACGAGGAAGATGTGGACAGTGGGGTTCAAGGTTAGCGAGCCAGGCGGAGGGGGCCGTGCGGTAGGCCGCTTCGGTATCCAACGGCCCCGGCTGGCGGCTAGGTTAGTCCGAAAATACTGTTTAAAGTCCCGGTTTTCGGCCTGCGCCGTGTGTAAAAGGAGCCTGTTAAACCAGGTATTCGGACAATCTCCCGCGTTTCGAAGGCTGCATTGGCCTTGTTTGTCCGAGAAGTCGGCTTAAATTCCGGTCGACGATAGGGTTCGGGGGCGGAAAACGGGGCAGATTGTCCGAAAATGCGGCTCACGCCCGGCCAGTGATGATGGAGGTGACCCCACATGCGCATTTACGATCTGCCCACGCCCGCGGCGTTGGTGGATCTCGACATCCTGCAGAGGAACATCCAGTCCATGGCGGATGCGGCCCGGAGGGCGGGCGTTCGTCTGCGGCCGCACGTGAAGACGCACAAGATGCATGCGATTGCGCGGATGCAGCTGGAAGCCGGCGCCGTCGGGCTGACCTGCGCCAAGGTCAGCGAGGCGGAAGTGATGGCAGCATCCGGCGCACGGGATATTTTGATTGCGTATCCGGTGGTGGGCGACTGGCAGATCGAGCGGATCGTCCGCCTCGCTCGGCGCGTTCAGGTGACCGTGGCGTTCGACAGCGAATTCGCGGCGAGGAAGTTGAACGAAGCGGCCAGGGACGCGGGCCTGGTGCTGCCGCTGTATCTGATTGTGGACACCGGCAATCGCCGGGACGGGGTGCTCCCGGGTGAGCCCGCGCTGCAGCTGGCCAAGAAGGTCGCCGCGCTGCCGCACGTCCGCCTCGCGGGCATCATGACCCACGAAGGCCACGTGGGGCGTGCGCGTGACGAGGAGGAGCTGAAGGCGGCGGTGGCCGCGGCCGCGCGGGACATGGTGGCGACCGCGGCGTTGTTGAGAGAAAGCGGGATCGAGGTGGAACAGGTCAGCGTCGGGTCGACGCCCGCTTGCAAGTCGGGCATCGTGATCGACGGTATCACGGAATGGCGTCCGGGCACCTACGTGTTCAACGATGTGAATGAACTGTCCCGGGGCACCCCGCTGGAAAATTGCGCGCTGTCCATCCTGGCGACGGTCGTCAGCCATTCGGCGATCGATCGCGCCGTGATCGACGCGGGCAGCAAGACGCTGACGTCCGAACCGGCACGACGAGGCGGTGCGGGATTTGGCTACATCAAGGAGTGGCCGAAGGCGGTGCTGGAGCGCCTCTACGAAGAGCACGGCGTCGTGCAATTGAACGGCGAGGCGTGCGAAATCGGCCAACGCGTCACCATCATCCCGAACCATGTCTGCCCCGTGGTCAACCTGATGGAGCACGTGTACGTGACGAGGGGTGACGAGGTCATCGATCAGTGGCCGGTCGACGCCCGGGGGAAAATCCAATGACCCCATCCGATAGGTCAGAAGGCGGGCCCTTGCGGGCCCGCAGGCCAAAACTGCTCCGCCCGCCGACGTGATCTCACCTCGAGGCCTCCGCACAAGGCTACGGCCCAATCCTCTCTTTCCATCCACCTTTGGATCACCTTCTCTCCTTTACATCATCGACGAGGGACCTATCGCAATGGTACGACTGGAGCAGACCCCGCTCGGAAGACCACACGGGACCGCACGCACGGCCTTATGGCCGGGCGGGCGAGCGCTGCGCAGGCAGGAACGGGGCACCGAATGCGATCACGGAGGTGGATGCGTTGGACTTCTCCGCGGCGTATCGCGCATTTATCAGACGCCACCTGAAGACACCGATGTCCAGCGCGCGCCGTCAGCGCCTCGCGAAGGGCTTGGGCCACTCGGAACGGCTGTTCCTGGAGGCCGTTTGGTGGCCCGCCTTCGGCCACTTCGACGGCCTGTATCCCGAGTACGAGGTGCAGGACTTCAAGGACGGCATGCGGTTCATCGACTTTGCGTACGTGCACCCTCGGTTTCGCGTCGCGATTGAACTCGACGGCTACACCACCCACGCCCGCGAGATCTCGGCGATGCACTTCTCGGACCAACTGATGCGGCAGAATGCCCTCGTGATTGACGGGTGGTACGTGCTTCGGTTTCCGACGCACGATCTCGCGAACAACCCGCGCCACTGCCAACAGACCATTCAACAACTGTTTGGGCGACTGTTCAGCACGCAGAACGAGTCGTTTCATGAACTCAATTCGCTCGATCGCGAAATCCTCCGCATCTTCTCGAAGTGGCCGGACCTCATGGGGCCCAAGCGGATCGCGGAGTTGCTCCACGTCTCGAGTGACACCGCCTCCCGCCACCTGCGTAACTTAGCGAGCAAACGGTGGCTCGATCCCCTGGGTGGCAAACAACGGGTTCGGCTCTACCGTCTGAATCCGAACCGGCGTCTGGATCGCCGAAACTGAGGGGTGGATCGACCGAACTGAGGGGCGAAGTCGCCGGCAGTGAGTGCCTGAATCGCCGGAACTGAGCGCCGGGGGCGCCGGAACTGAGTGCCCGGAGCGCTGGGACTGTGGAGCCGAGCTCTCTGGAAATGAGTGCCGAACTCTCCTTAACCGAAGATCCGGATCGACGACTGTCAACGCCCCGCCTCGCTGCACTGGATGCACCAGGCCTCATCGAGCCGGAAGGCGGGCGAATCCGGTTCAGCCGACCCATTCACACGCTGGCCAGTTGCGTGATCGCGTTTCACGTCCGGGTGCTCGCGCAGGGGACCAACCTCGGCCGCCCCCTTAACCTGGGTTTTCGTACAAAAACCCCGGCTTCAACGACCACCACCCGCGCTGGGGCAGGGGGTTAAGCCGGGTTCCCGTATAAAATCGCCGCCTTGGCCCGCCCTGGTGGCCCACCTTAGTACGAAAATTTGGCTCTCACGAGGGTGTTGAAGCCGCCGGCCGCTCCTGAATCGCGCATCTAAGCCGCAAAATCGGACAACCATCCGGGTCGTTCACTCCAGCCGACCCTCGTCGTTCTCGGCGTGTGTAGGGCGGGAAGTCATACGGTTGATGCAGGGACGGTAATCACCAAGATCAGTCATGGTATCAAGAGCCTGGCTCGTCAGCTTCGGTTGTCTGCGGAATCGTTGCATGGCCTGATCGACTGCCCACTCTCATTGGACGACGATGTTGGCATCTTACGAGATAACGGCGCGATATAAACATCCCGCAGAAGGATTGACCGCGAGCTACTGCGGGGCACCTACGCGTTTCTCGATCCGCCGCTCAGCATCGTCCTCGGGGCCGACCATTGCCCGCACCGAACGAGTCGGACAACCTTTCTCGTTCTGGGAGGTGAAGCGTGTACCGAGGGTCCCGGACGCTAAGAACGGCGATCGCGAGGCCCTGTTTGCCTTCGCATTGTCCGATTCTTGCGGTTAAATCTGCAGATTGGACGCGTTCCGCCGTCTTCGAGCGGTTGCGAGACCGGAATTCCCTTACTAACTCGCGTGTCCAGGCGGTCCAGGGAGGCGGTTTTGTAAGAAAATCCGCCCTAACCCCAGCCTCCGCGTGGGCGAAGACCGTCAAAGCCGGGGGTTTATCACGAAAACTTGGCTTACGCTTCACATCCAGGGCGATCCAGGGATGGAGGCGGACTCCGTCGCAGTCCCCTTTTCACACCTCCATCGTCTGATTTCCCCCTTGTCCAATCCGGGTGAAAACCAGTAGCATAGAAAGGGAGGAACGGCTTGCCAGCTCATGTGGGGGGCAGGCGGCGGGAATGACAGAGAGACCATCGGAGGGGTGATCCGGTTGGCGAAATGGGGCGACTGGCTGGCGGTCGGGGGGCTCGGTGCCGTGTTGTTGGCCGTGCTGGCCGCGGGCGAGATCCATCAGCGCCAGGTGCAGCAGGCCCAGTTGAGCGCGGCGAAGCAGTATCTGGAGTCCTCCAATGCCAACGGCACCAACGCGGGAGGTGCGGGTGGGGGCCCGGCGGGGAACGGATCGAACGGCATCCCATCTGGGAGCACGACCTCCCCGGCTGCCCCATCCGGCACCACGACCTCCCCGTTCGGCAGCGGCACCGCGTCCGCCGGCGGCACTGCTGGCCACGCCGCCAATTCGCTGATCGGATTTCTCGTGGCGCGGGCGGAGAACCAGGGCGGTGCCGGCGGTGCGGGCGGTGCAGGAGGCACCAACACCACCGGTACCTCGGATGGAAGCGGTACCACAGGCAGCGACGGCACCGCCCCCGCCGCCGTCCACATCGTCGCCTTTGGGAGCAGCGGCACCAAGGGGGTGGGCGTCGCCAACCCCGCCGATGCCTGGTTCCCGCAGTTGGTCACACAGCTCAGCATGCAGCCCGGTCTCCACGGCCTCACCGGGGATGATCTCGGCATCTCCGCCGGATCGAGCGCCGCCATGCTCCAGGCCAGCGTCGTCGACGAAGCCATCCAACAGCGCCCCGATCTGATCCTCGTCGAGACCTGCGCCATGGCCGACTGGGCCCAGAGCGTCCCGATGGCGACGCACCTCGAGAACCTGGATCAACTGGCCAACACTCTCCGCGGCTCCCTTCCGAACGTGCGGGTGGTATTCCTGTCGTCCAATCCCATCCAGGCGGACAGCAGGAACCGCATCGGCCTGACCTACGCGGACTATCTGCAGCGCGAGCGGTCCCACCTGCAGGCCGAGGGGCACCTGTACATCGACGTCGAGGGCGCCATCCGAAAGGCGCTGCAGGAGAAGCACGAGACCGTGGCGAACATTCTCGCCGACACGTACCATCCAAACGCCGAAGGGTACCGGCTGTGGTACCAGGCCGTGTGGGACGGGCTGTCGCGCGGATAACATCGAGCGGGCCGCCAGAGCGGGACAGCGGGACGCCCATCATTCTGACCGCAGGAGCGACATATGACGAATTCAAAGAACCATCCCGATACACCGGACGATCACGCGGTTCCCATCCCACCATCCGATGCCGCGGGGGCGGAGGCGCGCGTCGCCAGCCAGGCCGACTCCGCGAGACCGGCCGGCGCGGTTGGCCCCGCGGACCCGGCGGATTCCGCGAATTCCGCCGACCCCGCCGGCCCTGCCATCCCTGGCACCCGCCGCCGGCGCCGCCGGGCCTGGTGGATTGGCGGAGCGGCCGCCCTGGCATGCGTCGTCGGGGCCGGCGTGTACGCCTACGTGCGCCTGCAGCCCGCGCACCATTTCACAAAAGGCGCGGTCCCCGTGGTGGCGAAGCCGGCGAATACGAGCGGATCGATCCCGCCGGCTCCCCCCGTCCCCCACGACGGCACCTTCAACCTGCTCTTGCTCGGCATCGACGCGCGGGCTCAGGATGAGGCGTCACGCACCGATTCCATCGTGCTGGTGCACGTGGACCTCCCGAAGCACGACTACGAGGTTCTGAGCATCCCGCGCGACACGCGGGTGAATCTGCCCGGGTACGGCGAGACGAAGATCACCCACGCCAACTACCTCGCCGAACTGAAGGGCGGAGAGGCAGCCGGTATCCAGGCCACGCTGCAGGCGGTGAGCGATCTGACCGGCCTGACCATCAACTACTACGCGGAGACCGACTACTGGGGCCTGCAGGACATCGTCGACGCCGTCGGCGGCATCACGATGGACGTGCCCGTCGACGTCAAGCTGACGCACCCGTGGTACCCCGAGGACCAAGGTAAGGTCATCCCGAAGGGGGAGCACTTCCTCGATGGGAAGATGGTGACGGAGATTGTGCACGAGCGGTATTCGCTGCCGGACGGCGAGTTTGATCGCCAGCGGCTTCAGGAGGCGGCCCTCGTCGGGATCGCCAAGCAGGTGCTGCAGCCCGGCAACGTCACCAAGATCCCGGCCTTGGTCGGGACCCTGTCCCAGTACCTGGTGACGACCAACCTCAGCCAGTCCGACATGCTGAGCCTAGCGCTCGGGGTCAAGGACTTCGAGGCGGGACAAGTCCACTACTACCAGGTGCCCGGCCGCGGCGCCATGATGATGGACCCGGTGGTCAAGCAGCAGCTCTGGTACTGGATCCCCGATCTGCAGGGATTGAAGGACATTCTGCAGGCGCACTTCACGAACTGACTTCGCGGCTTCCGAACAACCGAAACCGCGGCCGCACGGACCTCCTGGCTTCCAAGTAACGCCGGTTGACGACGGACCAGTCGAGGTTTCGGAAGAAGGCGTTGATGTACTCGCCGCGGGATGTGCCGTAATCGATGTAGTAGGCGTGCTCGAACACGTCCATCGGCAGGATGGGAATCGACTGGATGACATGGCCGTTGTGCTGGTCGTCCGTAATATAAATGAAGAGTTCTTCCTGCTCCGTGTCGAAGGCGAGGATGGCCCACCCGCGGCCGGACAATCCGGCGCCCCGAAACTCGGCGAGGAAACGATTGAAGTTCCCGTACTGTCTTTCAATCGCCATGACAATCTCTCCCTCCGGCCGCCCCTTGCCGCCGAGTTCGTCGAAGTACAGCTCGTGCAGTTTGACGCCGTCGAGCGCAAAACTCTCCCCGCGTTTGAGGGCGCGAATTTCGCTGTACGTGGTGTTGCCTTGAGCCACATCGATCTGCTCCAGTTTCGCCCGCGTTTCGTTGGCTTTGTTGACGTACCCTTCGTAAAGTTTGTAGTGTTCACGTATGGTACGGGCGGAGATCCCGTTCAATCTCAGCAACCGTTCCGGCAGCGGTCGCGCTTTGATCGGCTTGTACATCGGCATTCCTCCTCACTCTGTCGGATGACGCTCGACCGGGGTATCTTACGCGATCGCCCACCGGGCGCCACGGCAAGCGCCCACGCGCGTGTCGCGTTTCAGCAGGGGCTTGGCTGCACACTTGAAGCAATATTTTCATAAAACGACCGTTTGGTAGAGGGATACGAAAAGAATTTCAAGCCTTACCGCTTCAGGAAACGATCCAATCCCGCAGCCGGGAGTGGAAAGTGATCTACACACCCGGTCATGCGGATGATCCTGTTGCGCTCCTCGATGAACAATCCGGGATATTGTTTTCCGGGGAATTGTTTTTGTCTCCGAAGACGAAGGTCATCATGGCCAGCGAATCCATCCCTGTGATCATGGACTCCATTCGCACCCTCGTCCGCTGTGACTTCCAGTCGATGTTCTGCTCCCATGCCGGGTTGATCCGGGACGGAAAGGGGATGTTGCAACAAAAGCTGGAGTATCTTGAGCGTCTTTGCGGTGAAGTGATGCGTCTTCACGAAGAAGGATTCTCCGCCAGTGAAATTGACAAACAGCTGTTCCCAAACAAGTACCCGATTTATTACATTTCCGACGGTGAGTGGGACTCCTTGCACATCGTCACTTCCATCATTTCGCACTTGGGATAGACGCGGGCGACAGCATGCCGTTGCGCGGTGGGGTGGGGTCTGTTACGATCAATCCGATTCAGGTCCATCAGAGAGGGGCGGGACGTTGAAGGTTCTCGTGACCGGGGGCGCGGGGTTCATCGGCTCCCACATTGTCGATGCGTTGATAGAGCACGGACACGAGGTCGCCGTCGTGGACAATCTGAGCACGGGGCACGCGCGCAACCTGAATCCGAAGGCGTCGTTTTACCGGGTGGATGTCACCGATCCCGCGGCGTTACGCGACGTCTTTGAGCGGGAGCAGCCGGCGGCCGTCATCCACCAGGCGGCCCAGGTCAGCGTGGCCCAATCGGTGGCGCACCCCGCGGAGGATGCGCGCACCAACATCCTCGGGACGCTGCACGTCCTCGAGTGCAGCCTCGCTTGCGGCGCCGGGAAGTTCGTGTTCGCGTCGTCCGCGGCCGTGTACGGGGAGCCGCAGCACGTGCCGATCGACGAAGCGCACCCCACGGAGCCCATCTCCCCCTACGGGATCGCAAAACGCACCTGTGAGCGCTACATCGAGGTCCTCTGTCAGGGCACAGCTCTCCGGCCCGTCATCCTGCGCTACGCGAACGTGTACGGGCCGAGGCAGGATGCGAGCGGAGAGGGCGGCGTGATCGCGATCTTCGCGGACCGCATCGCGCGCGGCGAGCCGCTCCACATCCATGGGGATGGACGCCAGACGCGGGACTTTGTGCACGTCGCCGACGTCGCCCGCGCCAACCTGGTGGCGGCCACCATCCCCGTCGCGGGGACGTTCAACATCGGGACCGGCACCGAGACGACGGTGTTGGAGATCGCGCAGGTGATGATTCGCGAGGCGGACGCGCCGGAGCGCCTCACCTTCGGCCCGGAGCGCCCGGGGGACATCCGCCGCAGTTGCCTCGACGTGGCGGCGGCGCGGGAGCGACTGCGGTGGGAGGCGACGATCCCGATGGATCAAGGTCTCCGCACGCTGCTCTCACGGGCCCGGGCGTAGGGCGGGGGGCGGTGCGCGGCGGGGCCGGCCCCGGAGGGGTGTCCGTGGATGCGGTTTGCCGGTCGGAGTTGGAGGGGCCTGTGGTTGTGGCGGCGGTTACAAGAAGGCGACGGCCGGGCGGAGCCGGTGCCTGTACCTGAGGAGGAGCAACCACAATACCTGACAAAGTACCGCATGCGCCGGGCCCGGGTGGCCGATTTTCCACGGAAATACGGCTTAAAGACAGGGTTGAACGTCCGCTGCACCCTCCCAACCGGCTGGTTTTATCAGGTTTTTCGGTTGTTCCTCTGCGCCCGCCCTTGCCAACGCGCGTACACATCCTTGAACCGGGGTTCGGACGGGAGTAGCTCGATGGCCTTCTCAAACGCGCGGCGGATGTCCGAATCCGGCGCACGCAGCCAGATGAGCGTGTTGGCCAGGTCCATCCAGCACCAGGCCTGTCGAGTTGGGTTCGGATCATTCATGAGCACATCGTAGTTGCTCGCAAACACGTTGTGCGCCTTTTGCATATCCCCGGCGCGTTTATACAACAACGCCAATTCCATCGCGTCGTTGACTCCTGCGGGCGCCGTAATCTGATCCAGAATTTCGTTTGCGCGTTTGGACAGGCCCTTGTTGAGGTATGCCTTTGCCATCGAAGTGATGCCGTGTCCCCGTTGTATGTGACCTTGTACCTGCAGCAGGGGGATTTTGAGGCCGCGTACGCAGAGATCCGGCGGATTGTGAAAGTGTCCAAGGCCGCGGTCGTGCCCGCCGACCACCAGATGGCCCAAGCATGGCCTTTCCTGTTGGTAAAGCTGGGGAAGTGGAACGAGTGCGCGGAGGTGCGCCGCTTCGTCAAGCGGTACGCCGGGCGGGCGGGGGAGGAGGAACGGGAGCGGCTGAGCCGCTTCTATCTGCAGCGAACACAGATCGCGTGGTCCTCGGGCGAGGAACGCGCTACGCGTTTCTTTCTCGATCTCGCGGGTACCGCGGCACCACCGGGATCGGATGTCATCCGTGAGATCCACGCGTGGCACGACATCCTCGCAGAGTACGAGGAGTTGGTCCGGGTCTCCCGGGACCAGCGCGTGCCCGTACCCGTGCGGGCGCGGATGTTGGTTTGGTATGTGGACCGGCGCCCCGAATCGGTCAGCGCCGAATACCTTGACCTCTTGTCCCTCTTGGAGCCATTCCTCGAGGAGCCCCTGGGGAACCCTGCGAGGGTGGCGGAGGAGGTTGCTCGCATTCGATCTCGCTATCCTCACCTGCACGCCCTGTTCGCTGACTCGCTGTCCGCGCTCGTGGCCGGGCAGGACGGTTAAGGCAGACAGGTAGGATACATCCCATCCAAGGAGGCGATTCCCATTTCCAACGCACCTTCGCTGTCCGAGTGGAAAGCGCTCTACGACGCCGCCGTCGCGTTCCGTAACCTGGCGCCATGGCAATGGATGTACGACGACGCCCTGTTCGCCGTCGAGGACCCTGACACCGGCCAGATTGGCTACTGCTCCGTCATGGGCGCCATAGGCGAGTTCTTTGGGCTCGCGGTCTTTCCTGGGGAGGCCGGCTGGAGGTCCCTTCATCGGCTGATGGATGACGATGAACCATCGCCTGCCGCCGAGGAGGAGCGGGTGTACGGGCAATTCGCGTTGATCGCGTCATTCGAGGGCAGCCGCGACGTGACCGAACAGGACCGCGCTGTCATGAAACAACTCGGCCTCCGCTTCCGGGGCGAAAACGCCTGGCCCGTGTTTCGCAGCCACCGTCCCGGGTACGTGCCCTGGTATCTGACGCGGGACGAGGCGAAATTCCTGTCGATCGCGCTGTCCCAAGCCACCACGGTCGCCTCCCGCGTTCGCCAGCAGCCCGACCTGCTCGAGCCACCCCAGCCCAACCAAATCCTGACTCGCAGGCGGGTGCAAGACGGCGCGGCCTTCGAGTGGATCGACGTCTGGACCGAAACGCCGCAAATCACACCCCCAGCGCCCGCAGTCCCGACGGTCCGCGTCGACGAGGTCACTCTGAAGCGCATCCGGCGCCAGGCGTCGCGGAAGGGGGAGTGGGAGGTCGACATCTTCTACGCGCCGTTCGTCATCCAAGAAGGAGAGCGGCCGATGTTCTCCAAGATGCTGATGTGTGTCGATCACGCATCCGGCATGATCCTTCAAGTCCACGCCGCCGGCCACCAGACGTACGCGCAGGAGTCTGTGGACAAGCTCGTCGAAATCTTGCGCGCCGGGCGCTGTCCGGAGGCGTTCCTGATTCAGCGGCCGGAGGTCGGCGCCCTGCTTCGTCCGCTCGCAGAGGGTCTGGGTATCGAACTGCGGGAGGAGGATTGGCTGCCCGCCCTGGAGGAGGCGAGGGAGGCGCTGGAAAGTGGGCTCGCGTGAAGCCCGCCTTTCACCCGGCGCGATGGCACGTTGGGCTCCCTCCGTGTCCAGCTCATTCCTTATCCGATTTTCCCGCTTAACAGAAGGTAGCGCACCTACCGAGGTTGCCAGACGACGGCGCCCTGGTGGTTGCTCGGCGCACGAAATCGAGGCAGCATTGACCGGTGTCCTCCGCACACACATGCCCGCACACTCCCGCCCCCGCCTCCGCGAAACCACTCCACCACCCGGATCCGGTGCAGCCTGCCCGCGATGTCCAGGCCATGGTGGCGCAGGGAAAGCTGGACGAGGCCATGATTGACAAACGCACTCCGATACGACTACCATGGGTTTAAATTCATATAAAAATCATCTACAAAATAAACATTAGGAGATGGTCGGAATGGGCTTGTATCTGGTCGAATCGGTGTTGCCCAAGCGCCTGCGGGATCAGGCGGCGCTGGAAGATGCGGCGAACACGCTGGCGGGGTTGGCGGCACAGCGCGCGAGCGAGCTCATCGAGGTGCAGGTCGCCAGTGACTTCACCCGCGCGTTTTTCGTCGTGGAGAGCGAGAATCAGGGAACGGTCCGGCAGATGTTCACGGACCAGGCCATCCCGGTGACCTTGGTGAAGCCCGTCCGGCTCGTCGGGGCAGATCTGGATCAGGTGAAGGCCAACGCGGCCAAGGTTCGTTACGTCGTCGAGTGGAACCTGCCGGAAGGGTTGACCATGGACGCGTACCTGCAGCGGAAGAAGCAAAACTCCGTGCACTACGCGGAGGTGCCCGAGGTGACGTTCCAACGGACCTACGTGTGCGAGGATATGACCAAGTGCCTGTGCTTCTACGATAGCCCGGACGAGGAGACGGTGTACGCGGCGCGCAAGGCGGTGTCGGCTCCGGTGGATGCCATCACGGAGACGGTGCAGATTTCGCCCAAGAAGTAAGTCTTTGTAATGATGAGGAGCGACGCCCATGGATCTGAGCCCGCACAGCAATGAGGAATTGGTTGTGACATTGGCCAACCAGTGCGCCGACAAGTACCGCCGCCTGGTGGAACGACCCTGGGCGTTCCTCCTGCAGTCGTTCATCGGGGGAGCCATGGTGGGCTTCGGCGCCATCCTGGCGCTGTCCGTCAGCGCCGGGGTGCCGTGGCCCGGCATCGCAAACCTCCTGATGGGTCTGATGTTCGGCTTTTCCCTCGTCATCATCCTGGTGTCTGGGAACAGCTTGATCACGGCGGACATGGTCATCGGCATCATCGGCATCTTTCACAGGCGCCTGACGTGGCGGCAGTACGGCTGGTTCATCCTGGTCAGTTATCTCGGCAACGCCGTCGGGTGCTTCAGCGTCTGTGTCCTCGTGTACATTGGAGGCAGCAACTACATCACCGAGCCGTGGCTGCTCCGCGCGCATCAGATCGCGGCCGCGAAGACGGGGATGACGGACCTGCAGACCTTCGCCATGGGCTGCTTCTGCACCTGGCTGCTGCAGACCGGCGTCATTCTGTTTTTCAAAGCGAGGACGGACATCGGAAAGATCGGCATGGCCTACTACGGGCCGCTTGCGTTTGTGGCCGGCATGACAGAGCACTGCATCGCCAACATCGGGTTCTTGGCGCTGCCGATCCTGGAGCAACCCCTGTACACGCAGGTCCTCCACACCCCCCTTGCGGCCTCCGGGCCCGCGGCACTCCTGCACTGGGGGTTCGTCCGGTACGGGTGGGCGCACAATCAACTGTTCACATTGATGGGCAACTTCATCGGCGGCACCGTGCTGGTCGGTCTCACCTTGCATTTCATCTCCGATCCCGCGCGGGTGACGGCCCTGTACCGGCGGTCTTCGACAAAGGTGCGGCAGCTGGCTTCCATTCGCTCATGAACCTGGGTTTGATGAATGAAGGAGGAATGATGCGTGTACGGGGTTTTCGATCCGCTGCCATGGGCCTTGTTCGCCTGCGGCGTCCTCCTGTGCGTGCTCAGCGTCCGCTGGTTCCACCGCAAGTACCCGCTGTATCCCTGGGCCATCGACGATCCCGCTGCCTCCCATGACGACGAGGCACTGCATCTGCCGGCTCCGTACCCGGCCGCGACACCGGAGAGGGTGAGGGGGGTCCCATGAGTAAGACGGCGGACGTTTCACTGCAAGCGTTGATAGAGGAGCAGTTGGTGCCGGAGGTCTCCGTGATCGATCTCGAAGGTCACTACCCGCAATCCTTCCTGCAAGCGTTGGGGGCCGCGGGCTACTATCAGGTGCGAAACCTGCCAGAATGGCGGGTCACCGAGCGGAACCTGAGGTTGATCGAGACGGTATCGCGGACCTGCAATTCGACGGCGTTTCTGGTGTGGTGCCACCTCACCGGGCTCAGTTACGTCGCCCACGGCGAGAGCCGGTACCTGTTCGAGCACCTGCTGCCCCGGCTGGAATCGGGGGAGATTCTGTGCGGGACGGGGTTGTCCAATGCGATGAAGTATTACGTGGGTTTGGAGCCCCTGAAGCTGAGGGCGGAGCGGGTCTCCGGCGGGTACGTGTGTGACGGGATCCTGCCGTTTGTGTCCAATCTCGCGCCGGGACAGTGGTTTGGGGCGATTGCACAGGTGGACGACCGGCACCGCGTGATGCTGTTCATCCCGTGCGATGCGGACGGACTGACCTTGCGCGAGCGCCGGGGGCTCATGGGACTGAACGGCACGGCGACGTACCACTGCCACTTCGAACGGGTTTTCGTGCCGGACGACTACGTGCTGAGCGAGGACGCGGACGCGCTCGTGCGGCGGGTCCGGACCGGCTTTGTCCTCAGCCAGGTCGGGATGGCGCTTGGCCTGTGCGGATCGGCCATCGCCAGCATGATCCAATTGGCGCAGGCCGGGGCAAACCGGTTCCTGCCTGCGCGGCCGGAAGGCTTCGCCGAGCGCTACGAACGTCTGCGAGAGCGCACCTTTGCCCTGGTGGAGCAGGTCCACACCAAGGCCGTCGCCTTCCCAGAGGTTGCCCGGGTGCGCCTCGAGAGTGCCTATCTCGCCATGGACGTGGCGACGGCCGCCGTCCTCTACTGCGGGGGCGCAGGCTACCTGCAATCCAGCGCGGCGTCGCGCCGCTTGCGCGAGGCCTTCTTCATCGCCCTCGTGACGCCCACGGTGAAACATTTGGAGCGGTTGTTGAGGGAACCTGAGTCCTGCCGACTATGATGTGTAACGACGTCTGACGGGGGGGGGGGGGGGGGGGGGGGGGGGGGGGGGGGGGGGGGGGGGGGGGGGGGGGGGGGGGGGGGGGGGGGGGGGGGGGGGGGGGGGGGCGACCGGCCCTCGGCCATCCCCTCGGTGTACCACACTCCCTCTGACGCCGTACCGCCGGTCACACCAGCTCCCCGGTCGACGGGTTGTAACGCGCGATCTCCGACTCGCCTTCCAGTGGGACAACCTCTTCGATGGACCATATGATGTCCGCATTTGGTGGGGCGCCGGGCGTGCCATCCGAATAACGCACTCGATAGGACAAGCCCTTGACCGGATGGTAGAAGACATTCTCAATCGTCACGTGTTCGTTGTTGCGACGCACGGCCAAACCGACACTGCCCGGCCGAATCACGGCTACGATGTCCGTCGATGACTCCACTGTGGCGGCCGCTTCATCGAGGGGGATGGGCGCCGATCCTTGTTGAGCCGCCGACAACAATGCTTGTACAACTCGGCCGAGCGCGGGCTCGAAACGCCAGTCTCCGCCATGTAGGATATTGTGGGACTGATCCAAAACGGCCCGCAGGATACTCGGTTCCGCCAAGCGTCCGGAGAGTCGGAGACTGCCGTAGGTTTGATCAAAAATGGAGATGAACCGGCTGCCCACTGGAATATATGGGTGTTCGCGTCGGTGCTTGTCATGGCCGAATCCGATGTCTTGACGCTCGAAAGGGATGGTGATGAGAAAACCTTCGTAAAGCAGCTCGGTCAATTGGTCCATCTGGTGCCCGTTGAGGTCGTTGAGCACCGGGTGTGTGATGACGATGCCGGAAGAGAAGTAGTATCGCGTGAACACACTGGAACGGAAGTGGATTCCGGTGTGGAGAGGAAGCGGGTAGTGTACGGATATTTCCGTCGGCCCACGCCGTTCCCTATATCCGGCCACCGAGTCCTGCAACTGCAGGCGACATTCGGTGACCACCAGCGGACCATACGCCTCATGGCTGAAGACGTTGCCTGTCGTCAGGTTGGGGTAGATACGGGTCGGCAACCGGTTGGGGCTGGTAGTGTAATGTCTCTCGGGCCTCGCCGTGATGGTACGGCTCACGGGATCGACTTTCGTGATCCGATGGGGTCTGGTCGCGTAATAGTACACCGCCCCTGGATAGGCTTCCCGCATCACCTGGCTGTAGGAGAGCGATCCGAGACGTCTCATGTCTGGGCCGTTTGGGATCTCGACGTCAAACTGCATCTCTACGTCCCGCAGCGGGAACGTCGCGTTTGGTCGATCCCCCGCCGACAGCTTCAGGTTCTGAAATTCCACGGAGATCTCGCCCGTGCGTTCGTCATGGCACATCTCCCGGAAACCTGTAGGCCAGGTCACCTCGGAGCAGAGTTCCACCTGTTCGCCGGAGGATTCGTAATCATCTATCACATTGATCTGATCATGCTCGCCTCCAGGCCGGGCCAGACACATGGCGTGGATGTACTGCAGCTGCCGGTTTTCCAGGTAGAGAGCGCTCTCTGACAGAGGCCGGCTCATCAACAGTTCTGGCTCGCGAAACACCACCTCGTCCAATACGCTACCGGCCTTGACGACATACACCGTTCCGGGCTGGTGCCGCCCGACCCGGCCGATGCGCTGCAGAAAGCTGGTGTGGGAGTAGGGGACCCCAATCAGCACCCCGGCATCGACGCCCGGGATATCCAATCCCAACTCCAGTGCGCTGGTGCTGACCACACCCTTGAGTTCCCCGTGAGAGAGCCGTCTTTGTATCGCCGCGCGATCTTGGTCCTCATATCCAGCCCGGTAGGGCAGGATGTCCAATGTTCGAAGGATTTTCCGGATGCTCGATGTCTCCTCGTCGCGTTCGGCCGAACCTTGTCGGGCCAGGATGGCGGCGATTTGCTCGGTCTGTTTGCGGCTGTCGGCGAATGCGATGAACCGTTGGTGTTCGTTTGACATAGCACGTAGCAGTTCCGCCACCGCGGTGAGGAGGTCCATCTGGGGCGGTGGTGACACCATCTGAACCTCCAGATCGAACCTAGGGGACGAATCGAAATCTGGTCCGATGATCACGAATGAGGTTCCAAAAAGCGCGGCGAGGTGGCCGGCGGGATCGCGCATGGTGGCCGAGGCGCAGAAGTACCGGTACTGTCCGCCGAGGCGTCGGTTGACGTGATACAGCCGACGAAACAGGAATGCAGAGTTGGTGCCGAACACGCCGGTGTAGGTGTGCACCTCATCAACAATGACGAGCCGCAGCTTCCTGATGAACTTGGCGATGGCCGCATCTCCGACGTGGGCCAACAGCCAGGCGTGCATGACGTCCGGGGTCATGGCGATCACGTTCGAATTCGCCAGGATCTTCTCTCGTTCGTGAGTGTCCACGTCCCCATCGATTCTCCCGACGGTGCACGGCAGGCCAGATTCGGCCAAGGCCTTCCGCCACCGTTGTTCCTGTTCCGTGCCAAGGGATTTCATCGGATACAGCGCGATGACCTTCGCATCAGGGTCTTCGCTCAACACCTGCAGCGCGGCGATCACAAAGGCCAGCGTCTTGCCGGAGGACGTACCGGTGGTCAGACAGGTGTGATGCCCTTTGAGGAATGACTCGATCCCGGCTCTTTGATGTCGGTACACGCCAGACGGATACGAGCTCCTGAGATACCGCAGTACCTCCCTGGACAACGGCAAATCCTCGAACGGGACCCAGGTGCCGTCTCGGCCTGGGATCACGTGCCTGTGGACGACCTGCCACTCCTGCGCCTTCCAAAACCCCTCCATGGTTTCTGCCCCCGTTTTACCCTTAGATTCCAGTAGGTGAGGATGTCTTCCACTTCCGCATGTTTCTTATTTCGATCTGAAAATCGGGAATCCTCCATGGTTGCGTAGACAGTGAGGAACGAGTTATGGGTTGGGGTGGGATGAACAATCCAACCCACAGGGACCACGATTCAATGAGAACCGTCTCGCACAGGAGGCCGCTGAATGAGCAGCAGCGTCGTTTCATGCCCGTCATTTCATGCGTCGTCCCATACCGCGCCGATCCACGTATCACCGGGGCGAGACGGCTTCCGTGGGCGTCCAGCGGTTGCCGCTCAGCCTCACGTTGGATCTCCGGGTGGTTGATGGCGGTCCGGCCGCGCGCTTCCCGCAAGCCGTGGCACGTCGGTGGACTGGAGCCGGAGCAATTATGGTTGTCGGACTATGGTTCGCAATGGGGGATGGCCATGAGGATCATTGTCGGCATGCCGCTGGAAAGTCCAGCGTTTCATCCTAATTCAGGAAGGCTGGACGCCACTGAAAGAACCTCGCCACATGTGGTTTTTGCAGTTTGTGGCCATTCCCATCGGTATTTTTCTGGTCTTTTTGACGGGCTTCTTGGTGGCGCTTTTGAACCTAGTCGATACGATTGTGATTCACCTGTATCACCTGCTTGCCCTGGTCGCCATCATCCCTGTGCACGAGTTCCTGCACGCCGTCATGTTCCCAGCGCGGTTGGCGTCTGACCACGTGATGTTCGGCTTTTGGCCGAAGGCGTTCGTTTTCTACGCCCACTACGACGGCGTGTTGACACGACGCAGATTCATCGGCGTTTTTCTGGCCCCTCTTCTTGTCATCTCTGTTCTTCCGCTCGTTCTCTTGAAACTGTTCGCCATCCACCACCAATCCCTGGTCTTAACATGCGCTCTTGTCAACGCCTTCTGCTCGGCCGGAGACGTACTTGGCGTGGCCCTGATTCTCTTTCAACTTCCGCGAAAGACGATGTTGAGGAACCAAGGGTTCCGGACGTATTGGAAGGTCCCAGCGGCGGGGCGTGAAGTTAGCACGCAAATCGAGGGATGGGGGGGGACATCACGCGGGGATGCATATTGGGCACTGGCGGGAAATCATTTCGCAATCTTGCAATTCCAAGCAGGGGATGGGTATTCTATACTGGTTGTATCCCATGTATCAATGACGCACTGTCCCCTGAGATAAGGGATATGCCCATCGGTTACAACCGAGCGGTACGGATACGCGGTATTTTCCGCTCTGCAGGAGAAATGGAAGTGCATGACGAACACCCTTCCCGGTACGCGTGAGCTCGGTCCCCGGGTCACGTCGTTCCAACGTCGGCAACCGCTCATCCCTACCACCACCGATTACACGCTCATGGGGGCCTAGCCATGTCGGCAAAACCAACAAGGACGCGATTCCATGTCATCCAGACCATGGGGACCAATCTGGCCATCACGTTAACCACTGTTGTGACGGGGGTCCTCAGTGCCAGGCTTCTCGGTCCAGAAGCGAAAGGGGCACAGTCGGTCATCGTCATGGCGCCATCGCTTCTGGCGTCTCTTCTCACGCTCGCCCTGCCCAACTCGCTCGTCTACGCTCTGCGCCGGTCCCCGGAGTCCCAGCGCGAGGTGATGGGCGTCGCGCTTCTGTTCAGTCTGGTCCTGGGTTCGGTTGCAGCGCTGTGCGGGTTGGCCATCATCCCAGTGTGGTTGGGCCATTACGATCCAGCGACCGTGGCTATGGCCAAGCGGGCATTGGTCCTGACTCCTGTGTTTCATCTCACAAGTACGGTGAACGCTGGGCTGCAGGCGCTGGGCCTTTTCACGATCTATAACATCGCCCGTTGGTTGCCGCCGCTGCTCACGGCGGCGGGCCTGCTCGTTCTGTGGACGACCCATCACGCCTCGGTGTTGACCGTCTCTCTCGCCTATTTGCTCGTCACCATACTGACTCTCATCTGGGGACTGGTTTGCATCCTGAAGGCATGTCCGCCGCGCATTGCAGGAGTGCTCACGAACCTCAAACGTCTTCTGTCGTATGGCATCCGTTCCTACTGGGCGGATCTTTTGGGCACGCTGTCCGGGCAGCTGGACCGCATCGTCGTCGCGGCGTTTCTGCCAGCGCGTGCTGTCGGGCTGTATGTGGTGGCCGTCAGTATGGCCAATACGTTGGGAGTGTTTTCGTCGGCGTTGGTCTCTGTGTTCTTTCCGCTTTCAGCCGGCAAGTCGATGGAGGAGATCACGCGAAACGTCGGCAAGGCGGTTCGGTTTGCGGTCGTCTTGGTCGGGTGTTGTTGCCTATTCGCCGCCCTTCTCGGGCCGACGCTGCTGCGGATCTTGTATGGCCGCTCCTACCTCCCGGCCCTGGAGGCGTTTTATCCGCTGTTGGTCGCGGCGCTCGTCACGTCGCTCATCAACGTATTGCTCGTCGCCTTTCTGGCATCCAATCATCCGGGGCATGTCTCCATCGTACAGTTCGTCGGAGTGGCCAGCGGTGCGCTGTGGATGGCGCTGCTCGTTCCCCGATATGGGCTGGCCGGTGCGGGGCTGTCGGTCATCGGATCGTCCGTGACGCGGTTGGTGGCGGTCATCATCGGGTTTCGCAAGGGGCTCGGCACCTCCTTCCCGAGGGTGCTGCCGGTCCCAAGCGAGGTCCTGACATGGCTTCGGCAGGGGATGCAAGTCGTGGGGAAGGTCACCAGGCATCGCGTGGGTGAATAAAAAACATCACGCGTCCTAAGGCGGACGCGTGCGAACAAGGCCCTATTCTTGAATTCACCCCATCATTTCTCCTCATAATCCCCAATCACCCCGAGCACTGGAAGATTCAGGTACCTGCGCACGTCCTCCTCGTTTTTCAACCGCGTGTCGAGGTATTCAAGCAAGAATGCCAAGCCGATGGAGACCATCAGCCCAAGCACCAGGGCGACGGCGATGTTCAGTGTCTTGTTCGGTTTGACCGGCTTGGCGTCCGGGTTGACGACGGCAGGATCGATAATCTGGACGTTTTCGACGTTCATCAGCTGCTGGGCGCGCTGCTGAAATTCGGTGGCCAGGGCGTTGGCGATTTTCACGGCTTCCACCTGGCTCGGGTCGGTCACCTTCACGTCGATGACCTGCGACTTGTCGGGCGCGGTGACCTGAACCATCTTGTCGAACTCAGCCAGCGTGTACGGCAGCCGCAAGTTCTGGATCACAGCCCGCTCGATCGTGGCGCTCTTGATGATGTCGCTGTACGTGTTGACCAAGGCCTGGTTGGCCAGGATCATCTGGTACTCGAGGGAGGGGTTGTCGCTGGCCTTCTGGTTGACCAACAGAGTCGTGTCCGCCTCGTACTGGGGCTTCAGGACGAAGAACGACAGGGCCCCGCTAGCGATCATGGCGATGAGCGGGATGGCCAGCACCATCGTGAGACGCTTGCGGATGATATACCAGTACTCTCTCAGTTCCAGTTCTTCCATGGTATCTCCTTCTAGTCACATCGACAGCTTTTCTTCCGATGCGTAGTAATACGAATACGCGTATCCGTACTGCCGATCCCGCTGCTGCACCCGGTTCAACACCACACCGAGGACGCGGGCGTTCACTTGCTCCAGCGCAGCCACCGCCTGGCGGGCTAGGTTGCGGTTGGTCTTCAGCGCATTCACCACAAACACCACGCCGTCAGTTTGCCGCGACACGATGAGTGCATCCGTGACGGATAAGACCGGCGGCGTGTCAATCATCACAAGGTCATATTCGTCAGCGCAGTGCTGGAGAAAATCCACAAACATCCGGCTGCTGAGCATCTCCGACGGGTTCGGCGGGATGGGGCCGCTCGGCACAAGGAAGAGGTTGGGTACCCGGGACGCGATTACACACTCTTCCAGACTGCGTTCTCGAATGAGGACGGTGCTGAGCCCGTCCAGGTTGGACACCTGAAACCGGTGATGCACCTGAGGCTTGCGAAGATCCGCATCCACTAAGAGGACTCGCTTCCCGGCCTGTGCAGACACAACAGCGACATTCGTCGCTGTTGATGTCTTACCCTCTTCCGGCACAGAGCTGGTGAACATCAAGGTCCTAGCGCCGTTGACGGCGGTGGAAAATTGAATGTTGGTGCGGACGTTACGGTAGGCTTCCGAGACCGGTGATTTCGGTTGTGCGATAGTAATGGGTTGTGGGTTTCGGTTGGAAAGCGCCAAGTTGGACACTCCCGTTCATGTCAATGACGAGTCATAACAACATTCGACGACAGTGGGCAGAATCCTCCATCCAGGTGCCATTTCTGAGATACACTGCATCCAAACTTTCGGTAGGTATGGACAAGGAAGGAAAAGGGTTGGTAGAATATCTCTGTGAAAAACGACCTGCCTTGATGACACTCGCGTTTATCTTCTCGAACTAGTGTGCCGGGATCAAGTGGGCTGTACGGAAGGTGGTGGTGACCATCAACGTAGTTGTCGTCGGAGCGGGATACGTGGGATTGGTGACGGGACTGTGTTTCGCTAAACTGGGCCATTCGGTTGCATGTGTTGATGTGGATGAAAGCAAGATCAAAGCTCTGCGTCAGGGCCAAGTTCCTTTCTACGAACCCGGCTTGGTCGAATTGCTTGGGGAGCAGGTGCAAGAAGGTCGAATCTCGTTCCATACGACCTTTCCCGAGCCCACAGACGCCGCCATGGCGGTTGTGGCCGTCGGGACGCCCCCGACACCAACGGGCAGCGCGGATCTCACGTCCGTGTTCATGGCGGTGGACGGATTGGCTAGGGCACTGCCACATGGTGCCGTGGTGGCTATCAAAAGCACGGTGCCTGTGGGAACGGCGAGCAAACTCAAAGAACGGCTGGCAGCGCAAGGGCGGCCGGACCTGCGTGTAGCCTCGGTGCCGGAGTTTTTACGCGAAGGCCAAGCGATTCAGGACGTGTTCCGTCCCTATAGAATGATATTTGGCGTAATGGACGAGGCCACGGAGCAAATGCTGCGTACTGTGCACGAGGGGTTGGACGCCCCGGTCGTCGTGACGGACACCGCGACGGCCGAGATGATCAAGTACGCGTCAAACGCCTTCCTTGCGACGAAGATCTCGTTTATCAATGAAATCGCGAATATCTGCGATCGCGTCGGTGCCGACGTCACCCAGGTGGCGTATGGGATGGGGTTGGATCCTCGTATCGGACCGTCATACCTCCGTGCGGGTTTAGGGTACGGTGGATCATGTTTCCCCAAGGATACGCGAGCACTAGTAAACATTGCGGGCGAGGCGGGGTACGACTTTCAATTGCTCCGTGCGGTGGTCGAAGTGAATCAACGCCAGCGTCTTGAACCCGTCCGACGTCTCAAGGAAAGCTTTGGTACACTAGCAGGTAGGGTTATCACTCTTCTGGGCGTAGCTTTTAAACCAGGTACGGATGATGTGCGCGAGTCGCCGGCCATTGATCTATATGTGGCGCTTATGGCTGAGGGGGCCGTGGTCCGTATGTGTGACCCGGTTGTGCGTCGTGTAAGGGGTTGGATTTCGGGTGCGTCCAAAATTCTGGACGTATGTAACGATCCGTATTTGGTATTAGCTGGAGCGGATGCTGCGGTGGTTGTGACTGAATGGCCTGAGTTCGTGGCCCTTGACTGGCGACGCGTGGCTCGTTTCATGCGCTGCCCGGTGGTGTTCGATGGCCGGAATGTTCTGAAACCGGATGAAATGAAGATGGCTGGAGTTGTGTTGTTGAGCGTGGGACGCGGGTGCCGCTCGCCAATCCCGCTTCGTTAGCGATTTGGTATTTCATGTTGTCGACACCTTCTGAGGGTAGGTCTAATTGGCTACCTTACATTGGTGGAATAGCTTCTCCGGTGTGCTCGGTGTACATGTAAGAGTCATAGCTGTAGAATTGTGGGTAAAATTCCTGAAACGCGGATCAATGGTGTGTCAACGTACAATAGGACGTATTCGGTTACCATGTTATATGTCCGCGTCATAGACACGGGCCGCCAGTACCGAGTAACGAGGCATTTATCTTACATGAACCGCGATCGTTGGTCTGACGAAGAGGCAGCGAGGCGTTCCGGGTGAAAGTTGATAGGTATAGGATCCCCGTTCAGTGCACAAAAGGAGCAGTCGTCGTAAGGGATTCTTACAGGCTTGCGACTTAGTTGTCCGTCACTCAGAGGCATAGAGTGCAGAGTAATATTTCGTGGAATGGGGCATTTTGCTTGTTAGGGAACAAGTCCGAGCTCACGGTGCTTTTTATAACCAGCAGGCTCCCCTTTCCCCCCACGGATGGGCGAAAAATAGTCTTGTACCACTACTGCAGGTACATGCACGAAAAATTGGGGTGCCGTCTGATTGTGGTAGCTCTCGGTTCTTTCGGATCATCTCAGTCTACTGCTGTACCGTCATTTATCGATCGGTTGGTTGTATTACCCCTACCATCCCTAGTGTACGCGTTTTTTAATTGGATAGTAAATATTATTAAATGCAGAATAATCCCCCTTCAATCTGCGGTATTTTGGAGTGCACGTAATCAACGGGTGATTCAGAAGATCATTGCGGAGGAAAATGTAGATGTGGTAATTGGCGACATGATTAGAACTGGAGAATACTTGTTGAATATCGGAAGTATATACAGAAAAGTTGCGGACCTTGACGACTTAATATCAACGAGGTATTTCCGGCAAATTACGAGTAAGATCAGTACTAATCCCGTAGGGAAGGCAGGCTCTACTCGTACAATACAAGTGGTTAGTAAGATTTTGCACAATATCGGTCTGATTAAGGCTGTCGTTTGGCTCGAAGCGATAACTGCCAAAAGGTACGAGACGGTCCTCGCGACTAAATGCGATTGTTCCGTATTGGTTTCACCGGTTGAAGTCGGGCGCTTGATGGATCGCTGCCCACCCGGTACTAAAGTATATTCCATCCCTCCTGCAGTTGATCACAGATTACTAACCGCAGACGTCGACGGGCCGCCATTGCATGCCATAACTTTTCTCGGTGCGTTGAACGTACCTCATAACGTGGACGGTATTACACGGTTCATTGATGAAATCTGGCCCCGCATAATGGAACGTGATCCCGACGTTGTGTTACGTATTGTTGGACGATCACCTAGCGCACGACTTCAAAATAGGGCAAGGCAGCATCAACGAATAGACTTTATTGGAGAAGTGGATGACTTCGTGCCCATATTGAAGGGAAGTAAGGTGTTTGTGGCACCTATTTGGTATGGAAGTGGAATAAAGACCAAGATCCTTGAGGCAATGGCCCTTGGCCTCCCGGTAGTGACAACCTCGATTGGAGTAGAAGGGATAGCCGGTGTGGATGGAATACACTATGTTGTTGCGGATGATGACGAAGGCTTTGCGAACAGTGTTCTGGCCCTTTTGGCAGATGAATCACGCAGGGTAGCGATCGGAAGAGCCGCCAGGCAGCTTGTCGAAGCCCTTTACAGTTTCGACACAGCCTTAGCCAGCTGGGGAGAAATACTGACGGGTAGACGGGAAGGTGTGTAGCTCCTTGGGAAACGCGAAACCTTTTTATATACCTATTAGGTAGATCTCCTGTTGGTGTTTGAAGAAACACAGGCGGACTCAGTCCGCCTCGTGGTTGTCAAGACTAATCATACTCCGTAATACTGCCGGTCCAGGTGAGGGGGTAATCGAGTGATAACAGTAGCTGTAGATGCAAGGAAACTAGTAGGCCAACTCACGGGGATTGGGATGTATGTTAACACCCTTGTGAAACACCTGTCACAAGTTCCAGAAGTTCGACTGATTCTGTGCTCCAATCATGCTGTTTCGCTTGATAGACAAGGGCTATCATTGGAACAACTAATAGTTGATGGGGGTGATAGCAAGTTTTCCTCTCCGCTGTGGTTGAATTTGTATTTGCCACAGAAATTGAAGAAACTTAAACCGGATGTCTTTATATCACCTAATTTTTTACTTCCATCCCAACGAATTGCCAAGGTTATGGTGTCAACCGTGCACGATTTCTCTTTTTATGAATTCCCTGAGATGCATCAAAGGATGCACGTGTGGTATATGAACGCTTTGTTGCCTCTGTCTATTTCGAGGAGTGACGTAGTACTTGTTCCTTCAAAGGCCGTAGCCAACCAGATTAAAGGCTATTTCGACATGAGAAAGAAATTCGTTATACCGTTTCCGCCAAGCATTAAGGATATTTATTTTGGGGATGAAATGCTGGATGTTCCGCAACTTCCCGCGCGGTACTTTCTGGCCGTAGGGAATATTGAACCGAGAAAAAACATCCACGGCATAGTCAGGGCACTTAGCCGGTACCCAGATGAATCCGTGGGGCTTGTTATGGTTGGTCCAAAACGATGGGGACTCCCGCTGATAGAACAGGCTATAAATGAGTGTGCTAATATGTCTGGTAGAGTCATGTATTTGAATTACGTTGCTGATGAACAGCTTTTGTATCTCTATAAACATTCCCTTGGGCTAATTTATCCATCTTATTGTGAGGGTTTTGGCATTCCCCCACTAGAGGCCATTGCATCGGGAACTCCAGTGGTAGTTTCAGAATTAGATGTTTTCAGAGAGGTTGTTGGTGACTTCGGTGTGTATGTCAATCCTGCGAGTATTGACAGTATACGAGGTGGTATGCTCCGAGTGGCCAACGACCCAAGTGTACGAGCCAAGGTAAGAGCCAGAGGCGCGACTCATGTAAGGCAGGTTACTGATGCGGGGACTGCAACACGACAGTTTTTCGGCGTGTTAAAGGAATTACTACACCACAATGCCAGATTAGGAGACCATAGATGATAGCTTCCAAAGCCCTCAAGTGGTTGCTTTATCTCAGCGTTTTCACCGGAGTAATAAACTTAGTGATCGGACAAAGTTCTACTCTTAGGAGTTACAAAGTCGTATTATTGAGCGTTGCTTTTGTTCTTACTGTTGTGCGGTATATAAGTCGAAAACGCTCGGGGACCCGGCATGCTATGGTAAACGTCTCTATGGTCGGCATTTTGATGTGGCTATTCAGCTTAGTCATGGCTGTGCTGGTTGGTCACTTTACGGGAATTCCGTTTGACATGGCGCTTAATGAACTACGCATCATTGCGTTCTTTACACTTGTGTTTATAATTGTGCATCTATTAGATATAACTTCCGTACTCAATCTTTGTGTGGCATTCGAAAAATTATCGAGATTAGCGCTGGTTACTATGTTCATTGCGGCTCTGTTTGAGATGATCTTGGGGCCAATACGATTCATGAGCGCCTTCGGCCTCACGTGGGGGGAGAACACCTCGATGTGGGTGGTCAATTTTGGGTCAATAATAAGACCGGACTCCACCCTAACGGATCCCTTCTCGTTTGGTGATGCGAGTGCCATTCTGTCGATTGTTGTTTACTCTAATTACATTTCGAAGCGGTCGCTCGGGAAATCTGACCTCCTTTATTTCATTATTGGTTGTGTTGACACGCTAGTGTCAACATCTCGTAACGCGGTAATCCTCCTAGCGGTAGGGCTTATTTGTATATTTATTGTGAAGAAACACCTCGATGCTAGAGATAAGCTATTGCAGTACGCACTACTCTTGTTTTTTTCTGCAACTGTAATTAGGGTCTGCTGAACAAACGGAAAGTCGTTTACTGGCCAGGATTTTGGGGCTCTGATCGCGAATTTATGTGCAAGGGTTTTTGTAGACAG